>CAVUOT010000009.1:0-140938 GCA_963743185.1 uncultured Chloroflexia bacterium | reverse complement strand
GCTCGTCTTCATCATGTACCAGGGCAACATGTACTCGGGCGGGCAGGGCGTGTACCTGCACTACATCACGCGTGAGCTGGTGAAGCTCGGCCACGAAGTGCACGTCATCTCCGGGCGGCCGTACCCGCGGCTCGCCGACGGCGTCGTGCACCACAAGCTGCACACGTACACATTGTGGGCGTTTCTCGACGGCCGCGACGAGCACGCGTACGACGCCGCGCCGCAGGCGTTCCTGCACCCCTGGAACTTCTACGAGTTCGCGTCGACGCGCGTATCGCTCGGCTCGCTGTTCTTCTCGTTCAGCGTGCGCGCGTACCGGAAGCTCGCCGAGATCGAGCGCGAGTACGGGCCGTTCGACCTCGTGCACGACAACCAGACGCTCGGCTACGGCATCCTCGCCATGAAGAAGCTGATGGGCAAGCCGGTCGTCGCGTCGCTGCACCACCCGCTCGCCATCGACAAGGCGAACAACCTGCGCGAGGCGAAGACGCTCGCCCGCCGCATCTCGCGCGAGATCTGGTTCCCGGGCCGCATGCAGTCGATCGTCGCGAACGGCATCGACATGATCTTCACGGGTTCGCGCAACTCCGCGCAGAGCGTCAGCGCGTCGATGGACATCCCGCTCGAACACATCCGCCAGACGCCGTACGGCGTCGACCACGACGTGATGCACCCGCTGCCCGACGCCGCGCGCGTGCCGGGCACGATCCTCTTCGTCGGCGACTCCGAGGATCGCAACAAGGGCGCGAAGTTCCTCATCGAAGCCTGCGCGCGGCTGCAGCACGACACCGACTTCCGTCTGCTGTTCAAGGACAAGAAGCCGAAGGACATGAAGGTCGTGCCGCCGCTCGTGTGGAAGCACGGCCTGCAGCGCTTCGTCGAGTACATCCCGCGGCTCTCGACCGACGAGCTGGTGCGGCTCTACAACAGCGCGCAGATCGTCGTCTCGCCGTCGCTCTACGAAGGCTTCGGCCTGCCCGCGGCCGAGGCGATGGCGTGCGGCGCCGCCGTCATCGCGACGACGGCCGGCGCGTTCCCGGAGTTCATCGAGGACGGCCGCACGGGCATCCTCGTCCCGCCCGGCGACCCCGACGCGCTGGCGGCCGCCATCCGCTCGCTGCTCGCCGATCCGGAGCGCTGCGCCCGCATGGGCGCCGCCGCGAGCGAGCACATCCGCACGAACTTCACGTGGGAGCGCACCGCGAAGATCACGCTGGACCTCTACGGCGAAGTGCTGGCGAAGCACAGGTCAGGCGTCGCGGTCCGATAAGCGTCGAGGGTTCATCAGAGCTTGCCGCGACGTGCGACGAGAATCCGCGCAGCCTCGCACGTCTGCTACTGCCGCGCCATCTCGATCCGCGCCTCCTGCTCGAGGTCGCGCGGGGGCTCGGGGCCCGAGAGGTCGACGATGAGGCGCCGCAGCGTACCGGTGAACCGGAACGGCGAGGTGTAGTCGTTCGTCACGGGGTTGCCCTCGTCGCGCCCGACCTGGAATCCGACGCCCAGCCCGAACATGAACGGCACCGTGCGCGGGATCTGCCCCTCGCCGCACGCCTGCCCGTTGATGTACAGCCGGAGCACGCCGCCCGGCCCGAACGGCTGCGGCCCGGTCTTCTCGAACCCGCACCCGAGCGTGCCCTTGCCGGCGGGCACCTCGATGTCCGACGTGAACGTCCACACCGCCTTGCCGAGGAAGTTGTACGAGTAGCAGAGCCTGCGGTTGCGCACGTAGAGCGAGTAGCCGCCGAACCGGCCGCCGTCGGCGACCAGCACGCCCTCCGCTCCGCCCTCGGGGATCTCGACCTCGGCGGTGATCGTGTGCGACCGGTTCTTCGTGTTCACCGCCGCCGCCATCTCGATCGGCGCGCCGCCGGGGTAGTACACGAAACGCTTGGTGCGGCCGGCGCTGAATCGCGGCCGGCCGAGCGCGCGGCCGATGCTGCGCGCGTCGAGCGGCAGCACGTTGTGTTTCGCGGCCTCGATCCACCAGATGTCCTGCAGCTCGCGCAGCTTCTCCGGGATACTCGGCCGCCAGGTCGTGGCTCTCCGAGAAGTCCTCCTCGACGTGGTACAGCTCCCACACGTCCTCGTCGAACGGCTTGGAGGGGTCGGTGACGCCGTCGTAGATCATCCCCTCGGTGCCGTGATACGTCACGGCCTTCCAGCCGTCGGTGGTAGATCGCGCGGTTGCCGAGCATCTCGTAGTACTGCGTCTCGTGCTTGCTCGCCGCATCGGGCTCGGCGAGCGTGTGCGCGAAGCTCTTGCCCTGGATCGGCGACTGCGTCACGCCCTTGATCGCAGCCGGCGGCTCGATGCCGAGGATGTCGAGCACCGTCGGCGATACGTCGACGGCGTGCAGCGTACTGCCGCCGGACCTCGCCGCGCGCCTTCACGCCGGCCGGCCAGTGGACGATGCACGGGTCGGCGACGCCGCCTTCGTGTACCTCGCGCTTCCAGCGCTGGAACGGCGTATTGCCCGCCCACGTCCAGCCGTACGGGTAGTGGTTGAACGTGTTCGGTCCGCCCAGCTCGTCGATCTTCGCCAGGTTCTCCGCGACGGTCTCCGGCACGCGGTTGAAGAAGTTCGCCTCGTTGAGCGATCCGTGCGGCCCGCCCTCCGCGCTCGCGCCGTTGTCGGAGATGCGCGACGACGATCGTGTTGTCGAGCTCGCCGATCCGCTCGAGGAAGTCGATCACGCGCCCGATGTGGTGGTCGGTGTGCGACATGAAGCCGGCGAACACCTCCATCATCCGCGCGTAGAGCCGCTTCTCGTCGGCCGACAGCGTGTCCCAGTCCGGGATCCAGTGCGGCCGCTCGGTGCACTGCGTGCCGGGCGGCACGATACCCATCTGCCTTCTGGCGCTCGAAGATCTGCTCGCGCGCCTTGTCCCAGCCCATGTCGAACTTGCCGCGGTACTTCTCGATCCACTCCTTCGGCGCGTGGTGCGGCGCGTGCGCGGCGCCCGTGCAGAAGTAGAGGAAGAACGGCTTCTCCGGCGCGACGTTCTTCAGGTCCGTGAGGAACTCGATCGCGCGGTCGGCCAGATCCTCGGTGAGGTGGTAGCCCTCCTCGTACGTGCGCGGGGGCTCGATCGGATGGTTGTCGTAGACCAGGTCCGGGTGCCACTGGTTCGTGTCACCGCCCATGAAGCCGTAGTAGCGCTCGAAGCCGCGGCCCAGCGGCCAGCGGTCCTTGCGCGCCGCCATGTTCATCTCGAAGTGCGGCGTCAGATGCCACTTGCCGACGGCGTACGCCGCGTAGCCGTGCGGCGTCAGCATCTCGGAAAGGAAGCCGTTCTCGAACGGTATCTCGCCGTTGTAGCCGGGGAACCCCGACGCGTTCTCGACGATGCTGGCCATCGCGTTCGAGTGGTGGTTGCGCCCGGTGAGCAGGCACGTGCGCGTCGGCGAGCAGAGCGCCGTCGTGTGGAAGTTGGCGTAGCGCAGGCCGTTTGCCGCGAGCTTGTCGAGGTTCGGCGTCTCGCATAGGCCGCCGAAGGAGCTGATCTGCCCGTAGCCCACGTCGTCGAGGACGACATACAGCACGTTCGGCGCGCCCTCTCGCGCGCGTACCGGCTCCGGCCACGACGGCGTCGATTCGCTGACCGAGCGTCCGATGACGCCCTTGAACTGCTGCGGCATGACTCACCTCCGGCGCGCCCGTTACGGACGCGGTTCGCCGATCATAGCACCGCCTCAGCGCGGGGAAAACGGGATGCACGCGGTACGGCCGCGCATCAGTCCACGTCCGACCACTCGTCCGGCGTCAGATCCAGCAACTGCTGCCGCGGCGATGGCGGGGCTTCCTCCGGCAGAGGCTCGTCCTCGATGACGCGATGCGGCACGGGTTCGGGCTCGCCTTGAGCAGCTGACACGCTGACCGGCTGATCAGTCGCACTTGCGACCTCCACCAGCTGCACGCTCAGGCCGTGCGTGGCCGCCATCGTCACGAACGCCGACCGCACGCCCGGCTCCAGCTCGACCGGCTCGCTTACGCGCACGCCCTGCGACGCCAGCTCGCGCACCGTCTCGTCGAGGCCTTCGACCTCCAGCGCGAGGTTGTAGAAGCCCTCGCCCTTGCGCTCCAGGAACCGCATCACCGGGTTGTCGGCATCGCTCGGAGACGCGAGCTGCAGCACGTCGTCGCCGATCGGCACGTCGGCCGCGCGCACCCCGAACGCCGCAACGTCGACCGTATCCCCGCCTCGAACGTCGAACAGCTGCTCGAACGTGAGCCGCGCGCCCTCGAGGTCACGCACGGCGATCGTCAGGTGGTGGATTCGCTTGATCCGCATGTCAGCTCCGACTCCACGCTTCTACGCTGAACCCTACGGCGTCGTTTCGTCGCACACGCCGACGTCATCGACGCTGTTGTCGCGGATGGTGTTGTCCGTCGCGACCACGTTCCCCGCCTTGAAGATACAGATCGCCGAGCCGCGGTTGCCGTCGATCCGGTTCCGCGAGATCGTCCCCAGAGACGTGTTGACGTACGACACGCCGATGCCGCGGTTGCCGTGGATGTGCGAATTCGAGACATCCAGGTTCGCGCCCTGCGCCAGCACGCCACCACCCAGCCTGCGGTTCTCCGGCAGCACCACCGTATCGTGGATGTCGGCGCCGTTGATCGTGCCGACCGCTCGCACCGGGAAGTCGTGCCCGACCTGTCCGTACTTCAGCGGGTCTGGGTACGCCCGGAACTCGATCGCGTGCTCATCGTTCCCGTCGAACTCGTCGTTGTCCGATGAGATCTGCGCGCCCCACACGAAGAGCCCGCTCAGGTGGTTCCGCCAGATGTGGTTGTTGCGAAACGTGCCGTGCGTCCCCGGGAACATGACGATGCCCGTGCTGTTACTGGACTGAATGAGGTTGGTGTCGAGGATGATGTTCGCCGTCCCTACGAACGCCTGCAGGTTCACCAGGTAGCAGTTCGGCACCTCGACGAACCCCGGCGGCAGCAGCGCGCACGGTGTCTGCCCGGCGAACACGCCCGGCCCCTTGTTGTCGGAGATGATGTTGCGCGTGATCGAGGTGTTCGCCGTCTCACCGACGGTCGACACGCCGACGCCGCCGTTCTTGAACACCCAGTTACGCTCCACGCTCGCGTTCGATCCGCGGCGGATGAGGATGCCGTCGCCGTCCATCGCGTACACGAACGAGTCGGCGATGACGCCGATGCTGTTGACGTCGTAGTGGATGCCGATTCCACCGCCACCGACGTCCATGCGTCGGAATGCGATGTTCTGGCTGTGGGAGACGTACGCGTTCGACGGGTGCCCGTAGTACAGCGTGAAGTCTTCAAACGTCAGATCGCTGCTCTCGAACACCAGCATCGAATCCTTCTCGCCGCCGGCGACGATGCTTATGTGTGTGCCCGAACCACGAAGCGTCACGCCGTGCTTGTTCTGGAACGTCACGGGCCCGCGATAGACGCCCGGCGCCATGCAGATCACGTCGCCCGCAGCCGCGCTGTCGACGAGGCTCTGTAGCGTTTCCGGCACCGCGACCTTGTTACAGTCGGCGGCAGCGACCACGCCGGGATCCAGGGGCCCGCTACGGGGCGCGCCCACGATCACTACGAACGTCAGCGCCAGAACGCAAATCAGTGAGCGTAGTGCGACCGTCATCCTCGACCTCCACATCACCACGCGCGAGCGAGAAGGGCCGTTCTAGCCGGCGAGCTGCCGCACGGCGCCGGCGACGCCGTCGAGCGCCACTATCGCCGACTCCTTCACGGTCCGGCGCTTCAGCTCGGCGCCGCCGTTCTCGATGCTGCGCGGGCTGACGGTGACGCGCACCGGCATGCCCAGCAGATCGGCGTCGTTGAACTTCACGCCCGCCGAGCCGTCTTCGCGGTCGTCGTACAGCACGTCGATGCCCGCATCGACGAGCTGCTGGTACACCTGCTCGGCGCTCTCGCGCACACCGGGCTTGTCGAAACCCAGGCCGACGAGATGCACGTCGTACGGCGTCAGCTCCGGCGGCCAGATGATGCCCCGCTCGTCGTGGTTCGCCTCGATCGCGCCCGCGAACACGCGCCCCACGCCGATGCCGTAGCAGCCCATCACCGCCGGCTTCGAATCGCCCGCCTCGTCGGTGTACGTTGCCGCGAGACGCTCGGTGTACACCGTGCCAAGCTTGAAGACGTGGCCCATCTCCATGCCGCGCTTGGTCTCGCAGCGTGCCGCCGCAGCGCGAACACGCCGCCCCCGCCGTCGCGAGCGAGATGTCGGTGACGATGTCGGCCGTCCAGTCGCGACCGTGGTTCACGTTCTTGTAGTGCATGTCCGGCTTGTTCGCGCCGGCGACGAGGTTGTACGACGTGAGCGCCGTATCGTCAGCGACGATCTTGATGCCCTTCAACCCAACCGGGGACGCCGAGCCGGCGACGAGCCCGTGCTTTGCGCACGCCCTCGTCGTCCAGCAGCTTGATCTCGACCGCCTTCAACGCGTTGCGGAGCTTCGCCTCGTTCACCTCCAGGTCGCCGCGGATCGCGACGAACACCGGCGCGCCGCCGGCCTCGTAGAACACCGCCTTTAGCGTGCGGAAGTGCGGCACGCCCAGGAAGCTCACCAGGTCATCGATCGTCTTCTGGCCCGGCGTCGCGACCTCTTCGAGCGGGAGCAGGTCCTCCGACTCGACCTCGTGCTTCTTGTGGTCGGCCTTCTCCGCGTTTGCCGCGTAGCCGCACGCCGGACACAGCAGGATCGTGTCCTCGCCGACCTCGGTGAGGAAGATGAACTCCTCGCTGTCCTTGCCGCCGATCGCGCCGGAGTCGGCGAGGACCGGGATCGCCGGCACGCCGCAGCGATCGAAGATGCGTGTGTACGCCGCGCGCGCCGCTTTGTAGCTGTCGTCGAGCGCGTCCCAGTCCGCGTCGAAGCTGTAGGCGTCCTTCATCGTGAACTCGCGCACGCGCATGAGACCGCCGCGCGGACGCGCCTCGTCACGCGCCTTCGTCTGGATCTGGTAGACCATCAGCGGCATGTCGCGGTAGCTCTGCACCTGCTTCTTGAACAGGTCGACGACGACCTCTTCGTGCGTCGGGCCGATCACGTAGTCGCGCTCGCGGCGGTCCTTCAGGTGGAAGAGCACGTCGCCCATCGTCTGCGCGCGGCCCGATGCCTCCCACAGCTCCGCCGGCTGCAGCGCCGGCATCACGACTTCCTGCCCGCCGGCGCGGTCCATCTCCTCGCGGATGATCTGCTCGATCTTCCGCATCACGCGCCAGCCCACCGGCAGGTAGCTGTAGATGCCGGCCGCGAGCTGCTGGACCAGGCCCGCCCGCAGCATCAGCTGATGATTCGCCGTCTCCGCCTCGGCTGGAGCGTTCCGCAGCGTCTTCCCGAACAGTCGCGACATGCGCATATGCACGGATCTCTCTGTGTACACATTGAGTGGGGTCGTTGAGGATCAGCTTATCCGAACGGATGTAGGCGCGCAGCCTGTTGGCCCGTTGTCCTCTGGCTTAGCGGCGCTTGCGTGCGGGGGCGCCATGCCGAGTAGGGGCAGGGCTCGCCCTGCCCGGCTGCGGCGCTACAAAGAGTGGTGGTGGCCGAAAACGGCCGGTGATGCCTACCGCTGCGCGAGCGCCCGGATTCCCTTCGTCGCCTCGTCGATCAGGCGCGGCGGGATCTCCCACGAGTCGAAGGTCCACCCGCGGAACCGCCGGAACGCGTCGAAATCGATCGTGTAGCTGTTGCGGCGCCCTTCGCGGCGCGCTTCGATGATGTGCTCCGCCCGCATCTGGCTCAGGATCGCGACGGCCGCTCGTTCGGTGATCTCCGCGGCGGACGCCAGATCGCGGACCGTCTGCGACCCGTCGCGCGCGATCGCGAGCACGATCAGCAGGTGGTTCGTGAAGAAGCCCCACGATCCGGCGCGCGCAGCGCTATCCTCATCCTTCACGATGCGCGGCGGCTCGTGCCCCGCCTCTGACACACGCTCGGCCGCGATCTCGAACAAGAACTTGATGACGACATCGACGAACGGTCGCGGCGTCAGCGGGGTCGATGTGCCGCCGCGCCGAAGCCCTCCCAAATGGCCGAAGTCGACCGAGTACGTATTGCGCCGCCCGCTCCTCGTCCGTCGCACGATGCCCTCTGCATCGAGATCTCGCAGGATCGACAGTGCGGCGCGCTCGGTGATCCCCGCGTCGCTGGCGATGATCCGGACCGTCGAGGCCGGGTGCAGCGCAATGTAAGCGAGCACGACTGCGTAGTTCGTCAAGAAGCTCCAGGCGGGGTGCCCGGCACCACCGGCTTCCTTGTGGGCGGGTTGAGCCGTTGAGTTCGTCATGTGAAACCTATTGCGTGAATTACCTAACGTGTTATTGCTTTCACCTATCACCCATCATGCGCCAAGCCGCGCAGCTTTTCAACCCCCCAAAATCGCCGACGTCACCGGCCGCCGGGCGAAGGTTTGCGGCGCCGTGGCGTCGCCGCCGCATAAGGTCGTATCGCCCTACAATGGTGCAGGTCGATGAGCGTCCGCTGCCGCCTCCGTGCGACCCGTCGGGCGTCGAAGGAGCACTCCATGCCCGCACATAAGGACAGCTATCAGAGCCGCGCCGCCCTTACCGTCGGTGCCCGCAGCGTCGACGTCTACCGCCTCGACGCCCTCGCGAAGGCCGGCATCGGCCACGTCTCGCGCCTGCCGTTCTCGCTCAAGATCCTGCTCGAGAATCTGCTGCGTAACGAGGACGGCCGGTCCGTTACCAAGGACGACGTGGCCGCGCTCGCCGCCTGGGACCCGAAGGCCCCCGCCGACAAAGAACTGCAGTTCCGTCCGGCCCGCGTCCTCATGCAAGACTTCACGGGCGTCCCCTGCGTCGTCGATCTCGCCGCGATGCGCGATGCCATCCGAGACCTGGGCGGCGATCCGCGCCGCATCAACCCGCTCCAGCAGTCAGACCTGGTCATCGACCACTCGGTGCAGGTCGATCAGTTCGGCACGGCTGGCGCGTTTCTGTTCAATGCTCAGCTCGAGATGGAGCGCAATCGCGAGCGCTATCAGTTCCTGCGCTGGGGCCAGGACGCGTTCGACAACTTTCGTGTCGTGCCGCCTGATACCGGCATCGTCCACCAGGTGAATCTCGAGTACCTGGCGAGCGTCGTGTTCGAGCGGCAGGAGGACGGCGCGACCGTCGCGTACCCCGACACGCTCGTCGGCACCGATTCGCACACGACGATGATCAACGGGCTCGGTGTGCTCGGCTGGGGCGTCGGCGGCATCGAGGCGGAGGCGGCGATGCTCGGCCAGCCGATGCCGATGCTCACGCCGGCGGTGATCGGCTTCAAGCTCACGGGCGCGCTGCGCGAAGGCACGACGGCGACCGACCTCGTGCTCACCGTCACGCAGATGCTGCGCGCGAAGGGCGTCGTCGGCAAGTTCGTCGAGTTCTACGGCAGCGGCCTCTCGTCGTTGCCGCTGCCGGACCGCGCGACGATCGCCAACATGGCGCCCGAATACGGCGCGACGATGGGCTTCTTCCCGTGCGACGCCGAGACGCTCGCGTTCATGCGCTTCACCGGCCGCCCCGAGCCGCTCGTGCAGCTCGTCGAGGCGTACACAAAGGCGCAGGGCCTGTTCCGCACCGATGACACGCCCGAGCCGCTCTTCACGGACACGCTGCATCTCGACCTCGGCGATGTCGAGTCGAGCATCGCCGGACCGAAGCGTCCGCAGGACCGCGTGCGCGTCGCGGACGCGAAGCGCGAGTGGCGCAAGAGCCTCGTGGCGATGCTCGAAGGACAGCCGAACGGCGTCGACGCGCAGCGGCTCAGCAACTGGGTCGCTGAGGGCGGCGCGAATGGCCGGCCCGCAACCAGCCCCTTCGCCCCGGTCGCGTGCCATGATGGCGCGCAATCCTTCGGACTGACGCATGGGTCGATCGTCATCGCGGCGATCACGTCCTGCACGAACACGTCGAACCCGCAGGTGATGCTCGCCGCGGGGCTGCTGGCGAAGAACGCCGTCGAGCGCGGCCTCACGTCGAAGCCGTGGGTGAAGACGAGCCTCGCGCCCGGCTCGAAGGTCGTGACCGACTACCTGGACGAAGCCGGCCTCACGACGTACCTCGAGGCGCTCGGCTTCTATCTCGTCGGCTACGGCTGCACGACGTGCATCGGCAACTCCGGTCCGCTGCCGCAGCACATCTCCGACGCGATCCGCGAAGGCAACCTCGTCGCCGCGTCGATCCTCTCCGGCAACCGCAACTTCGAGGGGCGCATCCAGCAGGAGATCAAGGCGAACTATCTCGCGTCGCCGCCGCTGGTCGTTGCGTACGCGCTCGCCGGCACGATGGACATCGACCTGCACAACGAACCGCTCGGCACCGGCAAGGACGGCGCGCCCGTCTTCCTCCGCGACGTGTGGCCGTCGCAGGCGGACGTGCAGGCGGCGCTGCGCTCCGTGAAGTCGGAGATGTTCCGCGAGAAGTACCGCTACGTCTTCGAGGGCGAGGACGACTGGCGCGACCTCGACATCCCGCAGGGCGAGCGCTTCGAGTGGAACCCGGTGTCCACCTACATCAAGCGCCCGCCGTACTTCGACGGCATGCCGCTCGACCCGCCTCCGCCCGCCGACGTGCGGGGCGCGCGCCTGCTGGCCATGCTCGGCGACTCCGTCACGACGGACCACATCTCGCCGGCCGGATCGATCCCGAAGACGACGCCCGCCGGCAAGTACCTGATGCAGAACGAGGTGGCGCCGGACGACTTCAACTCGTACGGCTCGCGCCGCGGCAACCACGAGGTGATGGTGCGCGGCACCTTCGCCAACATTCGCATCCGCAACCTGCTCGCCCCCGGGACGGAGGGCGGCGTCACGAAGCACCTGCCGGACGGCGAGGTGATGCCGATCTTCGACGCGTCGGAGAAGTACCGCGACGAGGGCGTGCCGCTGATGATCATCGCCGGCAGCGAGTACGGCACCGGCTCGTCGCGCGACTGGGCGGCGAAGGGCACCGCGCTGCTGGGCGTGCGCGCCGTCATCGCGAAGAGCTACGAACGCATCCACCGCAGCAACCTCGTCGGCATGGGCGTGCTGCCGCTGCAGTTCGAGCCCGGCCAGGACCGCGAGACGCTCGGGCTCACCGGGCTGGAGTCGTATGACGTCGAAGGCATCGCCGGCGCGCTCACGCCCGGCAAGCGCCTCACCGTCCGCGTTCGCGCCGACGATGGCGCCGAGAAGACGTTCACGGTCGTCTGCCGCATCGACACGCCGGTGGAGGTCGACTACTACAACCACGGCGGCATCCTGCCGTTCGTCTTGCGGCAGTTGTTGAAGTGAGCCGGGGTCGTTTGATTGATTCGGTTTGTTTGATCGAGTTCAGAAAAAGATTCGCGAATAATAACCGGTCAACCATGTAATCCGTCAACTTCGACCGAGCCTGGACGGCGCAAGGGCGGCTGCGACATGCGCGCGGCGAGTGGGCCCGGAGCTGGAAGATGATGCAGGCCATACGGCGAGCGTAGGCGCTCGGGGCGCGAAACTCCAAGCGGCGCATGTCACTCTGCGAGCAGCGTGCGAAGTCAGCGAGCGCCGGCGCCCCGCCGGCTCTGACGTGGGGACACGATAGCGTGGGTTATCGCGCGCAGTCACCTTCGATCCACTCACGCCACAGCCAAGGCCAATCGTCGTCACGTGCGACCAGCCCCGCGCGCACTGGGTTGGCGCAGATGTACTCACCCTTCTGAAGGACACTCTCGTCCGAGCGCAGGAGGCGATCCACGTACTCCGGCTGCCAGACGCGGCCCGTGCGGCCAAGCGCGCGATTGACGGAGTGAGCGGACGTGCTCTTGACAGACTGCACAATCTCCGCGAGCCCAAACGTGTCGCCGTTCGCGTCCCGATTCGGTGTCAGCAGTGCGTGCACATGATCCGGCATCACGACGGCGGCGTGGAGGTGATAGCGCACGCGATGGTCGCGGGTGAGGTGCTCGACTACAAGCTCCCGTGCGCGGTCGGGCAGCGTCCATCTGTTCCATGTCGCGAACGTGATGAAGATCGTCGTGCTAGGACGTTGGAGATGCGGGAGGCGGCGCTTGTACGATGCCTTCGCCGGCTTGGCGGCGGGTGGCTGACGTTCGCTCACGCGAGCAACTCCGGATTGAAGATGCTTCCTGAGGTTCGATGGTAGCAGAAGCGTACGCAGGTGCGGACGCTCGCTGATCGCGCTGCGCTCGATGGCAGGCGAGGGCGCCTGCGCTCCGCCATGCCGGTTGCGGGCGAGCATCGGTCCGCTGATCGAGCTGCGCTCGATGGGCAGGCGAGGGCGCCTGCGCTCCGGCATGCCTGATTGGGGGCGAGCATCGGTCCGCTGATCGAGCTGCGCTCGATAGGCAGGCGAGGGCGCCTGCGCTCCGTGCATCGCGTCTCTCTCGCAGCGTCATCGTGCGTCTTCATGTGCAACGTGCTTAAATCACCGAACGAGTGGCACTGACCGACTGACGACCAACGAGGGAGACCTGCGATGAAGACCGCCATCGGCTTCGGCATGACCGGCAACGAGGACTGGGACGAGCTTTCGACGTTTGCCATCGAGGCGGAGCGGCTCGGCGTCGAGTTCGCGTGGTCGGCGGAGTCGTGGGGGCACGACGCGGCGACGCCGCTGGCGTACCTCGCCGCGAAGACGTCGCGCATCAAGCTGGGCGCGGGCATCATGCAGGCTGTGGCGCGCACGCCCGCCAACCTCGCGATGACGGCGATGACGCTCGCGTCGATGTCGCACGGCCGCTTCGTGCTCGGCCTCGGCGCCAGCGGGCCGCAGGTGGTCGAGGGCTGGCACGGCGTGCCGTTCCGCAAGCCGATCCAGCGCATCCGCGAGCTGATCGAGATCGTCCGCATCGTCTCCAGCGGCGAGCGGCTCGTGTACGAGGGCGAGATCTACCACCTGCCGCTGCCGGGCGGCGAAGGCAAGGCGCTGAAGTCCGGCGCGCAGCCGCAACGGAACATCCCCGTCTACCTGGCGACGCTGAGCCCGAAGAGCCTCGAGCTGACCGGCGAGCTGGCGAACGGCTGGCTCGGCACGTCGTTCATCCCGGAGCAGGCGGAGGAGGTCTTCTTCAAGCACATCCGCGCCGGCGCCGAGAAGGCCGGCCGCACGCTGGCCGACGTCGACCTGCAGGCCGGCGGCACGGTCGCGTTCTCGGACGACGTCGACAAGCTCGTCGCGCGCAACCGTACCGGCATCGCTTTCACGCTGGGCGCCATGGGGTCGAAGGAGCACAACTTCTACAACGCCGCGTTCCGCCGCGCCGGTTACGAGGAGGAGGGCATCGCCGTGCAGCGCCTCTGGCTCGAAGGCAAGCGGCGAGAGGCCGCCGATCTCGTGCCTGACGAGATGGTGCTGGCCGTGAACATGCTCGGCACGGAAGCGATGGTCCGCGACCGCATCCGCGCCTATCGCAAGGCCGGCGTCACGACGCTGCGCATTCACCCCGACGGCCGCACGCTCGCAGAGCGCCTCGAAACGCTGGGGCGGGCCGTCGATATTGTGAAGGCGGTGTCGGCGGAGAAGGCGTAGCGGCGCGCGGGCATCGTCCCTCGACGCGGGCTGCAGCCCGCGCCACGTGGGATCACAGCCGGACGGTGGCCACTCCAGATACTCAGGGATAGGCGTCCCGCTTCGGTGCAGCGGATTCGGTCGGCGACCTGAGGCAGGCGCCGCCGCCCGTTGACGGCACACGGGGGACGCGGGCTGAAAGCCCGCGCCACGACACCTCACGCCTTCTTCGGGAGCTTGAGCTGGCGGCGGATCAGGCCGTCGCGGAGGCGGTCCGGCACCACCTTCGCGATCGTCGTGGTGATGCGAGCGTCGAAGCCGACGAGGTAGCGCGTGTGCGGACGCTTCGCGCGCAAGGCGTGGGCGGCCGCCTTCGCGACTGCGATCGGCTGGCTGCCGCGCGTACCGAAGTCCGCGACGAACGCACGCACGGCGGCGGCCTGCGGGCCGTACAGCTTCTGATACTCGGGCGGCATGGCGGCTTCGATGCGGTCGGCGTCCGCGGTCGACTTGTTCCAGATCGGCGTGGCGATGTTGCCCGGCTCGATGACGACGACCTCGATGCCCCAGGGCGCGAGCTCGATGCGGAGCGCGTCGGTGATCGCTTCGATGGCGAACTTCGACGCGCAGTACGCGCCGGTGAGCGGCGTCGAGAGCTTGCCGCTGTCGGAGCCGATGTTCACGATGCGTCCGCGCGCCGTCCGTATGAGCGGCAAGAAGGCCTGGGTCATCGCGACGGGGCCGACGACGTTGACCTCGAGCTGGCGGCGCAAGTCGTCGAGGGGCAGAAACTCGAGCGGCGCTGCGACGGCGACCCCGGCGTTGTTCACGAGCCCGTCGAGCCCGCGCTCGCCTACCTCGCGCGCCACGACGTCGCGTGCGGCCGCGATCGACGCCGCGTCCGTGACGTCGATGCGCACCGGCATCAGCCGCGCCGACGCCTTCCGCTGCAGCGCCTCGCCGTCCGCGTCCTTGCGCACGCCGGCGAAGACGCGCCAGCCGAGCTGGTCGAGGTGCAGCGCGCACGCCTCGCCGATCCCCGTCGATGCGCCCGTGATCACCACCGATTGCACCGGTCTCGCACTGTCCGTCGTCATGCTGGCCTCCCGCGTTTCGTTTCGCAGTCCTGCAGTGCCACGATCCTACACCAGCGGCCGGCATAGCGGAGCGCCGCTCCGATCGAAATCGGGGCGGCGCTCGGGCTTGCTCACTGAGCGGCGTCCGCGCGGGCTGAAAAGCCCGCGCTACGGTATCGCGTTACGGTATCGCGCTACGGTATCGCGCCACAGCGGCTACGGCCGTACGCCTGTCAGCTTCGCCACCTTGATGGTGTTGAACAGCGCCGTGCTCACGTACCACTTCACGCGCGTCCGCGTCGCGTCCTTCGTCTCCAGGCTGCCGATGGTCTCGACCTGCAGGGCGCCCGGTGCGGTCAGGCCCGCCAGCGCGCCCTCGCCGAACTGCATGGCGTACACGGTCGAGCAGTCGGCGCTGGTGCCGACGGTCTTCGTGTCGGAGATGTAATCCGAGGCGCCGACCGGCACGCCGTCGTAGAACTGCACCATCTGGCCGAACTCGTTGCGGTCGATCTGCAGCATGCTGCCCGTGGTGCGGGCGAGGTTGCTCAGCGATCGGCGCGTGCGCTTGCTCATCAGCAGCATCGACGGCGGCCCGCCCTTCACCAGGTCGATCACCTCGTCGAGCTTCGCGAGCGTCAGGGTGGCGCCGTTCACGCCCATCGACGCGACCTGCCCGCCCGTCGTCAGCTTGTCGATGCCGTCGAACGACTTGGCATCGACGGTGGTGTCGCCGTTGACGAAGGTGTCTTCGAACTTCTGCTGGACGGCCTTCGCCTTCAGCCGGATGACCGCCGCCTGCAGGTCCTGCATGTTGCTGCGCGTCGTCAGCAGGAAGTTGTCGATGTCGGCGTCGCCGCCGACGATCGAGAGTGTCGCCGTGATCTGCGAGAAGGTCGGCGTGCCTTCCGCCCACGTGTCGCCGACGCTGAAGAACGCCGCAGCGGGGTTCGTGTTCTCGCGATTGTACGTGAGCCCGTTGCCGGTGATCTCGATGAACGGCAGCGCCTGCAGGATCGGCGAATCGAGCACGATCGTCTCGATCACGCCCTGGAGTACGATGTCGTTCGAGAGCTTCGCGGCTTCCGCAAGTGTCATTGCCATGTGTTGGTCTCCTTGTGGTTGGTGAAGAACTAGAACCTAGAACCTGGAACCTGGAACCTAGAACCTGGACCGAGGCCGCGAGGGCACGCCGCCGCGTGCCCCTACAGCGGCCTGTTCGTGCCGTCAGCTGCCGCTGCGCGAGGCCGTGGCGGATCTTCTGCTCGGGCGTCAGCGCGCTGAGGTCGGGCGCGGAACGCGGCGGGGCGCCGGCGGGCACGCGTCCGGCCTGCGCCTGCGTCTCGATGTGCGAGCGCACGCGCCCGACGATCTCGCGCGCCGCCGTCACCGAGGCGTCGATCGCATCGACGTCGCCGCCGGCGATCAGGTCGGCGGGCAGCGCCGGCTCCGTCCGCACGACGAGATCGCGGTAGCGCTCCGCCGCGGCCTGCGCACGCTCCGTCGCCGCGGCGATCTGCTCCCGCAGCGTCGCCGCCTCCGCCACCGCGGTCGCGGCCTCGTCGTGCGACGCTCGCGCGTCGTCGCGCAGGTACGCCGCCTCGGCGACGGCGTTCGCGGCTTCGCGCTGCAGCCGCTCGACCTCCGCGCGAGCGTCGGCGAGCTGCTCCTGGAGTGCCGCCAGCTCCTCTCCGTCCGGGACCTTCCCGGCGTCGTCCATCATCCACCTCCTGTTCGAACCTCGTGACGATGTGGCGAGGGTAGGCGAGCTGCGCGGCGATCTCCAAGCGCGCCGGATCACCCGGGAGAACAGAGAGCAGAGAGCAGAGAGCAGAGAGAGCAGAGAGCAGACAGCAGAGAACAGAGGCGGATGAGCAGAGAGCGGAGAGAAGACAGAGTCGTTTGCCGCCCGCCCTTCGCTGGCCTACGCTGGCAGCGGCCTCGACCGCATGCCCGAAAGGAGCTGATCGCCATGGCAGAGAAGCGCAAGTACTGGGGCGTCGTGTCGCCGCTGCCGGCGCAGATCATCACCGCGCAGGCGCAGCAGATGGAGGCGATGGGCCTCGAAGGCATCTTCGCGCCGCAGGTCTACGGGCCGCCGTTCATCCCGCTCGCCGTCGCCGCCGCCGCGACGCAGCGCGTCCGCATCGCGACGGGCATCGCGCTGGCGTTTGCGCGCAGCCCGTTCGAGACGGCGCTGGCGGCGATGGACATGGATCGCATCAGCAGCGGCCGCTTCACGCTCGGACTCGGCGCCAGCGTCAAGTCGTGGAGCGAGGGCTTCTTCGGCATGGAGTACGGCAAGCCCATCGAGCACATGCGCGAGGTCGTCGAGATCGTCCGCCTGATCATCGCGAAGAGCCACACGGGCGAGCTGAAGCGCTACGACGGCAAGTACCACAAGCTCGACTTCGGCGAGTTCAACCCGCTCGGGGCGCCCGTCCGCACCGACCTGCCGATCTGGATCGCCGCGCTGCGTACGCCGCTGATCCGCCTCGGCGCCGAGATCGCCGACGGCGTCATCGGCCACCCGATCTGGTCGATCGACTGGGCGACGACGAAGGTGCAGGACGACCTGAAGGCCGGGCTCGCGAAGGGCGGCCGCCAGCGCTCCGACATCGAGTTCAACATGTGGCTTTTCGTCGCGCCGAACGACGACCGCAAGCAGGCCATCGAGGATGCGCGCGCGACGGTCGCGTTCTACGGCGGCGTGGCGCAGTACGAGGAGTACTTCGCGGCACACGGCTTCCGCAAAGAGGCGAAGCAGTTGCAGGAAGGCGTGAAGCGCGGCGACTACCTGAGCGTCAAACATCTGGTGACGGACGAGATGGCGCAGACGTTCGTCGTGTGCGGCACGCCCGACGAAGTGAAGAAGCGCGTCGAGCTGATCTGGGGCAGCGCCGACTCCGCTTCCCTCAGCCCGCCGGTGTACGGCCTCGATCCGGGCGCGCTGCTGCGGTACATCGCGAAGATCGCGGAGCTGTTCTATGTGTGATGGCGCACCACGAATGGACCACCGAGTCATCCGGTGAGTATCCACATCATCAACGCGGCGCTCGGCGCAGGCCGACTCACAGCCGGGGACGGCTGTGCCACATCCTGGGGCAACCGCCCGTGACCACGGCGTACGTCTACGACGGCGCGACTGTCCGCGCGCTCGAGGCGCCCGTTGCGCGGCCGCTGCGCTGGGCGGCGTGGCGGCCGGACGGCGCGCACGCGCTCATCGCCGGCAACCGCGGGCAGGTGCTGCGATTCGACCCGCCCGCGCGCTTCGATGTGTTGGAGACGCAGAGCGCGCACAACCTGCGCGGCGTCGCCTGGTCGCCGGACGGCGGGCGCGCGCTGCTCGTCGGCAACCGCGGCGCCGTGCTGCTCTACGACGGCACGTCGTTCGACGAGTTGCCGCCAGCCACCGGCGAGAATCTCCGCCGCGTCGCGTGGTCGCCGGACGGGTCGTGCGCGCTGCTCGTCGGCAACGGCGGCTGCGTGCTGCGCTTCGATGCCGTCACCGGCGCGCTGGAGCAGCTCCCGGGCGACCGCGCGCACACGATGCGCTCCGTCGCCTGGCGACCCGACGGCGCCTACGCGCTGATCGGCGCGTACGCCAGCCGCCACGCGGGCTACCCGCGCCCGTACGCGTTGTATCGATGCGACGGCCGCTTCGTGCAGGGCATCCTCGCCACCGACGACGAGGACGATGCGAACGCCATCGACTGGCAGCCGGGCGCCGATCCTCCGCGCGCGCTGATCCTTGCCGCACGCTACGGTGAGGACGGCGCGCTGCTCCCCGGCAAGATCGTCTCGTACGACGGAGCGGGCTACAGCTATCGCTCGATCCCGCGCATCGTCCGCGCCGGCGCGGCGACGCCCGGCGACGTCGTGACGCTGCTCGGCCTCGGCTGGCACCCGTCCGGCGAGTACGCGCTGCTCTGCGGCGAACGCGGCAAGCTCCTCGCGTTCGACGGCAAGCGCATGCGGATCGTCCCCACCGGCACGACCGACAACCTCGTCGGCCCGTTCTGGCAGCCCGGTGTCGCGTCGCCCGTCGCACTGCTGCTGCAGGGACCGGACGAGAAGACGTACACGGTCTAAGGCTGGCGATCGCACCGCTCTCGACGGCGAGGACGGCGACCTGCGGCCGCTCGCGGGCGCAGCAGGCTGCGCCCCTACCAGATGAATCCCAGGCGCCGGCTGTCGTGGATTATCCGGTGAACGCCGCAGCGAGCTCGGCGGCGGCCGCCCGCGGATCGTCGGCGCCGCACACTGCGCTGATCACGGCCGCGGCGTCCGCGCCCGCCTCGACGACGCTGGCGATGTTCGACGCGTTGATGCCGCCGATCGCGACGACCGGCACGTGCACCGCGGCCTTCACCTCACGCAGGCGCTCGATGCTTGCGGCGCGCGTCACGTCTTTCGACGATGTCGGGAAGATTGCGCCGACCGCGACGTAGCCGGCGCCCGCCGCCTCCGCGCGCCGCGCCTCTTCGGCGTTGTTCGTCGATACGCCGATGATCATCGCGTCGCCGACGATCGGCCGCACGGCATCGATGGAGAGATCCTGCTGGCCCAGGTGCACGCCGTCGGCGCCCGATGCGATCGCAAGATCCGGATAGTCGTTGGCGATGAAGATCGCGCCATACTGGACGCACAGCGCGGAGATCGCGCGCGCGTCGGCGAGCTGATCGGCCGCATCGCGACGCTTGTCGCGCCACTGGAGGATCGACGCGCCGCCCGCCAGTGCCATGCGCGCGATCTCGACGGGCGAGCGGCCGCGGCAGGCGTCCGGGTCGATGATCACGTAGAGGCCCGAGATGATTCCGCGCATCGATATCGCTTCCGCCGCACGTACGGCACAATGATCATGTGATCATAGTCAAGGGAGACATGTGAAGCCACGCGACACTGCCGCACTCCTGGTGTTGAGCCTCGTCTGGGGCGCGGCGTTCCTCTTCATCCGCACCGCCGTACACGATATTTCGCCGCTCACTGTCGTTGCCGGCCGGCTCACGATCGCCGCGATCGTGCTCGTCCCCGCCGCCCTGCTGACGCGCAGCGCGATGCCGCCGCGCGCGTCGTGGCCGTCCCTCGCGTTCATGGCGACGTTCAATAACGTCATCCCGTTTACGCTGATCACCACGGCCGAGCAGCATATCTCCAGCAGCCTGGCGGGCACGCTGATCGGCACCATGCCGCTCTTCGTCCTCATCATCACCTGGCTGTTCGCCACCGAGCAGCCCGACGTCGAGAAGGTGGCAGGTCTTTTGATCGGTTTCGTCGGCGCCGTCATGCTCATCGGCCCGGACCTGCGCGACTTTACCGGCGCGAATACGCTCGGCGAATTCGCCGTACTCGCCGCGGCGGTCTCGTACGCTGCCTCGACCGTCGTCGCGCGCCAGTACTCGCGCGGCGCGCCGCTGGCCCTCGCCAGCGGCCAGATGGTCCTCGGCGCGGCGATGGCGGTGCCGCTGGCGCTCATCTTCGACGGGGCGCCGGACGCCGATGTTTCGCTCAAGGCCGCGCTGGCGTTGCTGGCGCTCGGCCTGCTTTCGTCCGGTCTCGCCTACATCATCTTCTTCACGCTCGTGCAGCGCGTCGCCGCGACGAAGGTCTCGATCGTCACGTACCTGGCGCCGATCGTGGCGGCGTTCCTCGGCTGGCTGGTCTACGACGAGACCATCGGCGTGAACCTGTTTGCCGGCCTCGCGCTGATCCTCGTGGGTGTGATGACGGTGAACGGGAGCGTCCGCTTGCTCGCCGGGCGCTTCAGCGGCGGCTCACTCGAACCCGCGAAGGACGAGGGCCCGCTGTAGGAACGGACGCGCGCGCCGCCCTGTCCGCAACGGATGAGCCACGAAGAAGCATCGGCGCTGTGGCCGCGCACCTCACCCTGGCCTCCGGCCACCCCTCTCCACGTCGTGGAGAGGGGCTCAGCCGAGCGACTGGCTCGATTTGCGCGGCAGGCTCGTGACGCCAACCGGTTGGGTTAGAGGCGCCGCTCGACAGGCAGGCGGGCAGGTGTCGTATGCGGATTCTTCGCGCGTGCGAACGCGGGCGTAGCAGGCTGCGCCCCTACCCGACCTTCGCGTCCTCGCGCGGACACGCTGCACCGTCACGCGTGCCGGCGCAGCTCTGCGGCCGCCGCCTCGTCCAGCAGCCACGTCACGTCCGCGTGCGACCGCAACCACGATGCCGGCACCGCCGCCGTCTCCGGCCCTCGATCGCCCGCTGCACGATCGAGGCCTTCTGTGCGCCTGACGCGAGGACAAGGATCGACCGCGCTTCCAGAAGATCAGCGACGCCCAGCGTCATTCCGCGCTCCGGCACGGCGTCGAGCGACCCGAACGCGGCGGCGTGCGCCTCGCGGGACGCCGGCGTCAGGTCGACGACGCGCGCCCGCGAGTCACGGCTGGATCCCGGCTCGTTGAACGCGATGTGCCCGTTGATGCCGATGCCCAGCACACACAGGTCGAGCCCGCCCGCGCGCCGGATCGCGTCGGCAAACGCACGGATGTGCTCGTCCGCGTCGTGCGCAGACGGGTTCGGACAATGGAGGGCGTGCTGGCCGATGTTCAAGTGCTGGCGGTAGAAGACGCTGTTCGTGCCGGGCGTCGTGCGCGTGGCGCCCGGCGAATTCGTCGATGGCGTACACGCTCGCCCGTGAGAAGTCAGCCGCGCCGGCCGCGACGCGCCGTTCAAGCTCGGCGTAGGTGCGGACCGGCGTCGCGCCTGTTGGCAGGCCGAGCAGCGCCGCGGGCTTCGCCCGCACACCGTCGCAGATGACGTCCGCGGCGCGTGCGGCCAGCGCCTGCTCGTCGGCCACGATCTCGATGCGCATCGCGGCATCCTATCACCGCACCGGCGGGGGGCGAAGCGCGTCGGGTTGCTCCAGGGGCGAGTGTTGTCTTCCGCGAACAGTGGTGGGATTGAGGTCCTTCGTCGGCCGTGCCGGCACACCGGCTGGTATCAGCGCTGCCGATCGCACTCGCGGAAGGGCGCCCGACGCGAGGTGGCGAGCCTCGGACGCCGCCCGTCTCGGCTTGACACTGGTAGGGGTCGATGTTAGATTCCCGCATCAAATGGATTCAGTGGCGCCCGAGGTCGGCTGTAATGGTTCGAGCGCTGTCAGGAGCCTCTCGTCATGGCACGGTTGCTGCTTGGCGCACCCGCCGTCTCGGACTTCTATAACTATTTCAAAGATCTCGTCCACTGGCCCCCGCAATCCACATCCGATGCCGGCGAGCTCATACTCGTCGCCGCAACGCTTGCAATCTCGTTTGGTATCATGGTCGTCGCTGGCCAGTGGTGGTCTCGATAACGGAGGAAGGTAGCGGATGGCCGTCTCGGAACAGCCAAGGGGACCCGGTCTCGGCGATTTCATCTACGACAAGCTGTTCCACAACTACATCTGGCGGTCCGTGTTCCGCTCCGGCTACCCCAACACGCCCCGGAACCAGATGCTCGCCATCGCCACGAGCGTCTTCCTGCACCTGCATCCGACCCGAATCCACAAGACGCACGTCAAGGTCACGCACACGTATTGCCTGGGCGGGCTGAGCTTCTTCATGTTCCTCGGCCTTACCGTCACCGGCGTCATGCTGATGTTCTACTACGTGCCGTCGGTGGACCGCGCCTACAGCGACATGGCCGCGCTGCAGACGAACGTCCGTTTCGGCCAGCTCATCCGCAACCTGCATCGCTGGATGGCGCATGCCATGGTGATCACGGTGCTGCTGCACATGATGCGCGTGTTCTACATGGGCGCTTACAAGCCGCCGCGCGAGTTCAACTGGGTGGTTGGCGTGATTTTGCTCGTACTCACGCTGCTGCTCTCGTTCACCGGCTACCTTCTGCCGTGGGACCAGCTCGCTCTCTGGGCGATCACCGTCGGCACGAACATCGCCGGCTCGGCGCCCATGCTCGGCGGGCAGACGCGGTTCGTGCTCATCGGCGGGTTTGAGGTGGGCCCCAACGCGCTGATCCGCTTCTACACGCTCCACGTGATCGGCTTACCGCTGCTTGCCGCGATATTCATGTCGGTGCACTTCTGGCGCATCCGACGTGATGGCGGCCTGGCGCGCCCCCTCTAGAAGGTTAGGAGCCCATGGCGATAGCGACCCGGACGACGGCCGCTGGCGACAAGGAAACAGTGCGCCAGAAGCGCGAACGCGACCAGGAACTGCTGGTCTGGCCGGATCTCGTCTTCATCGAGTTCATCGCCGCGACAGTGTTCACGCTGACGTTCGTCGCGCTGTCGGTGATCGTCAACGCGCCGCTGCTCGACCGCGCGAACGCCAACATCACCCCGAACCCCTCGAAGGCGCCGTGGTACCTGATGAACCTGCAGGAGCTGCTCCTGCACATGGACAAGGGCCTGGCCGGCGTTACCGTGCCCACGGTGGCGCTGATCGTGCTGATGGCGATCCCGTACACCGATCGCAGCAACGACGGTCAGGGAGTGTGGTTCGGCACGGCGAACGCCGTGAGGATCACCATCTTCAGCGCCATCTACTCGGCGTTTGTCATCCCCTGGTGCATCCTCTGGGACGATGGCGCGCACGTCCGGATCTACCAGCAGGCGCCCGTCACGTTCGGGTTCATGGACGGGAAGACGAGATGGATCGGCGACCGGCACCCCTTCGATTCATGGGGCCCGATCGGCGACCTTTTCCAGGCCGTCTGGACGTTCGTCTTCCTCAGGAACCGCCTCGCTATGCGGGATTCGTGGCACTGGAGCATCCCCCTCCCGTTCCAACCGGGCTCCGGCCACCATGACGGCTACCTCGACTGGCCGAAGGACTTCCAGGAGGTGCCGGTTCCGTTGAACGGCACGTGGCTCTGGTACTGGGGCGAGCCCGGGTGGATGCCCGGCTGGCTGCGCCACGTGTACTGGTACAACTCCGATTTCAACATCCCCGCGATCATGGCGGAGTTCGTCGTGCCGATCGTTACGATCTTCTTCTTCGCGGGCGCGATGTTGTTCATCCTGCGGAAGCTTGGCTGGCTGAACACGATGCGTGACGCATGGATCGCGCTCTTCACCGGCTTCATCATGTTCTACTTCGCGCTCACGATTATCGGCGCGGCATTCCGCGGCCGCGGCCAGCAGCTGGTGCCGCCATCGCACGTACCGAATCTCGACGAAGATCCCGGCATCATGCGGCAGATCGCTCCAGGCGACCTGCGATACGGGATCTACGACCCAGGGAGCGGAGCCCATGCCTGACGAAGAGACGGAGGCAGCGAAGCCGGCGCCGAAGGCGCCAAAGGCCCCGGCCGAAGCGGCGGTTGTGAAGGCTGCACCTGGCGGCGGCGCGCTGGCTGCGGCTGGTGGGCCCTCGATCGTGGTGGTGCAGCCCGCGCCCGCGGCGTTCCAGCTGCCGCAGGTATCGCGCCGCAAGGTGCTGCTTATCGGATTCTGGGCCGGCATGGGCGCGATGCTCCTGGGCATCGTGACGACAATCATCAACAGCCTCTACCCGCGCAACGTCACCGGGTTCGGCGGCACGGTGTTCGTCGGCACCGTGGACGCTCTCAAGGGGGCGCCCGGCCAAAGGCTGCACAACCTGGACGCGAAGGCGTGGGTTGTGATGCTGACCGGCGATCAGGTGCGGCGGAACCCGGGCGCGCAGGAAGGGTCGATCATTGCGCTTTACCACAAGTGCCCCCACCTGGGATGCACGGTCCCATGGCGGCCAGACTTCTCGCGCGAAGAT
Organism: uncultured Chloroflexia bacterium; assembly: GCA_963743185.1. Classification (GTDB taxonomy): domain Bacteria; phylum Chloroflexota; class Dehalococcoidia; order DSTF01; family JACRBR01; genus JANXYW01. Next base: position 116,642 of record CAVUOT010000009.1, on the reverse strand, counting down.
CCGCGCAACGGAGAGACGTACGCGGGCTGGTTCCTCTGCCCGTGCCACGGATCGACGTACAGCGACGCGGGCGTCCGCGTGTTCGGCCCGGCGCCGCGCTCGATGGATACGTTCGCGCTTACGATCGCGGGCGGGAAGATGACCGTGAACACCGGCAAGATCACACTGGGCAACGAGACCAACCCATCGCGGGCGATCCTTCCAGGTTAGGCGCCAAAAAGGGCAGGCATGAACACCGCAAAGCAGATCAACCTCATGGTGGCGCTCGTCTTCATCGCCGTCCTGGCGACCGGCGCGTACACGATGTGGGATCCGAGCCGTGCCTCCGACGCGAAGGCCAGCGATCTGCTCAAGACCACCGACCGCGGCGCGTTCCTGTTCTCGCAGAACTGCGCGACGTGCCACGGCGACAGTGGTGAGGGCGGCGCCGTCGCGAACCGCCTGAAGCTGGCACTGCCGCTCAACCGGCCCGACCTTCAGGGCATAGACCCGCAGACGGGAAAGGTCAACGAGCAGGACAAGTTGTTGAAGTTCAAGCTCATCGTCAACACGATCACGTGCGGCCGCATTGGCAAGTCGATGCCGACGTGGGGACAGACGCAGGGCGGGACGCTCAACGACGAGCAGATCCGGCAGCTCGCCACGATGATTACGGAGGGTACGGCCTGGGACACGGCGAAGGAATACGCCATCTACGGCGACGAGAAGCACCACTACGCCGGCTACGCCAGCGCCGGGCTCAAGCTTGCGCGGCCGCTGGACGCATCGGCTACGACGGTCTACCTGTCGACTCTCGGTTCGCTCGGCAAGGGTTCGCGCATCGAAATCGACGGCGAGCTGATGCTGGTCACGGCCAGCCCGGAGAAGAACCTGCAGAGCGTCACCGTGGAGCGCAACCTGGGCACGACGAAAGCCGCCGAGCACCAGCAAGGCGCCGCCGTATGGGTGCCGCCGGTCCCGCCGGACCCGCCGCCCGTAACGCAGCCGGCCTGCGGCCAGAACCTGCCGTCCGCCGCCGCGGCGCCGTCCGGTCCGGTGGCGGCATCGACTGACCTCAAGCTCACCGCGCAGGGTCTTGCCTTCGACACGGCGACGCTGCTCGGAGTGGCGGGCCAGGAGCTGACGATCACGTTCGACAACAAGGACGCGGGCATCCCGCACAACATCCACGTGTTCAAGGGCAAGGATGCGACCGGCGCCGACGTCGCGCAGACCGCCTTCGAGTCGGGACCGGTGACGCAGACGCTGAAGTTCGGGCCGCTCGACGCCGGCGACTACTACTACCGCTGCGACGTACACCCGACGACGATGGAGGGCGTCCTGACGACGGTAGCCGCCGGCGCCGCACCCGCAGCGCCCGGCCGCGGGCACGACGCCGGCCGCGGACACGACGCCAGCTGCCGGCACGACGCCTGCTGCCGGCACGACGCCTGCCGCGGGCACGACGCCTGCCGCGGGCACGACGCCTGCCGCGAGCCGCACGCCTTGACGCAGCGAGATTTTCGAACCTAGACTGCCAGCGCAGGACGCGTTGACCGAAAACGCGTCCTGCACCGATCTCAACGGACCACGGAGGCGACCATGCCAGCACAAGTCGGCAAGCGATACATCGCAGCGAGCGGGGCGGAGCTCATCGTCACGAAGGGTGCCGACGGCACGCTGCAGGACGGGGAGACGGCGCTGAACATCAAGGAAGACGGTCCGCCGGCGACCGGCGGCTCGGACGGCGCGGTCGTGCTCGGCAAGCGCTACGCCTCCGCCGACGGCGCCGTCGAAGCGCTCTGCATCAAGCCCGGCGCCTGCGACCTGCGCTACAACGGCGCGCCGATGGAGCTGATGCAGCCGAAGGTCCTCCCGTCCGCCGACTGACGCGCCCGTCGCCCGAATGCAAGCTATAACGACCGCCGCGTGGCGGTCGTTCTTCGTGGGCGGCGGGCCGCGGCGTGCGGGGCGGAGCGATTGGCGCATCACGCAAACCCACAGGCTGTGCACCGGGCGGCGCAGGAGGCGGGCGACGCGCTTGGCCTGACCTCCATTCCCGCGAGATTGGTGCTCGGAGGATCACTGGCGATTCATGGTATGTTCTCAGAGCCGCAGTCGCAGTCAGATTCGGCGTCGTCTTCGTGCTTGAGGAGCGTGGAGATTGTCGAATGGCCGTCGCATCGAGATTCGTCCCTCATAGCGGCGGCATCATCTCGTACCTCGCAATCATGGCGATTTACGCAGCCGCCGCGTTGCCATGTGGGGTCTGTCGCTCACCTTCCTTCGGTCATCTCGCTCATCGTGCGTGTTCGTGGGATGGCTCTCGTAGTCTGCTTATTCTGTCGACGTCTCACGCGTTCGCGGATCGTGCGATGACGAGCAGGGCCACTCGGCCGGCGTGAGATTGAGCGCGCATCGCGCCACGCTCGACAGGCGCGATCTCGCACACGAAGAGAGGGTCGCATTTCTGCGACCCTCTCCACTCCGCGCCGCACCACATCCCATCACGTCCCGCGGAGGAGCCACCGTCTTCGTCTGAGCTCTGTGTCTGTTCTCGTCCCTCTGCTGTCTGTCTCTGTTCTGCGAGGCCGATCAGGCCGAGGTGTCCCACGACATCAGCGTCGCGGTGATGTCGATGTCCTTGCCGTCGCGGTGGACCTTGATCTTCACCTGGTCGCCGACGGCTTTCGTGTCGATATAGTCCGCGACGTTGTCGAACGATTTCATCGCGTTGCCGTCGATCTCGACGATCACGTCGCCGGTGCCGTTCGCCGACGACTTCAGGCCCGCCTTGTCGGCGCCGCTGCCGCGTTCGACGGTCACGACGGCCACGCCGTGGTCGATGCCGAGCTGCTTGAGGTCGCCCGGCGAAAGCGTCTTGCCGGAGATGCCGAGCCGCGCGTGCGTGATCGTCGAACCCGACGTGAGCTGCGTGAGGTAGCGCTTCGGCGTGTTGATCGGCACGGCGTAGGCGATGCCGGCGAACGAGTTGCCGCCCGGGTTCTCGATGGCGGTGTTGATGCCGATGACCTCGCCCTTGCTGTTGATGAGGGCGCCGCCGGAGTTGCCGGGGTTGACGGCCGCGTCGGTCTGCAGCAGCCCCCGGATCGGCCGGCCGTCGCTGCTCGAGGGCAGCGTCCGCTCGAGCCCGCTGATGACGCCGGTTGTGAACGTGCCGTCGAGGCCGAACGGGTTGCCGATCGCGGCGACGGCCTGCCCGACCTTCACCTGGCTCGAATCGCCGAGGGTGGCCGGCTTGAGGACGCTGGCATCGGCATCGGTCTTGACGACGGCGGTGTCGTTGCCGGGGTCGGTGCCGACGACCTTCGCGCTCGCCATCGTGCCGTCGGAGAACGTCACGGAGACGGTGTCAAAACCCTTGACGACGTGGTAGTTCGTGAGGATGTGGCCATCCTTGTCCAGCACGATGCCGGACCCGAGGCCTCCCTGCTGACCGCCGGAGAAGGGGTCCGTGGATGTCTGCCCGGTCGTGATCCGGACGATGGATGGGCGCACCGCGTTGTAGAGCGCGGTGAAGTCCTCGGTGTTCGCGAGCGGGGCGCCGCTGAGCGATGTGCTGGTGTCGGTGGTCGTCTGGCTCGACGTCGTCGCCGCGACCGTCGACGCCGCCTTCGAGCTGCCGCCGTCGTCGCGCGTCCAGACGATGCCGCCGACGAGTGCGGCGCCGGCGAGCACGCCGAGCAGGCCTGTCGTGAATGTTGAGACGAGTCGTTTCATGGGATTCCTCTTAGCTATCAGCTTGTCAGCTGGTCAGCCGGTCAGGTTCTTGTCTGTTGTCAGTATGTACGGTGCCGCGGCGGAACCGTGCTTCGAAGATGTTACGAGACGCGGTGTGATAGAGGATTCAGGATTTCCCTGACGAGAGGAAGAGCCACGCGGGCACACGTGGCTCTTCGAGGGAGGACTGGCCCGCCATCGCAGCGGGCCGAGGGAGGGCTTATGGACCGGCGTTTCTGCGCGACACTACGTGCCGCTGGGTTCCCGTCGCGAAGCGGCTGAGCATCGCGAGTCGGGATGCCGGCGGTGCCGCTGGAGCGCACCGCTGCGCCGGGTCCTGAGCGAAGCGCCGAGCGCCGCGGACCCGGTAGGTCCGCTTGCTCACCCGCTCCAGCCGTACGTCATCGCTCACGTGCGCATACTAGGCGGGCTGGATTATCGTCGGATGAACGCGTGTTATCGGGGGGTTAACGTTGGCGTTTGGACGTGAGGGAGTGGAGTAGAGGTTCGCTGCCGCGGTGGCACCACGCATGCAGGCGAGGGCGCCTGCGCTCCATCGCTCGAGCCGCCGCCAGCCTTACGGCTGCAACGTGCCCCTGTTCACGCCCAGCGCGGCTCAAACTCCATCGGGATGCCGAGGGCGGTCTTGCCGATCAGCTCGAGCGCGACGTCGTTCGTCATCGGGTGGAAGGGGCCGGGGCGCACGTCGCGGTAGTAGCGCTGCATGGGGTGGCGGCGGAAGATGCCGGGCGCGCCGACGATGGTCATCGCCTGGTCGACGATGCGCACGGCCGCGTTCGTCGCGTGGTACTTCGTCATCACGATGCGGGCGAGGTCGTTGCGCTCGCGCAGGCCGCCGGCCATCCACTCGCGCGCGGTCTGGTGCACGAGCGCGCGGGCGGCCGTCAGCTCGACCTCCATGTCGGCGACGCGGAACTGCACGCCGGGGAAGTGGCCGATCGGCCGCTCGAACAGCACGGGCTTTCGCGTGCGCGCCCACTCGACCGCGAAGTTACGCGCGGCCGTCGCGACGCCCAGGTAGATCGCGCCGACGCTGCAGCAGAACCACGCGAGGATGACGTTCGCGCCGACGTCCGTATCGCCCGGCGCGCGCAATCCCACGCACGCCTGCTCCGGCACCCAGCAGTCCTTGATCACCATGTCGTGGCTGGCGGTCGCGCGCATCGACATCGTGTCCCACGTCTCGACGATCTCGATGCCCGGCGTGCCGCGCGGCACGACGAACAGCCCGATCACGGGCTTGCCGTCCTCGTCCGTCGTCGACGTGTTGACCGAGAAGAGGTTGATGATCGGCGAAAGCGAGGTGAACGTCTTGCGGCCGTTCAGCACGAAGCCCTTGACGCCGTCGTGCTCCTGCCGCACCGCCGTCGTCGTCGGGAAGCCCCAGTTGCCGCCGATCTCCGCCTCGGTGAAGCCGCCGCCGATGATCAGCTTCTGCTGCACGAGCATGCTCACCATGAGCTTCGCCATCGCGTCGGACTGGCCGGCCGGCGCGGCCGCGGCGCCGGGCGTCGCCATCGTCTCCATCATCGAGCCGAGCGCGAAGAGGTGCATGTTGATGGCGAGCGCGGTCGAGCCGCAGCCCTGGGCGAGGCGCTCCTGGCAGATCGCGAAGTCCAGCAGCGTGCCGCCCAGGCCGCCCAGCTCCTCGGGGACGGGCAACGCGATGTAGTTCGTCTCCTTCAGCTTCTCGAAGTTCTCGAACGGGAAGGTGTTCTGCTGGTCGTGCTCGTCGGCGCGCGTCGCGAAGTCGTCGGACAGCTCGCCGGCGAGCGCCAGCAGACGCGCGGTGCGTTCGGAAGCGGAAGTCATCGTCATCGGTCTCTCCCCATCACCTGCCGCCCGAACGCCGAAGACCAGAGCGACGGCCTACGCGACAACCTCACACGTCCTGCCGGTTCTCGAGCGCGCGCGACAGCGTCACTTCGTCCGCGTACTCCAGGTCGCTGCCCATGGGCAGGCCACGCGCCAGCCGCGTCACGCGGATCCCCATCGGCGTCAACAGCCGGCTGATGTACATCGACGTCGCCTCGCCCTCGAGGTTCGGGTTCGTCGCCATGATCACTTCGGTCACGGCGCCGCCGCGCAGCCGCGCCAGCAGCTCGTGGACCTTCAGGTCGTCCGGCCCGACGCCGTCCATCGGCGAGATGACGCCGTGCAGCACGTGATAGAGCCCGTGGAACCCGTTCGTGCGCTCCACCGCCAGGATGTCCAGCGGCTCCTCGACCACGCAGATCAGCGTCCGGTCGCGCGACTCGTCGCGGCACACGTTGCAGGGGTCGCTCTCGGTGACGTTCTGGCACACCGAGCAGAGGACGGTCTTCTCTTTCAGCTCGATGATCGCCTGCGCGAGCGCCAGCGCTTCTTCCGGAGGGATCCGCAGCATGTGATAGGTCAGCCGCTGCGCGCTCTTCGGCCCGATGCCGGGCAGCCTGTGGAACGCGTCGATCAGGTTCGCGACAGGAGCAGGCGCAGCGCCAAGCGGTTCGGTCATGGGGAGTCGGAACTCATCCGCTACTGCAACCCCGGGACGTTCCCCAGCCCGAGACTGCCCGCGAGGCCCGCAAGCTGCCCCATCTGGAGCGACTGCACCTTGCCCAGCACCTCGTTGAGCGCCGCGGTCAGCAGATCCTCCAGCATCTCGACGTCGTCCGGATCGATCACTTCCTTGTCGATCTTCAGCGAGTCCACTTTCATGCCGCCGGTGAGCACCACGTGCACCGCGCCACCGCCGGACGTCCCCTCGACGCGCTTCTCGGCGAGGTCCGCCTGCGCCTTCTGCAGTTGCGCGCCCATCTGCGCGATCTTCGCCAACATGTCGCGGTTCATCGCCATCGTCAGGACTCCTGATTCTCACGTACGATCTTCGCGCCGTGCGTCTGCACGGCGTGTTGCACCAGCGGGCTCTTGCTCATCGGCCGCGCCGGTTTCGGCGCAATGATACACCGGATCGATACCGGCGCCCCGAGGATCTGCGCCGCCAGCTCTTCGTAGATCCTGCGGTTCGCGCCCTCTTCGACGGTCTTCTTGTTGTACGTGTCCGCGTAGAACCCCAGCGTGAGCACGCCGTCCTGCCACGACACGGCCTCGCACGTGCCGTTCAGCAGCGCATCGAGCCTGACGCCGACCTGCGGGCGCGGGCGTACCAGTTGCCGCAGCCGCGTCACCACCGTCGACAGGTCCGCGCCGCCGTCGCTCTGCGCCGACGCCCGGCAGCGGCTCGATCGTGTGATGCGGCTCGCCGCCGTTGCCGTTCGCGACGGCCGCGGGGGCGGTGGGCGCTGCGGGCGCCGCTTCCGGCTCCGGCTCGTCCGGGGCGGGCGGGATCACCGGCGCCTTGCTCCCCAGCATGCGCGCGATGTCTTCAGCTGATGCGTTGCTGAGATCCTTCCGGAGATCCGCCGGCACGCGATCGCCCGGGGGCGCCGCCGGGGGCGCCGGCGCGCGAGGCGGGGGCGGTGCGGGCCGTTCGCGTGCCACGGGCTGCGACCTCGCCGGCGGAGGCGCGGACGGCCGCGGCGCCGCGGGGCGCGTGTCTTGCGGGGCGGCAGCCGCCGTCGTCGCGTCGGCGAGCGCGAGCTCGAGCGGCAGCGGCGAAAGCGGATCGGCGCGCAGGTCCGCGAGCCCGAACGCGCGCAGCGCCCGTACCAGGTCCTCGTGGGCCACGCCCTCGATGCTCGTGCGCATCTCCGCGATCTGCTCGGGCGTCCACTGCCCCCCGGTTTCCGCGCCCGACTGCACCAGCAGCAGCTCGCGCAGCCGCATCACCACTTCTTTCTGGAACTGCCGCAGGTCCAGGCCGTCGTCGCGCACCGCACCGATCGTCGCCAGCCCGCCCGCGAAATCGCGGCGCAGCGCCTGCAGCGCCAGTTGCGTCGCCCGTTCGTCCGCGACCAGCCCCAACCCTTCGCGCACGGCCTCCAGCGACGCCTGCTTCCCGTACGAGTCGCAGATCTGCTCCAGGAAGTTGATCGCGTCGCGCAGGCTGCCCGTCGCGCTCCGCGCGATGATCTCCAGCCCTTCGCGCGGCACGTCGATGCCCTCCTGGGACGCGATGTACGCCAGCCGGTCCGCCATCGCTGAGAGCGGGATACGCTTGAATTCGAACCGCTGGCACCGCGATACGATCGTCGCGGGTACCTTGTGCGTATCCGTCGTCGCCAGAATGAAGATGATGTGCGGGGGCGGCTCCTCGAGGATCTTCAAGAGCGCGTTGAACGCCGGCTCCGTGAGCATGTGCACCTCGTCGATGAGGTACACCTTGTGCGCCGCAGCGCCGCCCATCGGCATGTAGTTCGCGTTCTCCCGCAGATCGCGGATGTCGTCGATGCCGCGGTTGCTCGCGCCGTCGAGCTCGACGAGGTCGAGCGCGCTCCCTTCGCCGAACGCCTTGCACGAGGCGCAGGCGCCGCACGGCTCGCCGGGGCTCTTCTTCGCGTCGGCCGCGTTCTCCTCGCAGTTGACGGCCTTCGCCAGCAGCCGCGCCGTGGTGGTTTTCCCCGTGCCGCGCGGCCCGGAGAACAGGTACGCGTGCGACACCTTGTGCGACGCCAGCGCGTTGATCAGCGTGCGAGTGACGACGTTCTGGCCCGATACGTCGGAGAAGCGCTGCGGGCGCCATTTGCGGTAGAGGACTTCCGTCGGCATGCGGGCTCGATCCCTCGATACGTGCTGGGGTGCCGTCATTATAAGGAAGCGCTTCACCGGGGGCGAGACGTTTGCATAACGCGCCACGGTGAACGCGGCCAATCTTCCTCCCGGTGCTGCGCTGGGTGCTACCCCACGTATTCCACCTTCGGTCGCCGCGTTCACCTCCTGACCTTCGCGCGCAGACGATACTCCTCCGAGTGCGTGCGGACGGCGGTCTCGCCTGACCGGCGCTCGCCGTCGAGAGGGAAGCCATGCCTGATCACATCACCTGCGCGCAATGCCGCCACGAGAATCCGGCCACCGAGCGCTTCTGCGGCCAGTGCGGCGCAGTGCTCGCTGCCGATGTCCCCGCGCCATCGACCGACGCTACCGCGCCATCCGTCGATGCCGCTCCGAAGCGCTCCCGCTCTCGCCGTCGCGCGGCGGTCGTCATCGCTTGCCTGGCGGTCGCGATCGTTGCGGTCGGCGCGGCCGCCATCGTGCTGACGCAGCGTGGCGGCTCCGGTGACAGCGCTGCTACAACGACGGCCCAGTTCGCCACCTGCAGCGAGGCCGACGCGACCGGATTCGGCTCGTTCCGCCTGTCCGACACAGGCACCGGTGACTTTGATTCCGCTGTCGGGCGCCTGGGAAGCTGGTATCGCCAGCTCGACTCCGGGGTGAGCATCATCGAGTGCAGCGTCTCGATCTACGACAGTCAGACCGCCGCGGTGAGCGCGTTTCAGAGCGGCGCGCAGGCGATCGAGAGCAACACCTTCAGCACGACGCTGATCGGCTCATCGATGAAGCGCATCGATGTCTCCGTCATCGGCGATGAGTCGCGGGCGTACGAAGCGACCGCGACCTCCGGCACCGCCCGGCACGTCGTCTTCGTCGTCTTCCGCAAAGGCAGCGCGGTTGTCACCGTGCGCCTGCGCGAGCACGACGCGGCACTCCAGGCGACCGCCGCGGCGGCGATCGCGCGCGGCATCAGCGGCCGCCTCGACACGACCGGCACCGCGTTCGTCGCCTCCGGCGCGCCGCCCGCGTCCGGGGTCGAGACGCCCGAGTCAGGCTCGGTGGTCGCGATCGCCATCAACGCGGCCGGCGCCGGGGCGCTGCCCGCCGGTGTCTTCGATGCGGATGGCAACGACGACGGACTCGTCGGCGTCCCGGCCGGTCGCTGGTATCTCATCACGTTCGATCAGGGGTCGGGCGCACGCCGCAGCCCCGACGCGATCGCCGCCGATGGCAACAACGCCCTGCGCCTCGATCAGGCAACCGAGCGCGTGCCCGGCACGCTCGACGACCAGCGTACGGCCTTCACCAGCCTGCTCGACTACTTCGTGACGTATCAGAGCGCGCTACCTGACCTCGCTTGACGCGTTCACGAACGGCTTCACGAAGCAGCTGTTCGATCCGTCGATCCAGATCGACGCCGACCACGCCGAACTCCTGCATCGCGCGCTCGACAATATCGATGCCGCGGCGCCGGGTGCGGTCGACGCGGTGAGCGCTCTCGGTTCGCAGTCGTCGGTCGCGGCACCCGGTGCCGGGCCGTCGTTCGGCCTCTACGATTACCTGAAGAACAAGATCCAGGACCCGATCAAGGCGCGCGACAGCGCGAAGAAGGCGCGGCAGGACCTCGCGCTGGCGTTCGGGCGCATGACGATCCAGCAACAGCAAGCAGCCTTCCGCGTCGTTCAGCAAGAACGAGGTCTCGCGCTGAACGCGGCGGACTCCGCAACGTTCGTCGAGATGCTCGACCGCGGAGACTTCGACAACGAAGCGGCGCAGATCCGCGTTCATCTCCAGAACGATTCCGACTTCTTCCAGTTCTTCGACCTGCGCAACATCCAGACCGCGCGCGAGCAGGGCGCCGGCCTCGTCACGAACGGAGCCGAATTCTACGGCAAGGCGATCAAGCAGGTGCTCGACAAGGTGTTCCCGGGCATTGCCAAGGGCTGGGATTACGTGGAGAAGCTCGAGAAGGCCCTGCAGAAGACCGAGAAACTCATCGCGCGCGCAAGCGCCATCGCCACGTATCTTCGAGAGCACGGCCAGCCGGTCACCGACGCGCAGGCGGCGACGCTCGCCGCGGCGATCGACGCCGGCGCGCGCGACATGGCGGGCCAGACGGACGCGCCAAGCGCGTTCGACGCCGCCCGCATCGGCGTGCCCATCGGCCGCATCGATGTCGCGGAGGGCGATCGCAAGCAGCTGATGATCGCGTTGCAGTACGACAACCCGAAGGGCGCGACACTGTCGCTGCGCTGCAAGTACGTCGGCCCGGCAAGCGCCGACGCGTCAACGCAGTCCGTGAGCGACGCGGCGGGCATCGCTACGTTCATGTTCGATGCCGGCTACGCGCCGAAGAACGGCACCTACGAGATCGACTGCTCGCTCGACGACTACATCACGCGCAACGCGAGCTTCACGTACGGCGCTGCCGCTACGGCCACCGTCGCGCCGTCGAACGTGCCGCCGGGATTCGATCCGACGATGTCCGCGTGGCTAGACGCGTGCCGCACGCCCGTTCCGACGCCGGACCAGAGCAACTTCGATCCATTTGGCGGCGGCGAGGTCGTCGTTGGCATCGTTGAGGCCATTTGCGAGTCGCTGCAGGGGACCGCGACCGCGTTGGCCGGCAACCCGGCTGCGACGACGCCAACGCCACCGTCGGCGGCCGTGCCGACGGCGCCGCCGGCACCGCCCGCGCCGCCGCCCCCGGCGCCTGCGACGCCGACGCCCTGTGTACCGACGTCAGGCGGCGGCTTCGACCCGATCGGAGGCCTCAGCGGCGGGCGCGGCTGCTGATGGCGTGCGTTATGGCTGACCGGTCGGCGACGCGCCGCCGCTCGCGCTCCCGTTCGGCGGCGCCGCGGCGGCCCGGTTGTTCGCCAGCAGCTGGGCGATGAACGCCGAGAAGACGTTGCCGCCGCCGCTGCCGTCGCCCGACACCTGGATCTCGGGCGTAATCTTCAAGCCTGCGGCCGCGATCGACTTCGTCACCTCGATGCCGGCCAGGTTCGCCTGACCGACGGCCGCGACCTGCTTCTCGTACGCCGCGGCGGTCGCCGTGCCGATCGCCAGGATCTTCTCGCCCTCGGCCGCGCCCTCCACCTCGATCGCGCGGGCGCGCCCCTCCGCTTCGAGGATCGTCCGCTGCTTCGTCTGCTCGGCGACCTGCACCGAGATCTGCGCCGCCACGAGCTCGGGCTGCTTGTCCGCCTTTGCCCGCGTGTTCTCCGTGTCGACGCGTTTCGCCTCCGACCGCTGCTGCTCGACGAACATGTCCTGTTGCTGCGCGGCGATGACGCGCCGCGTGTGAATCTCCATCAACTCCTGTGGCAGTATGATCTGGGAAATCAGCACCGACACGCACTCGACGTGGTACTTCTCCAACTCTTCGCGCGTGCGCGCCTCGGCCTTCGCCTGCTCGTCGGCGCGGTCCTGCATGAAGTTCATCGCCTCGGACGACGACGCCTGGTTGCGGAACGACGAATCGATCATCGGGTGCACGACGTGGTCGATCAGGTTCTCGATCGAGCCGATCTTCGCCACCATGAGCGGCGCCTGCTCCGGCCGCACGCGGATCACGACCTTGACGCCGACGCGCATCTCGAACCCTTCGCGGCTGATCACGCTCAGCGGGTTGAAGAGTTGCGCGCGCCGTTGGCCGCCGCTCGCGTTCGTCGTGGCGTCTGCATCGTCGGCCGACGCCGTGCCCCCTTCATCCGCCCAGTCGATCGTCAGGTTGGTCGTCGGGATGATGTAGGCGATGTACGCCCAGCGGTTGAGGTAGTACACGCCCGGTCCCGCGACCTCCGCCTGGATGCCGCGATAGCCCGCCGGCACGACGTACCGCTCCTTGCCGGCGAGCCGGTCCGCCTGCGGGATGTCCTCCGGCTCCTTGCCGACGTTCGAGACGAGCACCGCCACCTCGCCACGCTGGACGATCGCGACGTTATCGAGCTTCACGTCGAACATCAGCGGGTTGACGTAATACGTGCCGGGCTTCAGCAAGTCGTACTGCGGCCCGCGCTGCCCGCCGTTCGCAAGGAACGCCGACGCGTCCTGGAAGTCGCCGTGGCCCGCCACGCTGGCGGCCACAAGCTCGCCCGCGGGCAGCGGCGAGCCGTCCTTCGCCGTTACCAGCCCCACCTGGTTCGCCTGCACGATCGTCGCCGGCTGCACCTCCACGTTGAACAGGTCGGTGTTGATGCGATAGCGCCCCGGCAGGATCACTTCGATCTGCGGGCCGCGCTGGCCGCCCTTCGCCACGAACGCTTCACCGTCCTGGAACGCCTGGTGGCCCTCGACCTGCTGCGCCAGCAGCCTGCCCGGCTTGATCGGCTCGCCATCGCGCGCGTTCACGACGCCCACCTGCCCCTGCGCCACGATCAGCGCCGGCTGCGTCTGCACGCGGAAGAGATACGTGTTGATGCGATACTTGCCCGGGGCGAGGATATCGACCTGCGGCCCCTTTTGCCCGCCGTTGCGCAGAAATCCTTCGCCGTCCTGGAAGCTGTCGTGCGCCTCGACGCGGCGGCCGAAGATGTGCCCCGGGTCCAGTGGCCGCCCGTCGATGGATTCGATGAGGCCCACTTCGTTCTCGGCGACGACGAGCATGTCGTCTTTCGTCACCTTGTAGATGAACGGCGGCAGAAAGTGCAGACCGGGCTGCAACACGCGCGCCTGCACGCCGATCTCGCCGCGCATCGCGACGACGCGGCTCTCCGGCAACGGTTTCCCGAAGTACCGCCGCTCGATCAGCCCCACCTGCTGCCCGCCCACGTTCGCGAGCATGCCGCCGAACAGGACCAGCACGAGCAGGAAGAAGAGCACGACGCCAAGGACGATCAGAGGCGCGATCATGAACGGGATCCTTTCGTTGCCTGGTCACCGCTGGCGAAGACTCGCGCAGGAGCAGTCACCGACCGAGCGAATGTAACACCGGGCCACGCCGCCGTCTACGCCTTCGACCTCGAATCTGCGCGGTTCCGTCTCGCCCGCCCGCCCGCTATCCTCGTCTCCGGAGGCGCGAATGGCGATCAAAGCAGTACTCTTCGACCTCGGCGATACCCTGTGGCACTTCCCGAAGCTGCCGCCCGCCATGGAGATCCGCACCGAGACGATGCGCCGCATCGGCCGCCTCCTGCGGACGTGGGATGTACCGCTCGAGGGCGATCTCCGCTTCCTCGGCCGCGACATCCGCCTCGGCGTCGAGCGCGCCGACCGCGCGGCGTACGAGTCCGACTGCGTCAGCCCCGACTTCAACGAAGTCGTCCGCGGCGTGGCCGCCGGCATGGGCCTGGACATCACGTACGAGCAGGGCGCGGCGCTCTGGGACGCGTGGAACATCGGCGGCCTCGCCCTCGGCCGCACGATGTTCGATGACGCGTACCAGACGCTCGACTGGCTCCGCGATCACGGCTTCCGGATCGGCTGCGTCACCAACCGCGTCTTCGGCGGTCCGCGCTTCGTCGAAGAGCTGCAGGAACTTGGTCTCGACAAGTACTTCGAGTCGACAGCCGTCTCGTGCGATATGGGCTACATGAAGCCGCACCCGAAGATCTTCGAGTACGCGTTCGACGAGATGAAGGTCGCGCCCGAAGAGACCGCCATGGTCGGCGACTCCCTCCGGGCCGACGTCGAGGCGTCGCAGGCGCTCGGCATGACCGGCATCTGGCGCCGCGTCCGCAAGCACGACCCTCCGCACGAGGACGAGCAGGTAGGCGAGGGGCCGCACGGTGACGGCGACGTCTTCAAGCCGGCCACCCGCGCCCAGACCGGCCGTGCCCTCGGCGACTTCGGCGGCGGCGAAGGCGTCACGCCCGACTACACCGTCCACACGCTGTGGCAACTCACGGAGCTGCCGATTTTCCAGTAAACTTCGTGCACGAGCCGAAAGGTTGTGCCTGGTGAACGCGAGCGACCTCGATCCCGCGCAAGACTACATCTTCACCATCGGCCACTCGAACATCTCGTTCGAAGACCTCCTCGCAGATCTCCAGGCGTACGGCATCGAAGCGCTCGCCGATGTGCGATCGCAGCCCGTCTCGAAGTACACGCCCCACTTCAACCGCGGCGAGCTGCTCTGGCGCCTGCAGGAAGCCGGCATCAAGTACGCGTTCATGGGCGACCAGCTCGGCGGCCGCCCCGCCGGCACCGAGTTCTACGACGAAGAGGGCTACGTTCGCTACGACCTGTGGAGCGCCAGCGAGACCTTCCAAGACGGCATCGCCAAGCTCGAACACGCCGCGATGCGCCGCCGTGTCGCCGCCCTCTGCTCGGAGGAGAATCCCGCCGATTGCCACCGCCACCTCCTTATCGCGCGCGTGCTCGAAGGCCGCGGCTGGGCGCGCTCGCGCATCATCCACATCAGGTCAGACGGCAGCTGCCTGCCCGATGATGCGATCCCTGTGCAGCAGGACTTGTTCGGAGGCACGGTCGGTTGGAGATCGCCACAATCGGTTTTACACAAAGTTCAGCGCAGCACTTCTTCGAGCGGCTCAGAGAGAGCTGGAGTCCGCCGACTCGTGGACGTCCGGCTGCAACAACGTCTCGCAGCTCGCAGGACGCCCGAGCCGAGACGCGAGGCGTATCGGATAGCCGTGCCCGGCTGTCCGTCCGCCAGAGGTTGACCGGCGCCGCACGCCTACGGATCCATCAAATCCTCATCGCGTGCGAGAGTGACCTGCCTCTTCCGAACTAATGTACTTGACATGCAGCACCCTACGCCCCTCGATCGATCTACCGAATAGGCCCACGACTGCGCGAACGGCGAAGTTCATATTGATACAGAGGTACGCCCACCGGAAGACCATCGAGACCGCTCGAGCGAACGCGGCGTCCCTTCTGGTCGACGAACCGACGGATTCTCTTGCGCGACGGTCAGCCGATCGGCTGCGTCTCAAGTCCGCGCTCTCGTCCGGCACGAACGCGCTCACGACAGTAAAGCGGTACGTTGACGCGCTGCTGTGTGAACTGCCGGAGATGCCTGTAGCCGACTAGCCTGCTCGCCGAGAAGACCGCCGCCGCCTACGTCCTTCGTGGGCAGCCTGATATCATCGTGCTGTTCGACCGTCCGCCGAGCGGCGCGCGGCTGCGATCCGAGGAGGGCTAGTGGCTAAACGTGTACGTCCGCCGCGGAGCGACGCCGGTGCTCGCAAGAGCCGGCGACGGCGCCGCAGATGCCGCCGCCGCGTCCGCGCCGAAGCCGTGGTCGGGGCGGTTCGACGAGGCGACCGACAAGCTCGTCGAAGCCTACACGTCGTCCGTGCACACCGACGTGATGTTCCTCGCCGAGGACATCGAGGCGTCGATCGCCCACGTGCGCATGCTCGCGCGGCAGAGCATCATCACCGGCGCCGAAGCGAAGAAGATCGAGAGCGGCCTCAACCAGATCTTCGAGGAGTACCAGCGCGGCGAGTTCGTGTTGCGGCCGGAGTTCGAAGACGTCCACATGAACGTCGAGACGCGCCTCGCCGAGAAGATCGGCCCTGTCGCCGGCAAGCTCCACACCGCCCGCTCGCGCAACGACCAGGTCGCGACCGACTTCCGCCTGTACGTGCTCGAATCGACGCGACGCGCCGCCGTGCATCTCGTCGCGCTGCAGTCGTCGCTCGTCGACCTCGCCGAGCGGAACGTCGACGTCATCATGCCCGGCTACACGCACCTCCAGCGCGCGCAGCCGGTCCTCTTCGCGCACCACATGCTCGCCTACGTCGAGATGTTCGAGCGCGACCTGCGCCGCTTCCTCAACGCCATGGCGATGATGGACGAATCGCCGCTCGGCAGCGGCGCCCTCGCCGGCGTGCCGTACCCCATCGACCGGCAGTCGGTCGCCGAAGAGCTGGGTTTTCGTGGCGTCACCGTCAACAGCATCGACGCCGTCTCCGACCGCGACTTCGTCGTCGACTTCCTGAGCGCCGCCGCGCTGACGATGGTCCACGTCTCGCGTCTGGCCGAGGAGCTGGTGCTCTGGTCGAGCGCCGAGTTCGGCTTCATCACGCTGCCCGACGCGTTCGCCACCGGCTCGAGCATCATGCCGCAGAAGAAGAACCCGGACGTGGCCGAGCTGGCGCGCGGCCGCACCGGCCGCGCCATCGGCGCGCTCGTCAGCATGCTCGTCACGCTCAAGGGTCTGCCGCTCGCCTACAACCGCGACATGCAGGAGGACAAGCCGGCGCTGCTCGACGCCGAGGCGACGCTGCTCCCCACGCTGGAAGTGATCGCCAAGATGCTCCCGCTGATCACGGTGAACGGCGAGCGCACGGCCGCCGCCGCCGTCGAGAACTACTCGCTCGCCACCGATTTCGCCGACTATCTCGTCCGCAAAGGCCTGCCGTTCCGCCAGGCGCACGAGGCCGTCGGCAAGCTGGTCCGCCACGCGGAGGAGAAGGGCGCCGCCCTCGGCGAGCTGTCGCTCGCGGAGCTGCGCAAGTTCTCGCCGCTCTTCGCCGCGGACGCACTCAAGATCGACGCCATGTCATCGGTCAGCGCGCGCGACGTTCCCGGCGGTACGGCGCCGGTGCGCGTGAAGGAAGCGCTGCGGGCGGCGCGCGTTCGCATCGATGCGATGATCGCGGAGGCCGAAGCCGACATGGCGGAGCAACCTGCCGGCGATGCGTGAGACGAAAGGAAGCCCGGCGTGGTTGCGGTGAAGCTCGCCCCCTCGATCCTCACAGCCGATTTCGGCCAGATCGCCGACCAGATCCGCGCGGCCGAGGCCGGCGGCGCCGACTACATCCACCTCGATGTCATGGACGGCCACTTCGTGCCGCCGATCACGTTCGGTCCGCTGGTCGTGGACGCCGTCCGCCGCGCGACGAAGCTCCCGCTCGACATCCACCTGATGATCGAGCACCCGGAGCGCCAGTTTGAAGCGTTCATCGAGGCCGGCGGCGACACCATCAACTTCCACGTCGAAGCGGCGCCGCACGTCGACCGCCTGCTCCGCGGCATCCGCGCGAAGAACAAGCGCGCCGGCGTCTGCCTCAACCCCGGAACGCCGCTCAGCGCCATCGAAGAGGTGCTCGACGTGGCCGATCAGGTGATCGTGATGCTCATCAACCCCGGCTGGGGTGGCCAGAAGATGCTGCCGTCCATGCTCGACAAGGTCCGCAGCCTGAAATCAATCCTCGACGCCCGCGGCCTCAAGCCCGACATCGAGGTCGACGGTGGCGTCAAAGCCAACAATGTCACGCAGTGCGTCGCGGCGGGCGCCAACGTCCTTGTCTGCGGCTCGTCCGTCTACAACGCCGACGCCTCGCCCGAGGCGAACCTCCGCGCCCTTCGCACGGCCGCCGATCAAGCGAAGTCCTGACTCAGCGCCGCCAGCGGCTACCCCTCCGCCCCGAGGTGCCGTCCTCCGACCAGATGCATGTGCAGATGCGGGATGGTCATTCCAGCGTCCTCGCCGACGTTGAACGCCAGCCGGTAGCCGCGCGCTCCCAGCCCGTCCGCTTCGGCCAGCTCCCGGGCCACCGCGAACATGCGCGCCATCGCCGCGGGAGGCACGTCGCCGATCTGGCGCGCGTCCGCGACGTGCTTCTTCGGGATCACGAGGATATGCACGGGCGCGCGCGGATTGATGTCGCGGATCGCGAACACCAGCTCGTCGTCGTGCAACTTCGGCACGTCCATCGCGCCGGACGCCATGCTACAGAACAGGCAGTCGCCGCTCATCAGATCACCTCTCTGCTGCCAGTCATCGTCGAGACCTCTAGTATAGTGATTCCGTTCCGTTGCTGGTTCCCAAGCGAGACGGTTGGCTGGAGCGCGGTGCGTGAAACGTGGGGTAGCCGTTCTCGACGGCGTCGCGTTGGTGAATGATCGGAGGCTCGTGTGAAACTTGGCGTTGTGTTCCCGCAGTCGGAGATCGGGAACGATCCGATCGTCATCCGCGACTACGCGCAGGCGGCAGAGCAGCTCGGCTATGACCACGTGCTCGTCTTCGACCATGTGCTCGGCGCGCATCCCGACCGGTTCGAGAAGTTCCGACCGCCGTACGATTACCGGACGCCGTTCCACGAGCCCTTCGTGCTGTTCGGCTACCTGGCGGCGGTGACCACGAAGCTCGAGCTGACGACGGGCATCGTCATCCTGCCGCAGCGGCAGACCGCGCTCGTCGCCAAGCAGGCCGCCGCGGTCGATGTGCTCTCGGGCGGCCGGATGCGGCTCGGTGTCGGCATCGGCTGGAACCACGTCGAGTACGAGGCGCTGGGCGAGAACTTCCACAACCGCGGCCGGCGCGTCGAAGAGCAGATCGCGCTGATGCGGCGGCTGTGGACGGAGGAGCTGGTGGACTTCGACGGCCGCTACGACAACGTGCAGCCAGGCAGGCATCTGTCCGCTGCCGGTGCAGCGCCCGATCCCGGTATGGATGGGCGGAGGCGCCGATGCCGTGCTGCGGCGCATCGCAAGGATCGCCGACGGCTGGTTCCCGCAGTTCCAACCGGGTCCACGCGCGGCCGAAACCGTCGAGCTGCTGCGCGGCTACATCCGCGACGCCGGACGCAGCGCCGGCGATGTCGGCATCGAGGGGCGTATCAGCATGTCCAACACGCCCGCGGACGCGTGGGACGCGACGCTGCAGGGCTGGCGCGACCTCGGCGCGACGCATGTTTCGTTCAACACGATGAACGCCGGCCTCGCGTCGCCGCGCGACCACATCGACGCTATCGGGCGGTTCCGTGAGGCAGCTCGCGGGTAAGGTGTTCGCGCGTCATGGCGCGTGCGCTACCCTGTCCCGCATGAACGAGGCTGCACAGGCGACGAAGGAGCGTTCCCATGGCGTACTTTCTTGCGAAGACCGACCCGGAGACCTACTCGATCGACGACCTCAAGCGCGACGGCACGACGGAGTGGGACGGCGTGCGCAACCCCACCGCCGTCAACGCGATCAAGACGATGAAGCCCGGTGATACCGTGATCATCTACCACTCGCAGGGGCAGGCCGCCGTCGTCGGGTCTCGCGAAGGTCGTGTCGGAGCCGAGGCCCGACCCGAACGAAGCCAGGAGCTGGGTCGCCGACTTCAAGTACGTCAGGCACGCGAAGAAGCAGGTAACGCTGAAGGAGATCAAGGAGTCGCACAAGTTCGACGACTGGCTGCTCGTGCGGCAGGGCCGGCTCAGCACAATGTCGGCGCCCGAAGCCTTCTGGAAGTGGCTGGAGAAGCAGGGCGTGTTCTAGGCTTTGCGTTCCGGCTCTCGTTTGGAAACGAAACGACCCCGCCACACGGCGAGGTCGTCTGCTCCCCCGGCCACGCGGCCGAGGCTCGTCTCCTGTATGTATCGGCGGCGGCGTTCCAGATCTGTTGCTCAGCCTGCCGCCGCGCGGCCCGTGCCCGATGCGCCGGTCGGCAGCCCCGCCATGATCAGGTGCGCGATGTCGTTCACCGCCGTGATGCGCGGGCGATGCTGGCGGCTGTTGACGCGCGTGATCGACGTGTGGTCGAGCTTGAACGTCTGGAAGCCGTAGAACGTCAGTCCGAGGAAGTGGTGCAGCAACGCGTTGATCGTCTCCTCGTGGCAGACGACCACGACGTTGAGGTCACGCGTCTCGGCGTAGCGCTCCCACACCTTCTCGACGAACGCCTCCGTCACGCGCTCGAAGAACGCCGCCGCGCTCTCGCCGCCGGCCAGCTCGTAGCTCTGCAACGGATACGTCTTCTCGAACCACTCCGGGTATGCGTCGCGCGCCTTCGACACGGGCACGTCGTGAAAGCCGCCGGCCCGAAACGAGCCGAGCCCCGGCTCCTCGATCGCGCTGACGCCGGCGACGCGCGCGATCGCCTCGGCGGTCTCGGATGTTCGCAGGTAGGGCGTCGTCATCAGGTGGTCGACGCGCACCTCCCGAAAGCGTTTCGCCATCTCGGCGGCCTGCCTGCGCCCGAGCGCCGAGAGCGGGAAGTCGTTCTGGAACGTGTCGGGCGGGATGTCCGATTCACCGTGGCGGACGAGGTACAGCTCCATAGTCAGGCTCCGTTCTGCGACGCCGGTCGAGCAGACCATCCTAACGCCGCGCCAGGCTGAGGGCGACTGCCGGACGTCACAGCATCAACCGCCGATCGTCCACCGCCACGTCGTGCCGGCGACGAGCGGGTGCCGCCCGTCGACCACGGCCATCCCGGCGCCCTCGACGCCCTGAGCCGCGAGGTTGAACGCGTCCGGTGCGCACGTCTGCGGCTCGATGCACACCGCGTGCTTCGGCGTGTAGACGACGGCGTGGGTGACGTTCGGCGTGCTCCGCATCGTCAGCTCGACGTCGCCCCAGCGGATGCGCAGCGGGCCGCGCGGGTGCCGGTAGCAGGTGTCGAGACGCCGGCGGGCGAGGGCGGGATAGCCTCGGAGATCGAGGTCGCCGCTAGCGCGCGGCAGCCAGCCTGTCGGGATCATGTCTGCCGTTTCGTAGACGCGATCCGCATCGACGAGCACCCGCACGTCGTGGTTCGGACGCACGTCGCGACGGAACCACGGGTGCCAGCCGAGGCCGGCGGGGAACCGGCTGCCTCGCTCCGCGTGCACCTCGAGGCGCTGACGGATGCCGTCGTCGAGGACGGCGATCTCCTGCACGGCGCGGCCCCGGAACGGCCAGCCGGCATCGAAGGCCACGGACAACCGGCACGTGCTGCGCGTGCGCGACTCCAACGTCCACGGGAGATACACGCCGCGCCCGTGCAGCGAGTGCGCGCCGTCGTTGACGGGCACGTGGTAGAGGCGTCCGGCCCAGAGGAAGCGGCCGCCGTCGATGCGTCCCGGCCACGGCGCCATCGGGTATGAACCGCCAGCCGATCGGATCATCGAGATGCTTGCGCGGTGAAGCAGGACCGCTGAGCAGCGGCAGCCACCGCCGGCCATCGCGGATCGACAGCTGGTGCAGGCGCCCGCCGGCCTCCGGGAGGACGACCGCGCGCGTGCGCCCGCGCGAAAGCTCAACGATGTCCACCCGCCGATGCTACGGGCCGGCGATGAGGCGGAGCAAGCGAGGCGTGGCTGCCGGACTAGGATTCGAACCTAGATTCACGGCTTCAAAGGCCGCTGTCCTACCATTGAACGATCCGGCAACGCCGCCCCATGGTAGCGAATGAGCCGCACGCCGCGTAGCGCATCCGCCGACAGGTGCGGCTGCGAAAAGCGCAGTGGCGTGCCTCTGGAGACGTGAACCCACAGCCGCGCATACTGCTCCGCAGCCTCGTCCGTGAGACCGGGCACATCATCGATCAGGAGGCCGGCAACCGTGGTCACATTCACTTCCGGTACGAGCATCGATGCCGTGCCCGCCGAACTCGCGGCGTACATCGAAATCGAACGCCGCCGCGCGGATGTGGCCGGCGTCGCGGTGGCGGTCTTCGATCGCGATCGCGTGCTGTACGCCGGCGGCTTCGGCCACGCCGACCTCGCGCGCGGCGAGTGCGTCACGCCGGACACGCTCTTTCGCGCTGCGTCGATCTCCAAGCTGTTCACGACGACACTCGTATTCCAGGAGATCGAGGCGGGCCGGCTGACGCTGGACGATTGGGTGAACCGTTACCTCGATCCGGCCACGCAGATCCGCGACGCCAACGGTGTGCCGACCGATGTCACGGTCCGCCACATCCTGACGCACACGTCCGGTCTTCCGGTGTCGTGGAAGGGTTTGGAGTACGGCAACCTCTTGATGCGGCACGCGAGCAACGGCATGAGGCTGCCGCAAACGCTCGCTGACGTCGTCGCCGGCCAGCGGACGGTCCGTCCGGCGGGCGAGCGTATCGTCTACTCGAACGGCGGCTTCGCGCTGCTCGGCCATCTCGTCGCGACGCGGAGCCGGCGCCCGTTCCCCGACATCGTGCGCGAGCGCGTGCTCGCCCCGCTCGGCATGACGCGCTCCTCGTTTCCCGTCGGGGCGTCCGGCCCGGGCGTCGCGACCGCGTACGGCGGCTTCGATAGCCGGAGGCGCCGGCCGCAAGCCTGCGCCGCCCGTCAGGAACCTCACAGGTCCGGCGGGAGCGCTTCTCACGAGCGCGCGCGAACTCGCGCAGTTCGGACGCATGGTGCTGCGCGGCGGCGAGCTGGACGGCGTGCGCCTCCTGAGCGAGAGCACGCTCGCTGACGCGACGCGCCTGCACGTCCGCAACCACCCCGACCTCGACCGCGGCTGGGGGCTCGGGTTTGAAGCCGGAGTGCTCCGCGGGCGCCGCATCGCCGGTCACAGCGGCGGACTGCCCGGCGTCGCTACGCACATCGCGCTGCAGCCTGATGATGGCCTGGGCGTCGTCGTACTGACGAACGGCGGCGACGCCGGCTTCGTCGGCCGCGTCTACGAGCGCTGCTTCGAAGTGATGCACGGCGATGCGCCCGAGCCCATCCCGGGCGCGCCGTCCGGCATCCCCGCGTCGCTGGAGCGTCCGTGGAGGACGCTCACCGCCCGCGTGACCGGCCGCTACAAGATGGTCGACATGGCGCCGCCGGGCGTGGTCAGCCTCGCGATGGGCATTCTGGCTCGCCCGCGGCTCTCGCACGTCGCTGACGGTGTGCTCGCGCTCGACGGCACCGGCTACGAACCCGGCTTCGCCTATCCGGACGGCGAGGTTGGCCGCTACCGCCTGGCGCATCCGGCCATGAACGGCGCTCGCCTGGTCATCGAGGAGCGAGCCGATGGTGTGCACGCCTGGACATCGATCCTGCATCTCCGCAAGGCGACGTGACCGGCGGCGATTGCCCGAAGCGAGTCCGCGATCCATAGTGCTCTGGCGTGCCCGGCATGGCGCCGGCCGCAGCGACCCGATCTGCCAGTGATTCCAGGAGAGTTCCATGCCATCATTCGCATTGCGCGTCGAGACGGTCTTCGGCGACGGCTGCATCGCCGAGCTGGGGCAGCGCGCCAAGGCCGCCGGATACAAGCACGCCTTTGTTGTCACAGACCCCGGCATCCGGGCCGCCGGCATCCTCGACTCGATCCTCGCATCGCTCGACGAGGCGGAGGTTGCGCACACCGTCTATGAGAACGTCACTCCCAACCCGACGATCCCGGAGGTCGACGGCGGCGTCGCGGCGATGCGGGACTCCGGAGGCGACTTCGTCGTGGGCGTCGGCGGTGGCAGCGCCATCGACGCGGCCAAGGGCGTCGCGGTGACGCTCGCGATGGGCGGCCCGACCTCGAAGGAGTACCTGTTTGGCGTCGGTGCCACGCCGTTTCCGGGGAAGGTGATGCCGCTCTTCGCGATTCCGACGACCTGCGGCACCGGCTCGGAGATCTCGCCCGCGGCGGTCATCACGGATCCGGCCAGCCACTACAAGCACCTGATGCTGAACTGCACGCCGAACGTCGCGATCCTGGACCCGCGGCTCGTCGCCAAGATGCCGGCGCCGATCACCGCGGCGACGGGCATGGACGCGTTGACGCATGCCATCGAGGCGTACGTCAACCCGGCCAACACGCCGTTCACGCGCATGTTCGCGACGCGCGCCATCCAGCAGATCAGCAAGAACCTCCGCCAGGCGGTGAACGGACCGGACCGGCCCGCGGCTCTGACGCACATGCTGTACGCGGCCGACATCGCCGGACAGTCGATGGCGCAGGGCCTCGGCCAGGTGCACGGGCTCTCGCACGTCGTCAGCGGCCGCCTCGGCACGCCGCACGGCGTCGCCAACGCCATCCTGCTCTCGCAGGTGCTCGACTTCCACAAGGAGTTCCTCGCCGAGCCACTGCTTGAGATCGCGCCGCTGATGGGCATCAATGCCCACGGCATGCCCGCGAACAAGGCGGCCGCGGAAGTCGTCGCGGCCGTGCGATCGCTGCGCAGCGACATCAGCGTCCCGTCGAAGCTCAGCGACGTCGGCATGAAGGAGTCGGACATCCCGCAGTTCGTCGAGGACGCCCAGAAGTCGCAGGGCATCTTCATCGCGGCGCCCCGCCCCGGCACCGCCGAGGACCTCAGCGCCATCTACAAGAGCGCGCTGTAAGCGCCACACACGTGTCGATCATAGAACGAAGGCCGGGCGCGCGCCCGGCCTTCGTTGCGCCCGTTCCTTGTTCGGGCATCGATTCGAATCTAGAATGCCCTGTGCGAGGGATCCTGTGAGCGTCGGCTTCGGCATTGATCTCGACGAAGTGCGCCGCGTCATCGATGCGGCGGAAGTGCTCGTCGTCCGCTTCGCCGTCACCGACCGGAGACTGCTCATCGACACCCGCACGAACGACGAGTGCGGCCCGCTGATCAAGGTCGTGCCGCCCGCCGCCAATGCCGAGGAGCGATTCCGCGCCCTCAAGGTCATGCGCCCGCGGTTCCGCGCGCCGGAGCGCATCCTGACGTTCGAGTGGCCGCGGCACGCGCGGGCGCTCGCGGAGGCCGGTCTCTGGGATCACGTAGCGCGGCGCCTCGTGGCCCTGGGCTGGCCCGACACCGCGGGCGCAGTGTGACGAGGCGTACCGGCAGATCATCGAGGAGGAGCGGAAGGTGGAGGTGGCGGCGATCCGCGGCAGCGAAGGCTTCCAGACACTATGGCCCGCAGGTGCGACCGCCGATGAGTGATCGCATCATCGATCTGCGGAGCGACACCGTCACGCTGCCCTCCGACGAGATGCGCCGCGCCATCGCGGCCGCGCCCGTCGGCGACGACGTCTTCGGAGAAGACCCGACGATCCGGCGGCTCGAGACGATGGCCGCCGAGCGCACGGGCAAGGAAGCCGCGCTCTTCGTCGCCAGCGGCACGATGAGCAACCTCGTCGCCATCATGACGCACTGCGGGCGCGGCGACGAGGCGATCGTCGGCAGCGAGTCGCACATCCTGCACTACGAAGTCGCCGGCGCAGCCGGCGTCGCCGGCGTGCAGCTCCGCCCCGTCGCAAACGACGCGCGCGGCCGCATCGACCCGGCGGAGGTCGAAGCGACGATCCGCGGCGAGAACGTCCACACGCCGACGACGTCGCTGCTCTGCCTCGAGAACACGCACAACCGCTGCAGCGGCGCCGCGATCCCCGTCGAGGACATCGCAGCGCTCGCGGACGTCGCGCACCGACACGGCGTGCGCGTGCACATCGACGGCGCGCGCATCTTCAACGCGGCCGTCGCGCTGGGCACGAGCGTCGCCGCGCTCACCGCGCCGGCCGATTCGGTCGGCTTCTGTCTCTCGAAAGGGCTCGGCGCGCCCGTCGGCTCGGTGCTTTGCGCTTCCGGCGAGTTCATCGCGCGCGCACGCAAGATGCGCAAGATGGTCGGCGGCGGCATGCGCCAGGGCGGCATCATTGCCGCTGCGGGCGTGTACGCGCTCGAGCACATGGTTGACCGCCTGGCGGACGACCATGTGAACGCGAAGCTTCTCGCGGGCGGCCTCGCCGGGCTGCCGATGGTCGATCTCGACCCCGGGCAGCATCGACACGAACATCGTCATCTTCGGCGTGCGCGGCGACTGGCTGGGCTTCGCGCGCGCGATGAAGCAGTCGGGTGTGCTCTCGACGATCACGGCGCCCGGGCGCCTGCGCATGGTCACGCACTACGGCATCGAGCGCGGCGACATCGAAGAGGCGCTGGAGCGTGTGCAGCACGCCGCGTCGGCGCTCGCATGAAGGTGCGAGAACAGAGAGCAGAGAGCAGACAGCAGAGGCGACCGGCGTTCGTCCTGTTGGCTGTCGTCTGTTGTCTGTTGCCGGCCGCGGCCGCCGCATGCGCATCGACCACAAGCGGCCCGAAGCGCACGGACATCGTCACTCAGATCCCCTGGACGGCGCCGGAGACGCACACCTACGAGCTGAAGGAGAACAACAAGCCCAAGGCGACGACCACGCTCTCGATCGCGAGAGATGGCGATGCCTTCGTGCTGACCCAGCACACCGCCGATGACGCCGGCAATGTCGACGAGTCGGTGTCGAAGGTCGACGCGGCGACGCTGAAGCCCCTCAGCAACGTGCACAGCGTCACCGACAAGGATCAGAAGCGCGTGGCGGACGCCACTTACGAGGACGTCGACAAAGACTGCTCGTCGAAGCGTATCGTCAGGATCGAGCAGCGCACGTACAAGCCGCCGGACGCCTCGGAGCCCGACAGCACGCGCAGCAACCCGCTCTGCGTGCCCGAGCACGCCTACGACAACGACTCGTCGTTGTTCATCTGGCGCACGCTCAAGTTCGAGAAGGGCTACACCGTGACGTACACGACGGTCTTCTCGAACCGCCGCGACACGCAGACGGTCACGCTCACCGTCGGCGACAAGGCGACGGTGAAGACGCCGGCCGGCGACATCGAGGCATGGATCGTCGACCTCAGCGCGGACCAGATGACGCAGCGCGCCTGGTTCGCCACCACGCCCGACCACAAGCTCGTCGCCTACCAGAACGAGAGCTTCTTCTTCCGTCTCATGCAGTGAGGGGCACGAAGAACCGAGAACGAAGAACCTAGAACCTGCGGTCAAGCGCACACGGTTCCAGGTTCTTGTTTCTCGATTCTTGCGGCGGCGGCGCTAGCCGAGCCGCACCGCCAGGCAGGTCGTCGTGCGCTGCACGCCCTCCGCCTGCTGGATGCCGTCGGTGATGGCGTTGCCGAGCTTGTCCAGATCGTCCGCCTCGAGCTGGACGATGACGTCGAACGGGCCGGTGACCGTATCGACGGCCGTCACGCGCGCATCGCCGTGGCTGAGCTTGCGGATCGCCTCGCCGACGGCCTTCGCCTTGCCGACTTCCGCCTCGATGAGCACGTACCCGCGCACTGTCATGGCACCCTCCCTCTGACGCTGCTGATGGTGGGTGGATCATAGCGGAGCGGCTGTGGCGCGCAAAGAGCAGAGGGACACGCAAAGAAGCCCGGCCAATCTGACCGGGCTTCCTACATGTTCTGATCAGTGCGCTTACGTCAGCGCGGGCTCCGCGGGGGCGGGCTCTTTCTTCTCCATGATCAGGTCGTCGCCCTGCACGTCGATGAAGACGGTGTCGCCGAGGCCGAAGCGCTCTTGCAGCAGCGCCTCCGACAGGCGGTCCTCCAGCTCGTTCTGCACCACGCGGCGCAGCGGGCGGGCGCCGAACACCGGGTCGTAGCCCTTCTCGCCCAGCCAGTCCTTCGCCGCGTCGGACAGCTCCAGCGAGATGCCCTTGAGCAGCAGCTGCTTGTCGAGGTCGCGCAGGTTCAGGTCGACGATCTTCCGGATGTGCTCCTTCGCCAGCGTGTGGAACACGACCTGGCTGTCGATGCGGTTCAGGAACTCGGGGCGGAAGACGCGCTTCAGCTCCTCCGTCACCTTCTCCTTCATCCTCTTGTACTGCTGGTCCGCCGTCTTCACTTCGTCCTTCGTGACGCTGAACCCGAGCCCCGACTCCTTGCGGATCAGGTCGGAGCCGACGTTGCTCGTCATGATGATGATCGTGTTGCGGAAGTCGACCTTGCGGCCCTTCGCGTCGGTCAGGTGGCCGTCGTCGAAGATCTGCAGCAGCAGGTTGAACACGTCCGGGTGCGCCTTCTCGATCTCATCGAGCAGGATCAGGCAGTAGGACTTGCGCCGCACGGTGTCGGTGAGCTGGCCGCCGTCGTCGTAGCCGATGTAGCCGGGAGGCGCCCCGACCAGCCGCGAGACGTTGTGCTTCTCCATGAACTCGCTCATGTCGAGCTTGATCATGTTGTCTTCGCTGCCGAACATGAACTCCGCCAGGACGCGCGGCAGGTAGGTCTTGCCGACGCCCGTGGGGCCGAGGAACATGAACACGCCGATCGGGCGCTTCGGGTCCTTCAGGCCGGCGCGCGAGCGGCGTACCGACTTCGCGATCGCGGTAATCGCCTCGTCCTGGCCGATGACGCGGCTGTGCAGCGCGTCCTCCATCTGGAGCAACCGCGCCGACTCCTCGCTGGCGATGCGTGCGACGGGGATGCCCGTCCACATGCTGACCACCTCGGCGATGTCCTCCTCGGTCACGACCGGCTTCTCGCCCTCGCGCTGGACCTCGATGCCCTGCTCGAGTGATTCGATCTTCTCTTGCAGCTTCACTTCGCGATCGCGCAGCTCCGCGGCGTACTCGTACTGCTGCGATGAGATCGCCGCGTCCTTCTCCTTGCGGAGCGCTCGAGGCCGCGCAGCGCTTCCTTCAGCGACGGCGGTGTCGCCGAGCGGCGGATGCGCACGCGGCTCGACGCTTCGTCGACCAGGTCGATCGCCTTGTCCGGCAGGAAGCGGTCGGAGACGTAGCGCGCGGCGAGCTCGGCCGCCGTCTTCAGCGCCTCGTCGTCGATGGTCAGCTTGTGGTGCTCCTCGTACGTCTCCTTGATGCCCTTGAGGATCTCGATCGTCTCCTCGACGCTCGGCTCCTCGACGACGA
Source organism: uncultured Chloroflexia bacterium (assembly GCA_963743185.1). Classification (GTDB taxonomy): domain Bacteria; phylum Chloroflexota; class Dehalococcoidia; order DSTF01; family JACRBR01; genus JANXYW01. The sequence continues at coordinate 87,988 of CAVUOT010000009.1, read as the reverse complement.
TCGGCTGGAAGCGCCGCTCGAGCGCCGCGTCGCGCTCGATGTGCTTGCGGTATTCGTCGAGCGTGGTGGCGCCGATGCACTGCAGCTCGCCGCGCGCGAGCGACGGCTTGAGGATGTTGGCGGCGTCGACGGCGCCTTCGGCAGCGCCGGCTCCGACGAGCATGTGCAGCTCGTCGATGAACAGGAGGCAGTTGCCGCTCCCCTTGATCTCTTCGATGACCTTCTTCAGCCGCTCCTCGAACTCACCGCGGTACTTCGTGCCGGCGACGAGCGAGCCGATGTCGAGCGTCAGCAGGCGCTTGCCCTGCAGCGTCTCCGGCACATCGCCCGACGACGATGCGGTGAGCGAGCCCCTCGGCGATCGCCGTCTTGCCGACGCCGGGCTCGCCGATGAGCACCGGGTTGTTCTTCGTGCGGCGCGACAGGATCTGGATGACGCGCTCGATCTCCTTCGACCGGCCGATCACCGGGTCGAGCTTGCCGGCGCGCGCGGCCTGCGTCAGGTCCATGCCGAGCTGGTCGACCGTCGGTGTGCGCGTCGTCGAGCGGGCGCCGGCGCCGGCGGTCTGCGGCATGCTCTGCGAGAGGATCCGCGTCGTCTCCGCGCGCACGCGCTCCAGGTTGACGCCCAGGCTCTCCAGCACGCCCGCGGCGATGCCTTCGCCTTCGCGGACGAGGCCCAGGAGAAGATGCTCGGTACCGATGTAGTGGTGGTTCAGGCGGCGCGCTTCGTCGACCGCCAGCTCGATGACCTTCTTGGCGCGCGGCGTCAGGCCAATCTCGCCCAGCACGGCGCGGTCGCCGCGGCCGATGATGAACTCCACGGCGGAGCGCACCTTGTTCAGCTCGACGCCCAGGTTGGCCAGCACCTTCGCGGCCACGCCGTCGCCCTCGCGGACGAGGCCCAGCAGCAGGTGCTCCGTGCCGATGTAGTTGTGGTTGAAACGCTGGGCCTCTTCCTGTGCCAGCGTCAGTACCCTGCGTGCGCGCTCCGTGAATTTGTCGAACCGGTCAGCCATCTCAGCGCTCCAGGTTAATTGCTAACTCTTCATAACCAATGTATCACAACGGAGGCTTTGAAGTCCAGCACGGACGCGTTGCGAAAAGCGACGCGTCCGTTAAATGATCGTCGGGCGCTTGCGCGCGCGGCTCGACCGGCATACTCCCTGATCTTCAACGCGGGTCGCGTCCGTTCGACCCGGACCTCACGATCTACACTCGCGCCGCCGGCCTATGCCGGCGACTCTTCCTCGGCATTCGGCTCAGCGTTCGATGCGTCGGCGGCGGGTTCAGCGATCGCTTCGCTTGGGGCCGGCGCCGGATCAACTTCGGCTGTGTCGGCGGCGGGCTCGGCGATCGCTTCGGCGGGCGTTGCCTCAGCGGCCTCGGCGGATGCGCGCTGCGCCTCGGCGGCGGCAAACGCCTGCGCCATGGCGGACGGCGGCTCCGGCTCTTCGACGCGCGGCGCCGGTGCGGCTGCAGGTGTCGGCGTCGCCGCGACCGCAGGCGCTTCGCCCGGCTGTTCTTCCTGTTTCGGCGCGGCGGCTACCGGCAGCGCGGAGTAATCATCGGGGCCACGCTCGACGACCTTGATGCCCTCGCGCTCTTCGAACTCGTTTTTGATGTCCTCCGGGACGCTGAGCACCTCGCCTGCGTCGGTAAACGTGAAGCCCATCTTCACGCCCTCGTCCCGTGCTTCGCGCAGGCTCAGGCCCAGGCGATGCCGGTCGCGCTCGATGCGCACGATCTTCAGCGGCAGCAGGTCGCCCTCGCGCACCACTTCCTTCGGATGGGCGATGCGGCGATCGACCAGCTCGGACACGTGGATCAGTCCTTCGACCGGACCCTCGATGCGCGCGAAGGCGCCGAACGTGACGAGCTTCGTCACCATGCCCGGCACCACGCGGCCAACCTGGTACTTGTCGACGATCAGATCCCATTCTTCGGGCTGCGCGCGGCGCAGGCTGAGCGCGATCTTCTTCGTCTCCGCGTCGACCTTCATCACGTACACATCGACCTCATCGCCGATGCGGTACATCTCTTCGGGCGTCTTGTTGCGGTCCCACGAGACCTCGCTGAGGTGCGCGAGGCCGTCCGCGCCGCCGAGGTCGATGAACACGCCGAAACTGCGGACGCTCGAGACGCGACCCTTGCGGATCTCGCCCTCTTTCAGCTCCGCGAGCAGGCGGTCCTTCTGCTGCGAGCGCCACTCCTGCAGCGCAGCGCGCTCGGAGAGGATGACGCGGTTGCGCCGGCGGTTGATCTCGATCACCTTCAGCCGCAGTTGCTTGCCGACGGCCGATGCCAATCCGCCCTCGCCCTCGACGTCGGGCCGCACGCCGACGACCTGCGACAGCGGCACGAACGCGTGCACGCCCTCGACGTTGACAAGCAGGCCGCCCTTGTTGAACCCGGTCACTTCGCCGTCGAAGGCCTCGCCCTCTTCGAACCGTGTCTGCAAGACACGCCAGCCGCGTTCGCCGCGCGCGCGGTCGATCGATAGCGTCACCTGGCCCTGATCTGACTCAGGCTGCATGACGTAGACGAGGACCTTCTCGCCGACGGCCACTTTGCTGAGCGGATCGGCGCCGAGCGAGTGCATCTCGTGCGGAGGGATCACGCCTTCCGATTTTGATCCGACGTCGACGACCACGCCATCGCGCTGGATCGCCATGATCGAGCCTTCGATGACTTCGCCACGCCGCAGCGTCTTGAAATCGGTGCCTGAGTCCAGCCAGTTCTGCATGGTGAAGACTGCGTCGCTCTCCGCGGTCTCCACCGCCGGGTCTGCCACGCCGCCACTACTGAATTCCGTCAACGCGATGCGTCCTCCTATAACAAAATGAGCCGCCCCGATCACCTGAGCCAAGCCACTGGGCCTGGTGCGAGCGACCGGTCCGGCTTCTTGCCGCAAGTCTATCACAGCTTCCGCAATCCAAGGAAGCGGGTTGACGCATCGTCTCGTCCTTAGAGGCGTGCTTGGGTATACTCTCGGCTGTCCCCCGAACAGGGGTGTAGGGACGGGCCGCGAGCCTGCCCGACGATTCGGACGGAGAGCCGCTCTGTCCCTGCAAACATCTCTGTGAGAGGAGGAGTGCGTATGAGCTCAGTGGTGAAGAAGCGCAAGAAGAAGATGCGCAAGCACAAGCACCGCAAGATGCTGAAGAAGACGCGCTGGCAACGCAAGCACAAGGGCTAACCGGAGCGCCCCCATGGCGCCCCGATCATGTCTCGAGCACATACGGCCCCGGGAAACCGGGGTCGTTTTGCGCCTCCCGCGAACGCGGATGGGGCGCTGGTACACTTCCGGCGATGACCATCGCGCTCAAACTCACGCACGACGAGCCGCGCCTTGTCTATCTGGCGCTTGTCTATCATCTCGGCCGCCCCGGGTCCGAGCTCGATCCCGCGACGAGCATGCCGGGCGAGCACGGCCTCCGCGAGGTGAAGATCGCCCTCGGCCGCGAACTCGCGAGCGAATCCGCGGTCATCGAACTGGACGACGCACAGTCGCAGAAGCTGCTGTCGGCCATCTACGGCTGCGTCACCGAGCTTCGAGGCCACCACATGCGCGATGGCGCTCCCAGCACCGTGGCGCGCTTTACCGATACGGCGGTCTCGCTGTTTCCGCAGATGAAGGCCGATCCGGAAGAGGCGCTCTCCGTATCACAGGCGATGGTGATGCTGCATCGTCGCATGGAGCGGGCACTGCGGGGCGCGGCAGAATCGGCAGCAGCGCCCGCCGAGGACGACGCGGGCGGAACCCGCCAACGCCCCCAACGCCACCGCGGGGCTGGAGGTTCCGCCGCTAGGCAGACTGTCTTGACATAAATCCCTACCGCCCGCTTGGCGGAAGTGATAGTATCACTCATCTGATATAGCGTCTTACTGTTGAGGCGGCGGATGGTTACCAGTCCGTTCGAGAATTACCTGGATCTTGTCGAGGCGGCGCGCCTGCTCAACATCCATCCGCAAAGCTTGCGGCGCCTGATCAAGCAGAAGAAGGTGCCGGCCGTGCTGTTCGCCGGGAAGTACCTGATCGAGCGCGACAAGCTCGAGATGTTCAAGTCGAACTATGACCCGCGTCCGGGTCGCAAGCCGATGCGGCGGCTGCTCTAGCCGGGCTCCAGGTCGCGGCCGCGATTGGCCTCGAAGAAGCTCATACTCTTCCGGAACCACTCCTCGCCGATCTTCCCGCTCGACCGTAAGTAGGTGAGCAGCACTTCCAGCGTCAACACCGACACGAGCCGGATGCCCGCCTCTTCGAGCTTCGCGCGGCCACCTGACTGGCGGTCGAACAGCACCACCGCATCGCGCACGAAAAGACCTTCGTCTCGCAGCCGGTTGGCCGTCAGCACGATGCTGCCGCCGCCGGTGATCAGGTCGTCCATGATCAGTGCCGTCTGGCTGGGGTGATAGATGCCCTCCACGTCGGACTCGAGGTCGTCCTTCCGCGGATGGAGGTAGATCAGCGGGATCTTCGATGAGAGCGAGAAAGCCTCAGCAACGACGAGGCCGCCAAACGGCACGCCGCACACGATGTCGAAGGGGTCGATCTGGGGATTGCGCATCGACTGCAGTGTCTGCAACTCCGTCAGCACGATGTGCGCGGCGCGCGCCAGCGCGGTGGGGTGGGCGATGAGCAGCCGGAGGTTCACGTGGATGGGTGAATTGACTGTGGTCCGGCCAACGGTGAAATCGCCGAACTGGATCGCGCCGAGACGCCAGAGCGTGTCGGCAAGCCACAGGTTCGATTGGCTGATCAGCGGGTCGTCAGACATGGACAACGAAAGAGGCTCTCCGGATGGGAAAGCCTCTTGTGGTTTCTACTAGCCTGATGTTCCGGCGGGCTCCTGTACGGGTAACCCCCGTTGGACTGGGATCAACGCTCAAAAGGCGTCCCGGTGTCCAGTGCGTCATTGGAGCCTGCCTTGTCGGCGCGCCCTACCCACTCAGGCAGGGCCCATCAGTCAACTTGCCAGACACCCCAGCGGATGCGGTTGTTCATGAAGCACCTCCCTTACTAAGGATGTACTCACGGCCCGTCCCACGGGCTAGATCCACCATATGGCGGATCCGCCGAGGCTGTCAAGCCCCCTTTCGGCTATCGTCGCTGTGCTCTTCGATCTATTCCCCTCGATTGCGTTGCCGTGGCGATCCAGCCAGCCTCGCGCGGAGTATGATCAGCACCATCTAGCGCAGGAGGCAGCCGTGACTCTTCCCGCCATGGCCCGGCCCGATCTCATCACCCAAGGCACGGCGTCCCCGCCGAGCAGACTTCCGGCAGTTGTTCGCGCCGCGCGCGTCGTCCATCCGTTTCCCACGTTGCTCAACGTTGTGGCGACGGCGGGGCTCGCTTGCGTCGCCGCGCGCGGGGCGCCCGACGCTCCGACGCTCGCGCGGATGCTCGTCGTGATGCTCTGCGCGCAATGCGCGATCGGCGTCACGAACGACTACTTCGATCGCGACCTCGACGCCGCGACGAAGCCGTGGAAGCCGGTCGCGGCGGGGCTCGTATCCGCGCGGGCGGCGGTCGCACTCGCGCTCGCGTTCATCGCCGCGGCTGTCGCGCTCGCCGCGACGCTCGGCGCCGGCGGCTTCGCGCTGGCGATGGCGGGCATGGCGTGCGGCCTCGCGTACGACGTCCGCCTGAAGCGCACCTTCCTCAGCGCCGTTCCCTACATGATCGCGATCCCGGTGCTCCCGCTCTGGGTGTGGCTCACGCTCGGATCATGGCAACCCGTCCTCTGGTGGCTGCTGCCGCTCGGGGCGCTGATCGGCCTCGCGCTGCATCTCGCGAATACGCTGCCCGATCTCGCCAGCGACGCGGCGCACGGCGTCGTCGGGCCTGGCGCATCGACTCGGTAGCCGCCGCTCGACGCTGCTGACGTGGGCGGCGTTTGCGTCCGCGCTCGCGCTCAGCGCGGCGCCGGCCGCGTTTGTCCGCTACGATCTCCGCTTCTACCTGCCCGCGCTCGTTGCTGGCTGCGCGGCCCTCGGCGCGAACGTCGCACTGTATGCCGCGCGCCGAGACGACGTGGCGTTGCGGTCCGGCTTCGGCGCGCTGTCGCTGGCATCCGCGGTGCTCGCAGTCGGCTGGCTGGCAGCCGTCACGTAGGGCTTGCACACTACTCGCCGGGGCGCGCGTAGCGGTGGGCGCGGGCGTTCGCTACGATCGTAGGGTGACCTCGAACTCCATCGGTCTCTACCTCCACATCCCGTTCTGCGAGGCGAAGTGCGGCTACTGCGACTTCAACTCGTACGCCGGTCACGAGCACATGATCCCGTCGTACGCCGGGACGCTCATCAAGGATGCGGCGCTCTGGCGAGAAGCCGTCGGCGGCCGCAGCGTCGAGACGGTCTTCTTTGGCGGCGGCACGCCCAGCCTCAACCCGGTCGAGGAGATGGCGAAGATCCTCGAAGGCATGCGTGCGACGTTCAACGTCGATCCGGCCGCCGAGATCGCGCTGGAGGCGAACCCCGGCAGCATCACCACCGAGTACCTGCGCGGGCTGCGTGATATCGGCTTCAACCGACTGTCGATCGGCATCCAGTCGTTCGACGACGAAGAACTGGTGGTCCTGGACCGGATCCATACCGGCGCGGAAGCGCGGCAGGCGTACGCTTCGGCGCGCGAGGCGGGGTTCGAGAACGTGAATCTCGACCTCATCTACGGACTGCCCGAGCAGCCCCTCGCAGGCGTGGCAGCGCAATCTGGAAGCGGCGCTCGCGCTCGGCCCGGAGCATCTCTCGCTCTACGCCCTCACTGTCGAGGACGGCACGCCCCTCGCCCGCGACGTCGCGCGCGGACGGGTTCACGCGCCGGATCCGGACACGCAGGCCGAGCACTACGAGTGGACGCAGGAGCGCCTCGCCCGTGCCGGTTACGAGCACTACGAGATCTCGAACTGGGCGCGGCCGGGCTTTCGCTGCAAGCACAACCTCGTGTACTGGCAGAACCGCGAGTACCTGGGCCTCGGCGCGGGCGCGCACTCGTTTCTGAACGGCGTGCGATTCTCGACGGTGCTGCTGCCCAACCGCTACGCCGAACTCGTCGACGAGTCCGTCGCGGCGTTGACGGACGGCTCCGGCACGATGCTCCACGTCATCGGCGCCGAAACCGTGACGCCGGAGCTGTCGATGGCCGACACGCTGATCCTCGGATTGCGCCTCATCGACGGCATCGACCTGCGCGACTTTGCGCGCCGCCACGGCCGGGAGGTCGACAGCGTCTACGGCGGCGTCCTCGCGGAGTTCCTGGGCTACGGCCTGCTCGAACGCACCGCGACGCATCTTCGCCTGACGCCGCGCGGCCGCCTGCTGAGCAACGAACTCTTCCAGCGCCTGCTGCCGGAGCCAGTGGCGTAGCTTCAGCCGATCGAGCAGTCCGACCGCGCTTGCCGGTAGTTTTCGGCGCTCGTGATCCGCAGCAGCACGATGCGATCCTCGAATGCCACGTCCGCGATCTCGCCAGCGTGTCGCGCCACGATCCCGTCGAGCCCACCAGCGACGTCCGTCGCATTCCGCAACTCCGAGAGTACTGCAGCGTCGACGACGATCGGTGCACCCGGCATGCCCCGGAACGCCGGGCGCGTGATCGGTGCGCCGGTACGCAGGTGCGCGTCGAGCAGGCGGCGGTAGACGTCAGCCGGGCGGGGTTCGTTGAGACGCACGACGATCGCGGCCTGCGTGTCGCGCGGCACGGCGCTGGCGCCGACGCGCACGGATGACGCCGTGTCGGTCCGCCAGCGCGCGTTCACGATCGGCTCGACGTCCTCGCGCGCGATGATCGGGATGACGCGTTCGGCGTCGTGGCCCAGCACGACCTCGATGGCATCGACGCCGGCGGCCTGCAGTTGCGCGACGTGGTACTCGATCAGCGTCTCGTCTTCGCGCCACGGCAGTAGCGCGAGCGGCGTGCCGTCGATCTCTTCGGCGCCGGCGGCGAGCAGGATCGCGGCGATGGCCATCAGACGGGCAGCAGCAGTTCGCCGCGCAGCACCGTCACCGCGTGGCCGCCGACGTGCACGGAAGGCGCGTCGGGCACACCGGTCACGCGCAAGTGCACGCGACCCGGCTGCCCCATCTCGATGCCCTGCTCAGATACGTAGCGGATCTCACCGTCGCGCGCCGGCAACAGGCCGTGCTTTGCGATGAACGCGGCGATGCAGCCGTTGCTGCTGCCGGTCACCGGATCCTCGAAGATACCGGCATCGGGAGCGAACGCGCGGACGCGTATGTCCGCTTCGTCCGATTGTGCGCCGATGCAGAAGATCGATAGCCCCTGAGGGATCTTCGTCAGCGCCATCATGTCCGGCTGTACGCGCAGCATCGCCTCCAGCGATGCGACCTGCGCGATCAGCCAGAAGATGCCCGTCGAGACCCACTCCGCGCGAAGCATGTCGCGCGCCTCGAGCCCGACGCTCGCGGCGATGGCATCGAGTCCGAACTCGCTCGGCCGGAACTGCGGCGCCGCCTGGGTCATCGTGTACCGCGGCTGCTCGCCAGCGCTGACCTCGACCGGGATCACGCCGGCGCCCGTCTCGAGCCGCAGCGACTCGCCGGGCGCCAGCGTCACGCGACCTTCGCTGATCAGCGTGTGCGATGCCGCGATCGTCGGATGGCCGGCGAACGGCAGCTCCGTCCCGGGCGTGAAGATGCGGATGTGCGCGTGATTCTCCGGCGATTGAGGCGGGAGCAGGAAGACGGTCTCGGAGAGGTGCTGGTTGAGGGCGATGCGCTGCATCGTCTCGGCGTCGAGACCTGCTCCGTCGACAACGGCGGCGGGATTGCCCTCCAGCGGTGTCGTGGTGAAGGCGTCAACGTGCCGGATGGTGCGCGCGCTGGTCATGCAGATCTCCTCCGCTTCCCGCCGCGGCTTCAGATCAGCACTTCGGCGGGGAGAGCTCTCAGTCCGTGGCGGCTGCAGCGGCGCGGAACGTGCGCCGGACGCGTCCGAAGGCGCCGAACACGAGCGTCCACGCCAGCGCGTTCATCACGACGTTCAGCGGATACATCATCCACATGCGCTCGGCGCGCCCTTCTTCGATCGCCTGCCCGGCCATCGTCCGCGTGACGACGAACTGGACGATGGCGACGACGGCGAGCGTGCGGAGAAACGTCGTTCGCATGCCTACAGCACCTTCTTGTACACGCGGGTGCGCGACGTCGGCTTCCAGGGCGGGTACACGGTGCGCTCCACCGTCCAGCCTTCGCGGTCGAACAGGGTGTGGGCTTTGACGTTGTTCTCGCTGGTGTGCAACCAGAGTTGCTTCTTGCCCAGGCGCTTCGCTTCCGCCTGCGCCGCCTCGAGGAGGAGCCTGCCGACGCCGTTGCTGCGCAGCCGCGCCGTGACCTCGATGTTCTCGAGATACGCGTTGTCGCCCTGCTGAAACGCCCTCGTGTCCTCGTCGGGTGGCGACCAGTCCTGGTCCTGCCGGAAGTTCGTGTGCACGACTGCCCAGCCGACCGCGGTGCCGTCTTCGTCCGCAACGAAGATGAATGCGTCGCCGGCTTCGCAGGCGGCTTCGGCGTGTTCGAGGCGCAGGCGGTCGCGCGCCGTCAGCAAGGACATCAGCGGCGCTTTGTCGCGTGCGAAGTCGATCGGCCTCACGGTAATACCGGGGGTCACCACCATGGCGGGCTACTCCTGGGCGGTGCGGCGGTACCGATACGCGTTACGCACGCGTCATCGTGGTTGAACCGCTCCGTGGCTGATCCTGGACTCTGGATTCTAACACGTCAAGGAGGTTCGCGCGGAAGGCGCTAGCTCAGGTGCTGCATCTTGCCGCTGAGCGCGCCCGTGATCGTGCCGTCGCCGGATGCCTGCAAGCGCGATGAGATCGAGATGCGCACACCCTGGTACGGACCGCTGCCGTCGCAGGTCGCCCGCATAAAGCCATCGTCGAGGGCCGTAAGCTGGCCGGTGCACAGCACCGCGCTGGATGTTGTATCGCGCAGTTCCGCCGTATTGAGGGTGACCGTCGGCCGCTGGCGCGGTTGGGAAGACGCCGCCTGCACGAGTTCGACGTGCAGCTTCACCGGCAAGTCACCGTCCGTCGTGCCATCGATCACAAGCCGCGAGCCGTTGGTGTCGTTCGTCTGCTGGTAGGTGCCATTGAAGTCGTTGTCGAACGTCGCCAGGAACGGATGCGCGCCGCCGGTGGACGCGTCTACGACGGGCGCCGCGTCGTTGCTGACGACGTCCGCTTGCGTGGCGGACGCTCGGCTTCTGCCGCTGAGCAGTCCCGTCGCGAAGAGGAGCAGCGCGACCACGCTCACCGCGGCGACGCCGGCGCTCAGCCGGACGGTGCGCATCGTGCTCGTGTCGGGGATGCGGTACTGGACGCGATACATGATCAACCCCAGCGTTATCGTGCCCGTGGAGAGGTAGATCAGCTTCGCCCACGCCTGCGTCGTGTCCGTGCCGGCGGTGATGCCGTGAAGCGTGACTCCCGCGAACATCGCGAACGTCGCGAAATGGATCGTCCGCCACGCGCGGTAGCCGATGAATTGACGAACATAGAAGCTGACGATGAGCAGCGCCAGCACGTACAGCGAGAACACGCCGACCGCGGTCTGCCATGTGGCGTACGGCGAGAGGAACGGTATAGACAGCTGCCAGACGCTGAAGTTGAAGTATCCATCGGCGAGGAGGATGTAGACGTGGAAAAGGCTGAACGCCAGCGCGAGGATCGTTGTGAAGCGGTGCAGGTCGAAGATCGCGTTTCGCTTGGCGAGGCGGTCGGCCAGGCGCGTGCCGATCGAAATGCCGAGCGCCACGGACGTGAACAGCAGCAAGTACGCGGTGAAGCCCGCCGCGCGCGAGAGATACCAGAATTCTTGATTCACGCGTAATGCTCCGCCATGCCGCTCGACGTGAGGACATCTCCGGCGGCCGTGACCGCAACGCACTCCGCCCCGTCGAAGCGTTCGATTACGCGTAGTCCGGCGCTCGGTCCCAGTATGAAGGCGGTCTTCGCCAGCACATCGGCCTGCGTGGCCGTCGGCGCGACCACCGTCACCGTCAGCAGCTCGCTCGTCGAGCTGCGCTGTTCGCGCGGGTCGATCAGGTGGTGATAGCGAGTGTCGCTCATCGTCCAGTTCCGCTTGATTGAGCCCGACGTTGCGACGCCGCAGTCGTTGATGTTCAGCACCACGAGGTCGAGGTCAAGCGCGAACGGATCCTGCACGCCGACGTACCACCCGTCGCCGTCCGGCCCGTCGCCCGCGGCGTACAGGTCGCCCGACGCGTTCACCATCGCGTTGGTGCCGGGGCCGAGCGCCGCGATTGCTCGGTCTACGGTGAAGCCTTTGCCGATCCCGCCCAGGTCCAGACGCATGCCCGCGGGCATCACAATGACGTTCTGTTCCACGTCGAGCTCAATCGCCCGCCACGGGTCCTGCTTGGTTCTGGGCCTGGGTCGTTCCGCCACGGCCCGTGCCGCTCCGCCGGCGATGTCGTCGAACGTGCGGTCGTAGCCGCTCGCCTCCAGTGCGTCGATCACCGTCGGGTCGAAAATGCCGCCCGTCACGCACGCCCAGCCGATTGCCTCGCTGACGGCGTCGAAGAGTAGCGGCGAAGCCTCGAAGCGGGAGGGCGCGGCGTTGTTCAGCGCGCAGAGCTCGCTGTCAGGCATAAAGCGGCTCAGGGTTCGTTCGTGCTCGGCGAACAGCGACTCGATTCGACCCGCATCGGCGGGCGTCCCGCCCACGAGTTGGACTTCAACCGTGCCACCCATCGAGCGGAAGGTCGTCGTGATCATGTCAGGATACGTGCGTCCGGACGTGCCTCTTCACCGTCTTCGGCTGCACTGTCTGCGGCTTCGGCGCGGCGCTCCGTGTTCCCGTCGTGCCCGCCGCGGGCGTGGACGCGGCTGGTGCTGCGCTCGTCGTCGCGTTGTCCGCGTTGGCGGGCGGATTCTGGTGTACGAGCGCCCACCCGCCGCCCAGCGTCAGCAGGCTGGCGATGAGAGCCGTCATCTTTGCGCCGAGGTTCTTCCTGAGCTTCAATCTTGTGCCTCCGCTGCTATCATCGCACGCGGACAGGCCGGGACATGTTTCGAAAGCAATAACCGGACTGAAGAATCGGGAGTTTCCCATGCTGGGCGATATGCTTTGAGTCCGGCCGCCCGCGCCGCGCCGGCAGGTCTGGCGAGCTGCTCCCCGACGTTAGCGCCCGGGTGGCGCTCCCCGCAGATCACGTCCGCGGCGTCCCGGATTGGAGCTCCGCAGCGCAATGAGGAGACGCAATGACCACGCTCGTCGACCACGCCCGCTCGCTGATCGAGTACACGATCTGGGCCGATAGCCGCATCCTTACCGCCGCTGAAGGGATCAGCGACGAGCAGTATTCCCGCCTGCGCCCCTCACTCGAGCACATGCTCGGCACGCAGGGTTGGTGGCACGCGCAGTGGACCGACGCCGAGCGCGTCGAACCGCACCTCCCGACGCTCGCCGCCGCCATAGAGGGTTACGCCGCGTCACACCGTGCGATGCGCGCGTACGCACAGGCGCTCACGGCCAAGGAATGGGATCGTTCCGAACAGTGGTGGCGTGATCTTGGCTTCGACCAGCGCATGCCGCTCGGCGAAAGTATCACGCAAGTCTTCTACCACGGCGTGCAGCATCGCTCGGAAGTGGCCGTCCATCTTTCGAGCTGGGGGCACTCGCCTGGCGACGTCGACTACCTGACGTTCTTGATGGAATCAGGCGGCGTCGCTTAGCACCACCAGCGCCGACGCGCCGTGTTAGGCGTCGTCCGTGAAGCCCTGCAGCGGCGTGTCCGAGACGTCCTTCCCTTGCAGCAGCACTTTGATCCGGCCCAGGCGTGCGGGATCGATCAGATCCATCACGACCTTGCGTCGCGCGAAGTACTCCTCCATCTCGTTGGGTCGGTCGTGCGCGATGCTCGCAACGCCGTCGCCGATGCCGAGCCTTGCCAGGAACGACGACTGGCCGGTCATGCCGAGCGTCGCGAGTCCCGCTGCCTCGCCCGCGTGTCGCAGCGTCGTGAAGTCGACGCTCGCCGTCATGTCCTGCTTGCCGATGCGCTGGTACGGATCGCTGCTCGCGGACTGGCGGTAGAAGCACAGCAGCGTCCCGTCGCGACGCCAGGGTGCGTACAGGCCGGCGGCCTCGTAGCCGTAGTCGAAGGTCAGGACGAAGCCGCGATCGATCGATGCGGCGACGTCCGCGATCCAGCGCGTCGCATCGAGATTCACCTCCGCGTAGCAGCCCTCGCCCGGCAGCAGGCCGAGCGCGTCGAAATACGCCGCGATCGCCGGGTCCGAGAGCGGCCGTAGCTCGTCGGCGAAGCGGCCCGTGGCATCGACCGTGACGTAGACCTCGCGCAGCGCATCGCCGTTGCGCACGACGCGATGCACCGGGAACGCGTCGATCAGTTCGTTCGACAGCACGCAGCCGATGACGTGCGCGGGCGCCGCATCGAGCCATTCGACGACGTCCGGCGCGAGGTCGGCGGCCGCGAGCGTGCGTCGCTGCGCTTCGCGTAGCGACGGGCTGATCTCGACGATGCGGTAACGCAAGGCGCGGGCGAACTCCGGTTCGCGCGCGTGCGCCCAGCGCAGGATGTCGCGCGCGAGCAGGCCGGAGCCGCCGCCGTGCTCGACGATATCGAACGGCGCGAGGACAGGACATAACGTTCCAGAACTGGCAGATCTGCTTCGCGACGAGCGCGCCGAAGATCGGATGCACCTCGGGGCTCGTCACGTAGTCGCCGCCGCGGCTCATCGATCCCGCGGACGTCGTGTAGTAGCCGTACTTCGGGTGGTACAGCGCCGCTTGCATGAACTCGCGGAACGTGATCGGCCCCTCGGTCCGGATGCGCGCGCGCAGCTCCGCGACCAGGGGAGCGCTTTCCGTTATCGATTCGAAGTCGTCGATCGTTTGCGTCACGGGCACAGTGTAATAGCTGGGCGGACTGACTCGGCCCGTAACTTGACCGTCGGATTGCTCGCGGATTGTGCGTGTGTGCGCGGTGCGCGACACTCCGCCCGGGAGGGAGGCGCGATGCCACTCGTCGAGCTCAACGGGATCCACATCAACTACGAAGAGCACGGCTCACACTACGGTACGCCGATCCTGCTCACCCACGCGTATGCGGCGACGCTACAGATGTGGCAGCCGCAGTTCGAGGCGTGGCGTGAGTATCGCGTCATCGGCTGGGACATGCGCGGTCACGGCGGCACTGACAGCCCGCCGGACCAGGAGAGCTACACCGAGAAGCTGACCGTCGAAGACATGGCGGCGCTATTGGGCCACCTCGGCATCAAAGAGGCGGTCATCGGCGGCCTCTCGCTCGGCGGATACATCTCGCTCGAGTTTCAGCTCGCGCACCCGGAGATGGTGCGTGCGATGATCCTCTGCAACACCGGCCCGGGCTACCGTAAAGACGACGCGCGCGCCGGCTGGAACGACTTCTCGATCGGCTACGCGAAGCGCTTCGAAGAGCGCGGACTCGCCGGGTTCGGCAAGGGGATCGAGATCGACGCGACGAAACCGTACCAGCGTTCGGCGCAGGGGCTGGCCCTGGCGGGCCGCGGCATCCTCACGCAGCGCGACGCGAAGGTGATGGAGCATCTCGACAAGATCGACGTGCCGACGCTGCTCGTCTGGGGCGCCGACGACCAGCGATACCAGGGCGGTATCGAGTACATGGCGTCGAAGATCCCGAACGCGCGCAAGGTCGTCATCGAAGGCGCCGGCCACGCCGCCAACCTCTTCCAGCCCGAGGCCTTCAACGCCGCCGTCCTCGACTTCCTCCGCGACAACGGCATGTAGCCGCCGTCGGAGAGAACAGACAACAGAGAACAGACAACAGAGAGCGGACGACGGTGAGCGCCGGGTCCCGCTCTCTCTTCTTGCGCTTAGCGCATCAGACTCTCCCCGTTACAATTCGCGATGCGCGATAGATTCACCGGCCTCTGGCGGCATCCGGACTTCATGCGGCTGTGGACCGGGCAGACGATCTCGGTCTTCGGCTCGCTGACCACGCGCCTGGCGCTGCCGTTTACCGCCGTCGTCTACCTCGGCGCCCGCCCGTTCGAAGTCGCGCTCGTGACGTCGTCCGACGTGCTCGCCGGGATCTGCTTCGCGCTCTTCGCCGGCGTCTGGGTCGACCGCCTGCGCCGCCGTCCGATCATGATCGCCGCGGACCTCGGGCGCGCCGCCATCATCGGCTCCGTGCCGATTGCGGCCGCGTTCGGCGCGTTGCGCATGGAGCAGCTCTACGCCGTCGCGTTTCTCGCGGGCATCCTCACGACGTTCTTCGACGTCGCCTATCAGTCGTACCTGCCGACGCTGATCGACACGGAGGACCTGGTCGAGGGGAACAGCAAGCTCGCGGCCAGTGGATCGGTCGCGGAGTTCGGCTCGTTCAGCCTGGCGGGCTGGCTCGTGCAGTTGGTGACGGCGCCGGGCGCGATGGCCGTCGACGCCGCGTCGTTCCTGTTCTCCGCGGTGTCGCTGCGCGCCATCCGCGCGCCTGAGCCGCCGCCTGCCCCCGTCGAAGATCGCCGCAGCGTGCGCACGGAGATCGTCGAAGGCATGCGCGCGCTCTGGAGCGACCCGCGGCTCCGCGCGATCGCGGGCAGCCGGATGGCGTTCGCCGCGGCGTCGGGCATGTTCGGCTCGGTCTTCGTCCTCTTCGTGACGCGCGACCTCGGGTTCGCGCCTGGCGTGCAGGGCGTGATCTACGGCGTCGGCGGCCTCACGTCGTTCGTGGGCGCGGGCATGGCCGACTGGTGCCGGAGTCGCTTCGGCGTGGGTGTCGCGATGATGGGCGGCCTGACGTTCGGCGGTCTGGGCGTGCTGCTCATCGCGGGCGCGCCGCAGATCACGGCGATCGCGGCGATGATGCTCGTCGGGCAGCAGATCATCAGCGACCCCGGCTGGACGGTGTACGAGATCAACCAGGTGAGCCTGCGCCAGGCCATCGCGCCGCCCGGGGTACTGGGCCGCGTGAGCGCCGCCGAGCGCTTCGGCGGGCTGCTGGCGATGCTCGCGGCATCGATCGTGGCGGGAGTCGTCGCGGACGTTGCCGGCGCGCGCTTCGTGCTGGCGCTCGGATCCTGTTCGACATTCGCCGGTGTGCTGATCATCTTCGCCTCGCCCGTGCGCCGTATGCGCGAAGCGGTGGGGGTGATCGAAGCGCGTCATGCCGGCGGACGGCGGCGGTTCCTGAGCGCGCCGGCGTCTTGACGGCTGCGAAAACCGCAACGCGATCGGTCGTGGTGAGGTTCGTGCGAGCCGCGCGACAATAGCCGCATGGCTGCTGAAGCGCTCGACTTGAGAGTTCCGTTGTGCCCGGTGCGCGCCGCGATCGATGCGCCCGTTGCGCTCCGCGTCGAGGGTCTCTGCAAGCGCTACGCGGGCGGGACGCTGGCGAACGACGGCATCGACCTCGTTGTGTCGCGCGGCGAGACGCTGGGCTTGCTCGGGCGTAACGGCGCCGGCAAGACGACGCTCGTGCGCCAGATCACCGGCGAGCTTCGGCCTACGTCGGGCTCGATCCACGTAATGGACGTCGACGTCGTAAACGATCACACGCGCGCCCGCGCGCTGATGGGCGTGGTGCCGCAAGACGCGGAACCCTTCGACCACCTCCGCCCGCGGGAGCACCTGGCGTTCTTCGGGCGGCTGCGCGGCCTGACGCGCGCGGCCGCGGCCCGGCGCGCGGACGAGCTGATGGTCATCCTCGGCCTGACCCAGCACGAGCGTCACGTGGCGCGGCAGCTTTCGGGCGGCCTGAAACGCAAGCTGCTGATGGGCATCGCGCTCGTCGGAGATCCGCCGGTGCTCGTCCTCGACGAGCCGACCACCGGGCTCGATCCGCACTCCCGCCGCGAAGTGTGGGAGATCCTCCGCGACGTGCGCTCCCGCGGTCACACGATCATCATCACGACGCATTACATGGAGGAAGCGGAAGAGCTCTGCGACCAGGTGGCGCTCATCAGCAACGGGCGCATCCACACGCAGGGCACCGTGGACGAGTTGCGCTCGCGCTGCCGGAATCGCTTCAGAGCGAGCTACGACGGAGCCGAAGGGCGTGTGGTCGTCCAGGGTGAGACCTCTGATGCAGTCCTCGCCGAGTTGGCGCGGCGCGACATCGAAACGTTCGCGCTGGCGAAGACCAGCCTGGAGGACGTCTACCTCGAACTCACCGACGAAGCGTTGGAGGCCTGACCGTGCGCAAGTTCGTGAGCGATGCGTTCGTGATCTTCGAGATAGAGACGCTCAAGGCCCGCGCCTGGTGGCCGTTCTATCTCCTCTCGGTCGTGATGTTCCCGATCGGCATGCTCTACTTCGCCAAGTGGTTGATCCCGCCCGGTGCCGGCGATCTCGTCGGCACGCGCCTGATGACGGGCTCGCTCGTGATGGCGCTCGGCCTGATGACCGTGAATAACCTCGCGCAGGTCATGCTGTGGGAGCGCTTCAACTTGACGCTGAAGCTCGTCATCACCTCGCCCGTCCACCCGCTCTCCTACGCGTTCGGCATCGTCACGTTCTCGCTGGTCCAGGGCATGATCACCGCGGCCGTCGTCCTCAGCTTTGCTCCCGTCGTCAACATCGATATCCACCTGGACTGGTGGCTGATCCCCGTGCTGCTGCTGACGTCGCTCTCGCTCACGGGACTCGGCGTAGTCATCGCGACCTGGTCACCAAGCCAGGAGATGGGGAACGTCCTCGCCAACATCGTCGGCATCATGGTGACGATGGTCTCGCCGGTCTACTTCCCCATCGAGCGCATGCCGCACTGGCTGCGCTGGGTCGTGCGCTTCTCGCCGTACACGCACGCGGGCGAGGCAGTCGACCGCATCCTCTCCGGCCGTGGCGGTTTCGGCATGGAGACGTTCTACCTCGCCGCGATCACGGCCGTCGGGATGACGGTCGGCATGACCGGCTTGCGTTGGCGCGAACGCTAGGCCGCACTGTAGGAGCTCACGTGACGGCTCCTTTCGCGAGCAGTGCTTCTACCTCGTCGCGCGTCGGCATCGACGGCTCGGCGCCGCGCTTCGTGCACGCGAGCGCGCCCGCCGCGTTCGCGAAGCGCACCGCCTCCGCGAGATCGGCGCCTTCGGCCAGACGCACGGCGAGCGCCGCGCAGAACGCGTCGCCCGCACCGACCGTGTCGATGACCTCGACGGGGTACCCCGGCTCGTGCACCTGTGTATCCGCCGACGCGCCGATCGCGCCGCGCTCGCCGAGCGTGATCACGGCGGCGGCGGGTCCAAGGGAGATCAGCGCGTGGACCGCGGCAAGCACGGCGTCCTGGCGGTTCAGTCGCATGTTCGTGAGCGCCTCGGCTTCGATCTGGTTCGGCACGATGACGTCGATCAGCGAGAGCAGGCCGGGCGGCGCCGGTGCCGCCGGCGCCGGATTGAGCATCGTGCGAGTCCCTGCCGCGCGCATCGCGAGCGCGAACGCCGACGCGCCATGCGCGGACGTTTCGAACTGGAGCATCGCGATGTCCGCGCCCGCGAGCGCGCCCGTCGCGCGTTCGATGTCCGGCGGCGCGACGTTTCGATTCGCGCGCGGCGCCTGCAGGATCGTGTTCGTGCCATCCGCCTCGACGACGATGCTCGCCACGCCGGTGCCCGCCGTCGTATCGACGACGACCGCGCGCCGGTCGATGCCTTCGTGGTCCAGCGCGTCGAGGAAGCGGCGGCCGAACTCGTCGTCGCCGACGCGTCCCGGCCACGACCACGTCGGCGCCGAGGCGGCGGGCGGCCACCGCCTGGTTGAAGCCCTTACCGCCGAGGAACATCGCGAACTCGCCTTGAAGCGTCTCCCCCGCGTCGGGTCGGCGTTCCGTTCGCATCACGAAGTCCATGTTGAAACTGGCGAGCACGGCGATCTTCACCATCGCCGCAGGATAGCGCGCCCGCGAGCACCCTACTGCGGGAGAACCCCTACGCTCGCGTGCCTTCGGGATCGCGTAAGAATGTCGTGGCCGTACGGCGTCGCGCAGCGCGCGTCTGGCGGAGGCTGGGGCGGTTCGATACCGCGATCTCGCCCTCGGGCGGTCGACCGACCCCGAACCTCGTTTATGAGAGAACTCCCGAATGCTACCCGAAGCTGTCCAGGCCGATAAACGCAGAGACTGACATGCAAGAAACAGAGAACAGCATTCGCGTCCTCGTGGTGGAGGCCGACAGCCTCCTCCGCGACATGCTGCGCACCGTCCTTGGCGCCGAGCCGCGGCTACAGCTGGTCGGCGCGACCGGCGACCCGGCCGAGGCCATCGCGCTCGCCGCTTCAGAGCGATCCGACGTCACGCTCGTGGGGCTGGACAATAAGAGTGAGCACGACGCGCTGGCCGTCGCGCAGGCGATCTCCAACTCTCGTACGGGCTCGAGGATCGTGTTCCTGGGCGAGCACCCGGACCGCCGCACGCTCGCCGCTCTGCCGGCATTTCGCGCGGCCGGCTGGTCCTATCTCCTGCGCCAGTCGGTGACCGACGTCGCGACGCTGGTGCGCGCCATCGACGGCGCGGCGATGGGACTCGTGGTCCTTGACCCGGCGGTGGTCGAGAGCCTCGGCCGCCGCGAAACGCGCCTCTCCGCGTTGACCAAGCGCCAGCTCGAAGTGCTCTCGTTGATGGCCAAGGGCAACAACAACGCCGCCATTGCGAAGGCGTTGGTCCTCGAAGAGAAGTCGGTGGAGAACCACATCAACGCCATCTTCGGTCAACTGAACCTCAACCGCGACAACGCCGCGCACCCGCGCGTGAAGGCCGTGCTCCTGTACCTGCAGGAGACCGTGGGCACTGCGCCCGACGACGGTGGCGCCGGCCTGGACAGCCGCAAGGCGGCCTGAGCCCGCGCTTCCCCGATATCGTCCCGGCTTTACGAGCCTATGCGCCGTGCGCTAACGCTCAGCCCGCGGTCGACCTGGTGCCGTTGCCGATGGGCGCGAGGCCACACATGGCGTGGACCCTGGCGATCGGCGCCCGCACCGGGGCAAACGCGGGGAGCCCCATTGTCTTCAACTGCCGAATCTAGCCGCCCGCGGCATGTGGACCGCGCGTGCGCGCGCCTGTAGTGTTCCGGAAAGCGGCTCGACGGCGGTAACGCGAAGAGGTCCGCGGTCGCAGCCATCCGGAGGTACATCCTTTGCAGCTTGTCGGTACGTCGCGCCGCGGTGAGCACATCGTCGATCTGCTGCGCAGGCATGCGGCCGGCATCGCCGTTGCGCTGCTGCTCGCGACCGTGCTCGTTGCCCCGCGCTGGTGGCTCCTCTGGAGCGACGCTCCCGAGGGCGTCCGGACCCAGGTGAACCCGGGCGGCACCTTCGGCATCGGGCACGACGAGGCGGATTACATCCCCCTCATTCGCTCGGCATATGAGGGCCGCCTGCCGGTCACCGATCCCTACCTGGTGGACCGCCAGGACGGTCCGCCGGAGACGACAGCGCTCTGGCAGGAGGTCGTTGGGCTACTGGGGCACGCCACTGGCGGCAATATCTTCTACGCGCTGGCGATCGTCGCGTCCCTGGCGGCCGCAGCGGCATTCCTGCTGTTCTACGTCTTCGCGCTGCAACTCACTGGTTCGACGCGCGCGGCCATCGCGGTTCTGCTGATCACCGTTGCCTACGTCCAAGTCTTCTACCAGGCCGGCGGATACTTGCCGCTGCGCCACTGGTCCGTGCTCAGACCGATCATCACCGTGCGCCCGCGCGGCGAGTTCCATGTCTGGTATCGCTTCCTGGCTCCCGCCATGACCGTGCCATTGTTCTTCGGTGTCATGCTGGCCCTGCGCCGCGCCTTCGACGCTCGCGGCAACCGGTCGGCCGCCGCCGCGGCGGTACTCCTCGCGCTTCTCGTCTACACGTACGCGTTCCTCTGGACGGCGATGGCGCTGGCGCTCGTTGTCTGGGGTGCGCTCTTGCTCTACCAGCGGGACTACGCCGCATTCAGGCGGCTCGCGGCAATCGGCGTCGGCGCGGTGCTCCTCGCCTCTCCGGAGCTGGCCATCCTCGTTTACAACGTCGCTGCCGTGCCGTTCGAGGTCAAGACGCGCTCGGGCCTGGGCCACCCGGGCATCGACACGGGGACCTTCGTGACGATCATGCAGCGCGTCGTCGTCGGAATGCCATTCGCGTACTTCGCGCGGAATACCTCGCGGTGGACGGCGTTTTTCGTCGTCATGTACCTCGCTCCGCTCGCTCTCGCCGCCACCACGGGCCTGGCACCGCAGCCCGACCACTACCTCTTCCAGGCGTGGCCGCTGTTCAGCCTGCCGCTCTTCATATTCGGCGCCACGGGTTTCATTGGCGGTCTCTCGCTGCGACGCCAACGTGTCGCTTCGAGCGCGCTGGCGGCGATCGCCGTCGTCGGCGGGTGCTACTTCGTCGTGTTCCAGACGCGCGCCATGCGGCAGCTCAACGCGTCGTACGCGCTGCGCACGGACGAAGATGCCGCCATCCGTTGGATGCGCGCGAATCTCCATCACGACGAGACGGTCGTGACCCCGAGCCGCTCCACCAACCTGCTGCTGGCGTCGCTGACTCCGGCCTACGTCTACGTGCCGTACGGGTCGAGCGCCGTTGGCTCCAAAGCGAGCGATGACGAGATCATCGATCGCTACCTGCGCGCCTCGGCCGCGTTCGGCTACACCGTCGACTCAGCCATCGGCCGGCTGGATCCCGCGAATGGCATCCCGCATGGCCGACAGAGATCTTCCGAGAGAGGAGATCCCGACGTATGTCGAACGCTCGATGATCGACTACCTGCTGAACGAGCTCGTCGCCCGGCCAGCCACGGTCAACAGCCGCATCCCCGGCTGGCGCGCCCAGTTCGAGGCCCTGAAACCGCAGAGCGGCGTCCTCGGCAAGTACCCGGCTGCGTACCTGTATTGTGGTCCGCGAGAACGGCTGTGGGCTGTCGACGCGGCCTCGCCGGGGACGACGGTAACGGTTGCCTTCCACCAGGACGCCGTCACCATCTATCGCCTGAGCAATGCGCCCGATGCCGTGCCGTTCCGCGGATGCCTCTGATCCTTGTCAAGTACCGCAATCTTCATGCCCGGCACCGCCTGATAGCGAAGAAAACACAGTAATATAGCGTCGATGGTCGCGTCGTGGCTGTGAGCCGCGACCACATCCGCATCCGCCGCGTAATGCGGCGCTCGGAATCGCGTTAAGGCGTGTGACGGTGTGGTTCAGGCGAGCGGGTTCGCCGGCCCGTCCGGAATCCTACGCGGTGCGTGGCGGGTGCTGTGGCTGTTGTCTGACTTGACCCTCGATGTTATGTTCGGACACCAGACTCCACAATAGTGCCGATCGGCGTCATCGTCGCGTTGCATTTGGCCATGAATGGGACGCCGTGCCTTGCGTAATCTGGCAGTGACGCGTGTGTCGGGTACAAGAGCTTCGCTGTTCGCAGCGTATTCGCCGTTCGACAGATTGATGGGGTAGTAGGCATGCGAAGTGTCACGACGCGCGACGCGGAGATCGAATTCGTCGCAACGCGTGCAAAGGTTGCCGAGTATCCGCAACTCGTGGGTTTCGCGTACGCACTCAAGGGCGTTTGCGACCGAGCGGCGGCGGCGCTGCTGCTCATGGTCCTCGCGATCCCCATGCTGGTCATTGCGGCGCTCATTAAACTGACGTCGCCCGGCTCCATCCTGGTACGACAGGAACGTGTAGGACGCTACGGCCATCCGTTTACGTTCTACAAGTTCCGTTCCATGCGCGCCGACGCGGAAATGCTTCGCGACGAACTCGAAGACCACAATCATCACGACGCGAAGCACATCTTCAAGATCAAACGCGACCCGCGCATTACGCGCATCGGCGGCTTCTTGCGCCGCACGAGCATCGACGAGGTGCCGAACCTCCTCAACGTGCTCCGCGGCGAGATGAGTCTCATCGGCCCTCGGCCGCCGCTGCCCCGCGAGGTTGCGCATTACGACGATCGTCACATGCAGCGCCTCGCCGCGACGCCCGGTCTTACCGGCCTCTGGCAGATTCGCGGCCGCAGCGAGATTCCGTTCGAGAAGATGGTCGAGATGGATCTGGAGTACATCGAGCGGTGGTCGCTCTGGCTGGATCTCCAGATCATGCTGAAGACGCCCCTGGCCGTCCTCCGCGGCCGCGGCGCGTGGTGAGATAGGCGATCAGCTCCACCAGCGTCTGGAGGTACCGTACAGTACTGCTACACCTGACCCAGGTGGGACCGCCACCGCATCAATGTTCCGGATGGGCGCGAGTGTGAACGAAGAGAGCCGTCTCCAACTTGAGCGATACCTGCAGCTGGTCAACCGGCGCAAGTTCGTGCTGCTCATCCCCATCATCCTCGCCGTTGCTGGTGCCGCGTTGCTCAACCAGCTCACGACGAAGGTCTACACGGCGACCGCCACGGCTCGCATCGACTTCACAGCGGTGAGTCCCAATACACAGGACACCGGAGCCGCTCAGCGCTTCATCCAGACGTACGCCCACATCATCCAGACGACCAAGTTCACTGAGAAAGTCATTCAGGACCTGAACCTGAAGACTACGCCGAGTTCGCTTGCGAAGCGCATCGGTACCGCGGCGCTGCCGGGCACCGAATTGGTGACGGTCACCGCGAAGGGCGGAACGGGCGCGGAGGCAGCAGCCATCGCGAATGACCTCGCGAACCTCCTGCAAGACCAAACGTTCATGCACCAGTTTGCGACCGATCCTACGAACGACCTCACGAAACAGGTCGAAGACACGCGTCAGCGCGTAGACGATGAGCAGGCGACCCTTGCGGGCCTTGAGTCGCGGGGAGCCAGCGTGGCACAAATAGCCAGCCAGCAGGCGGTCGTCGAAGCGACGCAGAACACGTACCAATCCCTGATCACGCAGCTAGAGCAAGAACGTGTGAAGCAGGGGCAGGCCGCGCGTGCTCTTAGCGTCATAGAGGCGGCGGAGGCGCCGGACGCTCCGACCAGCCCTCGCTGGAAGTTCAATCTTGCGGCGGGCCTGCTTGCCGGCATGACTGCCGGCGTCGCGCTGTCGCTCGTGTTGGAGTACGTCGATCCGACGCTTCGCGGCGTCCGTGACCTCGAAGGCGTCACGCGCTTGCCGGTGCTGGCGTCGATTCCGTTCGGCGTGCGCTGGAAGTATCCGCCACCGCCCGTGTCGCCGGACTATCGCGTCGTCGCAACAAAGCTCCAGACGACAATCCAGGAGCAGAAGCGCAAGAGCCTGCTGTTCACCAGCGCTCGACCCGAAGAAGGCAACACGACGGTGGTCACCTACTCCGCGATGGCGCTGGCGCAGGCGGGGCTACGGGTGTTGCTGCTCGACGCCAACCTTAACCGACCGGACCTCCACAAGCTCTTCAATCTGCCGCTGGCGCCCGGGCTCTACAACTTCCTGTCCACCAACGGCACCCGCCCGGCGAAGCCGCTGAGCGACGCGCCACGGGATATCATCCAGGCGTCGCCTGTACCGCGCCTCAGCGTGCTCACCGCCGGCACGAAGATGAACGACCCCTCGGAGCTGCTTGCGTCAGCGGAGATGCGGGAGTTCCTTGATGACATCGAGAAACAGTACGATGTCGTCCTTATCGACGGCTCGGCGATGTCGGCGGGCGCTGGCTCCGCGGTGATCGCTTCGGTGGTCGACGGCGTGGTGCTGGTGACCGCTGAAGGCCAGGCCAGCAGCAAGAGCGTAGAGGATACCGTCGGCGAGCTGGCGAGCCTGGGTGCGCACACCATCGGCCTCGTCTACTGCAAAGCGACCGAGGCATAGTGGCGAACATACGAACTGGCCAGATGACCGTCGCGCGCAAGGTCGCCCGGAACAGCCTCGTGCAGTTCGCCGGCCGCGGCGTCACCATGGGCGTGTCGCTGGCGGCGCTCACGCTGCTGTCGCGATACCTGGGCCCGCACCGTTTTGGCCAGTACCAACTCGTCATCGCGTTCCTCACGCTTGTCAACGTCAGCGACCTCGGCGTCGCTACGATCGCTGTGCGTCATCTCTCGACGACCGAGCGCGATCCGGACGAACTGATGGGCAACGTGCTCACCGTGCGCACCATGCTCGCATTCGTCTCGTCGGCGCTCGCCATCGCGGCGTCATTCGCGCTCGGTTACTCGTTCGAGATCAAGATGGCCATCGCTATCGCGTCGCTTTCGTTCCCGCTGACGATCTTCTCGGGCTCATACAACGCGACCTTCGCCGCGAACCTGCGGATGGAGTATGCCGCGCTCGGGAACATCGCTCAGGCCGTGTTTGGCTTTGCTGCGATGGCGTTTGTCGTACACGGGGGCGGAGGACTCATCCGCCTTGTCATCGCCTACGACCTGGGCGTCCTCGCGAATAGCGTGGTCTGCCTCTATTTCGCCCGCCGCTTCGTGCGGCCGCACTTCCGCTTCGACCTCCACTACAGCCGGCAGGTCGTGCGAGAAGCACTGCCGCTGGGCCTCGCTGTGCTCGTGATCACCGCGTACGGACGGATAGACATCGTCCTGCTCAAGGCGTTCACCAACAGCGATTCGGTCGGCTACTACGGCTTCGCGTATCGCGTGGTGGACCTTGCGTTCCCGCTGAGCTTCTTCTTCGTCGGCTCGGTGTTCCCGTTGCTCTCCACGTTTCACGCCGACGGCAACCACGACGAATTCAAGAAGCTCTACCAGCGCTCGCATGACCTCCTGTCTCTCATCGGCATGAGCATCGTGACCGGCATCATCCTGTTCGCGCCGCCACTCGTCCGGCTGATCGGCGGAGCGGATTACGACGCCGCCGTCACGAGCATGCAAGTCCTCTCGATGGCCGTCGCGCTGATCTGGCTCTCAAATCTGGTCGATCACGGGCTTATCGCCGTCGGTAAGCAGAGCGCGCTGCTGTGGATCGCCGGCGGAGGGCTGATAGTTAACATAAGTGTGAACCTCGTCCTTATCCCGATCTACGGGAAGGAGGGGGCTGCCGCCGCCACGGTCATCACGGAGGCGGCGGTGCTCCTGCCCGCACTGTTCATCTTGAGCCGATATCTGGGAGAGACACCGTCGTTCTGGGTGGCGGGACGCCTGTTGCCCGTGATTGGAGTCGCCGGCGTCATGGTCTATGCGCTGCACCTCGCGTGGGAGACGGAAGCCGTGCTCACGATCGTCCTCTTCGGTGCGGGCGTTGCACTGATGCGCATTGTGTCATTGGGCGACGTCAGAATGCTGCTGGCCCGGCACGAACATGTCGATCCTGCAATACAGGCAGCTAGCATCGAAGCGGGGACTCCGCAATGAGCAAGCGGCCCCGCATCGCCGTTCATCAGTGAGGAGACGAACATGATCCCGGTATTCAAGCCCGCGCTCGATCAGGAAGAGTGGCTGGCGCTGAAGGAGCCGCTCGAGAAGGGCTGGCTTGGACTCGGCCCGAAGACGAAGGAGTTCGAGGAGAAGTTCGCCGAATACGCCGTGCGCGCCCTACGCCGTTGGCACCAACTCCGGCACGTCGGCGCTGCATCTTGGGTTCGCGGTGCTCGATGTCACCGGCGGTGAAGTGATCACCACGTCGCTCACCTACGTTGCCACGAACCACGCGATTCTCTACTGCGGCGGCGTTCCTGTCTTCGCCGACATCGAAGACGACACCGGCAACATCCGCGTCGATGAGATCGAGCGCAGCATCACGCCGCGCACGAAGGCGATCTGCGTTGTGCACTACGGCGGTCACCCGTGTGACATGGACCCGATCATGGAGCTGGCCGCGAAGCACAACCTGCCTGTCCTGCAGGACAGCGCGCACGCCTGCGGCTCGAAATACAAGGGTCGCCCGATCGGTTCGTTTGGGCCGATCAACACGTTCAGCTTCGACCCCGTCAAGAACCTGGCCACCGGCGCGGGCGGCATGGTGACGCTGCAGGACGAGGCGATGGACAGGCGGATGCGCAAGCTGCGCTGGCTCGGCCACTCGCGTCCGCCGGGTACTCCGCCCGAGCCCGGGCAGATGGACTACTACCACGAGACCGAGGAGATCGGCTTCCGCCACCACATGAACGACCTCTCGGCCGCCATCGGCATCGTCCAACTCCGCAAGCTCGAGCGCCACAACGACCGCCGCCGCGCCGTCGCTGCCATCTACGACGCCGCGTTCGCGGAACTCGGCTGGGTGAAGACGCCCGTTCTGAAGGATTACGCGTTCACGGCGCAGCACAAGTACGTCATCCGCGTGCCTGCCGAGGACCGCGACCCGCTGATGCTGCACCTCAAGGATCGCGGCGTCGGCTGCCACGTTCATTTCGTGCCATCGCACCTGCACCCTGCGTACAAGGCGTATCGCACCGAGCTCTTGCCTGTGACCGAGAGCTACTGGAAGACGCTTGTTACGCTGCCGCTTTTCCCGACGATCACCGACGACGAGATCGCTCAGGTTATCGAGGGCGTGAAGACCTACCCGAAATACCGGCGCTCGGCGAACGGCCAGAAGCCGGCGGGCGTCGTCGCGAAGGCATAGGGAGCGCCGGATGTGTGGAACGCCGACATGATGGACGGTTACGGCATCGCGGCTGAATCGTTCCGCGCAGGATCTTGATGGCCGTAAGCATTGGCGTCCGCGATGTACCGCCGCGCATTGCCGGCCCGCTTCGCCTGGTCCGCCGGAGCAGCGATCTGTGGCTTGCCGTCGCCATGGGCGGTGGTGTCGCGCTGCTCATCCTGAATCTGCCGATGCCCGCCGCGCTGGCTTCTTCCATCGTCGGCGCTTTCGTCCTGCTGGCTCTGGTCGATACGCGTGTCGCCGTGCTCGCCCTCATCCTGGTCCGCTCCGCCGCGGACGTTACGACGACCATCCCGCTGTTGTCCGCGTCGGGTGCGTCGAACGTGAATGCCAACGCGCTGATGAGCCTCCTGATCATCGCGCTCGGCCTGTCGCACATTGCGCTGAACCGCCTGGACATCCGCCGCATCCCGCTCGCGATGCCCTTCGCGGCCTTCGTCGGAGTGACGTTCCTCGGGATCGCCGTCGCGCCGGACCACAACCGCGCATTGCAGGACTGGCTTCGCCTCTTTGGTACGCTCATGGTGTTCGTCCTGTGCGTCGATGCGATGCGCACCGTCGCAGACCGCCGCTGGCTCGTCCGGGTGATCCTGCTGTCGTCCGTCATACCGATACTGGTTGGCTTGTACCAGTTCCTCACGGACACCGGCGACCACTATACGGCGGGGTTCAACCGCATCTTCGGCACCTTCGTCGACCCATCCCCATATGGCTTCTACCTCGTCCAGCTACTGCCGCTCGCGGTCGTCTTTCTCGTCCACACCCGCTCGCGCATCGCGCGCGTCGGCCTCGCCCTGATGGTGCCCCTCATGCTCTTCAGCATCTACGCCACGGAGACGCGTGGCGCCTGGATCGGCGTGCTCGTCATGCTCATCGTGTTGATGTGGACACGGGCCCGCTGGACGCTGCTGCTCCTGCCGCTGGCCATCGGCGCGCTGTACTTCGGGGTGCCGAGCGTACGCGCCCGCATCAGCGAGGCGACGTCCGGCACCTGCGTGAGCGCCACGAACTGCCAGTCGTCGGTGTTCTGGCGCCAGAAGCAATGGGAAGACGCGATTCGCGTTGCCTCGCCGCCGAAGCTCATCACCGTCGGCGCCGGACTCGGCGCGGTCGATGTGACACTCGGCAACTTCACGCACAACGAGTATGTCCGGCTGCTCGTCGAAGCCGGCGCCGTCGGCTGCATCGCCATCTTCATACTCTACCGGCGCCTCTTCGACATCACGCTGAAGGGCTACCGCGAGGCGTCGACGTCGTATCAGCGCGACCTGATGCTCGCCTTCATGATGGCGCTGATCTCGCGCGTCGTCATGGCCGCGGCCGACAACATCCTCGTCATCGTCGTCCTCGAATGGTACTTCTGGGCCTTTGCCGCCGTCATCGTAGTCGAGAGCGGCGCCTACGACCGCTTCGCGCGTCTCCGTGAGCGTGAGCACCGATCCGGGCACGCTTCTCGCTTGCCGCAACCCGCCGGTTGTGTCGCCGGTGTTCGCGCCGTGAACATCCGGCTCGGCTTCCACGCGGCGTCGCGCCTGGCGCTGGCATCGGTCAGCGTCGTCTCGGGGCGCCGCTGATGAAGATCGCCATCATGGGCACGCGCGGGATCCCCGCCAACTACGGCGGCTTCGAGACGTTCGCCGAGGAGCTCGCGTCGCGCCTCGCAGCGCGTGGCCACGATGTCACGGTCTACGGCCGCTCGCATCACGTCAAACACCCGTCGAAGATGTACCGGGGCGTGAGGCTCGTCGTCCTGCCGACGATCCAGCACAAGTACTTCGATACGGTCGTCCACACCGCACTCTCGGCACTGCACTCCTTGCGCGCGCACTACGACGTTATCCTCGTATGCAACGGCGCCAACTCGCCGTTCGCCTGGATCCCCCGCCTGGCGGGTTCCAAGGTGACGATCAATGTCGATGGCATCGAGCGGCAGCGCAAGAAGTGGAATGCCGCTGGCCGCGCTTACTATCGCCTGTGCGAGCGCCTCTCGACGATCGTCCCGAACGTCATGGTCACCGACGCGGGCGTCATCCAGGAGTACTATCGCAAGACGTACCACAAGGATTCGGTGATGATCCCGTACGGTACGCCGGTTGGTCGCCACCCGATGCCTGACGCCGTACGCTCGCTCGGCCTTGAGCCCGGCGGCTACGTGCTTTACGTGTCGCGTCTGGAGCCTGAGAACAACGCGCACAAGGTGATCGAGGCGTTCGAAGGCGTGCGCGGCGACCTGCAGCTCGCGATTGTCGGCGGCGCGCCCTATGCCACCGACTACATCACTCGCCTGAAATCGACGAGGGATCCGCGGATTAAGTTCCTTGGCTTCGTCTATGGTGACGGTTACAAGGCGTTGCAGCAGAGCGCATTCGCCTATGTCCAGGCGACCGAGGTCGGCGGGACGCATCCGGCGCTCATCGAGGCGATGGGATACGGCAACTGCGTCCTCGCCTACGGTACCCCCGAGAACGTCGAGGTGCTCGGCGATGCCGGCTTCGTGTTTGACACCGTCGAGCAGCTTCGCGCCCAACTCCAGCAGCTCGCCTGCAATCCGGAGATGCGCATCCCGGCTCAGGAAAGCGCCATGCGCCGGGCAAGCCGCTACAGCTGGGAGAGCGTCACCGATCGTTACGAGGCTCTCTTCCGCGACATGCTGGGGACGAACCGGTGAAGCCTTCCGGCCGGGGCTGCATCGCGGCGCCCGATTAGGATAGATTGAGGCTCCACACCCGCAACACCTGACGGTCGCGGGGCGTTGTATTTGACAGACGAACCCCGGCCGCCGGCTCGCAGCGAGGGCGGCCGTACGCGATGACATAGAGAAGGACGGAGTGGATGGGCAAGCTTGTCTGCGTCACAGGCGGTGCTGGATACATCGGAGTCGTGCTGGTGGAACAGCTTGTCGAGCGCGGCTACCGGGTACGCGTCCTCGATCGCTTTTTCTGGGGCCACGTCGGCCTTGACCAACTCCCTAACGTCGAACTCATCTCCCGCGACGTCCGCGAGATGCAGGACGGCGACCTCGACGGCGTGGACGCCGTCTGCCACCTGGCTGGCCTCTCGAACGACCCGACAGCCGACCTCGATCCCAACGCCAACTGGCAAATGAACATGGTCGCCACGAAGGAACTGGGCGAAGCGTGCATCCGCATGGGCGTGAAGCGCCTCACCTTCGGCTCCAGCGGCTCGATCTACGACGGCCTCGCATCGAGCGAAGTCCTCGACGAGGACGCGCCCGTGAAGCCGGTCGGCCCGTACTCCGAATCCAAATACGAGGCGGAGTGCCAGCTGCTCGAAGAGGGCAAGCGCGGGCTCGATGTGGTCATCCTGCGGCAGGGCACGGTCGGTGGCTACAGCCGGCGTATGCGCTACGACCTCGTCGTGAACACGTTCCTCAAGGATGCGCTGCTCAAGAAGCAACGAAGTCCTCGACGAGGACGCGCCCGTGAAGCCGGTCGGCCCGTACTCCGAATCCAAGTACGAGGCCGAGCGCCAGCTGCTCGAAGAGGGCAAGCGCGGGCTCGACGTGGTCATCCTCCGGCAGGGCACGGTCGGTGGATACAGCCGGCGTATGCGCTACGACCTCGTCGTCAACACGTTCCTCAAGGACGCACTGCTCAAGAAGCAGCTCTTCCTGCACGACGGCGGCAACATGTGGCGCCCGCTCGTCGACGTGATCGACGTAGGCCTCGCGCACATCGCCTGCATCGAGGCGCCGGCCGCGAGCGTCGCCGGACGTATCTTCAACGTGGTCCAGGACAACTACCAGGTCAAGCAGCTCGCGGCGACCGTCGCGGAAGCGGTGAAGCC
This sequence comes from uncultured Chloroflexia bacterium, assembly GCA_963743185.1. Classification (GTDB taxonomy): domain Bacteria; phylum Chloroflexota; class Dehalococcoidia; order DSTF01; family JACRBR01; genus JANXYW01. Next base: position 56,695 of record CAVUOT010000009.1, on the reverse strand, counting down.
GCTCGTCGGCGACATCGCCATCACGTCCGTGCCGGCCACGGGCCGCATGCGCGACTACCGCGCGTCGAACAAGCGCCTCACCGACGCCGTCGGCTTCACGCCGGCGCGCACGCCGCTCGACTCCGTCGCCAGCATCCTCGAGCAGATGGGCGAGATCGACGTGCAGGATCTGCTGAACCCGCGCCACTACAACCTGCGCTGGATGCAGATCCTCTCCGAGACGCACGAGCTGCAAAAGGGCTTCGACCGCGTCTTCTGACGACGCTCACTGCCAGCGACCCGAATCTGCGAAATCCTGCAGTTTCTTCGTCAGCCTCGCTGGTTGAAGATCGGCTCGCGCTTCTCTATGAACGCCTGCACGGCTTCGCGGTGGTCGGGTTCCGTCTGCCGCTCGCGGATCGAGTAGGACTCCAGCGTCACGACGCGCCGCACGTCCTGCTCGACGGCGTTCTGGTGGATCAGCCGCTTCGCCGCCCAGATCGCCTCGCGCGGGTTCGCCGCGATCTCCTCGGCGAGCTTCATCACTTCCGGCATCAGCTGGTCCGGCTCGACGAGGCGGTCCACGAGGTTGCGCCGCAGCGCCTCCTCCGCATCAATGATGCGCCCCGTGAGCGTCATGAACAGCGCGTTCGCGATGCCCGCGACGGCCGGCAGGTAGCGCGTGCTCCCGCATTCCGGCGTCAGCCCCACCTTCACGAAGCGCGCCGAGAACCGCGCCGCCGTCGATGCGATGCGGATGTCGCACGCCATCGTCATCGTCAGCCCCACGCCGACGCTGGCGCCGTTGACCGCGCAGATCGTCGGTTTCGCCCGCTGCAGCGTGAGTGGCACCTCCGGGCTGCCGCCCTCGTACAGCATCTTCGAGCGCGCTGCCACGCGGTCGCTCTCCCTGACGCCGCGGTCCCACGCGCCGATGTCCGCCCCGGCGCAAAACCCGCGCCCTGCTCCCGTGATCACGATGCATCCGACGTCCGGATCCGCCGACGCCGCGTTGATCGCGTCGATGAACTCGTTCTCCATCAGCCACGTCCAGGCGTTCAATCGCTCCGGGCGGTTCAACGTGATCAGCGCCACCGCGCCGCGCGTCTCGTACAGAATGTGCTCGTAGCTCGCCATCAGATGCTCCTAGCCTGGATGCTGCCGTCCGCGATCGTCTGTAGGGGCGGCCCCGTGTGGCCGCCCGTGTCGTGCAGTATGAACGTCGCGAACCCGAGGCGGAATGGACGCCGCTGGCCGGGGTGGGCGCCTCGCTCGGCGCGGCTTACGGCGGCACCGGCGTCGGATACGGAGGAGAGTCGGCACGCGTGTCGCGGCAGTGCGCGCCCGCGCCGTCGATGACGAGCGGCGGACGCGCGCGCGCCGCGTCCCAGCTGCACTCCTTGTACGGTGCGCCGCTCTGGACGTAGAGCGGCGCGTTCGAGCCGCGGTTCGTCATCGTGACGTTCGAGTGCGGCGGCACGTCCACGATATATCGCGTGCCCAACGCCAGGACGACGTGATCCCCCGTGTCATTCTGCACCTCCAGGTGCGTCGGATCCGCCGACCACGGGAAGACGCGGAGAATGACCAGCAGCGCGAGCACGGCGACCGCGACGAGAATGCCGCCTCGTATGAGCCAGCCCGCAGTCGTGCCCGCTCGCATCGGCCGCAGATCCATGGCCGATTATAGGCGCGGCGAGGCGTCGGCGGTTCCGGTTCAGCCGCCCGGCCCCGCTTTCTCGCCTGCCGTTTCCCGCATCGCGCGGCCGCCCTCGTATAATCCCCTCATGCCCGCGACCACGAAGTCCGACAAGCCGCGCCTGATCCTCATCGACGGCCATAGCCTGATCTACCGCTCGTTCCTCGTGTTCCAGGGCAGCAAGACGAGCAAGGCGGTCGAGTTCACCATCCGCAAGACCGGTGAGGTCGTGACCGGCGTCTACGGCTTTACCAGCACCTTCCTCAGCATTCTCGACCAGCTCAAGCCGACGCACGCCGCCATCGCGCTCGACGCGCCCGGCGCGACGTTCCGTCACGAGAAGGACGCCAGCTACAAGGCGACGCGCGCCGCAATGCCGGACGAACTCAGGCGCCAGATCATCCGCATCCGCGAAGTGATCGACGCCTTCAACATGCCGACGTTCGAGGAGCCCGGATTCGAGGCGGACGACCTCATCGGCACGCTGGCGAAACAGGCGAACGCGCAGGGCATCGAGGTGACGATCGTCACGCTCGACACCGACCTGCTCCAGCTCGTCGAGCCCGGCGTCGACGTCTTCCTCTACCGCCCGTACATGAAGGGCGCGCCCGCGCAGGATTACGACGTCGACGCCGTCATCGAGCGCTACGGCCTGCGCCCGGACCAGATCGCCGACTTCAAGGGGCTCAAGGGCGACACGTCGGACAATATCCCCGGCGTCCCCGGCATCGGCGAGAAGACGGCGACGAAGCTGCTCCAGGAGTTCGGCTCCGTCGACGCGATCTACGCGCGCCTCGACGAGGTGACGCCCGAGAAGCTGCGCGAGAACCTGCGCGCGCACGAGCGCGAGGCGCGCGACAGCACGGAGCTCGCGACGATCGAGCGCAACGTCCCCGCGACGCTCGATCTCGAGGCGTGCCGCCTGCACACCTTCGACCGTGACCGCGTCGAGAGGCTGCTGGTCGAACTGGAGTTCCGTTCACTCATCTCGCGCCTGCCCGAGTCGCTCGGCGCCGGCGTCGCGCCCGCTCCGAAGGCGACGCCTGCCGCGAAAGCAACGCCGAGCGCATATCGCACGATCACCGCGAAGAAGGACCTGGCCGCGTTCGTGAAGGAGGCGAAGGCCGCCGGACGGATCGGCCTCCACGTCGAGAACAGCGATGCGAACGGCATGCGCGGCCTGCCGATCGGCATCGCCATAGCGACGGCGCCGGGCGAGGCCGCGTACATCCCTGTCGGCCACAATCCCGGCCTCGGCGAAGCGCAGCAACTCCCGCTCGACGTCGTGCTCGACGCGCTGCGGCCGCTGCTCGAAAGCGCGACGCTGCAGAAGGTCACGCACAACGGCCACTTCGACTTCCTGGTGCTGGCGAACAACGGCGTCACGATGAGCGGCATGCGCTTCGATACGCTGATCGCGTCGTACCTGCTCGGCTACGCGAACATGACGATCCAGAACCTCGCGCTCGAACGGCTCGACATGCACATCCCCACGCACCTCGACCTCGTCGGGAAGGCGGGCAAGAAGCAGCTCACGATGTCTGCTGTGGCGTACGATGCGGCGCGCGACTACTGCTGCGCGCAGGCCGACGCACAGCTACGCGCCTCCGACGTGCTCGCAGCCGACCTCAAGTCCCGCAACCTCTGGCCGCTCTTCGACGACGTCGAGATGCCGCTGATGGACGTGCTCGCCCGCATGGAGCTGACCGGCGTCGCCGTCGATGCGGCGCAGCTCGTCGAGATGTCGCGCGAGATGCAGAAAGAGCTGCAAGGCATCGAGCGCGAGATCTATGCCACGGTCGGGCACGAGTTCAACATCGGCTCGCCGCAGCAGCTCTCGCAGATCCTGTTCGAAGAGCTGGGCCTGCCGAAGACGCGCCGCACGAAGCTCGGCTACACCACCGACGCGATGGCGATGGACGGCCTGCGCGGCGCGCACCCGGTGGTCGACCTGATCATGCGCTACCGCGGCGTCTCGAAGCTCAAGTCGACCTACGTCGATGCGCTGCCGGCGCTGATCCACCCGAGGACGAAGCGCATCCACACGACGTTCAACCAGGCGACCGCCGCGACGGGCCGCCTGTCGTCGATCGAGCCCAATCTCCAGAACATTCCCGTGCGCACCGGCTACGGCAACCGCATCCGCACCGCCTTCGTCGCGCGCGACATCGGCAAGGAGCCGATGCTGCTCGCCGCCGACTACTCGCAGATCGAGCTGCGCATCATGGCGCACCTCAGCCAGGACCCGGCGCTCATCGAGGCGTTCCAGAACGACGAGGACGTCCACGCCGCCACCGCCTCCAACGTCTTCGGCGTCCCGTTCGACGAAGTGACGTCGGAGCAGCGCCGCCGCGCCAAGGTCTTCAACTTCGGCGTGCTCTACGGCCTCAGCGAGTACGGCCTCTCGACGAAGGAGCGCATCCCGCGCGAGGAGGCCGCGACGTTCATCCGTCGCTACTTCGAGAAGTACGCGAAGGTCGGCGCCTGGCGCGACGGCGCCATCGAGAGCTGCCGCACGCCTCGGCTACGGCGAGACGCTGATGGGCCGCCGCCGCTACATCCCGGAGATCAAGTCGCCGAACTTCCAGATCCGCTCGTCCGGTGAGCGCATGGCGATCAACATGCCGGTGCAGGGCACCGCCAGCGACATCATCAAGGTCGCGATGAACCGCATCGACGAAGAGATCACGGAGCGGAAGCTCACGTCGCGCATGATCCTGCAGGTACACGACGAGCTGATCTTCGAGGGGCCGCGCGCCGAGATCGATGCCGTCCGCGAGCTGTGCCTGCGCGTGATGCCGAAGTCGCTCGACCTCGTTGTCCCGCTGAAGGTCGACATCAAGACCGGCAAGAACTGGGGCGAGCTCGAAGTCGCCCGCGGCCCGCTGCTCTCGGAAGAAGAGGCAGAGCTGGCGTTCGCGGAGTCGGCGGGTTAGCCGGATCGATGTAGGGGCGCAGCCTGCTGCGCCCGCGTTCGGCGCCAGCGAGCCCGACAGTTAGGAGATCACGAATGCCTGAGCCGTCGTTCCCCCGCATCGACATCACGCCCACATGGGCGCGCTTCAACGACGAGTTGATCCGCCTCGTCGACTACGTGCCCGACGACAAGATCAACTGGTCGCCGCGGCCCGAGCTGTGGAACTTCCGCGGCATCCTGCTGCACATCGCCGCGACGCGTGACGGTTGGCTCGGCGGCGACGTGAAGGACGGCGTCGAGGCGCCGGACGTCTGGCGCACCGTGCGCACGAAGGCCGAGATCCAGGACGCGTACCGCCGCACGTGGCAGCGCCTGGAGGCCTTCCTGCGCGACGACACGAAGCTCGACGCGACGTACCCGAGACGACCGCGGCGAGATGGCGACGGGGCACTGGATCGCGTTCCACCTGCTCGAGCACGACATCCATCACCGCGCCGACATCTTCCACTACCTGGCGCTGCTCGGCATCGAGACGCCGGATGTGGGCACGCCCTGACGCCGCGTGTCGGTCAGTCATCCTTGCCCGTGCGCAGGCCGTCCGCCGCCTGGACGAGTTGTCCCTGCAACTCCTCGACAGACCGCTGCCAGGTGAAGTTCCGTAGCACATGCTCACGCGCGGCGCGGCCCATACGCTCGCGCAGAGCGTCGTCGTCCAGCAGCCGCAGCACCGCGTCGCCGAGCTGTCGTGCGTCGCGATCGCGAAGGTATCCGGTCTCACCGTCCACGACCGTCTCTATCGGGCCGGCCTCGCGCACAGCCACCACGGGTGTGCCGCTCGCCATCGCCTCGATAGCGGCCAGCCCGAACGGCTCTAGGTTCGGCGTGTAGAGCACGACAGACGCCGTGCGGTAGAGGCGTTTCACCTCGCTGTCCGGAACCTGCTCGCGGATCTCCAGCTGCACGCCGCATTCGCGCGCCGTCTCCTCGACGTAGCGCCGTTCGGGCGCATCCGTCTGGTTACACACGAGCACGAATGGCGGTCGCTTCTCGGGCGGGATCGCACCGACGGCGCGAACACCCCAGTCGTAGCCCTTCCACGCGCTCAGCGCGCCGACCATCAACACAAAACGGCCGCGTGGATCGTCGCCAGGGCGGAACGCGTCGGTGTCGGCGCCCGGGTAGTTGACCAGCGGGCGAACGCCGTACGCGCGATGCGCGTAGTCCGCTGTGTATCTCGAATTCGCGATTACGACGGACGCCCGCCGCGTCCCCTCCGCGTCCCAGCGGCGCATCGTCCCGCCAAAGTAGAACCGGTGCCAGCGCCGACGAATGGCGGAGAGGACCGGTTTGTGATTGTACGGCCGATCGACCTGCGGTTCATACAGCTGCCGCATCGGTTCATGGCAGTAGTACACGCTCGGCGTCCGCGCGTGGCGTAGCGGCAGCGGCGCCTCGGTGTACCCGCCGACGCTCGCGAAGAGCAGATCGTAGCCCTGCCCATCGATGCGTTCCGCGATGCGCTTCGACGCGCGGTCAAACCGATACATGTCGGCGAGCGCCAGCGGCAGGTTCATGGGCTTCAGGAGCGTTCCAGGAAGACGCGGCAGATCCCTGAACGGCGCGATGTTTGCCTGCTGGGCGAACGCCGTCACGTCCGGATGTTGCACACCAATCGACAGTCGGTCGATGCTGTACAGATCTATGTCGTGGTATGTGGTGAGCCGCGACACCACTTCGTACAGCCAGCGCCGGCCGCCGCCCCACCCGGCGTTGTAGTACACGGCGATCCGGAGCCGACGGGTCATGGAGGGTGCCCAACCTCTACTCGTGCCGCCATCACGGCACGGTGCGCTCGATGCATGTTCGCGGACTGAGCACCGCGCGTCGCCGGCGCGATGCTGCGACAAACCCGTTCGGGTCGGCAGCGATCGTTCGTCACCGGCTCCGTCGGTGGTCTTTGTCAGGGCGTCCTTGCGGCCGCTCTCAACCCACAGGCTACAACCGCCCGCGGTGGGCGTACATATCGGACCGACCGTCGCGGAGCGGCGTCATGCGCCCGAAGGAGCCTCTGCTCGCCGAATGCGTCACCAGTCTCGTCTTGCGGAGCGCTGACAGGACACCGCCGGTGCCGTGCCATCGACACCGCACCAGTAGTTACTGGAGCGCTGGCGGGTTCGCGCGCACCTGATCGTCCGTGAGCGTAGTGGCGAGTGACATGTCGAACGCCTTCCACGCGCCGGTCAGCAGGCCGAACTGTCCGAACCCCAGGCATATAGCCGGGAGTATTCCTCCCCTGACGAAGTCACCACCGGGGCCGCGGTAATCGACGCCAGCAGCCTCGCCCCCCATTGCAGCGGTAATGTCCGCAGGCGTTCCCAGCAGCCGTGCCTCGACAACCGCAACGATGCCGCTGCCCTCGGAGATCGAAGGCCAGGGGCCAGCCGCCATGTGCAGAACGCGGCCTGCTGGCATCGGGAACGAGTAACTGCCGTCGGCTTCCCGCGTCGGGGCGATGTCGGTGTAGCCGTCGTGAGTGTCTGGATTGCTGGACACGCTCCATTGGGGCAGGCCGTCGAAGAGCTTCACCCACGTCCTGGTGCTGGGCTGGTAGTTCCACAGGGCGATCCGTCGCACGTTGAATCGAGCATTGGTCGGTGACGCTGATCACCGATGTATCCCGTCGGAACACGACGAGCCACCATGCAAGAGCGCTGCCGAGTCGGCTGCTTAACTTCCTCGTCCTTCGGTGCCGTGCTGTCCCCACGTCCACCACGCTATCGGAGCAGGCAGAGTGATCTCGTGAGGCACCGCAGTGGTCGCGCCGCGTCGCGATAAGCCGGTCGACGCTGTTGATCGAACCGCTGGACGGCGTGGCCGTCGGCGCTGGTGTCTTGGTCGGCGTAGGCGTTGGCGGGACGCTTGTTGGCGTCGGCGTACGCGTAGGCGTCGGCGTGTTGGTCGGCGTGTTGAGTGTTGACCGAGACCACCGTCTCATTGGCGGGCAGCGCCGCCCGGGCCGTCGCCGTCGCTGCGGCGGCTGACATCCCCGGCGTTGCCGTTGCGGTCGCGGTTGATGGCGGACGCGTCGGCGTTGGCGACAGGGTCGCCGGTGCTGCGGTGGGCGTCTGCGTAGGAGTCGCGGGCGTCGGTGTCGGCGTCACGCTCGGCGTCGCGGTCGCCGCGGGCACCGCAGCCGTCGCCGTCGGCGGCACGGGGGTGCTCGTTGACGTCGGTGGAACCGCGGTCGCCGTCGCTGAGCCGCGCGGTCGCCGTCGCCGTGACGTCGGCTCCACGCGTCGCCGTGGCGGTGGGCGTCGCAGTCGAAACGGCCGCAGGAGCGCTGGCCGTCGGCGAGGCTGTTGGAGTCGCCAGCGTCACCAACGCGCCGGCGACAGATGCGGTCGCCGTCGCGGTGGGGTCTGGCCTCGTAGCGGTCGGAGCGGCGGCTGCGCGCAACGTCCCGTCGCGATGGCGGAAGCGTTGCACGGTCGCGCTACTGAGCACTGCGCCGCTCGACGGCTCGTCGTCCACCGGGTGCTGGCCGCTGCCGGTCGGGAGCAACCGTCTGCGGCTGCGCGATGACCAGCCCGTCACGCCCGGGATCGGTAACCGTGACGGATTCGATCTCGAGGGCGTCGTTCGTTGCGGTGCCGGTGCTGCGTCCGTCGGGCCCGGCGTGCGGCGCGGGCACCGCCAGCTCCAGCGCGGAAGTTGTCCGCGCGGATGTGGCGGTCTGAGCGTCCGGCTGCACGCCTGTCACCAACTTCGGAGACGCCATCTCCGAACCGGACATCGTCGAGAGCGCGAGCGACAACGCCGCAACCGACATGATGATGACGAGTGGCAGCGGGCGCACCTGCGTGAGGTGCAATGAGCGCGCGACCCACGTTGTGATTCGATTGGAATTCAGAACGCACCCCCATACGCCGGCCCATGTGACATGGGTTCGGCAGCCTGACCCTGTGTTCAGCGTCGGACGCCAGGCCTGAACCTGAACGCTCCGACCGCGGATCTGGTGTGCGAACCGATGACGTCGCTGGTGTGCGAACCGGCCTCTTCATGCGCTCCCGCGCGCCGTTGCCGCTCAGTCCGCGGTTCTCACGGAGCTATGGTTGGCGGCACACTCGGTCGCGGGAATGGGGGAGTGCCCTTGGCGATCGGGAAGGAGGAATCTGGAAGCCATCTGCGTTTAGGGGATCACCGCGCAGGCAATGAGGGAGTTCGACGTTAACCGCCGGCGCCGAACGCGTCGCAGCGAGGGGTCGCTACGTCGCGTCCGCTCGTGGCTGGCCCGGGGCGCCGCTTCGCACGGCGGCGGTATCACTTGGCGGGACTCTCGGTGAGCCGTTACGGGAGTGGTGGCGGGTTTGCGCGCACCTGATCGTCCGTGACGCGTCGAGAGCGATCATGTCCGTTTGCCAATTCCCGGTCAGTCAGCCCGAACTGTCCGAACCCCTGGACGCATAGTAGCCGGGAGTATTCATCCCCTGCTGAAGTCGCCACCAGCGCCGCGGTAATCGACGCCGCCGCCGCGCCGCCCATTGCGGCTGCGATAGTCCGCTGGCGTTCCGAGCAGCCGCGCCTCGACAACCGCGACGATGCCGCTGCCCTCGGAGATCGAAGGCCAGACGTTCATCGCCATGTGCAGCACGCGGCCCTGCTGACATCGGGAACGAGTAACTGCCGTCGGCTTCCCGAGTCGGGGCGATGTCGGTGTAGCCGCTCGTGGTGTCTGGATCTGCTGGACGCGCATCCATTGGGGTAGCCCGTCGAAGAGCTTCACCCACGTCCTGTTGCTGGGCTGGTAGTTCCACAGGGCGATCCGTCGCACGTTGAATCTGAGCCGCGTCGATACTTGATCACCGACTGCGATCCCTGAACACGACGAGCCAGGGCGCGACGCTGCCCGAGTCGGCTGCTTGAACTTGGTGTCCTCGGTGCCGTGCTGTCCCCACGACCACCACGCTATCGGAGCCGGCAGCGTGATCTCGTGAGGCACCGCATGGTCGGGCCGCGTGGCGATGAGCTGCTCCACCGGCGGTGCGCGCCGGTACCGCCTGCAGGAGATGCATCGCGACGGCGGTGAGATCGAGGATGCTCACTTTGCCGTCGCCATCTACGTCAACTCTGCCGGTAGTCGTCATGCCGATGCTCTTCGCCACCAGTGCGAGATCCATCACGGTCACGCGGCCATCCTGGTCAACGTCCGCTTGCTGCACCGTTACGACCATTGCGGTCGTCACCAGCGGAGCAGAAAGCGAGAACACCGAGAGCCCGATAAGAAGGGCGAGAACACAACGAAACATCAGTCCACCTTGCGTCGCGGCCAGCAGCAATTCCCGATCGAATCAGATCGGGATACTGGCGCGCGTGAGGTTGGGCGGGGACGGAGGTGTGGGTATGTGTGGCACGCCGAGTATACGTGACGCCGCGCTCGATCACGAAGAGGCAAACGTAAAGTGAATGCTAAATCTGGCCGCGAAGGGACGCGGCCCTACACGCAGTCACGAAACGTGGGCGAGGTGACCCCAACGGTGTGTGCGTCTCGCGCAGGCGTTCGCGTATCCGCGACGAGCGCCCGATCAGTTTCCGATCGGTGCGGCCAGCGGCACCCTCGGCGTGCCGCCGCCGCCGATGCTGGCGGGGCTGTTGTTCGTTACGACCTTGAGGTTCAGGAAGATCCGGTTCCAGTCGCACCAGAACTCGCGGTTGGCGCCCACAGAATTCGCCGCCGCCCCGTTCAAGTCGATGCCGTAGTTCGCCTGCACCTCTTGCTGCACCCCAGCCTCGACATCGAGCGAGTACACGTCCCATGCAGCGTCGTCGGCGATGTACGCCCCGTAGTCCTGCAGCGCGCGGAACAGCTTCCTGCCAACGTCCGTTGTGAGCCCGCCCGTCGCTTCGCACCCCGGCAGTACGACATTTGCGGAGGACTCATTCAGTTCAGGTGGCACCGCTAGCATCGATCCCATCATTACGTCCGGGACTGCGCCGCCGTAGCCGCACGCCTGCTCCCCGCAGAAGTGGTCGGATGCGATCGCCGGCCAGCGGTAGCCCGGTCCTCCGCCCGGCCCGACGGTCGCCGAGCAGTACTTGGCGCAGTAGACGTTCACCTTCAGCGCGTGCGTCAGTGGATTCGCTCCGATCAGTTCGCCGCGCCGCACCGACCCGCCGATGCTCGAGAGCCCCGAACCGCCGTGTCCGCCCGTGATTCCGGCGCCGTAGATGTCTTCGATCGCGTTAGACGTTGGCGCGCCGTACACCGGCCCGCCCGCCACGCAGCGCGCGATCGCATTGAAGCTCACAAGCGTGCGTCCGTCCGGTTGCAGTATCGCGACCGCATTGTTCGGCTGATAGGCGCCGTCGACGTCCGGCACGATCGCAGCCTCCGGGAAGAACGTTTCCACCCCGATCTCTGCGTCATTGGGTTCGTAGCACCGAGGACCCGCGTAGTGCGCCCGGTCGTCTTTCACGCGCCACTGCCGGTCCGACGCGTTGTCGCGAAGAAGTAATCGGTGTCGATCGTCGTCGTCCCGCCTCCCGATACGTCGAAGCCCGCCGGCGCGTAGCGCGCGCCGGCGCCTATCGGCATGTTCCAGATCGACGTCGACGAGAACGGCTGCCGGAGTTTGTCGCGCGTCGCCGACATCGACGGCGCCTCGGTTGCCGGTGGCGCGAGCGGCACCGTCAGATCCGGCAGATGGTCAACCGGGGTCGCAGCCACGATTTGTGGCGTCGGCGCGGCGGTCGGCGACGGCGGCATCGTGGCAGCGACGGGCAAGGCCGCGACGGTCGCCGTCGAGGTCGCGGCGGTCGTCGGCGTGTGCGAAGGCACGTGGCCGGAGCCGACGGCGACCGCACGGCCGCCAGGACGTTCGATTGAGGTGAGTCCGCATCGCGCGAGAGTGCGTACCCGACCGCAAGCGCCATCGCCACCACGCTGGCGATGATCGCCACGCCCGCCGGACGGGATGCGCCGGCAAGCTTGCGGAGCGTTCCCGAGAGCCTCGTTCGAGCGCGTCCTGTCGGTTGCCCAGGACGGGAAAGATCGTCCGGCACGCCACCGCCCTTCATCGCGGACTCTACTATGCGAGGCGCTGCCACGCCAATCTACCGCAACAACGTGAGATTCTCCCTCGCGCCGCAACTTCAGGGCTACGGAGATGGTGGAACTCGGGCTCGACCCGAATCGGAGCGCTTGCCTGCCGAACTCCCTTGACGCCGCAACAGTCGCCGGGCCGCCCGCCGCCGCGGGGTGCACCTCTTCGGACAGCCGTCCGGCGAGCATAAGGGGCGTCGCGACACTGCGACGGGCTGCCGCCGCAAGCGTGGGCGGCGCAATCACACGAGTGATAGATCGGGGCGATGGTGATCGGCGGAGTTGCCACGGCGCAGCTGCAATGGGACGACAGGCGCGTGCGTTTATTCCAGTGGAACTCAACCCGGAATCACATTCGTCATTCCGTCGATGGCATGGGCTGGCGTCGCCGCAAATGGTTCCGATAGAGCTTACTAGTGCGACTACAACCGCACTTGGACGAGCGTAGCGCTTGTCGCCAACAGCCGTTCGACTACTATCGGGGGCGGGTGCAACCACACCGAGGAATTGGCAGGCCAAAGCCAATCGGCAACTAGTTCTGCCCGCAGACGTTACGTCTCTCCATGCCGGTGCGTTATGGTAGTCGGGTGCCCGGCAGTGTGCCCTTGCGGATGCAGCGAATCCGCTATGGTGCCGCCGGCGCAGGCAGGGGTTCAGTTTGCCCCTTTCTGGTTCACTCATCGCTAAGACAAAGCCAAAATGCCGGGGTAAGAAGCATGAAGACGACGATGGCGGGCCAGCGCATACCGCTGCGCAACAAGCTCGAGTCCGCGTGGGCGATCTACCACGCGCACCGCCGCGGCGAGTTCTCGAACGCGGAAAAAGACATTGCCTACCATCGCGAGTTGCTCGACTATCTCGATCAGTATGTCGGCGTGCCGGTGCAATCGGCGCGGGTGCTCGATCTCGGCTGCGGTCAGACCGCGACACAGACCGCACTCTTCCATGCCGACGGCGCCCGCGTGACCGGCATCGACATCGAAGTCCCAACCTTCGAGATGGGGCCGATGACGTTCCTTCACACGCTGCGGCGCAATGGCCCGGAACGCGCGTTCAAGTCGCTGGCGCGTCATCTCATCTTCGACCGCCACTTCTTTGATGACCTCTCCCGCGCCTACGGGCGAAAGGTATCCTTCCGCCGGATCGACGTCCGGATCATGGACGCCGCTCGCACGGAGTTCGAGACGTCGACCTTCGACTTCGTGGCCTCCATGGCAGTGTTCGAGCACATCAACGATGTCAGCGCCGCCGTGGCGGAGCTGAACCGCGTCTTGAAGCCGGGCGGTATTGCGGTTATTACCCCGCATTTGTTTCCGAGCCTCTCTGGCGGCCACTGCCTTCAGTGGATCTGGCCTGACCAATCGGGATCGGACGAAGTAGAACCCTGGGATCACTTACGCTCGAATCGACACCCGGCGGCCTCGTACATGAACCATATGAAGGTCAACGAATACCGCGCCATCTTTCGCTCACAGATGGAGGTGATCGACGAGAGAATCGTCGTCGAAGGCGACCGCTACCTCACTCCAGAACTCGAAGCCGAGCTTGGAGCGAAGGGCTACACGCGGGAGGATCTGCTGACGCGGACCGTCACCTTCTTCGCTCGAAAACGGACGGCCTGATGATCGAAGGGCGCGACATCGTCTGCATTTCGTTCGTCTCGTGGGACGAACACTGGGGCACGCCGCAGCAGCACATGAGTCGCCTGGCGCGGCAGAACAGAATCTTGTTCGTCGATCAGCCAATCTCGCCGTTTTCGCTCTTGACGGGACACCGTAGACGTAGAGACCTGGTGGACCAGTTCCGGCGCTGGCGAAGCCAGCCGCGCGAAGTGCGCCCCAATGTCTTTGTTGCAGCGCCGCCGCCGACGCTGCCATTGCGCTATCACAAGCTCGGCAACGCCATCAACGCGTTCATCATGCGCCGCTGGCTCCGCCGCCAGACGACACGGCTGGGGTTCCGGGATCCCATCTTCTGGAACTTCCTGCCGTCCTTCCCCCACATCGGCAAGGCCGTCCATCCGTCGTTGTCCGTCTACCACTGCGTCGACGACTTCACGGCGATCCCGCACTGGTGGTCGCCGGCCTCAGTTGCGCGCGCCCGCGAAGCGGAGTGCTGCCGCGAGTCGGACGTCGTCGTCTGCACCGGACGTAAACTAGTCGCGTCCAGGCGCAAGCTCAACAGCAACACCCACTTCGTGCCGGAGGGTGCGGACGTCGATCTCTTCGCTACGGCGATGTCGCCCGACACGCGCATCCCGGACGATATCGCTGCGCTCCCCAACAAGGTCGTCGGCTACGTCGGCGTCGTCGATTGGCGGTTCGACGGAGAACTCATCGCGATGATGGCCCGCCGACGGCCGGACTGGTCATTCGCGTTAGTCGGACCGGTGCTCAGCGGCGTCCACGCGATGCCGGACACTGGAGGCGCTGCCCAACGTCCACTTCTTCGGCAACCGGCAGATCGAAGACCTGCCCGCGTACGTGAAGAAGATGGACGTCTGCCTCATCCCCTACATCCTCAACGACTACACGCACCACATCTTCCCGCTGAAGCTCTACGAGTACATGGCCGCCGGCAAGCCGATCGTCGCGAGCGACATGGAGGAGATGCGACCGTACGCCGGCGACGAGATGACCATCGCGCACTCGCGCGAGGAGTTCCTCGCCGCCATCGACGACGCGATCGCGAACGACACTCCCGAGCGCGCCCGCTCGCGCCAGGAGGCCGCGCGCAACGAATCGTGGGACCACCGCGTCGAGCAAGTCTCCGCGATCATCGAACCGATGCTGCGGGAGCGCGAGCGCCGCAACAACGTGACGGCGTCCGGGCAGACGACGCTTCGGGCGCCATGAGGGTTCTGCTCGCCAACAAGTTCTTCTACGACCACGGCGGTCCGGAGACGGTGTTATTCCTCACGCGAGACCTGCTGCAGGCCGCCGGCCACGACGTCATCGACTTCTCGATGCAGGATGCCCGCAATCGCCCGAGCCCGTACGCCGCGTATTTCGCTCCCCACGTCGACCTGCAGTCTGTGCGCCCGACGCCGTCGTCGCTGATGACGGCACTCCGCTTCCTCGATTCGCGCGAAGCGGCGTCGCGCGTGCGCAAACTCGTGCGCGACCACCGGCCAGACATCGCGCACCTGCACAGCATCAACCACCAGCTCACGCCGTCGATCATCCGCGTGCTGCGGGATGAGGGCGTACCCGCCGTGATGACGCTGCACGACTACAAGCTTGTCTGCCCGGCGTACACGATGCTCGCCGGCGGCAGCGTGTGCGAGAGCTGCAACGGCGGTCGTTACTACCGCGCCGTCACGTCGTCCTGCCGCGGTCCGGCGCGTTCGACGCTGCTCGCCGCCGAGTCCTACCTGCAGCACAACATCCTGCGCTCGTATCGCGGCGTCTCGCCGTTCCTCTCGCCCAGCCGTTTTCTCGCCGAAAAGTTCCGCGAGATGGGCTTCAAGCATCCCATCGAAGTGCTGCCGAACCCGACGACGGCGCAGGTGAGCAGTGGCGGATCGACGACCCGCGTCAGCCGCACGTGCTGTTCGTGGGCCGTGTCGTGCCCGAGAAGGGGCTTCGCACGCTCTGCTCCGCCGCTGTGACCTCCGGCGTCCACATCAAGATCGTCGGCGACGGCCCGCAGCTTGGCGAGCTGAAGGCGCAGTTCGGTGCGCAACCGAACATCGACTTCCTCGGACGGCTCGAGCCCGCGCGCGCCCAGCAACTGATGCGCGAAGCGACGGCTGTCGCCGTGCCGTCCGAGTGGTACGAAAATCAGTCGATGGCGATTCTCGAGGCGTTCGCGAACGGCACGCCCGTCATCGCTTCGTCGATAGGCGGAAACACGGAACTCGTCGCCGATGGCGACACCGGCTTGCTGCATCCGCCGGGCGACGTCGATGCGCTGGCCGCAAAGCTCCGCTGGGCCGTCGAGCACGGAGACGAGATGGCGCGCATGGGCCAGCACGCCCGCGCCTTCGCCGCGGCGTTCAGCCCCGACGTCTACTACGAGCGCCTGGTCGCGATCTACCACCGTGTGCTCGGCGCCGCGGCGCGACCGCCAAGACGACGCGCCCGGAAGCGTGATCCGGAGTCTGGAAATCGCAGCTCGCACCGGACTCTTCCGACACGCAATCCGATCGACTACGAACTACGAACTACGAACTGTAAACTCCCCCCATGCCCGAACTTCCCGAAGTCGAGACCGTTCGCCGCGACCTCGAGGCCCGCATCGTCGGGCGCCGCATCACGTCGTGCCGGATCTCGCCCGACGCGCCGCGGCTCGTGCAGCTCGTGACGCCGGCCGAGTTCTGCCACCAGCTCACAGGCCGCGCGGTCGCCGGCCTCCGCCGCCGCGGCAAGTACCTGATCGTCGACCTCGACGATGGCCGTGCCTGGGTGCTGCATCGCCGGATGTCCGGCAACGTCCTGTACCGCGTCCCGTCCGATCCGCCCGACGACTACACCCGCGCGGTCTTTGCGCTCGACGACGGCCACGAGCTGCGCTGGACGGATCTGCGCAAGTTCGGCACGATGTGGCTCGTCGAGGATGCCACGATGGTGATGGAGACGCTCGGCCCGGAGCCGCTCGACGCGGAGTTCACGCCTCAGGTGCTGCGCGAGCGCGCCGGCAAGCGCAGCGCGCCCGATCAAGTCCGTCCTGCTCGACCAGACCGTGCTCGCCGGCATGGGCAACCTCTACACGACGAAGCGCTGCACTACGCGAAGCTCCACCCGCTGCGCCCCGCGAACAAGCTCAAACCCGACGACTGGCTGCGACTCCACGCCGGCATCATCGAAGCGCTGCGCATGGGCATCGCTGCGCGCGGCAGCAGTCTCGGAACGACGCTGCGCGACCACATCAACGTCGACGGTGCCCCCGGCCGGAACCAGGAGACCGTCCGCGCCTACGGCCGCGAAGCTCAACCCTGCTACGAATGCGGCACCGCCATGCGCCGGATCAAGGTTGGCGGCCGCAGCAGCGTCTTCTGTCCGCAGCTGCCAGCCCGCTCCGCGCGGCGCCGCCGCGCGCGCGACGATGCGCAAGCCCGCCCGCAGGCCGCGCCTCCACGCCCGCCCCGCAGTCGATGCTTCGGGCCACAGCCCGTAGCTCGGCCGCATCTTGGAACCTCCGCATGGTCCTTCTTCCCGTCCTCGCCTTGACTTCTTCCGCGCCACCCGCAACGCTGCCTCCTATGCCGAACGACGCTTCCCTCGAAGCCACGTGCCGTGACTGCGGCCGGCCGCTCTCGTTCCATGCGCACGAGACGCGGCCCGCGCGTTGCGCAGAATGCTTCGATGGCTTCATGCGCGCGCGCGACATCGAATTCCTCAGCAGCTACGCCGAGCTTGGCGTCACCAGCCGCCGCATCATGGCCGAGACGTGCCTGCGTGCGCTCGTCACCGAGTCGCCGCCCGTGCGCAAAGTGCTCGCGATGAGCATCATGGAGCAGTACGTCCACGCCGCCGGCGACCTCGTCGGCCTCGTCCACGCGCTGCGTCAGCGCGGCCGCCAGCCCGTCATGCGCGCGTTCCTCGGCTTCAAGCTCGACCGGGCGTCGGCCGTGGCGTTCTTCCAGGAGCTCGCGACCACGCCGCAGACGGAGCTCATGGCGTCGCTCGGCCTGCCGATGCCAGATCAGATCGCCGCGCGCTTCCCCTCGCTGCCGAAGGGCGACGTCCGCCACCTCAAGCGCGCCATGATCCAGATGCTCGGCGACCTCAAGCGCACGGGCGAGATGGGCGAAGGCGTCGCGCTCGCCCTCGCGCAGACAGCGGGCGAGAGCCGCGCCGGCGCCGCCATCACCAAACAGTCGGCGTGGCTCGACAACGTCGGCCTCAAGCCGCACCAGGTCGCCGCCATCGCCATCGATGAGCAGCGCCGCACGATCAACATCACCGCGATCTCGGTCGATGAGAAGCGCCTGGAGAGCATCGTCAGCGTCATCGGCGCCATGACGAACATCTCCAGCAGCCTCATCTACGGCGTGCTGACGGCGCACCAGGAAGAGCGCGCTCGAGTCGCGCGGCCCGGAGCAGTACTCCGTAGGGACAGGTCTTCAGATCCTGTCCGTCCCGTCATGCGCAGGCCACTGGTTTCGAATATGCTCTGAGATGCTGCGCTATGCCTAGACGACAACCTGCAACCTACAACCTGCAACCTGCCTCGGGCTCCATCACCGACGTCCCCGGCATCCGAGTCGGTCACTGGCACGACCGGCGCGCTATCACCGGCTGCACCGTCGTGCTGCCCGATCGCCCCGCCGTCGCGGGCGTCGACGTGCGCGGCGGCGCGCCCGGCACGCACGAAACCGATCTGATGCGCCCCGGCAACCTCGTGCAACAGGTCCACGGCGTCCTGCTGGGCGGCGGAAGCGCGTTCGGCCTCGAAGCGGCCTCGGGCGTCATGCGCTACCTTGCTGAGCGCGGCGTCGGCTTCCCGTTCGGACGCGGCGTCGTGCCGATCGTGCCCGCCGCGATCCTGTTCGACCTCGGCATCGGCCGCCACGATCGCTGGCCGACGATCGACGCCGGCTACCGCGCCGCCGCCAACGCACGCCGCACGACCGCGGAAGGCAACGTCGGCGCCGGCATGGGCGCGACCGTCGGCAAGGCGCTCGGCCCCGAGCACGCGATGAAGGGCGGCCTGGGCACCGCCAGCGAGTCGTCGGTGCACGGGCTGATCGCTGGCGCGCTCGCGGCCGTCAACGCCGCGGGTGACATCATCGACCCCGCGACCGGACGCATCGTCGCCGGCGCGCGCCGCGACGACGGCACGCTCGACGACGCCGTCGAGGTGCTGCGCGAAGGCCGCATCTGGCAGCCCGAGATCGCCGAGCAGAACACCGTGCTGGTCGTCGTCGCGACGAACGCCGCGCTCACGAAGGAGCAGGCGAACCGCCTCGCCACCGTCTGCCACGACGGTCTCGCCCGCGCCGTCCGCCCCGCACACACCCCCAGCGACGGTGACGTGGTCTTCACGCTCGCGACCGGCGATCGCGCGATCGAAGGCCCCGACTATCGCATCATCGAAGCGCTGGCCACGCGCGCCGTCGAGCGGGCGATCGTCCGCGGCGTCACCATGGCCGAGACCATCGGCGGCTATCCGTCAGTGAACGATCTCAGCGCCGGCGGAAAGCGCGCGAGGCACTAGCCCAGACCCAGCGACAGGTCAGGGGCAGGCCGACGGCTGCGCGAACGCCCAGTCGAAGAGCCGCGCGCTGTCCGTGTAGCGATCCTGGCTGCGCATCAGCGAGATGATGATCCGGCGTCCGTCGCGCGTCGCCGAGCCGACAATCGTCTGCTGCGACTGCTCGGTGTAGCCGATCTTGATGCCGTCGGCCCCGTCGTACTTGCTGAGCAGCGCGTTGCCATTCCACACGGGCGGTCCGTCCCAGCGCGGCTGCCAGGACACCGCCGAGACGATCTTTCGCAGCGTCTCGTTCTGCATGTCGTAGCGTGCCAGCATCGCCATGTCGTACGCGCTCGAGTACAGGTCGTTCTCGTACAGCCCGTGTGGGTTCGTGAAGTGGGTGTCCTCCAACGCCAGCGATGCCGCCTTCTCGTTCATCAGGTCGACGAACTTCGCCTGCGTCCCGCTGATGCCTTCGGCGATGGCGATCGCCGCGTCGTTGCCTGATGGCAGCAGCAGGCCGTACAGCAGGTCGAGGAGCGACAGCTCCATGCCCGGCTTCAGCCCCATGATCGTCGAGCCGGTATCGTCGAACAGCTTCGCGCTGTCCACGTGCGTTGTGATCATCTTGCTGGTATCCGCCTGGTCGGTAGCCACGGCGGCCGTCATCAGCTTGGTCAGGCTCGCCGGCGGCAGGCGCATGTGCTCGTCGCGTCCGTAGAGCTTCGCGCCGCACGCGTTCTCGATGATCGCGATCGAGCGCGCGCTGACGTACGGGAATCCCGCCGGCTCTGTCGGTTGGGGCGTCGGGATGAAGCTCTGGGCTTGCGAAGCGGGAGGCGCGGCCTCCGCCGCGGACGAGCACGCGCCCGCGCACGTCCGGGGAGCGAGCCGCCCGTCGTAAATCGCGCCGGAGGTCCAGCCAGCCGAAAGCGCGAGCACGGCCAGCGCGAGTCCGACGATCACCGCACCCACCCCGCCGAGGGTTGCGCGGTTCGTTTCTCCCATTGCGGCGGAGTATACCCGCCTCGATCGCCCCTGACTACCCCTCCCGATCACAAACGTGATCAGATCTTTCTATGCCCTCCGCGCCTCCCGATCGATAACGCCGTCGCCAGCCGCCGATGTAGGGGCGGGGCTCGCCCGCCGCGTGCGCCCGGTTGACGAGCACGTTGACATCTTCCCGTAACACGATCTATGTTGCGATCGCCATCGACTCGCATCGGCGGGCGGTGAGCCCAGGGCAGGAGATTCGACCCAGGCTGCTTGGATCCGGTTCGGACCGAGACGGCGCAGACCCCGAGACAGTCCGTGTCTCGATGTGCCTCTTCGGTGCGATCCGAAGGGGTTTTTTCGTGCCCGGTCGTGGGCGCGGGAGTTGAGCATGCGGACCGTACTCAAGAGCAAGATCCATCGCGCGCGCGTAACGCAGGCGGACCTGCACTACGAAGGCAGCATCACCATCGACGCCGACCTCATGGACGCGGCCGACATCCTGCCGTTCGAACAGGTGCACGTGCTCGACGTCGACAACGGTTCGCGCCTCACCACCTACGCCATCCAGGGCGCGCGCAACAGCGGCCAGATCTGCATCAACGGCGCCGCCGCCCGCCTCGTCAGCCCCGGCGACACCGTGATCATCCTCACCTACAAGTCCGCCACCGACGACGAGGCGCGCACGCTCGCTCCCGCGCTCATCTACGTGGACGAGTTCAACCACATCGCCCGCATCGGTAACCACATCGATCCCGCCCCAGTCGCCTGACGGAGGACAAGATGACGCGCATCAGCACCGCCGACGTCCGCGAGATGAAGAAGCGCGGCGAGAAGATCGTCATGATGACGGCCTACGATTACCCGACCGCGCGCCTCGTTGACGAAGCAGGCACCGACATGATCCTCGTCGGCGATACGCTCGGCATGGTCGTGCTCGGCTACGATTCGACCCTGCCCGTGACCATGGAGGACATGATCCACCACACGAAGGCGGCCGTGCGCGGCTCGAAGCGCGCGATGGTCGTGGGCGACATGCCCTTCATGAGCTACCAGACCGGCTGGCAGGACGCGATGCGCAACGCCGCGCGATTCCTCCAGGAGACCGGCTGCGGCGCGGTGAAGCTCGAAGGCGGCGTCCGCTCCGCCGAGACGGTGAAGAAGCTGGTCGAAGCGGGCATCCCGGTCATGGGGCACATCGGCCTGACGCCCCAGTCCGTGAACCAGGTCGGCGGCTTCAAGGTGCAGGGCAAGACGCCCGCCGCCGCCGTGCAGCTTATGCACGACGCGCAGGCGCTCGAGCAGGCCGGCGCCTTCGCCATCGTCCTCGAGCTTGTACCGGCGCCGCTCGCTGAGCTGCTGACCGGGCGCCTGAGCGTCCCCACCATCGGCATCGGTGCCGGCGTCCACTGCGACGGCCAGGTGCAGGTGTTCCACGATATGCTCGGCCTCTACGACCAGTTCGTCCCGAAGCACGCCGGCCGCTACGCCGATGTCGGCGCCATCATCCGCGACGCCGTCGCTCGCTACGCCGCCGATGTCCGCTCGGGCGCCTTCCCCACCGACAAGCAGAGCTTCAAGATGGATCCCGCCGCGCTCGCCGAGCTTCGCCCCGCCGGCACCGACGCGATGAATCGCCGCCACGCCCTCGGCCTCGATGCCTGAGACGTCCTCCGGTGATCCGGAGCTCCTGACGCCCCTTCCCGCGCTGTGGAGATCGCAGATTCGCCGCGGCGAACGGGCCGGGCGTCAGGTGCGCGCCTACCGCCGCCGTCGCGCCGCCACCCCGCCGCGCAGTGTCGGTGCCGCCGATGTGACACAGCCGTCCCCGGCTGTGATCTCCCCGGTTGCCGAACCAGTGGCGCAGGCGTCATCGCCTGCGGACCCTCGCAGTACTGGGCAACGTGGAGGGCAGCCATCCACGGCTGCCCGCGCTGATGTACATCGCCCGCACCATCGCCGGCTTCCGCGACTGGCGCCGCTCGCTCACCGGCACGCTCGGCCTCGTCCCCACGATGGGCTACCTCCACGAAGGCCACCTCTCGCTCGTCCGCGCGTCGAAGCGCGACAACGCGCACACCGCCGCCACGATCTTCGTCAATCCTGCGCAGTTCGCTCCGAGCGAAGACCTCGCCCGCTACCCGCGCGACGAAGCCCGCGACCTCTCCTTGCTCGAAGGCGAAGGCGTCGACGCCGTCTTCATCCCCACCGCTGGTGAGATGTACGGCCCGGACTTCAGCACCTACGTGACTGTCGAAAAGCTCACCGAGGTCCTCGAAGGCCGCAGCCGACCGACGCACTTTCGCGGTGTCACGACGGTCGTGCTGAAGCTGTTCAACATCACGCAGCCCGACCGCGCCTATTTCGGCCGCAAGGACGCGCAGCAGCTCGCCGTCGTGCGCCGCATGGTGCGCGACCTCGACGTGCTCGTCGAGATCGTCGGCATGCCCATCGTGCGCGAGCCCGACGGTCTCGCGATGAGCAGCCGGAACGTGAACCTCACGCCAGAGCAGCGCCGCGCCGCTCTCGTGCTGTCGAAGTCGCTCCGCCTCGCTGAATCGCTGTTTGCGTCCGGCCAGCGCGACGCGGGCGAACTCCGCGCCTCGATGCAGTCGCTGATCGCGGCCGAGCCGCTGGCCGAGCTCGATTACGTGAGCATCGCCGACGCGGACACACTCGACGAGCTAGCGAGGGTCGATCGACCGACGCTCGTCTCGCTCGCCGTCCGCTTCGGCGGCACGCGCCTCATCGACAACACCACGCTCGACTAGCGTCCGGCTTCAGTCGCCGACGCCCGGGTCGAGCAGCACGGTCGCCTCGCCTTTCACCACCGCCTCGCCGTGCTGGTTTACGCAGTCGGTCCGCACCGTCACGATATGCTTCTCGGCGTCGATTGCCGTGACTTCCGTCTCGGCCGTGATCGTGTCGCCGATGCCGACCGGCAGGCGGAACCGTATCTGCTGGCTCAGGTACACGACGACGTTGTTCGGCGCCAGCTTCGTCCCCAGCGCCGCCGAGATGAACCCCACCGACAGCATCCCGTGCGCGATGCGCTTCTTGAACCGCGTCTTCGCCGCGAACGCATCGTCGAGGTGCAGCGGCTGGCGGTCGCCCGTCACCTGGGCGAACGCCACGATGTCCGCGTCGGTGACCGTCTTCGTGAACGACGCCTTGTCGCCTATCTTGAGCGGAAAATCCGACATGACTGCGGCTCCCTTTCTCGGCTGGCCACTCCCAACGCGTCATGCGCGCCGCTGATCGTACGTCGGCGCCCGTCGGAACGGAAGTCATCCCCGAGCGAGCGGCCCGGGCCGTAGCCTGGAAACGCGCACCCGCCTATACACGTGCGGTTGACATGCGGGCCTAACTTAGCATACGCTTAGCCAGAACCGAAAGGCTCTCCGGTTGGCAACACTACGGCACACATCCTCACTCGAACCCGAGACGCGCAAGCTGCGGCGCGGGCCTCTCACCCGCAAGCAGATTCTCGATGCCTCGCTGCGGCTGTTCTCCGAGAAGGGCTTCGCCCGCACGAGCGTTCGCGACATCGCCCAGGCCGCCGGAATCACCGATGCCGCCATCTACTACCATTTCGCGTCCAAGCGCGACCTCTTCGAAGCGCTGATCGAAGAGCGCGGCTTCGCGACGGCCCTCGAGGGCCTGGAGCGGGTCGAGGTCACCGTCGGACCGCGCGAGGCCATCACAGGTATCGCTATTGGCGCCCTTGAGTTCATCTACAGCAACCGCGACCTCATGAAAGTGTTGATGCTGGAAGCGATGGCCCAGGATCAGGTGGCCGCCGAGGAGTATCGCCTCCTCTTCAGCCGCTGGCAGAACGCCGAGGCGCGCATCCTCAGGCACTACGCCGAGCACGGCCAGCTCCGTACCGAAGCTATCGACGAGCTGGCGACGCAACTCGTACTCACCGTTCTCGGCGCCCTTGCGGACTTCCTGATGAAGCCTCCCACCGTGCCTCCGTCCGACAGGCCGCCGGCGGACCTTGTGCGGCACGTCGAAGCGGCGATGAAGCACATCGTCCAGGGCATCACGTGAGACGCGCATGAACGTCCGACCTCTCGAAGCCAAGGCGCCCGCACCCACCACCATCGATGATGCGCGCTTCGCCCACGAGAGCGAGGAGGAGTTCGCCCGTCTGCTCGACTTCTACGGCGTCTCCTGGCAGTACGAGCCGCGGACGTTCCCGCTCCGCCACTCCGACGACGGACGCATCATCGAGGCCTTCTCCCCCGACTTCTACCTCGCCGATCTCGACCTCTACATCGAGCTGACGACGCTCAAACAGGGCCTCGTCACCGACAAGCACCGCAAGATGCGCCGCCTCGTCGAGTTGTACCCTGATGTGCAGATTAAGCTGCTCTACAAGCGCGACTACCTGAGCCTTCTGGCGAAGTACGGGATCGGACCTGTGAACGAGCACGAGCACATGGCCGTCCACGAGGTGCTTATCAGCGCCACCGAGATCGAGCGCCGCGTGAAGGAGCTCGGCGCGCAGATTACCCACGACTACGCCGGCAAGGAGGTGCTGCTCGTCGGCGTGCTCAAGGGCGTGGCCTGCTTCATGGCCGACCTCATGCGCCACATCTCGCTTCCCGTCAGCATCGACTTCATGACGATCTCGTCGTACGAGGGTGATCGCAGCGGCGCCGTCCGCATCGTCCAGGACCTCACCGAGAGCATCTACCGACGCGACGTGCTGCTGGTTGAAGACATCGTGGATACCGGCATGACGCTGCAGCACCTCATCAAGCAGCTGCAGCTCCGCGAGCCCGCCAGCCTCCGCGTCTGCGCGCTGCTCGACAAACGCGCCCGCCGCCTCGTCGAGACGAAACTGGACTATGTCGGCTTCGAGATCCCGGACGAGTTCGTCGTGGGCTACGGCCTCGACTACGGCCAGCGCTTCCGCAACCTCCCGTTCGTGGCCACCGTGCGCCGCGAAGCGCTTGACGAGCCACGCGCCATCGACGAGTCCGGATCGCGTACCATACACTACATAACGCCCGCGCGGCTCCGACCGGAGAATCGACATGCCCGAAGCACGCGAGCGGCCCCAACGTCCACGACGGACGCCCGGGCTGCCCCGTATAAGCGACCTCTTCGACATCAGCGAAGAGATGATCACCTTCGCCGAGAAGTACCAGAAAGTGTGGGAGAGCGAAGCTAAGGCCACGCTCGGCCTCGGCGAGTTCCTCGGCGGACGTGCAGAGTCGCTGCGCCACCAGGTCGAGCTGATGCGCATGGGCAGTGACGCCTTCCGCCGCTACACGCAGTGGTCCGAGGCGCTGCTCAGTCTCCGCCCCGACACCATCATCCAGTCGTTCATGCGTCCTCCCCAACGCCCCGACGCTGACGAGAAGGGGACCGACGCCACGTGATCGCCGACCGCACCGCCAGTTCTTCTCCCGCCGCCACCGGCGAGCCCCGTCCGTTGATGCGCGGTGTGCTGCACCTCGCCGCCGCGATGCTCGCTCCGGCCGGGCTCGTGTTGCTGATGTTCCTGGCGGACTCGCCCAGGCGATACGTCGGCGCGTCCATCTTCGCGACGAGCCTCATCCTCCTGTACACGTCCAGCGCCAGCTACCACCTCGTCCCGTGGTCCGATAGCCTGCGCGCCGTCATGAAGCGCGTCGACCACTCGATGATCTTCGTGTATATCGCCGGAACGTACACGCCGCTTTGCCTGATCCTGCTCGACGCTGCCTGGGGCATCCCCATGATCGCGGCGGTCTGGTCGCTCGCGGCGGTCGGCGTGATCGCGACCGTCTTCTGGCCGAATGCGCCGCGCTGGCTCAGAGTCGGCCTCTATCTGGGGATCGGCTGGATCGGCGTCATACCGGCTCTGCAGGTGATCCCGGCGATGTCCATCGCCCAACTCGCGCTGCTTTGCCTCGGCGGCGTGTTCTACACGATCGGCGCCATCGTCTACGCGCGGCGCTCGCCGAACCCGTTCCCGCACGTCTTCGGCTTCCACGAGATCTTCCACACCCTCGTCGTGGCCGGCAGCGCCCTCCACTTCGCCCTCATCGCCCTCTACGTCGCAAACGCATAGCGCCCCGTTCCGGCTCGCCGCTTAACGTACTCACGCCAGCCACGCTTGGGGGCAACGGTGGCTCGCCCTCCCTCCGTGGTGCGGGCTTTCCAGCCCGCGCGGGGCTCGGCGGGGATGGCGCCCCATGACCCCTCCGCGTGCCGTTTAGTCCCGCAGCCCGTCGGGCGGCGCGGCCGGTGCCATGCTGAGCGGCGCCGTCAGGAACGGCGCGATTCGACTGTCGACGGCGCGCGCTAGTCGCCATCAGCTCGTCGGTCGAATCCTCCGACGACAAACGCACGATCTCCACCAGCGCGACGATGTTCGACCGGCGGAACATGACGACGTTGATCGACCCGCGCAGGCTGTGGATGTTGATGCGCTCTCGCACACCCCAGCTCTGGTCGCCGATGCCCGTGACGGCCAGGGGCTCGACGCCTTCGATCGCGTAGCCGAAGCAGCCGTGGTCGGAGCGCGCATCGTCCGCGACCGCGGCGCCGTCGCTGTTCAGCTTGTCCGTCGCGTTCTCCTTGCTGCTGAACACATCAACGTTCGTGCCCACCGCTACCGTTTGGGGCTGCCCCGGGTCGGGTGATGCGAAGAACTTTGCGTAGGCCTTGATCCAGCCGTGCTTGCTCAGCGCGTTGCTCTGTCGCGATGCGTCGCAGGCGAGGTCGGCACGCGTCGCGAGCGTCTGCACGCCCGACGCAGGGCTCGGACGGAACTCCGCGTATCGGGGCCCGTAATCCGCCAGGGCAAGCGTGATGCCGGCGAGCTGATCGTCGGTGAGGTCACGGCGGATGGTCGTGAGGTCGGGCGTGGGTGTCGGCGCCGGCGTCGAGCGAGCCGGCGGACCACCAGAGCAGCCAGCGACGATGACAAGCAGTGCGTACGAGATGACGGCAGATATCTGTCGCATATGGACCCTCCTCTTGCGTCGGAGGTTCACTCGGATGCGTCGGAGTGCCCGTCCGGCCCGATCGAGGTATCGGCGCGTCAGAACAGGTACTTGAGCGTACGTGTGCTTGGGATGTCCGCTCCCTGGGGAGATCCGGCGCTCGCTCGCGGTCGCTACAATGCCGCCGTGGCGAGGGCAACCTCAAGGAGGTGCGATATGCGCATCCAGACAGGACAGCTCGTAAGCCTCGGCTACGGACGCTACGTCCGCTCGGACGAAGTCGTGGCCGTCGAGCCCATCACCGAAGGACGAGGCCCCGGCCGCCGTTGCCTCGTCTACGTGCGCGGCGTACCCGATGCCTTCGTAGCGTCTCGCGCGCAGGCGTCGATCATCGCCGACCTGATGCGCCCGACCGAACCCGTCCGGGGCGCGCCAGAGCCGGCTGCCAGACCGGGCGCCGTTCGCCGGCACGCCGCGTCGAAGGCGCGACCGGTCGTGGCGAAGGCGAAGAAGAAGAAGCCGGCTGTCGCCAAGTCGCGGCGGCGCTGAGCTGACGACTCGATGAAAATGGCTGGTCGGGGAAAAGAAAGCGCCCCGAGTAACCTTACGTGGGTCCCGGCTTCATCCTCCCCCGGTCTTCCGTTTCGGCTAGGGCTTTCGCCCGTTGCCTACTTCGTACCTCCGGGTTCGTCCGCCGGGCTGCGCTCAGCTACTCGGGACTCTCCGACGATATCACTGACCTCGAAAGCTGTCAACGGGTTTCGCGCGTCAAATTCATCGATCTTTCGCCATAACGTCGCGTCGGTTATCGACGGTTGACAATACCCGCCGTTATGATCGAAAACGGCGCGTCGCGCCAGACTCGCCGATCACAAACGAGCAGCGATCGCACGCTAGACTGCCGGCGTGAAGAAGACACGCATCCTCCGCGCCGATGGCCGCTACCTCTGCTTCTACGCGTTCGATGGCGAGCTGCCGCGACTCCTCGACGTGGAGGAACAGGTGCGCGGCCAGGACCAGATCGAGCTGCGGTGGAACGCGCTCCTCGGCGCGCACGTTATCGTCTCCACCGGCCGCCAGGACCGCACGTTCCTGCCGCCCGCCGAATACTGCCCGCTCTGCCCGACGGCCGGCGCGGACGCCTTCGCGACCGAGCTGCCTGCCGCCTCGTACGAGATCGCCGTCTTCGAGAATCGCTTCCCGAGCTTCCGTCCCGACGCGCCCGCCGTGGCCGACGAGTCGCCGCTCGATCGCCGCGCTCCCGCCGCCGGCGTCTGCGAAGTCATCGTCTACTCGCCGCAACACGACGCGACGCTCGCCTCGCTGCCGGAGGCGCACGTGCGCCATCTCGTCGATGTCTGGGCGGACCGCTACGCCGAGCTGGGCGCGCGGCCGGAGGTCGCCTACCCGTTCATCTTCGAGAACCGCGGCAAGGAGATCGGCGTCACGCTCACGCACCCGCACGGCCAGATCTACGCGTTCCCGTTCGTGCCGCCCCAGGTCGAGCGCGAGCACGCCGCCGCTGCCGCGCATGACGCCGCGACCGGCCGCTGCCTCATGTGCGACCTCGTGGCCGAAGAGCAGGCGTTCGGCGAACGTATCGTCGCCGCCGCCGGCGGTTTCGTGGCGTACGTGCCGTTCGCCGCCCGCCTGCCGTACGAAGTGCACGTGGCGCCCGCCGCCCACCGCGCGTCGCTCCTCGATCTCGCGGACGCCGAACGCGACGGCCTCGCCCATCTCCTGCGCATCGTGCAGGCGAAGTACGACAACCTCTGGGGCTTCCCGATGCCCTACACCATGTCGATGCACCAGCGCGCCACCGACGGCGTCGAGCGGCCCGGCGAGCACCTGCACATCGAGTTCATGCCGCCCTACCGCACGAAGGACAAACTCAAGTACCTCGCCGGCGTCGAGACCGGCGCCGGCACCTACATCAACGACACCGCGCCGGAAGAGAAGGCCGCCGAGCTGCGCGCTGTGGCGCCACACACGTAGATGACTGACCTCATCGACCGCCCGCTACCTCACGAACAGCGCGTCGAAACGCTCATCGCCGTATTCGAGCGCGAATTCGGCCGCGCCCCCGAAGGCATCGCCGAAGCGCCCGGTCGCGTCAACCTCATCGGCGAGCACGTCGACTACAACGACGGCCTCGTCCTCCCGTTCGCCATCGACCGATCAGTGCTGTGTGCGTGGGCACGTCGCGACGATGATGCGGTCGACGCGTACTCCGCCGACTTCCGTGAGCACTCCCGCTTCGACCTTCCGAACATCGCGCGCACTGCTTCCGGCGCCTGGCCGAATTACGTCCGCGGCGTCGCCGAGCGCGCTGGCTCGAAGGCGCAGCACCACGTCGGCGGCCTCGACCTCGCCATCGCCGGTGACGTCCCGCAGGGCGCCGGCCTCTCGTCATCGGCCGCGCTCGAAGTCGCCGTCGCCGGCGCCTTTCGCGATGCCTTCGATCTGCCGCTCGACGACGTCGCGCTCGCCCGGCTCTGCCAGCGCGCCGAGAACGAGTACGTCGGCGTCCAGTGCGGCATCATGGACCAGTTCGCGTCCGCGCTCTCGCGGCGCGACCACGCGCTGCTCATCGACTGCCGCTCGCTGGCGCACGAAGCCGTGCCGCTGCGCCTCGCGGCCGCTGGACTCGCGATCGTCATCGCGAACAGCGCCGTCCGCCGCGAGCTCATCGCCAGCGCCTACAACGACCGCCGCCGCGAGTGCGAGCAGGCCGTCGCGGAGCTTCGGCTGCGCCTCGACCGCCCCGACCTAGCGTCGCTGCGCGATGTGAGCGCTGCCGATCTGGAACGCACGGAGATCGACACCGTCCCGATGAAGCGCGCGCGTCACGTCGTCACCGAGATCGCGCGCGTGGCGGCGGCGGTCGACGCGCTCAAGCGCGACGACTTCGAAGCCGCCGGCCGGCTGATGGCCGAGTCGCACGTCAGCCTGCGCGACGACTACGAAGTCAGCTCGCGCGAGCTCGACCTGCTGGTCGGCCTCGCGACGGCGCAGGACTACGTGCTCGGCGCGCGGCTGACCGGCGCGGGGTTCGGCGGCTGCACCGTGAACCTCGTCCGCGCCGACGCCGTCGACGCGTTCGCGCGCGACGTCATCGCCCCCTACCGCGACCGCACCGGCCTCCCCGCCGTCATGTACGTCACGACGCCGCAAGACGGCCTTCGCACCTGGCGGCTTTGAGCGCGAGCGTGCGACGCCGTACGGACAGGTCTTCAGACCTGTCCCTGCTCCGAAACCTCTGCGTCTCTGTGCCTCTGTGGTGAACCCGTCTAGCCCCGAACGTCGTTCGCCACTAAACTGACGTATCCACGGACCAACAGCGAGGACGCCATGAGATTCGCCGATCGCATCGAGAAGCTGCCGCCGTACCTCTTCGCGCAGATCAGCAAGAAGGTCGCCGCGAAGAAGGCGCAGGGCATCGACGTCGTCTCGTTCGGCATCGGCGACCCCGACCTGCCGACGCCGCCCCACATCATCGACGCGCTCTGCGAAGCCGCGCGCGAGCCCGCCAACCACCGCTACCCCGAGACCGAAGGTCTGCCCGCGTTCCGCGAGGCCGTCGCCCGCTGGTACGAAGGACGCTTCGGCGTCAGCCTCGACCCCGCGAAGGAGGTGCTGTCGCTCATCGGCTCGAAGGAGGGCATCGGCCACGTCGCCCTCTGCTTCATCGACCCCGGCGACGTCGCGCTCGTGCCGGACCCCGCGTACCCCGTGTACGAGATCGGCACGATGTTCGCCGGCGGCGAATCGTACAAGCTGCCGCTCGTCGAAGACCGCGGCTTCCTGCCGGATCTCGACGCGGTCCCGGCCGACGTCGCCAGCCGCGCGAAGGTGCTCTGGCTCAACTACCCGAACAACCCCACCGGCGCCGTCGCCGATATCGACTTCTTCGAGCGCGCCGTCCACTTCGCGAAGCGCTACGACATCGCCATCTGCCACGACGGCCCGTACAGCGAGGTGTCGTACGACGAGTACGTGCCCGTCAGCTTCATGCAGGCGAAGGGCGCGATGGACGTCGGCATCGAGTTCCACTCGCTCTCGAAGAGCTACAACATGACCGGCTGGCGCATCGGCATGGCCGTCGGCAACCCGCGCATCATCGACGCCCTCATGCGCGTGAAGTCGAACATCGACTCCGGCGTCGCCCAGGCGATCCAGCGCATGGCGATCGCCGCGCTCGACGGCCCGCAGGACGGCATCGCCGAGCACAACGCCATCTACCAGCGCCGCCGCGACAAGGTCGTCGACGCGCTCCGCAAGCTCGGCCTGCAGGTGACGCCGCCGAAGGCCAGCCTCTACGTCTGGGCGAAGGTGCCCGCCGGCATGACGTCCGCCGGGTTCGCCGAGCGCCTGCTCGACGAAGCCGCCGTCATCGTCACGCCCGGCAACGGCTACGGCGAACACGGCGAAGGCTACGTCCGCCTCTCCCTCACGCTGCCCGACGACCGCGTCGACGAAGGCCTCCGGCGTATCGCCGCCGTGCCGGCGCTGGCCTAAGCATCAGCGCTGACACAACAAGAGAGGCCTCGCGCGCGCGAGGCCTCTTCGATGTTCCGGTGTCGTCGCGTCCGTGCAGGCTACACGCCGGTCCGCGCCATCTGGCGCAGCCGCGCGATGCGCTCCTGGATCGGCGGGTGCGTGCTGAACAGCCCCGAGAAGCTCTGGCCCTTCAGCCCCGCCAGCGGGTTCACGATGTACATGTGCGCCTGCGCCGGGTTGACCTGCATCGGCCGCAGCGCGGTGCCCTGATCCAGCTTCGCCAGACGCGTCGGCCAGCGCCTCCGGGTCGTGCGTCGTCTTCGCGCCGGTGCGGTCGGCTTCATATTCGCGCGTCCGCGAAATCGTCATCTGGACGATCGACGCGGCGATCGGCATCAGGATGATCGCCAGCAGCGACAGCAGCGCGTTCTCGTTGTTGCGGCGGCCGCCCAGGAACATCCCCCACATCATGCTCGTCGTGATCCAGGTGATGGCGCCGGCCAGGATCGCGGCGATCGAGCCGATCAGGATGTCCCGGTTGCCGACGTGCCCCAGCTCGTGCGCGATGACGCCCTTCAGCTCGCGGTCGTCCAGCAGGTTCATGATGCCGGACGTCGCCGCGACGACGGCGTGCTTCGGGTTGCGGCCCGTCGCGAACGCGTTCGGCGACGGGTTGTCGACGATGTACACCTTCGGCTTCGGCAGCGACGTCATCGACGTCACCTCATCGACGATCCGGTGCAGCCGTGGCGCCTCTTCCGGCGTCACCTCGCGGGCGCCGGCCATCCGCAGCGCCAGCTTGTCGGAGAACCAGTAGGCGCCGATGTTGAAGACGGCGGCCAGTCCGACGAACAGGATCAGCCCCGCCAGACCACCCAGGAACAGGTACCCCAGCGCCGCCAGGAGGCCGGTCATCACCCCCATCAACAGCATTGTCTTGGCAGTTGCGGCCATGTCTTGTTAACCCTCTTTCCTCTCGTGCCGGGCGCTTCCCCGGCAGTTCAAGTGTAACAGCTTCATGTCGGCGCCCTGTGAAGAAATGGTGATGTCTGTTGTGGCGGTCTGCCTCGACTGCAGCGCGGCCCTTGAACTGCGGCCTCCTGACGACACCTGATTCAAACGAAGCGTGGGGTCACCAGAGCGGGGCTGCTCGTGCGGCCCCCGTTCATGTCTGGCTCGCGCGTAGCCGCATCGATGAACTGCAGTGGCTCGCCTAGACCCGATTCATATGATGCCGACCATGCGACGGCGAGGCGCATCGAAGCTTCGCGACTGCGTGCTCGATCGTACCTTGACAATCCAGTCGATATAGCTTTACTGAACGTGCGGCCAGGCTCGAGCCGCAACGTACGCTCCATTGCGTCGACGAGAGCAAGGAAGCACGGCCGCGTGTCGCGTCGCCATGGCCTACGACGAGTTCATGAGCACCCCCAGTCGAGTCCGACGTGCCCTCGATGTCGCCGGCATCGCCGCGCACTCCCGTCCGTCGCTTCGTCCGCGATGGCCGAGCGCTGAAGAGCAGCGCCGATCTGCACATGCTCCTGGACATCATGGAGACCGCGCTCGACCGGCCGCAGGTGAGCACCTACGTGCTGATGACGGGCGACTCCGACTACATCCGCGTCATCACGTGGATCAAGAATCGATTCGAGAAGCGCGTCATCGTCTGTGGTGTCCCGGCACGATCGCTCGGATCTCGTCGCCGCCGCGGGCGAGAGCGATCACCTGGAAGCGGACACGCGTCGCCACCGACGCGCTGCTCGGCTCCGTGGAGGCGATCGCCATCATGATGAAGCGTGCGACGCCGCCGACAGGGTCTGGACGATCAAGCTGATCGACCAGTGGGCGGCGACAGCCGCAACGGGTGCCCGGAAACGATCCCGACAATCGAAGCGATCTCATACATGCTCAGAACGGCCTGATGCGGCGCTACAAGACAGTGACCGACGTACGTGAAGAACAATCAGCGAGCTCGACGAGCCTTCCGACGAGCTCACGTCAGTATCGCTCCACCAGTCGATCTCGATCGGCGCCGATGCGCACGGCATGCGCCCGCGCAACAGCGCGTCATGTCTGCCACGACGTCGGCGTCTGCTGGACTCCGACCGCAGCGACGCGCAGACGCGGTGGATCGCTCGCGTCCTGCCAGCCGTCCTCGAGCATCCGGCTATCGCTCGTACTTGCGCCGGCGGCGGGGCGGATCGGGGGCACGCCGCTCCGCACCCGGGACGCGCAGCGGCATGCGCAGCACGCGGCGTTTCACTTCCATGGCCGTCGGTTCGGGGTACTGCACGCGCGGGTGGTAGACCCCCTTCATCGTCGCTTTGAACGACTCCGCGATCGTCCGCAGGTCGCGCAGCGTCAGGTCGCTGTCGTCGAGCTGCCCTTCGCCCATGCGCTCGCCGATCACCTCCTCGACGAGCTGGTCGATGCGCTCAGGCGACCGGTCGGGGCTGCTGCGGATCATCGCCTCCGTTGAGTCGGCGAGCATCGCGATCGCCGTCTCCTTCGACTGCGGGCGCGGCCCCGGGTACGCGAACAGCGCCGGGTCGACGTTCGGGTCGTGCTCTGCCGCCTTGCGATAGAAGTACGCGACCAGCCGCGTGCCGTGGTGCTCCGGGATGAAGGCCTGCACCCGCGCCGGCAGCCGCCCGCGCCGCGCCAGCTCGGCGCCGCCCGTTACGTGCTCGCGGATGATCGTCGCGCTCTCCGTGGGCGACATCGCTTCGTGCGGCGCCTCGCCGCCCAGCTGGTTCTCGATGTACATCGCCGGTTGCAGCACTTTGCCGATGTCGTGGTAGTAGCAGCCGACGCGGGTGAGCAGCGGGTCGGCGGCCACCAGGTCCGCCGCGCGTTCCGCCAGGTTCCCGACGATGATGCTGTGGTGGAACGTGCCCGGCGCCTCGTTCTGCAGCCGCCGCAGCAGCGGCGCGTTGAGCTGCGACAGCTCCATCAGCTGTATTCGCGTCGTCACGCCGAACAGCACGCCTACGGTCACGAACGCGCCTGCCGCAATGACGCCCGAACTGACACCGCCGATCCCCGCCGAGAACGCCATCCATCCCAGGTCGGCCATACGGCGGTCGCTGTCGATGAACCACGTCGCCAGCAGCATGACGTACGAAGCGGCCGCCACCGCGAAGCCGGCCGTCAGGTACCGGTTCAGCCGGTCCGCGCGATGGACCAGGTACACGCCGATGATTGGCCCCAGCGCGTAGATCAGCAGCAGCCGGAACGTGTCCAGGACAGTAATCGACGCGACGAGCGAGACATCCGGCAGGAACGCGCTCACGAACGCGATCAGCACGCCGATGACGCCTGCGACGACCACCGCGACGTCCGTCTCCAACAGCGCCGCGATCAGGATGGGCGCCACCGCCACCGGCAGGATGTAGGGCAGGAAGTATCGATGCTCATCCGGCAGCACGAGCGGCAGGTAGAACTTCGCGACGAGCAGCGGCGCCGCCGTGATCAACGCCAGCGCGATCATGTGCCGTTCCGATGTGATACCGCGCGGCTGCAAGACGTACAGGTATCCCGCGATCGCGCCCGCCGCGACGATCGCGAGGATCGTTGCCGCCACGACGTTGCGCCACTCGACCCGCTTCGCCACGAGCTTCGCCGCCGTCAGCTTCTCGATCGCCACCCTGTCGACCGGCGTGCCCGCCGCCAGGATCACGTCGCCCCGTTCGATGTTGATCCGCTCGGGAGCGACGGCAGCGCGCGCCGCGACGCGCGCCTGCTCCGTCTTCACCGTATCTTCGCGTAGCGTTGACACGATGAGCGGCCGCACCAGCTCCGCCGTCAGCAGCGCCTCGTCCGCGTTGAAGTCGGGCGCGATCGACGAGTCCACGCTGTCTTTCGCGGACGTCACGCTGGCGTCATCGAGCGACACGCTCAGCTCCTGCGTCAGCACGCGGCGCCCCTCGGCGACCACCGCCTCCCAGCGGTTGTTGGCGAGCGCCAGCCCGGTCTCGATGCTCCGGGGTGAGACCTGCAACGACGTCAGCGCGTCACGCTTGCGCGCCGCGTCGGCGCTTTGCGCGAGGATCTGCGTGACCTGGGACGTCGCCTTGTCGTACTGCGCGACCTGCGCCGTGCGAACGCTGGCATCGAACACGAGCGATGGCCGCACCGCGTTTGCCGCCTCGTCGCGCCGCTGCTGCGTCAGGAAACTGCTCTCGAACGAAGCGCTTCGCGGCGACTTCACCGTTCGCGAGGCGGTGTCCCCGACGTGGATGTTGAACTGGCGCGGGAAGATGGGAAACAGCGCCACCAGCAAGAGCGCCGCGAGCGCGGTGCCGAATGCGACGGTCCTCCAGGGCGAGATAGGACGCGGCTTGCCGCGGCTGAGCATGATGCACCTTCGCGCCCATGATAGCAGGGGTCAGCCCCGGTCAGGCCGCCGCGCCGTATCGTCGTCGGCGACCCCGGTCCGCGCGACGGAGACGATGCGCAGGGGCGCCGGGAGCATGCGCGCGCCTCTGGTCGATCAGAGCCCGCTGACGGTCAGTCGCGACATTCTGATGGTCGGCGATGCGGTGCCCGCCCTCCACTCCAGGTCGTTGCCGACCGCGTCGACGTCCTTCAGCATGTCTTTGAGGTTGCCCGACACGTTGATCTCCGCGACCGCGTAGGCGATCGCGCCGTTCTCGATCCACATCCCGGCGGCGCCGCGAGAAAAGTCCCCGGTCGTCTGGTTCACACCGAAGCCCATCAGGTCCGTGAGATACAGGCCGTCCCGGATCGAGGCGACCATCGCCGCGGGATCGCTCGCGCCCGGCTCCCAGATCAAATTGCCGGTACCCACGCCGATCTGATCGCCCATCCGCGATGCGCTGCCGGTCGTGCGCCGGCCGGTGCGGCGGGCGTAGTAGCTGTCGAACAGGAACTGCTTGAACACGCCGCCTTCCACCAGCACGTTGCGTCGCTTCCGCACGCCCTCGCCGTCGAACGGCCGCGAGCCGAGCTGTCCCGGCAACGTTGCGTCGTCCGTGATGCTCGCCAGCGGCGACGCGATCGGCTGTCCCTCGAAGTCCGTCAGGAACGTCGAGCGCTTGAACAGCGCCTCGCCGCTCGCCGCGCCCGCGACGACGCCCATGAGCGCGCCCGTCATCGTCGGCTCCCACACCACGGGCACCTCGCGCGTTCCGACCTTCCGCGCGCCGATCTTTCGGACCACGCGTGCTGCTGCGCGCCGTCCGACGTCCTCGGGCGCGGCCAGGCGGTGGAACATGCTGTTGGCGCTGTACCAGTAGTCGTTGTGTTTCTTGCCGCTCGGCTCATCGGCAAGCACCGACACCGAGAAGCTCGCTGCCGTGTACGGGAAGCTCCCGCAGAAACCCAGGCTGTTCGCCAGCACGACCATCCCGCGCTCGGCGCCGAATTCCGCGCCCTCCGAGTTCGTCACGCGTTTGTCCGCGTCGAACGCCGCCTGTTCGGCCCGCAGCACGATGTCTTTCATCTCTTCGACCGTCAGCGATTCGATGCGCTCGTCGTAGAGCATGAGCGCCCCGCCCATGTCCGTCGCCAGGTCCTCTTTCGCGGGCAGGCCCGCGAACTCGTCCGGCTCGCTGATCTTCGCCAGCTCGATCGCGGTGCGTACCATCTCGTCGAGCGCCGTCGGCGCCAGGTCGGACGTGTTGCACACCGCCGTCCGCTTGTCCTTGATCACGCGGATCGACACAGACTGCGACCCTGCCTCGATGAGCTTCTCCATCTCCTGTTTGCGGATGCTTACCGTCGATTCGATGCCGCTGTGCAGGTACGCGTCGGCCTCGTCGGCGCCGAGCGCGCGGGCCTTCGCGACGATGTCGCTGGCGATGGATCGCAAGTCTTCCTTCATCTTCCCTCGGTTCGTGTGGGCTACCGCAACGCCGCCGGCACGATCCGCAGGACGATCGTGCGATCGAGCCATTCGAACGCCGGCCGCGCCGGTCGCAGGGCAAGCGCAATCCCACCGCCGATCGCTGCGCCACCGAGCACGTCAAATGGATAGTGTACGCCGACGTATACGCGGGCGAACGAAATCAGGGCCGCCAGCGCTGCCAGCAGCAGCCCGTAACGCAGGCGGTACACCGCGATCCCCGCGGCCAGCGCGAACGCCGCTGCGGCATGCTCCGAGGGAAACGACGCATCGCCGCTGTGTTTGAT
Organism: uncultured Chloroflexia bacterium; assembly: GCA_963743185.1. Lineage (GTDB taxonomy): Bacteria > Chloroflexota > Dehalococcoidia > DSTF01 > JACRBR01 > JANXYW01. Next base: position 19,271 of record CAVUOT010000009.1, on the reverse strand, counting down.
CAGCAGCACGACGTCGTTTCGCGTGACGAACGGTCGTTGATGAACGTAGTAGTGCTGGATCACCATGACGGCGGCGATCGACAGCGCCCCCGTCAGCACCGCCGTGTAGACGGCGATCCGGCGCGACCCGTCGCCGCCGCTCCGCACGAACCACGACGCCGCGACGAGCGCGAACACGCCGAAGATCACGTACTCCGCCGCGAACTTCATCGCGTCGTCAAGGATCGTCGCGTGGCCGGCAAGCCCGTTGATCGCGTCGAAGATCGACCCGTTTACATCCAACGCGCTCTCCGACGCTTCGGCGCGACTTTCGGTTGCCTAAGCGCCGAATTCGTGCTCGTCGTTCGATCCGCTCAGCTTTGAGAACGCGAACGCCGCGATCGCAAGGATGGCGATAATGACGATCAGCTTCTTCATGACGCTTCCTTTCTGCTCACGAGCGGCCATCCCGGCCGCGCGTGCCTACCCCACTGCTGTCCCGCCGACGGTGATGCCGCTGATCAGCACCGTCGGGATACCGACCCCGACCGGAACGGACTGCCCGTCTTTGCCGCACGTCCAGCGGCCGTCGCTCAGCGCGAAGTCAGTGCCAACGGCCGTCACTTTGCGCAGCACGTCCGGCCCGTTGCCGATCAAGTTCACGTTGCGGATCGGTGCCGTGACCTTCCCGCCTTCGATCATGTACCCCTCGGTGACGCTGAAGACGAAATCTCCGTTGGCAATATCGACCTGCCCGCCGCTGAACGAAACGCAGTAGATTCCGCGGTCGACCGATCTGATGATATCCTCCGGACTCGTCTGTCCAGCCAGCATGTACGTGTTCGTCATCCGCGGCATCGGGTAATGACGGAATGACTGGCGCCGGCCGTTGCCTGTCGGACGCGCGCCAAAGTGCTTCGTGCTCATGTGGTCCTGGATGTACCCCCGCAGCACGCCGTCTTCGATCAGCACATTGTACCCCGGCGCGTTGCCCTCGTCGTCGATATTGATCGACCCGCGACTGTCGCGGATTGTCCCATCGTCGACGACCGTGCACAGTTCCGAAGCGACGACGTTGCCGATCTGGCCGGTGTAGTTGCTCGTCTTCTTCCGGTTGAAGTCCGCCTCGAGCCCGTGCCCGACGGCCTCGTGTAGCAGGATGCCGCTGTCGCCCGCCGCCAGCACCACCGGAAACGTCCCCGCCGGCGCCTCGATCGCCGACTGCAGCAGCACCGCCTGCCTCGCTGACTGGGTCGCCAGCATCTCGGGCGTGTGCGTTTCAAAGTACGACATGCCCATCCGCCCGCCGCCGCCCCAGCGCGCCGTCTGCCGGCTCTGATCGCGCTCCGAGAGCGTGGCGACGTTGAACCGCACGAGCGGCTGGACGTCACCGGCGACGCGCCCGTCGCTCGTCACGATCATCACGTGCTTCAGTTCGTCGATGAAGTTGACGTCGACTCGTGCAATGCTCGGGTCGAATGCGCGCGCGGCCCGGTCGGCGCGCCGGATCAAGTCCACTTTGTCCGCCGGCGCTACCGTGACGGTGCTCGCCTCCGGCCGGTAGTAGTCGGCGGATTCGTAGTGCATCACGTCGACGGGAGGCGCTTTGTCCCCACGCGAGGCGATGCGCGCCGCCGTGTCGGCCGCACGCCGCATCGCATCGCGGTCGAGGTCTTCGGTATACGCATAACCGATCGCGTCGCCCTGGATCACGCGGATGCCGACGCCCTGCGACGTGCTGCGGCTCGCCGTCTTCACAACCTGCTGCTCGAACGTGATGTTCGATCCCTCGCGGTGCTCGAAGAACAACTCGGCGTGCTCGCCGCCGCGGCTCAGCGCCAGGCTCAGCAGGTCTGACGCCACGCCATTGTCGATGCCGTAACGGTCCTTGAAGAACGCCTCGGACAGCCGTCCAGAATCAGTCATGCGTGGCCTCGGAAACGGCGATGAGTGCGGGCATCAGTTCATCTTAGCAGTCGCCTCCCTCGATGAGCGCGCGGGATCGCCCGAATCTCTCGACGCGATGCAGGGTGCACATGCGTGCAGGATCAGTGTTGAGCCTTGCGGGCAACGAATGTGAAGCTCTTCGGCCACACCAGCGCTCCCATGGCATCGAGTGCAGAGATGAACCGCGATCGGCCGATCGCTGCGCGAAGTCGGGTGCGCCACGATGCAACTGGTTGCTCCGCCGCCACGGCGAGCATGACCGCGGCTTCGAAGTCGGTCTCCGGCCGCCTCGCTCGCAGGAAGTCGGTGAGGCAGAACCGCAGCCAGACGAGCGAGTCGACGAAGTGGACATAACGCACATCGACGACGTGTAGCCCGGCGCGCGCAAGCTGCGCGGTCAGCCGGCGCGGCCGGTAGATGCGCACGTGCCCGCCCGGCGCGTGACGGTAGCCGTACGAGAGTCGCCAGAACAACAGCTCGGTGAAGTGCGATGGCACCGCGCCCAGCAGGGCGCCGCCCGGTCGCAGCACGCGGGCGATCTCACAGATTGCGCTGACGTCGTCCGGCAGGTGCTCCAGCGTCTCCGTGCAGATCACGGCGGCGAACGCGCCATCACGAAACGGCAGCCGCGACGCGTCGCCGACCACCAGGTCGACGCGACCCGCTCCGATCCGCTCGCGCGTCCGGCGCAACTCGTTCGCGTCGTAGTCGAGGCCTATGGCGAAGCACCCGCGGCGCGCCGCCTCGACGATATGCCGCCCGTCGCCGCACCCGACGTCGAGCACGCGTGATGAAGCGCCGCTCGGCAGCAGCTCCGGTCGGATGCTCAGCTTCGCAGATGCGATCTCAGCCATCAGTCAAGAACTCCCCCTCTCCACGTCGTGGAGAGGGGGCCGGGGGGTGAGGTGCGGCGCCGCGCGTCGCTCACGTCATCGGCATCCCGTCCAGATGCCCGAGGTCGTTGAGCCGCCACAGCACGCGTCGTTCGGCCTGCGCGCGCACCGACGTGATCGAAGCGTTGAAGCAGTAGAACGGAAAGTCGCTGCGCAGCCCCAGGATGTGCGCCACGTACGACTGGATCACCCCACCGTGGCACGTGATCGCCACTTTCTTCCCCGGGTTCCCCGCGACGATCCCGTCGATTGAGCGCACGATGCGCTCGCGGAAGTGCGCGCTGGCTTCGCTCCCGGGGAGGTTGTCCCAGGTGGGGTCAGCCTCGAACTTCGCCTTGATGTCGCGATGCGTAACGCCTTCCGGCAAAGGCTCGTTCGGGTCGGGCACGCCCGGACCTTCCTTCAACGGTTCGTTGATCTCTTGCAGATCGTCGATCACGATGATCTCGTGCCCCGTGATCCGCGCGATCGCCATGCCAGTGTTGTACGCGCGCTGCAGCGGGCTCGAATAGATGACGTCGACGCCGTACGTCGCCATCCGCTCGCCGAGCCGCCGCGCCTGCTCCAGGCCCACGCGCGTCAACGGCGGGTCGTACTCGGACAGCCGCCCTTCCTCGCGTGCGACGTTCCCGCCTGACTGCCCGTGTCGGATGAGATAGAGCCGCGTCGCGCTCTTGGTCAACAGCAGCAGATCCCGGAAATAGTACGCCATCGGGTCAATGGGCGCGGGGGCGGTGGCGGGATTCTGATCAGCGTCCTTCATGCTCGCCAAGGTAATCGGGCACCCCCTTAGCGACAAGGCGGCGCCGCCGGCCTCCTTCGGCGCTCAGGTGCGATCCCAATTGGAAGCGTGAACATAAGCCGGAGCCAACGTAGAATATGCGGGCCGGGTGGGCGGACTCCCGGCGAATCTGCGCTGAGGATCATCGATGACAACCAAGGCCACCACCAGCGCCTTGTTGGGCGCGCACCGGCTGGCGGGTGAGGCGGAGGCGCTGGCTGCGGCAGCTGTCGCCCGCGCCGCCGAGCTCACGAAGCAGGGCGCCAGGATCGACGACCACCAGGTGCTGTGCGAGCGGCTGGCGCTCCTGGTGACGGAAGCCCGCGCTGCGCGTTCGCTCGTCGGCTACGCCGAGCGGCTGGCGGCTTCCGGCAAGCCTGACGCGCTGAGCGAGGACGAGGCGTTCGCCTACGCGGCGGAGGTCACGCAGAAGATCCTCGGCATCATGCAGTCGCACCCGGACGATTTCGCGGACGTGCCCGAAACGTCCGACGAAGTGCGCGCGCTGATCCGCGCCGGCCTCGACGACGTGCGCCTTCGCGGCATCGGCGCGCGCGTGATCGATGCGCGCGGCGCGAACAACGTCGAGTTGGACAGCGAGGACGCGGCGCAGACGCGGACGTTCGCGCGCCAGTTCGCAAAGCAGGAAGTGCTCAAGGAAGAAGACGGCCTCGCGCTGGCGGACCGCATCCATCGCGACGACATGCTCATCCCCGATTCGCTGATCAAGCAGTACGCGGAACTCGGCTTCTTCGGCTCGTCGGTGCCCGACACGTACGGCGGCACGGAGATGGGCTACCTGACGATGATCGTGCTGACGGAGGAGTTGTCGCAGGCGTCGCTGATCGCGGGCAGCCTGCTGACGCGCTCGGAGATCCTGACGCGCGCGCTGCTCGAGGGCGGCACCGAGGCGCAGAAGCAGCACTGGCTGCCCAAGCTGGCGTCGGGCGAGGTGCTCGTCGGCATATCCGTGACCGAGCCCGACATCGGCTCGGACGTCGCGTCGGTGCAGTGCAAGGCGACACCGGCGGAGGTCGGGGGCGCGAAGGGCTGGGTGTTGAACGGCGCGAAAGCGTGGGGCACGTTCGCCGGCCGCGCGAACGTGCTGGCGCTGCTCGCACGCACGGACGCCGACGCGAGCAAGGGCTATGCGGGGCTGTCGCTGTTCATCGTGCCGAAGGACGTATCGTACGACCACAAGTTCGAGTGCAGGCAGTCGACCGGTGGCCTGCTGACGGGCGAAGCGATCCCGACGCCGGGGTACCGCGGCATGCACTCGTACATCTTGAACCTGGAGGACTACTTCGTGCCGGCGGAGAACCTCGTGGGCGAAGAGGGCGGGCAGGGGCGCGGCTTCTACCTGACGCTCGGCGGCTTCGCCATCGGCCGGCTGCAGACGGGCGGCCGCGCACTCGGCGTCGCTCAGGCCGCGCTCGAGAAGGCGTGCCAGTACACGACGCAGCGCGTGCAGTTCGGCAAGCCGATCAGCGAGTACCAGCTGACGCAGTACAAGATCGGTCTGATGGCGACGCGCATCGCCGCCGCGCGCCAGCTCACGTACGACGTCGCGCGCGAGACCGATCCGAAAGCGCGCGCACCGCTCGGCCCGGCGATGGCGAAGCTGTTCGCGTCGGACGTAGCGGTGTGGGCGACGCAGGAGTCGCAGCTGCTGCACGGCGGCTGGGGCTACGCCGAAGAAGACCGCATCAGCCGCTACGTCGTCGACGCGCAGGTGCTGCCGATCTTCGAGGGCGTGAAGGCGACGCTGGAACTAAAGGTGATCGCGCGAGCGCTGTGCACGTGAAGAACCGAGATCCAGGAAGCAAGAACCTGGAGCCGAATCGGAACCGCGATGGTTCTAGGTTCTGAGTTCTAGGTTCTTCGAATGGCGCCGACGGCGCGCAACGAGGAGGAGCATCGACCCCATGTACATCATGCAGAAGCAGAAGCGGTTCGTGATCCCGCGCACGGAGCTGACGTATCCGTGCCACACGCTGAAGATGAACGAGAAGGCGGCGAGCGCGCCGGTCGACCACGTGATGCCGGACTTCGAGGACGCGTGCCCGTACGAGTTCAAGGGCGACGCGAGCCGCAAGGTCCTCGTCGAGGCGCTGAACACGATCGACTTCGGCAACAAGGTGGTCGCCATCCGGCCGAACAACATCCGCTCGAAGTACTTCCTGGGCGACGTGCAGGCGATCATGCTCGGAGCGCCGGACAAGTTCCACGGCATCATCCTGCCGAAGACCGAGACGCACGACGACATCGTCCACCTGTCGCGCCTGCTCGACGCGCTCGAGGAGCAGGGCGGCTGGACGACGCACGTCCAGATCGAGGCGCTGATCGAGACGCCGCTTGCCGTCATCAACGCGTACCAGATCGCGACGGCATCGCCGCGCATGGCGGGCCTGATCTTCGGCATCGCCGACTTCAGCTCGACGATGGGCGTGCGCGAGATGATCGATAACCAGAACCGCAACTTCCACTACGCCAAGCAGGCGACCGCCGTCGCGGCGAAGGCGGCGGCGCTGCACGTCGTCGACAACGCGTTCCTGCGGCTGATCCGGCCCGACACATCGCCGGAAGACGCCGCGATCATCAAGCAGCAACTCCGCGAGAAGAACGAAGGCTCGCGCGACCTCGGCATGGACGGCACGTGGGTGATCCACCCGCAGCAGGCCGAGATCGCCAACGACGTGTTCACGCCGGACGACGAGCAGATCGAGAAGACGAAGCGCTCGCTGGAGGTGTACCACCGCCTCGGCGGCGGCTCGATCGCCGACCCGGAGACAGGCGAGTTCTACGACGAAGCGACGACGAAGGGCATGCTGATGGACCTCGCGAAGGCCGTGCAGGCCGGCAAGGTCTCGCCGGAGTACCTGGCGGAGCTGTCGGCGAAGTCGAAGGAAGTGTCGGGCTACGACATCCTCGAGGTGATGGGGCGCGTGGCGTAGCAGCCGTTGATCCCGCCGGCGCGTTGATCCTCGTCGGCGCATTGATTATCGTGGCGCGGGCTTTCAGCCCGCGTCGCTCGCAGCAAGAGGCACGATCGTGAGATTCTACGAATTCGAAGCGAAGGCGCTGCTCGGCAAAGCCGGCGTCCCGGTGGCGAAAGGCGGCACGGCGACGTCCGCCGACGAAGCGGCGCGCATCGCGGCGTCGGTCGGCGGCGAGGTCGTGCTGAAGTCGCAGGTGCTGAGCGGCGGCCGCATGAAGGCGGGCGGCGTGAAGTTCGCTTCCACGGCCGACGAGGCGCGCGCGGCGGCCGAACACATCCTGAAGCTCGAGATCGGCGGCCAGATGCCGCGCTGCGTGCTCATCGACTCCAAGCAGCCGGTGAAGAAGGAGTACTACGCGGGCGTCATCTACGACGCCGTCGCGAAGCTGCCCGTCGCGATCTTCAGCGACATGGGCGGCATCGACATCGAGGAGGTGGCCGAGAAGAACCCCGAGCACGTCGCGCGCGTCCACTTCTCGACGTTCCAGCCGCTGCAGGAGTTCAAGTTCAAGGAGCTGGTGGCGTCGCTGGGCATCAGCGGCAACGAGCTGAACCAGCTCAGCCGCATCATCGCGCGGCTGGCGAAGGCGTTCCTGACGTACGGCCTGACGCTCGCCGAGATCAACCCGCTGGCGCAGCTTGAGGACGGCACCTTCATCGCGCTCGACTCGCACTGCGACATGGAGGAAGAGGCGCGCGACCAGCAGACCGCCGTGCTCGACGAGCTGGGCATCGGCCGCGAGGAGACGCGGCTCGCGCGGCCGCCGACGGAGTTCGAGAAGCGCGGCGCCGAGGTCGACGCCTCGGACCACCGCGGCGTCGCGGGGCGGGTCGTCGAGTTCGACGGCAACCTCGGCTGCGTCATCGGTGCGGGCGGCGGCAGCCTGACGATCTTCGATGCGCTGCGGAAGCACGGCGGCAAGCCGGCGAACTACTGCGAGATCGGCGGCAACCCGAGCGTGAAGAAGGCGTGCGAGCTGACGAAGCTGATCCTCAGCAAGCCCGGCGTCGAGAAGATCTGCGTGATCATGAACGTCGTCAGCAATACCCGCGTCGATATCGTCGCGCGCGGCGTCATCAAGGGCGTCGTCGAGAGCGGCTACGACCCGGCGGAGAAGATCGCCATCTTCCGCATCCCCGGTTCGTGGGAGGAAGAGGGCTTCAAGATCCTCGAGAAGTACGGCGTCGACTACGCCGACCGCACCGTGCCGATGTCGGAAGCGGCGCGGCGCGCAGTCGAGAAGGTGAAGGCGGGGGCGTAGATGTCGATTCTGGTCGACGCGAACACGACGTTCATCATCCAGGGCATCACGGGCCGCGAGGCCGTGAGCATGACGCGCGAGTGCCTCGACTACGGCTCGAAGGTCGTCGGCGGCGTCACGCCGGGGCGCGGCGGGCGCGACGTGCACGGCGTGCCCGTGTACGACACCGTCGCCGAGATCACGGCGAAGCAGCGCGTCGACGCGTCGGTGCTGACGGTGCCGCCCGCGGCGATCCGCGACGCGGCGTTCGAGGCGATCGAGCACGGCATCAAGCTGCTGGTGATCGTGACGGAGCGCATCCCGCGGCTGGAAGTCGCGCAGATCGTCGAGCTGGCGAACCGCCACGGCGCGCGCCTGATCGGGCCGAACTGCCTGGGCGTGATGTCGCCGGGCAAGACGCGCGTCGGCGGCATGGGCGGGTCGGCGGTCGCGGCGCGCAAGGCGTACCAGCCGGGGCCGATCGGCATCATGTCGCGCTCCGGCGGCATGACCACCGAGATCGCGAACGCGCTGACGGCGTCGGGCCTCGGCCAGAGCACGGCGGTGAGCATCGGCGGCGACGCGATCGTCGGTTCGACGTACGCCGAGCTGATGCCGCTCTTCGAGGCCGACCTCGAGACGAAGGCGATCGTCATCTACAGCGAGCCCGGCGGCCCGATGGAGGCGCAGCTCGCGAAGTACGTGAAGGAGCAGAAGTCGCGCCTGCCGGTCGTCGCCTTCATGGCGGGGCGCTTCATGGACGAGATGCCGGGCATGCGCTTCGGCCACGCCGGCACCATCGTCGAGGGCAAGGCCGACACCACGTCGGAGAAGATCGCGCGGATGAAAGACGCAGGCATCTCGGTTGCCGAGGAGATCGCCGACATCCCCGGCATCGTGAAGCGGCGGCTTGCGGAGGTGGGGGCGTGATGGCGCAGGCAACCGGTTCCGGCATGTTCATCCGCGTCGAGGTCGACGAGTCCGTCGCGTCCGACGCGGCGCTCGCGAAGCAGCTCGCGGGCGTGTGCCCGGTCGACATCTTCGCGGCGGGCGACGGCGGCGTGGCGATCGTCGAGAAGAACCTCGACGAGTGCATCCTCTGCGGGCTGTGCCTGGCCGTCGGTCCAGCGGGCGCCGTACGCGTCGCGAAGCTCTACGACGGCGGCGCGCTGCTCAAGGTGTAACGGGGGCCGGGGGCGAGCCGGTCCGAATCACGCAGATTGCACAGATTGGCGGTTTCGTGAGCGCGGCTGCAGCTCACGCACATCGCTGATTCACCGGACAACAGAGAGCGCGGTCCCTTACGGACCGCGCTCTCCTCGTTGTCCTGACCTTCTTCGCTACAGGAACGACGTGATCGCCTTGCGCTCGCGTCTCGGCGACACCGCTGGCGATGGCCGCGGCGGCAACGTCGCGCGCAACGTTCTTGAAGATGGTCGGGTGGAAGACGCTGGGGATGATGTACTCCGGGCTCAGCTCCGTCTTGCTGACGGCGGCGGCGATGGCCTGGGCGGCTGCGAGCTTCATCTCCTCGTTGATCTCTCGCGCGCGCACGTCGAAGACGCCGCGGAACAAGCCGGGGAAGCAGAGCACGTTGTTGATCTGGTTCGGGAAGTCCGAGCGGCCGGTCGCCATGACCGCGACATGCGGCGCTGCCAGCTCGGGCCGGATCTCCGGGTCGGGGTTGGCCATCGCGAACACGATCGGGTCGCGGTTCATCTTCTTCACGTCGTCCACCGTGATCATGTTCGGTCCGGCGACGCCCAGGAACAGGTCGGCGCCCTCCATGGCGTCGCTGACCGTGCCGCTGATGCCCTCGCGGTTCGTGTTGTCCGCGAACCACTCTTTCATGAAGTTCATGCCTTCGGTGCGGCCCTTGTGGATGATGCCCGAGCGGTCGACGCCGATGATGTTCGTCACACCGGCCGACATCAGCATCTTCGAGCAGGCGACGCCGGCGGCGCCTACGCCGAGGACGACGACCTTGAGGTCGGTGATGTTCTTCTTGACAATGCGCGTCGCGTTGAGGACGGCGGCGAGGACCACGACGGCGGTGCCGTGCTGGTCGTCGTGGAAGATCGGGATGTCCGTCTCTTTCTTCAGCCGCTCTTCGATGTAGAAACAGCGCGGCGCGGAGATGTCCTCCAGGTTGATGCCGCCGAAGCCTGGCGCGAGCGCCTTCGTGATCGCGACGATCTCGTCCGGGTCCTTCGTGTCCAGGCAGATCGGCCACGCGTCGACGCCGCCGAACGTCTTGAAGAGCATCGCCTTGCCCTCCATCACCGGCATCGCCGCCTTCGGGCCGAGGTCGCCCAGGCCCAGGATCGCTGTGCCGTCGCTGACAATGGCCACGGTGTTGCCCTTGATGGTCAGCGAGTACGCGAGGTCTGGGTCCTTGTCGATAGCGAGGCAGACCCGGGCCACACCGGGCGTGTAGACGACGGAGAGGTCGCGGCGCGTCGTCACGGGCACCTTGTTCCGGATCTCGATCTTGCCGCCGCGGTGGCTGAGGAAGACGCGGTCGGCGACGCTCTTGATCGCGACGCCCTTCACGGCGCGTACGTGCTCGACGATCTCGCGCGCGTGGTCGCTGTCGCGCGCCGAGACACTGATTTCGCGCACGATCGTGTTGCCGAACGATCGGACGACGTCGATGTCGCCGATGTTGCCGCCGCAGTCGCCGACGGCCGTAGCGATCTTGGCGAGCATGCCGGGCTTGTTGGCGTACTGCGCCTGGAGGCTGAATGTGTACGTGGCGGCGGGCAGACTGTCGGGTCGGCTGCCGTTCTTGCGGGCCATGGGGGTCCTCCTTCTCTCGAACGTCCGCTTTCGCGCGTGGCTCCGGAAATTCGGAAACGGAGGCGATGTGCAGCGGGCAGGCGCATTATTCTAGGCAGCGTCCGCGCTTGGGGCTAGTTGACGGACGGCCCGTTTTCAGCGTAGTGTCGAACGTTCGATAGCAGCGATTGGAGGCGATGATGGCGGAGCCGCAGACAGGGCGCGTGACAATCGAGTACGACGTGGTGTTCGGCACCGGAGGCGGGCGCGATCTGAAATGCAACGTCTACATGCCGCCGCAGGAAGGGACCGCGCGGCCGGCGGTGCTCCTGATCCACGGCGGAGGATGGACCAGCGGTGACCGGTCGCAACTGCACGGCTATGGCATCCTGCTGGGGCGTATCGGCTACGTGTGCGTGGCCACGGAGTACCGGCTCGCGGGCGAGGCCAAGTGGCCGGCGCAGCTCCACGACGTGAAGGCGGCGCTGCGCTGGATGCGCGCCAACGCCTCTCGTCTCGGCATCGACCCGAACAAGATCTCCGTCTCGGGCAACTCGGCCGGCGCGCACCTCTCGCTGATGATCGCGGGCACGCAGAACGTCGCTGGGTTCGAGGGCGAAGGCGGCCATGCCGGCCTGCCGACGGACGTCGCGGCGTGCGTTGCGTTCTACGCGCCCGCGCAGCTGTACGCCCACGACCAGCCGCTGCGCGAAGAGCTGTCGTTCCTGTTCGGCCGCGGCTACTCGCTCGAGACGGCGCGCGCGGCGAGCCCGATCGACTACGCCAGCGCGGCGTTCCCGCCGACGCTGCTGATCACCGGCAACAAAGACGAGCTGGTACCGGACGAGGCGAGCTTCCGCATGTATCGCGCGCTCATCGATGCCGGCGCGAACGCCGAACTGCACGTGTACGCGGACGCGCCGCATGCGTTCGATGCGACGCCGGAGTTCGGGCGGCAGACGGCCGGCATCATGGCGCTGTTCCTCGACCGATACGTCGCCAACCCGCGCTCGTTCAGCACCGCCGCGGCCGAACAAATCCAGCGCGAGGTCAGCGCCGGCGGTGGCGTCACGGCGAAGCCGGCGTCCGCCTGACTCGAATCAGAGTCACGGCTATCGTGGCGCGGGCTTTCAGCCCGCGTTCGTCGGGCGCGGCCGCGACGCTGGCCCGGCGCTCTGCGGGACGTGCCGATCGGATGCGCAGTTTCTGTCCGATCGGCCGTCGTAACGGCCTCCCGCCTCGATCGAAGATCATGGTGGAGCTTCATGGACCTGAAAAGGAGGCGAGATCATGGCTGCGAATGGCGAGAAGGAACTGGCTGTGCGGCGTCCGGCCTTCCCTGACCTGGACGAGCTGTGGAACATGGTCCGGCTGGACACGCGCTGGCCGTTCACGTTCCCGGCGCGGGCGCTCCGCTCGATGGCCCACGAACTGCCTGCCGTCGACATGTACGAGAAGGACGGCAAGGTCGTCGTGACAGCGGAGATGCCGGGGATCGACGCGGACAAGATCGAGGTGAACGTCGTCGGAGATGAGTTGCGGATCAGCGGTGAGCGCGAGGCGGAGAAGGAAGTCAAAGAGGAGCACTACTTCCGGAGCGAGCGCTCATACGGCCGCATCTATCGCGCGCTGACGCTGCCCGAGGGCTGCGACGTCGACCAGATCGACGCGAAAGTAAAGGACGGCGTGCTCCACGTCGAGATCCCGAAGAAGCAGTCCGTGGCGGCCAAGAAGATCGAAGTGAAGACCGCCTGAGCGCGCGCGCTCCGTTTGACCCGGGCAGCACGGCAGGCGAATCGCCGGTGGCAGCGTAAGCGCTAGCCGGAATACGTCCAGCCGAGGTCGTCGTCGCGCAGCGGCCTGCCCGCGTTGATCAGGCCGCCGCCGACGATACGCGCGACGACGAGCGTATGGTCGCCCGTAGGAAGGCCGCCTTCGACTTCGCATTCGAACCACGCGAGCGCGTCCTTCAGGATCGGGCAGCCCGTGGCCATGGTCTTGTGAGGAACGCCGGCCAGCTTGTCGATGGCGGACGGCGGCCCCGTGCGACCGATGATCTTCGTGGGATCGGCCGGCTGTAGGAAGCTGGCAACGAGCGCGCGGCTTTCTTCACCCATCACGTTCACGCTGAAGACGCGCGTCTCGCGCACGTTCGTCAGCGTCCGGGCGTTGTTCTCGAGGGCCAGGGCGACCATGCGCGGCTCGAACGAAACCTGCATGAGCCAGTGCGCCGCCATGACGTTGCGCCCCATCGGCCCGTGTGAGCCGATGACGTACATGCCGTAGTTCATCATCTCGAGCGCGGGTGCTGCGTCCCCTTCGGTCATGCCTGGGCCTCCGCCCTGCCGTCCAAATCGATGCTTCGCCGGATCGCTGGATCGATTGTAGCCCAGCCGCCGCCGATCGTGCCGCGCCGTGTGCTACGGCCGAAAGGCATGGCAGATCCATGCGTATGGCCCTGACCCGCGCATCTCCCGCGCCCGTACCATCGAAGAGCAGGCGGCCGGAGGTAGGCGATGCAGACAGAGACTCGCGGAACACTGCTCGACGATGCGCACTTCGACAGCGTCGTGCACCAGCTCGTCGGCTATCACAATGGCGAGGGCGTGCTCACCGTATACCTCGACATCGATCCGGCCACCGCGGGCCGGGAAGGTTACGAGGCCCAGTTGCTGGATCTCTGGAAGCCGCTGTACGCCCAGCCCTACGACCAGTGGACACGCGGCCGTTTGGAGTACGAGATCGCCGGCGTCACCGACGAGGTGCGCGGCTGGCAGCAAGCGCCGGGCCGCGCAGCGGCCATGTTCTTCAGCGGGCCGGGCGGCCTGCGCACCGTACTCCCGCTGCAGTTTCCTATGCGCTCGGTCGCCCGATTCGGGCCGCGCCCCGTCCTCAGTCCGCTTATTGCGGCCCTCGACGAGCACGGCCGCTACTGCGTCGTGATGTTCGACAAGGATCACGCGCGCATCATTACGATCGTGCTCGGCACAGTCGAAGAGGAAGTGACCCTGCATGGCGACGTGATCGGACGGACGGCCGCCGGCGGCTGGGGGCAGGCGAACTACGCGCGCCACCGCGAGTACCATCTGCATGAGCACGCCCGCCGCACGGTCGAGCATCTCTGGGCGATCGATCGTTCTCGTCCCATTCACTCGGTGATTCTCGCCGGACCGGATGAGGCGCTCGCCGTCTTGAGGCGCATGTTGCCGACAGCGCTGGCGCGATCAGTGATCGGTACGATGCCGATGGAGATGTTCGCGGTCACGGCCGACATCGTGAAGCGTGTCGAGTCGTTGGAGGCCGAAACACGCGAGACGAAGGACCGGGAGGTTATCGCCGAACTCGTGACCGATGCCGAGAAGGGCGGGCACGCGGCGCTCGGATGGGACGATACGCTGCAGGCCGTCGGTGAAGGCCGCGTGCACATGCTGGTCTTGCCCGACCACTTGACGCGTCATGGCGTGCAGTGCCCTGAGGGCCACTACCTGGCGACCGCGGACGCGGAGTCCTGCCCGCTCTGCGGCGAGTCGCTCTGGCAGACCGAGGACATCGCCGAGAGCGCCGTGCGCACCGCGATGGCCACCGACGCGCAGGTCCATTTCTTGGCGCCCGGAGCGAGCCGGATGCTCGCCGACAAGGGCATCGCCGCATTCCTACGGTACTGACACCGTCCGCGCAGCGCTTCACCCTTTGACGCGTCCCGGCGGAGGCCCACCCGACTGTGCCCGCTTGCCCGCCCGCGCCCGGGCGAGTCAGAATCGCCCGACGACGCACTCGCCGCTTGACAGGCGCGGCCGGGCAGGGATAGTTTGTCTCACGCCAAATATTATTCTGTGGGCCAACATGGGAGAGCACGTGAGCGAACCGCAGCGGCCGTTTACCCTGTTCGACAGTCCGGAGATGGCTGGCGATCCCTTCCCGATCCTCGCGGGTCTGAGACGGGAGGCGCCCGTGTTTCGGCCGCCGGACGGCCCGCTGTGGATGGTTTCGCAATACGCCGATGCGGTGCGCATCTTCCACGATCCCGCGACCTTCTCGTCGTCCGTCGGCCAGCGAGCCGAGGGTGAGACGCGGCCGCCGACGATCCTCTTCGACGATCCTCCGGTGCACACGCGGATGCGCGGGCTGCTCACGGGAGCGTTCACGCCGCGTGTGATCGAGTTGCAGCGCCCGGCGATCGAGGCGAACTGCCGCGCGATGGTCGACCGCATGCTCGCGGGAGCACACCACCGACTTCGTCGCCGGGATCGCGTATCCGCTGCCGGTGATGGTGATCGCGGCGATGCTTGGCGTGCAGGACGGCGATATGGCGACCTTCAAGCGCTGGTCGGACGCCATCATCGCGAACGTCGCGACGTCGCTGTTCGAATCGAACAACACCGCGCTCGAGGAGATCAACGCCGAGTTCGATGCGTACTTCTCGATGCAGCTCGACAAGCTGCGCGCCGCGCCCGAGGACAACCTGCTCAGCGCCCTCGTACACGCCGAGACCGAAGACGGCGGGCGCCTGAGCCAGTCGGACCTGCTCGTGATCTGCCGCGTGCTGCTCGTCGCCGGAAACGAGACGACCACCGGGCTCATCGTCAACTGCGCCCGCGTGTTCACCCGGTTCCCCGAAGTGCTGGGACAGCTCAAGGAGCGGCCCGAGCTGATCCCCTCGATGATCGAGGAGACGCTGCGCTACTATCCGCCCTTCCCGGCAACGTTCCGTCGCACGACGCGCGACGTTGAAGTGCACGGCGTCACCATCCCGAAGGACGACCGCCTGCTCGTGCTCATCGCCTCCGCGAACCACGACGAGCGCGCATTCGACCGGGCGGAAGAGTTCGTCATCGACCGCGACCCGAACCGCCACCTGGGGTTCGGGCAGGGCATCCACTACTGCCTGGGCGCGCCGCTGGCGCGGCTCGAGACGCAGATCGTGCTCAACACGCTCCTTCCGCGCGTCAAGTCCTTGCGCATCGAGGGCGACGCGGGCGCCGTGCTCGTGCCGGGCGGCCCGAAAGAGCTGCAGGTGCGGTTCGAACTCGACCACGCCTTCGCCATGGCGTAGCGCTTACGCTACCCCGGCGCGAGCGCGCGTAGCATGTCGAGCGACTGCTCGGCGCGTTGCTGCGGCTCTGCGGCCACCGGCACGAAGTTCAGCACCGGCACCGTGACGCCCGCATCGACGTACGCCTGGATCTTCCGGCGGCACGTAGCGGCGTCGCCGTAAACGAGCAGATCCTCGATCGCCTGCGGCGGGATCGCGGCGGTCGCCGCCTTGCGGTCGCCGGCGGACCACGCGTCCCACATGGGGCGCAGGGCGTCGCCGCGGCCGAGCCACTCGTGGAACGCCGCGTAGACCGGGACGTTGAGGTACGCCGCGATCATGCGCCGGCCGAGGAAGTCGATGAGCGCCGCGTCCTCGGTCATGCAGACGAAGATGCGGCAGACCACTTCGAGCTTCGCGGGATCGCGTCCGGCCTTGCGCGCGCCCGCGTGCGCTGCCGCGACGGTCTTCGGGACGTCACCCGCGCCGAGCCAGTTGATGATCACACCGTCGGACTCGGCGCCGGCGAGGCGCAGCATGCGCTCCCGCAGCGCGGCGATGTAGATCGGCGGCGCCGGCACGAGCTGGCGCGAGAGCCGGAAGCCGTTCGATCGCGCCGTCTCCAGCTCCGCGACGACCTTCTCGCCCGTGAACGCCTGCCTGAGCAGCGTGTTGACGTCGCGCACCTTCCGATACGGCCATTCGAACGGCACGCCGCCCCACTGCTCTACGATCACCGACGAGCCGGCGCCGATGCCGAGCGCGAAGCGGCCCGGCGCCGCCTCAGCGATCGCGTTCGCCGAGATCGCGAGCGTCAGCGGCGCCCGCGTGTACACGTTGGCGATGGCGGTGCCGAGGCGCAGCTTCTCCGTCCACGCGGCCGCCATCGCCAGCGGCGTGAAGCAGTCCACGCCGTCGATCTCGTACGACCACGCGTCGGTGTAGCCGATGCGCTCGGCCTCCTGCAGCGCGTCCTTGTGCGCGTGCAGAGGCAGTCCATCAAACGGGAACGTGAAGCCGTATCGTGCCATGGCCGTATCATCGCCGACGCGGGCGCTGCGATCCAGCGGTGGCGATAAGCGGCGCGCGTCGGCATACTCGTGGAGACTGGAGGCGAAGCCGTGGATACCTACAAGACGATCGTCACGAAACGGGACTCGCGCGCGTTCACCGAGCAGCCGATATCCGAAGAGTTGGTGCGGCGGATCGTGCAGGCGGGGCGCATGGCGGGCAGCTCGAAGAACGTGCAGCCGTGCCGGTTCATCATCATCGACGACCCAAAGCGGAAGGAAGATATCGCGAAGTGCGGCGACTTCGCGGCCTGGGTCCCGGCGGCGCCGCTGCTGGTGGCCGTCGCGCTGACGGACGTCGGCACCCGCAGCGAGTTCGATGCCGGGCGGGCGGCGCAGAACATGATGGTTGCCGCGTGGTCCGAGGGCATCGGCTCATGCCCGGTGAGCATGCATCACGTCGAATGTGCGCGCGACACCCTCGGGCTGCCCGAGACGTGGCGCGTCTGCATCGTCGTCGGCTTCGGCTACCGCGCGAAGGCGCCGAAGTCGGTGCCGGAGGCGGCCCGCCTCCCCTGGGATGAGTACGTTCACCGCAACCGGTGGTAGGTCCATGTTCCTGATCACCGGCAGCGGCAGGTCCGGCACCAGCGCCGTCGCGCAGTTGCTGCACGAGGCGGGGCTGTCCGTCGGCAACGATCTGATCGAGCCCGACGAGCACAACGCCGAGGGCTACTTCGAAGAGCGCATGGTGATCATGATCAACGATGCGATTCTCAAGGCGGCCGGCGTCGGGGAATGGTTCACGACAGCGACGAGGACGCAGATCTGCGACGCCGCGGTGGAGTACGTCGCCTACATGCAGGACCAGGTGAAGCTGGCGACGCCCGCGTGGAAGGACCCCCGCTTCTCGTGGACGCTCGAGCCGTGGCTGGATGTGCTGCCGGAACCGCCGCGGATCATCGTCTGCCTGCGCAGCCCGGCGGAGGTCGTGGCCTCAACGCTGAAGTACTACGCGCAGGCCGGCGAGGACGCCGAGAACGCGGTGAAGCACGTCTGGCGCACGCAGTACGAGCGCCTGCTCGAGATCATCGGCGAGTACGGGCTGGACGCGATGAGCATCGAGTACGCGGCGCTGCACGCGGACCCGGAGCGAACCGTTACGCCGCTGGAGCGATTCGTCGGGCGCGCGCTGGACCCGCGGACGGTGCGCCACGATCTTCGCCACCACGCCGCGCCAATCTCGGACGATCTTGTGGACCTCTATGAGCGTGTACGGGGATTGGGGACCGCTGCCGTATAAACGGGCCAGACGGTACTCCCTCTCCGCCCGGCGGAGAGGGCCGGGGCGAGGCCTACCCCTCCGGGTTCGCGTCGCGCCGCTTGACCGTCAACGTCAGCCCCTTGACGGCGGTGATCGTGACGGCCTCACCGCGGCGGACCGGACCGTCTTCGACGATCGCCTTCCACCGCTCGCCTTCGACGAACACGTAGCCCTCCGGCTCGAGGTCCGAGCGGGCGATCGCCTTGTTGCCGACCATCGCCAGCGTGCCGAGCGAGGCGGGCATCCGTCTCGTGCGGATGACGGTCGCAACGAACATCAGGAAGAACGCGCCGAAGATCACGCCCGTCGGGACGACGAGCCAGCGTGAGACCTGGAAGTCCGGATTGTTCGTCGGCGTCAGCAGCAGTCCGCCCGCAATGATCGAGACGGCGCCGCCGACGCCCAGCGCGCCGATTCCGCCCACGTAGAACTCGGCCGTGAACAAGACGAAGGCGAGCAGCACCAGTGCGACGCCCGCGTAGTTCACCGGCAGCGATCCCAGCACGAAGAACGCCAGGATCAGCGAGATCGCGCCGAACACGCCCGGCGCGAAGATCCCGGGATGGATCAGCTCGATCGCAAGCCCGAGGCCGCCGAGACTCAGCAGCATGAACGCGATGTTCGGATCCGCGAGCACGAGCAGCAGCCGCTCGACCAGCGTCATGCTGTTCGACACGCGCGGTGCCGTCGCCAGGCCGCTGAGCGTCACCGGCTGCCCGGCGACCGTGACGGTGCGGCCGTCCGCCTGGCGCAGCAGGCTGTCGACGTCGTCGGCTGCGAAGTCGACGATGTGCTGGTCGACCGCCTCGCTCGTCGATGCGGAGACGCTTTGCCGGACCGCCCGCTCGGCCCAGTCCGCGTTGCGGCTGTGCTGCTCGGCAACGCTGCGGGCGTAGGCCGCGGCGTTGTTCTCGATCTTCACGCCGAGGGTGCCTCCGATATCTCCGCCGCTCGAGTTGATCGGGTGCGCCGCGCCGATGCTCGTGCCGGGCGCCATCGCGGCGACGTGGCCGGACATCGTGATGAACGTGCCCGCAGACGCGGCTTTCGCGCCGCTCGGCGCGACGTACACCACCACCGGCACCTTCGACGACTGGATGCGCTGGACGATGTGCTCCATCGACGACGAGAGCCCGCCGGGCGTATCCAGCTTGATGACGACGGCCTTCGCGTCGGTGCGCTCCGCCTCGTCGATGCCCCGGTCGATGTACCGCTCGAGGACGGGGTTCACCTCGGCGCTGGCGGTGAGGATGTGCACGGCGCCGCGCTGATGGATCGTCCGTGCGCA
>CAVUOT010000008.1:0-73787 GCA_963743185.1 uncultured Chloroflexia bacterium | reverse complement strand
TTCAGAGATGCGCCGTTCGATTGCCTGTGTCTTGTCCTCCGCGTAGGTCGGATCGGCGCAGATGACGATCGGCGGCGAATGGCGCCCCAGCGGCTCGCTCACGGTGACGGGGCGCGGCTGGCCGCGCCTTCTCGACGCATCAGGGCTCGTGCGCCACCGACAGCAGCGTGAATTCCACGTTAGGAAGGGCCGCGATCGGCTCCGGTACCGGCATGATCGACTCGGAGAACTTGGTGCCGTCGAACGTCGCGAGGATCTTCATGCCTGTGCCTCCGTCTCGTCATCGCTCACCAGGACGCGCGTGTCGCGCGCGGGTGCGGGGGTGTATGGCGCCGCCTCGGTACAGCGCGTACATCTTAACGTGAGTGCCGCCGCCCTGCCCGGCTGCCCGCGCCAGCCGGCGGTACGGCCCGCCTTGCTATGATGCGCTATGAGCTTCACTACCCTCGCGGTTACGAAGTTGGGCCACGTCGCTGAGATCCGTCTCATCCGCCCGGACCACGGTAATCCCATCGACGCGAGCTTCCTCGACGACCTTGAGGCGGCTGCGGCGTCGATCCATGAGTACCCGGACATCCACGTCGCGTTGCTCATCGCTGAAGGCGATGCGTTCTCGTGCGGCGCGAGCGCCGACGGCATCTCGCCGTCCGCGGACCGCCTGCCGTTCCGCTGCCTCGAGCTGATGGCGCAGCCGATCATCGCCTGCATCCAGGGCGAGGCGATCGGCGCCGGCCTCGAGCTGGCACTCGCCTGCGATGTCCGCATCGCGGCGGAGGGGGCGGCGTTCGCGATCCGCGATGTGGCCGCTGGCGCGGTGCCGTCCGCCGGCGCCACGCAGCGCCTGCCACGCCTCATCGGCCGCGGCAAGGCGTCCGAGATGATCCTGCTCGGCGAGGAACTCGACGCGCAGGCGGCGCTCGCCTGCGGCCTGGTGAGCGCCGTCGTGCCGCGCGCCGATCTCGAAGCGCACGGACGCGCGCTGGCGGAGCGCATCGCGGCGCAGGGGCCGATCGCCGTGCGCTACGCGAAGGAGGCCATGCGGCAGGGGCTCGATATGCCGCTGGAGCAGGCGCTGCGCTACGAGACCGACCTCACGATCATCCTGCAGACGACCGCCGACCGCGCGGAGGGCGTGAGCGCCTTCCTCGAGAAGCGGAAGCCGCACTTCGAAGGGAAGTAGCGGCCGAGGCCCGCGCGTACACTGCCCGCATGGACGAAGCCGAACGCCGCGACGGCCTCTGCGCGACGTGCGTACACGCACGACAGGTGACGTCCGTGCGCGGTTCGACGTTCGTGCTGTGCGAGCGATCGCGGTCGGAGCCGCGATTCCCGAAGTACCCGGCGCTGCCCGTGGTCCGCTGCGACGGGCACGAGCCGCGCGATCCGCGGCCCGGGGCGGTTTGATTGACCAATTGATTCTCGCGTTTCTCGCGCGATCCCTTCGCTTTCGGGCGATGCGCAGAATCGGTGCGGGGCGCCCGGTCGGGCGCGGACTGATTGTTCGATTGTGATCCAAGAAAAATCGGCGAATAATAATCGGTCAAGTCGCGGCGGCTTTCGGGGGTGGCGTTCCGGGACGGCGGCGTGGTTGGCGTTGGCACGCTCGTATTGTGCGCCGGGGCGGGGGTGAACGCCTAGCGGTGCGTGTCACCGGCTGCGGGGGATGGGAACCGCAGATTACGCAGATTTCGCGGATGGGTCGGGGGGACAGGCGGGGCGCCTGTGCATCCATTGGGCGCGCCGGTGCTGGGGCAATCGAAGGTGCGGGCGGCCCTGGGGCCGCCCCTACGGCGTGGATGCGAGCCGAGGGCGACGCGGGCTGAAAGCCCGCGCCACGGAGTACGGGGCGTGACACATCGACTCACAGGCGGGGGCGGCTGTGATCCATGGTGGGCGGCTGTGCTGGGGCGACTGCAGGCGGGGGCGCCTGCGCTCCAGCCGGGGGCGGCTGTGCCACATCGACTCACAGCCGGGGACGGCTGTGCCACTCTGTGTAATCTGTGACATCTGGATGGAGGGCGCATGCAACGGCGAGGGACGTGGATCTGGCGGGATCGGGGGGTGGCGTTTCCGTTTTCGAGCCTGGCGGGGCGGATCGACCCGAAGCTCGACGCGAACCTCTTCGTGCAGTTCCGGCGCGTCGTTCCACATCGATGAGATGCCGCCGCTGTCGGCGGCGCTGCGCATCTCGGCCGACGGGCGCTACCGGCTGTACGTGAACGGCGTCCGCATCGGCCGCGGGCCGGCGCGCTGCGAGCCGCTCTACCAGTACTACGACGAGTACGACATCGCGCCGTTCCTCCGCGCCGGGGAGAACGTCGTCGCGGTGCTGGCGCACAGCTACGGGCGCGACATGTCGTGGTACGAGCTGCCGCGCGCCGACTGGGCGCGCCAGCTCGGCTGCGGCGGCATCTTCGTCGAGTGCGACG
This sequence comes from uncultured Chloroflexia bacterium, assembly GCA_963743185.1. Lineage (GTDB taxonomy): Bacteria > Chloroflexota > Dehalococcoidia > DSTF01 > JACRBR01 > JANXYW01. The sequence goes on along the minus strand of CAVUOT010000008.1, from coordinate 71,358 downwards.
CGCTGCGCGATCTCGACTCCGACGCGCGATGGCGCTACGCGATCGCCGAGGCGTGGGAGCGCGACACGCCCGGCGGCAGCGTCGGCTTCGTCGAGATCTACGATGCGCGCCGCGCCGACGACGGGTGGACGCAGCCCGGCTTCGACGACGCCGCGTGGACGAACGCGATCGTCCTCGCCACGCCCGGCGTCAGCATCGGCGAGGACGTCGTGCCGTTCCCGCACATGGTGCCGCGCGACATCCCGCCGCTGCTCGAACAGCCGCGCGACGCCGTCCGCGTCGCGGGCGTCGCCGAGGTGGCGGTCGCCGATCCGTCAGACATCGTCGCGATCGCTGAAGCCGCGCCGGAGCCGCTCTCGGCGTGCGCGGTCGAACACGCGGACGCGCTGCTGGCCGCCGGTGTCGCGGCGACGGAAGTCCGCCTGGCCGCGGGCCGCGCCGTCAGCATCGTCGTCGACTTCGGGCGCGACGTCAGCGGCTACCCGCGCCTCGAACTGGACGGACCGGCGGGCGCGACGATCGACGTCTCGTACTGCGAGCGGCTGCGCGAGGACGGCCGGGCGCGGGTGCAGCGCGCCAACGTCATCACGAGCCAGAACGTGCATCGCTACATCCTCCGCGACGGCGAGCAGGCGTGGGAGCAGTTCGAGCGCGCCGGGCTTCCGCTACCTGCAGCTCACCGTCAGCCCGGCGCCCGACCGCCCCGACGCGCCCGTGCGCATCCGGCGCGCGAACGTCAACTTCACGTCGTACCCGGTCGGGAACCGCGGCTCGTTCGCCTGCTCCGACCCGGACCTGACGCGCATCTGGAACGCCGGCGCGTACACGCTGCAGCTCTGCATGCAGGACGGCTTCGAGGACTGCCCCTCGCGCGAGCAGCGGCAGTGGGTCGGCGACGCGTACGTGGAGTCGATGGTGAACTACGCCTGCTTCGGCGATGCGCGGCTGACCGCGAAGGAGATCCGCCAGGTGGCGCAGTCGCAGCGGCGCGACGGCATGACGCAGATGGCCACGCCGAGCGACCTCGGCGCCACGAACGGCCTGTACATCGCCGACTACTGCCTCTCGTGGATCATGACCGCCGGCGACTACGTCCTGCACACCGGCGATACGTCCGTCGTCGACGACGTCTTCCCGAACGTCGCGCGCGCCGTCGCCTGGTTCGAGCATCACATCGGCGACGACGGGTTGCTGTGGAACGTGCCGGGCTGGATCTTCATCGACTGGGCGGAGGTCGACAAGCGCGGCGCGCCGGCATCGCTCAACGCGCTCTTCGTGCAGGCGCTCGGCCACGCCGCGGCGCTGGCCGACCAGCAGCACGCCGCCGCCCTCGCCGATCGCTGGCGCGCGCTCGCGGCCCGCGCCGCCGCCGCCGCGAACCGCCTGCTGTGGGACGACGCGCGCGGCGTCTACGTCGACGCGCTGCTGCCGGACGGCCCCGTGCGCCGCGTGTCGCAGCAGTCGAACGCCGCGATGATCACGTCGGGCATCGCGCCGCGCGAGCGCTGGGACCGCATGCTCGACTACGTGACGGACGCGGAGCGCCTCGTCGAGACGAGCACCGGCTTCGTGCGCCCGCCGTACACGCCGATCGACGAGGAGCGGCAGGTGGTGCTGGCGCAGCCGTTCTTCACGCACTTCGTGCACCGCGCGCTGTCCGCCGCCGGCCGCCACGACGCGATCGTCCGCAGCATCCGCGAGCGCTGGCTGCCGATGCTCGTCGAGGGCGGCACGGACACGTTCTGGGAGCACTGGCACGGCCGCGACAGCCGCTGCCACGCCTGGTCCGCCACGCCCGTCTACGACCTCTCGCGCGAAGTGCTCGGCGTGACGCCGCTCGCGCCCGGCTTCGCGCGCTTCCGCGTCGAGCCGCACCTCGCGGGCCTGACGTGGGCCGAAGGCCGCTACCCCAGCGTGCGCGGCGACATCGCCGTCGCCTGGCGCCACGAGGGCGATCGCTTCGCGCTGGAGATCGACGTCCCCGCGGGCGCGGAGTGCGAGGTCGTGCTACCGCCGGGCTGCACCGCCGCTACGCTCGACGGCGTGGCGGCGGACGCGGCGTCGCTGGGGCGCGTGGCGCCGGGGCGGCATGTGGTGGGGGCGGGGTTGGGGTAGGCGCCGGTGTTGACGGCAAGCACCCATGCGCCAACCATCACATCCAAAGGATGGCGCAAGCTACATGACAATTGGCTGGGTACACTTCGATGGCAAAGACATTCATCGTGGGATCAACAGTGGGGACGCGCGGCAGCGTTGCCGCGTCGGCGACCAACGAGCCATTGCAGTTCCACTCGTACAGCGTTGAGCGTCCCGTGACGGGGGCTGGGACGAACGCCGCTTCGTCCTCGTTAGTCCCATGAATCCTTGAACGGAACTCCAATGAACCGGACCGAGTTCACTGAACAGCTGATCGAGAGCGTTTTCCGCATCGAGCGCTACCAAGCTGTTGGGCTCAACTCGCAGGATTCGATTGATGCGGCCGCCGTGAGTCTCTTCGTAAACATGAGCAGCGAAGGCGGTTCCGTCCGAGTAGCCCATCAGATGACGTTGAGCCTCTCGCGTCGCTCGACGCGTCGCTCGCCGACCTTAAGCATCTGCAGCGTGTTATGCGGCCGACTACTGCGCCCCCCCGCCTGGGGTTCCCGGGGGAGGCCGGGGTGTGTGACCTGTTTCTCTTCGGCGCCTGCGTCGCGCACCCTCGATATCAGGCAGGCTGGGCTGTATCAACAGGCGGGATTCTGTGCAGTTGTCGCTGCTCTATTTCGGCAGGAGACCAGACGAAGGCGAACTCACGGACTACATAACTGGGCTAACGCGAGCCCTCATCGTCGCCGGGTTGATCGACGAAGGCGGGCGGCTTGAGCGCGTCAAGCCGGAAGCAGACGACACCGCATGGATGGAACAGCTGCCGAACATGGTGGAAATGCCGAGACTAGATGCGGCCCGGATCACCGCTGGCCTAGCACTGACCGATCCCAAGACGCGTAAGGAGCTGTGGGACATCAAGGCGGGTAGGGTTGACGCACAATCGCTTGACGAATTCAAACGGCTCGACGGGGCCGGGCTCTTGACACATCTTTTCGTTCGCCTTTGTCGTGACGGCAAACCCGGTGTGGTCGGTGCGTCTCGTGACGATGTTCAGAGGCCCGGTCTGCACTGCACAGTCTGTCGCAAAGACGCGCTCGATCATCCAATTCAGGAGTCGGTGACCTCTTCAGATTTGGCGCGCGAGCTGACTGATGGGAGTCGGTGGATGATTGAACTGAGCGCCCTGTCCCTGTTACTCGCGGGTGTGCCGCGGCGTTCGATCAGAATACCGGACACATCACGTGCGCCCGATCCGATCGACCTCGCCTTCATGTTCGATGGCAGTCGTTACGTCTGCGAACTAAAGGACCGTGAAGTGAACGCGGCGGACGCTGGACGGTTTGTTGGCCGAGCTGGAGCACTGCCGCGGCACCGGGCGTTGATCATAACGACGGAGTCAGTGGCGGGAGATGCCCTTCGCGTGTTTGAACGCCCCTCTGGAGGCGTCAGCTCCGCAGGGCCCCCGCGCCCGCGTTTCATCGAAGACCCTGACTGTGTTCCGAACGGTCTAAGGTGGGAAATGGTCTTCGCGCGACTGCAGGACTTTGCGGATGGGGTTCGCCTTCCGGGACCTGGGAGACTGAGCCTGACCCGGTTTCCCGGACTGCTTGCTTCTTGGTGCATCATGCCGCATCGACCGCCGCGGTGTACAGCCGTTCGTACTCCACGGGGCTGAGGTCGTCGATCGACGTGTGACGGCGGCGCGGGTTGTACCACGCCTCGATCCACTCGAAGATCGCCGACGCCAGCTCCTTGCGGGTCGGCCATGACCTGCGGTCGAGCAGCTCGCGCTGCAGCGTGCTGAAGAACGACTCCATCATCGCGTTGTCGTAGGCCGAGCCGACGCGGCCCATCGACCCGAGCAGGCCGGCGGCGCGCAGCCGGTGGCCGAAGGCCCACGACGTGTACTGCGCGCCACGGTCCGAGTGCAGCACCGTCTGGCCGGGAGCGGGCCGTCGGCGCCAGCGCGCCATCTCCAGCGCGTCCACGACGAGCTCCGCGCGCAGGTGGTCGGCGATCGACCAGCCGACGATGCGCCGCGCGTACACGTCGAGCACCGCCGCCAGGTAGACCTTGCCCTCGCGCGTCGGGTGCTCGGTGATGTCGGTGAGCCAGAGCCGGTTCGGGCGCGTCGGCGACGAAGCGCCGGCGCACGAGGTCGTCGTGCACGGGCGGCGCCGGGCAGCCCCGCCTCCGCCGGCGGACGTAGATGCCGTGCAGCCTTGCGGCCCGCATCAGTCGTGCGACGCGCTTCCGGCCGCAGCGCACGCCGCAGCCGAGTCGCAGCTCCGCGTGCACGCGTGGCACGCCGTACGTCCCGCGCGAGGTGGCGTGGATCTCGCGGATCTGCGCGCTGAGGGCCTCGTCGGCGACCGCCCGCAGCGACGGCGCGCGACCGCGCCACTCGTAGTAGCCCGACGTCGACACCCGCAGCACCCGGCAGGTCACCGCGACGAGGACGCCTCGGCGGCCAGTTCCTGGACCAGCCGGAAGGTCATTTTGGGAGGACGTTCTCGCGCGCGAAGAAGGCCGCCGCCTGCTTCAGGATCTCGTTCTCCATCGCCAGCACGCGGTTGGCCCGCCGCAGGCGCACGAGCTCCGCACGCTCCTCGGTCGTCAGCCCCGCGCGCCGGCCTTCGTCGATGTCCGCCTGCCTGCAGCCAGTTGCGCAGCGTCTGGTCCGAGACGCCGAGATCCGTGGCGAGCTGCGTGATCGGTTTCTCACGCAGCCGCGCTAACTCCACCGCCCGCTGGCGGAACTCTGCCGGGTATCGTGTGGCCATCCTGGACTCCTTTCTGGGCGACCTCGTCGCCACAGTCTAGGTGTCCGGGAAACCGGGGTAGGCTCAGGATGCCGGGTAGAAGATGCTGTAGCCAAGTGTTGACGATCTCGGGATGGTTGTCCGTGTAGCAGATCGCGCCCCAATCCTCGTACGCGGAGCGTATCATTGCGACGCTGCGCCGAGTAACCTGTGGCAATGTCCTCGCGGGCACGTCGAAGGGCGTTAATAGCGCAACTGAACAAGACGAGGTGAAGGAAGCCGACACCGCGATCGTGGTCGTTGCCTGAAATGAGCGAGCAGCCGATCGAGATTTCCGAGATCAACTCATCCAAGAGGGCAACGTCGCTCGCGTGCTCTCTTTCGATGAACGCCCTCGCTTCGGCCTCGACCTCCGTTACGTGCATGTCACGTCGCTTCGTCACTTTCCCCCTGCCAGAACAAACGGCGCACGCGCGGCGTGCATCCAGATCGGTTCGCTATCGGGTTCCTCTTCGCCGCGTTGGACTGCCGCGAATGTCGATCGAAGCGTCCCCTTGGGCGAGATCGCCAAAGAGAAACGGGCCTTGCGCCCGGCGAACAGACCGGAAGCGGGCATGTACATCGCGATCACTTCCTCGTCGTCAGCGACACCCCGATCCTCGAACACCCACGAGAACACGCGGAAATCATCGACGTGAGTAATCGGCAGTTGCAACCAAAGCGAGTCCGAGCCGTTGGCGGCCTGTGCGGACGGATCGTTCAAGAGAAGTTCCACGGTCGCGATCGCCGCCGGTATCATGCCCCCGACTATCTTCACCAACCTTCCGCCGACGATCTTCGATCCCCACGATTCGAACGATTCGACGTACATGCCTGCGTTGGCGATCCGATTCCAGGGGACCTGTACTCCGACGAGTCCAACAGTGTCATGGGGCATTTCGCGGCCTCCGCCGGTAGCGCACATGCTTGCGCGTTAAGGAATACGTTTTCGCCACGATAGCACCTTCACACGCGCCGTGCGTTTCCCGCCCTGATGCGCCTTGCGGGCGGGCCCTGGCGACCCAAGACGGGCCATTTGCACGGCGCCTTGGCGGACGCCGCCTCGACCGCATCGGCTGCGTCGCCGCGTTGCGCGAGGGGTGACGCCAACCCCTCGGAGATCGCACCGCACTCGCCCTACACTGGCGCCATGCCCACGCGCCGTCCTCCGCACCGCCGCCCGCAGACCCGTCGTTTGACTGCGTTCCCGGCGGGGCAATCAAGTGCAATCAAACGCAATCAGAGGCCGCCCCACCCGGCAGCGTGCCAGCGCGCCGCCCGGAATCGAAGACCGCGCCGCCTGACACCAACCCCTCGGAGATCGCACCGCACCCGCCCTACACTGGCGCCATGCCCACGCGCCGTCCTCCGCACCACCACCCGCAGACCCGTCGTTTGATTGCGTTCCCGGCGGGGCAATCAAGTGCAATCAAACGCAATCAAAGGACGCCCCGCCGGCCGCCCGCGAGCGCGCCGCCCGGAATCGAAGACCGCCCGGCCTCCGCGAAAACACGAAAACTGCGAAATAATGTCGTGAATACGAAAGGGCCGGAGCTATCAGTCCAACCCGCACCGGAGCCGGTGATGCGCGAGGAGACTCCGCGAAAACACGAAAAGTGAACGTTCGATGTCGCTGATACGAAAGGGCCGCGAGCTATCAGTCCAACCCCGCCCGGAACCGGTGGTAGTCGATCGCCCGCTTCAGCGCCCGCGCCGCCCGGTCGAACGACGCGAACGCCGCGATGCCGCGCTCCTGCACCCGCAGCCGCGCCTGCCGCACCACGTCCTCGACGTGCTGCGGCTGCAGCACCACCACGAACGGCTTCGGCGAAGCGTCCCGGTGCGCCACCAGCGTGTCCAGCAGCCCGTCCAGGCTCGCCGGGTTCGCCGCCCACATCCGCGCCAGGAACCCCGACGCCATCTCCATCGCCACCGCGTCGATGGCCGGGTCCGCGTCCAGGATGCCGAACAGCCGCGCCAGCGTCGCCGCCGACCCGCCGAAGCCGATCGTGCCGCCCATGTCCAGCGGGTTCTGGTAGCTCCCGCCCACGATGTTGAAGAACGACTTCAGCTCCGCGTACGAAGCGTCCGACAGCCGCGGCACGTCCAGCCCCGCGTTCACGAACGCGTCCGTGATCACCACCGACTGCCCGCCGGTCATCGCCATCAGGCCGACCCCGCGCCCCGTCGTCGGCTTCGCGTACAGCAGCGCCTTCACCACGTCGATCGTATCTTCGAGGCTCTCGGCCTGCAGCGCCCCCGCCTGCCGCACGATCGCGCTGAACACCGCCTGCGACGTCGCCAGCGCCCCCGTGTGCGAGGCCGTCGCGCGCGCGCCCGCGTCCGTCACGCCGCCCTTCCACACCACGACCGGCTTCATCGAAGCCGCGCGCCGCAGCGACCGCACGAAGCGCGGCCCGTCCTTCACGCCCTCGATGTACATCGCGATGACCTTCGTCTCCGGGTCGTCCGCCAGGTAGTCGAGGTAGTCCGGCACGTCGAGGACGATGCAGTTGCCGATGCTGATGGAGGTGCTGACCCGCACGCCGTGCTGCTCGCCGACCAGCCCGAAGTTGATCGCGTGCGTCCCGCTCTGCGAGATGAAGCCGACGTCGCCGGCCTCGCCGTGCCCCTGCTCCGCGCTCTGCCGGATGCCCAGCCGGCGGTTGTACAGCCCCATGCAGTTCGGCCCGATGAGCGCCACGTTGCCGTCGCGGGCGATCTGCAGCAGCTGCGCCTGCAGCTTGATGCCCTCCTCCTCGCCCGTCTCCGCGAACCCGGACGTGAACAGCGCCACGCCGCCGACGCCCTTCTTCGCGCAGTCGGCCAGCACGCGCGCCGCCACCGGCCGCGGCACCGCCAGCATCACGTAGTCGATCTCGCCCGGCACATCCAGCAGCGACGTGAAGTTCGTCACCCCCATCGCCTCGATGCCCGGGATCTCGTTCGGGTCGATCTGCACCGAGTACACCGGCCCCGAAGTGAACGTGGAGTAGTTCCGCAGCCACATGAACGCGTCGGCCCGCTTCGACCCGACGACGACGATGGACTTCGGATTCAGTGCGCGGTGCAGGTCGGGGTGTTGGTTCATTGCGGGAGGCTCGGACCTCGTAAGGACAGGACTTCAGTCCTGTCCGCTCGCGTTCAGCTCGCGGCCCCCAGCACGATCCGCGCGTCGACGGCCTTCACGCCGTCCTTGTACGCGAACACCGGGTTCAGGTCCAGCTCGGCGATCTCCGGGTGCGCCTCGACGAACGACGACACCTTGAGCAGCAGCTCCTGCAGCTTGCCGATATCCGCCGGGTCGCTGCCGCGGTACCCGTCGAGCAGCGGCTTGCCCTTGATCTCGTCGATCATCTGCCGCGCGTCGCGCGCGTTGATCGGCACGATGCGGAACGCCACGTCCTTCAGGATCTCGACCATGACGCCGCCCAGCCCGAACATCAGCACGGGCCCGAACTGGGGATCCTTCGTCATGCCGATGATCACCTCGATCCCCTGCTTCTCCATGCGTTGCACCGCGACCCCGTCGATCGTCGCGTTCGGCACGTGCTGCTTCGCCGACGCGACGATGCGGTCGAACGCCTCCGCCACCTCGCCGGCCGAACCGAGGTTCAGCGCCACGCCGCCCACGTCCGACTTGTGCGTGATCTCCGGCGACACGATCTTCAGCACGATCGGATACCCGAGTTCGCTGGCCATCTTCGCGGCGTCGCCGCTCGTCTTCGCCAGCCGCGCCGGCGAGACGGGCACCCCCGCCTCCTCCAGCACCTGCTTGGCCTCGATCTCGGTCAGCAACGTGCGGCCTTCTTTGCGTGCGCCTTCAATGATTGCCGATGGCATCTGCCGTCTCCTGAGTTCTGGTCGCCGTCATTGCCGGGAAGCGACGCTCCAATCTACGGCACGAGCCGGGATGGCGGAAGCACGACGCCGTTGGCCGTCGTCGCACGGAGTTCCGAGCACCGTGCGGCCATTCTCGCCGAAGCCAGACTTGACATCATCGGAGGGGAGGCCGCCGCGCCCACCACCTTCAAAGCTCGATGAGAGGTATACGAAAGGCGCCATGATCGCACCGAACCTGCGCCGCCGGACCTGCTCGCGATGATCCTCGCGTGGCTGGCCGCGGCATGGCTCGCCGGCATCGCGGCCGCCTCGGCGTTCGGCCGCGGCGCCTGGCCGCTCGCGCTCGCGATCGCCGCCGCGATGCTCGCGCTCGCCATCGTCCGCCGCGACCGCCGGATCGCGGCCTTCGCGCTCGTGCTCGCCGCCGTGTTCGCAGCCGGCGTCGCGCGCTACGAGACGTCGCGTCCGCACGTCCCCGCCAACGCCGTGTCGCACTACAACGACGGCGTCGCCATGCGCATCCGTGGCGTCCTCCGCGACGATCCGGAGATCGGCGACACGTCGCAGCGCTTCTCGGTCACCGCCCGCGCCGTGCAGCTCGACGGTGTGTGGCAGCCCGCATCGGGCGGTGTGCTGGTGCGCACCGGCCTTCTGCCCCGCTACCGCTCCGGCGACGTCCTGGAGCTCGAAGGCAATCTCGAGTCGCCGCCCGTGCTCGACGGCTTCGACTACGCCGACTACCTGGCGCGCAAGAACATCCGCAGCGTCATGCAGTTCCCGCGCGAACACGCCGTCGGCCACGAGGACGACAGTCCTCTGCGTGCGACGATCCTGCGCGTCCGTCGCAAGCTCTCCGACGCGCTCGGACTCGCCCTGCCCGAGCCTCAGTCCTCGCTCGCGCAGGGCATCCTGCTCGGCCAGAAGTCCGTGCTCCCCGCCGACGTAGCGGCCGACCTGAACGCGACGAACACCTCACACCTCGTCGTCGTCTCAGGCGAGAACGTCGTCCTTGTCTCGGCCTACACCACGATCGCGCTCGCATGGCTCTTCGGCCGCCGCCGCGCGCTGCTCGTGTCGATCGCCGTCGTGGTCGCGTACGCTGCGCTCGTCGGCGCGTCGCCGCCGGTGATGCGCGGGACGATCATGGGGATCCTGCTCGTGATGGCGACGCTCGCCGGACGGCCATCGAGCGCGCTGACGTCGATCCTGTTCGCGGCCGCGATCATGGCAGGCATCGCGCCCGACATCAGCCGCGACGTCTCGTTCCAGCTGACGTTCGCGGCGACCATTGGCATCGTCTATCTCGCATCGCCGATCCGCGAATGGACGATCGAATGGCTCGCGCGTCTGCTGCGCCGCGACACAGTGCCGCGCTGGGCCGACGCCTGGTTCGCCGAACCCCTATCCGTGACGCTCGCCGCCATCATCGCGACGGAGCCGCTCATCGCGATGAACTTCGGCAGGGTGTCGCTCGTCGCGATACCTGCGAACCTGCTCGTCGTGCCCGTCTTCGGGCTCATCATGCTGACGTCGCTGGTCGCTGGCGTTGGCGGTCTGCTGCCTGTTGGGCGGCTGGTGTTCGCCGCGCCCGCGTACTACGCGCTCACGTACTGGATCGTCGTGGCGCGCTGGCTCGCGTCGCTCCCGCATGCCTACGCGGCCTTCGACGGCTACACGTCGTACTGGGCTGTGACCACCTACTCCGCCGTGACGCTGCTGGCCTTCGCCGTGCTGCGCATCTTCGGCCGCCCGCTGGGCGGGCGCATCGACGCGTCGCACGCGCCCGACCTTCGTCGCATGGCGCCGGCCGCCGCGATTGTGGTGCCCGCGGTGATTCTCGTCGGCGCCGTTGGCTTCGCGATCTGGCCGTCGTCGCCTCCGAGACTCCGCGTGACCGTGCTCGATGTCGGCCAGGGCGACGCAATCCTCATCCAGACGCCCGACGGCAAAGATGTCCTCATCGACGGCGGCCCCGGCAGAGCCGTCCTTCGCGGCCTCGGCGATGAATTGCCCTGGCGCGATCGCTCGATCGAATTGATGATCCTCACCCACCCGCAAGAGGATCACCTGAACGGACTCATCGATGTACTGGCGCGTTACGACGTCCGCCGCGTGCTTGCCGGTCCCGGCGCCAACGCGTCGGTTGGCTACGACGCGTGGCGCAGCGCCGTCCGCACCGAAGGCCTGGCCATCGAGACGGCGCATCAGGGTGTGGCTCTGGATCTCGGCGACGGCATCAGGCTCGATGTGCTCGGCCCGGATGAAGCGGAGGCCGCCGATCCGCAGATCAACAACACCGGCGCCGTTGTCCGGATCACCTGGCACGATGTGAGCTTCCTGCTCCCGGCCGACATCGGTGCGACAGCCGAGCGCGCGCTGCTCCACGATGGCGTCAACCTCCAGGCGACGGTGCTCAAAGTCGGGCATCACGGCAGCACCACGTCGAGCACACGCGAGTTCCTGGACGCCGTGCGCCCTGTGGTGTCTGTCGTGTCGTCTGGCAAAGACAACCCGTTCGGGCATCCTGCTCCCGAGGTCGTCGATCGGCTCGCCGAGTACGGAACCGTCTACAACACCGCCGACGTTGGACCCGTGCATTTCGTGACGGACGGCTATCACTGGACGGTGTCCACCGGCAGATGACTGGCCGCCGCGAGGCGCAGCCGCTAGGCTCTACGAGCTTCGTGAGAGTGAGAGGGTGACCGTTGAATCGACATGATGGCCGTACGCCGGATCAGCTGCGGCCGGTAGCGATCGAACCCGATTACCTGACCCACGCCGAGGGCTCGGCGATGGTCAAGTTCGGCAACACCTGGGTGCTGTGTGCCGTCAGCATGGAGGACCGCGTGCCGCAGTTCCTCCGGGGCACCGGCGGCGGCTGGGTGACCGCGGAGTACGGGATGCTGCCGCGTTCGACCAACACCCGCACCGATCGCGAAGCGGTCCGCGGCAGGCAGAGCGGCCGTTCGCAGGAGATCCAGCGGCTCATCGGTCGCGCGCTCCGCAGCGTCACGAACCTCCCGCTCCTCGGCGAGCGCAACTTCATCGTCGATTGCGACGTGATCAAGGCCGACGGCGGCACGCGTACCGCGGCGATCACCGGCTCTTGCGTCGCGCTCGCGCAGGCGTTGAATCGACTGGTGAAGGACGGCATCGTCGGCGCATTGCCCATGAACGGGCTGGTTGCAGCGGTCAGCGTCGGCGTCGTCGAAGGCCGCGCGCTGCTCGATCTTGACTACCCGGAGGACTCGTCGGCGGAAGTCGATTTCAACGTCGTCATGACCGACGCAGGCCGCTTCGTCGAGCTGCAAGGCACCGCTGAGGGCGCGGCCTTCGAGCGCTCGATGATGGATCAGCTCGTTGACCTTGGCGCAGCCGGCATCCGACAACTCAACGATGTCCAGCGCGTAGCCCTGACGCAACTCGGCATCGAGATCTAGCGCGGATGCTCCCGCCGCCGTGGCGCGGGCTTTCAGCCCGCGTTCGTCGATTCAGCTCGCCGCTCCACGTGCTGAGAAGCTGACGTGCTGACAGGCTGACGCGCTGACACGCTGCCGCCCTCCCCCGCCTCACGCGTATTCGCCGAGGTGCGTGCCTCCGATGATGTGCACGTGGCCGTGCGCCTGGCTCTGCATCGCGTCCGAACCGAAGTTGCTGAGTATGCGGAAACCGTTCGGGCAGTGCTTCGCGCCCATCGCCGCCGCGACAGCCGCGACCTTCGCGACCACGGCCGACGTCCAGAGTTCTCCCTGGAGCATATGCTCGCGCGGGACCGCAAGCAGCATCACCGGCACCCAGTTGAGCCGGTTGCGGAACACAACGACGTCATCATCCTCGTGCAGGATATTGGCCGGCTCTCGATGCGCGATGATCTCGCAGAAGACACAGTAGAACGACATGCGCGGACACTATAGGCGTGCCGCGCGTCTGATCCCAGTCGCGGTGACATTCGGTGCTTCCGCGCACGCGGAGGTCACGCATATACTCGGGCATGGCTGACGTCCGCCCGTTTCGCGGCCTGCGTTACGACCCCGCGCGTACCGATCCCGCTCTCGCGATAGCTCCTCCATACGACGTCATCTCGGAGGAGGAACAGCGCGCGCTGTACGGCCGCAGCGCACACAACATCGTGCGAGTCGAGTACGGCGAGCAGCGCGTCGGCGACACCGCCTCGGACAATCGCTACACGCGGGCCGCGCACGATCTCGAAGAATGGCGCCGCGCGGGCGTGCTGCTGCGCGACTCGGCGCCCGCCGTGTACGCCTACCGGCAGGAGTTCGCGTGGGAAGGCCGCCAGCTATGCGCGCCAACACTACTTCGCCGCTGTTCGCCTGGAGGAGTGGGAGAAAGGCATCATCAAGCCCCACGAGCACACGCTCTCGGGCCCGAAAGCCGATCGCCTCGACCTCCTGCGGGCGACGCGCACGCAGGTGAGTCCCGTGTACTGTCTCTATCGATCCAGATCGTCGGACGCGGCGCCCCCGGCTCTTGCCGGCACGCCTCTCTACGACTTTGAAGCCGCCGGCCAGCGTCACGTCCTGTCCGCCATCTCCGACGCGGGCGCCATCTCCGCGCTGTCCGCGCATCTGGCGGCGTGCGACGTCTACATCGCCGACGGGCATCATCGCTATGAGACGGCGCTGAAGTACCGCGACGAGTGCCGCGAGCGCGCGACTTCGTGGACGGGCGACGAGCCCGAGAATTTCGTGCTGATGGCGCTCACCGATGCCGCCGATCCCGGTCTGCTGGTCCTGCCGACACACCGGCTGGTCGACCCCGTGCAATTTCCCCCGGACGCGCTGGCCCGGATCGCGCGGTTCTTTCGCGTGGAGGACGTGACCCCGGCCGCCGGCGTCTCGGACCTGACGAGCGCGCTCGCGCGCCTGGATGCGCAGCGAGGCGAGACGGCGTTCCTCTCCGTCGGGCTGGAGCCGGGCCGGATCCACCTGCTGACGCTCGCCGACCGCGCCGCCATCGAGACGCTGATGCCGCCGAACAAGCCCGACGCATGGAAGCGGCTCGACGTCAGCGTGCTCCAGTACGGCGTGCTCGCCAACGTGTTCGGCATCGACGACGCGGCGCTCGCGGCGGGAGGCGCCGTTTCGTACACGCAGGACCCGCGCGCCGCCGCCGCCTTCGTCGCCGAGCGCCGAGGCCGCGTCGCGTTCTTGCTGAACGCCACGCCGGTCGATCAGGTGCTGGCCGTCGCCGACGCCGGAGGCCGCATGCCGCAGAAGTCCACGTACTTCTACCCGAAGCTCCCGACGGGGCTCGTGATGAACGCGCTCGACGCGAACTGAACGCCGCGCCGTTGTTGCACCCGTATCGCCTTTGGCGTACAAAGGATGCAGCCTCCGTACCATTCTCGACTCATCTGCGGCCTGCCGGTCGCGGCGCAAGGAGCCCCCTTCATGGCGAAGAAAGTCGTGCTGGCGTACTCGGGCGGACTCGACACGTCGGTGGCGATCCGCTGGCTCAAGGAAGAGCGGGGATACGACGTCATCGCGCTCACCATCGACCTGGGCAACGAGAAGGATCTGCAGACGGTCGAGAAGCGCGCGTACGAGATCGGTGCGGTCAAGGCCATCGTTCGCGACGGCAAGCGGCTGTTCATCGATTACTTCGCATTCCCGGCGCTGATGGCAGGCGCCGTGTACGAGGGACAGTACCTTCTTGCCACGGCGATCGGCCGTCCGCTGATCGCCAAACTGCTCGTCGACGTCGCGCGAGAGGAAGGGGCGTCCGCCATCGCGCACGGCTGCACCGGCAAGGGCAACGACCAGGTGCGGTTCGATGTCAGCACGCAGGCGCTCGCGCCCGATCTCGAGATCATCGCCCCCGTACGCGAGCACCGGATGAGTCGCGAGGAGCAGATCGAGTGGGCCGCGGAGCGCGGCGTCCCCGTGCCCGCGACCAAGGCGAGCCCGTACAGCACCGACGAGAACCTCTGGGGACGGAGCATCGAAGCGGGCGTCCTCGAAGATCCGTGGGCGTCGCCGCCGGAGGAGATCTACGAGTGGACCAGGTCCGCCAAAGACGCGCCGGACACGCCGAGAGAGGTCGAGATCGGCTTCGCTCACGGCCGGCCCGTGAGCATCGACGGCCACGAGATGGACGGCGTGACGCTCACGCAGACGTTGAACCAGTGGGCGGGCGAACACGGCGTCGGGCGCACCGACGTCGTCGAAGACCGCCTCATCGGCATCAAGTCGCGCGAGATCTACGAGGCGCCCGCCGCATGGACGCTGCACACCGCCCACGAGGCGCTGGAGCAGCTCACGCTGTCCAAGCACCAGCTGCGCACCAAGAACATGCTTCGGCAGGAGTACGCGGATCTCATCTACAACGGGCTCTGGTTCACCGCGCATCACCAGGATCTCGCGGCGTACGTGCAGAGCACGCAGCGACACGTGACCGGCGTCGTGCGCGTCCGTCTGCACAAGGGCCAGGCCGTGGCCGTCGGCAAGAAGTCGCCGAGGAGCCTCTACAGCTACCAGCTCGCCACCTACGACCGCGGCGATCAGTACGACCACGCCAGCGCGCTCGGCTTCATCAAGATCTGGGGGCTGCCGGTGGCGCAGCAGGCGAAGAGCCAGCTCCTCGCGGACGGCGAAGCGCCGTTCCAGCTCGGCACCGCGGAGCCCGGCAAGGACGCCTGAGCCGGCGGAGCCTCGCGAGCGGCCGCGTTGATTGACTCTCTGTTTTTCCCATTTTCGCGTGCCCGGGGGCTGCCGGCGAAGCTGCGGCTGCGCTCATGGCGGTCGCGCCATTGATTGTTTGATCGTCGTGCAAGAAAAATTCGCGAATAATAACCGGTCTAGTTACGTGGTGGCCTGGCGGGCGGAGTGCTGATGTTTGCACGCGCGTATTGTGCGTCGGGGCGGGGGCGAACTCCTAGCGGCGCGTGGCACCGTGGGGACGGAACAAGGATTTCACGGATTACGCGGATGGGGGACGCGCGAGGGCCACGCTGCTGTGTGTCGTCGCCGGGTTCGTAACGTCTTCTTCAAACGGCTGCTCATTGCCGGACGCAGCCCGCGGCTACGGCACGACGATCTGCAATGTCCATCAGCTGGCCTCGGATAACGTGAGCTTCGCCCACACGACGCTGAATATCGTGTGCGGTTCGACCCGGCACCTCCAGCCCGGCCGGCAACTCGGCGACGCCCATGCGTGCTCTGATCTAGACTCTTCGTATGTCACAGCACGCAATAGTCGACGCTGGCTGCCGAAACGCCTCCTTGTACCGAGCACCATCATCGACGCATACCTATGATGGACGGCGCAATCTGTGCGGCGTGGTCCAGGACACGTGAAAGGGAAGGAGTAGCGATGCGCGGCAAGTTGTTCAACTCGCGATTGTCGGTTGCGTTCGTGCTCGTTCTCCTCTTGCTGAACCTGGCCAGCTGTGGTGGGTCTGCAACGACGCGTGAGCCCAAGCGCAATCTCACCGGAACTCCCAGTACCGCGTTCACCACCGCTCCCGGAGCGAGTGGCACGGTGGCGCCAACGCCGAACGCGGGTGCGACGACCATTCCCCGCGACGACTCCTGCGTCCGGCCCGAAGACGACGCGCGGGGTCTTTATCGTGACCGGGCACAACGTCGCTATTCAACGCGCTATCTACACCGATCCTGCTGTGGACGGGATTGTGATCCGCACCTTCTGGAGCGATGTCCAGCCCGCGCCGGACCGGTTCGACTGGACCTTTATCGATAGCCAGGTTCAGGCCGCCTCGGCGAGCGGCAAGAAGGTGATCTTGCTCGTATTGCCGGGCGCGTTTACGCCCCAGTGGGCGCTCCAAGGAGTGCAATCGGCCCAATTCGTCGTCGACTACGGCTTTGTGCAGGGCACGACCGTTACGCTCCCGATGCCGTGGGACGCGACCTACCTCGACCGCTGGTTCGCGTTCGTGCGTGTTCTCGGACAGCGCTATGACTCCAACCCCGCAGTCGTAAATATCCCCGCGACCGGGCCGACGTCCATCAGCGAGGAGATGAGTCTTCCCAACGACCCGACCGCGGTGGCGCAATGGAAGCAGCTCGGCTACACCCTGCAAGAATATGAGGGAGCGTGGCAACAGACGCTGGCGGCCTACGTGCGGTCGTTTCCCACAACCCAGATCTCGCTGACCTTCTATCCCGGCCTGCCGATACCGGACGCTGCGGCCGAAACCGCGACGCGGGTCGACGTTGCGAGTTTCGCCTTCACCAACTATGGCCAGCACGTGACCTTCCAGGAGAATGGGTTGAGCGCGCGCAAGGCAGACCCTCACCTGGGCTATGACCTGGTACAGCAGTATTCCACCAAGACCACCGCCGGCTTTGAGATGGGCACATCGGCAACGGAGAAACCGGATCAGATGGGCGGGACCACCGCCGCGTCAGCGCTCCAGGCTTCGGTGGACCTCGGCTTGAAGGCGGGCATCAAGTTCCTCGAGATCTATGAGAAAGACGGACTCAACCCGGCCCTCCAGTCCATCCTGGCCTCCACGCATTCCGCGCTCCTGCGGTGAGACATCGAGTCACGCTCGCCGACGTGGTGGCCGGCGTTTAGTGGGATTTGAACCCTGGGCCGGTGGATAGATCCCCTGTGCGCAAGCTACGCCGCAAGCAGCGTGCGCGCCAACCCCTCCAACTGTGCGGTGGTGCTACCCGGAGAGTTGATCGAAAGCATGACCGCGCCGACGAAGACGATGAGAGCGCCGGCATTGGGGTTGGCATAGGCCGCATCGCCCAGGCCGGAGACCGTAGTCTCCTTCGCCGCCCACTGCGCCTTGGCAGCAGACTCGGCGGGGGCGGCCGAGAAGGTGACGAACGAGACCGACGTGAGATCGCCGTTCGAGTTGCTGATCCGGTACCCGCAGACGGTGGTGCGCTGCCCGCCCACCGCATTATTCTCCGTCACAGGGCCAGTCTCCGCGTGACCCACCGCGGCCCCGACCACGGCAGCTGGGGGGCACTTCACGGCGATGGTCCCCGAGCCCGATGGAGCGACTGCGGTAGCAGCGGCAGCCGTCGGTGCCGCCGAAGAAGTGGCACCCGGGACCTTTGTCGTGACAGCGGCAGTCTTGGCCTTCGGCGTTGAGCCGGAACTCGAAGCGCACGCTGCGAACGCCAGAGTGGCGAGGCAGCATGCAAACGATCACCGCGATCGACGACTCAGCCGAGGGCTGGGAGCGTACGGGCTGGGGTGAGGTATCCGTCGTTCCCCCTCCACGTCGCGGAGAGGGGTTAGGGGTGAGGTGCGCATGTCCCCGTTCGACCCCATCTGCGTAATCTGCGCAATCTGCGGTTCCGTCCCGGCGAAGGCGAAAATTACGAAACAGGTACATCGCCAGATTCGATTCGCGCGACATAACGGACCGGAGAGGTGCCTGATCGCCCCGCGGAGGTGCCGGACGGATGCGCGGTGTGGCACAATCGGCACTTCAGCATTGGGCGTCGAACGCCCATCATGAAGGTGTGGAGTGTCCGGCCGGGTGGACGCTCTGACCGACGGCCGCGATATCGGCGGGCCGTCCCGGACATGCGGCAACCGCCGGCGATGAGGAGCGAAGGATGAGCGACCTCGATCGGGCGACGGGCGCGGCGCGCGGGCCCGCTCCGGCTCACCCGCACGTCATCCTGAACATCATCACGATCCTCGGCGCGATCATCGCGGCGATCGGGCTGGGCGGCTCAGCCTTCGCGCTGTTCGCGGGATATCTCAACGCCGACCCGAGCGCGGCCAAGGGCATCCTCGGCTACGTCGTGATGCCGAACCTGGCGCTGCTCGGTGTCCTGCTCATGGCGGCGGGAGTCGCGCGCGGCGCGTGGCGCGCGGCACGGGCGGCCGAGGCGGCGGGTCAGCCGCGGAGCGTCCGCATCGACATCGGCGGCTGGCGTCAGCTGCTCGGCATCGTTGCCTTCGCCGGCATCGCGATCGGCGCGCTTACCCTGCTCGGCGGGACGGCCTACCGGGGGATCGAGTTCACGGAATCGACCACGTTCTGCGGCACGTGCCACAGCGCGATGCAGCCGCAGGTCGAGGCGCATCTGACGGGTCCGCACGTCAACGTGGAGTGCGCAAAGTGCCACGTCGCCTATCGCGCGAGCCCGCTGGGCCCGAACGCCACGGCCTATGTCAGCTCGAAGATCGGCGGCATGCGGCAGTTGCTCGCCGTGATGACGGACAGCTTCGATCGGCCGATCCGGGCGCCCGCGAACGCCATCCCGGCGACGAACGGTACGTGCCAGGGGTGCCATCCGGCGGACAAGGATTACCGCGTCGTGCTTCGCGCGTACCGCGAGTACGCGGCCGACGACGCGAGCACGCGCCACACGCGCGTGCTCGCCTTCAACGTCGGTGCGGCCGGCGATCAGACCGCGAACGCCGACGGTCCGATGATCCACTGGCACGCCTCCGCGAAGTTGTACTACAGCGCTGCCGACGAGAGCCGCTCGACGATCTCCTGGGTGGGCGTCGATGAGCCCGGCGGCCTCGACGAGTGGACGAACCCGAACGCACCGCTGGCGGCCGCGCCCCCCGCATCGCAGCGCCAGCTGATGAGCTGCATCGACTGCCACAACCGCTCCGGCCACCGGATTCCGACGCCCGATGAGCTGGTCGACGACGCGCTCGAGCATGGCCGCATCGATCGCACGTTGCCGTTCGTGAAGCGCGAGGCCGTGTCGCTGCTCGGGGGCATGCCGCCGGTCGCTGCTCCGGATGTGCTCGGCGCCGAGTTCGCGCGGAGCGGCTGGTTCGACCAGCTGACGAAGTTCTACGCGGACAACTACCCGGAGATCGCCGCGACACGCCAGGACGCGATCCGGAGCGCGGTCAACGAACTGAAGAAGATGTCGGTGCAGATCCTCTACCCGGCGATGAAGACGAACTGGCTGACGTACCCCGACAACCTGAGCCACGCGCTGCCGGCGGGCATGGGCACGACGGCCTCGAAGGACACGCCGGGGTGCTTCCGCTGCCACGGCACGCTGGTGAACGTCAAGACGCAACAGCTGCTGCCGGGGACGATGGGTGGCGGGGGCTGCCTCGCGTGCCACGGCGTCGCCGCCGGATCGACGACGGCGATCGGCCCGACCGATCCGACGAAGACGCAGGCCTGCTCGTACTGCCATCACACCGTAGAGGAGCAGGCCGTCGGGATCGCCACGACCACGAGCGCGACACCGGCTCGCCGCATCGCCCCCATGACGGGGCGGAGTCGTGGACGAGCACCATCGAGCGGTCGGCCACGGCAGGCGTGAGGTGCTCGCCACACCAGCACTTCGTATCTGCGAAATCTGTGGTTCCGCTCCGTGACCGGCTTGCCGCCCTGCATCAGCAGTCGTACTCTCGGGGCGGAGGTTCAGGGGCAATGGCGCAAGCTCCCGCTGAGGGTACGGGCACCGAGTTGATGGCGCTCTCTGAGCTCGTCGGCCTGCCGATCGTCGAGCGGCAGGGCGAGCAGATCGCGCGGGTCAAAGACGTCGTCGCCCGCCTGCAAGAAGGAACGTATCCCGTCGTCACCGGGCTCGTGTCGCGGACAGGCAATCGCGACTTCTACATCCCGATCGAGCGAGTTGCCGAGATCGCCGCGCGACACGTGCGCCTCGTTTCCGGGACCGTCGACGTCGGCCGCTTCCAACGCCGTGACGGTGAGTTGCTGCTCTCGAAGGACGTGCTCGATCGCCAGGTGATCGACGTCCGCGGTACGCGCGTCGTCCGCGTCAACGACCTGTACCTGACGGTGGCGCCGGACGGTTATCGCGTCGCGGCGCTCGACACAGGCGGCGGCGCGATCCTGCGGCGGCTGCTGCCGGGCGCGGTGCGGGACCGCTTTGCCAGTCGTGCGCTGACCGATTGGCGCGACGTCGAATACCTGATGTCCGACACACCCGCGGTGCGCCTGAAGGTCGGGCACCTGCAACTGCGAAAGCTGCGGCCGCAACAGCTCGCGCGCATCGTCTCAGAGCTGAGCAGGCAGGAGGGCGCCGAAGTGCTGGCGTCGCTCGATGAGGAGCACGCCGCCGACACGCTGGAAGAGCTTTCGACGGAGCAGCAGGCGCAGTTGTTGAGCGCGATGCCCGTCGAGCAAGCCGCCGACCTCATCGAAGAGATGGAGCCCGACGATGCGGCAGACGTGCTCGCGCACGTGCCCGCGCCGCGCGCCGAAGAGCTGCTCGATGAGATGGACCGGCCGGAGTCGGAGGCCGTGCGGCGCCTCCTGGAGTATGACGCCGACACCGCCGGCGGCATCATGACGACGAACATCCTTCAGATCGGCCCCGACCAGCCCGTCACCGAGGCGCTTCGCGTCTACCAGACGCAGGAAGACGCGCCCGACTTCGCGTACTACTTCTTCGTGGTAGATGACACCGGACGGTTGACCGGCGTGCTCAGCATGCGCCAGGTGCTGATCGCGCCGGAGGGCACGCTCGTGCGCGACGTGATGGCCCGCGAGCCCGTCACGGTCGATCCGGAAGATGAGCCGCAGCACGTGGCTGAGACGATCGCGGAGTATAATCTCCTCGCCATCCCGGTCGTCGACGAAGGGCAGCACTTCCTGGGCGCCATTACGGTCGACGACGTGCTGGCGCTGTTACTCAAGGAATCGTGGAGGCGCGGACGCGGCCGCGGATTTGGCGGCTGACACTGTAAACATGGGCGATAGTAGTCATTCGGGACGTACGGAAGCAGCACGAGTCGACGCTTGCTGAGCCGCAGGCTGCCCAGCCATCGCGGTCGCGTGCGCTTGCGCGCCGGTTCCCCCGCCTCTTTCTCCTCGCAGGCATCCTCGGTCCTGGCCTGATCGCCGCCAACGCCGGCAACGACGCCGGCGGCATCGCCACCTACTCGGCGGCCGGCGCTCGATACGGCTACCAGCTCCTCTGGGTGCTCATCGTTATCCTCGTGGCGCTCATCGTCGTACAGGAGATGTGCGCGCGTCTCGGCTCCGTGACCGGCATGGGGTTCTCCGATCTCGTGCGCGAGCGCTTCGGCGTTCGCATGACGTCGTTCGTCGTGGTGGCGCTGCTTGTCGCGAACCTTGGCACCTCGTTCTCGGAATTCATCGGCGTCGGGGCCGCCGCGGAGCTGCTCGGCGTTCCGCGGTTGATCGCGATCCCGCTGGCGGCGGTGTTGCTCTGGTCGCTGGTGGTCTTCGGCTCGTACAAGATCGTGGAGCGTGCGTTCCTGGCGATGGCGCTCGTCTTCATCGCCTATCCCGTCGCCGCGATCCTCGCGCACCCGGATTGGGGCAGCGTGGGGCACGGTCTCGTGGTTCCGACGGTGCCTCGATCGTTTGGCGGCGTGCAGCTCGTGGTCGCGATCATCGGCACGACGATCACGCCGTACATGCAGCTCTACCTGCAGTCGAGCGTCGCCGAGAAGGCCGTCCGTCCAGAGGACTACGTGTACGAGCGCATCGACGTCATCGCCGGCTCGCTGTTCGCGAACCTGGTCGCGCTCGCGATCATGGTCGCGACGGCGGCGACATTGTTCGAGCATGGCATCGCCGTGGACAGCGCGTCTGACGCTGCGCAAGCGCTGGAGCCGCTCGCCGGCTCGCTCGCCGAGTATCTGTTCGCGGTCGGGCTGCTGGGCGCCTGCTTGCTGGCGGCTCCGGTGCTCGCGCTGACCACGGCCTACAGCGTGACCGAGGCGATCGGCCTCGAGAAGGGCGTGTCGCAAGACTTCAGGCGCGCGCCGGTCTTCATGGGCCTGTTCACAGGCATGATCGTGTTCTCTATGGCGCTGGCGATGCTGCCCGGAATCCCGTTCACCAGCACGCTGCTCATCATTCAGATCCTGGATGCGATGGTTCTGCCCGTCGTGCTGTTCAGCCTGCTGCGCCTCACGAACGATGCGGAGCTGATGGGCGGCCGCGCGAACACGCCGCTCTTCAACGTTATCGGCGTGGCGACGGCCGCCATCGTGATCGGGCTGTCCGTCATGTTGACCGTGATGACCGTCGCGCGGCCGTTCATGTAGGCCGCGCGGTCTCGGAACGGACCGAGCCCGCGGACGCGACTGGATACCGCCTTGATCCAAGCGCGCCAACCCGACACGCTTGACCGGGGCCGGACGTCACCGGCGCGCACCTGAAAGGGACACCATGCAGCCGCTCGAAGGCATCAAGATCCTTGACCTGTCGCGACTCGCGCCGGGACCGTTTTGCTCGATGATGCTCGGCGACCTCGGCGCCGACGTCCTCCTCATCGAGGCGCCCGCGGACGGCAAGCTCGCCGCCGCCATCGTCCCGCGGCCGGACGATGCCGTGAAGTACGCGGCCTACAACGTCCTGAGCCGCAACAAGCGCAGCATCGTGCTGAACCTTCGCGAGCCGGAGGCGCGCGAGATCTTCTACAAGCTCGCGGAGACCGCCGACGTCGTGCTCGAGGGCTTTCGCCCGGGCGTGGTCAAGCGCCTGGGCGTCGACTACGAGACGCTCAGCAAGCGCAACCCGCGCCTCGTCTACTGCTCGCTTTCGGGCTTCGGTCAGACGGGTCCGTACAGCCAGCTCGTAGGCCACGACATCAACTACATCTCGATCGGCGGTGCGCTCGGCATGATCGGCTGGCCGGGCGAGCCGCCAGCGATCCCGATGAACATCATCGCCGACTTTGCCGGTGGCGGCATGCACGCCGCGTACGGCATCCTCGCGGCGTTGATGGCGCGCGAGCGTACAGGACGCGGACAGCATGTCGATATCGCGATGTCCGACGGCGTGATGTACCTGCTCGCGGGCCTCGTCGGCAGCGTGCTCATGGGCGGCGGCTCGCCTTCGCGAGGCGGCACGCTGCTCAACGGTTCGGTGCCCCACTACAACGTGTACGAATGCAGCGACGGCGGCTGGATCAGCCTGGGCAGCCTCGAGCCGCACTTCTTCGTCAATCTCTGCAAGGCCATGGGGTGCGAGCAGTACATCCCGCACCAGTACGACGCCTCCAAGCGCGCGGAGATAGCCGCCTACTTCAAGGAGCAGTTCCTCACCAAGACGCGCGACGAGTGGTTCGAGATCCTGAAACAGACGGATATCTGCGTCGGGCCCGTGTACTCGCTGGAGGAGGCGCTTCACGATCCGCACAACCTGGCGCGAGACATGGTGGTCGAAGTGGATCATCCGACGCTCGGCAAAGTGAAGACGCTCGGCATCGGCACGAAGCTGTCCGAGACGCCCGGATCCGTCCGCACCACCGCCCCGACGACGGGCCAACACACCGACGACGTGCTGGCGTCGCTCGGGTACGACGCCACTGCGGTCGCGGCGCTCAAGGAACGCGGCGTCGTCGGCTGATCGTGTCCCGGTAGGCGTTCGAGGCGACGGTGGTACGCTTCGGAGTATGGACTTCTCGGACGACGAGCCGGACGCCGAGGATCGCGACCTCGAGCTGTCGATCACGAACGTCGCCGCGCATCCGGAGCCTGACGGCAACCTCCGCGTGATGATCGCGACCACGCGCGGCGAGATCCGCGCCGTCCTCCATCCATGCGCGACCGCGCCGGCCGCGGCGATCTACGTCGGCGGAGCGCTGGGTGGCTTCGAAGGTCCGGCCAACGACCTTTACGGCCGCCTCGCCGACCGCCTGAGGCCGAAGCTCAGCGGCCTGCGCCTCCATTACCGCCGACCGGGCGAGTTCGAGGAGTGTGTGCTCGACGTCCTCGCCGGTGTTTCGTTCTTGCGCGGCATGGGCGCTACGGGAGGCATCGCATTGGTCGGGCACTCGTTTGGCGGGGCGGTCGTCATCAAGGCGGGTGAGCTGTCGCCGTCCGTGGCCGGTGTGGCGGCCCTGTCGCCGCAGGTCCATGGCACGCGCACCGTCGAGGCGCTGGGCAAGCCGCTGCTGCTCGTTCACGGCATGCGGGACGGCGTGCTCGATTACGCGGCGAGCGAGGACATCCATGCGCGGGCGTTGGAGCCGAAGCGACTGGTGCTCTACGCGGAGGCCGACCATACGCTCGCGCAGGCCGCGTCCGACCTCGAGGAGCTTCTTGCCGCGTGGCTGCCTGAGACTGTCGCGCGGGCGGCCAGCCGTCGGGCTGAACTGATGCGGCTGCTATAGTCCGAGTCAGAGACCCGTAGTGAGAACACCGCAACGGAAGGCCGTTGCCGTATCCGGCAGGAGCGACAACATGCCTCTCGATCCGATCGTCAAGAACCTCCTCGATGCCGCCGCGGAACTGGACCTGCCGTCATTTGAGTCGCTGACGCCGGCTGAGGCGCGCGCGCGCATCCTTCCCTTGATTGGCACGCCTGAAGAAGTGGCGCGGACGCAGAGATCGCTCGATCCCCGGTCCGAATGGCGAGATCCCCGTACGCACGTACTGGCCTGCCGGCGACGCGCCGTTTCCCTTGCTCGTCTACTTTCACGGCGGGGGCTGGGTGATCGGAAGCATCGAGTCGCACGACATGACGTGCCGGTCGCTCGCGAACGCCTCCGGCTGCGCCGTCGTGTCTGTCGACTACCGGCTCGCGCCGGAGCACAAGTTCCCGGTGCCGCTCGATGACTGTTACGCGGCCGCGACGTACATCGCGGAACACGCCGCCGAGTTCGACGGCGATGCGTCGCGACTCGCGGTGGGCGGCGATAGCGCCGGCGGCAACCTCGCGGCCGCCGTCGCACTCATGGCGCGTGACCGGGGCGCGCCGGCAATCGCGTTCCAGCTGCTCGTCTATCCGGTCACCGACTGGTCCTTCGAAACGCCGTCGTACCGCGAGAACGCCGATGGCTACTTCCTCACCACGGCCGGCATGCAGTGGTTCTGGAATCATTACCTGCGCGACGCCCGCGACGGCGCGAACCCGTACGCATCGCCGTTGCGCGCCGATAGCCTGCGCGGTTTGCCCCCGGCGCTCGTCATCACCGCCGAGTTCGACCCGCTACGCGACGAGGGCGAGGCGTACGCCGCGCGTCTGCGCGAGTCGGGCGTGGCGGCTGTGACGAGCCGCTACGACGGCGTCATCCACGGGTTCGTCTCGATGGCGGCGCTGGTGCCGCAGGGGCAGGCCGCTGTCAACGAAGCCGGCGCGGCGCTCCGCTCGGCGTTCACCGCCGTCCCTGCGGCGCGGCGATGACGACGGAACCCGTCGCGCTTCCATTCTCGACATCGGGCATGCAGGCGATCGACGTTGCGTGGCGCTGCGCGCGAGCCGGGGGCGCGCTGGCGCTCGAGCGCTTCCGCGGCGACCACGCCATCGACGTGAAGGGACATCGTAATATCGTCACCGAGACGGACGTTGCGGCCGAGCTTCGCATCATCGAGATCCTGCGCGCTGAGTATCCGCAGCACGCGATCCTTTCGGAGGAGACCGCCGCGGACACCGACCCTTCGCACGGCTGGACGTGGGTGATCGATCCGATCGACGGCACGAAGAACTACTCCATCGGGCTGCCGTTCTGGTGTACCAACATCGCGCTCTGCCTCGACGCGGAGCCGGTGGTCGCGCTGACGTACGACGCCGTCCACGACGAAGGTTTCTGGGCTGTCGCCGGGCAGGGCGCGTTCTGCGGCGATCAGCCGATCGTGGCGTCCGACAAGCCCGACGTGTTCTCGTCCGTCATCGGTATCGACCTGGGCTACGACGATGCAGCAGGAGCGCGCCAGCTCGACCTGATGCGGCAGATCTTCCCGAACACGCAGGGCATCCGCATTACCGGAAGCGCGGCGCTTGGTATGGCGTACGCGGCATGCGGGCGCCTCGACCTCTACGCCCACCTCAACGTGTCGCCGTGGGACATCGCGGCGGGCATCCTGCTGGTGCGCGAGGCGGGCGGCGCCGCGTCCGACCGATCGGGCGGCGCTATGCGGATCACGAGCAGGGGCTTCGCGGCCGGCGGCCGCCAGGTGCACGATGACTTCATGGCCCGGTATGCTGGTTCGCAGAGTGGCAAGTAGACGCGCCGAACAGCCGTCGAAGGAGCGCTGCAGCCGATGAGCATCTCCGCGATCCGTATCTCGGCACTGGTCTGCGCGGCCGCGTTGCTGGCCGCCGCGTGCGGCGGCGGTGGCAGTTCGAAGCCGGCCGCGACGCCAACGCCCAAGATCCCGGGCCCGCTCGATGCGCTGGCCGACTGGGTGCGCGCCAATCGCAACGTCGACTTCGTCGGCGACTGCTCGTCCGCGAAGCCCGGCGTCGACGTGGGCAAAGTGTGTTCGGCGCTGCTGGGGACACGCGGGACTCGCTCCGCCTACAGCATCGGCCCGACGTTCTCGGAGGGCACCGCGCTTGCCATCCTGGAGCAGGGCGCCGATGGGTGGACGGTGCTGAGCGTAACGAACCGCGATCCGAGCGCGCCGGCGGTGCCGGGTATCAATTGGCCGCTGCAGGTGGGCGACCAGGTCATCGTCATCGGCCTCGGCGATCCCGATTGCCTGCGGATCCGCGAGCAGCCGACGCAGCAGGGCAAGCAACTGAACTGCATGCCCGACGGCACGAAGGCGATCGTGCAGGAGGGGCCGGTCCAGGCGGAGACGTTCACGTGGTGGCGCATCGCCGGCGACGGGTTCAACGGCTGGGCGGCGGGCACGTGGCTGCGCCTGCCAGAGGCCATCGCGCAGGCGCTCGCGACGCCGACGCCCGCGCAGTAGGCAGCCGAACGTTCGTTGCGCGCGATGCGGCTTCGCTATACTCCATCGCTAGCAGTGGCACGCCACGAGCGGGGGTAGCTCAATTGGTAGAGCGCTAGCCTTCCAAGCTGGATGTTGCGGGTTCGAGCCCCGTCCCCCGCTCCAACTTTCCTCACGACCTGAGCCGCTATCCGCGTTCACGAATGGTCCGACCGATGACCGACGACGAGATCATCGCCGAACTCCAGGCGAACTTCATCAAGGCGAACCGCGACATCGCGGAGCACTGCGCCACGGGCGAGTTCCGCGAAATCGACGGGCTGATGATCAAGTACACGGGCGTGCCAGCCGTCGATCAGAACGCCGCATTCGTCACGCGGCCGCTGCGCGATCCGGCGGCGGCGATCGGCGCCGCTATCGCCTACTTTGAGGATCGGGCGATGCCGTACGGGATCCTCATGCGCGACGGGCTCGATCCAGGCGCCGAGCGCGCCTGCCTCGAACTTGGACTTGTGCGTGTGCACACGCTTCCGGGCATGGCGCTGGCGCCGCTCGCGAGAGCGATGCCGGAGGCGTCGGCGGCGTTGGACATCCGGGCCGTCACGACCGACACGGAGCATGACGTACACGTGGAGACGGACGCGGCAGGGTTCGAGGGGTCGCTCGACCATGCGCGCAGGTTGTTCCCGGCGAGCCTCTTCCGACGTGGTGCCGCCGTCGAGTTCACGGGGTTTGTGGGCGATGTGCCGGTTGCTACGTCGACGCTGGTGATGACGGGGCGTACCGCCGGCGTGTACGGCGTCGCGACGATTCCCGCGTACCGGCGGCGAGGCTATCGGCGAGGCGATGACGTGGCACGCGATCCGCGAGGGCGCCGCCCGCGGATGCGAGATGGCGAACCTGACGGCGTCGGACATGGGGCGACCGCTGTATGAGCGCATGGGATTCCGCGTTGTCGCGCCGTTCCTGATCTTCGCGCGCCCCGCCGAAGGCAAGGAATAGCGGCGGGCTTTTCAGCCCGCCGCGTCGTGTGTCCAGAACGGTGGTCGCAGCGGCGGCTAGCGGCGGCTGAACGCCGTTGTGCGGCGGCGTCGGGTGCCGAATCCGCCGCCGTTTCGCGAAGCGGCGGGCCGGGGCGGCGCGACCTTGATCTCTTTACCATCGGGCGTCATGCGCGGGAGGGACTTGCCGAGACCGCGCTCGATCTCGCGCCACTTCGGCAGGTCGCCGGGGCCGAGGATCGTGATGGCGCGGCCGGAGCGGCCCATGCGGCCGGTGCGGCCGACGCGGTGCGTGAACAGCTCGTGCGTCTCGGGCAGCTCGAAGTTGATGACGCGCGTGATGTGCAGGACGTCGAGGCCGCGCGCGGCGACGTTCGTCGCGAGCAGGATCGGCGTCTGGCCGGCGCGGAACTTCTCGAGCACGCGGTCGCGGGCGCCCTGGCTGAGGTTGCCCTGCAGGACGTCGACCTGATAGCCGAGGCGCTCGAGCTTCGTGCCGAGGTTGCTGACGCCGTGCTTGGTGCGGCCGAAGACGAGCGTCGTGCCTTCCGCGGGCTCATCGAGCAGGCGGAGCAGGACGGTCAGCTTGTCCTCGTCCCAGACCTCGTAGACGACGTGGTCGATGTCCGGACCCTCGTCATCGTCGGCGCGGGACGTCTCGATGACGACGGGAGTCTTGAGGTACTTCTTCGAGACGTTGTGCACCCACTCGGGCGTGGTCGCTGAGAAGAGCGACGTCTGCCGGTCCTGGTTCGTCTGCGAGAGGATGCGCTCGACGTCCGGCGCGAAGCCGCGGTCGAGCATCTCGTCAGCCTCGTCGAGGACGAGGTAGGTGATGCCGTCGAGGCGCATCGTGCCGCGCGACAGGTGGTCGAGCACACGTCCGGGCGTGCCCACGACGACCTGTGCGCCGCGGTAGATGGCGTCCTGCTGGGGGCCGAAGGCCCGGCCGCCGAAGATGAGCGTCGTGCGGATGCCTGCGGGCCGGGCCAGCTGCTCGAGCACGCCGCCGACCTGCTGCGCCAGCTCGCGCGTCGGCACGAGCACGAGCGCCTGGAGCCACTTGTCCTTGATCTCGATCTTTTCGATGAGGGGGAGGCCGAACGCGAGCGTCTTGCCCGAGCCGGTGAATGCCTGGCCGATGACGTCTTTGCCTTCGAGCAGAGGGGGCATGGAGAGCGACTGGATCTCCGTCGGCGTGACGATATCCATAGCTTCCAGCGCCTTCTGGCTCGAAGGCCGAAGCGTGAATTCACTAAACGATGACAAACGGGTACCTTTCGTCAGAAGATGAATCTTCTCGATAGATCTTCTCGACGACCAGTGCGAAGGGGAAGACGGGCTTGAGGGGCGCGCAATCGCAGCGGACGCATACTGAAGATGCTCTGTGTTATGTGCTGAGTGTACGGGTTGAGGGGGCACTGCGGCAAATAGGGGTTTCCGAGCGCTTCCGCGCT
Organism: uncultured Chloroflexia bacterium; assembly: GCA_963743185.1. Lineage (GTDB taxonomy): Bacteria > Chloroflexota > Dehalococcoidia > DSTF01 > JACRBR01 > JANXYW01. The sequence continues at coordinate 41,613 of CAVUOT010000008.1, read as the reverse complement.
GCGAGCACCTGAGGAACGCGCGGAAGCGGGCGCGGAGGGAGAAAGGACGGGTGAGATGAGCTACGAATGCATCGATTACACGGTTGGCGACGGCATCGCGCGGATCGTGCTGAACCGGCCGGAGCGGCTGAACGCGATCAACACGCAGCTGGTGGCGGACCTGCGCGCGGCCGTCATCGCGGCGAACGACGACGCGGCGGTGCGCGTGCTGATCCTGAGCGGCGCGGGTCGGGCGTTCTGCGCGGGCTACGACCTGGACTGGGGCACGAAGGCCGAGGACGCCACGCAGAAGGCGATGTCCGGGCAGTGGGATCCGGTGCGCGACTACCTGGGCATGTCGCGGAACGTGCGGGCGTACATGTCGCTGTGGGAGAGCCCGAAGCCGGTGATCGCGCAGGTACACGGGTGGTGCGTCGGCGGCGGCACGGACCTGGCGCTGTGCAGCGACCTGATCTTCATGTCGACGGACGCGCAGATCGGCTATCCGCCGGCGCGCGTGTGGGGCGAGCCGACGACGATGATGTGGGTGTACCGGCTGGGCATGGAGCACGCGAAGCGGCTGATGCTGACGGGCGCATCGCTGACGGGCGTGGAGGCGGAGCGGCTGGGGCTGGCGTCGAAGGCGGTGCCGGCGGACGAGCTCGCGGGCGAGGCGGAGGCGATGGCGCGGAAGCTGGCGACGATCCCGCTGAACCAGCTGGTGATGAGCAAGCTGCTGGTGAACCAGGCGTACGAGAACATGGGCCTGCGGACGACGCAGATGCTCGGCACGGTGTTCGACGGGATCGCGCGGCACACGCCGGAGGGCATCGCGTGGCGCGACATGGCGATGCGCGACGGGTTCCGCGAGGCGGTGCGCCGGCGCGACGCGCCGTTCGGCGACTATGGCGAGCGGCCCCGGTGATAGACGACATTGAACGATCACTTTTCATGTTTTCCGGCGTGCCGGCGCTCGCGCGGATTCGGCGGGGCGGTTTGTGTGCCGGCTGTTGGCCTGCGTTTGGCCGCGCTTTGATTGCGTTTGATTGGGTTTGACTGGACGTGCGCGGTGCAATCAAACGGCGAGCGATCGTCCTGGATGAGCGTGCGGATGCGGAGACGGCGCGTGGTCATGGCGCCAGCATAGGCGGATGGGGCGGCGATCTCCGAGGGCGGCGTGTCACCGCGGTGCTTGGTCGAGCCGGGGACTCACAGAAGGCGACGGCTGTGCCACATTGCAGTCGGCGCGACTCACAGCCGGAGGCGGCTGTGGCACATTCTCGCGTTCAGCGCGTATGCCGGGCGGCTCGCGACCTTTCAGACTAGCGGTGAATTCACCGTCGCTGCTGAACAGAGCCTACCGGTTCGTGTCCCTCGCTATGGCCCGTTCGTGAACGTCGCGGGGAAGCCGAGCGCGGCAACCTCAGACGGACTGCCAAAGAACGCATCGTTCCCGAGATCGTCCCGCATTTCGACGGAGACAATGCTCCACGTCCCATATTCCGAGTACGCTGGCAGCGTCGCGACGGTCTGATAGAAGCCGTCCTGCGCGCTACCGGAAATGCGCTGGGCCGCCTGAAACCAGACGGAAAGATATTGATTCGTTGTTGGCCCCTTGAACTGCACAAACAAGAAATTCAGCCCCGACAGGTTGTCGGTGACATGCGCAGTGAGCGTGATCTCTCGCGAAGAGTTCGTGGTGTCGACCGACTTCGGTGTGAAATCGAAGGCGACCAGCGTTGGTGGTATGACGTCTTGACCGCCCGTGACCGGCGTGTTTGTCGGCCCACCGGGCGTAACGGTCGAAGTGGGGCTCGGCGTCGCAGACGGGGTCGGGGCAAAGGTGGGCGGAGTGCCCGGGCCGTTGAAGAAGGCGGTTGGGAAGCCCAGCGCGACGACCTGGGCTTCGGTCAAACTTGCGTAGTTGCCAAGGTTGTCCGCTAGGCTCGCGTAGCTGAGGTGCCAGACGCCTTGTTCGGAAAACGCGGGCAACGTCGCATCACTCTGGTATGTCCCGTCCAGCATGTTGCCCGAAGTCGGTGTGCCGTAGAAGCTAACGTACAAATGCTGTTGGGTGGTTGGGGCTTGGAAACTCAGGTTGAGACCGTTGACGCCTGAGAGATCATCCGTGATGTGGGCCGTGAAGGCGATCGTCTGGGTAGATTGCGTTGTGTTCACTTGTTTGGGTGTGAAATCGAACCCGACAAGCTGCGGCGGCGTGATGTCGCTGCCGCCCGGGCCGGGCGTGGACGTTGGTCCGGCCGTGGGCGTGTACGTCGCGCAGAAATGACCGTTCGCGGGCGGCGGTGAGGTAGCACCGCCTATGTCGGTGGAGCCGGCCGGGCACGGTGTCGGTGTCGGTGGAATCGCGCACTGTGCGACCGTGTACTCGTGAAAGAGGCCGTCCCACGTTTGCACCACGACGAAGACGCTCGTTGACGTTCGGATCGGATTTGCCTGTGGCGGATCGACTGGAATGGAGAACGGGTTACTCGCAGGGAACGTGCTCGCGTAGTTCAGGGAATTGAAGGAACTGGCCCAATTGATGAAGTGTGCCTGTGTGACCGACGAGGTGTCCGCGCCGTCAAAGGCCGCGATCCCGATCCTACTTGCACGATAGTCCGCCGGTACGAGCAAGTTGCCGGTGATGACGCCGTTGTTACACGAAACGGCGTCGAAGGCGAAGGGCCCCATCGTCGGCGTCGGCAGAGGAGCGGACTGTCCAAAGAACGCGGCAGCCTTCGCCAGGTCCAAGATCGACACCTTGCCGTCGTGGTCGATGTCGGCCTCATAGAGGCCGACGGGTACCGAGGCTTGCGTGCGATGTTGCACGCCGAACGCAACAGCGATCGCCACGATGAGAGCGCCGACGATGGACATGATGATGATGTTTCGCATGGCCCACTCCCTCGAATACGCGATAGCTCTGGGGTGAGTCTACGCCTACCTCGGGCGGCTGCAAGGGGCTTTCGGCTTGCGCGCGTCAAGTACGGGCGCGCCACATTGGGGTTAGGCGAGCGCGAAGGACTCACAGCCGGGGACGGCTGTGCCACTCTTGCGCGGGGTGAGCGCGAAGGACTCACAGCCGGCGGCTGTGCCACATTGCTGTGGCGCAGGCGCAGTGGAGTTCGTGAACCGGCGTTCGCCTTCACGCATGCGTCAGGGTTCGCTAGGATGACGCATCCCCAGAGCTCTTAGCGATTGGAACCGCTCGATGCCTGCCCTGCCGGAAGCCACGACGATGCCGGCCCGCGGCGGCATACGTGGCTACGGGCAGCGCACGTTCTCGTCGCTGCGCATCCCCGACTTCCGCGTGCTGTGGATCGCTTCATCAGACAGCGAACCTCGCCGTGCGTTGGCTGGGAAGATGCCGACGGGCGCTCGGATGAAGCTCGAACGGCCGAGTTCGCGAGGGTCAGTGTCGTGATCGACGTCGTAGTGGTGATCCTGCTCGGCGTCGCTATCGGCATATTCTCCGGCCTCTTCGGCGTGGGCGGCAGCAGCATCAGCACGCCGCTGCTCCGTCTCGCGCTCAATACGTCGCCGTTCATCGCGCTGGCGTCGCCGCTGCCGGTGACGCTGCCGACGGCGCTATCCGGCAGTATCGTCTACCGGCGCGAGGGCCTGATTAACGGGCGCGCGGTGAAGTGGACGATCGCGGGCGGGCTGCCGACGGTCGTCGCGGGTTCGTTGCTGACTTCACGGGTCTCCGCGTACTGGCTGATGTTGCTCGTCGCCGTCTCGGTGGTGTTCGTGGGCATCCAGCTGTTCCGCTCGCGCTCGCCCGCCGAAATAGACGGACAGGTGCCGACCGACCCGCGCTGGGACCACCCGTCCGCGCCTCTGCTCATGGCCGTGGCCGCGGTCGTCGGTCTTCTGTCGGGCCTGCTGGCGAACGGTGGCGGGTTCCTGCTTGTGCCGGTGTTCGTGCTGCTCTTCGGCGCGCGCCTCCGCGAGGCCGCGGCGACGTCGCTGCCGTGCGTTGCGGCGATGGCCGTGCCGGGGACGATCACACACGCGTACCTGGGCCACGTCGACTGGCTGCTGTCCTTAGAGCTGAGCGTCGGCGTCTTGCCGGCGACGTACCTGGGCGCGCAGATCTCGATGTGGCTGCGCAAGGTGCGCTTACGCAAGCCGTTCGGCGTGTTCATGGTGGTGTTCGGCGTCTATTTCTTCTTCAGGGAGTTGCTCGCCGGCTGAACAGTCGCCGGAGCGCGAAGGACTCACAGCCGGGGGCGGCTGTGCCACATGCCGCATTGCCGCGGCGCAGGCGCAGTGGAGTTCGTGAACCAGCGTTCACCTTCACGCACGCGTCAGTGTTCGCTAGGATGACACGTCCCCAGAGCTCTTAGCGAACGGAACCGCTCGATGCCTGCCCTGCCGGAAGCCACGACGATGCCGGCCCGCGGCGGCATACGTGGCTACGGTCAGCGCACGTTCTCGTCGCTGCGCATCCCCGACTTCCGCGTGCTGTGGATCGGCAACGTCGGCACGATGCTGGGGCAGTGGGTGCAGTTCGCGGCGCAGGGGTACCTGGTCTTCCACCTGACGGGGTCGCCGTTCCAGGTGGGCGCGGTCGGGTTCGCGCGGGGGATCTCGTCGGTCTCGATGTCGCCGTTCGCGGGGACGATCACGGACCGCTTCAGCCGGCGCTCGGTGCTGATGGTGATGACGGCGATCAGCGCGACCGCGGCAACGCTGGTGGCGATGCTGATCATCACGGACGTGATCCAGGTGTGGATGCTGTACCCGCTGTCGGTGCTGGAGGGGTTCGGCGACGCGGTGAACCAGCCGGCGCGGCAGGTGATGATCTACGACGTCGTCGGCACCGAAGACCTGCCGAACGCCGTGGCGGTGAACTCGCTCGGCGGGAACACGATGCGGATCATCGGGCCGTCGCTGGCGGGCGCGCTGATCGGCGCGGTGGGGATCCAGGCGGCGTTCATCGTGCAGGCGTCGGCGTACGCGTTCTCTGTGTACGCGACATCGCGCATCAAGACGAAGGGCGTGCCGTCGGGCGCGCACGCGACGATGACGGTGATCGCGAGCATGCTCGACGGCCTGTCGTACGCGCGGTCGCATCCGGACGTGCTGCTGCTGGTGGTGATGGCGGGGCTGCCGAGCCTGCTGGTGTATCCGTACGTGCAGTTCATCCCGGTGTTCGCGAAGGACGTGCTGCACGTCGGGTCGTTCGGGTACGGGTTCCTGGCGTCGGCGGTCGGCTACGGCTCGATCATCGGGGCGCTGATCGCGGCGAACCTGACGGAGATCCGGAAGCGCGGGCAGATCCTGGTGTGGACGACGTTCATCTACATGGCGCTGGTGACGGCGTTCGCGCTGTCGAACATGTACGCGCTGTCGTTCACGCTGCTGGTGGTGGCGGGGATCGCGAACTCGATCTACCTGATGTTCAACCAGGTGATGGTGCAGCTGATCGTGCACGACGAGTATCGCGGGCGGGTGATGTCGCTGTACGTGATGACGAGCGGGATCACGCCGTTCAGCGCGCTGCTGATGGGTGCGCTGATCAATGCGTTCGGGGCGCAGATCACGGTGGCGTGCTTCACGGGGCTGGCGTCGGCGATCGTGCTGGTGATCGGGATCATGAGCAACCGGTTGCGGCAGATCTGAGGGCGGGGCGGAACCGCAGCGCAGACAGGGGAGATTGCGCGGATGGCACGGATCGGGCGAGGGCTCGCGTGATCACGTCAGCGATGCCACTTTGCAGTCAGAAGATGAACTCCGCTGTCCAGGGTTGCGGGCGAATGCATGAATGGTCAGCGGGAATGCCATCAGTTGTGTCCCTCGTCCCGAGAGTCAGCGAGCCGGCGCCTGCTATCATCCAGCATGAATGCCGAAGTCGCCGCCGACAACGAATCGATTCGGATGCGCCTTGAGGCTGCGGTCGCCTTCCTGGACGGACTGACAGCGGCGCACATCAACTGGCGTCCCTCGCTCGCGGAAGTCAACAGCGCCTGCGCGCTGGCGGCACAGAGGGCGATGTGACCTTCGACGAAGAGCACCTGGAGTTCCATCGCGAAGAGGCGAAGTTTCGCGACGAGCACGCCGAGTGGCACGACCGCCTCGTTGGACGGTTCAAGAGGATCACGGCAGTGCAGGTCGTCATCGTCGCCGGACTCGCGTTCAACCTCGCGCTCGACGTGGTGCTGCTGCTGCGATGATGTGTCACCGCGTGACCTGACGCGACGGACGCTCGAACTCGACAGCCAGTCGCGCGACGGTCGGGATCGACGGTCCGTCGATCGAGCACCTCATCCCCGGCCCCTCTCCATGCCGTGGCGAGGGGAGAGCGCGCTGGACGTTAGGCTCGTGGGCGGCTACGACTTGTCGGCGGGGGCGGGGGCGACGCGGCCGATGCTGTCCTGGCCGAACTTCGGGAGGTTGTCGACGACGACTTTGTCGAGGCCGCCGGCGGCCTCGATGGCGGCGCGCCAGAGCTTCGCCTTCGCTTCGAGGTCGTTCCACGACGCGGTGAGGCCCTGGGACGGTGCCCTGGAAGTTGGGCATGACGTGGCGGGCGAAGAGCTCCATCGACTTCATCCACTTGCCCTGGTCGGCCCAGTCGTTCGTGATGAACAGGATGCCGCCGAAGCCCTCGGCGCCGTCGTAGAGCTCGCGGATCATCTTCGTGACGGTCGGCGGGTCGCCGACGAGCCAGCCCATCTTGCGCTTGAGCTGCTCGGTGGTGATGTCGTCGATGGGCTGGCCGGGGTAGTCCTCGAACAGGGCCTTGAGTCCGAGCGTGAAGAAGTACTCGTGGTATTCGCGGGTGGCGCCGCGGTCGATGTCGGCGAGCGCCTGCTCGTTCGTCTCGGCGACGTAGACGGGCTGCGCGATGCGCCACGTGTCGCGCGGCACGACCTGGCCGTGGCGGTTCGCGGACTCCTGGATGGCGGCCCACTGGCGGCGGAGCATGTCGGCGCCGGCGGGCGAGAAGATGCTGGCGGACATGGGGATCATGCCGTACTTGCCGGTCTGCTCGACGGAGTTGCCGCTGATGCCGCAGGCCATCGCGAGCGGCAGCGGGCGCTGCAGCGGCTTCACCTGGACGAACATGTTCTTGATCTTCCAGAACTCGCCGTCGTAGGTGAGCGGCTCGTCGGCTTCGAGCAGCTTGACGATGATGTCGAGCGATTCGTTCATCATCGGCCGCAGCTTGTTGGGGTCGAGGCCGAAGAGCATGAAGTCGGTGGGGAGCGCGCCGGGGCCGACGCCGAAGATGAGGCGTCCGCGGGTGAGGTGGTCGAGGAAGGCCATGCGCTCCGCGACCTCGAACGGGTGGTGATAGGGGAGGTTGACGACGGCGGTGCCGAGGCGGATGCGCTGCGTGCGCTGCGCGGCGGCGGCGATCATCAGGTCGGGCGCGGGGACGGTCTCCCAGCCGCCGCTGTGGTGTTCGCCGATCAGCACTTCGTCGAAGCCGAGCTTCTCGGCGTGCTCGATGAGCTGGAGGTCGCGCTCGAAGGCGAGCGTCGGGTTCTCTCCGGGCGGGTGCGAGGGCATCATGAACATGCCGAACTTCATGTGTGCGTTTCTCCTTCGAGGCGACGATCAGACGATCAGTTGACGAAGTGTAGTGCGGGGGCAGCGTGACGACAACGATTAGAAGCTGGCAACGGGCGGCAGACAGGCAGAGAGCAGAGCAGCAGAGAGCAGGAGCAGTGGTGCGCATCCGGCAGGCGCAGGGTGCGGCGCGTGCGACTAGCGGCGGCCGCCGAAGAGGCCTTTGATCTGGTTGATGACGCCGCTGCCGCTGCGGCCTTTGGCGCGCGCCCATGCTTGCTGCGCGCCGGCGGCGCGCTGGAGGCCGCGGACACGCTCCTGCATGATCGCGCGGACGCGGTCGGATTCGCCGGCGTCGAGCCAGAAGCCGTGGCCTTCGGCGCAGGCGTCGAGCTCGAGGTTGTAGGCGCGGTAGTTGAAGGCGTGCATGGTCTGGCTGCAGGCGGGGCAGAGGAGGACGCTCTGGTGCTTGGCGAATTCGATCGTGCCGATGCGCTGCTCCTCGCCGGCGACGGTGGCTTCGAGCTCGGCGAGCTCGTCGTAGTCGTACCAGGCGCCGTGGCAGGCGTGGCAGCGGTCGATGGTGATGCCGCGCTCGGTCTCGGTGCGGAGGGTGTTGGCGTCGCGGGGGCAGATCATGTTCGCGGTGCTCCTTTTCGTGCATTGTAGCGAGGGTGGTGGGGGTGAAGTGTTGCGATGCGGTGGCGCCTCGCGCCCGGCCTTCGGCCACCCCCTCTCCACGCAGTGGAGAGGGGGATCAGCACGCGGGTTGGCGCTGAGAAGGGGCTGAGGTGGCGGGCGGCGCGTGGCGGGCGCAGCGGGCTGTGGCGGACGGGCGGTGCGCGGCGCACGCGACGGTGGTGGCAGCGGACGGTCGCGTGCGTGCGACCTCACCCCGGCCCTCTCCGCCCGGCGGAGAGGGAGGTCGCGTCGCGGTGGGCGAGTGTGGGCGGTGGCGAGCGTTAGAATGCGGCACGGTTGGCTTGGGGGCACGATGACGAACACGTACTGGAACGCGGAGGTGTACGACCGGATCGGGACGCCGATGCGGGGGTGGGCGCAGCAGGTGATCGACGACCTGCAGCTGCGCGGCGACGAGGTGGTGCTGGATGCGGGGTGCGGGTCGGGGTCGGTGACGTTCGACCTGCTGGCGAAGCTGCCGCGCGGGCGGATCTACGCGGTCGATGCGTCGGCGGAGATGATCGCGTCGCTGTCGCGGCAGATCGCGGAGCGGGGCGTCGCGAACGTCGTGCCGATCGCGGCGAGCCTGACGGACTTCACGCTGCCGGAGCGGGTCGACTGCGTGTTCTCGAACGCGGTGTTCCACTGGATCCCGGACGACGACGCGCTGTTCGGCTGCCTGTCTCGCGCGACGAAGGCGGGCGGGCGGCTGCGGGCGCAGTGCGGCGGCTACGGCAACAACGCGCACGTGCTGGAGGCGGTCGCGGCGGTGCGGCAGGAGGCGCGGTTCGCGCGGTACCTCGACGGGTTCACGGACAGCAAGAAGTACCGGACGCCGGAGGAGGCGACGGCGTCGCTGGAGCGCGCGGGCTGGCGCGACGTGCGGGCGTCGCTGTTCGCGGCGCCGATCCCGTTCGAGCGGGAGGAGGATGCGGCGCTGTACGCGCAGACGATCCTGCTGCGCGATCACGTCGCGCGGCTGCCGGAGGAGCTGCGGGACGTGTACGCGCTGGCCGTCGTGCGGGAGACGATCGCTCGATGGGGCGCGCCGTACGTGGCGGATTACGTGCGGCTGGATCTGTGGGCGGTGCGTTAGCGTGGCCGGATCATCCACAGATTTCACAGATGGGCACAGATGAACCGTTAGAATAGCGCGCGATGCCAGTGGCGCGCTCAGCGAGAACGGGCGGAGTTGGAAACCATACTGAAGGTGCTCGCGGTCTTTGCCATCGGAGCCGCCGAGCTGTGGGCGGCGATTCCGGCGGGCCTTGCGATGCACCTTCACCCGGTGTTGACAGCTGTGACCGCGGCCCTGGGCGGGATCGCCGGCGCGACGCTCATCCTGGGGATGGGTGAAGGCGCGCGGGCGTGGATCGCCCGGCGCCGAGGCAAGCGCGATGCGGGCGAACCCAGCACGATACGGCGCGTCTGGGTCCGCTACGGCGTGGCCGGCGTCGGATTGCTCTCACCCCTCCTCATCGGCGCTCCGCTGGGAACCTCGCTGGGGGTCGCGTTCGGGGCGCCGGGGCGCCGCCTTCTGCTCTGGATGAGCCTCGGAATCGTGTTCTGGAGCGGAGTCCTGACGCTCGCCGCCGCGCTCGGGTTCGCGGGCATCGAGGCGCTCGTTCATTTCGCGTAGCGAACGGGAGCGGACGCAGCGTGACGACTGCGCGATTGCTCGTTGCGGTGGCTGTCGGCGGAGCGAGCACGACGGGCGCGCCGTTCGCGTACGGGTTTGCTGCGCCGGCATCATGGTCGTCGACTCTGCGAAGGTCAAGCCGCGGCAACATCGCTCGGAGAGGCAAACGTGCGAGAGGGCAGTTGGCGACGAGCGCCACTTCTTTGTGCGCGCGGCGGATCTGCATCCCGAGTATGCGGGCGCGCCAGATCCATTTGAATGGGGCGCGTCGGGTGTCAATCGCTGAGTGTCAACTATCGGCGCATCGATCGAGAGATGGGATGACCCCACGCGTGCGAATGAACCGCCGTACTTCGGCTGGCTTTCGACCGGCATTCCGATTTATCCGCGACGGTCGGCCTCAAGGTGAATCTTCACACGCAGCCGGTTGGAACGCGGCCGCTCGTCGAACTTGAACCCACTGACCATGAGCGCGCGTTCGAGCAGCGCAGGATCGCGACCGCCCAGCGATGCAAGAGCTATCGACGCTCCTTGTCTCTCGCGAGCAAGGTCGACAGGGTCCACGCGTTCGGAATCTTGATCTCCATGTGAGCTTCGGTGAGTACCACGGTGCGATCGAGCCGATCTCGATTTCCACCGCCGGAACACGGATGAGCATGAGACCGATCACGAGGTAGCCAGACACCGGTCTACGCATAGCGCATGATCTCACAGTTGCCATGGAACGAACGTCATCGGCCTACACTTCGCGCATTGACGCGAAGGAGGACAGCATCATGGCAGAGGTTGATGGCGCGACGCTGATTGCGCGGAGTTTGAAGCGGCACGGGGTGGAGTACATGTTCGGCATCGTGGGGGTGCCGGTGGTGCCGATCGCGTTTGCGGCGCAGCGCGAGGGGATCCAGTACTTCGGCATGCGGCACGAGCAGTCGGCGTCGTACGCGGCGCAGGCGGTCGGCTACCTGACGGGGCGGCCGGGCGCGTGCCTGGCGGTGTCGGGGCCGGGGATGACGAACGCGATCTCGGGGCTGGCGAACGCGTGGTCGAACCGCTGGCCGATGATCCTGCTCGGCGGCGCGTCGGACATCTCGCAGCACGGGATGGGCGCGTTCCAGGAGGCGCCGCAGGTCGATGCGGCGCGGCCGTGGTGCAAGTACGCGGCGGAGGTCGACCGCATCGAGCGCATCCCGTACTTCGTCGAGCAGGCGGTGCGGACGTCGATCTACGGACGGCCGGGGCCGGTGTACCTGGACCTGCCGGCGGACGTCATCGGCGGCAAGGTGGACGAAGAGGCGGCGCCGCAGCGTCCGCGCGTGCCGGATGCGCCGCGCTCGTTCGCGGATCCGGCGTCGGTCGAGGCGGCGGTGGCGGCGCTGAAGTCGGCGGAGCGGCCGCTGGTGATCGTCGGCAAGGGCGCGGCGTACGCGCGGGCCGAGGACGAGGTGCGGGAGTTCATCGAGGCGACGCAGCTGCCGTACCTGGCGACGCCGATGGGCAAGGGCGTGATGCCGGACGACCACCCGCTGTCGGTCGGCGCGGCGCGGTCGTTCGCGCTGCAGAACGCGGACCTGGTGCTGCTGATGGGCGCGCGGCTGAACTGGATCCTGCACTTCGGGCTGCCGCCTCGATTCAACCCGGACGTGCGGGTGATCCAGATGGACATCGCGGCGGAGGAGATCGGGACGAACGTGCCGGCGGAGGTGGCGCTCGCCGGCGACGCGAAGGCGGTGACGGGGCAGCTGAACGCGGTGCTGCGCGAGCAGCCGTGGCAGTTCGCGGCGGAGAACACGTGGCGGACGGGCATCGCGAAGAAGATCGCCGACAACCAGGCGACGACGCAGGTGCAGTTCGACGACGACAGCGTGCCGATGAACTACTATCGCGTGCTGCGCGAGATCCGCGACATCCTGCCGCGCGACGCGATCATCGCGAGCGAGGGCGCGAACACGATGGACATCGGGCGGCAGGTGCTGCCGAACTTCCTGCCGCGGCACCGGCTCGACGCGGGGAGCTTCGGCACGATGGGCGTCGGGCTGTCGTTCGCGATCGCGGCGCAGGCGGTGAACCCGGGGACGCGCGTCGTGGCGGTGGAGGGCGACTCGGCGTTCGGGTTCAGCGGGATGGAGGTGGAGGTGGCGTGCCGGTACGGGATGCCGATCACGTTCATCATCCTGAACAACAACGGGATCAGCGGCGGGCCGAGCACGCTCGACCGATCGCGGCCGGTGCTGCCGATGGCGTACGTGCCGCAGGCGCGGTACGAGCGGGTGATCGAGGCGTTCGGCGGCGACGGGTATTTCGTCGAGACGCCGGACCAGCTGCGGCCGACGCTGGAGAAGGCGTTCGCGAGCGGCAAGCCGAACGTGGTGAACATCATGATCAACGCGCAGGCGCAGCGGAAGGCGCAGGAGTTCGGGTGGCTGACGAGGTAGGGGAGTTTGTAGTTCGTAGTTTGTAGTTCGTAGTTGGGGACGAACGTGGGGCTTTCCCGGTTGCCTTGATTGGGGCGGTTTGGTACGTTCTGAGGGTCAGGCCGTTCCGCTAAACGTCTACTGCCGCCCCCATATTTCCGGCGCACACGACGACTCACGGACATGAGGCCGGCCGCATATGTGCGGCCATTTCGACATGGGTACAACGCCGTGGTTCGCCGGCCATTCGTCGATGCCGGAACAGCGAAGGACCCCACGGCGATAGGAAGGAACACAAGAACATGGCGACAGGAACGATCAACCGGCTTGTCCGCGACCGCGGTTTCGGCTTCATCCGGCCGGAAGGCGCGTCGGAGGACATCTTCTTCCACAGCTCGGCGCTGCAGGGCGGCATCTTCGACCAGTTGAACGAGGGGCAGGCCGTGGAGTTCGACAAGGAAGCGGACCCGCGGGACCCGAAGCGCAGCCGGGCGATCAACGTGCGCGCCGTCGGCTAAGACGCGCGGACACGGCGAGTACGATAAGGCCCGGGGCAGCCGCCCCGGGCCTTTCTCTTCCTGGACCTCACCTCCGCCCTCTGGGCACCTCCTCTCCGCCCGGCGGAGAGGAGGCTCAGGCGGGAATGTGTGCGCGGCCTGGGGCGGCCGGCACTCCCGGCAGGCGGTGGCACACCGACCATAGACTGTGGGGCATTCCGCGGTTTCCCCGCCGCGATCGAGATGAACATGGATCACACACAAGAGAAACGTGAAACGGAGCGGCTGGTTCCGGGCGTGGAGCCGCTGGAGCCGGCGAGCGTGCGCACGAGCCCGTCGCGGCAGCGCATGCGGCGCCGCGTGGGTTCGGGCGACGCGGCGATCGACGCGAAGATCGCGGACCTGCTGGCGAGCGTCGAGGTGGAGCAGGCGGACCTGCTGCAGGACACGCTGGAGACGGCGTTCCGCATCGCGCGGACGGCGAACCGCGGCGAGATGAAGCTGGTGCGGCGGTCGCTGCACGAGCTGGGCCGCGCGTTCCGGGTGTTCGCGCCGTATCGGGGCGTGCGCAAGGTGAGTGTGTTCGGATCGGCGCGGACGGCGCAGGGAGATCCGGAGTACGCGATCGCGCGCGACTTCTCGTACGAGATCGCGTCACGCGGGTGGATGGTGATCACGGGCGCGGGGCCGGGGATCATGGCGGCGGGGCACGAAGGCGCGGGCAAGCGCAACAGCTTCGGCGTCGGCATCAAACTGCCGATCGAGCAGAGCGCCAACGGGTTCATCGCCGGGGACCCGAAGCTGATCGACTTCAAGTACTTCTTCACGCGCAAGATCACGTTCATGAAGGAGTCGGATGCGTTCGTGCTGCTGCCGGGCGGCTACGGCACGATGGACGAGGGGTTCGAACTGCTGACGCTGATGCAGACGGGCAAGACGGCGATCCGGCCGGTGGTGCTGCTGGAGCGGCAGGGCGGCGACTACTGGGAGAACTGGACGCGCTTCGTGCGGACGGATCTCGTCGACCGCGGGCTCGCGTCGGAGGAGGATCTGTCGCTGTTCGCGCGGGCGGAGACGGTCGGGGACGCGGTGGCGATCATCGAGCGCTTCTACTCCAACTACGACTCGGCGCGGTACGTGGGCGAACGGCTGGTGATCCGGCTGCGTCGCGGGCCATCGGTTGAGCAACTCGAACAGCTCAACGTCGCGTTCCGTGACGTGGTCGCCGCGGGCCGCATCGAGGCGATCGGCATCACGCCGGCCGAGGCGCGTGACGCCGACTGCGTCGATTGCGCGCGGATCGCGCTGCAGCCGGTGCACACGTTCGGCCGGATCCGGCAGCTGATCGATGCGCTGAACGAGCTGTAGATCTAGTGGCCAGTGGCCAGTGATGCACGTGCGTTGCCACGGCGCGTTATCGTTAGCGCACGAGGTGAACGATGCCGGCGGACGTTATCGACGAAGTGATGGCGCGGTTTGCGACGACGGGGCCGGAATTCGGCCCGGGGCTTTCGAATCACGGGCCGATGGCGGCGGAAGCGCTGGTGGTGATGGGCCGTGGCGACGCGGTCGCGCCGTGGGCGGACTGGTACGCGCGCCGGCTGGCGGAGCATCCGGAGGCGCGAAACGCGATCGACGCATCGAACTGGCGCGAGGCGCTGGGCGACATCAAGCGCGCGGGCGACTGGATCGCGTTCTTCGACCGCGAGGTGCGCGAGCGGCCCTGGCGCGACGTGCTCGACGTGTGGGTGACGCGCCTGGGGCCGGGCATCATGGCGGGTGCGACGCACGGATTTCTGCGGACGGCGCATGCGGTACGCTCGCTCGCTTCCGGCGAGAGCGCCGCGCGGCTGCACGAATTCGCGGAGGGGCTGGGCTACTGGGCAGCGCGCTACCAGGAGTTGCCGGCGATCGTCGGAGCGGCCGGGACGCTGCGCGTGCGCGACGCCCTGGCACGCGTCGAGCGAGTCGATGCGGCGCGCCGACCGCGCGGGCTGATCTCCGATGCGGTGAAGGCGGTCGAACCGGCGGAGTTCGCACCTGTGGTGAACTACGTCGCGATCGGCGAGGACACGGATGCGTTCGTGTCGGACCTGACGGGTACGTTCGTGCGGCACTATCTCGCGAACGCGGGAGGGGCGGCGATCGCGTTCGTCCACTGCGTGACGGCGCCGAGCGCGCTGCGCATCCTGGCGCCGCACGTGAGCGGCGCGACGCGCCAGACGGCGATGCGCTACGCGTGGCAGGCGTGCGCGTCGATCTACGCCGCGTACGGGACGGTTGGACCGGACGACGTGCCGGCGCTCGACGAACCCGTGGAGTTCGACGAGGGCGATCTGATCGAACAGGCGGTGGCCGCGCGGGATGAGCACGCGATCAAGTTCACCGAGGCGTGCCTGCGCGAGCATCGAATATCGCCGGACCCGGCGTTCATCGTCGCGGCGCGGGACGTCGTCGTGCGGCTGCGGCGGTAGCGGCGGCCACCTGCGTGCGTGAGAGCGTCGATGCGCCGGCGGACGTAGCTATGCGGCCACCTTTGCCGCGACGCGAGGCGCGGTCGCCCTCGCTTTCTTGGCGACCGAGCGCGCGGCGAAGATCCGGAAGAACGTGAGGAAGATGACGGCGCCGCCCGCCGCAAGGTACGCGAACTGCGCGTACTGCGACTTCGTGTCGGAGCCGGCCCACAGGCCGTGCGCCAGTGCGCCGATGAACAGCAAGAACGTGAGATAGTGCAGCGTCCGCCACCCGTTCTGGCCGATCATGCCCTTCATGTAGAAGCTCAACGTGATGAACGCCGAGCCGTAGAGCGTGACGATGCCGATCGCCACCGGCGTGTTCTTGTAGTGCGACTGGAACGGGACGAGCAGCTCGCGGAGTTGGAACTTGATGTAGGGGTCCGGAAGCATGATCAACCCGTGGAAGGTCATGAGGACGAGCACGAAGATCGACAGGAACTTGTGCACCTCGAACACCCAGGGTCGTGCCAGGACGCCGTCGAACACGCGCGAGCTGACGGCGAGGCCCATAGCGATGGACGCGAAGAGGAGCCCGAACGCCACGAAGCCCGCGGAGCGTCCGAGGTACCAGTACAGGTGGATGGAGAAATCGGGCATTGCTGCTATCACATTCGTATGGTCGGCAGCGATGCTGCCAGTCCGGAGTCGTTCCGTGACCGGCAGCATCGCTGCGGCAAGAGACGCGAGATGTGCCGCCAATACGCTACTCCCTACGAAGCCTTCGACTTGGCCGGCGCGGGCGCCGGTGCTGGAGCGGCAGGCTTCGGGGGCGCGGCGGCGGGCGGCGGGGCGGCGGGAGCCGGCGGCGCCGCGGGTGCGGGCGCGGCCGGGGCCGATGGCCGGGTGGCGGCCGGCGGTGCGGGCGGCGCCACGGCCGGCTGTTTCGCGGGTGCGTCTGGACTTGACGGGGCGGCCGCGGACGGCGGCGCTGCAGAGGACGCCGGGTCCTCGCTCGCAGTGGACGCGACCACGTATTCGTTTGCGGCCGGCTCTACAGCATCTGTTCGGGGCGACGGACGCGGGACTGGCGACGGTGCGCCGGATCACCACCGTCTGATGGATGACCTGGCGCGGCGCGGGCGCGGGCGGCGGAGGCGTCGTCGCCGCCACCAGCGCGTCGAGTTGCTCAGGCGGCAGGGCGGCGAGCGCCTGTAGCGCCTGGACCTGCGGGTCGGGCGCGACCCATGCGCTGTCAGACTTGGCGGCTGTCCAGTCGGGCCACGCGAGCGCGCTCCATACGAGCGTGGTCGCGATCACCGACACCATGACGGTGAAGAGCTTGGTGCGCGGGAATTTCGTGAAGAACGTCATATTAATCGTCTCGCTCGTGCTCGGACTCGCGCTCGCGCGGCGCGGCGCTGACGGGCGATGTGCTCTCCCGCGGCTGCGACGGGGGCGCGGTGGGCTGTGCGGCCTGTGTCGGCGCGGTCGCACGCGTTGGCACGGCCGCCTGCGTCGGGTCGGGCGCGCGTGTCGGGTCGGCCGGGCGTGTCGGCTCCGTCACCGGCGACGGCTGCACCGCCGTGGGGTTCGTGCTGGCGGCCGCGCTTACCTTCGGCTGCGCCGGCGGCACGGCCGTAGCTGGCTGCGGCGACGCCACGCGGGTGCTGGGCGCACGCGCCGGAGCGGCGGCCTCGTCGACGTACACGTAGTCGGTCACGATGAGCGGGTCCTGTTCTGCCGGGGCGGCGGTCGGGTCGACGGCGGCCGGATCCGCCGCCGGGACGTCGGCGGCGACCTGGGAAGCCTTGGCCGTCGAGTGCTGACTGAAGAGACCGGCCTGCGCGCCCACAGTCACCACCGAGAACGTGACGATGGTGGTGAACGCGAGCGAGAGTGCGAGTGCGAGTCTGCGTTGCATGACGTGGTTACTCCTTGTGGTGGTTGGCGGCGCGGCCGGTGTCCGGCCATCCTGCGGTCCGGTGGATCGCGCCGTCTGCCAGGACGAATAGTCCGCTTGTGGTCCGTTTCTCGAGGAAGCGCGTGCCCTCGCCCGTGCCGAGGAGCAGCGCCGTCTTGGCAAACACGTCCGCTTCGGTGGCCGTGGGTGCGATGACTGATACGGAGACGACGGCGTTGTTGACCGAGAGTCCGGTCCGTGGATCGATGATGTGTGTGTGCCATGCGTCGCCGCGCTGCCAGCGGCGGCGGGCGACCGTGGATGTCGCGATTGCCTCGTCGTGGAGGATGACGACGTCGAGGTCTCGCTCTTCGTCCCAGGGATCGGATACGGCGACGGGCCAGCCGACACCCTCGGAACCGTTGCCCGACGCGAAGATATCGCCGCCGGCGTTGATCAAGAAGTCACGTGCGGGCGTCAGAGCGTACGCCGCAGCGTCGACGGCGTGTCCTTTGCCGATGCCGCCGAGATCGACCCGCATGCCACGCGGCGTGGTGACGGTGCTGCGACGGCCATCGACGCGCAGATCGGCGATCGATGCGCGACATTCCGCCGGAGGTGGAGCCGGCCGGGAGGCCACCGGAGCGACGAGCTCGAACGATCGGTCGTAGCCCGCGGCCTCGAGGTCCGGAAGGATCGCGGGATCGAAGACACCGCCGGTGATGCGGTGGAAGTAGACCGCGCGCTCGAGGAGTTGAAGCAGATGCGGCGAGACTTCGCACTCGTCGCCGGAGCGCGCGTTGAGCTGCGACAGCTCGCTCTCCACCAGGAAGCGGCTGAAACGCGCCTCGATGTCGTGGAAGACCTGCTCGGCCGACGTGAGCAGCGCGGACTGGCGCCAGTCGACCGCGATGATCTCCACATCGGTGTTCATGGCACGGAAGCGACGGCGGCCGACGACGCCGCCCCATTGCTGCGCGACATACGCCTGTGGCGGCGCATCGCCCGGTTGCGGGACGAGAGTCGAACGGTTCAACATGCGGTTACCTACCCCTTGTAGACCGATATCTGCGTCGCAGCGGCCAAGGTTACGGCCCGCCTTCCCGATTTAACGTTTGTGCGGGGTCGCATCACGGCGCGTCGGGATGCCGTGCGGGCGCGGTTCAGCAGCGCGTGGAGATTCGCGCCACGATGAATATCGGCCAATATCGGAGGGCGGCGTCGATGCTGGAATCCGCGCTTGACGGGCCATTCGGAACCTAGACCTAAGGGGAGCGGTTATGTATTTTGCACCGGCCTCAAGAGCCGGTTTGCACGTCGGGCACGACGACCCCGCCTGACGCATGGAACGTGGCAAGGATTCTGCCCAGGGGAGGACGAAGTTGCACATTGTTGTCTGTGTGAAGCAGGTACCGGATTGGGATATCCCGCCTTCGAGCTTCAAGGTGGACGAGGCGGCGAAGAAGGTCGTGCCGCCGCAGGGCGTTGCGCCGGTGACGAGCCAGTTCGACGCGATCGCGGCGGAAGCGGCGATGCGTATCAAGGACGCCGACGCCAGCACGAAGGTGACGCTCATGAGCATGGGCGCGGCGACGGCGCGCGACGTGATCAAGCAGGGCCTGGCGATGGGCGGCGACGAAGGCGTGCTGCTGACCGATGCGGCGTTCGACGACCTGGACAGCTACGGCGCCGCGACGGTGCTGTCGGCGGCGATCAAGAAGCTCGGCGACGTCGACCTGGTGCTGACGGGACGGCAGGCGGTGGACTGGGACATGGGCGTGACGTCGACGCTGATCGCGGGCATGCTGGACGCGCCGGTGATCACGTTCGGCAAGAAGGTCAGCGTCGCGGGCGGCAAGGTGACGGTCGAGCGCGTGCTGCCGGACTCGGTCGAGACGGTGGAGGCGGCGCTGCCGGCGGTGGTGAGCGTCAGCAACGAGCTGGGCGAGCCGCGCTACCCGAAGCTGCCGCAGATCATGGCAGCCGGCAAGAAGCAGGTGACGACGTGGGGCGCGGGCGACCTCGGCCTGGACGCGCTCGGGAAGAAGCTGACGCTCGAGGCGCTGTACGTGCCGGTCGTCGACACGAAGGTTGAGCTGATGGAAGGCGACACGCCCGAAGACCAGGCGATGGCGCTGGCGCGGCGGCTGCAGGAAGCGAAACTGATCTAGCTCGGCGTCACACACTACGCACATGCGGCGCGGCGAACTATCGCCGCGCGGGGGAACGGAGACAGACTGAGATGGCAAGCGGAGTACTGATTCTCGCCGAAGTGATGGACGGCAAGGTGGCCGCGGTGACGCAGGAGCTCGTAGGCGCGGCGCAGCGGTTGGGCGCGGGGCCCGTCTCGGCGATGCTGATCGGCTCGGGCGTTGAGGGCGCGGCGGCGGGCATTACGGGCGTCGAGAAGACGTACGTGGTGGACGACGCGGCGCTGGCGGAGTACACGACGGACGGCTACACGAAGGCGGCGGCGGCGGTCGTCGCGAAGGCCGATCCGGCGATCGTGCTGCTGGGACAGACGAACATCGGGCGCGACCTGGGGCCGTCGCTGGCGTTCAAGCTGGACACGGCCGTGGCGATGGATACGACGTCGCTGGCGATGAAGGACGGCAAGCTGCACACGACGCGGCCGGCGTACGGCGGCAACGCGAACGCGGTCAACGGCTTCACGGCGACGCCGGCGATCGCGACGGTGCGGCCGAAGTCGCAGGAGGCCGCAGGCGGCAGCGCGGGCGCGGTCGAGAAGGTCGCGTTCGACGCGTCGGGCATTCGCACGAAGGTGATCGACCGGAAGGTCGCAACTTCGGAGGGGGTGCGGCTCGAGGACGCGGAGGTCGTCGTGGCAGGCGGCCGCGGGCTCGGCGGGCCGGAGGGCTTCGCGGACCTGGAGGCGCTGGCGAAGGAGCTGGGCGGCGCCGTGGGCGCGAGCCGCGCGGTCGCGGACCTGGGCTGGCGGCCGGTGTCGGAGCAGGTGGGGCTGACGGGCAAGGTGGTGAGCCCGACGCTGTACATCGCGGTCGCCGTGTCGGGCGCGAGCCAGCACATGGCGGGCTGCTCGGGCTCGAAGAACATCGTTGCGATCAACAAGGATCCCGACGCGAACATCTTCAAGGCGTCGCGGTTCGGGATTGTGGGTGACTACAAGCTGGTGATGCCGGCGCTGCTGGCGGCCGTGAAGAAGGTACGCGCGGAGGCGTGACGTAGGACGCGAGACGCGGGAAACGAGAAACGGGATAACACAGGTTTCGGAGCTGAGGACGACGGCGGGCAACAGGCCCGCCGTTTTCGTTTTGTGATGCGTGGCACCTCACCCCCGGCCCCTCTCCGCCGGGCGGAGAGGGGAGGACGTAGGCGTGACGTATGCTGGTGGCGTGGTGATCGAGATCGACTTCGCGGGCGAGATCGTGGAGCGGCAGGAGCTGCTCAACGGGACGGAGACGGTGTCCCTCGAGGGGGAGAGCGGGGACGGGCGCTGGGCGATGTCGGGGCTGGTGACGTGGAACATCGGACTGGTGTCGAACGCCGGTGAAGGCGACATAACGTTGTCGCGGGACGACGGCGGGGAGATCTTCGGCACGCTGGTGCGGGGCGATGTCGTCGACGCCGCCGACGGGCAGGACGATGCGGCTCACACGATGAAGCTGGAATACGAGATCGACGGCGGGGCGGGAGCGTTCGCATCGGCGGCGGGGACGTGCGAGGCGGTGGGCTCGCTGGCGGCGGCGACGTTTCGCGGGCGGTGGACGCTGCGGCTTGCGGACGGGGGCGGGTGAGATTGCGGAGACGACGGTCGGCGGCGCCGGGGTCCGTGCCTGCTACACGCTTGTCTACCTAGGCGCGTCTCGCACGCGCGGCGGAAGTGAGCTGTCTTGCCGGGCGACTCTTCGATCGCCGGACTCACAGCCGGGGACGGCTGTGCCACTCGCTTCGCGGCTCAGGAACGAACGACATCTTCCCGACGCCGCGCTGCGGCGCGGCTTGCCGGTTCGGTTGCCGCGATGTGAGCGCGCGACGACAATGAGCCATGCCCGAGAAGCCCGCACCTGACCTCGATGCGCTGCTGCGGTATCGCCAGAAGCGCGATTTCGAGAAGACGCCCGAGCCCGGCGCCGGCTTGCCGGACGGCACGCACGCCGACCTGACGTTCGTGGTGCAGCAGCACGCGGCGACGCGCATGCACTGGGACTTCCGGCTGGAAGTGGACGGGGTGCTCGTGTCGTGGGCGGTGCCGCGCGGGCCATCGCTGAATCCGAAGGACAAGCGGATGGCGGCGCACGTCGAGGACCACCCATACGACTACGGCGGATTCGAGGGCGTGATCCCGAAGGGGAACTACGGCGCCGGGCAGGTGATCGTCTGGGACAGGGGCACGTATTCGCCCGACGAGGGCGGCGTGTACTCGTGGGGCGATCCGGCCGCGGGCAGCGCGCGGATGCGGGCAGAGCTGGCTGCGGGGAAGCTCTCGTTCACGCTGCGCGGGAAGAAGCTGCGCGGGTCGTGGACGCTGGTGCGCACGGCGCGGGATCCGAAGGACTGGCTGCTGATCAAGCACCGGGACGAGTTCGCATCGACGCGCGACGTGCTCGAAGAAGACCGCTCGGTGCTGAGCGCGGTGACGATCGGCGACCTGAAGGAAGGGCGGATGCCGCGCGTGGGGCCGGAGGGCGGGCCGCCGCACCCGGACGCCCGCCCGGCGCCGCTTCCGTCCGCCAAGTCGCTGCGGCCGATGCTGGCGACGCAGGTCGCGCAGCCGTTCTCGCGCGCGGGGTGGATCTTCGAGCCGAAGCTCGACGGCGTGCGGGCGCTGGCGTTCGTGTCGCGGGACGGCGACGGTGGCGAAGCGACCGCGCGCGTCGACCTGCGGAGCCGCCGCGGCAACGCGATGAGCGTGCAGTATCCGGAGATCGTCGCGGCGGTGGAGGCGCAGCCGGTGCGCGCCGCGGTGTTCGACGGCGAGATCGTCGCGATGAACAAGGACGGCGTGCCGGACTTCCAGGAGATGCAGCCGCGCATCAACCTCTCGAAGCCGGGCGAGGTCGAGCGCGCCGCGGCGGCGACGCCGGTGTACTACTACGTCTTTGACGTGCTCTACCTCGACGGCTACGACCTGACGCGCGTGCCGCTCGTCGAGCGAAAGGCGTTGCTGCGGAGGGCGCTGGAGCCGGGCACGCACATCAGGCACGTCGACTACGAGCGCGACGACGGCGTCGCGCTGTACGAGGCGGCGTCGAAGCTGGGGTTCGAGGGGGTGGTCGCGAAGCGCGGGACGAGCATCTACGAGCCGGGGGCGCGGACGGGCGCGTGGCTGAAGGTCAAGAACGTGCTGGAGCAGGAGTTCGTCGTCGGCGGCTACACGGAGGGGGAGGGATCGCGGAGCAAGACGTTCGGCGGGCTGCTGATCGGCTACTACGACGGCGACGGCCTGCGGTTCGCGTCGAGCGTGGGGTCGGGGCTGACGGACGCGAACCTGTCGGAGATCAAGAAACGGCTGGCGAAGATCGAGACGGAGGTCTCGCCGTTCGTCGAGCCGCCGGCGACGATCGGCGGCCGCTGGGGCGGCGGCAAGGCGGCGCGGTTGTTCTGGGTGAAGCCGGAGCTGGTGGTGCAGGTGCGGTTCAGCGCGTGGACGCGCGACGGCGGGCTGCGCGCTCCGGTGTTCAAGGGCGTGCGCCCGGACATCGATCCGCGCGGCGTGCGGCGAGAAGAGGCGGTGGAGTCGGCTGTCGACGTGATCGGCGACGACGCGAGCGCCGCGCCGGCGTCATCGATCGAGCGCGCGGTGGCGTCGATCGTCGAGCAGCTGGAGGCGACGCAGAAGGCGAACTTCACGCTGGACTGTGACGGCGTGCCGATCAAG
Source organism: uncultured Chloroflexia bacterium (assembly GCA_963743185.1). GTDB lineage: Bacteria > Chloroflexota > Dehalococcoidia > DSTF01 > JACRBR01 > JANXYW01. Next base: position 18,666 of record CAVUOT010000008.1, on the reverse strand, counting down.
CTGACGAACCTGGACAAGGTGTTCTGGCCGGCGACGAAGGAGCACGGGCCGCGGACGAAGCGCGAGCTGCTCCGCTATTACGCCCGCGTCGCGCCGTACCTGCTGCCGCACCTGAGGGACCGGCCGCTGACGCTGACACGCTATCCGAACGGTATCGAGGGGACGTCGTTCTACCAGAAGCACTGGCCGTCGGCGTTTCCGAACGAGTTCCACGTCGAACGGGTGTCGCTGTACTCGGCGCACAACGACGCGGACGGCGACTACATCCTCGTCAACAATCTGCAGACGCTGATCTGGCTGGCGCAGCTCGCGGACCTGGAGATCCACGCGTGGATGGCGCGCGTCGACCCGGCGCCGGACGCGCTCGGGCTGCCGACGGTCTTCGCGGGGTCGCAGGAGACGATGGACCGGAGCGTGCTGAACTATCCGGACTTCATGGTGTTCGACCTGGACCCGTACATCTACGCCGGGACGGAGAAGAAGGGCGAGGAGCCGGCGCTGAACAAGCGGGCGTTCGAGAAGACGCGCGAGATGGCGTTCGCGCTGAAGGAGCTGCTGGAGCAGCTGCGGCTGTCGTCGTTCGTGAAGACGACGGGGAAGACGGGGCTGCACATCTACGTGCCGGTGCTGCGGCAGTACACGTACGACGAGATCCGGGCGGCGAGCGCGGCGGTCGGCCAGTTCATGGTGCAGCAGCATCCGCACGACCTGACGATGGAGTGGCAGACGGTGAAGCGCACGGGGAAGATCTTCTTCGACCACAACCAGAACACGCGCGGGAAGACGCTTGCGGCGGAGTACTCGCTGCGGCCGTCGCCGCAGGCGGCGGCGTCGGCGCCGATCACGTGGGAGGAGCTGGGGCACGTGTATCCGACGGACTTCGACATCGACACGGAGCCGGAGCGGCTGGCGCGGATCGGCGACCTGTGGGCGGACATCCTGGCGTCGAAGCAGGACCTGAAGGCGCTGATCGAGGCATCATGATCGATGCGACGTCGCGCGACGGCATGGCAGGAGGCGGCGATCGGCGCCGTCGCCGCGCGGTGGCGCTGCTGTGGCTGACGGTGGCGTGGAACGTCGCCGAGGGCGGCGTGGCGGTGGCTCTCGGCGTGCTTGCCGGGAGCGTGGCGCTGGTGGGCTTCGGTCTCGACAGCGTGGTCGAGATCGGAGCGGCGGCCGTGCTGCTGTGGCGTCTCGGCATCCGGGGGAAGGGCGCGCACGCCAAGCGCGCCGAGCGCACGGCGCAGCGCGTCGTGGGTGCGACGTTCATCGCGCTGGCGGTGTATGTCGTGGCGCAGTCGGCGTATGCGCTCGCGCCGGGCCACGAGCCGGGGACGTCGGCGCTTGGCCTCGGGATGGCGGTCGTGTCCGTTGCTGTGAATCCGGCGCTTGGTTTCGTGAAGCGAGGCAACGCGCGGCGGCTGGATTCCCCAGCGCTGGTCGACGAGTCCACCGAGACGCTGATCTGCGCGTACCTGGCCGTGACGCTGCTGCTCGGTCTGGCGGCGAACGAGGCCTTTGGCTGGTGGTGGGCGGACGTGGCGGCGGCGCTGGCGATGGTGCCCTGGATCATGCGGGAGGGCGTCGAGGGCCTACGGGGTGAGTGAGCGTGCGGCCGGCGCGAGTGCCACGAACGTTGCCCCTGCCATGGGAGTCATTTAGGGTGAATTGCGCTCTCGCAGCGCTAACAGGAGACAAGAGATGAACGATCCCCGCGACCCGCGCCATATGTTGCTTCGGGCGCTCGACCGGCGCGCGTTCTTGCGCGGGACGCTGGCCGCCTCCGCTGGCGGGGCGGCGTTGTGGACGGTGGGGTGCGGCTCCGGAGGCGGGGGCGCGAAGACTCCGGCGGGGACGCCGGGCGCGGCGACGCCGGGCGGCGCGACGATGGCCGACGGTGCGACGCCCGCGACGACGGCAAACGCTTCGGGCATCACGCCGAACCTGCTGACGCAGGAGTTCGTGGCGGGACAGAACAATCGGTTCGCGGTGGGGCTGATCCAGAAGGACGGCAAGCTGGTGCAGGGCGACACGGTGCACCTGCGCTTCTTCACGATCGGCGAGGACGGATCGACCGGAACGTTCCGCGGCGAGGGCGACGCGAAGTATGTCGAGCTGAAGGTCGAAGGCGCACACCAGCACGACAGGAGCGGGCCTCAGGCGCTGGCGGACGACAGCGTGTCGTTCTACGTGGCGAACACGCCGTTCGACGTGGCCGGGCGCTGGGGCGTCGAGATCGCGGCGACGCCGAGCGACGGCGGCGCGACGGCGACGATCCAGGCACCCTTCGTCGTGCTCGACAAGCCGCAGAGTCCTGGCATCGGCACGGTGCCGCCGGCGAGCCGCAACGACACGTTCGCGACGAACTCGAACACCGAGAGCCTGTGCTCGCGGTCTCCGGCGTGCCCGCTGCACGACAAGGTGATCGCGGACGTGCTGGGGAAGGGGCGGCCGCTGGTGGTGATGTTCAGTACGCCGGCGTTCTGCCAGAGCCGGTTCTGCGGGCCCGTGCTGGAGGTGCTGCTGACGCAGGTGCCGGCGTACCAGGACCGGGTCGACTTCGTACACATCGAGGTGTGGCAGGATTTCCAGCTGCAGAAGCACCGCCCCGCCACGGACGAGTGGAAGCTGCCGACTGAGCCGTACACGTTCTTCATGGACAAGAGCGGCAAGGTTGTCGGCAGATTCGAAGCGGTCTTCGGGCAGGACGAGCTGGCGACGGCCCTCGATCAGCTGGCGAAGCTGTAGGCAGCCGGGGGCTCGCGTAACGCGGGTGCGCTGTCGCGGAGTCATTTCGCTCCGCCGCGCGACGTTCTGGATGGGAAATCCCTCATTTCGCGCCTTAGCGAGCCGACAATCCCTAAGGGTCCGATGGCCCCGGAGGTGCCGCTATGAAACGCTCGTTCCCTTCATTCGTCTCGCTCGTCGCCGTTGTAACGTTGCTGGCGGCTGCTTGCGGCGGCGGCGACAAGAAGCCGGCCGCGACCGCTGCGGCGCCGACGGAGCAGCCGACGGCGGCTTCGACGGCCAGAGCCGCGAGCAAAACGCCGGCGGCGGCGAAAACATCTTCCAGCACGAGCGCAACGAAGGACGAGAAGGCCGTCGGCGGGCTGTTCAACTCGCTGTTCAACGGCGCGCTGAGTGGCGGCGCGGGTGGCGGTGCGGCCAGCCTCGGCGAGGGCGACCCGACCCTGGCGAAGTACCTGCCGTCGAATGACGATCTGCCGCCCGGATATACGCCGCAGGGCCAGTACACATTCCGGGCGCCCGACGGCATCTCGGAGACGGGCGGCATGGACATCGCCGCCGAGATGGCGGCGACCGGCGATGTGTCGGCGAGTCAGCCCGACTTCTCGAAGATGGGCATCCTGATGGCGATGGTGATCAAACCGGACGACCTGCAGAGCCTGGGTGAGGCGTTCGATTCGGTCAGGAGCCTCGACACGCAGGAGTTGCAGGACGCGCTGACGCAGGGCACGGGCGACGCGGGCATCTTCACCATCAAGGACGTGAAGGTGCTGGACGCGAAGGGGCTGGGCGAGGGCAACGTCGGTTTCCAGATGACGATCGATCTGGGCGGCCTCGCGAGCATGTTCGAGGGGCTGGCGCGTCGCTCGACGCGACGCCGGAGCCGGGAGCGCCGGACCTCTCGAAGCTGGTGATCACGATGCGCATGTACCTGTTCGCTCGCGGCAACTACGCGGGCGGCATCCTGCGGATGGCGTTCACCGACAAGCTCTCGGACGACGTCGACGAGGTGGGGCTGGCGAAGATCATCGACGGCAAGCTGAAGTCCGCGCCTTGATGCGACCGCTGCTCTCGATCATCGTGTTCGCGGCGCTTGCGGCTCCCGCTTGTGGCGGCGGTGGCGCTTCGAAGGTACGCCGGCGCGGACCGAGCCGGCGTCTGTCGCTAGCACGGTGGCGCGAACAGCGATGCCCTCGGCTACGACGGCGATTGCGACGGCAACGTTGCCGGTCGCGAGGGCTGCGACCGCGACCGCGAGTCCAACGATTGCCGCCGTCCCGACCAGCGATAACGTGGAAGGGCGTGCCGCCGTCGCCGCGCTCTTCCGTGCGCTGATGGCGCAGTTCTACGTGGGTGGCCTCGCCGGGAACGCTCCCGGACCGGCAGCGGATCCCACGCTGGCGTCGTATCTGCCGCCCCTCCCGTCCGGCTTCACGCTCAGCCGAGACTTCACGGAACGGTCGTACGGCTGGACGGAGGACAACGCTACCGTGGAGGTAGCTGGCAACATCGCGCAGGCTGACGATCCGAGCGAGCCCTCGGGAGTTGTCGGCCGGTTGCTGACCGTTGTATTCCGGCCGGAAGATCGGCAGGCTGCCGCACGGTTCCGTGCCGCCACGGCCGCGGTCAGTGAGCAGGATGTTCGGGAAGCGATCGGGATCCGGGCGAGGGACTTCAAGTTCTCCGTGCTGAGCTTGCGCTCGTTACCGGCGACGGATCTTGGCGACGGCAGCGTCGGGTTCGAGATGGCCGTGAACACCGACGACACGAGCGCGCAACCGTACGGTGCGCCGTCGATGCTGAACACGTATCGCGTGTACATCTTCAGCCGGGGCGCCTACATCGGCGGCGTCGTGCGCATCGGCTACGTCGATCCGATCCCGGAGAGCGTCGACGACCTCGGCCTGGCGAAGATCATCGACGACAAGCTGAAGGGTGCGCCGTAGCACTACCGGCGACGTAACGACCGGGAATCGGCCGTGCTCCAGACGGCCGTTCGCGCGTGTGAGGCGCGCTGCTCCGAACCGTGCCGGGGCCGTTCGGCCTATTTTTTCACAAAAGTGCATTTTAAGTCGGTTTTCGCTTGATACGGCGCAGCCACCGATCTACGATCGAAGGGCTATGAAGTCCACACGAGAGCTGATGCGCGACCTGCTTGCCACGCGTGGCGAAGCTACGGTGGCCGAGATCTCGGCCGACCTTGACCTGAACCAGGCGAACATCCGGCGCCACCTGGAGGTGATGCGCGCGGAAGGGTCTGGTTGACGTAACGATGCGCCGCCACGAGATCGGACGGCCTTCGTACGTGTACAAGCTGACGGAGCGCGCAGAGGAGATGAGCGCGCACTACCCGCGGCTGGTGGACCGGATGGTGAAGCGCCTCGTCGCGCAGCCGGGCTCGGCGCCGCTATTGATCCAGCTGTTTGACGGCGTGGCGGAGGACGTGGCCGTGGCGCACCGGCCGCAGGTCACGGGAACGACTCTGGGCCAGCGCGTGGCGGAGACGAGCAGCGCGCTCAAAGAAGAAGGCATCGTCGACCACTGGCGCAAGGATGCGGACGGCTTCCACCTGATGAACACGACGTGTCCGTACCGCAAGGCGGCGGAAGCGTCGGACGCGCCGTGCCACGGGGACCACAAGGTCGTCGAGTCCCTCGTCGGCGTGCCGGTGGAGCAGGTGAGCCGGATCGTGGACGGGCATCTGGTGTGCGAGTACGTGGTGCGCGAGGTAGCGCGCGAGGTCGAAGTCGAATCGACATAGCGGCCGCGCCCGGCGTGGCCCGTGAACAGAGCGATGCCCGTCGGGCATGGAGAGAAGAGGACGGATGGCGGACGAAACGTTGTTGAAGATCAGCGGCCTGACGGTGGCCGTGGACGGCAAGCAGATCCTGAACGGCGTGGACCTGACGGTCAATCGCGGCGAAGTGCACGCGATCATGGGGCCGAACGGGTCGGGCAAGAGCACGCTGGCGAACTCGCTGATGGGGCACCCGCGCTACGAGATCACGGGCGGCACGGTGCTGTTCAAGGGCCAGAACATCCTGGGGCTGTCGCCGGACAAGCGCGCGCAGGCGGGCATGTTCCTGGCGTTCCAGTACCCGACGAGCATCCCGGGTGTGACGATGGTGAACTTCCTGCGCCAGGCGATGAAGGCGGTGCGCGGGCAGGATGTGCCGGTGCGCGAGTTCCGCGAGAAGCTGCTCGCGACGATGAAGATGCTGAAGATGGACGAGCAGTTCGCGCGCCGGTACGTGAACGAGGGCTTCTCCGGCGGCGAGAAGAAGCGGGCCGAGATCCTGCAGATGGGCATCCTCGACCCGGACCTGGCGATCATGGACGAGACCGACTCGGGCCTCGACATCGATGCGCTGCGGACGGTTGCGGAAGGCATCAACGTGCTGACGACGCCGAAGCTGGGCATCGTGCTGATCACGCACTACCAGCGTCTGCTGAACTACATCACGCCGCAGTTCGTCCACATCCTGTACCAGGGGCGGATCATCCAGTCGGGTGGCGCGGACCTGGCGTTGCAGCTGGAAGAGCAGGGATACGATCCGGTCATCGCGAAGTACGGCCCCGCCCTGGCGGCCGTTGGAGAGAAGGCGTAGTCATGGTTGCGAAGATTACCCCCGAGGTCGCGAAGACCGACGGCTACAAGTTCGGGTTCAACGACAACGACAACGCCGTGTACTCGTATCGCACCGAGAAGGGGCTGAGCGAGGACGTCGTGCGCGAGATCTCGCGCGTGAAGAACGAGCCGCAGTGGATGACGGACTTCCGCATCAAGTCCTACCACCACTTCCTGGAGAAGCCGATGCCGACGGGCTTCTGGGGCGGCAGCATCCAGAACTACGCGATCGACTTCAACGACATCTACTACTACGCGCGCGCGTCCGACCGCCCCGAGGCGGACTGGTCCGACGTGCCGGAGTACATCAAGGACACGTTCGACAAGCTCGGCATCCCCGAGGCGGAGAAGAAGTCGCTGATCGCCGGTGTCGGCGCGCAGTACGACTCCGAAGTGGTGTACCACAGCATCCGCGAGGACCTCGAGAAGCTCGGCGTCATCTTCACGGACACGGACAGCGCGGTGCGCGACTACCCGGAGATCTTCCGGAAGTACTTCGGAACGATCGTGCCGCCGGCGGACAACAAGTTCGCGGCGCTGAACAGCGCAGTGTGGTCGGGTGGCAGCTTCGTGTACGTGCCGGCGGGCGTGAAGGTGGACATCCCGCTGCAGGCGTACTTCCGCATCAACAAAGAGAACATGGGGCAGTTCGAGCGGACGCTGATCATCGCGGAAGAAGGCAGCTACGTGCACTACGTCGAGGGTTGCACGGCGCCGACGTACTCGACCGACGCGCTGCACAGCGCGGTGGTCGAGATCGTGGTCAAGAAGAACGCGCGCGTGCGGTACACGACGATCCAGAACTGGTCGACGAACGTGTACAACCTGGTGACGAAGCGGGCGGCGGCGTACGAGAACGCCGTGATGGAGTGGGTCGACGGCAACCTGGGCTCGCGGCTGACGATGAAGTACCCGAGCGTGTACCTGATGGAGCCCGGCGCGCACGGCGAGATCCTCTCGCTGGCGATGGCGGGAGACGGCCAGCACCAGGACGCGGGCGCGAAGATCGTACACGTGGCGCCGGACACGACTTCGACGATCATCTCGAAGTCGGTGTCGAAGGGGAGCGGGCGGACGAGCTACCGCGGCGCGCTGAAGGTATACGCAGGAGCGAAGCGCTCGAAGGCGACGGTGCGCTGCGACGCGCTGCTGCTCGACGACAAGTCGCGGTCGGACACGTACCCGCTGATGGAGATCGAAGAGGAGCAGGTGAACATCGGCCACGAGGCCTCGGTCTCGAAGGTCGGCGAAGACCAGCTCTTCTACCTGCAGAGCCGCGGGCTGAGCGAGGTCGATGCGACGAAGATGATCGTGAACGGCTTCGTGGAGCCGATCGTGAAAGAACTGCCGATGGAGTACGCGGTCGAGCTGAACCGGCTGATCGAGCTTCAGATGGAAGGCGCGGTCGGGTAGGGCGCTGCGCGCACCTCACCCCGGCCTTCGGCCACCCCTCTCCACGTCGTGGAGAGGGGATCAGACGATGAATGATGCTGGACACCGAACTTGGAGGCGCAGCGCGCTGCGCCCGGAGATGCAGATGACACAGACCGCGATTGAATCCGGACTCCCGGCGGTGACCGAAGCCGACGTTGAGGCGCTGATCGCGCGCGGCGGCGAGCCGGAGTGGCTGGTCGAGCGGCGGCGGGTGGCGTGGCGCACGTACGACGCGATGGATCTGCCGGATCCCATCGACGAGGAGTGGCGGCGGACGGACGTGCGGGCGATGCGGTTCGACGGCGTCCGGCTGGCGGCGTCCGCGACGCCGGCTGCCGGTGATGTCGCCGCACGCGACGGATCGCTCGCGGGGCAGATCGTGCAGCGCGATGCGGACGTCGTGTCGGTGCAGCTCGATGATGCGCTGGCGGCGCGCGGCGTGATCCTGTGCGATCTGCGCACGGCGGCTCGCGAGCACGAAGAACTGTTGAAGCGCTATCTGTCCGACGCGGTGAAGCCGGGCGAGTGGAAGTTCGTCGCGCTGAACGCGGCGCTGTGGTCGGGCGGTTGCTTCCTGTACGTGCCGAAGGGCGTCGAGATCGAACTGCCGGTGCAGCTTTCGACGAGCGTGTCGGCCGACGGCGTGGCGGCGTTTCCGCACACGATCATCGTCGCGGAGCCACAGAGCAAGGTGACGTTCATCGACGAGACGTCGTCGCCGGACGGTGCGGCGCCGGGATTCGTCAGCGGCGCTGTCGAGATCTATGCCGGCGACGGCGCGAAGGTGGAGTACTACTCGATCAATCGCTGGGGCGGGAGCGTCTACAACTTCAACACGGTGCGCGCGACGCTCGGACGCGACGCCGAGTTCCTCGGCATGGCGGCGGGGATCGGCAGCAAGATGACGAAGATGCGGCTCGACACGGAGATGCCGCAGGCGGGAGCGCAGGTGAAGCTGCTGGGCGTGACGTTCGGCGACGGCGAGCAGCACTTCGACTACAACACGCTGCAGAATCACACGGGCCCGCACACGATCAGCGACCTGCAATTCAAGTCGGCGCTGACGGACAGCGCGTCGCTGGTGTGGTACGGCATCACGCGCATCAACGAGACGGCGGGCGGCAGCGAGGCGAACCAGACGTCGCGCAACCTGCTGCTGAGCGAGCACGCGAAGGCGGCGCCGATCCCGATCCTGGAGATCAAGGCGCACGACGTGTCGAAGTGCAGCCATGGCGCGACGGTGGGGCCGGTCGACGAGGATGAGCTGTTCTACCTGGAGGCACGCGCAATACCGAGCGACGTCGCCGAGCGGATGCTGGTCGAGGGGTACTTCGCGAGCGTCGTGGATCGCATCCCGAACGCGCAGCTGCGTTCGCGCATCATGACGGCGGTGCTGGCGAAGGCCGGCGGCGGTGCGGGCACGCTGACGTATGACGACGTGCTGAGCGCGTAGCGCTTCACGCAGTAGAAGCGGGAGACGAGACGCGGGAGACGGGAACGAGAATGGCGTTGGAGACGGTTGCGAAGGTGAGTGATACGCCGCCGGGCACGATCAGCGTGCACGAGGTGGGCGGCGTGCGCATCGCGCTGTGCAACGTGAACGGGCGGTTCTACGCGATCGACGACGTGTGCACGCACGACGGCGGGCCGCTCGACCAGGGCGAACTGCAGGAGAATCTCGTCGAATGCCCGCGGCACGGCGCGAAGTTCGATGTGACGACGGGCCGCGCGGTGGTGCTGCCGGCGGTGAAGCCGGTGAAGACGTATCGCGTCGAGGTCGACGGCGACGACGTGAAGGTGGACGTAGGGTAATGGCCGAGTACGAATTCGCGGCATGGGTCGAGTCGCTCGCGGCTTCGTATCGAGGGGACCGCGCGGAGGCGGTGCAACTCGCGCGGTCGCTGAGCGACGGCGAGCTGAAACGGCCGACCGGCGACGAGGGCTGGACAGTGCGCGAGGAGATCGTGCACGTAGCGGCGTCGGATACCGACTTCGTCCGGACGCTGGGATCGATCTTGGACGGTGGCACCCCGGACATGAGCGTTTTCGCCGACATCGACGCACGCAACGCGCGAAATCTCGCCGCGTGGCAGGGGCGCTCGATGGGGGAGGTCGCGAACGAACTCGAGCGGAACGGGCACGCGACGCAGGAGATGCTGGCGCGGCTGACCGACGCTGACGAGTCGCGCCAGCCTGACGGCCTTCCGTTTCCGCTCAACCAGCTGCTGAACGGATACGGTCAGCACAGTCCATATCACCTGGGGCAGATACGCCGGGCGGTCGGAGGCGGTTAAGCGTGGCGATGGCGATCGACGTCGAGCAGATACGCAAGGACTTCACGATCCTCGACCGGCAGGTGCGGGGCACGCCGCTCGTGTACCTGGACAACGCCGCGACGACGCAGAAGCCCCGGCAGGTGATCGACGCGCTGGTGCACTACTACGAGCATTACAACGCGAACATCCATCGCGGGCTGCACACGCTGGCCGAAGAGGCGACACTGGCGTACGAGGCGACGCGGCAGAAGACGGGGCGCTTCATCAACGCCGAGCACCCGGGTGAAGAGATCATCTTCACGCGCAACACGACCGAGTCGATCAACCTCGTCGCGAACGCGTGGGGGCGGAAGTTCCTGAAGCCGGGCGACGAGATCGTCTTCACGGCGATGGAGCACCACAGCAACCTGATCCCGTGGCAGCTCATCGCGCAGGCGACGGGCGCGAATCTGCGCTACATCGAGATCGACGACGACGGCAAGCTGATCTGGGACGACGTGCTGGCGAAGATCGGCGAGCGGACGAAGATCGTCGCGATCACGCAGATGTCGAACGTGCTGGGCACGATCAACCCGATCAAGGAGATCGCCCGCGATCGCGCATCGCTACGGCGCGGTCGTGCTGGTCGATGGGGCGCAGAGCGTGCCGCACATGCCGGTCGACGTGCGGGACCTGGACTGCGACTTCCTGGCGTTCTCGTCGCACAAGATGCTGGGGCCGACGGGCGTCGGCGTGCTGTACGGCAAGCGCGATCTGCTGAACGCGATGGACCCGTACATGGGCGGCGGCGAGATGATCCTGCGCGTGACGTACGAATCGAGCACGTACGCGGCGCTGCCGAACAAGTTCGAGGCGGGCACGCCGAACATCGCCGACGTGATCGCGTTCGGCGCGGCGCTCGACTATCTTGAGGGCATCGGCATGGACGCGGTGCGTGAGCACGAGATGGCGATCACGCAACACGCGATCGACGTGCTGCAGGCGGTCGAAGGCGTCACGGTCTACGGGCCGAAGGACGCGCGGGAGAAGGGCGGCGCGGTGGCGTTCAACTACGGCGAGCTGCACCCGCACGACCTGAGCCAGGTGCTGGACCAGCAGGGGATCGCGATCCGCGCGGGGCACCACTGCGCGCAGCCGCTGATGCGGCGGCTGGGCTGCGTGGCGACGGCGCGGGCGAGCTTCTACATCTACAACCGGGAAGACGAAGTGGACGCGTTGGTCGACGGGCTGGGCGCGGCGGACAGGATATTCGGGCGTGCCACAGCCAGAGCTTGAGCTTGACCAGCTCTACCGCGAGATCATCCTCGACCACTACAAGAGCCCGCGCCATCACGCAGCCGCTGGCGCACGCCGACGTCGTCGCCGAGGGCTACAACCCGGTGTGCGGCGACGAGATCGAGATGCAGCTGACGTTCGCCGGCGACACGCTGACCGATATCGGCATCATCGGGCGGGGATGCTCGATCAGCCAGGCGTCGGGGTCGATGATGTCGGAGCTGGTGCATGGGCAAAGACATCGCGGAGATCCGGCATCTGAGCGACGAGTTCAAGCAGATGATGACGGAGCCGGACGGGACGGTGCCGGAGGACCTGGGCGACCTCGAGGCGCTGCAGGGCGTCGCGAAGTTCGCGGCGCGCGTGAAGTGCGCAACGCTGGCGTGGCACACGCTGGCGGACGGCATCGCGCAGCACGAGAAGGGCGACGGCGTCGTGCGGAGGGAAGAATCGTGATACCGGTGAAGCGTCTGAACCACGCGGTGCTGTACGTGCGCGACCTGGACCGCGCGGTCGAGTTCTATCGCGAGGCGTTCGGGTTCGAAGAGATCGCGCGCGAGGGCGGGCAGATGGCGTTTCTGCGCGCGGCCGGCTCGTCGAACCACCACGACCTGGGGCTGATGGCGGTAGGCGCGAACGCGCCGCGACCGCCTCGGGGGTCGACGGGGCTGTACCACCTGGCGTGGGAGGTCGCGGCGATCGAAGACCTGTCGCGCGCGGCGACGGAGCTGACGAACCTGAACGCGCTGACCGGGCAGAGCGACCACGGCGCGACGAAGTCGCTGTACGGCGTCGACCCCGACGGCAACGAGTTCGAAGTGATGTGGATGGTGCCGCGCGAGGAGTGGGGCGAGTACGACCGGCGCGCGGTCGTTCAGCCGCTCAACCTGCAGCGTGAAGTTGCGCAGCGCGGAGGCGCGAATGGCTAGAGCGATAGACAGCGAGGTGACGCGATGTCGGTGAAGGGGCTGCTCTCGGAAGAACTGATCATGGAGCGGGTGAAGGACGTCTTCGACCCGGAGATCCACATGAGCATCGTGGAGCTGGGGCTCGTGTACGGCGTCGAGGTCACCGACGAAGGCGTGGTGACGGTGACGTACACGCTGACGAGCCCGGGCTGCCCGCTGGGCGCCGTGATCGACGGCCAGATCCAGGACGTGCTGATCGACCTGCCGGGCGTGAAGCAGGTGCAGACGAAGCTGACGTTCTCGCCGCCGTGGGACCCGCGGACGATGGCGAGCGACGACGTGAAGATGCAGCTGGGGATCTGGTAGCGCGCGCGTTCGCGCGAGAGCAGAGAACAGACAGCAGAGAACAGACGGCCGGCAGGCGCGCTGCGGCGAGCCCTGCGTTCCGACGCCAGATCAGCGGCGGCACGACGTGCCGAGTTCGTTGATGACCAGCAGGAGATCCCAGTAGTCCGCCTTGCCGTCGCGGTTCACGTCGTAGCGCGCTGAATGGATGCCCAATCGGAGCATCAGCGCCTCGATGTTGACATCGTGCAACGTCACGCGGCCGTCCCCGGTAACGTCGCCGCAGTTGTTGTATTCCGGGATCGAGGGAGTGGGCGTTGCGACGGGAGTGCGGGTCGGCGTCGCCGTTCGACTCGGTTCGGCGGTCCCCGTGATTTCGGTGGTGCGGTGGCACGACGTGCCGAGTTCGTTGATGATCAGCAGAAGATCCCAGTAGTCCGCCTTGCCGTCGCGGTTCACGTCGTAGCGCGCTGAATGGATGCCCAACCGGAGCATCAGCGCTTCGATGTTGACATCGTGCAGCGTTACGCGGCCGTCCCCGGTGACGTCGCCGCAGTTGTTGTAGCCCGGGATCCACGGCGTGGGCGTCGGGACGGCGGTCCGCGTCGGGCCGACGGTGCGTGTGGGCGCTGCCGTCCGCGTACTCGCGGCGGTACGGGCTGGCTCCGCCGTGCGCGTGGGCGTCGCTGGTAGCGGCGCGGGCGTGCTCGTCGAAATGGGCACGCGCGTGGCCGTGCGTGTCGGCTGCGCCGTCTTCGTCGGCTCGGGGACGTGCGTGCTTTCAGGGACTTCGGTCTCCTCCGCGACGACGGGCGTGTTCGTTGGCGTTGCTGTTTGGATCGGCGTTGGGGTGTTCGTCACCGTCGCGCTCGTCGGCGGCGTCACGCTGGGCGACACCGTGACCTCCGGGATCTCCGCCACGAACGATGCTCCGAGATGCACGGTGTCGGTGAAGTACGCCGAAGTGCGCGCTATGCCGGCGACCGCCAGCAGGACTCCGAGCACGCCCAGAAACCACGCGCGCTTCAAGGCGCCGACTCCTCGGGGCGGCGGCGCAGCTTTCGCAGCTCACGCCAGATCACGCCAAGCTCGCTCAGAACGAGATAGCCACCAGTGGCGCCGAGCAGCAGCACGAAGACCAGCGGCCGCTCGATCACGTACAGCACGAAGCCCAGATACGGCAGTGACATTCGCTCCCTGCCGACCACGTCCGCGCGGCGGCGCAGCGTCGCGTCGTCGCTCCGGTTCGCATCGCCTCGTGTGACGAACCCGTCGTCGCGCAGCGCCACGACGCGATGAGTGATGACGTCCCCGCCCTGCGGGTCGCGGAACGAGGCTACGTCACCGATCTGGAGATCGCGCGCGCTCGTATCGATGAGCACGATGCCGCCCGCGCGGATCGCCGGCTCCATACTTCCGCTGCGCACCACGAGGATATCGAAGCGCGACATACGTGGGATTGCGGCCAGCGCGAGGAAGCCCAGCAGGACGCCCCAAAGGAGTGTCTGACTCGCTATCCACAGCCATCTTCGCCAGTTCGTTTGCGGCATGGGTCCCGCCGTCCTAAGAACCGAGGGGGCGGGGCTGACCCCGCCCCCGTGGCCACGCTAGTCGGTCTTACCCGTGATCGATGTGTTGAGCTTGAGCGTCCCGTTTCCTGTCGCAGGGTGCTCTGGTCCCAGCTGCTGTCCCAGGCGTTACTGATGATGACGTACATCCGCGCGCCCGGCGCGAGATCGCCTGCGGGCAGATTGGTGAACGTCGCGGCGCTTCGCGCGCTCTGCAGAGAGTACAGGGGCGTGCCGCTACCAGGGTCGCAATTCGAATTCACACCCTTCTCAGCCTTGACCAAGAACGCGTCCTGTAGCCCGTACGGCGCACCGACGACCGGGCTCTCAGAGACGACGTGAACTGTGACGTGAGGTGCAGCAAGTAGTCACCCGTGTTCTCGATGACGAGGCAACTGCTGCCCGACTTCCCGGGGCCGGTGGCCACGACGTGGCTAGGGATGCGTGAAGTGACGGTGTCGAGCGTGGCAAGCGTGGCGCCACAGTACGTGCCGACAGGATCGGGGCAGAAGCCGAACTTCAGGTCGGCGCTGCTGGTCGTGAACGTGTAGTTGTTCTGAGTGACAGTGTCGGTGAAGTACGCGCTAGTCGCGAAGTAGCCGCCAGCGACAACCGCGGCGATCGCGAAGAGTGCGAGCGAAATGCGTTTCATGTGAATCTCCTCTCGGCCGCTCATCCGAACGGCCGCCTTCGGCACCCATCGGGGTGCAACCCTGATCGTCGTTACCTGCCGATCGCGCCTCCTTTCGGGCAGGAGTCCGGCGTGAGGAAGCTGCACAGGGCGCGTTACACCGGGGTACAATGCGCGTGCAGCGGCCGTCGGCCCGAAACCGGACTCCGCTGTTGGCGCGCTCCGCGGCTGCTACCGCGGGGCGCGCTCCTCTTTTTCCGGGGGAATCCCTATCGGTACGCAGAGGCGGGGGCCTGTGGCCTGTTAGGGGCTGAGGACGATGCTCGCATAGCGAGGAACGATGGGACAAGGGCCATTTGGCACCTTGCGCAGTTCCCCGCCACCGCGCTTGCGCGCGGCGTTACGCCGATCGGGCATCTGGATGCCAGGACCTGCCAGGCGCGATTCAGGCACCGCTCTCGCCTTAGTCATCCGCACCCACCATCCCGCATAATGGCACTGACCGCACCTGCCGTAGCGATCGAGGAGGAACCCGCATGATCGCCTCACCCCGCCGCGCTTCCGTACTGTCACGCTTTGCCCTGGTGTTGCTCATCGGGGCCGGGCTTGCGGCTGCGTCCTGCACGCTCGTCGGGCAGGGGACGCTGCACGTCGCGAACGATCTCAGCGGCCTCGGCGCCGACAACACGATCTTCCGTGCGTTCGCGCCCGATCCCGGCGACCCGTGGCCGCCCGCGGGCTTCGTCAACCTGTTCGTGAAGGGCGACGACTTCGGCCAGCCGCCCTCGTACGGGATGAACGGCTACCTGTACCTGGCGCACACGGGCCTCGACTGCCCGCAATCGGAGGGCGCGCCGGAGACGTTTACGCTGGCCGACGTCACGCTCGCCGGCATCGTCACCGTGACCAACGGCAGCGTCAATCAGAACCTGACGATGCAGGACACGGGCGCCAACCGCCAGGGGCACTGGGCGCTGATCGAGATGAATGAGTTGGCCGGCTACCCCGGCCAGCACCTGATCCATCGCTGCGGCGCGGTCACGTGGACGGGCTCGCCGACGGCGACGGCGGACCCGTGCACGCTGCGGACGTCGCTGGAAGGCCAGGCGCTGTCGGTGGGCAAGTTCTTCGCGCTGGACGCGAGCACGCAGTGGCAGTTCTGCTACGGCGGCGCGGCGGCGGGGAGCAACGAGAAGTTCCTCTTCCGCACGGACAACGGCGGCACGACGTGGACGCTGATCAGCCGGACGACGCTCGGCAGTCCGTCGGCGGAGTCGGGCGTGGGCGAGCTGCCGAATGGCAATGGCGTCAGCGCGTTCTTCTTCCAGGACGTGAACAAGGGCTGGCTCGGTCTGAACAGCCCGGGCCACAACTTCCTGCGCTCGACGGACGGCGGGCATAACTGGTCGGAGCTGCCGGTGACGGGGCTGGACCCGGGCGTGCCCGTGCAGTCGATCGACTTCAGCGATGCCACGCACGGCTCGTTCGTGACGCCCGACGGCACATGGACGACGTCGGATGGCGGGACGACGTGGGTGAAGGTGTAACCTCACCCTCGCCACGCCGAAGAGGCCGACCGGTGTCCTGTGGCGACTCGAGATCGGATCGAGCGGTTGGTCTTGGGTGACCGGCGGAACGCTATGACGTTGGTGGCGGCTCCAGGACGACGGTGCGGATGGCGCAGTTGTCGAGCGGCGCGAGCACGAAGTCATCGATCGGCTTGCCGTCGAGATAGTGGAGCGCGACGCTCATCGCGCCGCCGTGCGTGACGAGGATCAGCTCGGGTGCCGGCGGCGCTTGCCTCAGGCTGTCGAGGAAGTTCTTGACGCGCTGCTGCTCGGACGGCTGCTCAGGTTCGTCTCATTGGTAGCGCCAGCGGGCGCTACTTCGAACTCGACAGGCACGAATGACCCCTGGGAACGGCATGTCAAGTTGACACGACGAATCTCCCGCCCGATACCATTGCCCCCGCCCTACGACCTCCCTAATATCGTATCTTGTGACCTGACGACGGATCGTCAGATATGCCCTGTGGGCGAAGCCCATGAAAGGTTGGTACGATGTATGCAAAAGTCCTTGTAGCCGTCCTTGTTGCCTTCGCGATCAGTATTCCTCTCGGCATACGCGGGTATGCGCAAGAGACCCAGACGGTGGACGCCACGGTGTCGGCACTGGCGGTGTCACTCACCATCGATCCGGGCAGCGTGAACTACGGCACGCTGGCATTCGAGCAATCGAGGTCGTCGGCGGCGGCCGAGGCTGGGAACGTTACGTTCACGGCGACGAACACCGGCAACGCCGCGGAGTCCTTCTTGGTGCACGGCGCCGACGCGACAGGCACTGATTTCTCGTGGACACTGACCGATGCTATTGGGTGCGGCCCGATATCCGCGAGGAACAAGTACCGGCACAGCGTAAAGGTCGGCGCGGCGGTCGCGCAATTCCTCTCCCTCTCAAGCGACACGCTCGCGAGCGGCGTTGCCGCCACCGGCGGCACGGTGCAGTTCACCAGTGAGCTGTATATGCCCTGCTCCGGCAGCGATGGCTCCGGCAAAATGGCGAGCACAGCGATCACCGTTGTCGCCACCAGCCCCTAACCCCAGCGAGCAGTCTCTTTCCTCAGAGGTATGCCATGAAGTATCTCGCGGCGCTGTGCCTATCCGCAGCCCTTCTGCTGGCCAGCCTGCTTCCCATCGCTTCAGCCGACCAGGGAGTCTCGATCAGCGTGGGCCGCATCGACGTGAGCCGGCGGCTGGCACCCGGTGGCCGCTATCACCTCCCGACGCTCTCGGTGAGTAATATCGGTGACCGCGCCGAGCGATACGAGGTCGTTATCAACTACTTGCAGGAGGCCGACCGTGACCGCCCGCCGCGCGGTTGGTTCGACATCAGTCCGTCGGTCATCGACCTTGCCCCTGGAGAGTCGAGCGCGATCGAGTTGGACATCGACCTGCCTCCCGGCGCGCGGCCCGGTTCTTATGTGGCACTTGTCGAGGCCCACCCGGCAGCCGCGCCGGGAGGGACGACGATCAGCGCGGCGGCGGCGACGCAAGTATCGTTCACGGTCAAGCCATCGAACTGGATGGAGGCATGGCGTCTGGAGTTGAGCCGCACGATCGAGGACTACGCGCCGTGGTCTTACGTGTTGCCCGCATTCGCACTTGGCGCCTTGCTGTTGTACGGCGCGCGGAGAAGCCTGCGGGTAAGAATCAACGTCGAGCGCAAGCGCTGAACATGACGAGAGCGTGGCGGCATGCGGATCGCACCACGACCAAGTTGATCGTCGTCGTTGCGCTTGCCGCCACGGTCACGTTGTGCGGTGGAGATCCGCGAGTATCGCGGGGGCAGACGGTCGATGGCGTCCCAGCCACGGTCCTTGTCAGCCCGCTTCGGGCGCGACTTCTACTCTCGCCGTCGCATGTTCGTGTTGGCGGCCTAGTTGTCGGCGTGCTGACAGTCACGAACGTGAGTGACCAGTCGGTTCTTGTGCTGCGGACCAACTTGATCTTCAACGCTGATGCACTGCGGACACTGCTGCACATCGGCGCGCATCGGCAGGTCCTTCGCCCGCACGCCCGACGCACGGACCTGTGGCTGATGCGGGCCGTGCGACCGGGCAAGTTCATCGTTGTGGCGTCGGCCGCGGCGCTCACTGCTGATCTCAATACTGCGCAGGTTGAGAGCGGCGCGGAGCTTCTCGATGTCAGGCCGCGGTGACGCGCGCGGTCGTCCACGTCTCTCTGAGATGGGCCTTAGCGTAGTGGCACCGGTTCGGCTGCGGGGCACAGGGGCCCTCGGCCACTCCAGGGCGTGCTAGGAATCCCAGCCCGAGTGGGGGGCGGTTACACCGCAT
>CAVUOT010000007.1:0-95498 GCA_963743185.1 uncultured Chloroflexia bacterium | reverse complement strand
CTGACCGTTTAATGTCGTGGGAATGCGCGGTTTGACGCACCTTAGATACGCCCCGATCCTCGTAGGCGAGCGGTGGGGTAAAATCGCGGTCTATGGTCTGGCCTTGGCTTCAGAAGTTACTCGATGGCATCGGGAGCATCATTCCTGTCGAGCGATGGGTGCGGGCGCTTACCAACGTGCTCAGAACGTTGGGGCTAGCCTTCATCTTGTGTTTCGTGCTCGTGACGTTGCTACTCGTCAACAGTTGGGGCTTCTCAAGCCAACAGCGCTCAATCTTCATCCTTGTGCTTCTGGCAATGATGATCATCGCCTTAGCGATAATCCTGGTGCTCGCTGTGCAGCAGGGCGATCTACTATTCTCTCCGTACGAGCGCTCGTTGAGAAAGGGAAAGCAATACGGAGACGAGCGGCGTCCGACATCAAGGAAAGATTCAGAACGAGGCGACCAATCAACCACTACCGCAACTCCCCGATGGCGGGCCTCGCAAGATCGGGGGGAAACGATAATCCACGTAGTCGTCTTTCAGCCCAAGACTAAGGAGACAGACATTTCCGCACTCCAAGAAGCCTGAAGTCATCGAACGGCTGGTCACATCTAATTGACAATATGTGGCTTGTGGCGACGCCAGAGAGACGGCTGTGGAACTCGCCAAGAGACTACGAAAAGCGTTCCCTGAGGGCCTACTCTTTGTGTCGGAGCTACCAGAGAGCGCTAAGTACCATGGATGGATGAGCACACGAACATGGGACTGGATCACGGAAACGCGGGCGGCAGGATGGTGAAAGCCCCTCACAGTGAGGGGCTTTCGGTTTTATACGGTGGACGGCATAATCCATCGAGGACTCCTCCGAGTGTCTAGGTGTGACAACCACTAAACACGCCCGTGGCGCGGCCACTCACCGCCTGACCGGCCCGGCCGCTACCATACTCCCATGAGCGACGCGATCACCCTCGAACCGATCGACGGCATCGAAGTCCAGACGCTGATCGACAACGCGTCCGACTTGCTGCTGCGCAGCGAGGAGCGCGCGCGGCGTCCGTCGCTCGCCGGTCCCGGAGGCCGGGGCGGTCCGACGGTCGAGGCGCCGATCTTCCTCGATCCGAAGCTCCCGGAGATGCTCGTCGCCGAGCACGGGTTCTCGGCGCTGCTGACCGTCACGAAGGCCGGCCGTACGCGCCGCGTGATGTTCGACGCGGGGCTGAGCGTCGACGGCCTCTCGCACAATCTGCACGCGTTGCAGATCAGCATCGCCGACGTCGAAGCGATCGTGATGAGCCACGGCCACTTCGACCACGTCGGCGGCCTCAACGGGCTGATCCGCGACGGCGGCGTATCGCGGCTGCCGATGCTCGTGCACCCGGATTTCTGGCTGCGGCGCCGCATCGCCATCCCCGGGCAGGAGCCCTTCGAGATGCCGACCGCCAGCCGCGGCGCGATGGCAGGCGCTGGCTTCGAGATCATCGAGGGGCGCACGCCGTCGCTGCTGATGGACGGGTCGGTGCTGATCACCGGCGAGGTCGACCGCACGACCGCGTTCGAGAAGGGCTTCCCGGTGCACCAGGCGCTGCGCGACGGCGCCTGGACGCCTGACCCGCTGATCCTCGACGACCAGGCGCTGATCGCGAACGTGCGCGGCAAAGGGCTCGTCGTGCTGACCGGCTGCGGGCACTCCGGCATCGTCAACATCGTGCGGCACGCGCAGAAGCTCACGGGCGAGACGCGCGTGGCGGCGGTGATCGGCGGCTTCCACCTCAGCGGCCCGGTCTTCGCGCCGATCATCCCGGCTACCATCGACGCGCTGCAAGCCATCGCGCCGTCGATGATCGTCCCCGGCCACTGCACCGGCTACGAAGCCGTGCGCGCCATCTCGCTCGCGATGCCGGAGGCGTTCGTCATCAACAGCGTCGGCACCCGCTACGTCATCTAGATGGGTCGCGTGGGGCGGCGGACCGAGCACCTCACCCCCGGCCCCTCTCCACGCCGTGGAGAGGGGAGATCCAGAACGTCAGCCTGCGGTGCCTGGATGTCGGTATGGAGCCGTGGCCTGCACCCAACGACGCGGGCTGAAAGCCCGCGCCACGATGGCAGCGGCGGCTCCTCAGCGAATCGAAACGCTACGATGACGGCATGACCAGCATCATCGCCCCCTCGATGCGCATCGGGCCGCGCACCTTCGTGTGGGGCGAGCGCACGTACATCATGGGCGTGGTCAACGTCTCGCCCGACTCCTTCTCGGGCGACGGCCTCGCCACGGCCGACGCCGCCGTCGAGCAGGCGCGGCGGT
Organism: uncultured Chloroflexia bacterium; assembly: GCA_963743185.1. Lineage (GTDB taxonomy): Bacteria > Chloroflexota > Dehalococcoidia > DSTF01 > JACRBR01 > JANXYW01. The sequence continues at coordinate 93,212 of CAVUOT010000007.1, read as the reverse complement.
TCGTCGACGAAGGCGCGGACATCCTCGACGTCGGCGGGCAGTCGACGCGCCCGGGCGCCGTGAAGACCGACGCGGGCTTCGACGAGATCTCGCCGGAAGAGGAGATCCGCCGCGTCGTGCCGGCGATCGAACGGCTGCGCGCGGCGCTGCCTGACGCGCCGATCAGCGTCGACACCTACAAGCCGGACGTCGCACGCGCGGCGATCGCGGCGGGCGCGCACCTGCTCAACGACATCTGGGGCTTCCGCCGCGACGCGTCGCTCGCGCGCATCGCCGCCGAGGCGGGCGTGCCGGCCGTGATCATGCACAACCAGCGCGGCCGCGAATCGCACGACGTGATCGGCGACATCGCCGCGGGCCTGCGCGAGTCGATGCGCATCGCCGCCGACAACGGCCTCGACGCGTCGCTGCTCATCGCCGATCCCGGCTTCGGCTTCGGCTGGCGTTACGAACAGAACCTCGAGATGCTGCGGCGCCTGGGCGAGCTGCGTGCGCTCGGCCTGCCGCTGCTCGTCGGCACCTCGCGCAAGTCGACGATCGGCGCGGCGCTCGCCGGTGCGCCTGTCGGCGAGCGCGTCTTCGGCACCGCCGCCTCGGTCGCCATCGCGATCGCCAACGGCGCCGACATCGTCCGCGTCCACGACGTCGCGGCGATGAAGCAGGTAGCGGCCTTCGCCGATGCCGTCGTGCGCGGGCCGCGCGCGGGCGATCGCGAATGACGCGATGATGAAAGCGTTCCTGGGGCTGGGCGCGAACATCGGCAACCGCGAGGCCAACCTTCGCCTCGCGCTGCGCTGGCTTGCGCGCGAGTGCACGGTCGTCGCCGTGTCGTCGCTGTACCGGTCCGAAGCCGTCGTGCTCGAAGGCGCGCCGCCCGGCCCGGACTACCTCAACGCCGCGTGCGAGATCGAGACGGCGCTCGCGCCCGAGGAGTTGCTGCGCTTCGTGAAGGAGATCGAGTACGAGATCGGCCGCCGCCCGGCCGAACGCTGGGCGCCGCGCGTGATCGACATCGACATCCTCCTCTGCGGAGACGCTGTGGTCGCCACGCCCGATCTCACGATCCCCCACCCGCTGCTCGGCGAGCGCAACTTCGTTCTCGTGCCGCTGGCCGAGCTTGCACCGGGCGCCGCGCACCCGGTGCTCGGCAGGACCATCGGCGAGCTGGCCGAAGACGTCGACCTCGCCGGCCTCGAGCACCTCGCTGAGCCCGATTGGGCACGATGAGCGGGACGCAGGCGCGCGACGCGTTGACACACGCCGCGCCGTGCGATGCAATGACGCCGCGCGGCATCGAATCTCAGGAGAGGGACATTGGAGCTAGATCCGAACCAGCTCGGTACGCTGGAGCTTGATGGAATCTGGGTCCCCTACGTGGACCTGCACGAAGAGCCGTTCATGCCCACGCGCATCGTCATGGGCGCGGACGAGTACGCGTTCAACTCGAGCATCATCATCCGCGGGCACGGCGCGACGCTGCCGGGCAAGATCCGCGACCTGCGGGCGAGCGGCAAGAAGCCGATCATCGCCGAGCGCGGCGATCGCTACTACGTCTTCGTCACGCCGGCGTAGGTGCGCGATGCCTCCGAAGAAGAAGATCAACGAGCCCCACGTCAAGCTCTACCAGAGCGACTGCGCGGCGTGCGGACGCCACTACGAAGGCAACTTCCCGATGTGGGTGCGGCTCGGCGACTTCCCGTGCATCTGCGGCGCCATCGTGCCCGCGCCCGCCACGCAGGGCGGCTACAACGACTACCGCTTCGAGGATTAGCTGACCGGCTGACCCGCCGATAGACCGAACGACGCGCACAGCATAGACTTCCCCGCATGGAGTACCGCGTCCGCGTCGAGCGCAACAACCTGAAGTTCGCCGCCGCTCACATGGCCACGTTCGAGGGCAGCATGGAGCCGCTGCACGGCCACAACTACGCCGTGACGATCGAGGTCGCAGGCACGCTCACGGACGACGCATGGGTGTGCGACTTCTCGACCCTGAAGTCGCTCGGCAAAGCCATCTGCGACGAGCTGGACCACAAGTTCCTGCTGCAGTTCGCGAGTCGCGTGCTGGAGATCGACGAGGGGATGAGCAATTTCAAGGTCCGCTACGGCGAGCGCGGCTTCGTCTTCCCGAAGTCCGACGTCCTCGCCCTTCCGATCGACAACACCACGGCCGAGCGTCTCGCCGAGTACTTCGTCGGCCGCCTGGCGACCGACCTTCGCGCACGCGGCGCGACGAACATCACCTCGATCACGGTGGGCGTCGAAGAAGCGCCGGGGCAGTCCGGGTGGGCCAGCGGCGCGGTCTAGCACGGCGCCGGACTCACAGCCGAGGGCGGCTGTGCCATCTGCTTCGCGCCGGACTCACAGCCGAGGACGGCTGTGCCACATGCTCTGCCGCCGGACTCACAGCCGAGGGCGGCTGTGCCACATGCTTTTCAGCCCCGCGGCGCATGCCATGTGGAGCGCTCCCGGTGTACCTTCGGCCCTATCGGAGCCGAACGGCGCCGGCATAGAGTAGACGCATGGACGTAACACCGCCGCCGCTACGCAAGCCGGGGATCCACGTGCTGCCGGACACTCGACCTGGGTGGTGGGCGGTGGGCTCGCTGGCGGCGTTCGCGGCGTTCGTGGGGGCTGACCCTTCGCTCTCGATGCCGGCGCCCGGCGCGGCGGCGTTCGGGGTTTTCGCCGGAGCGATCGCGTTCGCGACGATCGCGCGCCTCGGCGAACGGTCGGTGCTGGTCTTCGCCTCCCTGGTCCCCTGCCTCTTCCTCGCGCTGGCGTTTGTCGCGGGCTGGTAGGCCGTCGCGCAAATCGCCGGAGCCTCCATCACGCCCGCCAAGAAGAGCCGGAGTGCATGCACCCCGGCTCAATTGATGACGAACTGTTTGACTGACTGAGCGACCGAGAGACTCGGAGACTCGGCGGGCGCAGCAGGCTGCGCCCCTACAGCGGGCATTGCGCCGTCTACACCATCGGCGATGGCGCCGGCGGCGCGGCCTGCCGCTCGCGCGTCACGCGGAGCTGCCGGCGCAGCAGCAACGCACCGCCTGCCGCCAGCGGCACGATCCACCAGGAGAACGCCGCGACGGCGAGACCGACCGTCGCGATGCCGAGCAGCACGGCGAGCGACGCACGGAACGAATCCGCCGCGACTTCGAGCGGGGTCGAAGTGCCGCTCTTCTTGGGCTCGTCGGCCTTCGCCACGACGGGCGGGTCCAGGTGCACCGTGATCGTGGCGAGGTCCGTCTGGTGCTGGACGAGATCGATCCGCCCCTGCACCTGCTCGATCTCCGCGCGCGTCGCATTCAGGCGGTCCTGCACCGTCAGCACGTCGTTGATGTTCTCCGCCTTCAACAGGAACTGGAGATACTGCGCCTCGGTCGCCTTCAGGTTGCGCAGGCGCGACTGCAGGTCGGTGTACTCCTCCGTCACGTCGTTCGCGCTCGACTGCTCGCCCTTCACGTCGCCGAGCTTGCGCAGGTCGGCGAGCGCGCGCTGGTAGTTCTCGCCCGGCACGCGGATCGTGATCGATGCAGACTGCTTCTCGCCCGCGGTCCCGAACGATGAGCTGGCGATGAACCCGCCCGCCGCCGCCGCGATGTTCCCGGCGTCCTCGAACTTCTTCGACACCTCGTCCGTCGTGATCTCCAGCGTCGCCGTCTGGATGATCTTCCGGTCGAGCGTGGGCGGCAGCGCGTTCGGCGCGCCGCCGTTGCTACTCGCGCTGCCGCTCGATGACGTGCCGCCGGCGCCGGCAGGCGCCGCGGCGACGTCGCTCGACCGCGCGACCTCGGCGCCGTTCTGCGCACTGAGCTGCGTGTCGGGTCGCGGGCGCGCCAGCAAGCCGACTTCTGCACCGATGTCCCGCCGCTCGAATCGCCCTGCACGACGCCCGACGGCGGCTTGTCCGTGGCACGCTTCGTCGAGCCGCCGCAAGCGGCCGCTACGAGCACGGCCAGCGCGACGACTCCCGCCAGAGGCACCCACCGATGAGTCGTGAAATACCCGTTCATGACATCCTCCTCGAATCCCGCCCAAGACGGCGGATGTGAGTAGGACGCCGAGGCGCGCGCATTTGTTCCGCCGATCCCGCGCTGGAAGCAATCTCCAGATTTTCCCGAATGTTTACGCTCGCGTGTGCCGCCGATGACACCGCCCGCGGCACCGTGTGCGATGATCCATCCGGAGGAAACTCGTGGCGGACGGGAAGATGGGCACAGTGCGGGTCAGCAGGCGGCGCCTGCTCATCGGCGCCGGCGCGACGGCGGCGGTCCTCACGGCGGGCGGCGCGACCGCGGCGATCGTCCAGTACGAGCGCGGCGGCGGCCGGGCGCGTCGAACAAGGACGCGCGGACGGGCGCATCGACGGCCGCCGCCGATTCCGGTCCGAATCCCCTCGACGACCCCGATACGCGGTTGCGTCATCTCCTGCGTCGCACGTCGTTCGCCGCACTGCCCGCCGACGTCGAGCACTATCGCGGCATGCCCGCCGAGCAGGTGGTCGATGATCTGCTCGCCCAGACGTCGCGCGACGACAGCGCCACGGATACGGCGGTCGCGAAGCTCAACTACGACATGCAGAAGCCGGCCGAAGTCATTGCCACCTGGATCGCGCGGCTGATGTACACCGAGCGTCCGGCGGTCGAGCGCATGACGCTCTTCTGGCACGGCCTGCTCACGTCCGGCCTCACCAAGATCCCGAAGCAGTACCACTCCGTCATGCTCACGCAGAACCAGTTCTTCCGCGACCACGCGCTCGACAAGTTCGACGTGCTGCTGAAGGGCGTCGTGCGCGACCCCGCCATGATGCTCTGGCTCGATATCCACACCAGCAACAAGAACCATCCGAACGAGAACTACGCGCGCGAGCTGATGGAGCTGTTCACGCTCGGCGCCGGTCACTACACCGAGCAGGACGTGCGCGAGTCGGCGCGCGCCCACACCGGCTACAGCCTCGACAAGGACCGGGGCTTCGTCTTCCGCCCGGGCCAGCACGACGCCGGCCTCAAGACGTTCCTCGGTGAAACCGGGAACTTCGACGCCGACGGCATCGTCGACATCATCATGAGACAGGACGCCGCGCCCGCGCATTTCGCCCGCAAGCTCTTCGAGTTCTTCGCTTACCCGGCGCCCGCCGACGAGGTGATCGCGCCGATCGCCGCTGTCGCACGCCAATCCGGCTTCGACACGAAGCAGGTCGTGCGCGCCGTGCTCACGTCGGACGCCTTCTACTCGCGCGAGGCCTACCGCGCGATCGTCAAGAGCCCCGTCGATTTCGCCATCGGCGCGCTGCGCCTGTTCGAGTCGCAGATCGACCCACGCACGATCGTCGGCGCGATGCGCACCATGGGGCAGACGCTGTTCGACCCGCCGAACGTGGCGGGCTGGCCCGGCGGCCGCACGTGGCTCGGGACCAGCACGTGGTTCGCGCGCGTCAACGGCGCCGCGCAGCTCGTGAACGGCGGCGTGTTCGACGAAGGCCGCGCCCGGCCGGGGGCGGGCCGGGCGCCGAAGATCGCCGCGGCCAACATCGTCCGTGCTCTTTCCCTCGCCGCCCACGTCCGCCGGCGACGCCATCGACGGAGCATCGCGCGCGCTCGTCGACGGCCGCATCAGTGACGACGCGCGCGCGACGCTGAGCCAGTACCTCGACGAGGGCGGCGGCTTCGCGTCGCTGCCGCAGGCAACGCGCGAACAGCGCCTCCGCGGCCTCGCCGCGCTGCTGCTCGCGTCGCCCGAGTACCAGTTAGCGTGAGGTGGCGGATGAACACTACGCGTATCAGCAGCCGCCTGCCCCTGCAGAGCATGCGCGCGCCTCGCCGGCGTGACGATCATGCGCGCGGCCGAAGAAGCGCGCTTCGCGACCGCGCACACCCGGGCTCGTCCCCAGCCACTCGCGGCGGAGGAGCTTCGACTCCGATCCACGACGCGCATGTCCGAAGACTCGTCGTCGGCGAAGGGCTGGAGGTGAGGTCATGATCGCGCGACGCGAGTTCGTGAAGAAGGGCGTGGCGCTCGTGACGCTCGGCACGGCGCACGCCGCGCTGCCCTCCGTGTTCAAGGGCGCGTTCGCGATCCGCGCGTCCGACGCCGACGCGGCCGCGCCGGAGACGTCGCCGAAGACGCTTGTGATCGTGCAGCTCGCCGGCGGAAACGACGGGCTGAACACGGTCGTGCCGTACGGCGATCCCGCGTACGCCAGGCTGCGCCCGTCGCTGATGGTGCCCGCGGACCAGGTGGTGCCGCTGTCGGACGGCTTCGGTTTGCACCCGAAGCTCGCCGCGCTCAAGCCGATGTGGGACAGCAAGAAGTTCGCGGTCGTTCACGGCGTCGGCTACCCGCAACCGAACTTCTCGCACTTCCAGTCGATGCTCATCTGGCAGAACGCCGGACCGAGCGCCGCCGCCGGCGAGGGCTGGCTCGGCAACTACCTCGCCCGCCTCGAAGCCGAGGAGCACGATCCGCTACACGGCTTCAACGTCGATGCGTTCGTCGCGCCCGAGCTGTACTCGCCGCGGGCGCCGATCGTCTCCGCGGTCGATGCGGCGCAGTACGGTTTCCAGAAGCTCGCGCCGGACGAAGCCGAGGCGCGCCGCCGCCAGACGGCGCTGCTGAAGCTCTACGACCAGTTCCCGAAGAACACGCCCTACGCCGCGCTGCTCGAAACGACGGCCGGCGACGCCGTCGCGTCATCCGCGGCGCTCGCGGACGCGGTGGCGAAGCACACGCCCGTCGTGGCGTACCCGGCGACGTCGATCGCGAGCGGCCTGCAGCTCGTCTCGCAGGTGATCGCCAGTGGCGCGCGTCTGCGCGTCGCCCACGTCACGCTCGGCGGCTTCGACACGCACGCGACGCAGCTCAACGAGCATGAGAAGCTGCTCGGCGAGCTGGGCGATGCGCTCGCGGCCTTCTACGCCGACCTCGCGTCGTATGGGAAAGACAAGGATGTGCTGACGATGACGTGGTCGGAGTTCGGGCGGCGCGCCGCGGAGAACGCCAGCGAAGGCACGGACCACGGCACGGCCGCGCCGATGTTCCTGCTCGGTGGCGGCGTCAACGGCGGCTTCTACGGCAAGCCCGCGTCGCTCACGGACCTCGACGGCGGCAACCTGAAGTTCACGACAGATTTTCGGTCCGTCTACGCGACCATTCTCGATCGCTGGATCAACGCGCCGGCCGACGACATCCTGGGCGAGCACTTCGACCCGGTGCCCGGCCTCATCGCCTGATCGGATGCTTGCCCGTTTGCGTGCGCACCAGCCGGCAGCGGGCAGCCGGCGGCGATTTCTAGGGCACGTGACGGTTCCCCGCGCATCGACCGGGAATGGGGTAGCCGATCAGCGTCAGCATGCCGCCGTACCGGTCGGCGGCCGCGGTGAGCGGCGGGTGGATGCCGAGGTCGAGCCTGCCGGTTTCATTCGCGCACAGGGTTCGTGCCGGATCGGTGTCGAAGGCGGCGAGCGAGCCTGCGACGATCGGGTTGATGCACTGCAACGTAAGCGCGCCGCGGCCGAAGCAGCCATGAAACTCGTTGATGGTCTGGCCGGACGACGCGCCTGTCAGCGTTGAGAAGCTGAGCTTCAGCCCCATGCCGTCGTTGCCGGCGTTCTTCACCGTGGGCGCCGCATCGGCCGGCGGCGAGAAGGCCGTATCGCCGTCGATGGTCTTCGGCTGTCCGGGCGTGAGCGTGCCCCAATCGATGATGCTGAAGTCGACTCTGAGTGCGATGACGCACAGCACATCGAACGTCGCGGACAGCGTGGCCGTCGCCCCAGACGTCGTTACGGCGACAGCGGTGATGCCGTATTCTCCGCAGGGCTGGTCCTTGCTGAGCTGAAACTCGCCGTGGAAGAGGCGTTTCGCGCCCTGCTGGCAGCGAGCGGTCAGGCTGAGCAGGGGATCGCTGACCGCAGCCGGCGCTATCTGGCCCGAGTGCACCGCCGCCTCGAACATCGAGCCGGCCGGACCCGTCGCGCCGCCGTCCGCGGCGCAGTCCGTGGCGGGTACGAGCGTCGAAGCAACACCACCGACTGTCGAGCCGGCCGGGTAGTACACGTACCAGAACGCGGCGATCTCATCGCCGGCCGCCGGAGCGTCCGCGGCCATCCAGAGCTGGATGCGGCGCTGTTCGGGTAGGTCCTCGAAGTTGGGTACGACCTGCATGAGATGGCGCGCGCCGTCCGGCTGCGACGGCAACGACGCGGGAGGCCCGGCGCACGGCGCCTGCACGCCATTGCTCGCGTTGTTATCCGCGTCCGGGACGACCGCCATGTCGTCGTCGTGGATATCCGCGGGCGGGCTGGGTGTGTACTGGATGCCTGCCTCGGCGGAGTTCATGTCCGGCAGCGCCCACAGGCATTCGATGCGCGGCGGCGTACCCGGGGTCGACGTTGCGGCGGGCGTCGGCGACGCGAGCGGCGAGATCGCGCCCTCTATCGTCGCTGTGCGCTCGATGGTCGGCGAGGCGGCGGCCGTGCGCGTGGCGGCGGCGGTTCGCGTCGCGCCGGCGGTGCTCATCGCCGCCGCAGTACCGGTGATCGCCGGCGCGGTGGGGGTGAGGGCGGGCGCGGTGCCTGTTGCCTCGGCCGGAAGATTCGTCGCGGTGGGGACGGCGGTTGATTCGGCCACGATGTCCACGGGTTCGATCCAGACGCTCGCGGCGACCTTATCGAGGTTGTTGTAGTACTCGACGCGCACGCTGTGCGTGCCGGCGCTCAGCGTGACGTCGGCGATGTAGGTCGTGATCTGCTGATCGAACCAGGCGTCGATCACGAGGCGCACCGTCGACGTAGACGCGGATGCCGTCGTCGCCGGCGGCGGTGATGCGGTACGTGCCGGCGGTGTAGTCGTCGGTGCGGTTCCAGCGGGCGCTGAAGTGCTCGATGTTGACGCCGGGCGCCGGCTCGGTGCCATCGCGGTAGAGGTCGAGGTACGGGCCTTCCTCACGCACGAGGACGGGAGCGCCAGTGAGCGTCATGTTGTTGAAGTATTCGGCGGTCCAGCCGCCGGCCGCAGCACGGGCGCGCGGCGGGGTGCTCGCCGTCGCCAACGCGATTGCGGTGGCGGCGAGCAGCGCGCCGACGAGCATCAGGCCGGAAAGTCGCAGCGCCATAGGTGTGTTTCGTTTCCGGCTCGACGAGACGCCCCGTCCGCCTCGCGCCGGGCGGCGCGTGTACGGCGGCTGTCCTTGCCTGTCAGCTCACCGAGCAGCTGCCCTATTCCGGCGGACCATCCAGCCGCCTGCGCCCAGTACGATCACGACCGCCGCGCCGCCGGCGATGAGTAGCGCCCACGTCAGCGGCGATCTGCCGCCCTCCTCGCCGACGCGGAATGTGAACTGCTGGGTGTCGGTCTCACGTCCTTCGTAGTTGATCTTGCCTTTGATGGTGTACGTGGCGTTCTCGGTGATACGCGTCAGGATTTCGAGATCGCCGGTGCCGCCCGGAAGCAAGAGCTGCTCCTCGCTGGTGAGCGGGGCGATCAGCCGGTCGCCGATGTAGAGCTCGCCCACGAACTTCCCCTTCGTTTCGATCTGGCCCGTGTTCTTGAAGACGGCGACGAGTTTCGCGAGATCGCCCACGCGCGGCGCGTTCGTCAGGTGTACGTCTTGCAGCTCGCCGCGCCGCGAGTAGGTGCCCACGGGCACGATGTTGAAGCGCACTTCCTTCGTGCCCAGATCAAGGTCGCCGAACTTGACGGAGACGCGGCCGACGTATTCGCCGATGCGGCCGGCCTTCCGTCGGCCACTCGTTCGTGATCTGCTTCCTATCGCTCGGGTAGACAGGGTCAACGGCAAACGTCACGTGATCGACGGCGTTGCCGAAGCCGCCCAGAATGTCGACGTCGATCGACGGGTTGACCTGCACGTTGCCCGTGTTGGCGAGCTGCGACTGGATGCGCAGCGGGTGGCCCGATTCGACGTCGGACGCGCCCGCGTCGACGAACTGGCCTTCGATCCTCTGCGTGCCGGTGACGGCGAGGTTCACGCTCACCTCGGCGCCGATCGTCACGCCCGCGCCCGAGCTCTCCGCGCCGGCGCGGTCGCTGGTGGTGGTGAGGACGCGGATGGTGCCTGCGTAATCGCCGTTGGGAATTCCCGCCGGCACCACGGCCTTCACGATGACCTGCGTGCTGTTACGCGGCGGCACGTCGACTTGCGTAAGCGGCGTCGTGCGGTCCGGAGTCACGAACGTGAGCCAGGGCGCGGTGTCGCCGGTGGTCTCGAAACGGTACGTGTGGTCACGCGGCCCGCCGTTCTGGATGCCGACGGTACCGAAGTACTCGCGCCCGCGCAGAGCGTCGGGGAAGCCAAGCAGGGACGGGTAGACGCCGATGCCTTCGGACGAGTCTTCGGTGCCCTGCGGGACGGGCAACGGGGTGGGTGGCGGCGCGATCGGCGTCCCGTAGACCGGCGTGTTGGTGGCCTGTGGCGTCTCGACGGCGGTCGTCGCCGTCGGCGTCGGGCGTGGACCGCCGCCACTACAGGCGGCGGCGAACACCACCGCTGCGACCAGGCAGATGGCGACGCCGCGCGTGAGCAGCATCCTCGGCATTCCCGTCTTCTCCATCGCCACCTCCCCGAGGTTCACGCCCCGATGTTTCGTGGCGGAAGGCTCGCGAGCCTCCCGCCCCGTACGTGCATCCCGCCGCCGTTCAGACGGTCGAGACGCCGATCACTGAGTTTCCCCGTGCTTGTTGCCGAAGCACTCGCCCGGTACGGCGTAACCAACAAGCGTCGCCGTACCGTTGTAGGTGTCCGCGGGCAGTCCGGCCTGCGGGTGCACCGACGGGTCGAGCTTGCCCAGCTCGTTCGCACAGAGCACCTGCGCAGGCAACGTGCCGAAGTCCACTTCGGTGTCGATCTCGGGGGAGGTCGGCGTCGTCTGCGCCGGCTGGTTGATGATGGGGTTGAAGCACTTCAGGGTGGCGTCCGGCGCCCGGCCGTAGCAGGCGTCGAACGTGTAGATGTGCTTCCCGAACGTGGCGCCCACGAGGTCGCCGTAGGTGAGCTTCAGGCCCATGCCGCTGTTGCCGACGTTCTTCACCGTCGGGTGCGTGTCGCACCCCGGCAGGAAGAGCAGGTCACCGCCGACGGTGCTGGAGCCGCCCGGAACCAGTGTCGGGAAGGTGATGCCACCGGGGCAGGGCACGCTCGAGTCGCCGCCGAAGTCGATCTTCAGCTGGAACGTGCAGATGATGTCGATGTAGTTCGTGAGCGTCGTCGTGGCGCCGCCGATGGAAACGGCGGTGGCGTCGATGCGGTACTCACCGCACGGCTGGTCTTTGCTCAGCGGCCATTCCGCGTGGTAGAGGCCCTTCACGTTCTCGTTGCAGAGCGAGATCATGCCCTTGTTCAGGTCGGTGAACGAGTCCGCCGTGACCTGGTCGGTGTCGATCGCGGCCTCAACCATCGCGCCGTCCGTCGTGCTCGTGCCCGCGAGCGCCTGGCACTCCGCCAGTGTTAGCATCGTGCCGTGCACCTGGAGCTTCTTCGCGAGGCCCGGGTAGGTGGCGCCGCAGAGCGGGTTCGTCACCGCCGTGCAGGGCTCCCAGACGATCCAGAAGGTGTCGCTGACGGTGCCCGGGTCATCGACTGCCATCCAGTTCTGGATCTGGCGCTGCTCGGGCAGATTCTCGAAGTTCGGCGCCACCTGGACCATGTGCCGGACGCCCTGCGGCATCGTCGGATTCGTGGGCGGCGTGTCGCCCGGTCCGTGGCACGGCACCTGGGTGCCGTTCGCCGGGTCGTTGTCCCTGTCCGGGACGACGCCCAGATCGTCGTCGTGGAGGTGCCCGGGCGCAGGGGCGGGCCGGGTGTACTGGATGCCCGGCGTGTAGGAGTCCATGTCGGGCAGTTCCCACTTGCACTCGATGACCGGACCCGTTCCGTTTGCGCTGATAACGCCGCTCGTCGGCACGGTGTCAGCGCGGACGGTACCGCCGACGCTGAAGGTCGCGACGAGCGCGATCGCCATCAGCGCCACCAGCACGAGGAGCCCTCTGTAAGAATGTAGCTTCACGGTTGTCTCTCTTTCGTGCGTGTACCGCTGCGGGAAAGGCGGTGCCGCTCTCGAGCACTATGCTTCGGCGTTCCCGTCCTCTGCTTCGCAACCTCCTCGGGGTTCCTGCCCCGGTGGTTCGGGTGGGGGGCCCGCAAGCCCCCCACCCCGGACGTTCCATGAGTCGTGCCGTCTTTCCTCAGGCAGCACGAGGTCAGCTATGGGCCAACGTGCTTGTTGCCGAGGCACTCGCCCGGCACGGCGTAGCCAACAAGCGTCGCCGTACCGTTGTAGGTGTCCGCAGGCAGTCCGGCCTGCGGGTGCACCGACGGGTCGAGCTTGCCCAGCTCGTTCGCACAGAGCACCTGCGCAGGCAACGTGCCGAAGTCCACCTGGGTGTCGATCTCAGGGGAGGTCGGCGTCGTCTGCGCCGGCTGGTTGATGATCGAGGGGAAGCACTTCAGCGTCGCGTCCGGCGCGCGGCCGTAGCAGGCGTCGAACGTGTAGATGTGCTTCCCGAACGTGGCGCCCACCAGGTCGCTGTAGGTGAGCTTCAGGCCCATGCCGCTGTTGCCGACGTTCTTCACCGTCGGGTGCGTGTCGCACCCCGGCGCGAAGATCAGGTCACCACCGACCGTGCTCGTGCTTCCCGGAACCAGCGCCGGCCAGGTGATGCCACCCGCACACGGCACGGTCGGGTCGCCGCCGAAGTCGATCTTCAGCTGGAACGTGCAGAGGATGTCGATGTAGTTCGTGAGCGTCGACACGGCACCGCCGACGGAGACGGCGGTGGCGTCGATGCGGTACTCACCGCAGGGCTGGTCTTTGCTCAGCGGCCATTCCGCGTGGTAGAGGCCCTTCACGTTCTGGTTGCAGAGCGAGATCATGCCCTTGTTCAGGTCGGTGAACGAGTCGGCCGTGACCTGGCCCGTGTGGACCGCGGCCTCGATCATCGAGCCGTCCGTCGTGCTCGTGCCCGCGAGCGCCTGGCACTCCGCCAGTGCTAGCTGCGTGCCATGTACCTGCAGCTTCTTCACGAGGTTCGGGGCCGGTGCTGGCGCGAGGCCGCAGAGCGGGTTCGTCACCGTCGTGCAGGGCTCCCAGACGATCCAGAAGGTGTCGCTGACCGTGCCCGGGTCGTCGACCGCCATCCAGTTCTGGATCTGGCGCTGTTCGGGCAGATTCTCGAAGTTCGGCGCCACCTGGATCATGTTGTGGACGCCGTTTGCCTGCGTCGGCTTCGTGGGCACCGCGTCGCCCGGGCCGTGGCAAGGCACCGGTGGTCCGGGAGCGATGGTCATGTCGTCGTCGTGCAGATGGCCAGGCGCCTTGGTGTACTGGATGCCCGCGGCACTCGAGTTCATGTCGGGCAGTTCCCACTTGCACTCGATGACGGGTCCGGTTCCGCTGACGCCGATCACACCCTTGGTCGGCACGGTATCGGCGCGGGCGGTACCGCTGACGCTGAAGGTCGCGATGAGCGCGATCGCCATCAGCGCCCCCAGTACGAGGAGCCCTCGATAGGAATGTAGCTTCACGGTTGTCCTTCTTTCGTTCGTTGCAACGAAGCGTGTGCCTGCCCTCCGCCGGGGCATCAGGGCAGGCGTTTCATTCGCTGGCCGAGGCATGTCCAACCGTGTCAAACTGAATTGCGGCGCAGGTTGGGCTTCGGCCGGCCTTCGTCCTCAGGGCCCTGGCAGGTCACCGCCTGTCAGGGCTCTACTATCTGCGGTGATGGTTCAATAGGCCGTGCCTCCTTTCCTGCGGTCTCATGATCTCTGCGGGGTCGTTACATAGCGTCCGGGCCTGCGCGCGGTATCCGGGCCTGGCGGCCGGACGCTGATGAAACCACGATGATCGACTGATGCCACCGGGCGGGAGCCGCTCGAGCGGCGCGCCAGGATGAGGATGTAACGCAGTCCCCTGAATCCCTACTTACATTCCCTGCGTTGCTCGCTGCATCCTTGCGGTGTTTCCTCCCACCGGGAGCGTATTGACATTAACCAATATGCCGTGCCCGTCCAGCGGCCGTACGGCCCCTTCGTAGTGGGCCGGTCCGCCCGATCGTGCATGGGGCTGATTGGACGCCGCGAGACATCGCGAAGCGGTACGGGGCGTACACATCGTGGTGCGCTTGCCGTGTCGTCCAGACTTCGTTGCAGGTCGTTGTCGTGGCGCATCATGCCCCACCAATCGTTGCTTCGCCGCCCGGCGGTACGAACCAATGCAGGCACGGCGGGGGAGGGACGTGCCTTCAGCGGCGGAACCGGGCACGGAATCAAGCAGTGACTACTGCTCTTCACCGAGCCGTTCCCGTGTCGATCACATTGGTTTTTAACGACTAACCACTATCTTAATCCGGTTTGTTATGTTGTCAAGCCCCCAGCTTGACAGCGGCTCGGATATTTCCGCTGGATCGCGGCCCGCGCGCCGAAAAGCGGCGCTTCTGCCGCCGGAATGCCGCCCGGCCTTAACGCCTCGCGTTCGTACCACGCGCTGGGTGCCCTCCGCGCCAGCCATCCCCACATCGCAGCGTCGCAGCCTGTATTCTGGACACGATGACGCACGACAAGCAGAAATACCGGATCACCGGCGGCAACCGCCTTTCCGGCCGCGTCCGCATCAGCGGCTCGAAGAACGGCGCCGACTACGCCATTGCCGCTGCGCTGCTCTCGGCTGAAGACGTCGTCCTGCACAACGTCCCGGACATCGGGGACGTGCGCCAGATGGAGGCGATCCTCGAGCACCTGGGCGCGACCGTCGGCCATCCGTCGCCGTCCTCGCTGCGCATCAACTGCGCCAACATCACGCAATGGGAAGTGCCCGCCAGCATCGCGGCGCAACTTCGGGCGAGCTTCCTGGTGATGGGCCCGCTGCTGGCGCGGCTCGGACGTGCCGCCTGCCCTCCGCCGGGCGGCGACGCCATCGGCATCCGCCCGCTCGACGTGCATCTCGCGGGCTTCCGCATGCTCGGCGCGACCGTCACGCAGCACGGCGACATGTTCGATGTGCGCAAAGACGGCACGCTCCAAGGCCAGCGGGTCATGCTCGACTACCCCAGCGTCATGGGCACGCTCAACGTCATGCTGGCCGCCACCCTGGCCGAAGGCACGACGACGATCATCAACGCCGCCAGCGAGCCCGAGATCACGAGCCTCGCTTCCATGCTGACCGCCATGGGCGCGAACATCAGCGGCGCAGGCACGCAGATCCTCCGCATCGAAGGCGTCCGCGAACTGCATGGCGCCGAGCATCGCATCATCCCCGACCGGCTCGAAGCCGGCACCTTCGCGCTCGCCGCGGCGATCACCTGCGGCGAGATCGAGATGGAGGAGGCGGTGCCCGATCACCTCGACGCGCTCATCTGGAAGATGCGCGAGGCCGGGGTCACGATCGAGCCGACGGACGCCGGCATGCGGGTGCGCGGCGGCGGCTCGTACCGCGCGGTGAACGCCCAGGCGCTGCCGTACCCCGGCCTCGCCACGGATCTGCAGCCGCAGCTCGCGGCGTTCCTCACCCAGGCCAACGGCGCCAGCACGATCCACGAACGCGTCTACGACAACCGCCTGCTCTACATCGCCGAGCTGCGCAAGATGGGCGCCAACGTCGTCGCCACCGGCCAGACGGCCATTATCACGGGCCCGACGAAACTGAAGGCGGCGCCCGTCGTGGCGCTGGACGTCCGTGCCGGCAGCGCCTGCGTCCTCGCGGCGCTCGTGGCCGAGGGCACGACCGAGATTGACGAAGTCCACCACATCGACCGCGCCCACGAAGATCTGCATGGTAAACTGCGCGCGCTGGGCGCTGGCATAGAGCGCGCGTAGCGCGCGGATTCGCGGCCAGGCTCCAGACCCTGGCCCCCAAGGCTCTCTGCTAAGGCACGGGTTCCCGCCCCAGGAGGGGCATCTTTATGCTTCCGAAGCGTATCGGCATCGACCTCGGCACGGCGAACGTGCTGGTCTACGTCAAAGGCCGCGGCATCGTCGTCAACGAGCCATCCGTCGTGGCGCTGGCCAACCGCGACAACACGGTGATGGCCGTCGGGCGCGAGGCGCAGGAGATGATGGGCCGCGTCCCGGGCAGCATCTCCGTCATCCGGCCGATGCGCGACGGCGTCATCGCCGACTACCTGATCACCGAAGCGATGCTCCGCTACTTCATCACGAAGGTCGTGGGCCGCTTCAACCTGATCAAGCCCGAAGTCATGGTCTGCATCCCCGCCGGCGTGACGAGCGTCGAACAGCGCGCCGTCCGCGACGCCGCCGAGCAGGCCGGCGGGCGCCGGCCGGTGCACCTCGTGCCGGAGCCGCTCGCTGCCGCCATCGGCGCCCGTATCCCGGTGAACGCCCCGAGCGGCAACATGGTCGTCGACATCGGCGGCGGCCGCACCGAGGCCGCGGTCATCTCCATGTACGGCATCGTCGTCAGCGAGAGCGTCCGCATCGCCGGCGATCGGCTCGACGACGCGATCGTCGCCTACGTCAAGCGCCGGTATAACCTCGTCATCGGCGATCGCACCGCCGAAGAGATGAAGAGGACGATCGGCGCCGCAGTGCCGCTGGGTGACGACGAGCTGAAGATGGACATCCGCGGGCGCGACCAGATCAGCGGCCTGCCGAAGACGCTCACCGTCACATCGAGCGACGTCACGGCGGCGATCCAGGACTCACTCGCCACCATCGTGTCGGTCGTGCGCAGCGTACTCGAGCGCACACCGCCGGAGCTTGCGTCCGACGTCATCGACCGCGGCATCGTTCTCACCGGCGGCGGCGCGCTGCTGCGTCACATCGACGTGCTGCTCGCGCAGGAGACGGGCATCCCCATCCACATCGCGGAGAACCCGCTCGACTGCGTCGCGATCGGCGCCGGTGTCGCGCTCGAGTACCTCGACGTCATCAAGCGCAGCCTGCCGACCGAAGAAGAAACGCTCGTCGCCAGCTACTGAGCCGCTTTCGCCGCGAGCGCCTGGTCGAGATCGCCCTCCGACTTGAACCGCCGCGCCACGGACACGAATTCGCGCAGCGACGCAGACCTTTCGCCTCAGATCGTCCAGCTTGGGCCCGATCGGGTCGATCGATCCCGCCGAATCCGCGTACGACCCGTGGAAGGCGAAGTACGCCTGGTTCAGGCGCCGGATGTAGTACCCGTTCACGCGCCAGGAACTGGCGCTTCTCCTCCATCGCCCGCTCCGCGTCATCGATCTTCCCGTCCGCGAGCAGCGATTCCACCTGCCGCCGGAGGTCGCGCATCTCCTTCGTGAAATCGATGCCCGGCGCGGCCTCGACCGCCGCGGCCGCGCGGCCCGCGATCGGCGCGATGGTCACGTAGGACGGCGGCTGCTCCAGCGGGTACTCCTGGAACAGCCGGTCGCCCAGCTCCCGCCCGACCATGTTCGCCACCGTCTCGTTGAGCGTGGTCAGCTTCGCGCTGCCGAAGTACGCGCGTCCCAGCGGCGCGAAGTAGAGGTAGTGGTGCGTCCACTCGTGCGCGATGTCCTGGAGGATGTAGTGGTAGTCCTCGTCGAACGGGATGATGGCCGGATACATCGCGATGCCGCCGATCTCCACCACCAGCGCCGACGTCTTCCCGTCGCGCTCCGCGTTCGTCTCGATCTGCTGCACGCGCGCGATCGGCAGGTCGCCCTGCAGCAGCGATTCGCTCTCCTTCTTGATCTCCGACCGCGGCGATTTCACGAGCACCGCTGGCGGCTCCTGGAACTCGATGTTCACCGGCGGCCACACGACGTCGCCGCCGATGTGCCGCGTCAGGCCGGCCTCCTTGATCACGCGAGTCAGGCGCCCGTCGAGGATCAGCGCGACGGTGTTCTTGAGGTCGCGCCGCTCCGCCCGCATCGCCGACTCCGCCGCGCGGGCGTCCGCGGCCACGCTCGCGGCGCTCTGGGGATCGCCGGCGATCCGCTCCTGCTGCGCGATCAGTGCGTTCAGCGCGAAGAAGCGCGCGACCTTGGCGTCTTCGTCCTGCCGGCTCATCTCGCCGCGCACCGGACGCGTCGCTATGAGCGCGAACTTCACCCATGCGTGCCGCACGACGAACCCCGGTGAGTTGAAGTCGTTCGGGCCGTCCGGCAGCGGCAGGAGCGCCGCCGCCGCCGTCGACCACGCGAGGGACAGCAGCACCAGCCCGGCGAACACCCCTGCCGGCACAAGTCGTCGAGAACCTGCGGCCATACGACCATGCTAGCGTGCGCGGACGTTCACGGCGCGGGGCCCGTGGAGGCCGGGGGCCTGGTGCGCGAGTGGCGGCGGGCAGTCCGAAGCGCTGGATCACGCTCGCGGTGGCCCCAGGTCCGCGACACCCCCAAACCCGCGTACTGGGACTGGAAGCGCCTCTTCGAGCGCCCGCTCACGCCGTAGCGGTCACGACGTCGACACGCAGCGCGGGCGTACAATGTGAGCGGCCGGTTACCGAAAGGACCGCACGATGTTCGTCGCCACGCTGAAGCGCGCCACCACCGTCACGCAGGCCGAAGAATTCGACAAGCGGCGCGACGCGTACGTGGCGCGGGTGGCGCCGTACCTCCAGCGCCAGGCCGGCTTCGTCGCGCACGAAGTGCGGCGTGACGGCGACGGCGGCGGCATGGTCGAGACCACGACGTGGCGCAGCGAGGCGGACTGCCGCGCGTTCCTGCGCGGCGGCGCGGCGGCGATGGCAGCGACGTGGCTCGACGGGTTCTTCCCGACGGCGCCGTATCCGAACGGGAACTGGGTGCGGACGACGGCGGAGGCCGCGGGATAGCCGCTGCGGCGGTCCGCAGCCGACGCTCCGAACGCGCACACTCTTCCCGGCTGCAGATCGGCTCTCACGCCGGTGGCAACGCATACAATGCATGTGCGCTCACGCTCGCGTCGACAGTCAGGAGCAGCCGCACATGACCACCGCCCCCGCCGCACAGGCCCCCGCCGAGAACCCTTTCGAGAACGCCATCGAGCAGTTCAACGCCGTCGCCGATCGCCTCAATCTCGACGAGGGCATGCGCGAGGTGCTCCGCCACTGCAAGCGCGAGTTCACGGTGAACTTTCCGGTCAACATGGACGACGGTTCGATCCGCGTGTTCACGGGGTATCGCGTGCACCACAACGAGGCGCGCGGCCCCGTCAAGGGCGGTCTGCGCTACAGCCCCAACGTCTCGCTCGATGACGTGCGCGCGCTTTCGATGTGGATGACGTGGAAGTGCGCGGTCGCCGGGCTCCCGTACGGCGGCGCGAAGGGCGGCGTCATCGTCGACCCGCGCGCGCTCAGCAAGCGCGAGCTGGAGCGCCTGACGCGCCGCTTCGCCGCCGATATCGGCATCCTCATCGGCCCCGACGAAGATGTCCCCGCGCCCGACATGGGCACCGACGGCCAGATCATGGCGTGGATCATGGACACGTACAGCATGATGCACGGCCACTCCGTCCCCGCCGTCGTCACCGGCAAGCCGGTCACGATCGGCGGCAGCAGCGGCCGCATCGAGGCGACGGGCCGCGGCGTGCTCTTCATCACGCAGGCGGCATGCGTCGACCACGGCGTCGCGCTGGAAGGCGCGCGCGTGGCCGTCCAGGGTTTCGGCAACGTCGGCAGCGTCGCGGCGAAATTGCTGTCGGACGCCGGCGCGAAGATCGTCGCCATCAGCGACTCGAACGGCGGGCTCTACAACGCCGACGGCCTCGGCGACATCGACGAGATCCTCGCGCTCAAGCACGAGCACGGATTCATCCCGGACGGTGCGCGCGGCGCGCGCGTCACCAACGCCGAGCTGCTCGAGCTGCCCGTCGATATCCTCATCCCCGCCGCGCTCGAAGGCCAGATCCACGGCGGCAACGCCGCGCGCATCCAGGCGCCGATGATCATCGAAGCCGCGAACGGGCCCACGACGCCCGAGGCCGACCGCATCCTGAACGCGAAGGGCGTCTACGTCGTGCCGGACATCCTCGCCAACGCCGGCGGCGTCATCGTCTCGTACTTCGAGTGGGTACAGGATCTGCAGTCGTTCTTCTGGGAAGAGGACGAGGTGAACGTCAAGCTCAAGCGGATCATCGAGCGCGCCTTCCGCGAAGTCGTCGCGGTGCGCGACGAGCACGCCTGCACGATGCGCGAAGCCGCGTACATCCTCGCCGTCCGCCGCGTCGTCGAAGCGACTGAGGTCCGCGGCATCTTCCCGTAGCGGAGTGCTTCCGACTTGTGGTCAGCCCGCCGCGAGTTCCATCGCGCAGCGCACCATCAGCGTGCCGTTGTTCGTGAAGTAGCAGCCGGCGCCCGCCCGCGTGTAGACGGGGCTCATGATCTCTTCGCGGTGGGGCGGGCTGTCCATCCATGCCTGCACGATCTCGCCCGGCGTCCAGCCGCTCGAGCCCCATGCGAGCACTTCGCCGATCTGCACCGTGAACGGGAAGCCCGCCGCCTCGTCGCGCGTGACGAGCGTGCTGCCGTCGGGGCCGGTGTGCGAGAACGTGTTGCTGTCGGCGAGCACCTTCGCGTACGTCGCCGCGGAGTTCGCGAGGCGCGGCTCGACGGCGAGCGGCGGCAGACCGGCGGCCTGACGCCGCTGGTTCACGAGGCTGAACACCTGCGCCGTGTAGGCGTCGTCGTACCAGCCGGAGCGGGACGCGGCGGCGGTCGCGGTCTTCGCGACGACGGTCGGCGTCTTCGTCGGCGGAAGCGGCGTCGATGTCGGCGGTACGGGCGTGCTCGTCGCGGGCAGCGACGCAGGCGGCGCGACCTGCGCCTGCTGATCGGCGGCGAGCGACGGCGGCGGCGGCATGGCTCCGGCCTTCACGAGCACGACGGCCGCCTCGAGCGTCTCACGCAGGGTCGGCGTCGGCGCCACGTTCAGCATCCATGGCGGCGTCGGGAGCACGCCGGCCTTGATCATCGCATCGACAGCCAGCCACGTCTCGCCGAGCGTCGGCGTCGGTGCTGGAATCACGCCCGCCTTGATCAGCGCGGCGCCCGCCAACCACGACTCGGCGAGCGTCGGCGGGGGCGCCATCTTGCCGGCCTTGATGAGGATGTCGGCGGCCCGAAGCGACTCCGCGAGCGTCGCCGTCGGCGCTGCGGCCGGTGCGCGGAACTCCCGCGCGCCGAGCGTCCGCGAAACCCGCGTTGGGTCGGCGACGGCGCTCGCGGGGCGGGGCTCGCCGGCGCCGGCGCGGCTGAGGACGATGAGCACGGCGGCCGCGATGGCGATCGCGGGCAGAGCGAGCGCCCAGCGTGCGTCGAACGTGCGTCCCTGCATGGCAGCCCTCCTCGCCGCATCACACCCGCGTGCGTGCCGTTGCGTCCCCGGCGCGAACGCGCCAGTGATGATGTCGGCCTGAGGCCGCGTGTTGGGATGGGCGAAACCCGCACGCGCAGGCGCGCGCGATGCGGAACGCGTCGAGCGTTCGCGCCTAAGGGAAGCGGAGATGTTAACGGGCGCGGCGCGCGTATTTCGCGCGGTGCCAGATTCGCCGGCGCGCCGATGCTCGATCGGGACATGCGCCCGGGGCGGGTCGGCTGTGGGTCCGCGATCGAGCGCTGTTACACTGACATCAGCAAGCAGCAACAAGCGACCGCAACACCAGCCGAAGGAGCCCCGCGTGGAACTGCGTAGAGTCGTGATCACCGGCGTCGGCGCCATTACGCCCGTCGGCAACGACGCCGAGACGTTCTGGCAGAGCCTGCTCGCCGGCAAGAGCGGCATCGGGCCGATCACGCACTTCGACGCGTCGACGTCATTCGGTGCGCGTCGCCGCCGAGATCAAGGGCTTCGATCCCGCCGAGGTGATGGACCATCGCGCCGCGCGCCGCTCCGGACGCTTCGCCCAGATCGCGCTCAAGGCCGCGAAGGAAGCGCTCGTCTCGGCGAAGATCGAGATGGACCGCCACACCGCCACCGAGACCGGCGTCATCATGGCCAGCACCGGCGGCGCCTTCGAGATGGGCCGCCAGCAGACGATCATCGACGAGCGCGGGCCGAACCGCGTCGACCCGCTGATCATCCCGCGCTGGGGCCAGCACATGGCCGCCGGGCGCGTCGGCCGCGAGCTGGGCCTGCGCGGGCCGAGCTCGTCCGTCAACAGCGCCTGCGCCTCCGCCACCGACGCGCTGGGCCACGCCTGGAGCATGATCCGCAGCGGCGCCGCCGACATCCTGCTCTCCGGCGGCACCGAAGCGATCATCACGCCCGTCGCCGTCGCGACGATGGGGCTGATGGGCGCGCTGTCGAAGGGCTACAACGACACGCCGCAGAAGGCGTCGCGGCCGTTCGACCTGCACCGCGACGGCTTCGTGCTGGGCGAGGGCGCGGGCGTGCTCGTGCTCGAGTCGCTCGAACACGCGCAGGGACGCGGCGCGACGATCCTCGCCGAGTACATCGGCCAGGGCTGGTCGTTCGACGCCGTGGACGACGCCGCGCCGGATACCGAAGGGCAGTCGCTCTCGATGATCCGCGCGCTGAAGTCGGCCGGTATCAGCGGCGGCGACGTGTCGTGGCTGAACGCGCACGGCACCGGCACGCCGTACAACGACAAGACGGAGACCGCGGCGATCAAGCTCGCGTTCGGCGACGCGGCGTACCGCGTGCCCGCGAGCAGCATCAAGTCGATGACCGGCCACTCCGCCGCGGCCGCGGGCGGCCTCGAGGCCGTCGCGTCGGTGCTGGCGATCCGCGACAACATCATCCCGCCGACGATCAACCTCGACACGCCCGACCCGGAGTGCGACCTGGACTACGTGCCGCACACCGCGCGCAAAGCGCAGGTGGACGTCGTGCTGAGCAACTCGTTCGGGATGGGCGGGCAGAACGCGACGCTGGTGTTCCGGCGGTGGGGCGGGTAGGCGGACAGGATTCGTTGGCGGATGGCGCCACGCTTCGTTTGCTGGCTGTACGGAGATGTCGCTTCCTTCGCGGTCACTGACCGGCGACGAGCATCGTGCAGCTCGTCGTCACTCACTAGCGAGCACGTCGACCACTCCGCCAGCGGACTTCGTCCCGTGCTGACCGATGATCCTAGAGTGGCTGCACCTCCATCGCCGCCGTCGCTAACGGGTCTGCGCCGAGGCGACGCCCGCGTTCTTGATGCCGGTGGCGAGAGCCTCGGATCGCAGCGATTGTCCACCCGGATGTGATCACGTGTCGCGATGCTCCGGACGGATGGATCGAGTGCTGTTCGCCTGCAGGCCTATTCGCCGTAGCGAGGCATCAAGCCCGTGATCGTGAGAGGCGGCCGGTTACTGCTTCGACCTCAGCACAACGCGATGTGGCGACGTGTCGTGCGCTCAGGCGACCGTGCAGGTACGCGCTGTCGCCTGCGGACTGTCGTCCGCAGCGTGACCTCGACTATCTGCGGCGCCATCCGCGCCGAACGACGTGGATCGCGTGCGAACAACCGGTTGCCGCAGATCGTCAGCGTTACCATCGAGGGGCTGACGTCACGCTAAGCGCGACGGATGATCCGAGCGATCCGGCGAGCTGCACGTCATGGTGCTCTTGCGACGCTGGCGATCATCGGCTATCTCGCCGCGAGCGCTCCCGCCCGTTGCCGGCGGACCCAGCATCGTTTCCTCGAACGTGATCGCTGTCCTGGAGAACTGCGCAGGCGCCGGAGCGGAAGTGGCTCGCGGAGCAGATGCTCGGGACGATCAGAGTCCAGCCGTCAACTGCGTACGCCACGCCGTGCCTACCGATTGCGCTATCAGGATGCGTGCTACAGGCGCCATCCTCTGCCGCAGCGCGGCGATCGCGTCGCCCACGATGTCTAACGCCAGCTCGGGAAGATCGTTGAGCGGGAACCAGCGGACGTCGTCGATCAGGTCGGCGGGGCGCGGTTCGCCGGAGGCGATGGTGCAGGCGTAGATGAGGTCGACCATCGGGATGTCGTAGAACATGCCCTCGAACGCGCCGACGAGATCGCCGACCGCGATCTCGATGCCCATCTCGCGCCGGCATTCGCGGATCAGTGCGGGCTCGATGCGATCGCCGGCGTTGAGGAAGCCGCCCGGGATGTCCCACCGGCCGTTCGCTCGCGCGGCGGACTGGCGACCCAGCAGGACCTCCGGGTGCGACGCGTCGCCTCGCAGGATCAGCGCATCGACCGAAGGCTTCACGTTCTGCCAGAGGATGAAGCCGCACTTCGTGCACACCGGATGCAGCACGTCCGGATACTCGACGCCGCGCCACTCGAGGCGCTCGGCGCAGCGGGGGCAGTAGACGAGATCGGGGTTCGGCATGGTGCATCGTAGCGCGCAGCGACGAAGCCGTGCGCAACTCACCCCGCCGGCGCCGTATCCTCGAACAGCAGCGATTCCGGCTCGCGCACCGTCAGCCACACCAGCGCCGACACGAAGACGAGCATCGCGCCGATGATCGGGAAGCCGGCGTGGATGCCGAGCTGCTGCGCCGTCAGCCCGCCCAGCAGCGGCGCCACGGCGAAGCTCAGCGCCTGCGCGCTGCCGACCAGTCCGAACGCCGAGCCGTGCTTGCCGTCCGGCGCGCTGGCGCCGATCAGCGCGTTCACCATCGGGATCATCGCGCCGCTGAAGACGCCGACCGCCGCCATCATCACCAGCAGCGGCCACAGCGCGTTCGCCGCCCCCACCGTCGCGTACGCGACGCCGGCGCCCAGCGTCGCCGACGATCAGCGCGTTGCGGTAGCCGGTGCGCACCGCGAGCCGGCCCGAGACGACGGCGGCGATGGCGCTCGTCATCGCGATCGCCGCGAAGGCGAAGCCCGATTTCGCCTCGACGTCCGAGTCCGTGAACGACTCGACGAGCAGCGGCAGGACCGGCCGCACGAACACCGCCGCGGAGCTGACGAGGAACATCACGGTGATCAGCAGCAGCATCGATGGCACGCGCATCACCGCGCGCAGGTTCTCGGCGTACGACACGCGCTCGCTGGCCTCCGGGCGGTGGAACTCCTCCTTCACGAAGACGAGGCACACCACGAATGACGCGATGTACATCAGCCCGCCCGCGGCGAACGTCGCCCGGAAGCCGACCACGCCCGACATCAGGCCGCCGACGACCGGGCCGATCGTCTGCGACGTGAAGACGGCCATCTGGATGAGCCCGAGCGCGTACGCCATCCGCTTCGGCGGCGTGCCGCCGGCGATCAGCGCCGCCGCGGCCGCGATGGTGCCGACGAACACACCCTGCAGCGCGCGCAGGATCAGCAATTGCCACACGCTCTGCACGATCGCCTGCGCCGTGATCGTCACGGTCGCGCCGGCGTAGGCGCGCAGCAGCATGCTCTTGCGCCCGAAGCGGTCCGCGAGCGATCCCCACAGCGGCGACGAGATGAAGAGCATCGCGCCCGTCGCCGTCGCGAGCACGCCCGACCAGAGCGCCGCGTCGGAATCGCTCTTCACGCCCAGGTCTTTGACGAAGAACGGGATGAACGGAAAGACCAGGTTCGCGCCCATCAACGCCAGGAACTGCGACACCCAGACGGCGTAGAGGTTCTTCTCCCAGGTCTCGAGTTTCACGTGGCAGCCCTGCGCTTCGTGTGTATACGCCAATCTCTGCCGGATCGCGGCGAGTATACCGGCGGACGGCGCTCACTACAGGCTCCGTGGGTCTGCGGTCCAGGGCGCGTGCGGCAGACAAGAAGAAGCCCCGGCAACCGGCCGGGGCATCCGCTCACAGAACGATGGATGAAGACGCTACGCGGCGATCGGGTGCGGCAGTTTGCGAGCAGGCTGCTCGCCCATTACGCGGGCGCGGATGCGGTCGACAGCCTCGGCCGTCGGCACGTCCGTCAGGCCGGCGCGAGCGTGCTCCAGCGCGGCGGCGAGCCAGCGCTCGGTTGCCACTTGCTCGATGTTCGTGACTTTAGGTGAAGTCGTTGTCGTCATGTTCATGCCTCGTTCTCAGCATCGGCGAAATGGCCGAGATCTGTCACGGTGCTTGCACCCACCTGCACCTACCGGCGGGCCGGTGCGTCTTCTCTTGCTCGCCGGTATATAAACGCGGCGCGAGGCCGAATGTTACAGCTCCGCCCGTCGATTTGCGCGGCGAAATTGCCGCGGGTGACAGGCTGAACGTGGCTCAGTCGTCGCGGCCGCGCAGAGTCGCCAGAGATCGCTCGTTGTTAAGCCTTCTACCAGAATCCCGTTACGGATGTGTGATCTCCGACCGGGTTTACGCCCGCTTAGCACTTTGCTGGCAGTCCCTTCATCTCCCGCCGGTACCGTGCCGATGCGGTCGGGCCGCTTGCGCGTCTGAATCAGGCGTAGGGTGTGACATCTTGAGGCAGGGAGTGAGCAAGCGGTCCGCCCGCGTTCCCACCGTCTATAATGGCCCCGGCGGCACATAGAGAAAGTTGAACGCCCATGCCGGGAACCATCCTCGTCGTCGATGACGAGAAGAACATCGTCCAGCTTGCGCGCCTGTACCTCAATAACGAGGGATTCCGCGTAGAGGCGGCGAACGATGGCAAGCAGGCGCTGGAGAAGGCCAAGACGGTCCGCCCGGACCTGATCGTGCTCGACATCATGATGCCGGAGATGGACGGGCTGACCGTCTGCAAAGAGCTCCGCAAGACCAGCAACGTCCCGGTCATCATCCTCACCGCTCGTGGCGACGACATCGACCGCATTATCGGCCTGGAGATCGGCGCCGATGATTACATGGCGAAGCCGTTCAACCCGCGCGAACTGGTCGCCCGGGTGAAGGCGGTGCTGCGGCGCGCCCAGGGCGAGCGCGACGTGACGGAGGTGATCGAGGCGGGCGGGCTGCGCATCGACATCGCGAGCCGGGAGGCGACGCTGGACGGCCGGGCGCTCACGCTGCGTGCCAAGGAGTTCGACCTGTTGACCGCGTTCGCACAGCACCAGGGCAACGTACTCGACCGAGAGCGGCTGCTGCGTCTCGTGTGGGGCACCGACTACTACGGCGACTCACGGACGATCGACGTGCACGTAGCCTGGCTCCGCGACAAGCTCGGAGAAGGCTCGGTCAAGATCCAGACCGTGTGGGGCGTCGGCTACAAGCTCGTGGTGGAAAGCGATGCTGGGGAGTCTTAGAGCCCGGCTGATCGTCTCGTTCGCGCTGGTCGTCGGGCTGGCCGTCTTCCTCGCGGGCGCGGGCGCATTGTTCCTGCTGCGCGACAAGCAGGAAGCGACCGCGCGCGAGCGATACGGGCGTCTCGTCGAGCCCCTGAACGAGCGCATCGCGCGCCTCAGCGGCACCGGGAGCTCGCTGGACGAGCTGAAGGATTTTCTGCGCGTGCGGGCGCAGGAGACCGACGTCCGCATCCTCCTCATCAACGGCGATGCGCTGGTCGTGTTCGACAGCGCCGACAAGAACGCCCTCACCGGCAAGTATGTCCTGTCGTTCCAGGGCGGCGCAGTCAGCGTGACGGAGCAAAACGGCAGCCGCTACAAGTGGGTCGACTACAACGGTGCGGATCACCTCACCCTGTTCGCGGCCACCGAACAGAACCCCGCCGGACTGCCGCCCAGCCTGGCGAGCTACGATCCGGTCATCGCGATCCCGCAAGACAAGCTGACATCGGCGTGGCTCGACCTGGTGCCCCGGCTGGCGCTCGCGGGCGCCATCGCCCTCTCTGTGTCGTTCGTGGTGTCGTTCTTCATCTCGCGTTCGATCTCCGGGCCGTTAGCGCGGATCACGCAGGCGTCGAAACAGATGGCCCGTGGTAACTACGACGTCAACATCCCGATCAGCGGAGAGGATGAGGTCGGACGGCTCGCCGAGGCGTTCAACCAGATGGCGAAGGAGGTGAACACCTCTCAACGCATGATGAAAGACCTCCTCGCCAACGTTTCCCACGAGCTCAAGACGCCGCTCACGTCAATCCAGGGCTTCTCGCAGGCGATGGTCGACGGCGTGGTCAGCAGCCCGGACGACGTCAAGGAGTACAGCCGCACCATCCACGACGAGGCGAACCGCATGGGAGCGCTCGTCGACGACCTGCTGCTGCTCTCGCAGATAGAGTCCGGGCAGGCCTCGATGGAGCACGCCCACGTCGATCTGCCGGCGCTGCTCGAGCGCACCGTCGCACGCTTCCAGTGGACGATCCGCGACGCTGGCATCGAGTCGCGCCTGCGGCTCGATCGCCTGCCCGAAGTACACGGCGACGAGCGGCGGCTGGAGCAGGTGTTCTCGAACCTGCTGCAGAACGCCGTGCGGCACACGCCGCGCGGCGGCGTCATCACGATCAGCGGCCACACGCTCGCGGGGGGGCACGTCAGTATCGGCGTCCACAACACCGGTTCGGTGATCCCGCGCGAAGACCTCCCGCGCGTCTTCGAGCGTTTCTTCCAGGTGGACCGGGCACGCACGCGCAAGGGCGGCAGCGGCGGACTCGGCCTCTCGATCGTCACCGAGATCGTCGAGGCGCACGGCGGCACGGTCCGCGCCGTCAGCTCCGAGGCCTCGGGCACCGAGTTCCTCGTCATCCTGCCGAGCGACCAGATGTCCGACGTCCGCAACGGCCGCATCACGACCGGCGACGACGCGAAGCCCAAGCGCGCGGCGAAGAAGCGCGAAGCGCCCGCGTGAATCTTCCGCTCAACAATGCCTGAACCATATCGGTGGGACGCGCTCTCGCCGGAGGGCGTGCGGACGCTGTTCGATGGCTTTGGCGCGCCTTGGTGGATCGCAGGCGGCTGGGCGATCGATCTGTTCCTCGGGCGCCAGACGCGCGAGCACGGCGACATCGACGTTGCGGTACTTCGGGGCGATCAGCAGCGCCTGCAAGAGCATCTCGCGCCCTGGGACGTGCACGTCGCGCACGATGGCGAGCTGACGCCGTGGGCGGCGGGCGACTGGCTCGTCGCTCCGCGTTGGCAGTTCTGGGTACGGCGTGACGCAGATGCGGCCTGGGCATTCGAGGTGTTCCTGGAGGACAGCTGCGACGGCGAATGGCTGTTCCGGCGCGACGCATCGATCGCGTTGCCGCTCGAACGGTTCGGCGCGGTGAGCACCGAGGGCATACCGATCATCGCACCGGAGATCGCGCTCCTGTACAAGGCGGCGACGCGCGCACCGGAGGAGCGGAACGCACAGGACTTCGATGCGGCCGCGCCGGCGCTCGACGCAGGCGCGCGAGCATGGCTGCGCGGCGCCGTGGGCGCGCTGTACCCGGGGCACGCCTGGCTGCCACGGCTGACCTAACGCCTCGCGGGCGCGCTCGCTACCCTGCCCCCATGTTTGCTGTCATCCTCGCGGGCGGCGCCGGCACGCGGCTGCGCCCGCTCACCTACGCCCGGCGCAAAGAGCTTGTGCCACTGCTCAACCGACCGCTGCTCGAATACCGCCTGCTGAACCTCAGGCAGCACGGCGTGCAGGACATCGTGCTCGCCTGCTCGCAGGGGATGCGCGAGGTCGAGGAGCATTTCGGCGACGGCTCTACGCTCGGCGTGCGCCTGCGCTACAGCTACGAGGACCGGCCGCTCGGCTCCGGCCGCGCCGTCAAGGAAGCCGCGCGCTTTGCCGGCGCATCGGGAACGCTCGTCGTCTGCAACGGCGACATTCTCACGAACGTCGACCTCACCGCCATGGTCGAACGCCACCGCCGCACCGGCGCGACGCTGAGCATCTCGCTCGCCGCCGTCGACGACCCGTGGCACTTCGGCGTCGTCGCGGTCGACGAAGATCTCCGCATCCGCCACTTCGTCGAGAAGCCGCCGCAGGGTGAAGAGCCCAGCAACCTGATCAACGCGCGGCACGTGGCTCTGGGAGCCAGACGTACTCGACCGCATCCCCGACGACGAGACCGCCGTGCGCGACGGCTTCTCCGAGCGCGTGCTCTTCCCCGGCATCATCGCCGACGGCCTGCGCGTCCAGGGCTTCGAGGAGGATCTGTGGGTCGACGTCGGTTCGCCCGAACGCTACATGATCGCCACGCGCCTTCTGCTCGACCGCACGATGGGCGATCTCGACGCGGAAGTCGCGCTCGGCGACGATGCGTCCGTAGCGGACGACGTCGAGTTCGACGGACACGTGCTGATCGGACACGGCGTCACGATCGGCGCGGGAACGCGCATCACCGGCCCCACCGTGATCGGCCACGACACCATCGTCGGCGCCGGCGCGACGATCGAGGCGAGCATCATCTGGGAGGAGGCGCGCATCGGCGCCGGCGCGCGCGTCACGGCCAGCATCATTGCGGCGTATGCCGGTGTCGGCGACCGCGCGACGGTCACGGACGCCGTGCTCGGCAACGGAGCCGAGGTGGAGGAAGGGCACGCGCTCGAGCCGGGGGCGAAGGTGATGCCCGGCGACCGCGTGTGACCTCGCCGGGCTCCTCACGTCAGCACGCTGCTCGATCGCTCGATCGATGGAAGGTACTCTTGCTCCGATGACCGCTCCAGACATCCGCCCGGCCGTTCAGGCACTCACCGATGATGCCGTCGCTGTCCGCCGCGACCTGCACGAGCACGCGGAGCTTTCCACCGAAGAGCGCCGCACGCAGGGCGTGATCCTCGACCGGATGCGCGCGCTCGGCCTGGACGGCGTGGCCGCCAGCGCTGACACCGGCGCGACCGGCATCGTTCGCGGCGCGAAGCCCGGGCCCAACCTGCTGTGGCGCGCCGACATCGACGGCCTGCCGCTCTTAGAGGAAACGGGGCTGCCGTTCGCCTCGCGCGAGAAGGCGATGCACGCCTGCGGCCACGACGGCCACGTCGCGATCGCGCTCGCCATGGCGGCGGTGCTGCAGCGGTCGCGCGAGTCGCTGGCGGGCACCGTGCGCTTCGCCTTCCAGCCCGCCGAGGAGCACGTCGGCGGCGCCCAGCGCATGATCGCGGACGGCGTGATGAACGCGCCGAAGGTCGACCGTGTCTTCGGTCTGCACATCTGGGCGCCCCTGCAGGTGGGCCAGGTGCGCGTCGCCCCCGGCCCCATCTTCGCGACGTCGACGCACTTTCGGATCAAGATCTTCGGCCGCGGCGGACACGCGTCGGCGCCGCACCAGACCGTCGACACGATCGTCGTCGCCGCGCACGCGATCGTCGCGCTGCAGACGGTTGTGAGCCGCTCCGTCGATCCCGAGCACACAGCCGTCTTCACGATCGGCCGCGTCCAGGGCGGCGATCGCGGCAACATCATCCCGAACGAGGTCATGATGTCGGGCACGATCCGCACCTTCGACGCGCACGTGCTGAAGCGTGCGCTCACGCGCATCGAGGAGATCCTGCGCGGCATCACGGATGCGTTCGGCGCCGGATACCAGTTCGATACGTCCACACTGCCGGCCGTGGTGAACGACGCCGCGTGCGCCGCGCTCGTCGCGGGCGTCGCGTCCGCGTTCCTTGGCCCCGAGCACGTCGGCGAAGCGCGCACGACCGGCGGCGACGACATGGCGTACTTCCTGGAGGCCGCGCCGGGCGCCTACTTCATGCTCGGCGGCGGCAACACGGCACGTGGCATCACGCGCGCCGCACCACCACCCGAAGTTCGATTTCGACGAGGCCTGCCTCCCGCTCGGCATCGAGCTTGGCCTTCGGATCGTCGAAGAAGCCAGCGGCTCCCGCCTCGCCTGACTGTATTCCCGGTGGTGAATCCGTCATGACGTCGCGCACCGGCAAACCGATCATCATCGCTGACTACGACCCGGCGTGGCCGCTGCGGTTCGAGCGCGAGCGCGCCGAGATCGTGCGCGTGTGCGGTGCGGATGCCTTTGTGCGCATCGAGCACATGGGCAGCACGTCGGTGCCGGGCCTCGCGGCCAAGCCGATCATCGACATCATGCCCGGCCTCCGGTCGCTCGACGGCGCGCCGCCGCTCATCGCGCGGCTCGCGAGCATCGGCTACGAGTACGTCCCGGAGTACGAGCAGCCGAGTGCGATCGACGAAGGCATGCCGTTCCGCCGGTACTTCCGCAAAGACGTCGACGGCGAGCGGGCGTTCCAATTGCACATGGTGGAAGTTGACAGCGACTTCTGGAAGACGCACCTGCTTGTTCCGCGACTACCTTCGCATCTCGCCCGACGACGCGCGCGAGTACGAACGCGTCAAGCGCCGCATCGCAGCCGAGTACAACATGACCGTCACGCCGCAGAGCGACATCAACGTCGGCTACACGGACAGGAAGTCGGACTGCATCAACGCCATCATGGCGAAAGCGCGCGCGCGTCTCGGCGAGCTGTGACGTATCGCTGTCTGGTTCGCGGCGCGCGCGGGCGCAGCAGGCTGCGCCCCTACGCGGCTGCCTGCTCGTCGGCCGGCTGCTCCGGGTGCAGTTCCGGCAGCTCGTGCCCGATCGCCTCGGCGTAGCGGTCGAGCAGCGCGTCGACGAACCCGTCCGAATCGAAGAGATCCACGGTGATGTGCATGTGCGTCTCCGGGATGTCCGGGTCGAAGCACATCTTCACGCGGTACTTGCCAACCTGCTTGACCTTCAGCAGCTTCTCGTAGGGCCACGTCTGTAGTCCGCTCGTCGCGTACAGCGTCAGCCCGCGGTCGTCGAGGATGACGTCCGACCGCAGCCACGCGCGCAACAGGTACAGCGCGATCGCAACGCCGACGATCGCGCCGGCGATGGTCCAGCTCCGCCACGTCCAGCCGTCGACGACGGGCGACGCGGCGATGAATCCACCGAAGACCGGTAGCGCGAACAGCGGGATGAAGGTCCGCCAGAAGAGAAGCCGGAAGTGCTCGCTGTCGTTCATCACCGTGAGTATCGGCCGGACGACCGTCACCGCGGAGACAGCCGGTAGCGAAGGGGCGGGAATTAGGGGTTCACCCTCCAATCCGCAAGCCGCACGGTACCCTGCAGCATGATACGGGCCATCTTCTACGACGCCGGCCACACCCTCGTCCGGCCCCGCGCCGGAATCGACGAGGTGTGGGACTTCCTTGCGCACCAGCTCGGCATCACGATCGCGCAGGAGCACCGTGGCGAGTTCCCGGACGTCGCGGCGTTCTTCTACTCGCGGCTGGGCGAAGACGGCCTGGGCTCCTACGCGTCGGACCGCGCGGCGCGCACGTTCTGGACCGAGTACTACGCCTTCGCCCTGCGCGACGTCGCGCCCGATCTGCCGATCGAGGAGATTCGCTCGGCCGGCGAGGCGCTCTACGACTGGTACGCGGAGCCCGCGCAGTGGCAACCATTCCCGGAGACGATCGCCGCGCTGGAGGCGGCGCGCGAGCGGGGGCTCGTGCAGGGCGTCGTGTCGGACTGGGGCAGCGACCTGCTGCCGATCCTGCACGCGCACGAGATCACGCGTTTGATGGACTTCGTCGTCGCGTCGGCCGTGGTCGGATCGTCGAAGCCGCATCGCGAGATCTTCCTGTATGCGCTCGGCCGCGCCAACGTGCGCGCCGAAGAGACGGTGTACGTGGGCGACTCGTACCTGGCCGACGTGCTCGGGTCGCGAGGCGCGGGCCTGCACCCGATCCTCATCGACCGCGACGGCAAAGCGCCGCCGATCGACGCACCGGTCGTGCGGTCGCTGACGGAGGTGCTGGGCGTGGTGGACGGGATCAACGCAGGCTTGGGGAATCGGTAGCTGGCCGGATGGGGCGAGCCTAGCCCGGCGCGACTCCGCCCCAGACCCACGCGTCAAGGCGCGGGGGCGTGAGGTCCTGGCGGCTCAGCATGCTCTGGATCTCTGTGCGATGCTCGACGCCATGGTTCACGGCCTGGACGAGTGGCACCATGAGACTGAATTCCAATGTCTGACCCTTCCACTCGCTCTTGAGCATCTCCGACTCATCGCGCTGTTGGGCGGCGGCGAGGAAGAGTGCGTCGGTCGTCGCCGCCACGTTGCGCAGGACGTCGAAGCCGGGGAACGGCATGCCGTTGAAGAGCGCGGATGGCGGCGCGCCGACGACGGCGCCGAGGAACTCATTCTGCGTCGCGAAGATGTGAGTGAGCGTGCCGCGGATCGTGCCAAACGTGCCGGGCATCTCCGCATCAAGCGCCGCGTCATCGAGCGCGGCGCAGAAGTTCAGCAAGCGCGAGTTCGCCCACTGATGGAACTTGAAGAAGTCGCCTACGCCCTCCATCGCACACCTCCCGATTCAACTCGACGCGGGCAGCCTACCGCGGCTGGAACACGGGCCGCACTTCGCCATCGACGACGGCGGCGATGAGCTGGAGCCCGGCGAACAGCCCCGGGTCGAGCGACTTCACGAACGAGCCGACATTCTCGTGCTCCGCGTACTCGTAGATCGCCAGCAAGCCGACGCCTTTCACATCGGCCGCGACGTTCGCCAGCGCCTCGTTCGCGGCCTTCAGGCGCTTGCGGACGAGGCGGCGCATCAGCGTGCCGTCGGACGGGTCGATCTTCGGGGGCGCCTGGGCGATCGCGAAGCCGCGCTCACCGAGCGGCTCCGTGCGCAGCCGCTGCACCGTCCACGCCTCGGAACAGTCCAGCTCCACGGCGCTGCCGACGCTCAGGCCGCGCGACAGCTCGCCGATCTGGTCGAGCAGCGCGTCGCGCGTCGATTCGGATTGCGGTGCGCGCCGCATCTGCATGCTGTTCACGTGGAACGTGCCGTTCACGCGCTCGGTGAGCGCTGTCCAGACGCGGCTCAGCCCGCCGATGACCGACGCGTAGCCGCCTTCGTCGCGTACCTTGGCGAGCTGGATCTTGACCGGCAGGTCGATCTCGTTGCGCGCGCCCGGCTGCATCGGCGCGCACGCCATCTGCGCGCGCATCACGAAATCCGATGCCTCCGGCTCCGCCGCGGGCACGGCCGCCTTCGGTGGCGCCCAGATCAAGTACGGGCCGCGCACGTTGCCGGCGTCGAGGCGCTCCTCCATGGCCTGGCGCGCGTCCTCCGCCGCGGCGTCGCTCTCCCGCTCCCACAGGGGCGCTATCGCGACGGCGAGCTTGCCGGCGTCGCTGTTGGCGACGAAGACCGGCACGTCGCCATCAACGATCGCGTCGAGCGAGTACGCCTGTCCCGTCCGCTCGGCGAACCAATCGACCGTCAAGGCGGCGGCATATGTGAGCATTCGCTCGGCCATGGGTTCTCCGTTCTGCGATCTACTCCGGAACAGCGCGTGAGGCAGTCGCGGCACCTCACCCCGGCCTTCGGCCACCCCTCTCCACGTCGTGGAGAGGGGATTGAATCGAGCCTTTCGGCATCAGCTCAAGGTCAGGATCCGACACGCGGATCCTTAGATGTTGCTTCTCGTCTGCCCGCCGTCGACGTTGATGCAGGCGCCCGTCACCCAGCTCGCTCTCGGCGAGCAGAGGAACGCCACCACGTCCGCCACCTCTTCGACGCGCCCGAAGCGGCCCATCGCGATGTTCTGCTCGACGAAGTGCGCCATCGCCTCCGGATCCGCCTCCGCCCGCCTGTCCCACGACCCGCCCGGGAACCGGATCGACCCCGGCGCGACCGAGTTCACGCGGATGTTGTCCTTCGCCAGCGCGAGCGCCGAGTTCTTCGCGTGGCTGATCATCGCCGCCTTCATCGCGTTGTAGGGCAGGCCGCCGCCCGCCTCGCGCCCGAAGATCGAAGCGATGTGGACGATCACGCCGCCGCCCTGCGCACGCATCACCGGTACCACCGCGCGCGTCGCCCGCACGGCGGCGTCGATGTTCGCGCGAAAGGCGTGCTCCCATCCCTCGTCGTCGTCCGGGAACGAGCCGCCGGCGTTGTTGACGAGGATATCGATGCGCCCCAGCCGCTCCTGCGCCTCCCGCACCATGCGCTCGACGTCCGCCGCCACCGTCACGTCCGCAACGATCGCCGCCGTGCGCACGCCCGTCGCCGCGATCTCCCGCTCCGCATCCCGCAGCCCCGCCTCCCCGCGCGCGACGAGCGCGATCTCGCACCCCTCCGCCGCCAGCGCGTGCGCGATCGCGCGACCGATGCCGCGTGAGGATCCGGTGATCAGCGCCGTCTTTGCCACGAAGTTGGAGATCCATTGAGCTCTTTCGGCGAGTTGTTCTATATGCGGGTTGCGCCAACACGGGCACCTCACCCCCAGCCCCTCTCCACGACGTGGAGAGGGGAGCGGTCTAATCCTTCATGAAGTCGATGATCTCCGCGTTGATGCGCTCCGGCGCCTCTCGCATCATAAAGTGGCCGACGCCTTCGATCTTCTTCAAGTCGAAGTTCGCGAAGAAGTCGCCCAGCTTGTCGGACCACGCGAACGGCAGGATCGAGTCGCTGTCGCCCCAGAGCACGCGCGTCGGCGTCTCGACCTTCTTGTCGGCGCCGGCGAAGGCGCCGCCGCGCAGCGCCGCACGATAGCAGTTGAAGCCGCCCCGCAGCGCGCCCGGCTGCGAGTACGCCTCCACGTACGCGGCGATCTCCGCATCGGTCCAGAGATTCTTGTTCGCCGACCACGCCGAGAGGAAGTGGCGCAGGTAGATCTCCGTCGCCTGCTTGCTCGACCCGACGAGATCCTCCGCCCACGGCTGCTGGTGGAAGAGCTGGTACCAGGTATTGAGCGCGTGCGGCAGCTCGAACCAGCGGCCGCCGATGCCCGGGTACGGCGGGTCGAACAGCATCAGCTTGTGCAGCCGCTCCGGGTACAGCCGCGCGAAGCGCTGCACCCAGATGGCGCCGAAGTCGTGCGTGACGATGCGCACGCTGTCGAAGTGGTAGAAGTCGCAGAACGCCTTGATGTCCTCGGCGAAGACCGTGTCGGTGTAGCCGACCTCCGGCGCCGCGTCCGGCTTGTCGGAGTAGGCGAAGCCGCGCATGTCCGGCACGATGACGTCGTAGTGCCGCGCCAGCGCCCCGATGTTCATGTGCCACTCGTACCAGAAGCCCGGCCAGCCGTGGATCAGCAGCAGCGGCTCGCCGGCGCCCTGCCGCACGTAGTGCAGCTTCACTCCGTTCACGGTGACGTAGTGATGGCTGATCTTGTCGACGGCCATGCGCCCCTCCTGTGAGGGGAAGGTTAGCGGTGGTGGCGCGTAGGTTCTAGGTAGAGGTCTTCAGGAGCCGCCGACCAGCTCAGTGCTCCTCGTCCACGATGCGGTCGAGGAGCGCCCGCACCGTCAGGTTCAGCGCGCGGTGTTCCGGCTGCGTCAGCCCGCCGTCTTCGTCGAGCATGCGCGCCGCCTCGGTGCGCGTCAGCTCGATGAGCTTCACGTCGGTGAGCTTGGCGACTTTCAGGCCGGGGAGGCCGGACTGCTTTGTGCCGAAGAACTGGCCCGGGCCGCGGAGCTGCATGTCCGCCTCGGCGAGCTTGAAGCCGTCCGTGGTCCCCTCCATCAGCTGCAGCCGCGCCCGCGCTTCGTCGCTCGGCTCGTCGCACAGCAGCAGGCAGTAGCTCTTGTCGGCGCCGCGCCCGACGCGGCCGCGGAACTGGTGCAGTTGCGCGAGCCCGAAGCGGTCCGCGCCCTCGATCATCATCACCGACGCGTTCGGTATGTCGATGCCGACTTCGATCACCGCCGTCGACACGAGGATGTCGGCCTCGCCGTCGCGGAAGCGGCGCATCACTTCGTCCTTCTGCTTCCCGGACATGCGGCCGTGCAGCAGCTCCAGCCTGAGATCCGGGTACACCTGCCGCCGCAGCCGCTCGTACTCCGCCGTCGCCGACTTCACGTCGAGCGTCTCCGACTCCTCGACGAGCGGGCAGATGACGAACGCCTGCCGTCCCTGCTCGATCTCGCGGCGCAGGTAGCGCTCCGCGTCGCCGCGTTCGTCCGGGCCGACCCACGTCGTCTTGATCTCCTGGCGTCCCGGCGGCAACTCGTCCACCACCGAGATGTCGAGGTCGCCGTACAGCGTCAGCGCCAGCGTGCGGGGGATCGGCGTCGCCGTCATCACCAGCATGTGCGGCGTGTGCGCGGCCGCGCGCCCTTCTCGCGCAGCGCGGCGCGCTGCATGACGCCGAAGCGGTGCTGCTCGTCGACCACCGCCACGCCGAGATCGTGGAAGCGCACGCCGCCCTGGATCAGCGCGTGCGTGCCGCAGATCACGTCGATCTCGCCCGCCTCGATCGCGTCGTACAGCTCGCGCTTCTCCTTCGCCTTCAGGCTGCCCGTGAGCAGGGCGATACGCATCGCCTTGTCGAGGAACGCCGGGCGCGCGCTCGCGACGGAGCCGCTGCTGCCGTTCGCGCCGAACAGCGCCTTCAGGGTGCGGAAGTGCTGCTCGGCGAGGATCTCGGTCGGCGCCATCATCACGCCCTGGCGGCCGTTCTCGATCGCGGCGACGAGCGCGGCCGCGGCGATCACCGTCTTGCCGCTGCCGACGTCGCCCTGTACGAGGCGCGACATGGGGATCGGCTTGCGGAGGTCGTTGAGCACGTCGAACATCACGCGCTCCTGTGCGCCGGTCAGCGTGAACGGCAGCGACGCCACGAACGCGCGCTCGACCGGCGCGGACATCGGCGCGGGCTCCGCCGGAGCCGACTTCTGGAAGTGACGGCGGCGCAGCTGCATCGTGAGCTGGATCGGCAGCAGCTCTTCGAACGCGAGTCGCCGCCGCCCGCGCTCGAGCGATGCGCGGTCCGTCGGGTAGTGCATCTGCGTCACCGCCTCGGCGATCGGCGCCAGGCCGAGGCGCTGGCGCATCTCCGCCGGCAGCGGGTCCGGCAGCCGCGTGACGTAGCGCTCGATCGCCTCCTGCATCACGCGCCGGATCGTGCGGCTCTGCAGGCCCGCGGTGAGCGGGTAGATCGGCACGAGGCGGCCCGTGTGCAGCAGATCCTCGCTCCAGATCTCCCACTCCGGATTGTCGAACTTCGGCCGCCCCTGGTACTCCGACACGCGGCCCGACAGCACGATCTCGGCGTTGACCGGCAGCTGCTTCGCGATCCACGGCTGGTTGAACCACGTGCACGACATCATGCCCGTCGAGTCGCCCACCTTCGCCTCGGTGGAGCGGATGCGGAACCCCATCTTCTTCTCGCTCGCGCTCCACACGCGCACGCGCACCGTCTGCTCGCGCCCGAACTGGAGCTGCGCGATCGGCACCGGCTCGCCGTAGTCGACGTGGCGCCGCGGGAAGAACAGCAGCAGGTCGCGCACCGTCACGACCTTCAACTTCTCGAACTTCACCTTCAGCGCGAAGCCGATGCGCTTCAGCGCCTGCAGCTCCGCATCGACGCCCAGCGCGCCGAGTTCCTCCTGCGTGTACGGCCGCGCGTGCGGCGACGTCAGCCGCGGCTGCTGCGCCGCGGCAGGCGCGCGAGGGACCTCACCCCCGGCCCCTCTCCGCCCGGCGGCGAGGGGAGGCTTCGATGGGGATGTTTGAGGTTGGATGCTGGATGATGGATGTGTTGCGCCGCGAGCGAGGTGTTCTGGCACACCTTCGGTAGCGCGTGCGACGCGATGCGCCGTTGTGGGCTCTCGGGTACTGGCTCCACCTTCGCGCAGCGAGCCGAGCACTCCCTCCAGCCACTCCTTTCGCCGCGCGGGCGTCAGCGAGCGATAACCGGCAACCGGCAGCCCCTGGATGCGGGCAAAGACGTCGCTGCTGAGCTGCGAGCCTTCGTGCGTCGTGAGGTTCTTGAGGAACGAATCGAGGCCAGCCGTGACGGCGCGGTCGCTGAAGCGCTTCGAGCGCTCCAGCTCGAGGACTTTCCGAAGGCGGTCTTCGGTCATGGTAATCGTGACCAGGGACGGGGCCGCTTTCCACCAGGGCGCAGATACGACGGCGCCCGCAGATCTAGGTCATCTGTTCGAGATCAGCGTATGGTGGTGGCGGATCGGAGTCAAGACGAGAGCGGAAAGTTCGACCATGAAATGAGGACATCTACTAAGTCCATTGCTTGGGAATCGTGACTGATCTAGCTTCGAAACTGGTATCTTATCGGGACATATGAAAAGGACATGGAGTACGGACATGCCGACTTGGGATGTGACCTTCGGAATGCGCATCGACGTGAATTCGCCGCATGTCGTGGCGGCGATCTCGCAAGCCAATGCTTTTGCGCGTGTGAACGGCAGTCTCCCTATCCCGCCTGACGTGAGGTCTCATTTTGACCGCCTCTACATCCATCGTGCCGTGGCAGGCACCACCGACATAGAGGGCGCCGACGTTACGGAAGAGGAGGTGGCAAGGATTCTTCAGAGCGAACCCGGCGAGCCGGTGTTGCCGCGCGCTCGCGCACGCGAAGAGCAGGAGGTGCGGAACGCCGCAGCGGTCATGGACTACATTGCTGATTCACTCAGCAGCGATCCGAGTCTAGCGCTGACCGAATCCGTCATCCGGCACATTCACGAGTTAACGACTGCCGGCATCGACTACGCGCACAACACACCGGGCGAGTATCGCAGTCACGCCGTCTCAGCCGGCACATATGTGCCGCCACGTACTCATGACGAAGTCACCTCGCTCATGAGACAGTTCGTCCAATGGCTTCACGGCGGAGAGGCGCGTGCGCTTCCGCCGATCGTTCGTGCGGTTGCCGCGCATTTCTACTTCGTGAGTATCCACCCGTTCGGTGACGGAAACGGACGCACGGCGCGAGCAGTTGAAAGCTTCCTCCTGTATCAAGCGCGGATCAACGCGCTCGGATTCTACTCGCTGGCTAACTTTTACTATCAACACCGCGACGCCTACATCGACGGACTCGACTACGCACGCTTCCGGTCAGGCAACGATCTGACACCGTTCGTCTTGTTCGCGCTTCGAGGGCTCGCCAGCGAACTCGAGAGTGCGACCACAGACGTGCTTCGCTCGCTCACGTCGATCGCGTACCGTGACTTTGCCCAGAAGGAGTTGATCCGCACGGGTAAGTCGTCCGCCAAGGCGGGAGCGCGGCTCTATGAACTCATCGCCGGCCTCGAGGAGCCCGTCTCTCTGCGTTCGATCCGAAACGGAAGTCATCCGCTCGCGCGATTATACTGGCGATTAACGCCCAAGACGCTCACGAGGGACGTCGATTTCCTGCGCGACCTCGGACTTGTCGTCGTGACGGACAACCAGCTCCGCGCAAACCTGGAACTCATGCACGCGTGACGAACACTGGGAGGACACGAACATGCTGCTTAAAGACAAGATCGCCATCATCACCGGCGGCGGGCGCGGCATCGGCCGCGGCGTCGCGCTGCGCTACGCGAAGGAGGGCGCGAAGCTCGCGCTCGTCGATATCCAGCAGGAGCACCTCGACGAGACCGCGAAGGCGCTCGACGAGAGCGGCACCGGCGTCGAGTACATCACGTTGCAGGGCGACGTCAGCTCCAGCGCCGACGTGCAGCGCTTCTTCGACAAGACCGTCGAGCGGTTCGGCCGGCTCGACATCCTCGTCAACAACGCCGGCATCGGCAACCCGCCCGTGCCGATCATCGACATGCCCGAGGAGGGCTGGGACCGCACCATCGCGGTCAACCTCAAGTCCGTCTTCCTCTGCTCGAAGCTCGCGGCGAAGCAGTTCATCAAGCAGGGCGGCGGCGGGCGCATCATCAGCGTCGCCTCGCAGGCCGGCAAGACCGGCTACGCGTTCCTGACGCCGTACTGCGCGTCGAAGGCGGGCATCATCCTCTTCACACAGGCCTTCGCCAAGGAGGTCGGCGCGCACAAGATCAACGTCAACTGCGTCTGCCCCGGCACGATCGACACGCCGCTCCTGCGCGGCGCCGGCCTCGGCCTGGACAACAACGACGCGTTCTTCAAGAGCCTCATCGGCAACGTGCTCCCGACGATCCCGCTCGGCCGCATCGGCTACCCCGAGGACGTCGCGAAAGCCATCACCTTCCTCGCCAGCGACGACGCCGACTACATGACCGGCCAGGCGATCAACATCTCCGGCGGCCAGGAGATGCATTAGCGCAGGTTGTAGGTGGACAGGTGGCAGGTTGCTAGAGGAGGCTCGGTTGAGAACGCGCGCTACAACCTACAACCTGCAACCTATAACCTTCACCCATGAACCCTCGCACCGTCGCCGCTATCGCCGCCGGCAAGGCCGCCGCGGCCGCATCGCGCCTGCTCGGCCGCGGCGGCGGCACCGCGATCGCCGGGCTCGTTGCGCTGCGCATCGATCCGGGCCTCGTACGCGCGCTGACCGCGCAGGCCGGCGCGGGCGTCATCGCCGTCACCGGCACGAACGGCAAGACGACGACGTCGCTGATGCTCAGCCGCATCGCCTCCGCCGCCGGCCTCCGCCCGCTCCACAACCGCAGCGGCTCGAACCTCATGCGCGGCGTCGCGGCGATGCTCGTCGAAGAAGCGACGCTCGCCGGCGCCATCCCCGACGCCGAGCATCGCCTCGCCATTCTGGAGGTCGATGAAGCGACCCTGCCCGAGATCGCGCGCGCCGTCGCCCCCGACGTCATCGTCTTCACCAACCTCTTCCGCGATCAGCTCGACCGCTACGGCGAAGTCGACACCGTGGCGCATTCGTGGGAGCGGGCGCTTGGGCGAGAGCAGAGGGCTGAGAGCAGAGAGCAGACGGGCAAAGGCAGACAACAGACAGCAGACAGCGGAGCGGCGGCGACCATCGTCTTGAACGCGGACGATCCCGCCGTCGCCCACCTCGGGCGCAACGCGACGGCGCGCGTCGTCTACTACGGCGTCGACGACATCACCGCCGCCGGCCCCGGCGACGACCACGCGTCCGACTTCCGCACCTGCCTCGACTGCGGCGCGGAGATCGCCTACACCGCAACGTTCTACGGGCACGTCGGCCACTGGCGCTGCCCCTCCTGCGGAAACGCGCGCCCCGACGCCGCACGTGAGCATCACGCACGTCGCGCTCGGCGACGAAGCGACGTCGCTGACGATCGCGACGCCGGACGGCGAGCTCACGATCACGCTTCCGCTCGCAGGCCTCTACAACGCGTACAACGCGCTTGCGGCGGCGGCGGGCGCGCTCGCGCTCGGGCTGCCGCGCGACGCGATCGTGTCCGCGCTCGACGCCTTCTCCGCCGCATTCGGGCGGCAGGAGCGCTTCGACGTCGACGGCCGCGACGTGCGGGTGCTGCTCGGCAAGAATCCGGCGGGGCTGAACCAGGTGTTGCGCACGATCGCCCATTCGCAGCGCCCGCCGCAGGCGGACGAACCCGCACGCGATCGCCTGCGCATCCTCTTCTTCCTCAACGACGGCATCGCCGACGGCCGCGACATCTCGTGGATCTGGGACGTCGACTACGAGACCGTGCAGCCGCACACGGGCTGGACGCTGGCGGCCGGCGCCCGCGCCGAAGACCTCGCGCTGCGCCTCAAGTACGCCGGCTTCGGCGACGACGTCCCGGTCGAGCGCGACACCGCTGCTGCCCTCCAGCGCGCGCTCGACGCGACGCCCCCGGGCGAAACGCTGCACGTCGTCCCCACGTACACCGCCATGCTCGAAGTACGCGAGCTGCTGGCGAAGCGCGCCGGCAGCGGCAAGTTCTGGGAGGGCGCATGACCGCACCCACCCTCCGCGTCGCGCACCTCTATCCGCGCCTGATGAACATCTACGGCGACCGCGGCAACATCATGTGCCTGCGCCACCGCTGCGAGGCGCGCGGCATCGGCTTCGAGCTCACGGAGTTGGGACTGCGCGATCGGCTCGACCCGCTGGCGCACGACCTGATCTTCGCCGGCGGCGCGCAGGACCGCGAGCAGCGCGGCGTCGTCGACGATCTCCTCGCGACGAAAGCCGGCGCCGTGCGCGAGGCCGTCGAGTCGGATGTCGCGCTGCTCGCGGTATGCGGCGCCTACCAGCTCTTCGGCCGCTTCTACCGCGAGGCGTCCGGGGCCGAGCTGCCCGGCGTCGGCATCTTCGATCTGCACACCGAGCACCCCGGTCCGGGAGCGCGCCGCCTCATCGGCAACATCGTCGCGGAGTGGGATCCCTCACCCCGGCCTTCGGCCGACCCTCTCCCACCAAGCTCCTGGCAGATCGTCGGCTTCGAGAACCACGGCGGCCGCACGCGCCTCGGCCCGCGAGTGCGTCCGCTCGCGCGCGTCCGCCACGGCTTCGGCAACAACGGCGAGGACGGCACCGAGGGCGCGGTCTATCGCAACGCCATCGGCACGTACATCCACGGCTCGCTGCTGCCGAAGAACCCCGCCCTCGCGGACCACATCATCCGCATCGCCCTCCGCCGCGTCCACGGCGACGTAGACCTCGCGCCGATCGACGATCGCGCCGAAGATCGCGCGCACGCGGCGGCGCTGCGGCTGCGGTAGGTGCCTCGTCCAACTCGTCGTGACTCTAGTGACGCGGTCATGTTCGAAGACGCGCCGACGCCGCGCGATACCCCAAACGCCAAGACGGCACGCCCCAACGCGTGCCGTCTCTGCCTCTACGCAACACTGCTGCGTTCAACCGCTGGCGATGGCCTTCAGGACTGCCTTCAGGTAGTCGCGAGGGGGAGGGGGACATACCACCTCGCGTGTACCGGCAGACTCGGCGGGGTCATCGTCGAACCGCATCGATTCGATGCGGATGGTCGCTTGTGGGAGGATCGACGCCGCGACGCGTGCGGCGGCGGCTTCGTCGTCGGCCGTCGTCACCATCACCGCCGCGCACGCACCCTCGTCGGGGAGGAGGGCGATCGAGTGGATGCCGCCCCGGCGCAGGCGGGCGTCGTGGCGGAGGACTGCGACACGCACGTCGTACGGCCGCGGCTCTGGCGTTCCGGTCCAATTCAGCATCGAGATGTAGGTCGGCATCGCTGGTCGTCCTTCATTCGAATTCGGGCAGTGCCCGTCACTGTACGTATCGGAAGCGGATGATTAACGAGCCTTCGCGAATGTGTTGAACATCTGTTAAACGCGGCGCCGTCGTCCCCCGAGCCGATACTCAAAGCGCCCGGCTGTACACCCGGGCGGCCGGTCGCGTACCGTTCGCGATGAGGAACGTCCAACAGGGGGCGCATGGACCAAGAGATGGCTCGGCCGGCAGGCGAGACCAGCCCCGCGGACGCGGACGGCGCGCCGGCACGGCAGCCGCGCTTCGGTTCCGGCACGCCGGCCTGCGGCCGCTGCGGCGGCTTCCACACGCAGCGTCAACGATGTCCGATGGACCCGGCGCCGGAGCCCCCACCGCC
This sequence comes from uncultured Chloroflexia bacterium, assembly GCA_963743185.1. GTDB lineage: Bacteria > Chloroflexota > Dehalococcoidia > DSTF01 > JACRBR01 > JANXYW01. The sequence continues at coordinate 48,360 of CAVUOT010000007.1, read as the reverse complement.
AGCCATAACGGATGTCTCGCCGCCGGTGCCGGACGCCTCGCCACCGGTGCCCGTGACCGCTGCCGCGTCGGTCCACGCCGCCGCGCCGCGCTACACGTTCTCGACCGGCCCCACCGACGGCAGCGTCGCACCGCCCGCGTGGCGATCGACTGCGCGCTGACGCGCCGCCGCGACAGCGTGGCGTCGTGCGTTCGATCGCACGCTGGACCGGCGCTTCCGTCAGCACGATCACGCTCTTCGTCTGCTTCACTGTCGCGGCAACCTACATCGTGAACCTCACCTATGCCGACCAGGATGCGGCCGAGGCGCTGACGGCGATCTTCGTCTCGCTCGGCATTGGCATCGTCTTCGGCATGTGGCTGATGTTCGTGTCGATGAAGACGTACGCGAAGGTCGTCTTCGCGCCGCTCTCGCTGGTGCTGATCACGTGCGGCTTTGCGATGCTGGTGATCGCGCCCGTCGTGCGGCAGACGAACACGCCGGACATCGCCGAGTACCAGGCGTTCAGCGACTTGCTGTGGTTCGGCACGCTGAGCACCGTGCTCGGCATCGTCCTCGCGGCGATGTGCCTGCGCTGGGCGCTGCGCCCGGACGCCATCCGCCGCCTCGCGCGCTGGTCGCGGCTGCTCGGCTCGGCGTACGGCGTGATGCTCGGCATCTCGGGCCTCTTCGCGATCTTCGCGCTCTTCTTCCTGATCAACAGCGAGGCCACGTACGCGAGCAATGGCGTCGAGCAGAGCGTCGTCCAGCGGGCGATCTCCATCGCCGCCATCGCGATGTGGTCGTTCGTGCCGGGGTTGATCCTCACCTACCACGGCATCTCGGCGTCGATGGGCGAAGGGTCGAGCGAGTACCGCCCGCCGATCGCGGCATTCGGTTTTGCGCTTTTCGCGGGCGTGCTCGCCATCGGCCAGCTCAACATGTCGTCGAACGATCCCATCGCGGCGCCGATGCCGCTCCTGCACGTCGCCGCGGCCGCCCTGCCTGGCCTCACCTTCGCGGCGATGGCGGGGCGCGGCTCCGTACTGCGCGGCAGCCCCGTGCGCTGGGTTACCTGGCGCCAGCTCACCCTCGCCATCGCGATCAGCATGGCGGTTGCGACGTGGATCGCGATCTACGTCGAGTCCATCGGCAGCATCGGCGGCGTCGTCCTGCTGCTCGTCCACAGCGGCGCCTTCGCCGACGCGCAATCGCAGCACGACGTCAGCGAGGTCATCCGGCGCTCCGACTTCATCCTCTCGCGCAACGAGCAGTTCGTCGCCGGGCTGATCACCGCATCGCTGCTCGCCCCGCTGTCGGAGGAGTTCGCCAAGGGCCTGAGCGTGCGCTTCATGCTGCGCCGCACGATGACCCGCGGCCAGGCGTTCATGCTCGGGGCGCGCGGCGGGCGCCGGCTTCGGCTTCCTCGAGGCGATGCTCTACGGTCTCGACGGCATCTCGGGCAACCTCGCGGACTGGTGGCAGATCATGCTGCTGCGCGGCGGCAGCACGTCGCTGCACGTCTTCTGCACCGGCCTCACCGGGCTCGGCTGGTGGTACTGGACCGTGGCCCGGCGCTCCCGCGTCGCGCTCGGGCTGTTCGGCCTCGCCGTCGCCTTCCACGCGCTATGGAACGGCGCGTTCACGCTGCTCGATTCGCGCATCCTCGGGCTCGACACGCTCAGTGACCGCACGCTCGAGATCGTCGCGTACGTCATCGTCGGCGTCGTGTCGGCGGCGTTCATCGCCGCCATCCCGATCGTCGCCCGCCGGATCCGCGACGCCGCGACGCCGTCCGTCGAAGGCACGCCACTGGCGGCGATGGCGCCGTGGCTGGGATGATCATCGCGCGAGCTCGCCTTTCCGCGTCGGAAAGGAGCGGAGGTCGTGTGCCATGAGTGACAGGACGCGCGCCGTGATCGGCGAGTACGAGGCGGCCGTCGTCGATCCCTTCGTCGATGCGTACTACGAGCACAGCGGCTTCTACAACTTCGGGTACTGGCAGGAAGACACGCGAACACAGAAGCAGGCGTGCGAGAACCTGGTCGATCGGCTCCTCGCCTTCATCCCGGAGAAGCGAGGGACGATCCTCGATGCCGCCTGCGGCATGGGCGGCACGACAGCGCATCTCCTGCACCGCTACGAGCCGTCGCGCGTCGTTGCGATCGACGTCACGCGCAAACAGCTGCAGAAGAGCGTGCTCAACGCGCCGGGCTGCGCGTTTCTCGCGATGGACGCGACGCGCCTCGCGTTCGGCGATGGCGTCTTCGACAACGTCATCTGCGTCGAGGCGGCTTTTCACTTCCACACGCGTGAGGCGTTCCTGCGCGAGGCCGTCCGCGTCTTGCGGCCGGGGGGCCGCCTCGTGCTGTCGGACATCCTCATCCGGCGATGGGCGGCGAGCGTGAATCCGACGGTGCCCTCGCGAAACTACGTCAGGGATCTGCCCGCGTATCGGCGAGTGTATGAGCAGGCGGGGTTCGCGGACGTGGAGATCGTCGACGCGACGAAGGAGTGTTGGAGGGAGTTCTCGCGGCACTCCCGCCGCTGGATGCGCGCGCACGCCGGCCGGGAGATCGGCGTGCTCAGATACGCCAGACTGCTTCTCCGATACGCCGCGCTCCACCTGGCGCTGAGAAACTACGTGCTGGTTTCGGCGACGAAGGCCTGACGGAGAGACTGGAGCGACTGACGGACGCACCCGCACAACGAAACGAGGGCGGCATTGCTGCCGTCCCCGTTAGTATCGAAGGCCCCGCCTCCTTCGACACAAACCAAAACGGCGACCCCACTTCGCCATTACACCCGCGGCGGCGTAGAGTTTACGATTACGCAACAGATATGAAGCGCGTCAAGTTATGAAGCTGAGAGAGACCCGGATGACGGCATCGCGCGACGCTCGCCGCCGCCCGGCGCGGCGTTGAAGGACGTGGAGGCGGCCTCGCAGGCGCCGCGACGCGCCGAGTTCCTCGCGGGCGTACATGCGCAGGCGCCGCTGCTGCTCGGCGTCGTGCCGTTCGGCCTGGCGTACGGCGCCTACGCGGTCAAGACGGGATTGTCCTCCGGGCTGGCGCAGGCGATGTCGGCGATCGTCTTCGGCGGCGCCAGCCAGTTCGTCGGCGTCCGGCAGATCGGCGACGGCGTGCCGGGCGCCATCATCGTGCTCACGGCGCTGCTCGTCAACGCCCGCCACATGCTGTACAGCGCGTCGCTCGCGCCGTACACCGACCACCTCCCGCCGCGCTGGCGCTGGCTCCTCGCCTACCTGCTGACCGACGAGGCCTACGCGACCGCGATCACGCGCTATCGACGCGACGGGCGCACGGCGCACGCGCACTGGTTCTTCTTCGGCTCGGGCCTGGCGCTGTGGACGTCGTGGCAGCTCTCGACGGCCGTCGGCGTCTTCGTCGGCGCCGCCGTGCCCGATAGCTGGTCGCTCGATTTCGCCCTCCCGCTGACGTTCCTCGCCCTCCTGATGCCCGCCCTCAAGGGCCGTCCCGCCGTCGCCGCGGCCGCGATCGCCGGCGCCATCGCCGTCATCGGCTTTCGCTGGCCCTACGGCACCGGCCTGGTGACGGCGATGCTCGTCGGCATGGCGGCGGGCATCGCGACGGACCTCGCGCTCGCGCTGCCGGAGCCCGCCGGCGAATCGGAGGACGGATGAGGCTCTGGATCATCGTGGCCGCGATGGGCCTCGTGACGTACGGCATTCGCCTGTCGGTGCTGGTGTTCGTGCACCACAGCGCGCTCCCGCGCGGGGCCCGCGACGCGCTCCGCTTCGTCACGCCGGCGGTGCTCGCGGCGATCATCCTCCCCGCCGTCATCTACACGCGCGGCGCCGGCCACTTCGACGCCACCCCCGGCAACGAGCGGCTCGTGGCCGCCCTCCTCGCCGCCGCCGTCGCCTGGGCCACGAAGAGCGTCTGGGCGACGATCGCCGTCGGGATGTCGGCGCTGTGGGTGCTGCAGTGGGCCGTCGGCTAACGCCCCGGTTCACGATGCTGCGTTCTGGATAGGTGGTCAGTCTGGTCTCGCGACTAGGGGCCGAAATCAACGTCCACACGGGCGCTACGGCCCTGTCCAGGGCGTGCCCTTCAGCGCTCTACTGGGATCGGAACAGGTGAGGTGGACGCTGCGAGCCGGCGCACCCTGCGCTGCAACGATGCTTGAACTGATCGGCCTGCGGAAGCGTTACGGCACGACGGTTGCCCTCGATGGCTGTGGCTTCGACGTCCGAGCCGGGCAGATTGTGGGCTTTCTGGGCCCAAACGGCTCCGGCAAGACGACCACCATGCGCAGCATCTTCGGGTTGGTCCGCCTGGATGCGGGCGAGACTCTCTGGAACGGACGGCAGATCGGACATGAGGAGCGCCGCCGCTTCGGCTACATGCCGGAGGAGCGCGGCCTCTACCCCCGGATGCGCATCCTCGAGCAGGTCAGCTATTTTGCGCGGCTGCACGGCCTGAACGCATCTGCTGCTCGGGCCGCTGCCCTGGGCTGGCTCGAACGCCTCGGGCTCACCGGTAAGTCGTGGGTGAGGTTGGAGGAGTTGTCGCACGGGAATCAGCAGCGCGTCCAGTTGGCGGTTGCGCTCGTGAGCAGTCCGGACCTGCTCGTTCTCGATGAGCCCTTCGCGGGTCTCGACCCTATCGGCGTCGAGGCACTCGGCGAGGCGATCCGCGGGGAGGCGCGGCGCGGCGCGGCGGTGGTCTTCTCCAGCCACCAACTCGATCTTGTTGAGCACATCTGCGACGACATTGCCATCATCGATGAGGGCCGGACTGTCTTGAACGGCACCCTGCAGCGCATTCGGCAAGCGTCGCCGTATCGCTACGTTCAGCTTTCGCTCACAGCCCCGTCCGAACAGGCCAGCCTCATCGGATGCATCTCGGCTATGGAGAGAGTGCGTGTGCTCTGGCAGCGCGATGGCGAGGTCAGGTGCCAGGTTTCCCGCCACGCCGATCCGCAGGCGCTGCTTGCGGCGGCATCTCGCCTGGGTGAGGTGGGGTACTTCCGCTTCGAGCCGCCGGCGCTGTCGGACCTCTTTCGCGAGGCGGTGGAAGCATGACGAACCTCGCGGCCGTATGGCTTGTGGCAACCCATGAACTGCGCGAACGGGTCAGGACCCGGTCGTTTCTCATCATCACGACGCTGATCGTGGTTCTTTCCGCCGGTAGCGTCGCCGCCATTGACCTCCTGCCCGGGCTCTTCGAAGAGGGCCCGAAGCATCTCGGCGTAGCGCGGCCGTCAAGCGATGCCCTCGAACAGGACCTCACGCAAAGCGCCACTTCACTGGGCATCGACGTCGAGGTGCGAAGCTTTCCCGATCAGGCCTCCGGCGACGCTGCGCTGCGCAATGGTGATGTCGACGCCCTTGTCACTGGTCAGCGCGACCTCGTGTTCGAGTCACGCGAGGACCCGGCCTTGACCGCGCTGGTGAATCGTGCGCTCTATGTTCGTTCCTTGCCGGGCATTCTCGACGAGTTGCACCTTTCCTATGCGGACGTGCGTCCCCTAGTTGAGCCCGAGGGAGCGTCCGTTACCCTGCTCGACCCGGGCGATGCGCGCAAGACGGCAGACGATGACGAGCGGACGCTGGTCGCCCAGGCGGCGACCATCCTTATCTTCCTCGCACTGATTCTCTACGGGGGGGCGCTGCTCGGGGGAGTCGTCGAGGAGAAGACGTCGAGGGTCGTCGAGGTTCTCCTCGGGACATTGCGGCCCGAGCAACTCCTCGCAGGCAAGGTCCTCGGCATTGTCGCCGCCGCGCTGGTTCAGCTGCTCGCCGCGTTGGTCGCTACCGGGGTTGCGCTCATTGTGATAGGTGCGGCTGAGATCCCCTCTGTAGCACTCGACGTGGCGCTCATCTCCTGCGTCTTCTTCGTCCTCGGGATCATCTCTTACAGCTTCCTGTATGCGGCGGTCGGTGCCACGGTCTCCCGCCAGTCGGAAGCCGAGTCAGCGCAGATGCCGCTCTCCCTGATTCTGATGGTGCCGTACTTCCTCTCGCTCACCGTTCTCACTGACGACCCCGACGGTGTGTTGGCGCGCATCCTCTCGCTCCTGCCGCCGACCGCTCCGCTGGCGATGCCGGCGCGTGTGGCCCTTGGCGACCCGCACCCGATCGAGATCGTCGCCTCCGTCGCCCTCATGGTTCCCTGGCTGCTGGCGATGATCTGGCTCGGAGCGCGATTGTACTCGGGCGCGATCCTGCGATCTGGACCGCGCGTGAACTTCCTGGCCGCTTGGCGGGACGCCGCTGAGACACGGGGTGACCAGTAGCCCATACCACCGGCATCTCTCCTCCCCCTTCGCTCTCCGCCGTCTGACTTCCGACATCGCCTTCTACCCCCCTCGCCCCGACCCGCTACACTACCCTCACCCCGAGAGGAACCTGGCGCGAGGACCACACCGATGACCACCGTAGCTTCAGAGATCGAGCAGAAAGCGCAGGCGGCGAAGCGCGCGGCGCGGCGGCTGGCGACGATTTCGACGGCCGTCAAGAACCAGGCGCTGAACGGACTCGCCGATGCGCTGTCCGCGCACGAGGGTGAGATCCTCGCGGCGAACGCGCGCGACATCGAGCGCGGCCGTGGCGACGGACTGCCTGCTGCCGCGCTCGACCGCCTGACGCTCACGCCGGAGCGCCTCGCCGCGATCGCCAGCGACGTGCGCAACGTCGCTTCGCTGCCCGACCCCGTCGGCGAGAGCATCGAGATGCGCACGCTGCCCAACGGCATGATCGTCGGCAAGATGCGCGTCCCCTTCGGCGTCATCGGCGCGATCTACGAGAACCGCCCCAACGTCACCGTCGATATCGCGTCGCTGTGCCTGAAGGCGGGCAGCGCCACGATCCTGCGCGGCGGCAAGGAAGCGCTGCAGTCGAACATCGTGCTCGGCCGCGTCATCGACGGCGCGCTCGCCGCGGCCGGCGTGCCCGAGGGCGCCGTGCAGATCATCGAGTCCAGCGACCGCGCCATCGTCGCCGAGATGCTGACGATGAAGGACTACATTGACCTCGTCGTGCCGCGCGGCGGCGAAGAGCTGATCCGCTTCGTCGAGAAGAACGCGACGATGCCCGTGCTCATCGGCGGCATCGGCGTCTGCCACACCTACGTCGACCGCGACGCCGACCTGGCGAAGGCGCGCGACATCGTCGTCAACGCCAAGACGCGCCGCTACAGCATCTGCAACGCTCTCGACACCATCGTCGTACACGCCGGCGTCGCCGCGCGCTTCCTGCCCGACGTTGCCCGCGCCCTCGCCGAGAAGGGCGTCGAGCTGCGCTGCGACGACCGCGCCTACGCGATCCTCGACGGTCAGTACAACAGCGTGCGCGGCACCGATGCCGACTACGGCAAGGAGTGGCTCGCGCTGATCGCGTCCGTCAAGGTCGTCGACTCGTACGACGACGCTGTCGACTTCGTCTACCGCTACAGCAGCGGCCACTCCGACGCCATCGTCACCGAGAACTACAGCACCGCGATGCGCTTCCTGCGCGAAGTCGACACGGCGGTCTGCTACGTCAACGCCAGCACGCAGTTCACCGACGGCGGCCAGTTCGGCATGGGCGCCGAGATCATCGACGCCACGCAGAAGTTCCACGCACGGGGGCCCGTCGGCCTGCGCGAGATCTGCACCTACAAGTGGATCGTCTTCGGCACCGGCCAGACGCGACCTTAGCCCTTGCCCCTCGCGATGCGCGTCGAGTACGGCGCGCCGGTGCTCGAGATCGGGTGAGGGGGATGGTTATCCACAGATTTTCACAGATGGCCACAGATGGGGAGGGGCGGGAATGCCAGCGCACGAGTTCGTGCGCAAGATCCGGATAGATGGCGGCATTCCTTCGCGCGTATGGTGCGGGCGGAGGTGACGCGATGGTTGCAGTGATGGCGCGGACGAACGACACGACGCGGGACGACGATCGGCGGTGGCGCGCCGTGCTCGATAGCGATCGTTCGCTTGACGGAGCGTTCGTGACGGCGGTGCGCACGACGCGCATCTACTGCCGGCCGTCGTGTCCGGCGCGGAAGCCGAAGCGGGAGAACGTGGAGTTCTTCGCGGCGCCCGACGGCGCCGAGCGCGCCGGGTATCGCGCGTGCAAGCGCTGCCGCCCGCGCGAGGCGGCGCCCGATTCGCAGCGCGCGCTGATCCAGCGTGTGTGCGACCGGATCGTCGACGGCTCCGGCGCAGAGCCGACGTTGAACGAACTCGGCGCCGAGTTCCACGTGAGCCCGTTCCACCTGCAGCGCACGTTCAAGCGCATCACCGGCGTGACGCCACGACAGTACGCGGCGGCGCATCGCGTCGGCCACCTCAAACAGGAACTGCGCGCATCAGGCGGCGTCGCAGGCGCGGTGTATCGCGCGGGGTACGGATCGAGCAGCCGCGTGTACGAACAGACGGGGCGCGTGCTGGGCATGACGCCGGCGGCGTACGGCCGCGGCGGGCGCGGCATGCGCATCGCGTACACGGTGCAGCCGTGCGCGCTGGGGCAGGTGCTCGTCGCGACGACGGGGCGCGGCATCGCGTTCGTCTGCCTCGGCAACAGCGCGGCGGCACTGGAATCAGAGCTGCGCGACGAATATCCGGCGGCGGAGATCGCACGCGACGACCGCGCGGCGAAGCGCTACGCCGCCCCTGTCGTCCGCGCGATCAAGCGACGGACACCCGGACCACACGCTGCCGGTCGATGTGCTGGCGACGGCGTTCCAGGCGCGCGTGTGGCAGGCGCTGCGCGAGATCCCGTGCGGCGAGACGCGCTCGTACACGGAGATCGCGCGCGCCATCGGCCAGCCGAAGGCGGCGCGCGCCGTCGCTCGCGCGTGCGCGGACAACCCGACGCCGATCGTCGTGCCGTGCCACCGCGTCATCCACGCGGACGGCACGCTGTCCGGGTTCCGGTGGGGCGTCGGACGCAAGCGCGACCTGCTGGCGCGGGAGCGGCAATCCACGAAGAGCACGAAGGCGCCGCGACAGGCGAATCGCTGGGCGAAGTCGGCTGGCTCGGAGTTCGCAGCGATAACCGACCTTTGTCTCAGCCCCGGGCGCAGCAGGCTGCGCCCCTACCGGCATCGGGGCTTCTCTCGGATCGGCGTGCACGTGTAACCTTGGCGCATGCGACGCCACTTCACCGTGTCCGGGTTCGTCGTCGAGGGCGATCGCGACGCTGCTGCACTGGCACCAGAAGCTCCAGCTCGTGGCTGCCGCCCGGCGGGCACATCGACCCGGACGAGGACCCGGTGCAGGCGACGGTGCGCGAGGTGCTGGAGGAGACGGGGATCGCGGCGGAGGTGGTGCCGCACGCGCCGCCGCTGCCATACGCGTCGCCGCCGCAGCTGCCGGTGCCGCTGTCGATCATCGTGGCGGACGTCGGCGCGTCGGCGGGCGAGCCGGCGCACCAGCACATCGACATGATCTACGTGCTGCGGCCGCGCGACGGCGTCGCTCGCGTGGCGCCGGAGCGGGACCACGGCTTCATCTGGGTCACGCGAGGCGCAGCTGCAGGCGCGACGAGCACCTGCCGGTGGCGTCGTGCGGCGTCGACATCGCCGTGCCGGAGGACGTGCGGGTGCTGGGGCTGCGGGCGATCGCGCTGGTGCGGGACGCTGACCCAGGTTCTAGGTTCTAGGTTCCAGGTTCTGTAACCTGCACCCATGCTGAGCCTGCAGTTCATCCGCGAGCACGCTGACGTCGTGCGCAAGTCGCTGGCCGACCGGCAGACGGCGGACGGCGGGCCGCTCGACGAGATCCTCTCGCTGGACGAACAACGCCGCGCGCTGCTCGCCGAAGTCGAGACGCTGCGCGCCGAGCAGAACGCCGCCGGCAAGAAGATCGGCGCGGCGAAGGACGCGGGCGAGCGCCAGCGCATGATCGACGGGATGAAGGGCGTGTCGACGCGCGTCGACGAGCTGACGCCGCGGCTGCGCGAGATCGAGGAACGGCTCGACGCGCTCGTCATGGAGATCCCGAACATCCCCGACGCCGCGGCGCCGTACGGCGCGAGCGAGGACGAGAACCGCGTCGCGCAGCAGCACGGCGAGGAGTACACGGACGCGTGGCGCAAGCCGCACTACGAGCTGGGCGAGGCGCTGGACATCATCGACTTCGAGCGCGGCGCGCGGCTCTCCGGGAGCCGCTTCTACGTACTGAAGGGCGCGGGCGCGCGGCTGCAGCGGGCGCTGATCTCGTTCATGCTGGAGCTGCACATCGACAAGCACGGCTACCGCGAGATGTACCTGCCGGCGATGGTGAAGGAAGAGACGATGTGGCACTCCGGCCAGCTGCCGAAGTTCCGCGACAACCTCTACCACGACGCCGAGGAGGATTTCTGGTTCGTGCCGACGGCCGAGGTGCCGCTGACGAACATGCACGGCGGCGAGATCCTGGAGCCGGGCGCGCTGCCGCTGCACTACGTCGCGTACACGCCGTGCTTCCGGCGCGAGAAGATGAGCGCCGGGCGCGACGTGCGCGGCATCAAGCGCGGCCACCAGTTCGACAAGGTGGAGATGTACAAGTTCTGCGAGCCGGAGAAGTCGGGCGAAGAGCTTGCGTCGATGCTCGAAGACGCGCTGGACGTCTGCCGCGCGCTCGGCTTCCGGTATCGCGTGATCGAGATCTGCACGGGCGACCTCGGCTTCAACGCCGCGCGCACGTACGACGTCGAAGTGTGGGCGCCTGCGGCCGGCGAGTGGCTCGAGGTCTCGTCGGTCAGCAACTGCACCGACTTCCAGGCGCGCCGCGCGAACATCCGCTTCCGCCGGGAGCCCGGCGGCAAGCCGGAGTTCCCGCACACGCTGAACGGCTCCGGCCTGGCACTGCCGCGCACGATGATCGCGATCATGGAGAACTGCCAGAACGAAGACGGCAGCATCGACGTGCCGGAGGTGCTGCTGCCGTTCATGGGCGGCATCGCCCGCATCACGCCCGCCGGCTGACCCGCGCGTCAAGTCCGAACCACAGCGCAGCTTGACGGCGCGGTGAAGTACGGACGAACGGCTCTTGCCCGGGGCCGGAGCCGCCACCTACGCTTCGCCCACACCCCGCACGCATTCGTTGGAGGTCTGCCATGAAACGCAGTCTGCTGGACCGCGCGGCGTGGGCCGTCGCGGGCGCGCTCGCCGTAGCGCTGATCGGTTCACTGGCGGGCGTGGTGCGCGGCGGGCCGCTCGACCCGCCGGGTGCGCCGGCGTCGACGATGAAGACGCTCGGCGACGTTGAGCCGCGCATACCGATCCGGCAGCCCGCATCGGCGGCGGGGTTCCCGATCATGATCAACACGCCGGGCTCGTACTACCTGGCGGAGGACATCACCGGCGTAACCGGAACGAACGGCATCTGGCTCGCCGCTGATGCCGTCACGATCGACCTGAACGGATTCGCGCTGTTGGGAGTGGCTGGCTCGTCGAGCGGCATCTGGTTCGCGGGACCTCACCGCAACGCGAGCGTGCACGGCGGCACGATTAGTGGGTGGGGTCAGAACGGCATTGACGGGGACTGGGTCCGCGACAGCACATTCGAAGACCTGCGCCTGTATGGCAACGGCGGCGGTGGTATCCGTGCGAGCGGCAACAGCCTGATCAGCCACGTCGTGGCGACGAACAACGGAGCGCACGGCATCCTGATGAACAACAATGCTGGCGAAGGCGGCATCATCCGCGATTCGACGGCCTCCGACAACGCCATGGACGGGATCCAGGTGCTGGGATCTACGCTCGTCGTTGACAATACCTCGTTCGACAACTCCGGTTCGCAATCCACGTCATCAACTCCGGCAACCGGATCGACTCCAACAACGTGCGACGAATTCGCGGTCGGAGCGCTGGCGATCAAGGTCGATAACGCGAACAACGTCATCATCCGGAACAGCATCCGCGGGCGCGAACTCGGACGTGAGTATCGTGGCGGGGAACGCGGCGGGGCCGCTGGAGAGCGGGGGCACGCCGATCAGCAACCCGTGGGCGAACATTGTGTATTAGAAGTAGCAAACGCAATGGAGAGAGTCGGGGAGCCAGTCCCCATTCTTGACGTGCAACTGCTCGACATCTGAGGCGCGCGTGATACGATAGGCCACACCACGCACGTCTACGCTCAACGGCGGAAGCATGATCACGAGACTCCGAAGGCGTTTCTTCACGGCGGCCGTGCTGGCGGCGGTCATCGCCGCGATCGCCGCGATCGTCGCCGCGGCCGACACGATCGACCCCGGCGCGACCGGCGCGCGCTACGCCTGGGGCGAGAACGTCGGCTGGATCAACGCCAAGGCGCCGGCCAGCGGCAACCCTGGCGTCACCGTCTCCGGTCTGAAGCTCACCGGCTACATGTGGGGCGAGAACATCGGCTGGATCAACATGAACTGCACGAACAACGCGACGTGCGGTTCGACGGGCAACTACGGCGTCAAGAACGACGGTGATTGGCAATCTCTCCGGCTACGCGTGGGGCGAGAACGTCGGCTGGATCAGCTTCTCGTGTCAGAACGTGCCGGCGACGTGCGCGAGCACCGGCAACTACGGCGTGACGATCGATCCGGCGCACCGGCCTGTTCAGCGGCAAGGCGTGGGGCGAGAACATCGGCTGGATCGTGTTCGATTACACGACGTCGGCGGCGAACCGCGTGAAGACGGCGGACGACGGCGACGGCGATCGCCTATCCGCACGACAACTGCCCGTTCGACAACAACGTCTCGCAGACGAACACGGACGCCGCAAACACGGCAGTCGAATCAGGCCGGGCGCGGACAGCCTCGGCGACGCCTGCGACGACGACAAGGACGGCGACGGCTACACCGCGGCGCAGGAAGCGGCGGTCACCGGCGGCAAGAACGACCTGGCGTACTGCCAGATCATGCGCGCGGACGTCGACAACGACGGCGCAGTCTCGATCCTCGACCTCGCGAAAGTGGCGGTGTACTTCACCCAGACGGTCCCGCCGGCGCCCGAGCGCTACAAGCAGGACAAAGACAGCCAGATCAGCATCCTCGACCTGACGCGTATGGCGCAGGTGTTTACGCAGCACGTCACCGCCTGTCCGTGAGATCGGTGCGTTAGCCTCCGAGAGAGCGGCCGCCCGAGTGCCCTCGTTCGCTTGTCCGCGTACCGGCCACCACGGATAATGACCGCACCATGACCACACGCGCATCGACTATCTCCGCGCGCACGGCGCACGGCCGGCCCGCACTCACATGGCCCGCGGGACTGCTGCTGCTCGGCGCGCCGATCGTCGCGGTGCTCGGCGGCATGGCGGGCGAATGGCTGGACTTTCGGGCGCTGCGGGTGCCGCTGCTAATGGTCGTCGGCTTCGGCGTGCTGGCGACGGCCTACGCGGCGGGCGGTGCGCGCGGTGGCTGGCGCGCGGCGGCGACGACCGTGCTCATCGGCGCGGCGACGTGGGCCGCCGCGCAGACCGTGTACGCGGCGATCCACCTCGCGTCCGGCGAGCGCTTCCACGCCGAGCGTTTCGGTCCGCAGTGGTCGCAGGCGATCGCGCTGGTCGCAGCACACGGCGCGTTCCTCGGCGTGCCGACCGGCATCGCGGCGGCGATCCTGCTGCGGATACCCGCGCTGCGCTCGCGGTTCGCGCGCGCCTGATGCAGTTCGAGGACGGCCCGCAGCTGCCTCTCACGTCCCGCAGGAAGATGCTCGTCGGCGTTGGCGCCGCGATGTTCGGGGCGCAGTTGTGCGCGGCGATCGCGCTCGCGCCGGCTACCACCGGTCCCGCGCACGCCGACGCCGCGGTGCTGGCGATCATCTGGGCGATCTCGATCGCCTGGAGCGCGGCGACGGTATTGCTGCTCGTGCGCCAGGCGGATCTACCGGACGTGGCGACGGCGTCGTTCGTCGTGACGATCTCGTCGTTCGCGATCTTCGCGTCGGCAGCCGCTTGGGGCGTCCGCAACACAACGTCGGAAGTGAACCTGACGGACGCGCTGTTCATGGGCGTGACGGCGGGAGGGCTGACGGCGCTGCTCGTCTGGGGACTGGCGATGGGCATCGCGCGCTTGTTGCGGCTGCCGGTGTCGCCACCGCTGCGAGACGCGGAGTAGCCGCCAGGCGCCGCGAGTCATGCGTCGCCAATGGCGACGTGGTGCGCATCATCCCGCAACCGCACGGCGATCGTCCGGCAGTACTCCCGGTATCCCAGCGACCGCCCGATCGCGAGTGACGGTGCGTTCGCGACGAGCGTCTGCCACTGCATGATCCCGCCCGCGGCCAACCCGTGCGCCGTAGCAGCGCTGGCCACAGCGCGCCCGTAGCCTCGGCCACGATGGGCCGGATGCGTGACGACGCCTACGTGGAAGATGTGCTCGCCTCGCCGTTCGTATGAGCACGCAGCGGCCAACACTCCATGCGCTAAGAGGCCGAAAATCGGTGCGCGGTTGAAGTCGATGGCGCTGTGCTGCCATGCGGTCTCCCCTGCGGCGGCCGCCAGCGTTCGAAGGGCGGCATCGTCGTCTGGGGTCAGCAGCCGCGCGTCACGCGCGTCCGGCGCTCGAACATCGGCGGCATCCGCGTAGCCGATCCACGCTGGCCCGATGACGCGCTCGACGGCATCGCCAAACGGCACGGCGATCGCACGCGCGTCGAACACGTCTGCCGCGGCCCGCCCGGCAAGCGCATCGCGCGCGCGATCCGCGACCGATGCCGGCGCGGAGACGACACATCGATCTTCGCGCATCACGGCGTACGCGCCGCGGTACGCCGCAAGCGCCGCCGCGTGCGCAATCACCGTCACGCCGCCGGGCAGCGCGTGCACGTCGCAGCCCAGCTGCGCGCGCCAGTGCGCGCTGATCTTGCGCATCGTTTCATCAGACGACATCGCCCGCGATCATATCGCGCTTCCACTTTGTGATAGTGAACGCGAGCGCGCTCGCATCAACTCATTCTTGTCCAATCCGCTTCCCTCTTCGCGTCGTGCGGGTTTCGACGACGTTTACGCAGCTTCGTGAATTGACACCCTCTGACGCCGATCGTAGGATGGGAGGCGAAGCAGGGCCGAATCCGCGCTTAATCGCGGCGCGGAACGGGGGAACCGACGCCACCCGCCGGGGGACCGGGCGGTGGCAGGGGTGAATTTCGCGGAAGCGAGACGGGCACTCTGAAGCCCGAACCCGGCAGCTAACCCCGCAGGCGCTCGGAGACGCTTCTCCCTCGACCCCCGCAAGGTCCCGGGCGAACGCCTTGGTGGAACAAACACCGACACGCGCACACGTGACGCCGCTCCATCCCGAAAGCGGCGGCCGCAGCCTCGCCCCCGCGCAGCCCGGCGAGGATTCCGTCAGGAGGACCGCATGTACGGCACACTCGCACTCACGCATCGGGCACTGGACGATCTGCGCAACAGCGCCGGCGACGCCACAATCGCCGAGCTGCGCGCGCTCGCGCGGCCCATCGAAGGCCTGCGCGTGCTGAACCTGAGCATCACGGGCTTCGGCACCGGCACTGCCGAACTGCTCAACTCCTCGGTGCCGCTGATGAACGACCTCGGGCTTGACGCGCACTGGCAGGTCGTGCGCGAATCGGAGGAAGCAGCGCAGGTCGGGCGGGCGATGTACCAGGCGCTCGGAGGCGTTCCGGTCAAGTGGACCCACGAGATGACCGAGGTCTGGCTGCGCTACGCCGAAGTGAACGCCGGGCTCCTCACCGAGCCGTTCGACGTAATCATCGTGCACAGCCCGCAGCCGCTGGCGATGCGCTCGTACGTGACGACGAACGCGGACGCGAAGTGGTTGATGCACTCACACCTCGACCTGTCTTCCGCGCAGGAGGACGTGTGGATGTTGCTGCGCGGCCACGTCGCGCTGTACGACGCTGCGATCTTCGACGCGCCCGGCTTCGCGCGCCCCGATATGCCGGTCAAGACGTACATCGTGCCACCCGCGATCGACCCGAACAGCGCGCGCAACATGCCGCTTTCGGACGAGGTGATCAACACCGTGCTGACACAGTACGGCATCGACCCGGCGCGGCCGCTGCTCTGCCACGTCTCGCCGTGCGACGCGGCCAGTGACCTCTGCGGCGTCGTCGACGTGTGGCTGAAGGCGCGCGAGCGCCACCCGGCACTGCAGCTCGTCTTCGTGCTGACGACGGAGCCGCAGGACCCACACGGCCGCACCTGCTACGACGAGCTGGCGCGCCGCTGCCATGAAGAGCCGTCGGCGTTCATCGTCTCCGCCGGGAACGAAGTCGGGAACGTCGAACTCAACGTGTTCCAGCGGGCGGCCTCGGTCGTGCTGCAGAAGGGGCTGCGCAAGGGCTTCGGGCTGTGGGTGTCGGACGCGCTCTGGAAGGAGCGGCCGTGCGTCGTCGCCCCGGCGGGCGGGCTGACGGAGCAGGTGATCGACGGCCGGACCGGCATCATCGCCAACACGACGGACGAGTTCGCCGACGCGGTCTCGCGGCTGCTCGACGACAGCGCCGCGGCGGCAGAATTCGGAAGATCCGGGCGTCAGCACGTTGCGGAACGCTTCCTGATCACCCGATACCTACGGGACTACCTGCGTATTCTGAACGAACTGCACAGGAACAAGAACTGATGCTGGGATCGGTCCCGACCACTCCGAAATCGCTCGAGGCGTACCGCCCCGTCATCGGCGACCCGGCGACCGAAGAGATCCTGCGCCTCGCCGACCGCCTGCGCGGGGCGCGCGTGCTGCACGTCAACGCCACGGCGTTCGGTGGGGGCGTCGCGGAGATCCTGGGCACGATGGTGCCGCTGATGAACGACATCGGCCTCGACGCGGACTGGCAGGTGATCAAGGGTGCCGACGAGTTCTTCAACGTGACGAAGGCCATGCACAACAGCCTGCAGGGCATGTACTACGACTGGACGCCGGCGATGCGGCAGATCTGGCTGGACTACAACAAGCTCAACGCGGATCTGTTCGACGAATCGTACGACTACGTCGTGATCCACGACCCGCAGCCGGCCGCGATCCCGGCGTTTCTGGAGGAGCGCACGGGGAGCCGTCCGGGCAAGTGGGTGTGGCGCTGCCACATCGATATCACCGACGCGCAGGTGCAGGTGTGGGACCTGCTGCGGCCGCACGTCGAGCGGTACGACGCCGCGATCTTCACGCTGCCGGATTACGTGAAGGACGACCTGCAGCACCCGCGGATCTTCTGCGTGCCTCCCGCGATCGATCCGCTGAGCCCCAAGAACGCCGACCTGCCGGACGAGACCGTAAACGCGATCCTCGAGCGCTACGGCGTCGACCCGAAGCGGCCGATGGTCACGCAGATCTCGCGCTTCGATCCGTGGAAGGACCCGCTGGGCGTCATCGACGTGTACCGCGCGGCCAAGCGCGAGGTGCCGGATCTGCAGCTCGTCATGGTGGCATCAATGGCGAGCGACGATCCGGAAGGGTGGGACTGGTACGAGCGCACGGTGCGCCGCGCCGGCGAGGATTTCGACATCCACATCCTGAGCAACCTCAACGGCGTCGGCAACATCGAAGTCAACGCGTTTCAGCGCGCGGCTCGCGTGGTCATCCAGAAGTCGGTGCGCGAGGGTTTCGGGCTTGTAGTCTCGGAGGCCTTATGGAAGGGACGTCCAGTAGTCGCAGGCAACGTTGGGGGGATCCCGCTGCAGATCGTCAACGGCAAGACGGGGTTCCTGGTGAATACCAGCGAGGAGTGCGTGGAGAAGCTGCTCTTCCTCCTGCATCACCGCGAGGAGGCGGACCGAATGGGGGCGACGGGCGTGGAGTACGTGCGGGACAATTTCCTCACGACGCGCTATCTTCGAGATTACCTGAACATCTTCTGTCAGGTGTCCGGCCTGGAACCCGCGGCACCGCGGCCGCAGACGCAGCGGGTACACCACTAGAGCAAGGGTTATCGATGAAGCGAGTCGTGGCGCTGATCCTGGCGGGCGGTCAGGGAGACCGGCTGAGCGTGCTCAGCGAAGAGCGGGCAAAGCCCGCCGTGATCTACGGCGGGCGCTACCGGATCATCGACTTCGCGCTCAGCAACTGCGTCAACTCCGGCGTCAGTCGCGTCGGCGTGCTCACACAGTACCGGCCGCGGTCGCTGAACGACCATATCGGCATCGGCCGGCCGTGGGACCTCGACCGGCAGGGCGGTGGCGTGACGCTGCTGCAGCCATACCTGGGCCGCGACAGCTCGGACTGGTATCGCGGCACGGCGGACGCGGTCGCGCAGAACATCTACTTCATCGAGGAGACACGCGCCGAGCTGGTGTTGATCCTGGCCGGCGACCACGTCTACAAGATGAACTACGACGAGCTGATCGCGTACCATCTGGCGCACGGCGCCGACGTCACGGTGCCGCTGTACCAGGTGCCGATGCCCGAAGCGCATCGCTATGGCGTGCTCACGACGGACGACGAGAACCGCGTGGTCGAGTTCGACGAGAAGCCCGACCGCCCGAAGTCCAACCTGATTTCGATGGGTATCTACGTCTTCAACCGCCAGGCGCTGATCGACCAGCTCATCGCCGACTCGACGCGCGACGACTCGACGCACGACTTCGGCGGCGACATCATCCCCGCGATGGTCGCCGACCCATCGCAGAAGGTGTACGGCTTCCCGTTCAACGGCTACTGGCGCGACGTCGGAACGATCCAGTCGTACTACGACGGCAACATGGACCTGCTGGAAGACCTGCCCGACCTGAACATGTACGACCCGGAGACGCGGATCCGCACGCGGGTCACCGGCTACCCGCCGGCGAAAGTCGGCTGGCGCGCGTACATCCAGCGCTCGCTGCTGGACCTCGGGTGCATCGTCAACGGCCACGTCGAACACTCGGTGCTTTCGCCCGGCGTGTTTGTGGAAGAGGGCGCCGTGGTGCGGGACTCGATCATCTTCGACGATTGCCGCATCGAATCGGGCGCTATCGTCGAGCGGTCGATCCTGGACAAGGGCGTGATCGTCGGCAAGAACGCCTATGTCGGCTACGGCGACGATTTCGCGCCGAACCTCGAGCGGCCGGACATCGTGAACACGGGCGTCACGATCATCGGCAAGCGCGCCGAGATCCCGCCGTACGTGCGCATCGGCCGCAACTGCGTCATCGGGCCGAACGTGACGGCGGCGGGGCAGGGCGCCGACGGCTACATCGCCAGCGGCACGACGATCCGCGCCGCCGAGCGAGCGTTTCCGCACGGGGTGTAGGGGGAGTTTGTAGTTGGTGGTTTGTAGTTCGTAGTCGGAGAACGTTGGCGAGACGCGACCTCACCCCCGGCCCTCTCCACGACGTGGAGAGGGGAGCTCATGCCGAAGGCGTATTCGCGAATGCGTAAGGGCGGTTCCGAGAACCGTCCCCTTTGGTGCTGAACCGGCAGCCGCATCACACCGACGCGCATCGGCCAAGATCACTACTCACTACAAACTAAGAACTACAAACTCACCATGAAATCCGTCACCGTCATCCTCGCCTTTCATGCGCACGAGCCTTCGTGGGACCTGCCGCGCGCCGTGATCGAGACGCTGGAGGACGAGGACCTGCGGCGGCAGGCGCTCGACAACGAGCACTGGCTGCAGAAGCGCGCGGCCGCCGGCCGCGACGTCTACACGAAGCTCATCGAGCTTGGCCGCCGCCTCGACGCGCCGATCTGCCTCGAAGCCACGAACGAGCTGCTGATGCAGGTGCGGCGCCACATGCCAGCGACGTTCGCGCGCCTGGGCGAGGCGTACCGCTCCGGCGCGCTGTACCCGATCTACGGCAACGCCTTCCACACGCACATCGCCATGCTCGGCGACGGCGAGCTGGCGGACGAGCTGCGGCTGAACCGCGAGTACCTGCGCGACGTCGTCGGCGCGCCGGAGCCGCGGCACGCCGGCGCGTTCCCGATGGAGGGTTCGATCGACGCGCGCAAGCTCGCCGGCTTCGCGCAGGCGGGCATCGAGTACGTCATCTTCCCGCAGCTCAGCGGCGCGACGACGCGGTACTCGTTCGACGGCGCGCCCGCTCCCGACGGCGACGATCCGCGCTACGGCGCGTTCACGATCGGCGACGGGTTGCTCGCGCTGCCGCGTCACTTCGCGATCTCGCAGGAGATCTGGCGGCCGATCACGAAGTGGAAGGCGGACCGGCTCGGGCCGCAGGGCTACATCCTGGGCAAGTACCACGTGCTCGACGAGGAGTACCGCGAGGACCGGACGGTCGCGTTCCCGATCGCGCGCGAGCAGGCCGTGGCGGAGTACGCCGAGACGCTGCGCCGCGCGCTCGCCGCCGCGCCGGACGGCGGGCTGCTGCTCTACATCCAGGACCTGGAGCTGATGGACTTCGGCGAAGAGGCGCTCGAGATCCTCGGCGAGGCGTGGGCGGCCGTGCGCGGCGAAGGCATCGCGGACGTGCGCTTCGTCACGCCCGACGAGTACATCGACGGGCTGTCGCCGCCGGCGACCGCGCCGCTGCCGCACCTGCGCTTCCACCAGGCGTCGTGGGCGCCGGAGATCCGGCTGGTGCTGCGCAGCGACGGGCACTACCCGCCGCGCGACGCCGGCGCGTTCCGCGGCGTCGACAACGACCGCGAGGTCTTCCGCCGCTGGCCGTTCATCTTCTGGGAGCCGGGCACGTTCATCGCCGACACGTTCAAGGCGCTGCTGGCGGCGTTCGGCCACAGCCTCGACATCCCGCTCACCGCGGCGCAACTCGAGGCCGCGATCGGCGACCTCTCGCCGCTGGACGGCGGCACGCGCCTCGCGTTGCACATGCGGGCGATGCAGCGCGCCTGCAACTTCGGCTGGCAGCCCGACGAGGCGCGCCACGAATGGCCGTACATGCACGGCGTCGCGATCACGGAGATCCTGCGCGACGAGCTGCGCGGCGACGGCGCAGCAGGCGTCGCGCGAGTCCTGGCGGCCGCTGCCGGAGCGCGCGCTGCGCGGACTCGACCGCGTGCTGGAGGTCTTTGTCGACACGCGCGTCGCCTCGATGCGCTACGGCATCGCGCAACTCGGCGATCGCGCGGGCGACGAGCAGCAGCGCGCGCGCGCGGAGGAGCACCTCGCGAACGCCGAGCGCCGGCGGCGCCGCGCGTCGGCGCTGATCCGCCAGGTCTACGCCGAGAACATCAAGTTCGTGACGAGCTGCGCGATCGACACGCGCGCGGTGCAGCGCATCCTCGCGCTGATCCAGGAGCACTGCAAGGAGGCGTATCTCGCGCTCAACGAGATCCAGCGCGCCTGGATGGAGATCAAGGACACGTCAGCCATGCTCGAAGCGACGTACGGCGTACCTGTACGACGTGTATCCGCCGCTGTTCCCGTCGATCCTGCGCGACCTGCTGAGCGCGGAGGAGCTGGCGGCGGTGGAGGCGCCGGCGCTGGTGTGAACGGCGAGCCCGGCGACGTTCGCAGATGCAGAAGACGAGGCCCCGAACTGAGGGCCTTTCTGCTCGATCGCTATCGGCTCATGAGCCTGCTGATGCATCGCTTGGCAGCTCCTGCTCCTGCCTGCAATGGTGGCGCGGTCGCTCGAGGAAGGATTCGCGCTAGGGCGTCGCGGCCTTAACCAAAGGCCGTTTCGGTCGACGGTGGGACCACTTGCCTCTCATCGAGTAGCCTGCGACCTGGGCGTGATCGAGATCGGCGTCTACGTGGTCACTGAACGCCAGTTTCGTCACGGTTCGCTGACCGATATTCGGCATGGCAAGGGCACCTTGTTGATCTTCGATTGGCGTCGGCTCAG
The DNA here is from genome assembly GCA_963743185.1 of uncultured Chloroflexia bacterium. Taxonomy (GTDB): domain Bacteria; phylum Chloroflexota; class Dehalococcoidia; order DSTF01; family JACRBR01; genus JANXYW01. The sequence goes on along the minus strand of CAVUOT010000007.1, from coordinate 26,723 downwards.
GATACGCTGGCAATGGAAGACCGTCAAGTTCTTCGCGGGGGATGGGCACCTCGACAATGGATCAACAGCATCCAAGAGCAGTCGCCGCGGTCACATCTTCATGCGTTTCGCAACGGCGGCTGACTAAGGCGACGCCGCAACCCGCCGTCACGCCGCGTCCAGGATCTCCCGCAGCCGCTCCGCGTCGCCGCCGGGGCCGACGACGGCCATGGCGAAGCCGCCGGGCTTGAAGAGACGCTGCGCCACGCGCTGGACGTCGTCCGCCGTCACCGCGGCGATCGACGACACGACGTCCTCGATCGGCTCGATCTCGCCGGTCATCAGCAGCGCTTCGCCGGCGCGCTGGGCGAGCGCCATCGTCGACTCCAGGCCGAGGCGGAAGTTGCCGGTCGAGAAGTCGCGCGCCTTCGTCATCTCCTCTTCGCCGGCGGGCTCGTCGCGCATGCGGAAGAGCTGGTCGCGGATCACCTGCGTCGCTTCTTCGAGATGCTCCAGCGTGACGCCGGCGCTGACGCTCATCGTGCCGATGTCGCTGTACCGCGACACGCCGGAGCCGACGGAGTAGGCGAGGCCGCGGCGCTCGCGCACCTCCTTGAACAGCCGCGAGCTCATGCCGCGCCCGAGGATCGTGTTGAGCACCATCAGCGGGTAGCGGTCCGGGTCGTCGCGCCGCAGCGCGTGCAGGGCGATGCCCATGTTGCACTGCGCGATCTCGCGCGTCTCCACGACGACGCGTTCGGGCGCGAACTGCGTGACGGCGGCGGGCGACGCGGGCACGGCGCGGTCGGGCAGATCGCCGAAGAGGTCTTCGGCCAGGCGCAGCACCTCCGCGTGCGTCGTGTTGCCGGCGACGCTGAGCACGGTGTTCGACGGCACGTAGTAGCTCGCGACGTGCTCGACGAAGTCGTCGCGCCGCATCGCCTCCACCGTCTCGATGGAGCCGGCGACGGGCCAGCCGATCGGCTGGTCGCCGAACGTGGCGCGCGACAGCAGCTCCGACGCCCAGGCGCCGGGCTGGTCGAAGGCGCGGCGGATCTCCTGCTGGACGACGGTGCGCTCGCGGTCGATCTCGGCCTGGTCGAGGAGCGAGCGGCGGTACATGTCGGCGAGCACGTCCATCGCCAGCGCCAGCTTGTCGAACGGCACCTGGTTCCAGTAGCAGGTCAGCTCCTTCGACGTGTACGCGTTGAGCACGCCGCCCGCGCCCTCGATGGCCTCGGCGATGACGATCGCGTCGCTGCGGCGCTCGGTGCCCTTGAAGAGCATGTGCTCCATGTAGTGCGAGAGGCCGTTCGTGCGGCGGTCCTCGCCTCGCGAGCCGATGCCGACGAAGACGTTGACGCTGACGGACTGGGCGGTAGCGACGGGGGTGGTGACGACGCGGAGCCCGTTGGGGAGCGTCGAGATCTGCCATTCGATGGGCACTGGGCATCCTTTCGATGGGTGCGTGGGGCTGGGATCAGTATAGCGAGGCCGACGGCCGTTCGGCGCCGGGCGCTGTACCATGCGGCGTGTCGCGATTCTTCTTCGAGACCGACGCCGCGGAGCCGTGCCCGGTCGAGCTGGGCGGGCCGGGCGACGTGCTCGTCTACTTCCTCTCGCTCGCCTTCTCGACGCGCTACGGCTCGCTGCACCCGCTGTCGCAGCTGGCGCTGCTGCTGCGCGGCGAGCTGAAGATCGACCTCGGCCCGCTGACGACGTTCGCCGACCGCGACGTCGAAGTCGAAGCGGACCAGGTGGAGCTGGACCGCGTGTGGCAGGACGCCGCGCCGCTGGCCGCGACGCTCCGAGGCGTGACGCAGGCGCTCGCCGCCGGCGACGAGCGGATCGCGCAGCTCACGGCGGAGGCTCCGGACCTGGAGGCGCGGCTGCTCGACCTCCTGCGCATGACGGAGTGGGCGGCGGAGCGCGGCGCGCGCGTGCGCATGACGTTCGAGCTGTGACGCGCGCGGCGGACGCGATTCGCGGCTACTACGAGCGCCACCCGTGGGCGCTCGACGTGACGCTGATCGCGATCGTGACGGCGGTAGCGGCGGCGCTGCGGCTGACGCTGCTCGGCGACATCCCGTACGGCGTACACCCGGACGAGGCGCAGCTCGGCACGGACGCGCACAAGATCATGGATGGCCACCTGATCGGCGTGTACACGCACGCGGCGCTGGGTCAGCCGGCCGGGCACTCGTACTTCACGCTGCCGTCGATCTGGCTGCTCGGCGATACGGCGTTCGCGCTGCGGTTGCCGCTGGCGCTCGTCGGGCTCGCGGCGATCCCGCTGCTGTACCTGCTCGTGCGCGTCGCGTACGCGCGGGTCGAAGCGTTCTTCGCGTCGGCGCTGCTGGCGGTGTCGTACTGGCACCTGCTGTACAGCCGCGTGGCGCACTGGTCGATCTCGTACGGGACGGTGCTGCTGGCGGCGCTGCTGTGCCTGATGCTCGGCATGCAGAGGCGCCGCCGCGCATGGTTCGTCGCGTCGGGCCTGATCCTCGGGCTCGGCGTCTATACCTACAACATCTATCCGATCGCCGTGGTGGCGTTCGCGATGTTCGTCGCCATCCTGTCGCTCGTGCGATATCGCGGCGCCGAGTGGCGGTGGTGGCGCGGCTCGGTGTTGATGACGAGCGCCGTGGCGCTCGTGGTGGCGCTGCCGATGATCGTCTACGTCGCGCGGCCGTCGTCGTACTACTGGAGCCACTTCGACAACTACACCGAGGTCAGCGTCATGCAGACGCGGGAGTACAGGGACGCCGGCGCCCTGGGGAAAGCGCGACTGGTCGGCGAGCAGGCCGGGACGTTCCTGCGAGCGTACGCGTGGGACGGCGAGCGCGACGAGGTCGATGCGAGCGGGCTGCGCGCGACGTTCGACCCGGCGACGCTGATCCTGCTCGCGCTCGGGCTGGCGATGGCGGTGCGGCGGCGGCGCGAGCCGATGGTGATCGCGGCGCTGTGCTGCTTCTTCATCATCCCGCTCCCCGCCGTATTGCAGCAGGGCTCGATCACGCGCGAGCCGCTGGGCGCGGCGCCGTACGCGATGTTCTTCGCGGCGCTGCCGCTGGCGGCGATCTGGCGCGCGGCGATCGAGTCACGCGATCGCTGGCGCATTCCCGCGATGGGCGCGGTCGCCGGCATCGTCGCGATCATCGCGGCGACGACGGTGCACGACTATTTCTGGACGTGGCGGCGCGACAAGCTTCGTGCAGTTCGTCTATCACGCGGAGATCACCGCGGCGAGCGAATACATGCGGACGCTGCCGCGCGACGATTACGTTTACTTCTACAGCGACCGCCACCCGCTCAGGCTGGAGACGCGGCAGTTCCTCGCGCCGGACGTCAGCGGCGAGGACCGATCGTTGGAGTTCAGCAGGTTCCGCGACGGGGGAATCGCGATCTCCGACCCCTCGCGGCCCGCCGTCTTCGTGCTGCTCGGCCTCTACCGCAGCCTGCTGCCAGAACTCGAGTCCGTGTACCCGGACGGCCATCCCGTCACCGGCACGCACGACGGCGTGACGGAGTTCGTGGCGTATGAGGTGCCGGCCGTCCGGTGACGCGGGGCATCGGGGCGCGGCCCTCCTTTCGTTCCAAGAGCGAATGGTCGTGCTCGCTATGCCGACGCGAACATAACGCGTTAAGCAACCCGTTGCTTTATAATCCACTCCTCAAGAGCTGCGGGACGGGGTCCAGAGAGGCTCTACCCGATCGGCAATTGAAAGGAGCACCATCCCCCATGATGAACGGCGCTATCAACGGCAAGATGCTCAACGTCCGCCTGAACGCGGGCACCGTTGAGGTCGAGCAGATACCGGAGGAGATGTACCGCAAATACCTGGGCGGCTACGGCATCGGCGCGCGGCTGATGTTCGACCGCATCCCGGCGGGCGCGGACCCGCTGGGGCCGCAGAACGTCCTGGGCCTGTTCCCGGGGCTGCTCACGGGGACGCCGTTCTTCGGCATCCGCTACCAGGCGGTCGGCAAGTCGCCGAAGACGGGCGGCTGGGGCGACGCGAACGCCGGCGGTGACTTCGGCCCGTACCTCAAGAACGCCGGCTGGGACGGCATCATGCTGTACGAGAAGTCCAGCAAGCCCGTGTACATCCACATCGACGACGACAAGGTCGAGATCAAGGACGCCAGCGACCTCTGGGGCATGCAGGCGATCGACGTCGAGATGAAGCTGAAGGAGCGGCACGGCAAGAAGGCCAGCATCGCGTGCATCGGCCCCGCCGGCGAGCACATGTCGCTGATGGCGGGCATCTGCAACGAGCGCGGGCGGCTGGCGGCGCGCAGCGGCCTCGGCGCGGTGATGGGATCGAAGAACGTGAAGGCGATCGTCGTCAACGCGTCGAAGAACATCATCGGCTCCAGCCCGGAGATCATGAAGCAGGTCCGCACGTCGCTCGACGAGTTCGCGAAGCCGATCACGAACTTCTTCCGCACGTTCGGCACGACGGGCATCACCTTCCCGTCGGCGATGTCGGGCGACGGCCCGGTGAAGAACTGGGGCGGCGTCGGCATGGTCGACTTCCCGCAGGCCAACGTGCTGACGGGCAACGACTTCAACGCGCGCATGGACAAGAAGTACGCGTGCTGGCACTGCCCGGTCGCGTGCGGCGGCGAGTCGTACGCGTGGGACGAGCAGGAGAACCAGGCGAAGCTGCGCATCGCCAAGCGCGAGGGCGAGATCGCGGAGCTGCGGACGGCGCTGGCAGCGGCGGCGGACGACGCGAAGGCGCCGATCGAGGCGAACATCACCCGGCTGACGAACGCGAACGCGGGCGACACGAAGATCAAGAACGACGCGCGCTACCCGTATCCGCACCACACGCACCGCGCCGAGTACGAGACGACGACGGCGTTCGGCGCGATGATCCTGAACAACGACCTGAACTCGCTGCAGTACGCGAACCACCTGTGCAACCAGTACGGCCTGGACACGATCGCGGCGGGTGCGACGCTGGCGTTCGCGACGGAGTGCTTCGAGAACGGGCTGATCACGAAGGAAGACACGGACGGCCTGGACATGCGCTGGGGCAACACGGAAGCGATCATGGCGGCGCTGCACAAGCTCGGCACGAAGGAGGGCGCGTTCGGCGAGCTGTTTGGCGACGGCGTGAAGACGGCGGCGGCGAAGATCGGTCCGAAGTCGCAGGAGTTCGCCATGGAGATCGGCGGCGAGGAGCTGCCGATGCACGACCCGAAGCTCCAGCCGGAGTACTACACCACGTACAAGCTGGACGCGACGCCGGCCCGCCACACGCAGTACGAGGCGGCGCCGCGGCCCGCCTGGAACATGGTGCGGCCGCCGCAGGACCGCCTGCAGGCGACCGAGCGCGGCAAGCACCACAAGGACGCGTCGGAGTACATGCACGTCGTCAACGCGTCGGGCATGTGCATGTTCATCATGATGGGCGCGCCCAACGACCGCATCCCGGAGTGGATCAACGCCGAGACGGGCTGGGACACCACGCTCGACGAGATGCGCGAGACGGGCGAGCGCATCGCCAACCTGCGGATGGCGTTCAACATCCGCGAGGGCGACATCCCGACGAAGCGGCGCATCCCGGGGCGGCTGTGGGGCTCGCCCCAGCTCGAGGCCGGCCCGCACAAGGACGTCCAGCTCGACGTGAAGACGCTGGAGCAGGACTTACCTGGCCGCGTCGCGACTGGGATCGCCGAGACCGCGACGCCGAGCAAGAAGAAGCTCGAGTCGCTGGGCCTGGCGGACGTCGCCACGGCGATCAAGGCGCGCTGACGCGCGCGCGCGAGAGCAGAGAGCAGACGACAGAGAACAGAGGCTCCGGAGACGGGGCCTCTGTTGTTGTGCGGACGTATACTCGCACCATGACCGTCAAGCTCGAGAAGATCAGCGTGCAGACACGCCGCATCGGCGAGTTCGTCGAGATCACGGACGAGATCGCGGGCGCCGTCGAGCGCGCGGGCGTCCGCGAGGGCATCGCGCTCGTGCGCAGCCGCCACACGACCGCCGCGATCACCTGCAACGAGCCCGACCCGCGCCTCCACGAAGACATGCGCGACGCCGTCTACGCCACGTTCCCGACGTCGCGTCCCTACCGCCACATCGAAGAGGGCGCCGAGAACGCCGTCGCCCACCTCGCCACGTCGATGCTGTTCGGCGAGGCGACGTGGCTGCCGATCCGCAACGGCCGCCTCGATCTCGGCACGTGGCAGCACGTCTACCTCGTCGAGCTGTACGAGGCGCGGCGGCGGGAGGTGGACGTGGCGGTGCTGGGGGATTAGGGCGGGCGGGCGGCGGCCAAGGGACGTCTACGGTTACCCTACTCCGGACGCCATTCGAGGTGGATGTGATGCTCCTGCGGTGCGTGCACGCGATGGGACTCGAAGGCGAATGCCGCGAGGCACGCGAGCGCTGCGACGGATGATCCGATCGTCAAGTACCAGACTAGCCCGGCTGCAACTAGCGGCGTCATGAAGAATTCGCCGAGCAGATCGGTTTGTGCCCTGCCGACTTCGGCACTCCAGAACCAGATCGACGCCGCCAGGGACAGCGTTGCGAAGAACGTGCTCGGCAGCAGGTAGTGCGGGTCGTTGAGCCGCCTCGCGCAGTAGAACAGGCTCACCACTGCAAGACCGACCGCGCCTCCGAAAGCCAGGAAGCCCTGGACATACATGAAGCCCGTATCGGACAAGTCGTATCCCGATGCCCACGTGAACCAGACGCCAAGCGTCACCCTGAACGCCCAGCACCAACGTGGCTGTAGCGAGCATCAAGCGAAGCGGGTAACGTGTCGCGCATACCGCAGTATACGCGCGTCCGCCGCCCTCCCTCTATCTGCGAAATCGGCGCAATCCGCGGTGATCCCACCCACCCGATGTAACCTTTTCGCACCACCCCGCGTCTAACTCAGTGAAAGGGGAACGGGCGTGGATGACCGGAAGCCGGACACCGCACTCGCGCTGCTCGAGCGCGCCCGGGCGGGCGACAAAGATGCCTTCGGCCTGCTGGCCGAGGAGCACCGGCAGGCTCTGCTGCGCCTCTGCTTCAAGATGACCGGTTCGCACGAAGAGGCCGAAGACCTCGTCCAGGAGACGCTGCTCAAGGCGTACACGCACATCGCCGGACTTCGAGCTGCGCGCGTCGCTCTCGACGTGGCTGTTCCGCATCGCGACGAACACGTGCCTCGACAGCCAGCGCGGCAAGAAGCCGTGGGACCTGGACAAGCGCTGGCAGTGGTTCCGCGAGAACGGCGAGCTGGTGAAGCAGATGGAGCAGAACCTCTACCTCTCGCCGGAGAAGTCGGCCGAGGTCAGGGAGGTCGCCGCCACGTGCGTCAACTGCATCACGATGTCGCTGCCCGAGAAGCAGCGCGCGGCGATCGTCCTCTGCGACCAGATGGGGCTCTCGCGCGAGGAGGCGGCGAAGTCGATCGGGGCGTCGGTGGCATCGCTGAAGACGGAGCTGCACCGCGCCCGCAAGAAGATGACGGACGTCTACGAGACGCGCTGCCAGCTCGTCGACGAACAGAACGAGTGCGACGGATGCATCGTCGCGGCGCGGATCCAGCGCGGCGTCGGACCGCGAGAACAGACAGCAGCGGCGCACAACAGACAACAGACAGCAGACAGCAGAGGACACGGCGCGGCGCGAGACACGTGCGAGACGCGGCGGGCGCCTGCGGCGCTCACGTGTGATCAGCTCGACGAGCTGCTATCGGACCTGCTGGCGGATGAGCTGCCGCACGCTGCGCGGGCGGGCGTCGAGGCGCATCTCGCGTCGTGCGACACGTGCGCCGCGTCGTACAGGGCGATGAAGCGCACGGTGCGCTTCGTGCAGGCGCACAGCAACACGCCGCTCGATCCGGGCACGCCGGGCGGGCAGTACCGCGACTTCACGCGAGCGATGATGGACGACGAGTACGACCGGCAGCCGGTCGACGTGATCGCCGAAGCGGTGTTCGGCAAGAAAGGACCTGCGTGATGAAGAGCGACGTAGTGATTATCGGCGGCGGCATGGCGGGGCTCGCGACGGGAGCGCTGCTGGCGAAGCAGCGCAAGCGCGTCGTCGTGCTGGAGAAGGGCAACCAGCCGGGGGGCCGCGCCTACACCTACGAAGAAAAAGGCTTCACGCTGAACTACGGGCCGCACGCGATGTACACGCCGGAATCCGGCATTCTTGCCGACGTGCATGCGCCGCCTCAACCGCCCCGTCCCGACGTGCGGCTACGTCGACCCGATGCACGCCTACTGGGCCGACGGCGATCGCCTGGCGGTGATAGGCGCGAAGCCGCACCAGGTGTTGACGACGAAGCTCTTCTCGATAGGCGAGCGGCTGCAGGTCGTCAGGTTCATGCTGGCGATCCGCTCCGCGAAGACGGACGCGATCGCGCTCGGAACGACGTGGCGGGAGTGGGTCGAGAGCCAGACGGGCGACCCGGCGGTGCGCCGCTTCGCGAACGCGCTCGGGACCGTCAATTCGTACACGCGCCCGGCGGCGGATCTCGATGCCGGCGTGGCTGCTCGCGCACTTCCAGCGCACCCTGTTCGCGAAGGACTCCGTCGGCTACATGTCCGGCGGCTTTCGCTCGATGTACGACGTCTTCGTCGACGAGCTGCGCGCGAACGGCGGCACGCTGGTCACCGGCACGCGCGTCGAGCGCGTTCGAGTTCGACAGACGGCCGTATCGTCGCGGCGATCACGTCGGACGCGCGCTACGAGGCGGACGCGTTCGTGTGCACGCTGCCGCCGCAGGACGCGCCGGCCATCGCGCCGGACGGATCGGCGTTGCGCGCGGAGATGGAGCAGTGGGCGGGGCTCGAGGACGTGCGCGCGCTCTGCATGGACCTCGGCTTCAGCCGCAAGGTGCGGGACGACCTCGCGCTGGTCTTCGACATCGAGCGCGACCTCTACTACAGCGTCCACTCGTACACGACGCCCGACCTCGCCCCGGCGAGCGGGCAGCTGCTGCACGCGATGGCGTACCTGTCGCCAGAGGAGGCGGCGGACGAGACGCTGCTGCAGCGTCGCAAGGACGAACTGGTAGCCGGTCTCGATGTCCACTTCCCGGGCTGGCGGGAGGCGATCGCCGTCGAGCGCACGCTGTCCGCCGTGCGCGTCACCGGCGCGCGCCAGACGCCGGAGAACCGAAAGCGGCTCGTGCCGCTGCGGACGGCCGCCGCGTCGAACCTGTACTTCGCGGGCGACGCGCGCGACATCCCGTACAACCTGACGCAGATCGTGCTCGCGTCGGCGATGGAAGTCGCGGACGCGATCGCGTCAACGCCGGCGGCCGCGCTCGCGCCGGCGGCCGCGGTGTAGCGGTGCGGCTCACGGGAAACCACAGATTTCACAGATGGCGTCAAACGGATGAGTGCGGGCTTGCGCCAATCACCGAGGAAGCTGGGCGCGCAACTGAGGTGCTCGCTCCGTAGTCCTACAGCCGCTCGATCACGCGCCGCAGCCGCTCGTCGGCCTCGCGCGAGACGTCAGCGAGCGCGGTATTCGACGTGAAATCGACCATCGACTGCGGGTTGACGACGCCGACGTGCGTGCCATCGCCGCGCTTCGAGACGATGACGTTGCACGGCAGCAGGAGCCCGATATCCGGCTCGATCTCCAGCGCGCGCGACGCGAGCTTCGGGTTGCAGGCGCCGAGAATCACGTACGGTTCGACGTCCTTGTCGATCTTCTCCTTCAGCGTGCGCTTGACGTCGATCTCCGTCAGCACGCCGAACCCCTCTTCCTTCAGCAGGTCGCGCAACCGCGCGATCGCCTCGTCGTAGCTGAGACTCACCGTGCGCATGATGCCGTATGCCGTCGTTTTCGCTGTGCCGCTCATGTCCTCACCTCGCTGAGTATGCCGTCAGTGTAGGGCGGTGCCCGGGCGGAACGTCAGAGACGTGCGGCCATAGCGGGCGTGCCGTTCGGCATCAGCCGTCCGGCGGGCGTCGCGTCACGGTCGCGAGATGATGATGCTGGCCGCGTGGCCGAGGCCGAACGCGTTGACCATCGCCTTCGTGCCGTGCAGGCGGCGCACGTCGCCGGTGACGATTTCGAGGCCGCCGCATTCGGGGTCCTGCCGATCGAGGTTCAGCGCCGGCGGGATGAGCCCCGCCTGCAGCGAGAAGATCGCCGCGATGAGGTTCATCGCGCCGGACGCGCCGAGCGTGTGTCCGAGCGCGCCCTTGATCGCCGTCACCCAGAGCCTGTCGGTGTTCGGCCCCCAGACGCGCCGGATCGCCTTGCCTTCGATCACGTCGAGCACATTCCCGCCCGCGCTCGCGAAGATGACGTCGACCTCGCCCTGGAGGGTCAGGTCCCACTTGATCAGCGCCTTCTGCATCGCGCGCGCCGTGTCGATCTCGTTCGCGGCGGCGTGCGCGACGGGCGCGCGGTTGAACGTCGAGCCGTAGCCGTCGACGTACGCGAGGATGTGCGCGCCGCGCCGCACCGCCACGTCCTCGTCCTCGAGCACCACCATCGCTGCGCCCTCGGACAGCGCGAAGCCGTCGCGCGCCACATCGAACGGGCGGACCGCGTGCGCCGGATCGGCGTTGTTGCGCGTGAGCATCGCGAGCTGGTCGAAGTGGCGGATGCCGTCGGGGTTCACCGGCGCCTCGGCGCCACCCGCGACGGCGATCGCGCACTCCTCGCGCCGGATCCACTCCGCCGCCTCACCGATCGCCATCAGCCCGCCGGCCGCCCCGGTCGAGAGATGCATGACCGGCCCGGCGGCGCTGATCGTGCGCGCCACGTTCGCGGCGGTGGTAACGGCGTGCTCCGGCATCTCGGCGCCGACCGCAACACCGATCTGCGTCACTGTCTCGGCGGTAATCGGCACGTCGCTCTGGATCAGCGCCTGGATCGCGGCGTCCGCGGCGAAGAGCGATCGGCGGTCCATGCGCGCGGCCGCCTCCGGGTCCATGTCCTCGCGCGGCGCGTAGTCTTGCACCTCGGCGGCGATGCGGCAGCCGAACTCCGACGCGTCGAACGACGCGATGGGCGCGACGGCGCTGACGCCGCCGGACACGCCGGCCCACAGCGCCTCGGGCGTGCGCCCGAACGCTGAGACAACGCCGACGCCGGTGATGCAGACGCGCTTTGCGGATTCCGATTCAGCCATGGTGCAGTGAAGGTATCGGGCGCGCGTGCGGGACGCTAGCAGCGGGCAGACCCGATCGGCGATTTCGGCTCGTCTAAACCCGCCGGCGCTCGCTTGAACGAGCGTGCTGGCGCGCGCTGCCGGCGCGACGCCCGTGCGGCTGTATTGCAGCAGCATCGCGCCCCAGGCGAGTCCGCCGCCGATCGAACACAGCGCCAGCCGCGCGCCCTCCTCCAGCCGCCCTTCACGAGCGGCTTCGCTGAGCGCGATGGGGATCGTCGCGGACGACGTGTTGCCGTACTTGTGCACGGTGAGCAGCGATTTCTCCAGGGGTATGTCGAGCGACTTCGCGACGCCCTGGATGATGCGAAGGTTCGCCTGGTGAGGCACCAGCAGGTCGATGTCTTCCATCGCGAGCCCCGCCTTCGCCGTGGCCTCGCGGACAGCGCTCGACATCGACTGGACGGCGAGCTTGAACATCGCCGGGCCGTCCATGTTGATCATGCAGAGGTGCGGCGGCGGGCCGTTGCCGTCGGCATCGCGCGGGCCGCACGGCCCCTCCGCGTACAGCGCAAGCTTCTTCGATCCGTCGCTGTGCAGCACGAAGGCGAGCGAGCCGCCGAACTCCGCCGCTTCGAGCAACACCGCGCCGGCGCCGTCGCCGAACAGCACGCAAGTGCCGCGGTCCTGCCAGTTGAGGATGCGCGAGAGCACCTCGGTACCGGCGACCAGCACGCGCTTGTAGGCACCCGTCGCGATGTACTGCGTGGCAGCCGAGAGCGCCGACAGGAAGCCCATGCAGGCGGCGTTCACGTCGTACGCGCCCGCGTTCGCGGCGCCGAGGCCGTCTTGCACGAGTGACGCCGTCGCCGGGAACATCCCGTCGGGCGTCGTCGTTGCGACGATGATCAGGTCGATGTCTTCAGGGTTGATGCGAGCGTCGTCGAGCGCCATCTTCGATGCGTGGAGCGCCAGCGTGCTCGACGTCTCGTGCGGCGCGGCCACGCGCCGTTCCGCGATGCCCGTGCGGTCGCGGATCCACTGATCCGACGTCGCGACCAGCTTCTCAAGCTCGAAGTTCGTGACGACGCGTTCGGGGAGATAGTGGCCGAGGCCGGCGATGCGGGTGCCGATCAAGTTCGCTCCATCGAGCCCGGAGCGGGCGGACTCCGCTTGAGTATAACATCGAGTAGCACTGGGACTGACCTCACCCCCGGCTCCCTGGCGACCCATCACAGATCGGAAACACCACAGTAACGCGGCCTTCGGTCGGCGCGGCGGGCCGCGCATGCGGTCCAGGGGCCAGCCTCCGGTATAGTGCGACGAGGGGCTGAAATGACTGTACATCCATCACCTGCGCAGCGATCGCTCCCGCGCGGGACGCTGCTCGGCGCGCTCATCCTCGCGCTGGCACTCGCAGCGGCCGCGTGTGGCGGCAACGGAGGGCCCTCGAACACCGGCAAGACGAGCACCAGCGTTGCCGAGTCGGCGGCCGCTACGGCGACGCGGGCCGCGATTGACGGGCCACCGCCGACCGCCGCGGACATCGCGGGCTTCATCACAGCCGGCTTCAACGGACTCGATATCCCGTATGGCGCCACGGACATCCCGTCCTTCGAGAAGTCCGACATCCTCCTGAGCGTGCTCAACGCCTGCGACAAGGGGACGGCCAACGGCGCGGCCACGGCCGGCCCGGACTACTGGGGGCAGGTCCTCGGCGATTGCTATACGGTGGGCAACGCGCTGGGCTGGCTCTACCAGTACAGCGCCCGCAAGGACTTCCTGTACGCCAACATCCTGATGCGGCGCTTCAACCGTCAGAAGTTCGAGCAGGCGGTCGCGGGGGGCGCCACCGTGAACGAGGACTACTGGAAGCTGGTGTCCGACAAGATCTACGCCGTGACGCCGGTCAGCACGCCGATCGCGGTGACGCCGCTCCCGGCGGCCGCGACGCCCGCCGAGCACTAGTGTTGGTCGATGGTCGTGAGTGGTTGGGCATCGGCAGATGCTCGACGAGCGAGGGCACGCCACCGCGTGCCCCTACATGGGGGTCCGGATGATGATCCCGAGCTTGCGGTGATCTGATCGGACCGACGCGGGCTGATTCAGCCCGCGTCACGACATTACACGCTCCTCGACGCTCGCCCGAGGCCGCGCTGTCCCGCGTCCCGTTTCTGGCTTCCCGCTTCCCGCTTGCCCTCGTCCGCCGCCGATTGCTACACTTCCGAGTGATTAGCACTCTCGGGTGCAGAGTGCTAATCAGATACGAAAACCATGCTTACTGAACGCCGCGCACAGCTTCTGAGCCTGATCATCAGCGAGTACGTCGATACGGCCGTGCCCGTCGGCTCGGACGCCATCGTGCGGCGTTTCGAGCTGCCCTTCTCGTCGGCCACCATCCGCAACGAGATGGCGCGCCTCGAGGAAGAGGGCTACATCACCCACCCGCACACCTCGGCGGGGCGCGTGCCGGCCGACAAGGGCTATCGCTACTACGTCGAGGCGCTGATGCAGGAGCGCGACCTGCCGCAGGAGGTCAAGCAGACCATCCGTCACCAGTTCCACCAGGCCGGGCGCGAAGAGGACGAGTGGGTCCACCTCTCGGCGGCGGTGCTGGCGCGCGCCGTCGACAACGCCGCCGTCGTGACCCTGCCCAGGACGCCCGAGTCACGGCTCAAGCGGCTGGAGCTCGTCGGCATCCAGGACGGAGCGGCGCTGCTGGTGCTCGTATTGCAGCAGGCGCGCGTGAAGCAACAGGTGCTGATCTTCCCGGAGCCCATCGACCAGGACCACCTCACCGCCATCGCCAACCACCTGAACTCCGCGTTCCGCGGGCATACCGCAGGCGAGATCCGCGGCTCGCAGGCGCAGCTCACGCAGATGGAGTGGCACGTCGCGAACGCCGTGCGCGAGATCATGGACGCATCCGACCGCGGCGGCTACGACGAGGCGTACCTCGAAGGCGTGCGCACCGTGCTGCAGAAGCCGGAGTTCGGCACGAGCGACAAGATGCTGAACCTCCTCGAAGTGCTGGAGCAGCGCAACCTGACGAAGCTCATCCCCTTCCGCGAAATCTCGGCCGACGGAGTCACCGTGATGATCGGCGCCGAGAACGAAGAGGACGCCATGCACGACTACAGCATCGTCGTCAGCCCGTACGGCGTGCCCGGCGGCATCAGCGGCGCGATGGCCGTCGTCGGCCCGACGCGCATGCGCTACTCGCAGACGATCTCGACGGTGCGCTTCATCGCCAGCCTGATGAGCGAGATGCTCGCCACGTACTACGACGAAGGAGCGCCGCCACGGGAGTAGATGCGGGCCGAAAGCCCGCGCCGCGGTGGGGACAGAACGACAGAGAGACGGAGAGACGACACACAATGACCACCGACAGCGAAGAGAACGCCACGACCGCGGGCGCGCCGCCGACCGGCGAGCTGCCGTCCGACGTCGAGTCGCTGAAGGCGCTGCTGGACGAGGAGCGCGAGAAGTCGCAGGCGTTCATGGCGAGCTGGCAGCGGGCGGCCGCCGACTACCAGAACTACAAGCGCCGCGTCGAAGAGGAGCGCTCCGAGACGGCGCGCTTCGCCAGCGCCGCGCTGATCATCAACCTGCTGCCGATGATCGACGACCTCGAGCGCGCGCTGATGAACGTCGACACGCACCTCGCGGGCCTGACGTGGGTCGATGGCATCCGCCTGATCCACCGCAAGTTCCAGGCCGTGCTGGAGATGACCGGCGTGCAGGAGATCGAGGCCGACGGCCAGACGTTCGACCCGTCGCAGCACGAAGCCGTCAGCCAGGGCCCCGGCGAAGAGAACAAGATCATCGCGGTCGTGCAGAAGGGCTACAAGCTCGGCGACCGCGTCATCCGCCCTGCGATGGTGGTGGTGGGGGACGGATCCACGAACGACACGAAGAGCACGAAGGAGGTCGAAGGATGAGCGGGGATTATCTGCTCAACGCCGTCGACACAGTGATGCGGAAGACGATGGCGGCGCGAGAGAGGCAGTTGAACCAGGAGCATGCGGCGCGTCTTTCCGCCGTCGGCCTGGCCGGTGAAATGCCGGGGGCGTCTCTGGACCGGGCGCTCGCGGACGAGGACGAACGAACGCTGGAGATGGCGGCCGCCGCTCTCGAAGAGATTCGCAATTCACATCAGAAGGAGAGCAACTGATATGGGTAAGGTAATCGGCATCGACCTCGGCACCACGAACTCCGTCGTCGCCGTCATGGAGGCGGGCGAGCCGGTCGTCATCGCCAACAGCGAGGGCGGGCGCATCACGCCGTCCGTCGTCGCCATCAGCAAGACGGGCGAGCGGCTCGTCGGCACGGTGGCGAAGCGGCAGGCGGTGACGAACCCCGACAACACGGTCTACTCGATCAAGCGGCTGATGGGCCGCAAGTTCGAGGACCCCGAAGTCCAGCGCGACATCTCGCTGATGGGCTACAAGATCGAGCGCGCCAGCAACGGCGACGCGCAGGTCACGCATGGGCGGCCGCGGCTACTCGCCGCCGGAAGTGTCCGCGATGATCCTGCAGAAGCTGAAGGCCGACGCGGAGGCGTACCTCGGCGAGACCGTCACGGAGGCGGTGATCACCGTCCCGGCGTACTTCAACGACACGCAGCGCCAGGCGACGAAGGACGCCGGCAAGATCGCCGGCCTCGAAGTGCTGCGCATCATCAACGAGCCGACGGCGGCGTCGCTCGCCTACGGCCTCGACAAGAAGAGCGAGGAGATGATCGCCGTCTACGACCTGGGCGGCGGCACGTTCGACATCTCGATCCTGGAGCTGGGCGAAGGCACGTTCCAGGTGAAGTCGACCAACGGCGACACGCACCTCGGCGGCGACGACTTCGACCAGCGCGTCATCGACTTCCTGGTGAGCGAGTTCAAGCGCGAGCAGGGCATCGACCTGAAGCAGGACCGCATGGCGCTGCAGCGGCTGAAGGAAGCGGCCGAGAAGGCGAAGATCGAGCTTTCGAGCGCGCAGCAGACCGAGATGAACCTGCCGTTCATCACCGCCGACGCCAGCGGCCCGAAGCACATGACGATCAGCATCACGCGCGCGAAGCTCGAGCAGCTCGTCGGCGAGCTCGTCGAGAGCACGCTGGGGCCGGTGAAGTCGGCGCTGCAGGACGCGGGGCTGACCAACGCGCAGATCGACGAGGTCGTGCTCGTCGGCGGGCAGACGCGCATGCCGCTGGTGCAGGAGAAGGTGCGCCAGTTCTTCGGCAAGGAGCCGCACAAGGGCGTCAACCCGGACGAGGTCGTGGCGATCGGCGCGGCGATCCAGGCGGGCGTGCTGAAGGGCGAAGTGCGCGACGTGCTGCTGCTCG
Organism: uncultured Chloroflexia bacterium; assembly: GCA_963743185.1. Taxonomy (GTDB): domain Bacteria; phylum Chloroflexota; class Dehalococcoidia; order DSTF01; family JACRBR01; genus JANXYW01. The sequence continues at coordinate 10,313 of CAVUOT010000007.1, read as the reverse complement.
ACGTGACGCCGCTGACGCTCGGCATCGAGACGCTGGGCGGCGTGGCGACGCCGCTGATCACGCGCAACACGACGATCCCGACGAGCAAGAGCCAGATCTTCTCGACCGCCGCCGACAACCAGCCGAGCGTCGAGATCCACGTGCTGCAGGGCGAGCGCGCGATGGCGGGCGACAACAAGTCGCTCGGGCGCTTCATCCTGGATGGCATCCTGCCGGCGCCGCGCGGCGTGCCGCAGGTCGAAGTGACGTTCGACATCGACGCGAACGGCATCCTCAACGTGTCGGCGCGCGACAAGGCGACCGGCAAGGAGCAGAAGATCACGATCACGGCGGGCGGCGGCCTCTCGAAGGACGAAGTCGAGCGCCTGCAGAAGGAAGCCGAGCTGCACGCGACGGAGGACAAGGCGCGGCGCGAGGAGATCGAGATCCGCAACACCGCCGACAGCCTGGCCTACCAGGCCGAGAAGACGGTGCGCGAGAACGCCGACAAGATCGACGCCGAGCTGAAGTCGGAGGTCGAAGGCAAGATCGCCGCCGTCCGCAGCGCGCTGCAGTCGGGCGGCACGGACACCATCCGCTCGTCCACGGAGTCGCTCTCGGAGACGATGCAGAAGATCGGCCAGGCCGTCTACGGTGCGCAGGGCGCGCCCGAGGGCAGCGGCCCCGGCCCGGAGCCGGAGGTCGAAGGCCACGCCGAAGAGGGCACGGTCGAGGGCGAGTTCCGCGAGGTGTAGGGCGGAGTTTGTAGTGTGTAGTTCGTAGTTCTGGCGCGCCACCGAATCGGTGGCGCGCTTCGTTTCCCTACTGCGCGCGGCCAACGTCACGTCGGCACCGACGACTACGCCAGCGAGACCAACTCCAGCGGGAACTCCCGCAGCGACGTGATGATGCGGGCGACGCCGGGCATCGGCGGCGCGGCGGTGCTCGTCGCGCGGAGCTGCACTACGTGCATGCCGGCGCCGAGGGCCGACGTCAGCCCGTTCGTGCTGTCTTCGATCGCGACGCACTCCTCCGGCGGCACGCCGAGCTTCTCGGCCGCCAGCAGGTACGGCTCCGGCTGCGGCTTCGTCTTCGTCACCATGTCGCACGTCGAGAGCACGTCGAACAGACCTTCGAGGCCGGCCGACGGCAGGATCGCGTCCACCCAGCGCTTGTACGACGCGGTGCACAGCGCGATCGGCACGCCGCGCTCGCGCAGGGTCAGCACCAACTCGCGCGCGCCGGGGAGCGCCGGCCGAGGCTGGCGGAGGCGCTCCATGAGCACGGGCTCGTAATCCTTGATGACCTGCTCCAGCTCGACGGGCAGTTCGTGCAGCTCGATCATGCGCGTCCACGTGGCGGGCGTTTCCATGCCGATGAACTGGCCGTAGTTCTCGATCGGCACATGCTTGCCGTAGCGGGCGAGGATCTCGTTGATCGCGGCGTGGAACGCCGGCTCGCTGTCAGTCAGCGTGCCGTCCATATCAAAGATCACCGCGCGAAAGGGGGGACGGGGGTCACTCCTTCTCGAACTCCGTGAAGGCGCGGCTGGGGGTGGGGGTCATCTGGCCCTGGTACTTGCTGTGGAGGCCGGCGCTGCCGTAGGGGCGATCGACGGGGGTCGACATGCGCATGAAGCTGAGCTGGCCGATCTTCATGCCGTAGTGCAGCGCGATCGGCATCTTGGCGACGTTCGACAGCTCGAGCGTCAGCCGGCCGTGCCAGCCGGGGTCGACGAAGCCCGCGGTCGCGTGGATCAGCAGGCCGATGCGGCCGAGCGACGACTTGCCTTCGACCTGCGCCAGGATGTCGTCGGGCAGCGTGATGATCTCCCGCGTGCTGGCGAGCACGAACTCGCCCGGGTGGATGAAGAACGGACGGTCGTCCTCGATGACGACCTCGTCGGTGAGGTCGTCCATCGGCTCGCGGACATCGATATAGGGGCGGCTGCTGACCTTGAAGACGCGGAACCGGCGGTCGATGTGCATATCGACGCTGGCGGGCTGGATATCATCCGGGTCGAGCGGGTCGATGACGAGCCGGCCGGCGGCGAGCTCCTCCTTGATCGTGCGGTCGCTGAGCACCATGAGGACAGGGTAGCGATTCCAGCGGTCAGGGGTTAGCGGTTGGCAGCCGCGCGGCCTGAGGCTGGATGGCGGGGGCCTTTTGGCCGATCGGCCGGTTGACGCGTACGCTAAGGGACGCGACGATCGAGGCAGGACGGAGGTGGCAGCGATGGCTGAACGATTCGAAGGACAGGTAGTGGTGGTCACGGGTGGCGGCCGCGGCATCGGACGCGCGGCGGCGATCGAGTTCGGCGCGGAGGGTGCGACGCTGCTGCTCGGCGGCCGGCGCATGGACGCGCTCCAGACGGCCGCGCAGGAAGTGCTGCGCGCGGGCGGGGAAGCCGCCGAGGTCGTGCACTGCGACGTGGCGAAGGACGACGACCTGAAGGCGTTGATCGGCAAGGCGATCGCGCACTTCGGCCGCATCGACGTCCTGGTGAACAACGCCGGCGTCATCGCGGGCGGGCGGCTGGACGAGATCGGCGCGGACGACGTGGAGCGCATGAGCACGGTGAACGTCTGGGCGCCGATCCGGCTGACGCAGCTGGCGCTGCCGCACATGCGGGCGGCGAAACAGGGGCACATCGTCAACGTCTCGTCGATCGCGGGGCGCATGGGCCTGCCGTACTACGCGACGTACTGCGCGAGCAAGTACGCGATGCGCGGCTTCAGCGAATCGCTGCGGCGCGAGGTTTCGCCCGACGGCATCCACGTGATGGCCGTCTACCCCGGGCCGACGGCCACCGACCTCATCGAGAACGTCGAGTTCGCCGGGCTGGGACTGACCATCGCGACGGCGCAGCAGGTGGGGCAGGCGATCGTGCGCGGCGTGCGGCGGCGGCAGCCGGAAGTCTTCATCGGCATCGGCGATTCGCTGATGGCGCGCTGGAACGACGTGATGCCGTGGACCGTCGATTACGGCGTCGACATGATGCGCGACCGCATGCACACCGCCGTCCAGCGCCAGCGCACGACGTAACGCCCCCTCGCGCACATGCGATCGTCGCCTGTGATCTATCATGTCGACCAGAACTGCGAGGCCCGCGATGTTCTGGCGCCCGCTCGGTATCGTCCTCATCACCATCGCATTGGCTGGCGCGGCTGCATGTTCCAACGACACGCAGCCGCCCTCGACCGCCACTCCTGCGCCTTCTCCTGACGGCGGACGACCTACGCAGCTCTCGGCGACGAGTCAGCCGGCGACCCAGCCTCCATCCGGCGGCATCGTCTTCGCCATCGGCGGCAGCCTGTGGCGCGTCAACACCGACGCCAGCGGCCTGCGTCGCCTCGTGGGCGCGAACGGCGCGCCCCTTTCCGACGCCAGCGCGCCGGAGTTCTCGCCGGACGGACGGCTGCTGGCATACGTCGAAGCGCACCACTTCGATCGTGGTCGTGGGCGACGTTCGTCAACCAGCAGCGGTCGAGGTCTACCGAACCGACCTGTACGTCAAAGATCCGCTGACGCCGACCGGTGCCGACAACAACGACATCGGCCCGTTCGCCGTGCACTGGTCGCCCGACGGCACGCTGCTGCTCGTGACGCGGCGGCGCACCGGCGGCAGCGGCTACACCGACGTGATACTGATGGAGCCCGACGGCAGCGAACGGCGCACCGTGCTCGATGCGGACCACCTGGCGTCGTCGTTCCCGGAAGCGACGTGGTCGGCAAGCCGCGCGCCCGACCCGCGGCCGCCGTCGATCGTCGTCGTCAGTGGCGCCGACGGGACCACCGGCGAGGCGTACGACCTGCAGGGCAACCGCGCTGCCGGCGGTGTATCCGGCGAAGACGAGCCTTCACCAATGTCGCGACGCATCAGAATCCCGCGGGCGAGGGCGTACTCGTCGCGTCATCGCTCGGCAGCCCCGAGCCGTTCGGGCCGATCGTGGTCTACGACATCGCGGGCGCATCGAGCATCGTCGGCGGCGGCTGCGGCGCGGCGTGGTCGCCCGACGGCATGTGGCTGTCGTACTACGACGGATACGGCATCGCGGTCCAACGGCTCGACGCCGCATCGCCCGACGACCACGTGTACGCGGCGCGTAACGCGGGCGTGGGGCTCGACGCGTCGCGGCAGCCCGCGAACGCCTGCGACGGCGTCGCGATCACGTGGCGGCGCGAACGCGTTTATCGATTCGCCGGACTGACCGCTGGCGGCCATGGTAGGGGCACGCGGTGGCGTGCCCGCCCACGCCGATACGGCTGCTACTTGGCCGGAACGTCCGGGACCAGCACGAACTCGCCGCGCACGTCGCGGCCGGCTTCCACGTCGGCGACGAAGTCGAAGACGGCGCGCTTCCAGAGCTGTGGCTGGTAGTCGGGCGTCGCGTGCGCCGAGCCGCGTACGGTCACCAGGCGCGAGTTCGGGATCAGCGCGTGGTCGCGCTGCGCGCAGGGGTAGAAGAGGTCCCATTCGCCGCACGAGACGAGCGTCGGGGCCACGATCTTCGGCGTGCGCTTTGTGAGGTCCGGACGCTCGCGCAGCGCCCGGTTGGCGGCGAGGAATCCTGCGGCGGTCATGTGGTCGATCTTCTGGAGGGCGTTCTTCGCGTCCTGTTCCTCCAGCGAGAGCGTCTGCAGGTGCGCGTACTTGTCGGTGTCGCGCCGGTAGCGGTTTTCGCGCTCGACGAGCCCGTCCATGCCGTATCTCTCGACGACGTGCGCCATGTGCTCGAACGCGGCGACGAGGAAGGCTTCCGCTTCGTCGGCCGCGTCGCGCGCGCCCTCTCGCACGGACATCCGGCACGGTGCGTTGCCGGCGGTCGTGTCGCAGAGCGAGAGCGAGCGTACGCGATCCGGATAGTCGCAGGCGAACTGCGCGCTGATCATGCCGCCCATCGATACGCCGCCGATGTGCGCTCGCTCGATGTCGAGCGCGTCGAGCAGCGCGGCGATGTCCGCCGAGAACTGCGGCAGCGAGACCGTCGATGGGTCGGAGGGCACGGTGGTGTTGCCGTGGGCGCGCGCGTCGTACAGCAGCAGGTCGAAGTGCCGGCGGAAGTCTTCGATGACCGGCGGCCAGCCGACGCACGAGGGGCCCGCGAAGCCGTGCGTCAGCACGAAGACGGGGCCGGCGCCGCCCGAGCGTTCGTACCACATATCGATGCCGTTGACGTGGACTTCAGGCATCGGCCGCTATCCTCCGCGCTGCGCCGGCGGCCGATCGGGCGACCGTGGCCTGATGGCGGTCGTCGTGGACGCGCGGCGCGCCGGCCGCTCCGGCAGCGGCGACGATGTCCACGGCAGCGGCTTGCCGTCGGGCGTGCGGAAGGCTTCGGCGAGGGGCGAGACGGGCGGCGCCGGCGTGGCGCGGCGCGGCTGCGGCCGCTCGGCCGGCGGGAAGATGCCGTTGAACGAGGCGATCGTGAGCATCGCGCCCGAGCCGGCGAGGATGACGAGGAAGAGCAGCAGCCACGCGACGAGCATCGGTCCGCCGATGCCCAGCGCCGACGGGATCGGCGACCAGAGGAGCACCAGCCCGATGACGAACCAGAGGCCCGTGAAGACGAACGCGGTCGCGGCCGAGCGGTAGCTGATACGACGGATCATCGAGAGAGATCGTATCACACGGGGATGCGCCGCTCTGCAAGTCGGAGCCGGCGCAGCCGCCGAACCAAGAGGCCCCCGCGATGCGGGGGCCTCTCTCGTACGTTGCTGTGTGCGGGCGCGACGGCTAGCGGCGGGCGCCGGCCTTCGCCCTGGCCTTCGTCTTCGGGCGGACGGCGGCCTTCGCGGGGATCTTCGCCTTCGACGTGCCGTTGCGCGACGCCTTCGCCTCGAATGCGCCGCAGACGGTCTCGACGATCAGGCGCGTCACGACGTACGGGTCCATGTTGGCGTTCGGGCGGCGGTCCTCGATGTAGCCCTTCTTGTCGCGCGCGACCTGCCACGGGATGCGCACCGATGCGCCGCGGTCGCTGACGCCGTAGCTGAACTTCTTGTACGACGCGGTCTCGTGCGCACCCGTCAGGCGGCCCTCGATGCCGAAGCCGTAGTTCGCGATGTGCAGGTCGTGCTTCTTCGCGAGCGCCTCGGCGGCGGCGACGCACGGCGCGTAGCTCGTGCGCATCTCCTTCGTCGAGAAGTTGGTGTGGGCGCCGGCGCCGTTCCAGTCGCCACGCACGGGCTTCGGGTCCAGCGTGGCGTTGACGCCGAAGTCTTCGGCGATGCGGTAGAGCAGCCAGCGGGCGACCCACATCATGTCACCGACTTCGAGCGTGCCGGCGGGGCCGATCTGGAACTCCCACTGGCCGGGCATCACCTCGCCGTTCGTGCCGGCGATCGTCAACCCGGCGGCCATGCAGGCGTCCGTGTGCGCTTCGACGATCTCGCGGCCGAACACCTCGTCGGCGCCGACGCCGCAGTAGTACGGGCCCTGGGGCGCCGGGAAGCCGTTGTCCGGCCAGCCCAGCGGCTTCGAGCCCTCGAAGAACGTGTACTCCTGCTCGATGCCGAACCACGCGTCGTGAGAGGCGTACTTCTTCGCGGTCACGGCGCACGCGGCGCGCGTGTTGCTCGGGTGCGGCTTCATGTCCGTCAGCAGCACCTCGCACATCACCAGCTTGTTGTCACCGCCGCGAAGGGGGTCCTGGCAGATGAACACCGGCTTGAGCACGCAGTCGGAGTTCGACCCCGGCGCCTGGTTCGTGCTCGATCCGTCGAAGCCCCAGATCGGTGGCTGCTGACCCGCGGGCACGATCTTCGTCTTCGACCGCAGCTTCGCGGTCGGCTTCGTGCCGTCAATCCAGATGTACTCGGCCTTGTAAGACTTCACGACTGCCTCTCCGATCACTATTGTCCGCTCGACCTCCCGCCCCGCCGCCGTGGCAGGGATGTACGAGAGGATGACCTTACCGCCCGTAGCCCGGCGTTCAGACGACGCCCTCGCCCCGCTCGTTCGTGCGTACGCGGATCGCGTCTTCGACTGGCATGATGAAGATCTTGCCATCGCCGATGTTGCCGGTCCACGCCGCCTGCTGGATGATCTGGATCACTTCCTCGACATTCTTGTCGTTGACGACGGTCTCCAGCTTGACCTTCGGCAACATGTCGACCGAGTACGCCTGGCCGGCGCGTCCGGCGTGAACGATGCCCTTCTGCACGCCGCGTCCGGTGACGCCTACAATGTTTAGCCCGATGTACCCCTTCTCCGAAAGGGCATTCTTTACCTCGTCCAGCTTCTCCGGGCGGATGATCGCTTCGATCTTCTTCATTTCGTAACAATCCCCTGGCTAACGGGTCACCCCGGCCCCTGGCCGCATCGCTTGCTGCTCGGCCGGCGTGGCGGGCGCCCCGATGCCGTCGTGTACATCGGTATCGCCTCCGCGATGCCGAGCACCGGGCCGCCGCCCCCAAAGACGTACGCCCGTTCGCCGTGCTGCGAAACATCGAGCCCGGCGATCTCGTCTTCTTCGTTCACACGGATGCCCATCGTGACGTCGAGCACCTTCAGTATGATGAAGGTGACGATGAAGGAGTAGGGGGCGACGACGGCCACGCCCACTGCCTGACGCCAGAGCTGATCGAAGCCGCCGCCGTGCGTGAGACCTTCGACGGCCCCGCCGGAGGCGTTGAGCCCGGTCTGGGCCACCGCGACCGCAAACACGCCGACGAGCAGCGCGCCGGTGAGGCCGCCGACGCCGTGGACCGCGACGACGTCCAGCGAGTCGTCCAGGTTGCGTCCGGCTCCGCCACTGCACCGCCAGGAAGCAGAGGGTACCCGCGATCGCGCCGATGGCGATCGCCTCCATCGGCTGCACGTAGCCCGAGGCGGGCGTGATGGCGACAAGTCCCGCGACGGCGCCCGCGGCGGCGCCAACGACGCTCGGTTTGCCGGAGCGCCACCAGCTCATGCCCACCCAGGCGAGGGCGGCAGCGGCAGCAGCCGTGTTCGTTACGGTGAATGCGTTGACCGCGACCGGGCTGGCCGCGCCCGCGCTGCCGGCGTTGAAGCCGAACCAGCCGAACCAGAGGATGCTCGCGCCGAGCACGATCATCGTCACGTCGTGCGGCTCCATCGGCTCTTCTTTGAATCCCTTGCGCCGCCCGAAGACGAATGCCGACGCCAGCGCGGCCGCACCGGCGTTCACGTGGATCGCCGTGCCGCCGGCGAAGTCGACGCCCTTGATGTTCGCGGCGATCCAGCCGTCCGACGCGAACACCCAGTGCGCGACGGGCGCGTAGACCAGCAGCGACCACGCCGCCATGAAGATCAGGAACGGGCCGAACTTCGCGCGCTCGGCGAACGCTCCCGTGATCAGCGCGGGCGTGATGATGGCGAACATGCACTGGAAGATCATGAACGCTTCGTGCGGGATGCCCGGTCCGGCCTGCGAGTCGCCGACAGCGCCGACGTGCCGCAGCCCGAAGAACTCCAGGTTGCCGAGCAGGCCCCAGTTGCCCATGTCAGGCCCGAACGCCAGCGTGTAGCCGATGATGACCCAGAGCACGCCGACGAGCCCCATGACGATGAAGCTCTGCATGATGGTGGCCAGGACGTTCTTGTTCCGGACAAAGCCCGCGTAGAAGAAGGCTAGGCCCGGTGTCATAAAGAGCACGAGCGCTGAGGCAGCCAGCACCCATGCCGTGTCCCCCGTGTTGAGCGGCGGCATGTTTCCTCCCCTGGTATGCGGTTTCGACGAGGAGAGGATAGCGGCGCTATGTTACGTCCACGTTACGCAAGCGGCCTATTCTTGACGTTTTCCGACGCGGATCGAAGAGTCGCGGACCTGGCGGGTCACGCGCGAGCATGCGCTCGTCGCGGCGACCGGCCTACAGGCCGACGCCGATCTCGTCCAGGTCCTTCTGCGCGGGCGGATCGATGTCCACCTGCAGCGTGTTCAGAATGCGCGAGACCATGTTGTAGTACGCCGTCACCATCGTCAGCTCGACGATCTCCTCGGAGTTGAGGAACGCGGCGACGGCCGCGAAGGTGGCGTCCGAGACGCGGCTCGCGGCCGTCATCTCGGCGGCGTAGGCGAGCACCGCCATCTGGTGCGGGTCGAAGAGCGCGACGCTCGGCTCGGCGACGCCGCGGATCTGGCTGTCGGACAGGCCGGTGCGGCGCCCGATCGAAACGTGCTGCGAGAACTCGTAGGGCGCGCGGCAGAGGTAGCCCGCGCGCAGGATCGCCAGCTCGCGCAGGTTCGGGTCGAGCTTGCCCTCGGCGAGAAAGTAGTTGCCGAACTTCATGAACCGCCGCAGGGCGACCGGGCTGTGCGACATGGCGCGGAAGATGTTGAGGATCCCGTCCCGCGCTTCCATCCGCTCGAACAGCCAGCGATGCTCTTCCGGGAGGTCTCGCGTCTCGTTCAGCCGCACGCGCGCCATGTCCCCTCCTGTCCCTGGGCCGTGTTCCACGTGGAACATGCCGCCCGCCGTCGCGAAGCCGCGCCCGATGCCCCAGATGGTAGCGCCCTCGCCGCACAAGCGCGCCCGCACGCTTCCAATCCCCAGCCTCCGATAAGCAATCCCCAACCTGCTACCATTCCCGCGGGAATGGGTGCGTGATGTTCACGAGGCTCGGCTACTTCGTCATCATCGCCATTCTGGCGGTAGCGGGCGCGGCGATCGCGTTCGTCTTGTGGCCCTCGGGATCTTCGGACAAGCCCGCTGTCGACACCCGGCCGGCGGCCGGCGTCACGGTCTCGCCGGCGGCGGCACAGCCCACCATCCCGTTCTCGCGGGTCATCGATTTCGCGAGGCTGGGCGCCGTGCTGAGCCTGGACGCGCAGGGGCAGGACGTGACGGTGACGTTCCGGGAGGACTTCGACACGAGCGGGTTCAACACCACCTCGCACGTCTTCCGCAGCTCGCTCGAGCCGGGGCAGGACATCGCCACGGTGCTGCAGGACGCGGGCATCCGCGTCAACGGCGCGGACGGCGTGAAGGTCACCAAGCGTTGAACGAACACGAGAGCTTCCTGCCCTACAACCTGCCCGATATCTCGGACGCCGAGGTCGACGCCGTCGTCGAGACGCTGCGCTCCGGCTGGCTGGCGCCCGGCCCGCGCGTCAAGCGCTTCGAGGAGGACTTCGCGGCGTTCGCCGGCGCGAAGCACGCCATCGCGCTCGACTCCGCGACGGCGGGCATGCACGTGGCGCTCGTGGCCAGCGGCATCGGCGCGGGCGACGAGGTGATCACGACGCCGACGACCTTCGCCGCGACGGTGAACGTCGCGATCCACACCGGCGCAACGCCCGTGCTCGCCGACATCGACATCGACGACTACTGCATCGACCCGGCGGCGATCGAGCGGGCGATCACGCCGC
>CAVUOT010000006.1:0-791076 GCA_963743185.1 uncultured Chloroflexia bacterium | reverse complement strand
GGGCGCGTACCTGGTCGCGGAAGCCTTCGGACTTCGTCTGGTCGCTGCTCGCGCGATGGTCCCGCAGGAGTGCGGCGCAGTCGGCGTACTTGCTGAGGACCGTGATCTGGGCGAGCTCGCTGTAGTGCGCTGGCTCCTCCTCACGAAATCGGCGATAGAAGGGGTACGGATTCTCGTGGAATGCAGGATCAAACGGGTTGAAGACCAGTGGGGCGGCGACGGTGTCGCTCACGGAAGTCCCTCCTTCGCTGGGGCGGAGAGCGGCGAAAGGTTGATGATCGTGCCATCGGCGTGGCCGCGCAAGCACGTCCCGTCTGCACAATTCGCAAACAGGGACGCGCGCTCCGCTACAGAGAGTTCTTAGTGTGCGTGGTCGTAAGCTGCTGCGAGTGATGCACGCCCTCTCGAAGCGTGTGCTGACCTGTACCGTAGTAGACTCTGACGATGGTCGCGATACGAGAGAAACTGCTGTTTGGCATAGGCGCGGTGCTGCTCGCTGGCGCGATCGGGCCGCTATCGGGCGAGGCCCGGCGCGGCATCGCGTCTGACTGTGCGTCGGTGTGTGCACCTGCGCTGGCTGACGCCCCGCTCGCCCGTGTGTCGTCAGGCGACCCGGTAATCCTCGCGGCCGGCGACATCGCCTCATGCGCATCGAGCGGCGATGAAGCGACCGCAACCCTGCTCGACGGCCTTGCGGGCACGGTGATCACGCTCGGTGATAACGTCTACGAGAGCGGGACTGTGTCGGAGTTCACGAACTGCTACGGTCCGTCCTGGGGGCGCCATCTCGCGCGCACCATGCCGTCTGCGGGCAACCACGACTACAATACGCCCGGCGCGTCAGGCTACTACGGTTACTTCGGCGCCGCGGCGGGCGACCCAGCGAAGGGCTACTACAGCTATGATCTGAGCGCATGGCACATCGTCGTCATCAACAGCAATTGCGGGGCGATCGGCGGATGCGCCGCGGGGTCACCGCAAGAGGTCTGGCTGCGTTCCGACCTCGCCGCTCACCCCGCCGCCTGCACCATGGCGTACTGGCATCATCCGCGCTTCAGTTCCGGCTCATCGCATGGTGACACGCCGGCTATGCAGCCGATCTGGCAGGCACTGCAGGACGCTGGTGCGGACCTCGTCCTGAGCGGGCACGAGCACAACTACGAGCGCTACATGCCGCAGACCGCGGCGGGTGCGGCAGATCCGCACGGGATCGTCGAATTCGTTGTCGGCACGGGCGGCCGCAGTCACTACGGATTCAGCGCGCCTGACGCTAACAGTCTCGTCCGCAACAGCGACACGTACGGAGTGCTTAAGCTTACGTTGCACGCGACATCGTACGATTGGCGATTCGTACCAGAAGCCGGCAAGACGTTCACCGACACTGGCACAGCCAATTGCCAGCCCGAAGTAGCATCGGTCGGCGGCATCGCGGAACAGCCCGACGTGACGGCACGGCCATCGGATACGGCGTCGCCAAGCCGCAACCGCACGGCGCACATCCTCGGTGCTGCCGCTGCGCTTATCGTTGCAGCGTGTGGCGCCGTGGGCTGGCGCAAGCGTCACGCGTGATCGAGTGCAAAGCCCGTCGCATCGATTGCGACGGTACCGGCGTCATGCTCTGTGTTTCGGACGGGCGGTGCTTCAACGTTCGCCGATAAGCGCTAGCATGGGCATCACCATGACCTCGTGTTGGGGCGAGCCGTTCTTGACGCCGGGTTGACAAGGCAACGAGCCGTCAGATATATCTCTCAGCCACCGCCCGATTTCGGCGAGGTCTCATGTCAGCTCGAGCCAACGGCGTCACACATGTACTCCTCGTCCTAGTGCTACTGGCCCTCCTTGGGGTTCTTGCGATGCTAGCTCGGGGCGCATACGGCGGTGGTCTCGATCCCTCAGCGGCGCCTAGCAGCACGATGCAGCGGCTTGATGACATTCCTGGCGCCTGGAACCGAACGCTAAACGCTTCGAACGGCCTCGCCTCCGGTATCGATGCTGGTTGCTTCTCCGATCGATTCGACTGTCTCTGGCCGATCGGTGGCAACTACACCGCTGTCTACGATCGACAGACTGGACTCGTGTGGGAGCGCGTCGTTACCAACGATCAGCCCGCGACATTCTTCGCGGTGGTCGTTACTTGCACCGCGCTCCGCTCGACCGGCGACCGACTCGGGTGGCGCCTGCCGCGGATCGAGGAGCTGCAGAGTCTGTATGTCCGTTCCGGAGGCGGATGGGCCTTGCCCGCTGGGCATCCGTTCACAGGGACTGGCGCGACCTACTACTGGTCGTCTTCCGGCGGCCCGGCGTCCAACCAGAACTACATGATCGGATTCGCTACGGGCATCGCCGACACCGCCACGAAGGGCGTCACCCTTCCGGGCCAAACACTCGGCGTTTGGTGCGTCCGAGGCGGACAAGGATTCGTCGGCGCGGGGCTGTCGGCACCCTAACCAGGTGGGTCAGCTCAAGGTTGTTCAGCGATCGCCGCCAGCACACGATGGCACAATGGTGCGTCGACTGGCGGAGCGCCCGTCTAGCCGCGCCGGTCGCAGTGGACGATGCCAGGCCATCGCCGACATGACCGCGACAAGCGCTCGGTCGTGTACGAGCGCAGCGGGATAGGTCGGCGCAGGCTCAAGTTAGTGCTCGTTGAGCGTGCCGTCTTCGATGGTCAAACGACGACCTGCGTACTCGGCCATCCGCATGTCGTGCGTAACCATCAGAGCTGTCTTGTTCCGCTGGCCCACCTCGGAGGCGAGCATCTCGACCACCTGTTTGCCTCGGGCGGTGTCGAGGTTCGCCGTCGGTTCGTCGACGAGGATGAGCGATGGGTCGTTCATGAGTGCGCGGCCGATTGCGACCCGCTGGCGCTCGCCGCCGGACATCTCGGCCGGGTATGCATTGGCGCGCTCGGTGAGCCCGAGCTCTTCGAGGAGCCGATCTGCGCGTGCGCGGGCTGCGGCGCGGGCCACGCCGCCGATCTGTGCGATCGCTAGTAGGTTCTTTCGGGCCGAGAGGTACGGTAACAGGTTATACCCCTGGAACACGAATCCCACCTGCTCGCGCCTGAAGCGCGCGAGTTGGCCACTGCCAAGCGACGTCAGGTCGACGCCGCCCACGCTGACGTGCCCGGATGTCGGTGTCAGCAGGCCGCCCAGCATTGCGAGCAATGTGGTCTTCCCGGACCCACTGGGTCCGACGATCGCGAGAAACTCGCCTGCATGGGCGGAGAACGTCGCATCGCGGACCGCATGCACCGAGCGCTCACCGCTACCGTAGATCTTGTTCAGGTCACGGACCTCGACCGTGGGCTCCGCGCTCATTGCTGCTGCCCAAGCGCGATCAACGGATCGATGGACGCGATCTTACGGCCGGAGAACGCCACGCCGACGATCGCGGTCGCGAGGATCAGCGCCATGCTCATGGCGACGCCTCGCTGCTCTAGCAGAAGCGGCACGTTGCCTGGCAGGAATCTGAGCGTGACGATTGCGGCCGGGACGGCGAGCGCAAGGCCGAGCAAGGAGACAATCAGCACCTGCACCAGGAGCTGCGAAAAGATGAACCATGACGATGCTCCGAGGGCCTTGAGCACACCAATCTGGCCCACCTTCTGGAGCGTGAGCACGTAGAAGAACACGCCGATCACGAGAGCGCCGATCACCAATCCGAAGCCCTGGATCGAGTTCGCCGTGCTGCGTTGCGCCGTCACGCCGGGAATGTTTTCGAACACCTGGTCGGGCGTCGCGGCTTCGATGTCGGCAACCTCGCGCTGCAATGATTTGCGCACGCCACCGGAGCCCTGGACCATCACCAGCGTGGCCACGGGTGCATCGAGCGACCCGTCGCCATACTTCAGTGCGCGCCAATCGTCGATGTTGCCCCACAAGGGCGCCTGGAAGAAGAACGATCCTTGGTCGACTTCGCCGACAATCTTGAGTGCGTGCGTTGTGCCGCGGCTGATCACCTCGACCGTGTCGCCAAGCTTTGCGCCTCGGCGGTCCAGGTACGAAGTGTCGGCGAGCACGGCGCCGCGCTCGCCCGGCTCGAGCGCGCGCCCCGCGCGTATCTTCGGTGCGGCGATTGTGCCGGGCTCGAAGCCAATGAAGGCCGCCGGGCCGAGCTCTGGCTTGAGGATCGGCTGGACAGAAACATAGCCAAGGCGCGCGGCCGCCGTCACACCGGATGCTGCCAGAATGCCGTCGACAGTCTGCTGCCCGAGTTCGCTCTGTTGCAGGCTCAGATTCGCCTTCGCACGAAAGACCAGCGCGTCGGCATCGAGGCGCTTGACGGCGCTGCCGGCGAGGTCCAGCAGCCCTGCGCCGAGCGCGCCCATCATCACGACGAGGTACGCGATCATCGTAACGATAAGCATGATCAGGGCGAATTGGCCGCGTCGGTGCCAGAGTTCCTCGAGCGCAAGCATCATCTTCTCCTGCAGAGTGGGGCGTTGAAGGGGTCATCGGGCACGGTACGTACGCGCGTTCAGAATAACGCACCGTGGAGGGCCGCCCGGGCCGATTGACTTCCTCGGTGGCGTGACGACAGCAGCAGCTTCACAGTGATGTGACGAGGCTAGAGGGCAAGACAGACAACGCTGCCGTCCACTATTACCACGCCTAACATGCGCGCCATCGCAGAATGGTGCGGATTTCGGCGCGCGGGACACCGGCCATATCGCCTGACTCACCTACGCTTTCTGTCCGTCCACACCATCACCCCATGTTGTGGCAAGGCGGGGCTACTCAGCGTCCACCGCACAGCCGCGCCGCCAGGAACTCGCGCGTCGCATCGGCGGCCTCCTGCGGAAAGTCGCCGTGTTTGCCCGGGTGCACGTGCATACGTTTGTCCTGCGAACCGATCGCGTCGAACAGCTCCAGAGCTCCGTCTCGATCAAAGATCTCGTCGTCCCACTGGACCATGAACAGTACCGGACACTTCAGTCGCGGCGCGTCGCGCGCGGAGCCGCTCGACGAAGAGTCCTCCACCCGCCGTACCGCCAACGAACCCGCACGCCCCCAACACCGCTGCGCTCATTCTGGGCTCCGACGCTACCAACGGCAGCCCCAGTACCGTGCCCATCGAAAGCCCCCAGTAGCCAACGCGAGCGGGATCAAACCGGCCGGACGCGAGCAACTCGTCCAGCGTGGCTGTCCAGTCCGCGTTCATGCGGTCGAACGTGTCCGCGCGCTTCCAGAGTTCGACGTACTCGGGCTGCGGCGGCCCATCGCCGGTGTCAATGATCGGACCGCGTTCGCCGTGATCGATCGCGTCGATCGCGCACACGGCTATGCCATGACGCCGGACGAACCGGCGTGCCAGGGCCAAGCTGGCCACATTGCGCTTCTCGCTCTTACCGCCGTGACCGATGAGTACGAGCGGCAGTCCGCCTGCGGTGTCCTCCGGTTCCCAGAGTATTCCGGGGATCTGCTCGTCGCCGCGCGTAACGTAGAACGGCCGCTCCGAAACCCCCATTGAGACCACCGGTTCGTCTCGCCAATCCATGTTCACCTCTACATCCGCCCGCCTGCCAGGAGTCGTTGAGCTTACCGCTCGGTTCGAGGGGCGGCACGTTGGGCAGGACTCTGATGACGCGAGCGCTTCCTGATTGCGTGCCGCCCGCGCTAGACTGCGACTCCATCCACTTCGTTCAGGCAGGACGGACAGGAGAGGCGCATGTCGCGCCGCAGCTCAGGCCGCGTCCGCCCGCTGAAAGACGGCTACCGCAAGGCAGCCCGCGAGGGAGACTGGCACCTCTGCAAGCTGATCGCCGAGCAGATGCGTGGCCTGGACGGCGACGGGGCGGAAGTGCAGTACGCGCTGGCCTATGCGCTCGAACAACTCGGCGAACGCGACGAAGCGCGCAAGGCGTACGAGATCGTGCTGATCATCGACAGCCGCCACGAGAAGGCGCGCGCCCGGCTCCGCGAGCTGGCCATCAACGGTTCGTCGCCCTCGCGGTGAGCAGGAGCGCACCAGACGTCTACCGCGTCGGGACGTGGTTGACGTCGTTGTCGACGATCCGCTGGACGATGGCGCGGGTCTCCTCGTCCGGCTCCGGGAGATCGAACGGCCCGGTGTACTCCTGCAGCTCCTCGTGCAGGTCGAGGAGCAGCGCCTTCGCCTCGTCGAGGTTGCCGCGCACGCGTGCGTGCAGCACGTCCTCGCCGCCGTACTCCTCCGTGATCGACTCGATCTGCTCGTCGATCGCGCGCAGCTCCTGCCAGTTCTCCCGCACGCCGGCGCGGATCGTGACGGCGACCAGGCGGGCCAGCTCCACGCTGAACCCGCTTGGCGGCTCCGTATCGAGCGGCGACTCCATGTCGAGCGGCAGCTCAAGCCAGCAGGCGCCGCGGTTGAGCACCTCCCGGATGAACGCGTGGTCGTCGCGCGCCCGCGCCACCTCCCGCGCGCGGTCGTCCGGGCGCACGTCGAAGCCGATGCCGAGCTCGGGCACCACGGGCACGGGCTGCCCCAGCCAGCCGTAGAAGGAGCCGCAGGCGATCTTCATCCGCTTGCCCTTCCCCTTGCCGGCGAGCGTGCCGTCTGCGACCAGCTTCGCGCAGCTCGGCGATCTTCTCGTCGCGCACGCGGTACCAGGCCGCGTCCGTCGCGCACGCGCTCGCCGTCCTCGCCGGTCTCGCAGTCCGCGTCGTCCCACGTGTGATGCTCCTCGGTGAGGGTCGTCGCGCACTCCTCGATCGGGAGCAGCTCCCGTGCGTCCTCCGCCTCGCGCTGGCGGTACTCGCTCTCGGTGATCGCCTCGCGGGCGCTCGTGTTGAAGTGCGCCCGGATGGCCCACATCTCCAGCGCGCACCTGCGCGCCCACTCGAGCCAGGCGAGGCGGAGCTTGTCCGCACGCACGCGCTCCCGGATGATCACGATCAGGTGGGCGAGGTCGCCGTTGGCGGCGTTCATCAGGCCGACGAAGCGGTTGAGCGCCGGGGTCTGCCCGTCGGGCGCGGTGTTGAGGAGCTGGCGGTCCTGGGGCTTCTCCGCCTTGAAGTCGCGGAGCATCAGGATCGCGCGCTCCTGCGCGGTCAGCGCCGGCAGCAGGCGGTCGAGGCGCCGGTCCGTCGCGCTCATCGTCGCTTGCCCGGCTTCACGAGCCGCGGGCCGAGCGCGGCCTCCACCGCCGCGAGCCGCTCCTCCAGCTCGCCGACCTCCAGCAGCTTGGTGAGCGCCTGAGCCGCCGCGATCAGCAAACGACCCCGGGCGACCGAGTTGGTCTCCATCCCGAGCCCGTCGAACGTGACGATCTCCAGCACGCGCCGGATGCCCGCCACGGTGTCCAGCGGGCCGATCTCGTAGGCACCAGCCAGTGTCGATTCGCGGCGCCGGCGCTGGCCACCCAGCTTGCGCGCGGCGGCGGCTTCCTCGGCGTGCTCGGGCGAGTGCCAGAAGCAGACGTCGGCGTCGTGGAGCGGCGTTGCGCCGCACCGCTCTCCGGTCTTGGTAGCCGCCGAACAGGCGCGAGACCCTACCATTCCCTACCTCTGCTAGGCTCGCTCATTGGTAGGCGACCCGCACGAACTGGCCATGGTGTGCGTTGGAGTTGTCCGATGTTTGTTGACACGCCTGAGGTTCCAGAGGAAGATAGGCCTTTCTCAGAATTCGTTTGAAGAGAGGGGTCACGATGGCTAGCGCCGAGAAGAAGAGTCTGGGATCGCCTGATGAGGTCCGCAAGTTCAAGAATGGCCAGATCGAGGTCGTCAACATCGGCGGTGGCACCGTCGGAAAGGCCACGTTTCAGCCGGGATGGAAGTGGTCGACCGACGTGAAGCCCATCGCCGGGACGGAGCTCTGCCAGGCGCCGCACTTCGGATACCAGATCGCGGGGCGGATGCGCGTCGTGATGGCCGATGGCAGTGAATTCGAGTCCGGTCCGGGCGACGTGATTGCCATCCCGCCCGGGCACGACGCGTGGATCGTCGGCAATGAAGCGTGCGTCCTGATCGACTGGAGCGGCGCAGCGAACTACGCGAAGAGCTGAGTCGGCCGACAACGAGAGCAGGCTCCGTCCGGAGCCTGAATCTCGCCGCGCGTCGGGCGGGGCTAGCTGGTGTGCGTCAGGGCGTGCGCGACCGCCTTCTTCTGCGTCGGGAAGCTCTCGCCGCACGCGCCGCAGCCGTACGAAGCGTCGCTCTTCGACGCCGCCCGCACCGCCTTGCCCTTCTTCGCGCTCTTGGCCTTGGCGCTCTTCTTCGGGGCGGCCTTGGCCTTCGCGGGCTTCTTCGCCGCGGGCTGCCTTCACCGGCTTCTCGGCCTTCGCCTTCGGCTCGCGCTTCGGCGGCTCCGTGCCCTCGATCGTCCAGAACCGCCAGCCGTTGCACGCGACCCCGTCCATCGCCGCCTTGCCCGCCGACGACGGGCTGCGATGCTCCGTCCCGTCGTCGAGCCGGTACCGCAGGCCGTCCGCGGTCTCGACCACCTCGCAGGTCCGGTCCTGCTTCTTGTAGCGCGCCACCAGGCGCGTCCCCGCCGCTAGCTCCCTGTTCTCGATCGGCATGACACCGTTCCTTTCGCTGGCCCTCGCGCGAGGGCGTCTCGCTGGTGACGGCATACATCGCTCTCGTCGGGATCGAAGTCAACGGCATGCGGCCATCCAGTGTTCACGTATCAAGTGGTGGCGGCGCGCGGCGCCGGCCTCGGGCGGGCGTACGATCGCCGCACGGCACGTCCGGTGGGGCTGAAACGACTCCGCGTCCTGCCCAGACTCGTTGATCCGCCGCCGTCGAGCATGTATGTGTCCGAAAGGAGTCACGATCGTCGATCGAGCGCAACGAGAACGACCGTCTTCGTCGACGCTTGCGCAGTCCGGGAGGTCTCCCACGGCGCTGGCTAGCACCCGCGGGACGAGTCAGAGGACGAGTTCCCGCCGAGCAGATGCCTGCCCCCGCGTCGCGAACCGCCTGACTTCGCCATGCGGCACGAGCGGCCGCGCGGGCATGCCGAAGTCACCGGCCTTCGCGCTCAGCTGCGATCTGATCCTCACTGCGCGGAGCACTGCACGACCTTCGCTGAGCACCCGCGGACGTCGAGGACGTGGGCCGCGATCCTCCTGGCGATGACGGTCGGTCTGACGGCCGGAGCGCCGATGCTAACATCCGTCATCGCCGCCCCGTCCTCCCTCACCGCTTCCCCCAGTTCCTCGCAGATCAGCGCTCCGCACGATCTCGTACAGCCCGACCTCGATGCAGCCGACGCACTCGCCGTCGTCGCGCCGGCGGACGTGGACGAGCGAGCCGCGTGCGTCCCTGCACGATCACGAAGACCGGCTCAGGCATACGGCCTCCTTGCCGGTGAAGCTCTCGCAGCGGGCCAACACCACGCTGCCATAGTGCGGGTCGAGCTCCATGCCGTAGCAGACGCGCCCGGTGCGCTCCGCGGCGATCAGCGTGGTCCCCGATCCGAGGAAGAGATCGAGCACGACGTCGCCCGGCTTGCTGGACTGTTGGTGATCGCCTTCTCGACCAGCGCGAGCGGCTTCATCGTCGGGTGCGCGTCGCTGTCGGACGGTCGTTCGATGCGCCAGACGTCGTCCTGCGTCCTGCCGCCGTGCCACTGGTGCTTCGCGCCGTCGCGCCACCCGTAGAAGACCGGCTCGAACGACCGCTGGTAGTCGGCGCGGCCAGGAACGAAGCGATCCTTCGCCCAGATGATCGAGTCCGACCAGTGCGCTCCGAGGTCCGCAAGGATCGCGCACATCGTCGGCCACTCGCGCGTGCTCATGCAGATGTAGAGCGCGCCATCGACGATCGCGAGGAGGTTGCCGGCCCAGCCGCGGACGAAGCGATCCCACTCCTCGGGGCTCAGGCAGTCGTTCTGGATGCGTGCGCTTGTTGCGCCGCACGGCGAACGAGCCGCCGCCCTTGCCGTAGTCGACGTTGTAGGGCGGATCGGTGAAGCACATCGCCGGCCGCGTCTCGCCCAGCAGCCGCGCCACGTCGCCGCTGTCGGTCGCGTCGCCGATCAGGAGCCGGTGGTCGCCCAGCGCCCACAGATCGCCACGTTGGGCGCGTGTGGCGGCGCGTGCGGCCTCCAGGGCGGCGTCGACGTCGAACGCCTCCGCCTTCTCGCGCTTCTCGCGCACGTCCAGCGACTTCAGCAGCTTGTCCAGCTCGTCCTCGGCGAAGCCGGTGAGGGTCGAGGTCGGCGACCGGCTGCAGGTCCGCGAGCATGCGGGCGAGCAGCTCCTCGTCCCACTCGCCGCGAAATCTTGTTGAGGGCGACGTTGAGCGAGCGCGCCTGCTCGATGCTCAGGTCGACGAAGATCACCGGCACCGTCTTCAGGCCGAGCTTGCGCGCCGCGAGCAGCCGCTGGTGGCCGCCGATGACGGTCTTGTCCTCGCGCCTGCACCAGCACGGGCTGCACGAAGCCCCACTCGCGAAGGCTCGCGATCAGCGCCTCCAGCTCGGCGTCCGAGATCCTGCGCGGGTTCGCCGGGTCGGGACGCAGCGTCGTCGATGTCGACGTGTTCGATCTGCATGGTTACAGGCGTCATCGCCCTGTCAGCCTCCCCTGGTTCCTGCTGTTGCGCCTATAGCGCTTCTTGCTACGATCGGTGCCATGCAGGAATCCACTTCGCAATTTCGGCCGCTCGACATCGCGGCAGTACTGGCGATCCGTCCAGGGCGACCTCGTCCACATCGTCGACCTCTATCCCGATCGCACCTTGGGCTGGACGCCGAAGGAAAGCCTGTGGAACTCTCGGGGCATCCTGATCCACGTGTCGGACGCCCGCGACCGCTGGCTGACCCGCGACGTACAGGACGGTGATCCGTACCCGAACATCTGGACGACAGCGCGCACCAAGGACGATCTGAAGCGAGAGCTGAATCGAACCTTCACGCGACTCGAACGCTTCCTTGCCAATCAGGCGCAGCTCGACCGGGTCTACGCCGACGAGCGGGACGCTGCACGAACGTACAACGGGCATTGGATAGCCTTTCACTTGCTCGAACACGACATCCACCATCGCGCCGAACTCCTGCAGCGGCTTGCCCTCCTCGACATCGACCACGGGATCGATATCTAGGACGCACGATTCGGTCATCGTGTTCGGTTGCCGTGACGTGATGACGGGTTGTGACCCTTC
This sequence comes from uncultured Chloroflexia bacterium, assembly GCA_963743185.1. Classification (GTDB taxonomy): domain Bacteria; phylum Chloroflexota; class Dehalococcoidia; order DSTF01; family JACRBR01; genus JANXYW01. The sequence continues at coordinate 779,983 of CAVUOT010000006.1, read as the reverse complement.
TTCTGGGTTTCTCCCCACATGAGGCTTCACTAAGAGAACAAACCGAAAATGACGGGTCGTTAGCTTCGGCGATCCGTCACACGTGGCGAGCAGCCGTGCGTGTCGGCGCGGATCGGAGTGCGCGCTAGGCATCCTTCATGCTCCCCAACCAGTCAGGCTTCTCCGCGATACCGTGGTAGAACCAGCCGCTCGCCTTCCTTTCTCGCTTGAGTCGTCGGTCGCTGTTCATCAGCGAACCGAAGCGTTTCTGCGTGAGCGTCTCGCGCTCCGAGATGCTGCTCACCATCGCCCAGCTCTTGTATGCCCTGTACAGCGCGCCGGCGCGGGCCGTGTTTGCAGCCCCAAGGTCGCAGCACTCGTCGATCAAGGGTGCCAGCGCATCGGAATCGGCGCGGTACTCCGCGACGGCCGCGCGCACGGCGTCGGGTTCGGTCAGCGAGCCTTCCCGCTGCCACTGCAAACAGCCCTCGATCATCCAGTTCAAGATGCCCGGCGCCTCAGCCTGGAGCTTCTCGCCGAGGTGTTCGTCCCGGTCCGCCTCGGCGATGGTCACCTCAAATGGCACGAGCTTGACGCGCCGCCAGATCGCCTCCTCTGTTCCCCGGACGGTCGGACGATGATTCGCTAGGAGCCACGTCTTGTGCGTCGGCTGGAAGCCGAAGAAGTCCCGGTGCATGAAACGGCCCTTCAACTCGTCGCCGCCGGTCGTCTGCTTTACGAGTGCCTCGGCTAACTCGCGCCCGTCGTCGATCTCGGTCGAAACCACGAGCCGCGCGCCGTAGAGATCGGCCACCTCCGTGGGATGTCGGTCGCCGCGCGACTTCAGGAGCAGCCCGGGTGCGGCCTGGCGCGCGTAGTCCGGACCAAGGACGTACTTGACCGCACTGGCAAAGACCGACTTGCCGTTGGAGCCCGCGCCGTGCAGGAACACCAGTATCTGCACGCTGACGTCGCCTGTGAGTAGCGATCCCGGCGAGCTTCTGAACGTAGAGGCGCACCTCGGTGTCCGGCAGCACGTCCGCGATGAAGCGATCGAACGTCGGGCACGTCGCGGCGGCGTCGTGCGCAACCCTTGAGTGGCGCGAGATGCGGTCTTCCGGGCGCCCAGGGCGCCGTCGTCCACCGCGAAGATCAACGACTCCGTTATCTACGGCGAACAGCCACGGGTCAGAGTCCCAACCTTCGCCAGTATCCGCGAGCGGCCGCTCGGCCTGAGCAAGCGCGAGCGCAGCCTCCAACTTCGTGCGGTTCTCAGACGAGATGGCGAACGCCGCCTCCCGCTTTCGCTCGTCTTCATCGCCGATGTTCAGAGCCGCGACGTACCGCTGCCCTCGCCGCTTCCTTTGCGAGACGATGGACCTCGTCGTCGTTGTCGGGCTGCCACCAGTGACCGCGGTACACGAGCCACTCACCTCGGCGATGGTCGTACCGCAGCCGGCTCCCGTACATCGCCGCGAAGAACTCGGCGTTGCCGCTGTCGGTCCTCGGGAAGCGAGGGAGCGGCACGCGACGGCCGGATGGGCCGGGTGGCGTACCCTCCGTTTCTGTTCCTGCGGCCTCCCCGGAAGCGCGCTTTGAACGAATCTCGCTGAGGTCGACCGGCGGCGCGCGTTCATCGAGCGGGAAGGGGTCGACGAGGGTCCGTGCCTTGGCGATCTCGTCCTCGAATAGCTCGCGGGTGTGCTTCTCGCCTTTCCGCTCAACCCGGCCCGCATACCTGGCCGATGCTTCGAGCGTGCGGAAGATCTCCTCGTCAGTGAAATGGCGCTTCACCAACGCCCAGACGATCGCGTTGTCGCACTCAGATGCCGACGTGTAGCCATTGGCGCCTGTGTTGGCGAGCGCATTCTTCCAGTCGTTGCCCAACCGGCGGAGCTTGTCCGCGTAGCCAGCGCTGATCTCTGAGCGAGTCGCGGCGTTGATGTGCGCCGAGCATGCATCGTCGCCCGCGAGAGCATCGTCGTCGATTCCGAGGACATCCTCGAGTTCCGCGACCGTCATCGGCACGGCAATGTCTCCCGCTGGAGAATCACAGCCGGCCTCGTTGGCGTGTATTTGAAGTTGGCCGTGCCCGCGAGTCTCAGGACGCGACTCGCGTCGATGGCGTGGTCGTGGCCGACGTGCTTCACAAGCGCCCGGTTCGCTCGCTCAACGCGGTCGAGCTGCGTGGTCGGTGCGTCAAAGCACACGTAGACGTGCACGCCACCGCCGCTCGAGACGAGCAGATCCGGCTTCAGCCGCGCCGCGTCGAGGGCGTGGATGATCTGCTCGACCGTTTCGTACGGCTTGCCGAGGTCGATCTCGCACCACGCCGCCGACAACCGCCCGACGTGGTCCTTGCCGCCTGGCTTTTCGTGCGGACACTGGGCGATGGGCGCTCCGTTGGGGCAGCGGCGAGTGCCGATGCCAACGTACACGTCCCAAGCTGCGGCCCACCTCATCGCATCGCGAATCAGAGTGCCATGGTCCTGGAAGAAGCCGCGGGGACCGATTCGGCGGTTCCGGAAGCAGCGAATCTCGATCGATTCATTTGGCAACAGACTGCCGGCTGGGAAGAGGGTGGCGACGTGCTTCGCCATCTGTACCCAGGGGGAGTTGATGCAGGGCGTGATCGAGGTCGTCGCAACGCCAGCCGCGTCCGCGGTCAGTGGCGTACTCACGCGACGTCCTTCCAAACGACGACGTAGTCGCCGGTCCTCAGCGGGAAGGGCGGCTTAGCTTCAGAGTCATGGTGGACTTGTGGGAGGTGGGTTCTCCCCCGTCTCCACCATTAACCACCGCCCTTCCGAAGCTAACACATGGCTCGGAGGGGCGTTTCTGCAAGGCGTTGACAGCCACAGACGACGAGGTTCCTTATGAGCGTTGTCTTGATGAGACTCCAAATCCTGTTACGCCAGGCGCGCGACCTCCGCGCGCAGCTCTCGAGTGACGTCGAAACCAAGCAACTCGCGGCCGACGACATCCGAATGAAGCAGTACAACACGATCATCGAGACGGCAGCGTACCTGTGTCCCGGCGATCCGGTCCTCGGCAAGATGGTCATCATGCCCGATGCAGACCTTCAGATGGCAGGGAAGTGGCCACTGCCAAACGTGCCCTCTGGTGATCGGCCGCATCGCCGAATGATCGCGTACCTTGACCAGTTCCTGGGACGGCTCGAGATTCGATTAGGCGAGACGGTAGCGTCGGCGCATCCGAGCGGCTCCGATGAGGCAGCTGCGGCGCTACGCTCGGCGCGGCAAGATGCGAATGCCCGGCAGATCTTCGAGGCCCTGGATCAGCTCAGGCGGCAGCAGTCCGAGTCGCGCCAACTCGACGCACGCAACTTCTCATTCGTGGTAGACGCGGACCTCCGCGCCGTGCTGGAAAAGGACTACCTTGAGGCGCAGCGCGCCTTTGGTTCAGGAGCGAACAAAGGGTCCGCGCTTCTCTCCGCAGGCGTCATCGAAGGGATGCTTCTCGATCGCCTTTGCCGCGAAGAGGTTGCCGCCGACCCTCGATGGTCTGGTGCCTGCAAGGACGTCCCGCGCGTTGGTGCAGAGCTCGACTGGGACCGCGTCAGCCTCAGCCATCTCGTTGGCGCGGCCGTCGCCATGGCGTTTGTCAGCGACCACGCTGCGAAGTTGGCGTTGGGCCGGCCGCGACGTGAGAGACACGATCCATCCGAGAGCGGAGATTCGGCTTTCGCTTCGAGCTCGAGCCGAGGAAGCCGAACTCTTGCTCGTGGCGATTCGACTGATCTATCGCGATCTCAGCGTTGAGCCACAACCTGATGCAAGCCGCTAAGTGAGGCGGTTCACGCTTCTCATGCCCGGCGAACATGCGGTCCATCGCGTCCGCGGCCGCGTCCTGCTGATGCGGCAGGACGTGCGAGTAGATCCGCAGCGTCGTGCTGATGTCGGCGTGCCCGAGCATCTCGCTCGCCACCTTCACGGACACCTTCGGCGATCAGCGCATGATCGGTCTGCGGTGTACGCTCAACGGTGACGGCCGGGTGTTAGCCCGGAGTAACGGTGGGGATCGGCGTATCCGTCGGAATTGGCGTATCGGTCGGCGTGGGAGTCGGCGTGTCGGTCGGCGTCGGCGTATCCGTTGGAGTCGGCGTCGGCGTGTCGGTCGGCGTCGGCGTCGGCGTGTCAGTCGAAGTGGGTGTAGCCGTCTGAGCCGGCATGAAGCCCGAGCGGGAGTTCGGGTCGTCGCCGTGCTTGTGACAGGCGGTGCAGTCCGTCCCGACCGGGTCGTGGCCCTCGCCCATCAGCTCCGGGCTGTTCACGTTGTTGTGAGACGTCGTCGTGTGGCAGGCGACGCAGATGCTGTCGTGCAGCCCGTTGTCCATGCCGTCATCGAACGAGCCGGGGCCGGAGCTGGCCGTGAAGTTGACGGCCAGGCCGCCGATGCTCGAACGGATCATCGCCTTGTTGCCGCCCGCAGCATCGGGGTCGCCGTGCGGATCGTGGCATTGCGCGCACGAGACGTAGAACGGCTGCTGTTCTGCCCCCGCATAGTCCACGTTGGAGTGCGACGACCTCGCCGCTTCCCCGGAGGCGTTGTGGCAGCGCGTGCAGATGCTGCTGTCCCCTTCGGCGGCGACAAGCAGCATCGGATCGGTGGCGGTGTGCGCGCGATGGCAGGCGGCGCACGCCGGCTCCGGCCCGTGCGGGCTCTGCACCGCCGACTGCGGGCTCGCCGGCCGGCCCGGCGCCGCCATCGGCAGGGCGTTGGAGGCGTGTCCGGTCACTACAGCCAGTGCGACGAACCCCAGCGCCACCATCAGGGCAGTGGTGACAACCTGCCGCATCCATCCGTACGCATGTCTCTTCAACGCATCACACTCTCACCAATATGATCCCGTGGATAGGCGCAGAGATGCACGACCGTTCGATCTGTCCTGCAATGTATCTTGCGGCCCAGCGTATAGGTGCGTAGCTTCAGCCTAAGAGGAAAGGGGGCTGGCTGGCACAGGGTCGCCGCCCGTTCTCGCGGCACGCGGCATGACGAGGGATGTTCCTCGGAGCCGCCCGTCGGTATTCACCGGGGAGCAGACGCCGATGACGCCGCGACGGCCGCGACGGCCAGTTGAGGTGAGCGTCTGCGGCGCCCGGGGATGACACTTGGCCCGTGCGGCTCGGCGCGGCACGGCGTATGCTGGCCCCGCACATGAATCGCGACCGATACGTCCTGGCGATTGACCTCGGAACCGGCGGGCCGAAGACCGCGCTCGTCTCGATGCGCGGCGAGGTCGCGGGCCACGAACTGATAGCCGTCGAAACACGGCGGCTGCCGGACGGCGGCGCCCTCCAGGACCCCGCAGACTGGTGGCAGGCGATCACATCCTCGGCGCGGAGACTGCTGGCCTCCGGCATCGTGCGCCCTGAAGACGTCGTCGCTGTGGCGTGTACGGGACAGTGGGCGAGCACCATTCCTGTGGACGAGCACGGGGACCCAGCCGGCGACTGCATCCTGTGGATGGACGCCCGCGGCGAACCGTACTCGTCCAAGGTCGTCGGCGGGCCATTGCAGGTGGGCGGTTACGCTCCACTCAAGGCCTGGCGCTGGATCCGGAAGAGCGGTGGCGCGCCCTCGCCGCTCGGCAACGACCCCACCGGTCACATCCTCTACCTCCGACAAAAGCAGCCCGATGTCTACGCGCGCACGGCGGTCTTCCTCGAGCCGGTCGACTACCTCAATCTCCGCTTCACGGGCCGGATAGCTGCCACGCCGGCGTCGATGATCACCTCCTGGCTCACGGACAACCGGGACCTCGATAGTGCCCGCTACGACCCGGAGCTTGTCAAGATGTCGACGCTCGACCCGCGGCAGTTGCCGCCGCTACAGGCGGTTAGTTCGATCGTAGGGACCGTGCTCCCAGAGGTGGCGCGCGACCTCGGACTGCCTGACGGCGTGAAGGTCGTTACCGGCACGCCGGACCTCCATTCCGCCGCGATCGGTGCGGGCGCCATCGCCGATTACGAGCCGCATCTGGCGATCAGCACGACGTCATGGATCAGTTGCCACGTTCCCTTCAAGCGAACGGATGCGATGCGCCAGATCGCCACGGTCCCGTCGGTGATCCCCGGCCGTTATCTGCTCGCGAACAATCACGACACCGCGGGCGTGTGCCTGCAGTGGCTGCGTGACAACGTCGTCGTACAGGAGGACGGACTGCTCTCCGCGACGCCCTCTCCTGACGGCTACCGCGCTTACGACAACCTCGCCGCGACCGTGCCGGCCGGCAGCGACGGCGTCGTGTTCACGCCATGGCTCGCGGGCGAGCGCTGCCCGGTCGACGACCGGAACGTCCGGGCGGCCTTCTACAACCTCTCCCTACGCACGACGCGCGCCCACATGGTCCGCGCCGTCCTTGAAGGCGTGGCGTTCAACGCGCGCTGGATGCTCGATGCTGTCGAGAAGTTCGTCCGCCGGCCGCTCGGTGCCATCCGCTTCATCGGTGGCGGGGCGGCGTCCGATGTCTGGTGCCAGATCCACGCCGACGTGCTCAGGCGCCCGGTGCATCGCGTCGCCCAGCCCTTGTTGGTGAACGTCAGGGGCGCAGCGATCTTCGCCGGCCTCGTGTTGGGCGAGGTGCAACAGTCCGAAGTCGCACAATTGGCGCGCATCGATGCGACGTTCGAGCCGCAGCCCGCGAACTTCGCCGTCTACGACGACCTGTACCGCGAGTATCCCGGCATGTACCATCGCCAACGCAAGATGTACGCCCGCCTCAACGGCAGGCCATCAGCGTCCAGCCACACGTAGGAGGAGTACCCGTCATGCGTCGCGAAGAGCTCAGCGCCGTCCTTGGCGTCGTCAAGAAATCACTCAAGCCGTACCTCGGCCGTTTCCCTTCGAACACACGCATCCCGGAGCGCGGACGATCGCGTGAAGAGATCCTCAACGAGATCCGGACGATGAAATCCGAGGAACAGCGCGTCTGGCGCGAAGGCTATGTCTCGGGCGCCGTCTACCACGGCGACGAGGAGTTCGTCGGATTCCTTAGCGACGTCTATGCGCTCAACGCCGAGCTGAACCCGCTGCATCCGGACGTGTGGCCGCGCGCGACGCGCTTCGAAGCCGAGATCGTCGCGATGACGGCCTCAATGCTCAGCGCCGACCGCAGTCCGACGCGCGAGCAGGACGGCGGCGTTTGCGGGCTCATCACGTCGGGTGGCACGGAAAGCATCCTTACCGCGATGCGCTGCGCCCGCGACCAGGCGCGCACCGAGCGCGGCATCACTCAGCCCGAGCTGCTGATGCCGGCGACTGCGCATGCGGCATTCTCCAAGGCATCGCAGTACTACGGCCTGACGCCGGTACGCGTCCCTGTCGATGCGGCCGGCCGGGCGGACGTGGCGGCGATGCGCGCCGCTATCACTGACCGGACGGCGGCGATGGTTGGGTCGGCGCCCGGCTTCCCATGGGGCGTCGTTGACCCCATCGAGGAGCTCTCGGCGCTGGCGCATGAGCGGGGCATCTGGTTCCACACGGACGCCTGTCTTGGCGGCTTCCTGCTGCCCTGGGCGGAGCGGCTCGGCGAAGCGGTGCCACCCTTCGACTTCCGGCTGGTGGGCGTAACGTCGATGTCCTGCGATACGCACAAGTACGGCTACGCGGCGAAGGGCACGTCCGTCGTGCTCTACCGCAACGCGCACCTACGCCGCTACAGCTACTTTACGATGACCGACTGGCCCGGCGGGCTCTACAACTCGCCCACGATGGCCGGCAGCCGCCCGGGCGCGCTCAGCGCCGAAGCATGGGCCGCCCTGCTCAACATGGGCGAGCAGGGCTACCTCGATGCGACACGACGTATCGTCGACACGGCGAAGACGATTCGCAAGGGCATCGCCGCGATCCCGGAGCTGCGGCTGCTGGGCGACTCGCTGCTCGTGGCGGCGTTCACGTCGGACGCATTCAACGCGTATGCCTTACAGGACCTGCTGTCGGCGCGCGGATGGAATCTCACAGGGCTTCAGCTACCGCCAGGCATACACCTCGGGATGACATTGCGCACCGCGCAGCCCGGCGTGGCCGATCGCTTCCTCGCCGACCTCGGAGCGGCCGTCGGGGAGTTGCGTGCGAACCCGGGGCGAGGATCGCTCATGGCGCCGATCTACGGCCTGGGGCAGGGTATCGATACGGAGGTCTCGCTCAGCGACGTGCTGACCGGCTACCTCGACGTGCAGTACGAGAACTGAGCCGCGCTCGCGACGCTACCGTTCGCCCGTTCCGAACGCTTCCGACGCTCAACCACGCGGTAGAGGATTGCGCCCGCCGCGCGTTTGTTGACGCATGGCACGCTCATCGTCCACCATTGGCCAAGCCCGACGTGAGGGCCGCTCCCCCTTGACCGAACGCATGGAGACGCAGAGATGAGCGCAGCACTAAGCAGCATGGCGGGAAAGACCTGTCTTGTCACCGGCGCTAACCAGGGCATCGGTAAGGAAACCGCACAGGCGCTCGCCGGGCTCGGTGCCACGGTCGTGATCTCGGCGCGAGATCGAGCGAAAGGCGAAGCAGCGCTCGCCGACATCAAGCGGCGCAGCGGCAGCAATAACGTCGAGTTGATGCTCGCCGATTTCGCCTCGTTCGATTCGATCCGGCAGTTCGCGGCGGAGTTCCAGACCAGGCATCAACGGCTCCACGTGCTGGTCAATAACGCGGGCGCCTACAACGCGACGCGCACGCTCACCAGAGACGGCTTCGAAACGACGTTCGGTGTCAACCATCTTGGCTACTTCCTCACCACCGGCCTCCTCCTCGACACGATAAAGGCGAGTGCCCCGGCGCGGATCGTCAGCGTCAGCTCCGGCGCTCACGCACGGGGCAAGCTCAACTTCGACGACCTGCACGGCGAGCAGTCGTACCGCGGCTTCGGCGCATATGGTCAGTCCAAGCTTGCGAACGTCCTCTTCACCTACGAACTCGCGCGCCGTCTGGAAGGCACCGGCGTTACAGCAAACTGCCTGCACCCCGGCGTGGTCATGACTGGATTCGGCAAGAACAACGCGGGCATGATCGGCAGCCTCTTTGGCGTCTTCCAGACGGTCGCGAAGCCGTTCCTGCTGACGCCGGAGAAGGGCGCACAGACGTCGATCTATCTCGCAGCGTCGCCCGACGTCGAAGGCGTGACCGGCAAGTACTTCGCGAACAGCCGGGAGAAGCAATCGAACGCAATCTCCCACGATCGGGAGGTCGCACGGCGCCTTTGGGACGTCAGCGAGGAAATGGTGGCATCCGCCGCTCCAAGCGCACGCGCAACGTCCGGGCAGGGATGACCGGACGCTCTTGGCAGCGGCCGCATCGTTTCGGCTCGCCGGCCGCGACGACGATCAGTCGAGTTCCCGGCGCCGCTCGATGACTTCTCGGCAGCCGCCATCTTTGACTTCGTAGACCCGCGTCGCCACCCGATCGAGGATCCCCGGATCGTGGCTCGCGCAGATGATCGTGCCCTCGTACTTCTCCAACGCCTCGATGAGCTTCCGCCGCGTCGTGCGATCCAGGTGGTTCGTTGGCTCGTCCAGCACCAGTACGTTCGTCGGCTGAATCAGGAACTTCGCCAGCGCCACACGGCTCCGCTCGCCACCCGATAGCACGCCGATCTTCTTGAACACGTCGTCGCCGCGAAAGAGGAACTGCCCAAGCACGGTGCGTAGCCGTTCATCCGACTCGTTCGCGGCGACGGACCGTACCTCCCCCAGCACCGTATTCTCGCCATCCAGCACCTCGTCCTGGTGCTGGTCGTAGTACTGGCGGCGCGCGCGCTCCGCCCAGTCGACGCTGCCTTCCGTCGGATCGACCATGCCCGCCGCGATGCGCAGCAGCGTGCTCTTGCCGCTGCCGTTGGGGCCGATGAGCACCACCTTCTGCCCGCGCTCGACGTGCAGGTTCACATCAACCAGCACGACGTGATCTCCGTAGGTGTGGCTGATCTCGCACAGCATCAGCACGTCGCGTTCCGTACGCCCGTGCGCGGTGAGTTGGAAGTGCACCTCCGCTTCCTTGCGCGGGCGCTCGATTCGCTCGATCTTGGCGATCGCCTTCTCGCGACTCTTCACGGCGGTAGCTTTCGATGACTTCGCGCGGAAGCGCTCGATAAATCGCTCCTGCTTATCGAGCTCGCGATCCTGTCGCGCCGCGGCCCGGTCGAGTTGCTGCAGCCGCGCCGCCTTCTGTTGCTGGTATTCGGTGTAATTACCGGTGTATGTGTCGACCGCGCCGTCGCGAAGTTCGATGATGCGGTTCGCGACGCGGTCCAAGAACTCCGCGTCGTGCGTCACGATCAGCACGACGCCCTTGTACTTCGACAGATCGTCGGCCAGCCACTCCTTCGCTGCGACGTCCAGGTGGTTTGTCGGCTCGTCCAGCAACATGTGGTCGGGCCGCCGCACCAGGATCTTCGCCAGTGCGATCCGCATCTGCCACCCGCCGCTGAACTCGCCACAGAGCTTCTGACGGTCGGCCGGCGCGAACCCTAGACCGTCGAGCACGCGTCCGATCCGCGTGTCGATCCGGTAACCGTCCATAGCCTCGTATGTCTCGAACAACCGCCCCTGCTCGTCGATGAGCACATCGAGGTCGCCCTCGCCTCGCTCGATCTGGCCGGCGGTGTCCTGTAACTCCAGATCGATCGCGCGCGCCTCAGGAAACGCCGTCCACATCTCGTCGATGAGCCGCCGATCGGCATCGTGCCCGGCCTCCTGCCTCAGGTAGCCCAGCGTCCCGCCGCGATGCCCGCACGAACCCTCGTCCGGTGCATCCTCGCCCGCGATCAGCCGCAACAGCGTCGACTTGCCGGCGCCGTTCGGCCCGACCAGTCCCGCTCGCTCGCCCTCGCTCACGTTGAAGGTGACATCCTTCAGCACGTCCAGGCTGCCGAACGTCCGCGCCACGTGTTCCGCGTACAACATGGCCCCATGGTACCGTCCGCGCATCGTCAAGCTATGAATTAAGCCGGATCCCGTCGTGTGGCATCGGCTGCGCCGGGCATTCTGCCCGTACAAACGGCCCATCAGAGATGGCCCGATCGGCCGGTAAAATGGTCCGCCCGCTGTAGCACAATGCGATTGGCGCGATTGACTCATCGCCCGGCTTCACCCGGAGGGAGAAGCGGCATGATCACCGTCCTTGATGACCATAACCTCATCGTGACCACGGGTTCAGCGCGAATCGACGGCGATCCTCACGTGATCGCGTTGACACCTGCTGATGCGGCCGCGCTGTTCGATTTCTACTTCGCCCGCGGTAGGCACCACGTCATCGTCGATTTCGGCGAAGTTCAACTCAAGGGCTGCGTCGAGACCCGATGGGATGGTCAACAGCGGCACTGGCTCATTCGAACGGATGCGCCGGCCCTCACATCGGAAGCTCCGACCGTCTTCCTCCCACTCGCCTCCTGACGATCGATCCGCTTGACTTCTAGCACGTTTGTTCTATACTGGCGCTAGCCCTCTCGCTGCGGCGTCCATCTGCTGCGCACCGGTCACCGCCGGGACGAGGGTGAATCTCCCGAACGGAGCCGGCTATGCGTCTGGCCTGCGTTGCTGTCCCGAACTTCCGTATCGCCCTCGAACGCGCGCGCACACCAGCGCTCATCGGCCACCCCGTCGCAATCGGCGAACCGCCGCCCGGCGCAAACCAGATCGTCGACTGCTCGCCAGAGGCCACCGCCCTTGGTGTACGCAACGGCATGCCGCTGCGCGATGCGCGCACGCTGGCACCCGATCTCACGCTCCTGCCGCCCGACCCGGTGTTCTACGGCCGTTCCTTCGATGCCATGCTCAGCGCGATCGAGGACGTGGAGCCGCTCGTCGAGCCCGGCGACCTTGGCATCGCGTTCGCTGCGATCGATCCACGTGCTGATGGAGGGGCACAGCAACACGCAGCAGCAAGCCTTATCCGGACGATGCGAGACGGCAGTAACGTTATGTCCAGCGTCGGCGTCGGTGAAGGCAAGTTCATCGCCTGCCTCGCCGCTTCGATGAGCCCAACGGGCGAATCGAACATCGTACCTGCCGGTCACGAGCAGGAGTTCATCACGCCGCTGAATACGTCGTTTCTGCCCGTCTCATATGATGTCCATCGCAAGCTGGCCCTCTACGGGCTGCGCACCATCGGCGATGTTGCGCAGCTCTCTATCGGCGCCGCTCAGGCGCAATTCGGCCGCGAAGGCCGCCGGCTGTACGAACTCGCGCGCGGCATCTCCACCGAACCGTTTCGCCCGCGTCAGCGCGTCGAGCCGGTTACGGGCTCGCTCACGATGCCTGCGCCGACGGTAAACAGCGCCGCGCTGATCGTCGCCGCTCGCCAGATCGTCGGACGGCTGATGCAGCGCCCGGCGATGCGCTACCGGCAAGTGCGCCAGCTGCGTTTGCGGCTGGTACTGCTCGGCGGCGGTAGTTGGGAGCGCACCCTGACTTTCCGTGAACCCCTCGCCGATGACGCGAGCATCATCTTCGTCCTCAAGAAGCTGATCGAGCCATTGCAGATGGCGGGACCGGTCGTGGAGATGTCCCTGGAATTCGTCGGCCTGACGTCGGAGACAGGCAAGCAGCGCAGCCTGCTCTTCGCCGAGCAGGCCCGCCGCCGCGCACAACTGCTCGCGGCGCTGCGGCAGCTGAAGGCGCAGTTCAATGGCGAATCGCAGGTGACGCGCATCGTGGAGGTAGAGCCATGGTCCAGAATCCCCGAACGCCGATACGCCCTCATCGACTACGACCTCTAGCCGGCCCGCGCTCGCTGCGCGTCGAGATCGATGCGCGCGGCCGTCCGCGCGCCATCGCGCACGAGGGTGCCATGCGCAACATCGCATCGATCCAGGATCGCTGGCGCATCGACGACGAGTGGTGGCGCGAAGCGCCACTCTCGCGCATGTACTATCAGCTGCAACTCGAAGGCGGCCGCGTTGTCACCGTGTACCAGGACCTGATGGGGGGCGCGTGGTGGCTGCAGCGGTACTAAGCCGCTACCGCGCCGAACTCCACCTCCACTCCTGCTGGTCGCTGCTCGATGGTGCTTCCAGCAACGACGATCTCATCCTCCGCGCCCGCGACCTCGGCTACGAGACGCTGGCGCTCACCGACCATGACGGGCTCTACGGCTCGATGGAGTTCGCCCAGACCGCCAAATCGTTCGGCATCCGCGCCATCACCGGCGCCGAGGTCACGCTCGAAGATGGTCACCACCTGACACTGTTCGCCGCCACCACCGAAGGTTACAACAACCTGTGCCGCCTGCTCTCCGCCGCACACCTCACCAGCGAGCGTAAGCAGCCGCGTTTGACCTACGACAAGCTGTCGCAGCACACCCGCGGGCTCATCGCACTCTCAGGCTGCAAGCGCGGTGAGGTGCCCGCGCTCGCGGCCGCGGGCGATCTCGCCGCGGCTGAGGCTAAGCTCCTGCGATACATCGAATGGTTCGGGCGCGAGAACTTCTACATCGAGCTGCAACAGAATCTCGTGCACGGCGACACCGAGCGCTGCCGCCGTCTCGTCGATCTGGCCCGCGCACATGACCTCCGCTACGTCGCCACAAACGACGTCCACTACCATGAGCGCGACCGCCATCGCCTGCAAGACGTGATGGTGGCGATCCGCAACCGCAGCACGCTCGAGGCCTCGCATCGCGAGCGCCGCGAGAACTCCGAGTACTACCTCAAATCATCCGTCGAGATGGAGGAGTTGTTCGCCGAGTGGCCGGAGGCGCTCGACGAGAGTGCGCGCATCGCCGAGCGCTGCACATTCGATCTGACGACCGACATCGACTACCACTTCCCCGACTATGCGACACCCGACGGGTCGTCCGCCGACGTGTACCTCGAAACCGTCTGCCGCCGCGCCGCGCGCGAACGCTACGGCCTGTTCGACGGCACGATCCCGGATGCCGTCGAACAACGGCTGCAGGAGGAGTTGCGGCTCGTGCGTAAGCACGGGCTCTCCGGCTTCTTCCTCATCTACCGCGACCTGCTAGAACTGAGCCGCGACGTCGCCGTGCAAGTGCGCGGCGAGCACAGCGCGCGCGGCCGATCGGGACTGCCGCCTGGCCGTGGCCGCGGCTCGTCCGTCGGATCGATCCTCTGCTATCTGATCGGCCTCTCGCACATCGACCCGATCAAGTACAACCTCTTCCTCGGCCGCTTCCTCAACGACGAGATCGCCTCGGTGCCGGACATCGACCTCGACTTCCCGCGCGATATCCGCGAGCAGCTCATCCTGCGCGTCTACGAGCACTTCGGCCGCGAGCACGCCGCTCTCGTCGCCAGCTTTCCCACGTACAAGTTGCGCAGCGCTATACGCGACGTCGGCAAGGCGCTCGGTATCGCCGAAAGCGACCTCGACCGGCTGGCGAAGCGCGCCGGCTGGGGGCACGGCGCCGACGTCGCGAACGAGATGTCGATGTACCCCGAGTATGCCGGCAAGATCGACGCCCCGATCTGGCGCGACCTCATCGATCTCTCGAAACAGATCTCCGGCTTCCCGCGCCACCTCAGTCAGCACGTCGGTGGCATGGTGATCTCCACGAAACCCATCGTCGAACTCGTGCCCGTCGAGCGCGCCGCAATGGAGGGCCGCTTCCTCTGCCAGTGGGACAAGGATTCGATCGATGACGCGCGCTTCATCAAGATCGATTTCCTCGCACTCGGCATGCTGTCGCTCGTCGAGGAGTGCATCGACCTCATCGCCGAGCAGCATGACACCATCCGGGATCTCAGCCGCATCAACTTCCAGGACGCCGCTGTCTACGACATGATCTGCGAAGGCGACACCGTTGGCGTCTTCCAGATTGAAAGCCGCGCCCAGATGCAGATGCTGCCGCGCACGCGGCCGCGATCGCTCGAAGATCTGACGGTACAGGTCGCGATCGTTCGCCCGGGTCCGATCGTCGGCGGTGCAGTCAACCCGTACGTCCGACACCGGCAGGCGCTGCTCGCCGATCCCAACTTCAAGCCACCGTTCGACCATCCGAGCCTCGAACCCGTCCTCGGCGAGACGCTCGGCGTCATCCTTTATCAGGAGCAGGTCCTGCAGGCCGCGACCGCCGTCGCCGGGTTCACCGACGGCCAGGCCGAGGCACTGCGACGCGCGATGAGCCGCAAGCGCTCGCGCGATGGGATGTCGCGTTTTTCTGATCTCTTCGTCGAAGGCGCTCGCGCCCGCGGTGTCAGCGACGATGTCGCGAAGGCCGTGTTCGACAAGATCATCGCCTTCGCCGAGTTCGGCTTTCCGAAGAGTCACTCAGCGGCGTTCGCACTCCTCGCGTACCAGTCGGCCTGGCTGCGGCGCTACTACCCGGTCGAGTTCAATTGCGCCCTGCTCAACTCGCAGCCTATGGGCTTCTATCCGCCGCATGTCCTCATACACGATGCCAGACGCCACGGTGTCAGCGTGCTGCCGCCTGACATCAACCACAGCAACGCCATATGCAGCGTCGAAGACAACGCGCTGCGCATCGGTTTCGGCTACGTGAAGAGCATCGGCGCCGATGTCGCCCGCGCTATCGCCGACGAGCGCGCCGGGAACGGCGCGTTCGCATCGCTCGCCGACTTCGTGCGACGCATGGGGCGCATCACATCGTGCAGCCTGCACGAGGAAGTCGATCGAGTAATTTCGTCCAGGTCGGCGCGTTCGATGCTTTCGGTCTCAATCGCCGCGAGTTGCTGTGGCAACTCGGCCTGCTCTACCGCCCGCCGAACATGCAGATAACGCTGCCGCTGCCAATCGAACAAGACCAAACCGTACTCGCCGACATGAGCACATGGGAGCGCATGACGGCGGACTACCGCTTACTCTCGCTCTCACCCGGCCATCATCCGATGGCGCTGATCCGTCCGTACCTCGGCGAATCGCTGCCGTCGCTCCGGCACCTGCTGCAGATGCCTGACGGCGTTCGCGTGTACCTGCCTGGCATGGTCGTCTGCCGCCAGCAGCCCGGCACCGCGAAGGGCTTCGTCTTCCTCTTGCTGGAAGACGAATTCGGCATGGTGAACGTCATCGTGCCGCCCTGGCTGCACGAACGGCAGCGCGCGCTCGTGCGCGGCGAGGCCTTCGTGATCATCGAGGGTCAACTCCAGCGCAAGGAAGGCACCATCAACGTGCTGGCGGAGCACTTCGCGGTGCTGCCCGTCCCGCACGCCATGCAGGCGCCCGAGTCGCACAACTTCGGCTGAGCGAGCCGCCCCATCGCCTTTTGTCTTCTCAATCCGAATCCGCCACACTACAGGTAGTAATCCGTCTACAAGCCGCAGAAAGGTCCGCCTCACATGCCCCTCTACTTCGTAGAACACAAGCACACCCTTGAGACCTGCCCCACGCAGCAACCTCAGATGATGCAGATGCTCGGCAAGCACATCAGCCAGGCAAACGCCGCCACCTTCGGCATCAAGATCCTCGCCGACGTCGTCCACCCGGGCGAGCACAAGATGAACATGGTGCTCGAAGCCGACTCCCAGGAGCCGGTCGAGAAGTTTATGCAGCCGTTCGGCATGGTGGGCAGCGTCGAAATCAAACAGGTGTCGACCTGCGAGCAGGTCGTCGCGACGGCGAAGTGCTGAGTACCAGCAAGGTGCCGGAGCCCGTCCCGATTCGCCGCAGCCCCTTCGCGTCAACGTCTCGCCGCAACCCGGCGGACGCCGAGGCCTCTCGTCGTCGGCCGGAGTCTCCGGGCCTCCCAGGGCCGAGCCTTCGAGACGCAGCAGCATGTGTTACGCTGCCGAGCGATATTGGCCTGCCAAGGACGGGGGTGTGGGTATCAATCGCCAGGTGCGGCGATCGTGGGATCTGCTCTATCTTCTCACGTTCCGCGAACTCAAGCTTCGCTACCAGGACACCATCTTCGGGTTCCTCTGGTCTCTGATCCGACCTCTCCTGCAAGGAGCGGTCCTCTTCGTCGTCCTGCGCAAGTTCATCCGCATCGACGTCCAGGACTATCATCTGGTCCTCCTGGCGGGGCTGTTTCCCTGGACATGGTTTCAGACGTCCCTCATGCTCGCGGTCAGTTCATTCGCCGGAAACGGCGCCCTCATCAAGAAGGTGTACTTCCCGCGCTTCGTGCTGCCGCTGGCGACGGTACTGAACAACGGCGTCCAGTACGCATTCTCTATCCCGGTGCTCGTGCTGTTGCTCGTCATTGGGGGGTACACGCCCAACTGGACGTGGCTCATCGGCATTCCGTACTTAATGCTCGTTGAGGCCGTGCTGATTATGGGTATCGTACTCTTCATCGCTTCTATCGACGTGTACTTCCGTGACCTGGAGCATCTCACCGAAGTCTTCGTCGGCCTGATCTGGTTCTATCTCACGCCGGTCATTTACCCCCTGTCGATCGTGCCCGCGAAGTATCATGATTGGGTGTTGCTCAACCCGATGGCATCACTGATCGAAGGCTGGCGGGATCTGTTCCTGCACAATCAGTTGCCCGGCGCCGATATG
Organism: uncultured Chloroflexia bacterium; assembly: GCA_963743185.1. GTDB lineage: Bacteria > Chloroflexota > Dehalococcoidia > DSTF01 > JACRBR01 > JANXYW01. Next base: position 762,563 of record CAVUOT010000006.1, on the reverse strand, counting down.
GTCCCAGCGCTGGTCTTCGCGGCGGGCATCGCGGCTCTCGGTTCGTTCTCCTTCCGCAAGATGCAGGGAGGATTCGCCGATGCGCTCTGAGATCGGCGGGGACGTCGCGATCCAGTTCGACAACGTATCAAAGCACTACTCGCTGTCGCTCCAGAAGGAGGCGACCGACTTCAAGTCGATGTTGCTGCACCTGCCGCGCTTCCTTTCGAACGCGCGCCGTCCGTTCGTCGCCCTCGATCAGGTGAACCTGCGCGTGCGACGGGGCGAGAGCCTCGGCATCATCGGCCCGAACGGCAGCGGAAAGAGCACCACACTCCGCGTCATGTCCGGCATCACACCACCGACATCCGGCAAGGTCACGATCAATGGACGCGTGTCCGCGATGCTCGAGCTCGGGTCCGGATTCCACCCGCAGATCACCGGCCGCGAGAATGCGATCCTGAACGCGGTGCTCCTCGGCCTCACGCTGAAAGAAGCGCGATCCGTGCTTCCTCAGATCGTTGAGTTCTCCGAACTCGGCGACTTCATCGACCAGCCGATGCGTACCTACTCGTCCGGTATGTTCTTCCGGCTCGGATTCTCGGTCGCCGTGCACGTCCAACCCGAAGTCCTGCTCATCGACGAAGTGCTCGCCGTCGGTGATGCGCAGTTTCAGGCGAAGTGCATGGACCACATCCATCGTCTCCGCGCAAACGGCGTCACCATGGTGCTCGTCACACACGACATGCTTAACCTGCCGAAGTTCTGTGATCGCGGCATCCTCATCGAGCGCGGCCGGATCACCGATGAAGGAGTGCCGGCGCAGGTCGTGCACAACTACCTGGCTCGCGTCGAGGCGCTGCTCGCGCTTCGGCCGGAGCAGCAGGAAGAACTGAAGGTCGCGCAGGTGGCAACGTCATGATGGTGCGGCTCGACTTCACCGGCCGGACGAAGCACGCCGCCCGCGTGATGCGTATCAACGCGTTCGCGGCGCCGGGCGTAGCGTTCATCGCTCAGCCGGGTCCCCGCATGCCGTTCCGAGACAGCAGCGTCGACGAATTGTTCGTCGGCCGCACGATCATGTATCGCGACGACATCGCCGCCACGCTCGATGAACTCTGGCGTGTCAGCAAGCCCGGCGCGCTAATCCACCTGACGCTCCCGCACGCGTCGTCCGCCATCGCCGCTTCGCGCGACGCCCGGGCGCGCCCGCTGCTGACGCTCAACACATTCAACTATTACGATCCTCGCAGCAGGCCGTGGGACGCGCCGACGCCAACGGCGTTCTCGGTAGAACGCGCTCGGCTGCGTGTTGCGGGTCAACGCGGTGACGATAGCGGGCTCGCCCTCGCGCGCGGGCCACTGACAGGGTTCATTGAGAAACTCGCGAACGGCAGCCGCGGCAGCCAGTACCGTTTCGAGCGATGGTTCGCGAGCCTCTTCGGCGGCTTCGAGGAGTTCGATGTCGTACTCTCAGCCGTGAAACCAGCGCAAGCGCGTTCAATAGCGGCGGTCGTGTCCACGATCGCAACGAACGGCGCGGCCGGCGAGACAGACCGATGACCGTAGAGACGAAGAAGCCCGGCTTCGACCTTACCTACTCCATCGACGACTTCCATGCGGGCACGCATCGTGATTCGCAATTCCTCTACCAGGCGATCGAGGAAACGATGGTCGACCTGGCGACGGACGTATCCGGTGGACGCGTTCTCGACGTGGCGTGCGGCACCGGCCGCGTCGCCATGCGCATCGCCGAGCGCGGATGCCGATCCATCGGAGCTGAAGCCTCGCTGGAGATGATCGGCGTCGGACAGTACGTCCAGCCAACGAGCACTGCTGAGATGGTGCGCAGCATCGCCGAGGAGTTGCCGTTCGCTGACGCCTCCTTCGATCGCGTCCTCTGCCAGGGCTCGCTCGACCACTTCGCCGATCCCTACGCGTTCACGCGCGAAGCGGCTCGCATCACGAAAGCTGATGGCCGCGTCCTGATCGCACTTGCCAACTTCGAAAGCATCTCGTGCAAACTCGGTCGGACGAGCGATCGGCTGATGCGTCGCCTCGGCCGCCCGCGACCCGCCTGGCGACCGTACTGGCAGATTCCGGAGGACCACAACGTCAAGGGCGATCTGCCGTACGTCCGCTCGCTCGGCGGCGACCACCTCGTGCTGGAGCGATGCTTCGGCATCTCGCTGCTCTGGTTGTTCTCCCGCTATGGCAGCGTCCTCGACCGTCTGCCCGAGCCTGCCGCGCGAGCTATTTGGTCGGGCCTCAACCGCCTGGCGCGGCGCCGGCCGCAGCATGCCGACATGATCATCTCCGTCTGGCGGAAGCCGGGTGCGCCTCCATGTCCGACTCGCTGAACCAGGATTACGCCGCGCACGTTCCCTTTACGTTCGCGGAGATCCCGGACTCGCCCGCATGGGCGAACCGCGCCGCACGTGTGCGCCGCTGGTTCACGATTGCGTTTGCTGAAAGTTGGCTCGCGGCGTGGCTCTTCCGCGCGAAGATTCGACTTCGTTCCGCGGGCGTGCCGTTACTCCCTGGACTCTGCGACCTGGCTTCGCGCACCCTGTTCGGCGTATCGATTGGCAACCGCGTTGAGATTGGCGCCGGGCTCATGATGACGCACGGCAACGTCGTTATCGACGGGCGTACGAAGATCGGCGCGAACTGCCAGATCAACCCGTGGGTGACCATCGGCCTTTCGAACAGCAAGAAGCTCGGCTTCAGCGTCGATGGACCAACGATTGGCGATCACGTGCACATCGGCACCGGCGCGAAGGTACTCGGGCCCGTCACCATCGGCGACCACGTCCGCATCGGTGCGAACGCCGTAGTTGTGCACGACGTACCGTCCAACGTCACCGTTGTTGGCGCACCCGCCCGGATCGTGGGCGCACCAGCACCAATCACGATGGGCAACGGCGACGCGACAGGACGCGACCGCCAACTTGCCGCGCGCATGCACCAGGCGATCGTCGACTATAAGCTACACAGGCAATCGCTGAAGTCGCTCGTCGACACACTGATAGGCTCATTCGAGATCGGATCCGACCGCTTGCGAGCGACGGCGGACGCACTGAAGGACGACTTCATCTTCCTGGATGCCGTCGCGGCGACGGGCGGTGGGGAATCGCAGCAAGTCACCGCCGTCATCGACGCTATCGACGTATCGCTCCGCGACCACGTCGAACGCTGACCTTGTGGAGAGGCGGCGCTACGCCAGCGCATCCCACGCAGCCTTGCCCATCTCCCACAACAATCGATTGCCCTCGGCTTCTCGACCGCTCCCGCTCGCCAGCATCCCCTCGCCGAATACCGACATGACGAAATACCCGCGCTCGCTGTGGAAGATCGAGCCGCCCGTGCGGATGCCGTTGATGAACGCGCCGCCCTTCTCCGCTACCCAGTTCTCCCGCGGATTCTCGAGCATGTTCAGTTCGTTCCACGGCAGCAGGTGCGAGAGCTCACCCCGCCCGTCAGAGCGCCGCATGATCCGCATCATGTCTTCGGACGCGTCCGCCGATACCGCCTCGTGCCGCGCGATGAGCGTCATCAGTCCGCAGATGTCGCCCGCACTGCTCACCGACATCCTGCGCGCGTCGAGTCCGGCCGCACTGTCGCCCAGGCGCTGGAACAGTCGCGTCGCCGGGAAGCCCATCGATCGCATCGCCTCGTTTATCTCGGCGATCCCTACAAGGTCGATACACATGTTTGTGGCAGCGTTGTCGGAGATGATCATCATGAGCACGGCGGCATCGCGCACTGTCATCAGCGTTCCCGGTGCGAGATGCTGCAGGACGCCGGATCCGCGGCAGTAGTGTCGCTCTTCGTATGCCGTGCGTTCTTCGAGACGCAGCTTGCCCGCATGCACCGCGGCGTACAAGGCGGCGAGCACGGGCACCTTGATGAGCGATGCCGTCGGCATGACGCCGGCTTCGTCGATGCCGAAGTGCTCGCCTGTGGTTAGGTCGGTTACGGCGGCCGTCCATCTCCCGCTGAACGCCGATCCGACGCGCCGCAGTTCCCCCTCGAGATGCTGCATGCGGCCCACTGTTACTTCACCAGGCCCGCTTCAAGGTCCGCCTGCGAGTATTCGACCTGCTCGTCCTTCAGCTCGGGGTCGTAAGCGGGGTCCGGAACGTTGATCAACCAACCTTCTTCGTCGCCGATGTTCTCCAATCCGGTGGCCACGTCCTTCGGGATAAGCAGACGTTGGGGATCCGATGCGTCGAGGATGTGTTCCTGGCGCGTCCAGGTTGTCTTGCCATTGGCTACGGCACCCATCGTGTAGAGGATGATCCGCATCTTGCCGCGCACGCAGACGTAGCGGGCAGCACGCACCCGATGCAGATGGTAGCCCTTGAACGCGCCCGGGGTTGCCGCGGTCAGGTATGCCGTGGTCTTCAGGCCGTCCTTGCACAGTTCGATCAGCCAGCCGTTCGCATTGCCGGCGTGGTCTCGTGTCGCTACCCGCTTCGCTGGTTCCTTCCCGACATCCTGGATCATCATCTACGCTCCGGAGACGAATCTCTTGCTCCATCCACTCGCAATCTGCCGTGGCGCGAGGCCGCTACGCTTTGGAAATGGACGCGAGGACCGTCGGCGGTCGCCCGACAAGGTTCACGGTCGCCCCTGGAAACATGCTTCGCACCGGCTTGAGAATGATGTTGGTCTCGGCCTTCAGGATGCCCGGTATCGCCGCAAGCGTCTGTGTCATGAAGTCCGTCAGTTCATCATTGCTCGGGAAGAAGGCGAGCACGATGATATCCGCGTTGCCCGTTGTGTATCCGACGTACACCACACCGTCGGCAGCGGCGATGCGCTCCGCGATGTCCGTGATGCGCGCGAGTTCCGCGGAGATACTGATCACCGCCGCCGTGTTCAATCCCAGCCGCGCCGGATTGGTGACTCCGACAATGCGCAGGATGTCGTCGCGGATCAACCGTTCGATGCGGTTGCGCACCGTTCCCTCTGAGACGCCGACGGACTCGGCGATCTCGCGATTCGTGGCGCGGCCGTTTTCTTCGAGAATGCTGAGAATGTGCTGATCGACCGCGTCAGGCTTCTGAAACGGCAAGTTCCGCCCCTTCCCGTGCGAGTTCCGTTGACGGCACCATAGGCAGGCCGTGGTGCCGTGTCAAGCGGTGCCGCGAGAGGCCGGCCTGACAGGCTCTTGACACGGGTTCCTCGATGCGCGTCAATGTAGCGCACCTCCATGGCGCCACGCCGCCCTTCTCCTGACAGGCCTTGGATGACATCTCACAACGATTACTGGTCGAGAGCCACACGAGCGCGCGTGTCCCGGCGGCGCATCCTCGCCGGCGGTTCCGCCGTTGCCGTCGGGGCCGCTGCGCTCAGCATCGTGGGTTGCGGCGACGGTAAGAAGGCGGCAAGGAGCGACAATCCGCTGCCAGGCGGAACCCTCCGCACGGGCACCACGCTCCCGATCGCGTCTGGCCTTGATCCGCAGATCGAGACGGGAACCGGCCTTGAGATCTTCCCCCGTATCTACGGCTATCTGTTCCACGCCGACATGCGCGACGACAGCGTGGCGAACGACCACGCCCTGAGCGTGGAGCATCCCGATCCGACAACCTACATCATCAAGCTCCGTCCGGACGCGTACTTCCAGGACATCGCTCCCGTCGGCAGGCGATTGGTTTCCGCGGACGACGTGGTCGAATCGATCATCCGTTACCGCGACAATCCGCTCGTCACCGGCAAGACGTGGCACATGACCGTGCTCGACAAGGCCGAGGCGCTCGACACATCCACCGTGCGCATCACGACACGGCGCCCCTACGTCTATACGCTCGTCGAGCTTGGCAACATCAGCGCCGGCGCGATCCTGCCGAGAGAGCTCATCCAGAGCAAGACCGACCTCGGCGCGCTGAGTATCGGCAGCGGCCCATTTCGACTCGACGACATCGTTCCAACGGAACGCGCGCGCATCCTCCGGAACGACGGCTACTACGGCGCCCCTATCCCCTACGTCGACGCAATGGAGTGGGCGATCTTCGCCGACGACGACGCGAAGCTCGCCGCGTTCAAAGCGCGCGCGATCGACGTGATGCCGAACCGCGATGGCGCCGAAGCGCGAGGTCTCCAGGCCTTCTCGGACGAGGTCGAGGTCACGCCTGAGCCGAGCCTCGCCTGCGTCTCGCTCGGGTTGCGTGTTGATCGCGCGCCATTCAATGATCCGCGCTTTCGTGGCGCCGTCGACCTCGCCATCGACCGGGCCGCACTCATACGTGACATCGCGTTCGGCAACGGCGAGATTCTTGGCGCCGTCAATCCGCACCTGGCGGGCGGCTTCTGGTCGCTTCCCGGAACGGAGGTACTCGAAGCGCACAGCGGCACGCTGGCGATCGACGAGCGGCGCCAGGACGCCCGCGCCCTGCTCCAGGCGGCGGGTGCCGCCGGCGCTTCGTTCACGCTGGACGTCGCAAACATTCCGCAGATGATCGACGTGGCAACCGTGGTTCGTCAGCAATTGCTCACGCTTGGTTTCGACATTGTGATGCGAGAGATTGACCTGCTTCAGTGGTTTACGAACTTCCGGCGCGGACAATTCGACGCCACGGTGATCGGCCACCTTCCGTACGAGTCACCGGACACGCCTACGCGCTTCTACCACTCCGCGGGTCCGGACGGTACGACGAACATGTTCGGATTCGCTGACGGAGCGATCGACCTGCTTGTCGAACGCTCGTGGGGAGAGACCGACCGTGTGGCGCGCCAGAAGACCCTGCTCGACGCGCAGCGTCTCATGCTCAAGGCAAGGCCGATGATTCAGCTCTTTACGAGTACCGGCTACTCGACTGCCTGGAAGCGCGTACGCAACCGTCATCCGGAGCTGATCGGGAGTGCTGCGCAGTACAACTACGAACAATGGCTGGCCTCCCCTTAGCCCAGCCCTCCAAATCGGTTCCAAAGCATCTGTTGGAGTTTTCGAACATACGACGGGCAGATGCGCATTCCGGGAGTCTGTCGGCGGCACCGGTCCAGCGCCGTTTGGCTCTGGACGAAACGTACTCCAGCCGCTAGCTTAGTAAGCGCTAGATCAAGCGACGGCGTCTTGGGGAGGGCGGCAGCATCGGAGAACACGTGGAGCCGGACGGGAACCCGGACACCGCGTCCGCCGTGACAACGTCACGTGAACGCGCGCCCGAAACCAGCAGCGACGCGTACAGAGAACGGTGGCGTTGGGACAGCGTGTCCCGGGGCACCCACCTGCTCAACTGCTGGTACCAACGTAGCTGCGCCTACAACGTCTTCGTGAAGGACGGCGCCGTTGTCTACGAGGAACAGGCGGGTGTCTACCCTCAGACGAATCCCTCCGTCCCGGACTTCAACCCGCGCGGCTGCCAGAAGGGAGCGTGCTACTCCCTCAACATGTACGGCGAAACGCGCCTGACGCACCCGCTCAAACGCGCCGGCGAGCGCGGCGAGGGCAGGTGGCAGCAGGTCACCTGGGACGAGGCGCTCGGTGACATCGCCGAACGCGTCGTCGATGCCCTCGAGCGCGATGCGCCGGAAGCCGTCGTCTTCGACGGCAACGCGGCAGGCGTCGCCTCGTGGGTGGCGGTCAATCGCTTCGCGAACCTGCTCGGCGCCATGGTGCTCGATCTCAACACCGAAGTCGGCGACGAGCAGCAAGGTGCCGCTGTGACGTTCGGCGTCCCCGTCGCGAGCCGGTCGGCCGACGATTACTTCAACTCGGATCTCATCCTCATTTGGGGCGGCAACCCGGCGTACACGCAGATCCCTAATTTCCATTTCCTGACCGAGGCGCGGTACAACGGCGCGCGCGTCATCGCCATCAGCCCCGACTTCAACGCCTCGGCCGTACACGCCGACCGGTGGATCTCCGTCAAGCCCGGCACCGACGCCGCCGTCGCGCTCGCCATGGCGCAAGTCATCATTTCCGAAGGCCTGTTCAACGCGGACTTCGTGCGCGAGCAGACCGACCTGCCCTTCCTTCTGCGCACCGACACCCGCACGTTCCTGCGCGAGTCCGACCTGAGCCGCGGCGGCAAGGACGATGTCTTCTTTGTGCACGACGTGAACGAGAAGCGCGCGGTGAAGGCGCGGAAGAAGACGCTCAGGCTCGGAAAGATCGCTCCCGCGCTCGAGGGCGAGTACGGCGTGCCGGGAAAGGATGGCGTCGTGAAGGCGAAGCCGGTCTTCCAGGTGCTGAAGGAGCGCCTGGACCGGGACTACACGCCTGAGAAAGCATCGCGAATCTGCGGCGTCCATCCCGACGTGATCCGTGGTGTCGCACGCGAATTCGCGGCCGCGCGCGCCGCGTCAGGCGTTGCGGGCGCCAGCATCTCCAAGTACTACCACGGCGACTTGATGATGCGCGCACAGATCCTGCTGTTCGCGCTCTGCGGCCAGATGGGGAGGAAAGGCGCCGGGTACGACGCGCTTCCGTTCTTCATCGTCGATGGCACGCTCACCATGCCGTACCGGGAAGGCCTCGGGCGCCTCGACGCGACTCAAGGTCCTCGCGCCGGCTATCCTGCCCTTCATCGGCCTCAAGATGAAGGGATACTCGGACGAGCTTGCGATGTTCCAGATGGGCCGCAAGATCGGCACCTGGGGTGCCAGCGCGGTCTTGTTCTGGTACCAGCATGGCGGACTGCGAGCGATCAGCGGCAGGAGCAAGGAGTGGGATCCGTACCTGACGAAAGACGTCGACGAGTATCTCGCGGAGTCGGTGCGGCTCGGATGGCAGACGCTTCCGCCGGCGACGCCGCCGAAGGTCCTCTTCGCCACCGCCAGCAACCCGCTCCGTCGCGTCCGCGGCGGACACCGCCTGTTCGAGGAGTTGTTGCCCAAGCTCGACCTCCTCGTCGCCACGGACATCCGCATGAGCTCGACGGCGCTCAACGCGGACTACGTGCTCCCGGCAGCGGCGTCCCACGAGAAGACGGACGTCAACGACTGGTACACGCCGCTCATGCCGTTCGCGCACGTCACGACCGCCGCAGTCCCTCCGCCCGGCGAGGCGAAGCCGGAGTGGGAGATCATGGTGCTGCTCGCGGAGAAGGTGGAGGAGCGCGCGCGGGCGCGCGGGCTCACGTCCTACGCCGTCGCCGGCAAGCGCCGCCGTATCGACGGCCTGGTGCGCAAGATGACGTTCCGTGGCAAGTTCGCCGCCAGTGACCACGAGAAGGTGGCCGAGGCCGTCGTCAACGCATCGACGCATCTTGGAAAGCCGTCGTGGCAGGAGTTCAAGCAAGAGGGGTTCGTTCGCTTCACCGGGCTCGGATCGCATCCCGCCAACCGCAGCAACGCCGGCGACATGCAGGAGGGCGAGACGTTCACGCCGCACACGTGGCGCACCGAGAAGAAGATGCCCTGGCCGACGCTCACCCGGCGCATCCAGTTCTACATCGACCAGCCGCTCTACATGGAACTCGGCGAAGAACTGCCCGTCCACAAGGACCCGGTGACGTCGGGCGGCAATTACCCGCTCATCATGACGGGAGGCCACAACCGCCACAGCATCCACGCATCGTTCCGCACGAACCACCTCATGCTGCAGCTCGAGCGCGGGGAGCCCGCCATGTTCATGTCGAAGATCGATGCCCGCGAGCGTGGGATCGGAGACGGCGACCTCGTGCGTGTGAAGAACGACATCGGCGAGTTCCCGATCCGGGCGAAAGTCGCGGCATCGGTCAGGCCCGGGCAGGTCATCGTCTATCACGCATGGGAGAACTACCAGTTCGAGGGCGGCATGGGGCATCGCAACGTGATCGCCACGCCGATGAACCCCGTCGAGCTGGCGGGCGGCTACTTCCACATCCAGCCGGCACCCGCGATCCTGCAGCCCGGCCACAACGATCGCGATACCAGGGTGGAAGTCACGAAGGTACGATAACCGCCGGCACGTGCTCGTGGGTTCGAGCTGAAAGAGAGGCGTCATGCCATCCATCGACATCAACTTCGACCTCACGCCGGACCAGGTCCGCCTGCGCGAAGAGACGCACCGCTTCGCGGCCGAGGTGATGCGGCCTGCGGCCATGCAGCTCGACGATATGGCGCCCGAGGACGTGATCGCGCCGGACTCACCGCTGCGAAAGGTCTTCGCGCAGGCCTACCGGCTGGGCTACCACCTGCGTGCCTTCCCGGCCGAGCTGGGTGGCCCCGGCTTCGCGCCCATGGACGCGTGGGTCGTCGGCGACGAAATGGGGTGGGGCAACTCGGGGCTATCGATCAGCCTGGGCGTGACGTCGATGCCGTTCCGCTTCGCCGCGATGACGGGCAACCCCGACCTGATGCGCGAGGTGGTGCGGCCGTACCTCGACGACACGGAAGGCAAGTACGTCGGCTGCTGGTGCGCGACCGAGCCGCAGCATGGCTCCGACGCCATCCTGTACTCGGGCGATCAGGCGCGACCAGACATCCACTTCGAGTGTACGGCGCGGCGTGTCGGCGACGAATGGGAGATAACCGGGCAGAAGTCGGCCTGGGTCTCGAACGGGACGATCGCGACGCACACACTGGCGTTCCTGTGCGTCGAGCCCTCGAAGGGCATGGCGGGCACGGGCGTCGCGGTGATCCCGCTGAGCCTGCCCGGCGTCAGCCGCGGCAAGCCGCTGAACAAGCTCGGACAACGGGCGCTGAACCAGGGCGAGCTCTTCTTCGACCAGGTGCGCATACCGCGGCACTACATGCTGGTCGAGCCGGAAGGCTTCGGCAGCGGGACTGACGCCATCCTTGCTTCCGCGAATGCCGGCATGAGCACGACGTTCTGCGGCGTCGCGCGGGCGGCGTTCGAAGAGGCGCTGCGTTACGCACAGCAGCGCGTACAGGGCGGCGTGCCGATCGCGAACCACCAGCTCGTGCAGCGGCGGCTGTTCGACATGTTCACGAAGGTGGAATCGGCGCGTGCCCTCTCGCGCCTGGCGAACAAGCGCCTGGCAAGCGGACAGCCCACCACGCACTACTCGATCGCCGCGAAGACCTACTGCACGCAGACCGCGCTCGATGTCGCGTCGGATGCCATCCAGGTCTTCGGCGGACTGGGGCTGACGAAGGGCATGCTCGTAGAGATGCTGTACCGCGACGCGCGTGCGTCATTGATCGAGGACGGTGCCAACGACGTGCTCGCGCTCGCCGGCTTCCGCTTCCTCGTGCAGGACTAACAGCTGCTCGCGCCGTTCCGCATCGGACCTAGGACAGACCGAGAACCGCGGCTCGCACGCGGTCAGCGCTCGGCATGAACGCGAGCTCCAGCGGTCGGCTGAACGGTACCGGTGCATGAGGCGCCGTGACCATCTTCACCGGGCCGTCGAGATCGTCGAAAGCGCGCTCGGCGATGAGCGCCGCGACGTCCGCCGCCAGCCCGCAACGCGGGAATCCTTCGTCGACAACGACCGCGCGGCCCGTCCGCCGCACGGACGCCAGCACCGTCTCCTCGTCCAGCGGCGAGATGCTCAGCAAGTCCACCACCTCAGCGTCGACTCCGTCGGACTCGAGCGCCTTCGCCGCCTGCAAACAAACGGACGTCGTCATGGCGGCGCCGATGAGCGTCACGTCCTTCCCCGGCCGCGCGATTCTCGCCTTTCCGATGGGAAACTCGTACTGCTCTTCCGGCACGTGCTCGGACTGCCCAAGCAGAAGCTTGTGCGCACAGAAGACGACCGGATCGTTGTCCCTGATGGCCGCCGTGAGCAGACCCTTGGCGTGGTAGGCGGACGACGGCGCCACGACCTTCAACCCCGGAATGTGCGCGAAGAACGAGTACAGCATCTTGGAGTGCTGCGCAGCCATGCCGACGCCCGCGCCGACGTGCGTGAGCATGGTGAGCGGCACATTGACGCGGCCGCCGGACATGTAGCGCGCGAACGCGGCCTGGTTCATCAACTGGTCCATGCACACGCCGATGAAGTCGACGAACATCAGCTCAGCGACGGGCCGCAGGCCGGTGATCGCCGCTCCCACGGCCGCGCCCAGGTAGCCCATCTCCGAGATCGGCGTGTCCAGCACGCGCCCGTCGCCGAACTCGGTGAACAGTCCCTTGTACTCGGCGAATGCCCCTCCCCAGGCTTCTGACAGCCCCTCGGCCTGGCGTCCGCCGCCGCCGGCAACGTCCTCGCCGAGTAGGATCACGCTCTGGTCGCGCCGCATCTCAAGCCGGAGCGCCTCGGTGATCGCTTCGCGGAAGCTGAGTACGCGTTCCGTGGTCATCGCCGCACCTCGCTGTAGACGTCCGACAGAATCTCCGCCACGTCGGGCATGTTGCTCGCCTCAGCGAACGCCACCGCCTCGTCGAGCCGCCCCTCCGCGGCCGCCGCGATGTCGTCCAGGCGCTTCGCTGCCACGCCGTGCTGCTCCTTCAGATGCTCGGCGCAGCGGATGATGCAGTCGCGCGAGCGGAACGACTCCACCTCTTCCGCCGATCGATACCGCGCCTGGTCGCCGACGAAGTGCCCGAAGTACCGGTACGTCTCGCACTCCAGCAACACGGGGCCGTCGCCCGCACGAGCATGCGACACCGCCTCCCGTGCCTTCGCGTACACGTCCAGCACATCCTGCCCGTCGGCGATGACGCCCGGCATGCGATACGCCGCCGCACGATCGGCCACGTGATCCGCCGCGAGCGCGTACTCGACCGGAGTCGCCTCGCCGTAGCGGTTGTTCTCGCACACGAAGACGACAGGCAGCTTCCAGACGGATGCGAGATTCAGCGACTCGTGAAACGCACCGATGTTCGATGCGCCATCGCCAAAGAAGGCGACCGCGACTCGGCCCGACTTCGTGAGCTTCGCCGTCAGGGCGGCGCCGCAGGCGATCGGCAGCCCGGCGCCCACGATCCCGTTCGCGCCGAGCATGCCGCGCCGGAAGTCGGCGATGTGCATCGAGCCGCCCTTGCCTTTGCAGGTGCCGGTCGCCCTCCCGTACAGCTCGGCCATCATCTCGTTCGGGTCGACGCCCTTCGCCAGGCAATGGCCGTGCCCGCGGTGGTTCGATGTCACGTAATCGTCGTCTCCGAGCGCCGCGCAGACTCCGGCGGCGACGGCTTCCTGCCCGACGCAGAGATGTCCGGCACCGCTGAACTTTCCCTTCAGCACGAGGGTGGCGAAGCGTTGCTCGAACGCGCGGATCAAGATCATCGTCTCGTACAGCCCGATCACGTCATCAAGCGTCGGCGCCGCGAGCGCCCGGCTATCTGCTTCTGTGCTTCTCATAGCGACGCCTCCACACGATCTGCGCTCCGCACGCTCGCCAGTTCTACATCCACGCTGATGGCGCGGTCGTTCGGCACGGGCTGCCACTCGAACTGCCAGTAGCGCAGGTGCCCGTAGCCGCCGGCGAAGCCCAGCCACTTCACGAGCCCCGGCTCAACGTTCGCCGTGCCCTCCCACCGCGGAAACTGATACGGCTCCCAGCCGTTGTAGATGACGGCCAGCCCCGGCGGTACGCTCGGCGCCACGCGCGCGTGCGTGACGAAGCGGCCGGCATCGTTGTGCACGCGCACCTCGCAGTCGTCGGTGATGCCCCGGACCAGCGCATCCGTTGGGTTGATGAACAGGAATGGGTGACCGCGATGCGTGTTCAGCATCAGCCGGTTCACCTGGTTCGTCGAGTGGCTGCTCCAGCGGTTGTGGCCGCTGATCAGCGTCAGCGGGTACGCGCCGCCCTGGTTCGGAGACGGCTTGTGACACGGCAACTCCTCGCCCGCCTCCATGAACCACGGATGCTCGATGTAGAACTGCGCGCGCCGCGACAGCGTGGGGTACGGCTGCAGCCGCTCGACATGGTTGCGGAACGGCGACGTCGTCTCGTCCGGGCGCACATCGGTCGCCTGCGTCAGCCCGTACGGCGAGATGCCCCAGTCGAGGAACCGCACGAAGCCGCGCTCGCGCATCGTGTCGATGGTCGTGTCCGATGGCACGTTCCCGGCGACGACGGTGTCGGCGATCATCTCTTCCGCCACCTGCTCGGCCGTGAGGATGGCGCCGCCCTTGCTGAGCACGTGGTGCAGACCTTCGATCGTCACGCGCCTGACCGCCCGCGTCAACGAATTCGGAGAACCCGCGCGCGGCGGCGCGTTCTTCGAGCATCTTGGCCAGCGCCAGCATGATCTCGTACTCGCTCTTCGACTCTCCGGCAGGCGCCACCGCCCGGTCGGAGAAGGTGATCCCCATCGCGCGCGGCATCGGCATCTGGAACGATGCCTTCTCGTAGTGCTGCGCCGCCGGCAGCACGACGTCGGAGTGCATCGCCGTCGTCGACATGCGCCAGTCGATCGTGACGGCGAGCTTCAGCTTCGGCCACAGGTGCTTGAGCATCAGCGCGCCGCCCCCGCGCGCACGTCGCAAGATGTTGCCGCCGCATTCGACGAACACCTCGGGCGTCACATCCGCGGCGGGACGCGCGCCCGGCCACCAACCCGCCTCCTCCGCCTCGCGAACATACTCGTCGAGCGGACGTTTCATCGATGGATCCGTCCACCGCTGCCAGCGATCGGCGTAGCCGGCATGCCGATGCCAGAAGAACGCCGACGGAGACGTGCCGCTCCCCTCGGCGAGCCGCATCGAGAGCTCAATGGCGGCGAGTTCGTCCGTGAGGGTCGGGTCCTGCGCGCGGAGGAAGTCGATCATGCCGCGCCGCCCGGCGAGTACCTGCCGCGCCGCCTCCGGGCCCGCTGCGGGTTTCATGCCGAAGAGGAACGCGCCGTCGAATCCGCCCGACCGCCCACTGGTGGAAGCCCGTGCCCTTGCGACCCCAGTTGCCGGTGAGCGCCGCCACCAGCGCCCAGCTGCGCTGGATCAGGTCGCCATGGAAGTACTTGCCGGAAGTCAGGCCCATCAGGAAGTTCGTGCGGCGCACGGCGATCTTGCGAGCCAGCGCGCGCACCTGCTCGGGGTGCACGCCGCACAACTCGGGCGCGCGCTCCGGATCGTATTCGGCGAGCCGCTCGCGCAGCGACTCGAACACCGGGCGCACCCGGACGCGCGAACCGTCTGCGAGCGTCACCTGCGCCGCGCCTTCGAGTGCCGGACGCGCGCCGGCGGCATCAAGCGTCGCTCGCGGCGCTTCGACCACGCGTGCCCGTCGCCTCATCCAGCCAGAAGAGTTGCAGATCGCTGCCCCCGGCGACCATGTCGCTCGCACGCAGGTAGCGGCGCGTGTCGTCCCGCAACAGCAGCGGCAGGTCGGTCTGCAGCGCGACGAAGTCACGGTTGTACAACTTCTCATCGATCACCGTGCGGCAGATCGAGAGCGCCAGCGCGGCGTCGCAGCCGGGCCGCACCGGCACGTATTCGTCCGCGTGCACGGTTGAGGGCGAGCAGTCGGGCGCGACGGTGACCACCTCCGCGCCGTGGTAGCGCGCCTCGGCGATGAAGTGGTACTGCGCGATCCACGTGTACACCGGGTTCGCGCAGGTGATGATCACGAGCTCCGAGTGAAACCAGTCGTCGGCGCTCGCCATCGCGTTGAATTTGCCGAACGTCAGGTACAGCCCCGGGCCGAAGTCGTTGATGTTAGCGTTGACATCGGTCTGCACGGCCCCGAGCTGCGCGAACAGCGCGCCGACCAGCGGCGACGCCAGCAGCCCGCCCTGCGCCGGCGTCCCCTCGTAGATCACCGCGTCCGACCCTTGCCCCTGCAGCGCGTCAAGGATGCCGTCCGCGACAACTGCGAGCGCCTCATCCCAGGAGGCCTGCCGCCACCGCCCGCTGCCACGCTCGCCATCGCGCAGGAGCGGGTACAGCACGCGCTCGGGCGTATCGAGCATCCGGCTCCAGCCCGCGCCCTTCTGGCAGCCGGCCGGGTTCATGTCGGGGACGCCTGCCTCCACCGTCTCGAACACGCCGGACTGCTCTTCGCGCAGCACGCGGCCGCCCGCGACGTACGCCTTGAACGGACACGCCTCCGGGTAACAGTCAACGCAGTGCGTGACCGACGCGACGCGGTCCCATCGGATGGCGTGGCGGTAGCGCTCTTCTGAATCGCCGCTGCGGGCGCCGTTCGGCATTGGCTCGGATCTCCCGGATGCGTTTGGTGCGACTGTACGCCCGCGGAGATGCTCGATCTAGGGCCGAACGTCGCGCCGAGTCAGTGCCGCCGGCACTGTGCCGGTCCGCCCCGCCGTTCGACGGGTCACGCCAGCTCGACCTCCACCCGGAACGCGCGGTCGATGGGCGCCGGCTGCCACTGCGTGGTCCAGTACTTCAGATGGCCCTCGCCGCCGGCGAAGTGCAGCCACTTCACCATCCCCGGCTCGACCTCGGCCTCGTGTTTCCAGTCGGCGTACTGGTAAGGCTCCCAGCCGTTGTAGCTGATCACCTGCCCCGGCCGGACGCCGCTCGCCACCTTCGCCTGCGCGGCGAACGACGAGACGTCGTTGTGCACACGCACGAGTGCGCCTTCAGTGATGCCGCGTGACGTCGCGTCCTCCAGGCTCAGAAGCACGACGGGTTCGCCGCGGTGCGTGCCGAGCATCGCCCGGTCCGACTGGTTCATCGAGTGGATGCTCCAGCGCGAGTGGCCGCTCGTCAGCACGAGCGGATAGTCGCCGCCCATCGGTGGGTTCTCCTTGTGGACGGGCAGCGCCTCACCCGCCTCGATGAACCACGGATGGTCGATGTACATCTGCGCACGCCGCGTCAGCGTCGGATAGGGCAGGCCGCGCTCGACGTGGTGGCGCAGTGGCGCGTGCGCCTCATCCGCCCGCAGATCCGACGCTTGGACCGCCGCGAACGGCGTGATGCCCCAATCGATGAACCGCACGTGCCCCTGCTCCCGGAACGTGTCGATGGTCGTGCCCGGCGGCAGCGTGCCCGACTCCACCGTGTCCAGCACCATCTCTTCGAGCACGCGCTCCGTCGTCTCGAAGGCGCCGTTCGCCGTGAAGTACGACCCGAGGTCGTCGAGACGATGCGCGGCGCCGCGACCGTCGGTGTACTCGACGAAGCCACGCGCCTTCGCGCGCTCTTCGATCGTGCGCGCGAGATCCGCGAACACCTCCCACTCGAGGCGCGCTTCGCCCGCTGGCGCGACGCACGCGTCCGAGAACGTGAGGTTGAGCGTCTGCGGCGACGGCTGCGCGAAGCCGGACTTCTCGTACGGCGCGGCTGCCGGCAGCAGGATGTCCGCCTGGAGCGCGCTCGCGGACACACGCCAGTCCATGCACACGAGCAGCTTCAGCCCCTCGAGGATCTGCGTGTAGGCCGCGCGGCCGCCGCGCAGCCGTCGCGCCCAGTTCGTGCCGATCTCGAACAGCACGCGCGGCGGATGCTCCGGCCCCGGCCTGGTCAGTCCGCGCCACCAACCCTTCGTCGACGGCCTCGTCGACGTACTCCCCGAGCGCCTTCCCCATACTCGGATCGGACCACTCCCGATGCGCCCATCGCTCGGCCTGCGCGGTGTGGTGGTACCAGAGAAACGCCGGCACCGCTCCGTGGCCATTGCCGGCTCCGCCCTGCTGCATCTGGATCGCCGCGGCCGCGTCGGTCAGCCCGGGGTCGTTCGCCTTCATGCCGTTGATGACGTTGTTTCGCATGTTCAGGATGGCGCGGAAGATCTCGCGGCCGGGCACCGGCTTCATCGCGAAGAGGAAGCCGCCGTCGAACATGCCCGTGACCGCTACGCCAATGCCGGTGCCTTTCTTGCCCCAGTTGCCCGTGAGCGCGAGTACGAGGCACATCGCGCGCTCCATCAGGTCGCCGTGGTAATACTTCGCGGAGTTGAAGCCGAGCAGGACGGCCGTCCGTTTCGCCGCTACCTTGCGCGCCAGAAGGCGGATCGTGTCGGCATGCACGCCGCAGATTGCCGCGGCCTCCTCCGGCGAATACGCCGCCAACCGCTCCCGCAGACAGACCGAACACCGGCCGCACCTCGACCCGTTCGCCGCCCGCAATCACGGCCGTAAACACGCCTTCGAGCGCGGCATCCGCGTTCGCCTCGAGCACCTCGCGCGACGCAGGCGCGATCGCGCCGTCCGCCAGCGACCACACGTAGAACTGGTCCGCGCGGCCGCCCTCCTCGACGTCGGCGCCGCGCAAGAACCGGCCGGTGTCGCTGCGCACCAGCAGCGGCAGGTCCGTCTGCGAGCGGACGAACGTCTCGTCCATCAGCCCTTCGTCGATGACAACGCGCGCCATCGCCAGCGCCAGCGCCGCATCGGTGCCGGGCCGCACGCCTGCGAAGTAGTCCGCGTGCATCGCCGACGGGCTGTAGTCCGGCGCGATCGTCACGACCTCGGCGCCCCGATATCGCGCTTCGGCGATGTAGTGGTAGTGCGGGATGGCGGTGTAGACCGGGTTGCGGTGCCAGATGAGCAGCACGTCGCTGTGGAACCAGTCGTCGAAGCTGCTGGTCGCGGCCGCCTGCCCGAACGTCAGGTACGTCCCGACGCTGAAGTCGCCGATGTCGCCATTCGTGTCCGTGCTCGTCCCGCCGATGCGATTGATCAGCTTCTCGAACAGGAAGCCTGCGGTGAGCCCGCCCTCGCCGGCGGTGCCGGCATGGAGGATGGCCTCCGGGCCCTGATTGCTCGATCGTGTCGATCATCGTGTCGGCGATCTGCGTCAGCGCATCGTCCCACGAGATACGCTCCCACTCACCGCCACCACGTGCGCCCTTCCGCCGCATCGGGTACGGGATGCGCGTCGGCGCGTCGAGCGTGCGGCTCCATGCGGCGCCTTTCTGGCAACCCATCGGGTTCATGTCGGGCACACCGGGCTCGATCACCGGCAGCGTGCCCGACTGCTCCTCGCGCAACACGCGCCCATCCTTGATGTATGCGCGGAACGGGCAATTTCCGGGCGAGCAGTTGACACAATGCGTCACCCACTTCGCCGCGTCCCATTCGATCTCGGTGCGATACCGCGCTTCGCTCGCCACCGTTGCTTCGGATGTCATCGTGTTGCCTCCAGTCCATCACCTTGCGGTGGGCACTGAGCCATCGGCGTCCCGCAGACGTCCAGAAACGCGATGAACGACTGCAGCGCCTGCTCGATGTAGGCCCGGTTCAGCGTGTAGAAGATGCGCCTGCCCTCTCGCCGCTGGATGAGCACGTTGGTTTGGCGCATCACGCCCAAATGGTGCGAGACGGCCGGCCGTGAGAGCGGCGCGCAGTGCTCGACGATGACGCTGACCGGCAGTTCCCAGCAGCGGGCGTGCAGGAATGCGTTGAGCACGTGCTGCCGCTGCTGGTCGCCGAGGGTGGCGAGCAGGTTCGTGACGGACTCGGGAACGGGCGGATACGCGTCCATATGTCGAAACATATGGAATTAAAGCCCGGCGAAGACGCCCGCGTACAGTGCCATTCGGCCCGTTGAAGAACTCGCCACGAAGCCGACGTGTCAGCCCGTCCTCAAGGCTGGCGAAGCTTCGAGGGCCGCGCTCGCGAGATCCGGATCTTTCAGCTCAGCGCCCTGCGGCCTCCGCGCTGACGTCGTCGCCGTATGTCGCGGCTTTGGTGCTCACCGCCGCGTGGTCCTTCAGCGCGTCACGCAAGGTCCGAAAGGAATTCGTCGACCACGAGCAGATGGCGCGGGCTCGCCATCAGGTGCAGCGCCGGCGGCCCCTCCTGACGGTCGAAATGCCATCGACGCTCCTCCAACCGATCGCCTATCGCAAAGATATCGTGCTCCTCTGATCCGAGCGCGACGACCGTCATGTCGGGCGCGCCCCAGACATGGATGCCGTCCATCGCCTCTACGCCGGCGATAAGCTTCTCCGTCGCGTCGAGCGTCTCGCGTGCAAGGCGCAGGTAGCCTTCCTCGCCGAGGAAATGGAGCGCGGCCCACGCCGCCGCGATCGGCGCGGCGGGCTTCGTGCCCAAGAACGCCAGCGTGCCGTAGATCCCACCCGGCCAGTCGGAGAACATGAACACCTGGTGACGGAGGTTGGCCTTGGGGCGATGCAGGATGACCGAAGCGCCCTTGATCGCGTATCCGTACTTGTGGAGGTCCGCCGAGATGGACGTGACGCCGGGGACACGGAAATCCCACAACGGCAGTTTGCGCCCCAACTTCTCCAGCCACGGAAGCATGAAGCCGCCGAGACACGCATCCACGTGAAACGGGACCCCGGCCGACGACGCGATCGCCGCCATCTCCGGTATCGGATCGATCATGCCGAACGGGTACGCGGGCGCCGACCCCACAGCCAGCACGGTATTGTCGGTGATCAACGGCTCCAGCTCGGCAGCGCTGGTGCGCAGGTCATCGCCGACCGGCATGCGCACGCACTCGACTTCCAGCAAATGCGCGGCTTTCACGAACGCGGGATGCGCCGTCCGCGGGATGATCATGCGACCGTGTTCGATACCCCGCTCGGCACGCGCGCGATCTCGAGCAGTCTTCACCGCCATGAAGATCGACTCCGTGCCACCGGACGTCATCGTCCCGCCCACGTCGTCGCCGCCATGCAAGATACCGGTCGCGATAGACACGACATCTTGTTGCATCTCTCTCAGACTCGGGAAGACGAAGGGGTTGAGTGCGTTCTCGAGCAGCACGTGACCGGCGGCCGCCTGCACCATCGCGTCCACCTCAGGACCGGCGTTGTAGATAAGACCCCACGTGCGCGCGTTGTGGTAGTCGGCGTCGCCCACCTGAAGCGAGCGCAGTCAGCTGCATCACGTCGTCTAGCGTGGATCCTTGCGGGGGGAGTGCCTTCATGCTGACCTCCGAAAGCCGCTGCCGCCACACCGTCGGCGACGAGATTACGCGCGGACAGCGAGCGGCGCCATCATAACATGGCTCAGCGAAGATGTCGTGACGGAGCCTCGTACGGCTCGGCACGCGCCAATCGCCGCTCAGCCGTCCGACCTGAAACGCATCGTGAGCACACGGTCCTGCGATAGATCGATCGTCAGAGGACTGTCGTCGGACGTTACGGGCGCACCGTCGATCAGAGTCTGGTCGCGGTGCATGCCTGCCGGCGCGCGCACGAGCACGTCGAGCGGCAGATCCCATCCCGGCTGCCGCTGGAGAGCGAGGCGATATGTCCATGTGCTGCCCTGCTTCTCGACGACAGGCGGCGTCTTGTACGTGAACGCGAGCCGCTGTTCCGTATCCCGTGGCAGCGCAAAGAACCGCCCGAACGAGGCGAGCCCGCTCTCTCGGCGCACCTCATCGAGTCCCACTTCGTTGTTACCTTCGCGCACAGAGATGATGCGACTGCCTGGCGGCGTCAGCAGGCGCACATAGCCCCCGTACATGCCCCCCAGCATGAGGTTCGACACGAGCTTTCGGGTCCTTGCCCGTCTCCCACACTGAAAGATCGTTGCGATAATCGACGCTCACCGTCGTTGTCGCGGATCCCTCGCCGTCGAGCTGCACGTCGACGCTCGCGGAATGCTTGACGACCGCGTTGAGCTTCGTGCTGTTCACACTCGCGTCGACGAGCATGAGATGATCGCCGGACGTGTACGTCACGCCACCGTCCCAACCCCACTGACGGATCAGATCTTGCTGCTTCGGGTCGGACGAGTACAGCAGCAAGTCTTTCTGGTCACCCAGCTGTTGTGTCGCATCAACCAGTGCTGACCACTGACCGGACGCGGGATGCAGGGCTCGGCGCAGCACCTCGTCTGCCAGCAGCGCGGCGAAAGCCTTGCGGTCTGCCTTCGGTTGGTAAGGGATGCGCGTGTACTGCTCCGTCAGCTCATACGCGTTGTCGCTGGTTACAGTCACGCCGAAGTCCGGCACGTCGACCGGGCCGGTCACTTGTAGCAGCCGTTCCAGCGTTGTGACGTTGATACCGATGACACCGTCGACCGGTTGCCCGCCGCCGAGCTCGAAGAAGTGTGTGGCCGACCGCGCTGATGTGGGGAAATCGGGCGACCAGTTTGATACCAGCAGGTTCCAGCTCGTGTCTTTCAACAGGTATTGCTTCAGTGGCGCGGGTGGCTCGACGTACTGATGCGTCCGCGCCATCCAGTCCTCACCGAACTGCACGGCGTCCTGGAACTGCATTTCTTCGATGCGACCGTGATCGAGGCGTATCGTTCCGACGACCGATACGAGCCCGCCCGTCGGCATCAGCTCAGCGTTGTTCTGCGCCAGGACAAGATACGTTTTCGGGCCCGAGAAGCCCAGGAACTCGGGCGCGAACGCGCGCGCGCGCGCATACGTGTCGAGGAAGTCGCGAAGCCGCGCGCGCCGTCTGTCGAACTCGGCGAGCGCCGTCCGGATTGGCGGCAGCAGTGAGTCCTGTCCGATGTCGCTGCGCCGCGTGTCCACATCGCTCAGTCTGGATTCGATAGATCTGATGTACGGATCGACGCTGTCGAAGACCTGCACCGTCTTCTCCGGTAACGTACCTTTCCCCTGCGCTTTCGATTCGTCGAATGCTTCGGCGGCGTCCACGCCTTCAGAACCGATCGCGGCGGCTTGCTCACCAATCGCCGTGAGCGACACCGCGGCCTTGGGCTGACCGCCGATGAACGGTATGCGCCGTCCGACGAAGATGAACGGGTCCGATTCCAGAGCTGACCGCGCAGCGGAGAACTCTCCACCGGCACCGTCGAAGTCCCGTCGCGCACCTTCGAGATCATCGTGGCTGGCATCGAGGCGCTTCGTCTCAAGTTGTTGCTGGCCCGATCGGAGGAGGGCCCGTCCGTGGCGAACATGCTGCACCGCCTGCCAGCCTCGGTAGCCTTCGACGCCAGCAACGGCCAGGATGGCCAGCAACACGAGCAGCGCCATACGTCCGCGCGTGACGGCCGTATGGCGCCACTTCGGCTCGCGAAATACGGAGCCCGAGTAGCCCATTTAGGAGTCTCCTGCCGACACACCGGCGTGGATGCGCGACAAGGTTCGAACCTTATGCGTGGCGAGCCCGGCGCCAGTTCAGCGCGGATCCGACCACCACGAGGCCGAGCGAGCCCAGGAGAAACGCCACGAGCACGGCTGGCGCGTCACCAGATGCCGCAGCACCGCTGCCCGTGTCTGGCAGGTTCACGGCAGCCAGGACGGCGCCTTGACCGACGACAACCGTTGCCGCGCACGAAACCACACCGGTGTGAGCGCTCAGGCCGATCACGCCGCTTGACGTACCTACCTGCAGAGCGCCCTTTACCAGACCGGCGCTGTCCGTTGCCGGTGCATTCCCCGACAGCGATGCGTCGTTCCCTGGCTGTCGCGAGATCGAGAGCCCCGTCGCAACACCCGGTATCGCCTTGCCGTTGATATCGAGGACCGTAACGGAAACCGCGACGCTGCTATTCGGATCGGGCGTCGTAGACGACGTCGCGATGCTACAGCTCCCCTCCGGTGGCGGATACTGGGCCGAGGCGCGGCCACCGTGTGTGGCGAACAGCATCACCCCGGCTGCCACAGCAAGCCCTCCGAACATCAGTTTCGTAAACATTATCTCCTCGCCTCCGTGTTGATCCTGAGCGTGCGGCCGCGATCGAGGCCATCACACGTCGCGCTCGCAAAACCGCGCCGCCTGCTGCGAACGCTCATGCCGTCATTAGAATACAACGACGGTGGTCGCTCGGTCTTACAGTTGATAGCCAGCGGATACTACGTAGCTCGCGCTCCATGCGAGCGTTGAGCAGCCGAGGTAGGACGAAGAGTGCGCACGCAAGCCCGCCCTTTCGGGTCATCGAATCGGAGAGCGCGGTGTCAGAAGCGCGGCGCGTATGGGCGGCGGCCGCCGCCGCCTGCCCGGCACAGACTTATAGCGGGCGACTAGTCTTGACGCGGCCGGCCAGTTCCGCGACGCCGGTCGCCAAGTCACGGCTCGGACGCCAGCGGCCCCGCGCCGTCAGCTTCGACACGTCAAGACACGAACGGCGGATCTCGCCGCGCGCCGGCTCGTATGTGACTCGGCCGCCACCGAACGCCGCGATCAGTGTGTGCGCCACTTCATTCACTGTCGTGGCACGGCCCGTGCCGACGTTCCAGATGCCGTCCATCGACTGGTCCTGCAACGCCAGCAGCACCGCATTCACAACGTCCGTCACGTGGACGAAGTCTCGCTGCTGCTCGCCGTCGCCGTATATCTGGAGCGCCTGGCCAGCCGTCAGGCGGTCAGTAAAGATGCTGATGACGCCGCCCTCTGCGTCCGAGCGCTGCCGTGGACCGTACACGTTCGACAACCGTAGCGTCACGCTGGAGATATTCGCTGCGGCCACGACTGCCTCGCCCTGGAGCTTGTGCTCGCCGTACGGGTTATCCGGCCGCGGCGACCGCGCCTCGTCCGCCGGTTCCGGCGTCTCGCCGTATACGGCCCCGCCCGACGAGATGAACACGAAGCGGCCGACCCCCGTCGATACGGCGGCGTCCACCACGCGCTGAAGGCCCTCGACATTGATGTGATGGTCGATGTCAGGATCGGCAATCGACCGCATCACGTTTGTCTGCGCGGCGCAGTGCACGACGGCGTCGAAGCGGTTCTCGCGGAGCAGGCGCTCCACCGCGCGGTCGGCGATGTCGATAACGTGCAGCGGCACGCCATCGGGAAGGTTCGTTACCTGGCCTTTGCTCAGGTCGTCCAGCACGTGGACATCATGGCCTGCCGCGAGAAGCGCCTCGACCACGTGCGAGCCGATGAACCCGGCGCCACCCGTCACAAGAATTCGTTGACTCATGTCCGCCCTCCAATTGCAGATTCGTGCGCCGCCGGCAGCGCACCCACTGGCACGACGCTCATGTCATGTTCGCCCAGCCGCGACGTCAGCACGATGTACGTCGCTACGAAGAACAGCGCACCCGCCGCCACCAGCACCGATTGGACGCCGAGCAGCGCAAGCAACAGCCCCGCCGCTGCCGGCCCCGCTGAGTGCCCGATACCGTCCATCGTCATGAACCAGCCGATCACGCCCCCGCGACTCGTGGTCGATCCCGCGAGCGACATCATTGTCGACGCGATCGCCGGCACAGCAAGGCCGAATCCGACGCCCGCCACCGCCGCGACCACCGCGACGAACGCCGGATCGCTCCAGCGCGCGAGCGCCAGCAAGCATACGCCTGTCACGGCGAAGCCCGGTACCATCACCCGCTTCGCACCCAGCCGGTCCGCCACAACGCCACCCGGCACAACAACCGCGGCGCCAAGCACCGCCGCCGGGATTAACAGCAACCCCTCGTGCGCCAGCGTCACACCCAGCACGTCTCGCCCGTAGGCGCGGAAGATCGCCGTCAGGCCGCCCAGCGCCGCGGCTTCCACCAGCACGAGGGCCGTGAAAGCGGACCGCTGCGGGTGTCCGAGGATTGACCGCATCTCGGCCAGCGTTGGCGGCACGAATCGCTCACGCTCGGACGGACCGCCCCGCAGCGGCAACACGATCGCGAGCGCGAATGCGAGGCCGACGAAGCTGATCGGGCCGATCATCGCGAGGTTGAACGATGCGACGCCGTTCAGCATCGTGCCGCCACCGATACCGACGACGAGGGCGCCGCCCGTCGCAAGCGTGAGCAGCGCCGTGAAGCGCCCCTTCTCACCGTGCGCGAAGCGCGCGTCTCCGGCCGAGTACAGCGCCGGCCACGTCACCGACGAGCCCAGCCCTTCGACCGCCGCCGAGCCGACGATCAGCCATGGCGCGATGTGCGCGAGTGGCAGGATCGAAGCGTCCGCGGCGAACAGGAGCCCCGTGCCCAGGATCAGCGCACGCCGCGTGCCGAGCCGGTCGCTCACGAAGCCGCTGGCCAATTGCGTGACGAGTTTGGCGACGCCGAATGATGCGAGCGCCACGCCGGCGATGGCCGGGCTCTTGTGCAGCGACTCGGGAAGATACGATTGCAGCGCGATCAGAAAGACGAAGATGAACGCCGAGTCGACGGCGAACGCGATCAGCAGCAGCGGGAACCCGCGCCGGACGATTCCCAGCGACCCCACCGCCGCGTCGCGTGCCGAACGCCAGCTCATAGCCGCCCGCAGTCTTTCACCGACGCCGGCGCCGGAATCGCGCCGCGGAACGGCGTCACGTCGTAAACCGTGATAGCTGTCGTGCGGTCCACCATACGTGACGCTTGCCTCGCCGCCCGCCACCAGGCGATCGAGCATGCCCTGCTCGTTCGTCGGGAACTCCTTCCGGTAGCCGCGTTCGACGACAACCCGGTCAACGTGTTTTGCCGCCAGGTAGCACTGGTATCGGCGCTCGTCCCAACTGCGGCGCTTCTGGCTCTCGCTGAACAGTTCGTTCGCGAGTACGCCGTGTCGGCGGATGAGAAAATACGCACCCTGCTCGCGTTCGTTGGGACTAAGCACGCGGTAGACGGTCCCGGGGTGGAAGTCCTCCGACTGTACGTAGCCGCGATAGTCGTTCGACGCGGCCGACACCATCCCGGCATATCCGCCCTGGCGCTCGAAGCTGCGCAATCCGGGGACGCCACTAAGCGCACCAGCGCTGAGCGCCACGCCGGCGATCGCCACGCCGGCGAACGCTGTGCCCACGGTCCGGTAATGCTGGCGGAGGAACGGCGCGGCTGCCGTCAGGACGAACGGCGCCGCGAGCACCGTGCCGCGGCGCGGCAGGTCTTGAAGGATTGAGAGGATGACGGCGCTCATCGAGTTCTCGCCGACCGCCGGCGTCGAAACGGCGAAGTAGATCGACGGCGCCAACAGCGGCGTCGCCAGCGCCGCGACGGTCAGGAGGCGGCCGCGCGTCTGCGGCCGGTACACCATGCACCACGCGACAAAGGCCGCCGCGGCGAGCCCGCCTTCGATGGGATGCGTCGACACGGTAAACCACAGCGCGACCAGCGCGATGGCCCAACGCTTCTTCTCGACCGACCAGACGAAGCCGAAGAATCCGGCCGTTGCCCAGAGGAATGCGTACTGCCCGTTCGCCAGGGCGTCGATGAAGAACGGGTTTGCGATGAAGAGAAGCAAGCAGCCACGGGTCGCGCATCGCCGGCCGCGCCGCCATCGCCGCTGCGATGGCCGTTACGCCGCCGAGCACGAGAAACAACGTCACCGACCAGTCGCCGAGCAGCGGATACACAAGTGCGTTCACGAACCACGGCGCAAGCCCGTACGGGAACGTAAACGCGCGTCCGCCATCCAATTCCGCGAATCGTATCGGTATCTGGCCGCTGCCGAACAGGCGGTCGCTGATATACCAGACGTGCGCGTAGTTGTTGATCGTATCGTCGGCCAGGTAGATCGAGCGGGTGAGGATCCGGGCGACACCAAGCAACCCGGCGACGAAGAAGAGCGGCAGGACGTAGTAGGCGAACCATGTTGGGATACGCGCGGGCAACCGCCGTGCCGCCATGACCCGCCACCACGCGCACGGCATCGCCACGAGGTCGATCACGACGTCCTTGAGCCGCGTGTTCGACCGGAACACCGGGATGTCCACCACCGTCGTATCGTGAATCTTGTAACCGAGAATCGGCAAGATAACGGCTATCTCGACCGTCTCGCTGTACTTGTAGCCCTTGTAGTACTGAAGCGCGTCGATCAGCGCGCCCGCGCGGAACGCCCGATAGCCGGACTCGACATCCTGGAAGCGCCGCCCCGACCAGATCGACGCCCACGCCGACATGATCCAGTTGCCCATGCGCTTGTAGAGCGGGTAGAGGCGGAAGTCGCGGCGGCCGATAACAGCGTCCGCGCCTTCCGCGATTGGCCGAAGCAGGTCCGCCAGGCTCGCGGGATCGTGCTGCCCGTCGGCGTCGACCGTGACGACGACGTCATCCTCATCGATCTGGCCCAGCCGCACCATTCGGCCAATGTGCTGGAACGCTTCGTAGTACGCGGCGGACATGCCACGGTTCTTGTTGAATGAGATCAGCTGCGCGTGCGGCTTGTCCTCCAGCCACTGGAACACCACTTCGCGGGTGCTATCGACGGAGCCGTCATCCACGATCAGTAAGCGGTCGACAAGCGGATAGAGGTGATCGAGCACGCCCGCGATCGTCGATGCCTCGTTGTACGCCGGCATCACGGCGATCAACCGCGGGCGCGCCGCGCGTGACGGCACGCTGGCGATCGCGGGTCGGGCCGCTGACACGATCATGCGCGATTCAACGCAGGCTGGCCCTGCGTTTCCAGAAACCACGCCACCGTGCGCTCCATGCCCAGGTCGAAGTCGACCTTCGGCGTCCATCCGATGTCACGCGCGGCCTTCGCCGACGACACCTGCTTTCCGCCGTAATCGCCGGTACGCGCCGGCACGAACTCGATGCCCTTGCCGCCCAACAAGCGGTGCACCGTCTCGGCGATGCGCAGAATCGTCACTTCCTCGGAGCCGTCGATGTTGTACGTCTGGTTCTCGGCTTCCGGCGCCAGCGCGAGCACGTGCGCGTCCGCGAGGTCCTCAACGTAGACGAACTTGCGATTCTGGCTGCCGTCGCCCGCCACCGTCATCGGTTCGCCGCTGATCGCCTTGCGCATGAAGATCGGAATCACCAGCGAAGGCCGCATGCGAGGGCCGTACGGGATGCCGTAGCGCAGGATCGTGAACGGGACCTTGTACATCGTCTGGTAGTCGTGGCAGAGCATCTCCGACGCGATCTTCGTCGTGGTGTAAACGTGCCCCGTCAGCGCCGGGTCGAAACATACGCTCTCGTCAACGCGTTCCTCGCGCGCCGCGCCGTACACCCACACGGTACTTGCCAGTACCACGCGCCGCAGTTCGTTCGTCCGCGCCGCTTCCAGGACCCTCGCCGTGCCGAGCACGTTGAGCGCGACCGAGCCGGTCGGATCGGCAGCGACGTTGTTGACATCCGCGACGGCGGCAAGGTGATAGATCACGTCGATGCCGCGCGTCGCCTCGTTCAGCGCCTCCTGGTCCATGATGTCGACGCGCAGGTGCTCTACATCGTCGCGGTGCGGCGTGCCCATGTTGTCGAGCACTCGCACATCAATGTTCTCGTCGCGAAGCTTGTCGACGACGTGCGAGCCGATGAACCCGCACCCGCCGGTAACCGCAACCTTCATCTACGCCTCCACCGCCACGCGGGAATCCGCGAGTGCCTTCCCGAGCGAATCCACCACGTACTCCGCATCCTCGTCCGTCATCACCGCTGACACCGGCAGACAGATGTGCCGCGCGCACAGCTCCTCCGCCACGGGCAGCGTGCCCGCCGCGAGCGGCCCGAACACCGGCTGCAAATGGCAGGGCGCTTCGTAGACTTCGCCGCTCAGCCCTACGTCAAATCCCTCGCGCAAGCGCTTCTTCAGCGCGACGCGATCGACGCCGGCGGGTGGCATTGCGATGTATTTGTAATAGTTGCTGGCTACGCCGGACGGCATCAGCAGAGGCGAGACGCCAATCGAGGCGAGCCCGCGATCGTAAATCGCCGCAATCCGTTGGCGCGCGGCGATGAACTCGGGCAAACGCTTGAGTTGGTACCGGCCGATCACGGCGTGCGGCTCGCTCATGCGCCAGTTGTTGCCCAGCCGCGTGTGGAAGTTCGAAGTAAAGCCCGCCTTCCCCTGGTCGCGATAGATGCGCGCTTCCTCGTCGATCTTCTCGTCGTTGGTGGCGATCATCCCGCCCTCGCCCGAGGTGATCACTTTCGTCGGATAGAACGAGAACGCTGCGGCCCTGCCGAAGCTGCCCGCCGGCCTGCCGTTCAGCGTGCTCCCGTGCGCGTGCGCCGCGTCCTCCACTAGTGGGACGCCGGCGGCGGCGCACATCTCCTGTAACTCGACGATCCGTGGTGTGATGACGCCGCCGATGTGCACAACGACGACGGCGCGCGTGCGTTCGTTAATCAGCGAACGCGCGTGGTCAACGTCGATAGCGTACGTCGCCGGGTCGCACTCAGCGAAGCGGACGATCCCGCCCGCATGTTGCACGGCCGCGGGCGTCGCGAAGAAGGTATTCGTGGGTACCACGACTTCGCCACCTTCAACGCCGATCGCACGGAAGATGATCTCCAATGCGCTCGTGCCGCTGCTCACCGCGATCGCATGCGTTGTGCCCGCCGTCTGCGCGAATGCCTCCTCGAATGCGGCGCCATGCTTGCCGAGCGTCAGTTGACCGGTCGCCAGGCACTCGTCGATATGCGCGAGAATCTCGCGGCGATCTTCCTCGGGTATGTGGATCTTGGCGGGCGGAACGCGCATCTGGTCACCTCTCTGTAAGAGAGTACGCAGATGATCGTGAAGATTAGATGAAGGCGGATTGAAGAAGTGCTATGACTTGCCCGGGACTAGCGGCAACTCGACCTTCACCGTGGTCCCCGACGGTGTCGACGTAAGTGCGACGCCGCCGCCGTGTGCCTCGGCGATGTGGCGGACGATCGCCAGGCCGAGGCCGCTCCCGTCAGCGTGCTGACGCCGGCTCCGGCTCCCCCGGAAGAAGCGCTCGAATGCGTGCTTCGCTTCGTCTTCGCTCATCCCGGGCCCATGGTCCGTCACCTCAGCGATCGCGAAGCGGCCATTCCTGCGCACCGTTATGTCGATGGGCTGATCCGGCGTTGAATAGCGGGCCGCGTTCTCCACCAGGTTCTCGAGAATCTGGCGGACGCGTTGTTCGTCGGCTTCCACGCGCACGTGAGGAGCGTCCGACTCGAACGTGATCTCCCGTCCGGGAAAGCGCTGCCGCTGTTGTTCCGCGACGCCCCGCACGAGGTCGGTGAGGTCTACCGGCGCGAGTTGGAGGATCAGCCGCGATTCGACCTGCGACAGAAGCAGCAGGTCGGAGAGAATCCGGCTCATGCGTCGCGATTCTTCTTCGGTCTCAGCGATGATCGCTTGCCGCTCGTCAGCAGGTAGCGCAGGACTCCCCAGCACCTCGAGGTTGCCGCGCAACACGGCCAGCGGCCTGCGCAACTCGTGCGACGAGTCGGCGAGGAACGCGCGATGGGCGTCGAGCGTGGTCTCGACCTTGCGGATCAACTCGTTCAACGTGCGCACCAGCTCGCCGACCTCGCCCGGCTGGTCGTTGCCCTCAATGCGCCGCGAGAAGTCGGCTGTCGCGGCGATCTCCGCCGCCGTCCCGGTTGCCTGCCGGATTGGACGCAGCGCCGGCGCCGCCACAACGTACGCGAGCACGTTCGAGACGATCAGAAACATTATGCCGCCGCCGATGAGAACGACGCGGATCCGATCGAGCGCCGCGTCCGTCGGGTGCAGCGAACGCGCAACGAGCAAGCGTCCGCCAGCGTTGGGCAGCTCCTGATACAACACGCGCACACGTTCGCCGTTCGACGTCTCATGTGTCTCGAACGACGCCGTCTCGGAAACGCCGCCGCGTCTTGTCGGAACTGGAAGCGACGCCGTCAGATTGCTCGATCGGACCGGCGCCTGTCCCCGGCGCAGAAGCTCGACGTACACGCCCGGCGACCCGATCTCATCGAGCACCGACTGATCCGTGTCGATCGCGCCTGACGGGTCCGTACCGCTCTCGGAGAGGATGCGATCGGCCCGCGTACTCAGCGTATCGTCGACCGAGCTGTACAGGCGGCTGGACGTTTGCAGATACACGATCGTCCCGAAGAGCGCGATCAGAACCGCGAAAAGCAGACTGTAGAGGATGGTGAGGCGAAGTCGGAGTGACAACTCAGACCTGCTGCTGGAGCGTGTAGCCGAACGAGCGCACCGTCTGGATCAGCCGCGGCCGCTGCTTCGCCTCGAGCTTCTCGCGCAGGTGGCCGACGTGCACGTCGAGCGCATTGGAGTCTCCGCCCTCATAACCCCACACGTTCCCCAGGATCGACTCGCGGCTCAATACGGCCTCTGGGTTCCTCATGAAGTACTCGAGCAGCTTGTATTCGGTCGGAGTCAACGAGATGGGGTCGCCGCCACGCGTTACAACATGCCTACGAGCGTCAAGCTGAACGTCGGCGTAAACCAGTCCGTCTTCATTCGTATCACGCTCCGTCCGGCGGATCAGCGCGCGCAACCGCGCGGCCAATTCGGCCACTTCGAAGGGCTTGGTCAGGTAATCGTCGGCGCCCGACTCTAGCCCCAGGATACGGTCCGGCACCGTGTCGCGCGCCGACAGCATCAGGATCGGTAGCGAGTGCGTCAGGCGGAGCCGCCGGCACAACGATACGCCGTCGAGCTCCGGCATCATCACGTCCAGAACCACGACGTCGGCGGGGCGCGTCTCGACATACGTCAACGCCTCCAGCGGATCCGAAAAGGTTGTAACCTCGAACCCGTGGAGACGGAGCCCTCGCTCAATCACGCCCAGCAGGCGCGTATCGTCGTCGACGACGACGGCTTTGGCAACGCGGCCGCCGGAAGGCGCCCCGGCCGGCTTACCTGACACGAATTCTCCTGCTTTCCACCTTGTCATGATAGCGAGTTCGCGCCACGCGGTGCTCCTGGCCCATCAGCCTCAGCAGGTCTCAAGATAGCCGCGCACGCCGAGCAGCGTATCCAGTCGGACCGGATTCAGTCCCCGATCCCTGAGTCCATCGAGGATGATCGGCAGCGCCGTCAGCAAGACGCTACGGTCGGCACCGATGTTCCCATCGCTGCCGTCGTGCAGCAGGATGATGGACCCGGGCTGGACCTTGCTCAGCACGCGTCGAGCGACGAGGGTGCCATCATCCGTCGCCCAGTCCGCCGCCGAGACGTCCCACGTCACCGTGTCCATGCCGTGATCGCTCACGACCTTCGCCATGAAGGGCGTGTGAGAGCCGTGCGGCGGGCGATACAGGGCCGGGCAGACGCCGAGCGTGCGTTTGAACGCCTGCTGTGTCTCCTCCAACTCGGGATATCGCGGATCCAGCCACCGGAACGCATCGTGGTGGTACGAGTGATTGCCGAGCAGATGTCCATCGTCGAGCAGCGCCTTCGACACGTCCGGCCGTGCCTCCAGCGCCTTGCCGACGGTGAAGAACGTGCCCTTGACGCCGTAGCTGTCGAGGATCGCGCTGATCTCGAGCGTGTAGGGCGGGTCCGGGCCGTCGTCGAAGGTGATCGCGACTTCGTGGCCGTCGCGGGGTCCATGATGTATCAGCGAGCCGAACCACGTCACGGACGGCGTCGTTGCGCCAATGTAGCCAGCGGTGATCAGTGCCATGACTGGCCCACCGATCGCGAGAAGCCGCGGAGCGCGCCCCTCCCACGTGCCGGGGAGCCGCCACCAGCGCCGCCGCCGCACTCGCTGCCACGAGCACTGCTCCGCACGCCATCGCGCCATCGCGACCGCCCGCCATGCGGACGGCGATGATGAGCGCGGCGCCACTCGCTGCCGGCAGCAGCAATGCGATCGCCATGACGTTTCCACGCAGCGCGTCCGTCCGGACGACGCCGCCGCTCGCGAACGCGACCGCCAGACCCAGGGTGGGCGCGATGAGCCAGGCCGCTACCGGGTACGATGCCTGCGCCAGCAGCCAGCAGGCCACGCCCGCGATCGCGACGCTGACGGGCCGGAAATACCAACCACGCGTAAACGGCAACGCCAGGGCGCAGACCACAGCCGCAATCAGCGCGCCGACGACGCCTTGCCAGATTGCCGCGTGTACCGGCGCGCCGATCGTCGCAACGGCGGGCAGCGCCACGGCGCCAAGCCCTGCGGACGCAACAGCGACGGCGATCCCTGGGGTGCGTCGGCCTCCGCCGGCGATTGGTGGTTCCGTTGCGCCCAACATATGATTCGCGTTGCGGGAGTTGTCGCGCATGTCCCTACAGCCTAGCCGAAGCAACGAGCCGCGGCCGCATCGCGCCGGCGAATCGTGGCCACTCGATCCCGGCAGCTTTGCGCTCGCGGCGGTGGCTGCGGCGTGGGCGGCCGGGCTTGCCCTTGTCCTGAGCCATCGCGTCTACGTTACCAACGATTCGCTCAGCAACTATATCCACGTCTGGTACGTCGCGGACCGCTTCTGGCATGGCCACGGCATACCGCTGCACATGCCGTCGCTGGGCCACGGCGAGGCGTACGCGTTCCCCTACGGATTCGTCCCGTGGTTCAGCGCCGCGCTCCTGCGACCCCTGTTCGGCGACTGGATCGTCACCCTGTGGCTCGTCCTCGGCCTGCTCGGCGTCGTGGCGACGCAATGGTGGGCGTTCCCGGAGTTGCGCCGAGCGTGGTGGACGGCGTTGCTCCTCGCCAACCCGATGCTCGTGGAAGGTGTCCTGCTCGGACAACTGCCGTTCCTTTGGTCCGTCGCGATGTTGTTCGCTGCGGTCGCCTGCTGGCGCCGCGACCGCTGGCTGGCCGCGGGCCTGCTCCTCGGACTCGCGCAGGCAACGCACCCCGCCGTCATCTTGCCGATCGCCGGTCCGCTGATCCTCGGGCGGCTGATCTGGGAACCACAACGCACGCGTCTCCTGTCGTACTACGCGTTGTCGCTGCTCATCGCAGCGCCGGCCGCTTGGCTCGTGATCTCGTCGCCTTCGGTTGGCGACAGTTCGAATGGCACCCTGGCGGCGAACTTCTTCGAGACGGTGAGCCTGCGGGCGATCGTTGTCGCGGCACCGTTCATCGGCCTCGTCCTCCAACGCACGCCCCTCGCGCGCATCCCCGCCGTGATGCTCGTCGGTCTCATCGCCCTCAACGTCATCCTGGTGCCCATTCGCAAGAACGAGTTCGCCTGGACGGCGCTCACGCGCTCGGTCGATGAGTCTCTGCTCCCGTTCATCCGCTCAGAGGACTTTCACCCCGGTGCCACGTACCGGATCCTGCGCGTCGCCGACGGCAAGGTCGGCATGTACCAGCTCCTCCGCGGTGGCGCCCGCCTCGATTCGGAGCCCTTCCCTGAGAGCATCGACCGCCGTAGTTGGCCCGCAGCCACCGATTACATCGCATTCCTGAGGCAACGCCGCGTCGAGTACGTGATCATCTACACGACCTACGACAAACGCTATCGCACGAACGAGCACGACCTGCTGCGGCAACTGTCCGCTACGGCAACCGCGTCGGGCAGCCCCTGCGCGAGCCTGGTGGTGTCGCCCGGCGAGTACGAAGTCTTCGCTGTCACGCCCGACGCCTGTCCGCAAGGCGAGGCGTCCGCGCCGTAGCAGCCCCCGCGCCAGCGCGCCCGCCAACCGCCAACCGGCCAACGGACTACGGCCTTGCGGTACGATGTGCAGATGGAACCGCGCATCCAGTACGCAACGACCTCCGACGGGATCAGCATCGCCTGCTGGTCCATCGGCGAGGGGCCGCCGCTCGTCAATCCGCCGCCGGCGCTCCCGTGGAGCCACATCGAGCTGGAGTGGCAGATCCCCGAATGGCGCCACTGGTACGAGCACCTTCTCGAGACCTACCGGATCGTCCGCTACGACAACCGCGGCTCCGGCCTGTCGACGCGCGGCATCACCGAGTCTTCGCTGGAGACGCACATGCGCGACCTCGAAGCCGTGGTAGACCGCCTCGGCCTCGAGCGGTTCGCCATCTTCGGCATGTACTTCAACGCGCCCATCGCGATCGCCTACGCCGTGCGCCACCCGGAGCGCGTTTCGCACCTCATACTCTTCTGCGGGTTAGCGAACGTGGACGACGCGCAACGCCCGGCCGGCACGCTGGAGGCGCTCGAGCGGCTCAGAGACATCGACTACGAGCTGTTCACGGAGACGCTGGCGCACACCGTGTTCGGCTGGTCGGAGGGCGACGCGGCGCATCGCGTCGCCGTCTACATGCGGGAAAGTCTCACGGCGGCCGAGGCACGGGCGTGCTGGGACATGAATCAGGGCACCGACGTGACCGACCTGCTTCCGCTGGTCACGCAGCCCACGCTCGTCATGCACCGGCGCGACCTCCCGCTGCTCAGCCTGGAGGTCGCGAAGAACCTCGCTGCCAGCATCCCCAACGCCCGCTTGCGCGTGATGGAGGGCGCATCGCTATCGCCCTATATGGGCGACATGCGGGCGGTACTCGATGCGATACACGAGTTCACGGGCGTCAACACCGACCAGCTGAACGCCGCGCGACGTCAGCATCCGCACGAGCCCAGGTCACAGCCGCACGACGGATCAGCGGTCTCCGCCGGCTTCCGCACGATCATGTTCACAGACATGGAGGGCTCGACGGCGCAGACGCAGCGGCTCGGAGACGCCGAGGCGCAGTCCCTCGTGCGGCTCCACAACAGCGTGGTCGGTGAGGCGCTGACGTCGCATGGAGGCAGCCAGGTCAAACACACGGGGGACGGCATCATGGCGTCGTTTCTGACCGCTTCGTCGGCGGTCGAGTGTGCGATCGCCATTCAACGGGCGTTCGCCGCGCACAACGAGGCGCACCCGCGCGAGCAAGTGATGGTGCGGATCGGTATCAACGCCGGCGAACCGGTGGCCGAGGGCGACGACCTCTTCGGCACGGCCGTCCAGCTGGCGGCGCGCGTGTGTACGCGCGCCGAACCGGGCGAGGTGCTCACGTCAGATGTCGTGCGCCAGCTCGTCGCCGGCAAGGGCTTCCTCTTCGCCGACCAGGGCGAGGCCGACATCCGCGGGTTCGAGGATCCCGTCCGCCTCTACGAAGTCCGCTGGCGGGCGGACGGCGGGTGAGCGCCGCCGCAGCATCCTCTCGCACGTTCGACCTTATCGTCCGCAACGGCTCCGTACACGATGGCAGTGGCGGCGCGCCCTACGTCGCCGACATCGGCGTATCCGGCGACGCGATCGCCGAGATCGGCGCGCTAACCGACGCCCATGCGGCTATCGAGATCGATGCGGCCGGGCTCGCCGTCGCACCCGGTTTCATCAACATGCTCAGCCACTCCTACATCAGCATCCTGCAGGACCCACGCTCGCTGGGCGAGTTGAAGCAGGGCGTCACGCTGCAGATCTTCGGCGAGGGGAGCTTCGATGGGCCCGCTCACGCCGGACATGCACGCCCGCATGCAGAAGAACCTCCGCGAAGGCGACCTGCCCGTCGACGTACCGTGGCGCTCACTCTCCGAGTATCTTGTCACACGCCGAGAAGACCGGCGTCTCGCAGAACGTCGCTTCATACATCGGCGCCACAACCCTCCGCATCTACGCGGTCGGTCAGGACGACCGTCCCGCTACCAGCGCGGAGCTCGACGTTATGCGCGGCCTCGTCCGCGACGAGATGTCGGCCGGAGCCCTCGGCATCGGTTCGTCGCTGATCTATCCTCCGGCGTTCTTCGCCTCCACCGAGGAGCTGATCGAGCTTTGCCGCGCCGCCGCGCCATACGGCGGCAAGTACATCTCCCATATGCGCGACGAAGGCCGTGCCCTGATCCCGGCCGTCGAGGAGCTCCTGCGCATCAGTCGAGACGGTGGCGTGCCGGCGGAGATCTATCACCTGAAGCAAGCCGGCAAGGACAACTGGCACAAGCTCGACCGTGTCATCGAGATGGTCGAGAACGCCCGCGCCGCAGGCGAGGCGATCTCCGCCGACATGTACACCTACACCGCTGGCGCAACCGGGCTCTCGAACTCGATCCCACCCCGTTACCACGACGGCGGTCCCGAGAAGCTATTCGAACGTCTCGCCGATCCCGTCGTTCGCGCGGAGATCCGCGACGCGATCGAACACTCGCGCGACGGCTGGGAGAACCTCTACCTGGCCGCCGGGGGCGCCGACGGCGTGCTCGATACTGGGCACCCGCAAGGAAGAGAACCGCGGCTGCCAGGGGAAGACGCTCGCGCAGATAGCGGAAGCAGAGGGCAAGCATCCGGTCGATGCGCTGATGGACCTCGTATTGCGCGACCGATCGCGCGTCGACACGGCGTACTTCAGCATCTCCGAGGACAACCTCCGACGCCAGATCGCCCTCCCGTGGATGTCCTTCGGCTCTGACGCGTCCTCCACCGCCGCGGAAGGTGCATTCCTCCAACGCTCAACCCACCCGCGCGCCTACGGCTGCTTCGCGCGGCTGCTCGGCAGGTACGTGCGCGACGAACAGATCATCTCGCTGCCGGAGGCGATCCGTCGCATCACGCGCCTCCCGGCCGACAACCTCGGTCTCGACCGGCGCGGACGTATCGAGCGCGGCTTCTTCGCGGATCTCGTCGTCTTCGACCCTGGCACCATCGCCGACCGCGCGACGTGGGCGGAGCCGCACCAATACGCGACAGGCGTGCGCGACGTCATCGTCAACGGCGTCGCCGCCCTTCGCGACGGCGAGTTCACCGGCTCCCTACCCGGCCGCGCTGTCTACGGTCCCGGCCGCCGTCAACCGTAGACTCTGATGTGGCACAGCCGTCCCTCGGTTGTGATCGTTCTGGCCCGCGCTGCGGTTCCGCAATCGGACACCGTAGATCACGAGGTCGAGGCGCCGTACGATGCTAGGTAACGGAGGACAGCGATGCCCGCATTAACCGACGCCGATCTCCAACGCATCCGCGACGCCGCGAACGAAGCCGTCGCCGAACACCACTTGCCGGGTATCGCGATCGGCATCGTGGCCGGCGACGACCTCGTGTTCAGCGAGGGGTTCGGCTACGCCGATATCGAGTCGCGCACGCCGCAGGACCCGGCGCGGCGCCAGCGCATCGCCTCGGTGACGAAGACGATGGCCGGGCTGTGCGCGATGGCGCTCGTCGACGAGGGCAGGCTGCGTCTCGACGACCGCGTGGTCGAGCTGCTGCCGGACGTCGCCTTCGAGGGTCCGGCGGAGACGATGGCGGTGCGCCACCTGCTCACGCACACGTCCGGCATCGGAGAAGCGCCAACGATCGCCGCCCTCGCCTCCGTCGCGGCGCCCGATCGCGGATCGGTGAAGGAGCCCGGCGACTTCTCGACGCTGTATCCGAACGGCATCGTCGTGGAGGCGGTGCCGGGCACGAAGTGGGCGTACGCCAACAACGGCTTCGCGCTGCTCGGCGAGATCATCGCCCGCGCCGAGAAGGCGCCGCTGCAGGACGTGATGGAGCGGCGCATCTTCGGACCGCTGGGCATGCGCGACACCGACATCCTCGACCTGCCCGATCCGCGCCTCACGACGCCGTACCACCGTCCGCCCAACGACGACAACCGCGAGCAGTTCCAGCGCGCGGGCATCCCGATACCGGATGAGCCGTTCATCGACGGCCACAACATCCGCGGCGCGTTCCGTGCCGAGTTCAACAAGGGCATGCTCGCGGCGGGCGCCGTGCAGTCGAACATCCCCGACATGGCGCGCTACGCGTCGGCGCTGCTGCGCCGCGGCGGCGGCATCGTGCGGCCGGAGACGTTCGACGCGATGATCGCGCCGCAACACGGCTCGGACGCCCGCATGGTGAGCTGGGGCCTCGCGTTCAGCCGCGTCCCGCGCTTCGGGCGGCAGATCGTCGGCCACGGCGGCGCGTTCTTCGGCGGTTGGAACACGAACCTCGCCCTCGTCCCGGGCGAGGGTATCGCGGTCCTGCAGCACATGAACATCATGCTCGACAGCCCGGCGCCCATCTTCAGCCGCATCTTGCGCGCCGTGTTCGACGCGCCACCGGAGGCATTCGACGAGCGGCCGGTCGATCCGGCGATCCTCGCCAGCGCGCCGGGACTGTACGAGTGCACGCCGGGCACGCTGACGAACTTCCGACCGGCGACGCGCATCGGCCGCCTGCACATCGCCGCCGAGGGCGACGCGCTGGTGCTGCGCAGCCGCTGGGGCGCGTGGAAGGGCGGCGTGCGCATGCTGCCGGCCGACCCGACTGACCCGACGTTCTTCGCGATCCAGACCGACGGCCAGCGACCCTGCGTACATCGCCCTCACGCGCGACGCGTCGGGGCGCATCGATGGCCTGCGCTGCGACGAGCTGACGTACATGGTGCGCCGCGACGACCCCGCGGGCTGATTCGCCGCCGCGTTCACGGAGCCGTGTTGCCTTCACGCCGTTCCGTCGATCGACTCCTCGCCGACGAGGGCGATGCAGACGGCGTCTTCGTGGCGGAAGCGGATGGCGTACAGGTGGCGCGCGTCGCG
This sequence comes from uncultured Chloroflexia bacterium, assembly GCA_963743185.1. Lineage (GTDB taxonomy): Bacteria > Chloroflexota > Dehalococcoidia > DSTF01 > JACRBR01 > JANXYW01. The sequence continues at coordinate 722,877 of CAVUOT010000006.1, read as the reverse complement.
TTCGAGCCGTGCCGTGACGTCGGCGATGGTCCAGCCGGGCAGGCGCCCCGCCGGGACGGCGATGCTTGACGTGACGTCGAACACCTCAACGTGGTCGAGGCGGACGACGACCTCGTCGGCGATCTCGTAGTCGAACGCGCGTACCTCGTGCGTGACCCTCATGGCTGTCCTCCTTGCGTCCAGCCGCTGCGGGTGCGGCACCCTGACGGTACGGCGCGGGCGCGACAACCCCTGTCGCGACGCGGCGCAACTTTGGCGATCGCCGCGGCGGGAGTACGATGAGGGCCGCGATGACACCGATACGACGCTCCGTCCGACTCAACACGATCGCCGAGCTGCTCAAAGGCAGGAAGGCGGGCATGACGCCGCGCGAGCTGGCGCGCGCGACGGGGGTCAGCGTCCGTTCGATCCAGCGCGACCTGATCGTCCTGCAGTTCGAAGGCGGGCTCATCCTCGACGAGAAGGGCGGGCGCTACGCCGTCGCGCACGCGGAGCGGCTGGGGCCGCTGGAGCTGACGTTGCAGGAGGCGCGGGCGATGCTGATCGCGACGCGTCTCTTCCTGCGCTACAGCGACGAGTCGGAGCCGAACGCGACGAACGCGCTGCGCAAGCTCGCGGACGTGATGCCACCGGCCGTGCGCGCGCAGGTGAGGGCGGCCGCCGACGCGCTCTCGAACCGCCCGTTCGACCCCGAGTTCTCGCGCAACCTGTCGACGGTCACCGAGGCGTGGTCACGCAGCCGCGCGCTGCGGCTCACCTACCGCTCGGCGGGCAGGCAGCGGCCGCGGGAGGTGCTGGTGCACCCGTACTTCCTGGAGCCGAGCGCGGCGGGTTTCGCGACGTACCTGATCGGCTACTCGATCACGCACGGGCAGCTCCGCACGTTCAAGGTGGAGCGCATCGTGTCGGCGGAGATGCTGCCGCAGCACTTCGAGATGCCGGCGGACATGGACGTCGACACGCTGCTGTCGTCGGCGTGGGGGATCATCTGGGGCGAGGGCACGGCCGTGAAGCTGCGGTTCAAGCCGGACGTCGCGTGGCGCGTGAAGGAATCGCGATGGCACCCGTCGCAGCAGATCGAGGAACTGGCGGATGGCGGCTGCCTGTTGACGATCAGCGTCGCCAGCATGATGGAGCTCGGCCGCTGGGTGCGCGGCTGGGGCGACGGCGTCGAGGTGCTGGAGCCGGCCGAGCTGCGCGCGGAGCTGCGTGACGAGGCGATACGTCTGGCGCGGCAGTACTCGGCGCCGGCCAGGAAGCCGCCGCGCCTACGTGTCGAGCGGCGGGCGAAGCGTGCGCCGTCACCGGACGGCACGCTGCCGCTGACGGGAGAGCGGCGGAGCTCATCGCCATCATCGAAGAGCGCGGGCTGAGAGCCCGCGCCAGCGGCACAGGCGCCCTGACCAGCGACTACAGCCGTAGCGGCGTCGGCCGCGGCAGCCGCTCGACGACAGGCAGCAGCGCTGGCGGCGGGGCGTGCGGCTCGAGCTGGTACCAGTAGGCGGTGCTGGAGTAGTCGTTCGAGAGGTCGTTGGCGTGGCCGTGCTCGATCGTCACCTTGATCGACGTGCGGAAGTGGATCGGGTCCTCGATGTGGAATCGGTACATCGAGTTCTTGCCTGACCACGGCCAGATGTCCGTGCCGGAGTAGACCGTGAGGCCGTGGTACGGCGCCGAGAACGTCTTCGCCGGGCAGAACGCCGTGTTGAAGTAGTCCTCCGTGCCGGTGCCGCGCAGCGCCAGCTCGCCGTCGATCCAGATCATGTCGTCGCCTTCGCCGTACCAGTCGTTCTGCTGCTTCTCGAAGACGTCGATGTTCAGGTTGCAGCCGACGTAGTGGCCGCGGCCGGCCGCCTCGAGGATCACGTAGTTGCCCTCGCCTTCGAGGTTCGGGCGCGTCCACGCCTCCGCTCGCTCGGCATTGGTGTGCGCCTCACCCTTCTTGCCCCAGCCGTCGGTCGGGTTCTCGCGGCGCCACTGCGCGTGGAAGTACGCGACGTCCGCCGGCGCGCGCTCGTACTCCTCGTAGTCGACGTAGAAGTACAGGATCAGGCTGCGCTCGCCTTCGTTCGTGATGTCGATTCGTCCGCTCGCGTTGAACGGCATCGGGAAGAAGCAGTTGAAGGCGCGGCCGTCGCGCGGGCTCATGGAGAGCGGCTGCGACCAGAACTCCGCCATCATGCCATGGCCAACGCCGAAGAAGTCGCCGAGTGGCGTCTCGACGCACGGCGTCGCCGCGCCGTCCCAGTACATGCGCACCACACCGCGGCGCAGGTACGCCTCCTCGCGCGACATCGTCGTCATCCAGATGTGGCGCACGCAGCCGGGGCCGCGCATGTCGGCCAGCGTTCGCGTCTCGCCGGGGCGGATGATCCAGAAGTCGGCGTTGCCGCCGGTCGTGTCCCACGACGACGCGCGGCGGCTGCGCGCGTCGCGCAGCGTCGCGAGATTGCCGAGGCCTCCGATGATCCCGTCCCGCATGAGCCGCGTTCGCCTCCCGCTACGCCTTCGCGGGCTGCGCGAACTCCTGCTCGATCACCGCCTCGAAGAGCTTGATCTGCGGCGGACCGGCGACGATGCCCATCAGCGAGGCGCCGCGGTGACCGGCGGCGAAGGCCTCGCTTTGCGTCCACGCCACGAACGCATCGCGGCTGGCCCACGTGCTGTGGCTGACGTACTCGCCTTCAGCGTCGCCGCGCAGCAGCGCGAATCGCACGATGCCGGGGACGTCCTGGAGGTGGGTCTCGCGGTTCTTCCACACCTCTTCGAACTCCCGTTCCTTCCCTGGCACGATCTTGAAGTTGTTCATGGCGATGAACACGCGGCACCTCCCGGTGATTGAGCGATTGGTAACGGGATCATCGTAGCAAGTGGGCGGACGCAACAACACGGACCGCCTGAGGCGGTCCGTGTTGGGCGGGGCGTGATGTCGCTCGGGCCTACTTCGGAAAGCCATTCATGATCGTGATGATCGCGGGCCCGAGAATGACGATGAAGAGCGTCGGGAAGATAAAGAGCACGAGCGGAAACAGCATCTTAACCGGCGCCTTGTAGGCCGCCTGCTCGGCGCGCTGGCGGCGCTTCACGCGGAGCTGATCCGCCTGCACGCGGAGGACGGTCCCGACCGACGAGCCCATGGCTTCCGCCTGGATGACCGCGTTCGTGAACTGGATCAGGTCCGGCACGCCCGTGCGGTCGCCGACTTCCTTCAGGGCTTCACGCCGCGACTTGCCTAAAGCGATATCGCGCAGCGCGCGCGAGAGCTCGTCGGCGAACGGTCCCTTGACCTTCTCGGCGACCCGCGCGAGCGCCGCGTCGAGACCGAGTCCGGCTTCGACGCACGTAGTGATCAGATCGAAGGAGTCGGGCAGGCTCTTAATGATCGCGTTCTGTCGCGCCCGGGAGCGCGACTTGACGAGATAGAACGGCAGGTAGAAGCCGATCAGCGCGACCGCCCCCGCCAACCCGAGAGTCATGGTGCTGACGGAAGCGCCGGACACGACGACGATCATGGCGGCCAGGGCGGTGGAGGCAACGGTGGAAATGAGCACCATCGTCATGAAGCCCTGCATGTTCATCGGCTCGCCGGCGTAGATGAGCTGTTGCTGAACGCCCTTCATCAGCGAGCGCGGCAGCAGGCTGCCGAAGCCGGACGCCGCGCCATGGAGCAGCGGCCCGATAACACGCGATCCGAATTCCGGGCTCTCAACCTTCACCTCGACGTCGGACGCGCCGCGCTTGAATCCTTCGAGACGCTGGCGCGCCGCGACCGCATTGGCCGACTGGCCCGATGCGCTGAGGCCGAGCATCGCGAAGATGATCGCGGTGAAGACGAAGAAGGCGATGAGCATCGCCATGGGGTCCATGCTACACCTCGATGTCCAGAATGCGCTGGATGATCATGACGCCGATCGTCTCGAGGATGACGGCCGTCACGAGCATGCCCTTGCCCGCGAACGTCGTGAAGAGCGGCGTGATGTAGCCCGGGCTCATCAGCTGGAAGAGCAGCCCGACTCCCAGCGGGATCAGGCCGAGCACGATGCCGGTGAGTTTCTGCTGCGAGGTCAGCGTCTGGATCTCGCCCCGGATACGGATGCGCTCGCGCATCGTCTCGGCGACGGTGTCGAGGATCTCGCCGAGGTTACCGCCGACGGTGCGCTGGACGAGGATAGCGGTGACGACGATGTCGAAGTCATAGCTTTCGGAACGCTCGCTGAGCGCGAGCAGCGCCACTTCCGCGCTCGAGCCGATGTTCATCTCGTGGATCGTGCGGCTCAATTCCGTCGCGATCGGGTGTGACATCTGGTCGGCGGTGCTGCTCATCGCCTGGAGCAGGCCGAAGCCCGCCTTCAGCGAGTTGGAGATCATCGTCAGGGCTTCGGGCAGCTGCGAGTTGAGCTTGCTGATGCGTGCCTTGCGGCGGCGATCCCGATAGAGCTTGGGCAGGTTGTATCCGAGGATGGCGCCGACGCCGGCGATGAGGTAACCGAAGGTTCCGGGAACAATGAAGAGCGCCATGATGGCGCCGACGGTCCCGAGCGCCAGGCGCATGACGATGTATTCGCCGGGACGGAGCGTCATGTCGGCACGCTCCAGCTCCTGCGCGAGTCTTTCGCCCATGGGCCCGGGTGCGAAGCTCGCGAAGATGCTGTTGGTGAGCCGGAGGCCCGAAGGGCCTGGGGCCCCGCCTCGACGACGGACGTGCCGGACATCAGTCCTTCGAGCCGGCCGCGGACGTTCGACGCCGGCACGGCATTGCCGTAAAAGGCGAACAGCGTAACGACGACCGTCGCCATGACTGATACTGCGGCGACTGCTGCCAATGGGTCCATGTTACATACCTGCTATCGCAAAGAGGTCCGCCGGCAGGTGGATGCCCGCGACCTCAAACTTCTCCGCAAAGCGCGGGCGGATGCCCGTCGTGCGTAGCTCGCCGAGCACTCGGCCGTCGGTGTCGATGCCCGTCTGCTCGAAGCGGAACAAATCCTGCATTGTCACGACTTGGCCCTCCATACCGGAGACTTCGGCCACACTCACCACCTTGCGCGTGCCGTCGGGGAATCGGGCGATCTGGATGACCAGGTGGATTGCCGACTGCATCTGCTCGCGAATCGCCTTCACGGGCAGCTCGAAGCCTGCCATCAGCACCATGTTCTCGATGCGGGCGAGGGCGTCGCGGGGCGTGTTCGCGTGCACGGTGCCCAGCGAGCCTTCGTGGCCGGTGTTCATGGCCTGGAGCATGTCGAACGCCTCCGGACCGCGGACCTCACCGACGATGATGCGGTCGGGCCGCATGCGCAACGAGTTGCGCACGAGATCGCGCTGCGTCACCTCGCCCTTCCCCTCGAGCGAGGGCGGACGGGCCTCGAGCGTCACGACGTGGCCCTGCTGGAGTTGGAGCTCCGTCGGGTCCTCGATGGTGACGATGCGTTCGGTATCGGGGATGAACGACGAGAGCGCGTTGAGCATCGTGGTCTTACCGGAGCCGGTGCCGCCGGAGATCAGGATGTTGAGCTTGGCCTGGACGCAGGCGCGGAAGAACTCGGCCAGCTCGTTGGTCAGCGCGCCGGTCGCGACAAGGTCGTTGAACGTCATCTTGTCGGCGCGGAACTTGCGGATAGTGACAGTCGGGCTCTTCGGCGCCACGGGCGGAATGATCACGTTGACGCGCGAGCCGTCGGCCAAACGGGCGTCCACCATCGGCGACGATTCGTCGACGCGGCGGCCGAGCGGCGCGACGATACGCTCGACGATGCGCATGATGTGCTGGTCGTCGCGGAAGCGCACCGAGCTGAGATAGAGGCGGCCCTCTTTCTCGTAGAAGACCGTGTCAGGGGCGTTGACCATCACTTCGGAGATGCTGGCATCGCGCAGGAGCGGCTCCAGCGGGCCGAGGCCGAGCACTTCGTCCGCGACGGCGGACACGAGTTCGTCGCGCGTCGTGCCGACGATGCCGGGCATCTCCTGAGCGATGAGCGTGCGAGCGGCCTGCTCTACCGCTTCGCGCGCCTTGTCCTTGCCCAGACCCTCCAGCTTGTTGGGATCGAGTTCCTCGATGAGGCGCTGGTGCAGCGTGAACTTCAGTTCGTTGATAGCGACGACGTTTTGCGAGAGCTGACCCGGGCGCGTGATCGCATTGTTCGATCCGCCGCCGCCGGTCGTGCCACCGGGCTGAATCTTCCGCGCCTGCCACTGGAACTGAGTCATGCGACGATCTCCTGCGCTCGGTTATCAGGCCGACCGGCCGAGCACGCGGTCAAGGAACCCGCGTTTCTCCTGCCTCGTGCCCGTCAGCGCGTGTGCCAGTTCGATAATCGACCGCGACACGCGCGCGTACGGCTTGGCAACGACGATCGGCTGCCCGAGTTGCGTGCTGCTCGACACGCTCAAGTCGTGCGGAATACGCCAGAACACGTCGTATTCGAGCACGCGCGAGACATCCTCCTCGCGCAGGCTGTTTGCCGCGGTCGAATGATTGATCATGAGTTTGACCTTGTCCTCGGAGACGCCGGCGGCACGCAGCATCTCCAGCGCCAGCGCGGTGTCCTTGATACTGGCAATGTCCATACTCGTGACGAGCAGGATGAGGTTCGCCAGCTCCAGCGTGGCGGCAATCAACTCGTTGAACGTTCCCGGCGTGTCGATGACGACGTAATCGTGCGTCTGCGCCAGCAGCTCGACGATCTTCTCGATGTGCTGAGGCGTCATGTTACGCCACTCCGTCGGATGCAACGGAGCCGGCAGGATCGATACGCCGCTGTAGTGCTTGACGAGGTAGTCGCGGATCTTATCGCGATCGATTTCATCGATCTTGCGCGCCACATCGGCGATGCTCGCCTCAACGGCCACGTCCATCATGATGGCAACGTCGCCGAAGCGCGTGTCCATGTCGAGCAGACAGACGTTCGCCCCGGTCATCTTCGCCAGCGTCACAGCGAGGTTCGTCGAGATCGTCGTCTTGCCGATGCCGCCCTTCGCACCGAACACCGTGATGACGGTCCCGCGCGCCGGTGTCTCCAGCATCTGGCCGTCGGCGCGAAGCCGCTTCTTCTCTTCCTGCTCCAGCACGCCGTAGACGGCGCGGCTCAGGTCTTCCGGCTTCACCGGCTTAACCAGGTAGTCGCGCGCGCCGGCGACCATTGCGCGGCGAACGGACTGCGCATCGGCCAGCGACGAGTACACGATGGTCGGGACGCCCGGAGCCGCGTCGGCGAGCGACTCGATGGTCTGCAGCGCCAACGCGACAGGTTCTTCGACCGACACGAGAAAGACGTCAGCCGGTCGTTCCTTCGCAACCGTCACCGCCTCGACGCCGTACCCGCCCTCGCCAACCACGGTAAAGTGAGCGATTTGCACGGCGCGCTTCGTCTCGGCCCGGCTGCTGAGGTCCGGGTCTACGGTGACGACTTCTGGGTTTCTCGCCATCGACTGCGTCTCCTACGTTCGTGTCCCCGAACGCGTGCTCCTGTGTTCCGGGCGTTCGCTCTTACTTCTTGTAACCGTCCGGCTTGAGCGCGTCAGGCAGCGCGCTCAGTGCTTCGATCGGCAGCAGCTGCGGCTGCGTGATGATCGTGTTACCCGTGTCAGGCGCGTCCTGGTCGCCGGGTCCGCGCAGGTCGAAGCGCAGCTTGCCGTTGGCCTCCGCAAGGAAGAGGATCTGCACCTCCTCTGGCGTCAATAGCAATGTGACGGTCGCGGCGTCTGGCACTGCCTTCGCGGCGTCGGCGGCGACAGGGTTCGTGCTGGATCCAGGCACTGGGGCGCCGACACCGGCGCCGGGCGTGGCGTTCAGATCCGTCACCGGCCCGGAACTGACGATCGACTGCGCGACAGCGGCGACCTGGATGTTGCGGAGCAGCGTCTTCGTGACCACGGAGCGGTCGGAACAACAGCCCCAGACGATGTCCACGAAGTCGCCGGGGAGAATCAACCCGCCCGCGTTGGCCACCTGCGACGCCGAGACGGACATGGCGCGCTTGCCGGTCGGCACGACGTACGACAACGCTGCGTCAGCCGCAGGCCGCGTCGTGTCGACCAGCGCGCTTTCCACGAGCTGCTGGTTCGTCTCCACGGGGAACTTCGTCACTTTGCCCACGGCGGACTGGATGTTCGTAAAGGCTCCGACCGCGACGGAGTTCAGCGGCACGCTCTTGACCTCAAGCATCGACGCCGTGATCGTCGTGCGCTGCTTGACTGCTACCTTCGCGACGACAACCTGCTGGTCGCCCGCGACAACTTTCGTCGTGGTCGACGACGTGCCGTTGGCGGAGATCTTCGCGTAGACCAGTGCCGCGCTGAGCCCCGCGAGCAGGATCGCCACCAGCAGAAAGCGCCGGTTCATCCGGCCCTGTGCACCACCCGCAACTCGCTGTGCCATGGTTCATCCCCCACTGTCGGAATCAGGCCCGGTGGGCCCGGACGCTGTATAGGTATCGGCTAACCGCCGCGCTGCTTTACGACTGCCGGATGTTGAACAGGCCTGACCCTGGTCCCGATGAGACGGCCACGCGCCGGACACCCCTCGCTGCGCCGTCCACCTCGCTCCCCGTCAGACGGCCGGATCCAGGAGCTTCATCTGCTTCCGAAGCGAATTGAGCGCGCGGTGTTGAATGACGCGGATCGCCGCGACACTCTTACCGATAATCTCGGCAACTTCCTTGTAATCTAAATCCTCGATGAAGCGGAGAATGATCACCTGGCGCTGCTCCTCACGGAGCCTCAGAATCGCCTCGCGGACCAACTCTTCCTCCGCCGTCCGCTCGTACGACCATTCGGGATCGCGCCGCTCCTTCGTATCGACGATGCCGTCATGCAGTTCGGAAGAGTCCCGTTTCGAGCGCAGGTAGCTGACGCCGAGGTTGTGAGCGATGCGCAGCAGCCAGGAGACGAAGGGTGCTCCGCGCACCTGATAACGCTCGATAGCCTCCCATGCGCGCAGGAACGTCTGCGCCGTCAGGTCCTCGGCTTCGGCGGCACTGCCCACCATGTAATAGATGTGGCGATACACCCGAACCACGTGCCGGTCGTACAGCTCGCCGAAAGCGTCCTGGTCGCGCCGGATCGCACGGAGCACCAGCGCCGTGTCGTCGTTTGCTCGCGGAACCGCGGTGTTCGCACTGACCATTCGGCGCTCCACTCCAACGCGCTGGGGGCTCTGCACACGGCTCGCCCGAAAGTGGGCCCTTCGGGAGCGCATTCCCCTACGTGTGCTCCCTTACGCCCCGATGAGGATCGGCATCTCAGTACGGTGCCTTTAGGGGTTGACCCGCGAGGGGTGGAATCTCTTACGGGGCCGGGGGCGCACCTAGCTTGCTTCTTCGTAGCATCGGCCTCGTAGGCGGCCTGGCCGGCTGGTCCGGCGAAGCCCGTTGCAGGCGCCACGGACGGTCCCGGGGTCGCTGGGCGACGCCAGATCTCCGGATCGCGCAGAACGTTGGGGATCTCAGCCGCTGCCTCCTCCGGGGGCGGCGCCACCCAGATGCGGAACTCGAAGCGATGCTCTCCGATTTCCAGCGTGTCGCCGGGATCCAGGATCATCCAGCCCCCGGACACGCCCGAGGACGCGATAGCGACGAGGCGTGTCATCTTGTGGACCATCAGGTGGCCGTCGCGCACCCAGATCCGCGCTTCCTCGGCCGACAGGGCAATATCGTCGATCCGTACGCCACAGCGCCGGCCCGAGCCTACACTCACCGGCTTCCCACCAACGACGTATTCGCTGCCCAGCAACGGACCCGCGCGGGACACGAGTACCCCCATCGGCTCGCCGATCTCCTCCGCAAGTACGGGGGCCTCGTCCACCGCTTCCGGCGCAGGCGCGCTGAAGTTGCGATGCGGGGTCGCCCATGGCGTGATGCGCTGGTCAGCCGCCGGCCCGTCGATGTTGCCGTCGCGGCCGCTCCGTCGCGCGCGCGCCAGCACCGCTGCAACGAGGACGACGGCCAGCAGCGCCACGGCGCCAGCCGCGATGGGCAGAACGGGCAGTCCACCGCCCGAGCCATTCCCCGTGTTCTTCACCACAGCGACCGGATGCGACGAAAACGAAACCGGCGCCGACTCGGAGGTCCGCCCGCTCACGACGACGGCCGCCTTGAGCACGTGCGAATCGGCACCGTAGGCACTCGGATCGTAGGCAAAGGTGTACGGGGCCGTGGCCGTTTCGTAGACATTCACTCCGTCGACGTAGAATGCGACGCGCGTGAGATTCTGGGTGGTGTCCGGTACGGCAGTAATCGTTCGAGGCGCGGTGAGCACCTCGCCTTCCCGAATGCCCGTTAGCGTGACTCCAATGGCCGCCGGTACAAACGCGAGCCCCGGCTTGAATGTCGCCTGCGCCGTGGCGCTTGCCGCGGCCATGCGCAGCGTGATCGCCACGGGCGCCTCAGCACTGCCGGAAGCCGCGCTGGCGTCGAAGGTGACGATGAACTGGCCGGTAAGCAGCCGGCCGATCGAAGCGAACAACCCGTCCAGGTCGGTCAGCTTCGGCGCTTCCATGTACTGCCCCTTCGAGGCGGTTCCGAGTTGCGTCAGGTAGGCGCGGTCGATGTCTTTGCCCTCGCCGATGGCGAAAAACGGCACGGCTACTCCGGTCGCGGCGTCGATCGCCTGCTCGCGCGTCGTCTTCGTCTTCACGCCGTCCTGAGCACCATCGCTGAGCAAGATGACGGCGCGTCGGCTGGCTGGCGACGAACCGGCTTTGACGGCGGCCGCCGCCGTCGCGTCGTAGAGGGCCGTGTTACCTGCGGCATTGAGGCGGTCGATGGCAGCGTCGACCTGGGCGCGATCGACCGTATAATCCTGTACGAGACTCACGGAATCGGCGAAGCTGATGACGGCGACGCGGTCGTTGGGAGCGAGCGCCAGCACCAGACCCTTCGCCGCAGCTTTCGCCTGCTTGAGTGGCTCGCCGGCCATGCTGCCGCTGACGTCCATCAGGAAGAGGACGTCGAGGGGAGCGTCCTGGCTAGAGGCCAGATCCGCGGACAGCACGGGAGCCGTTTGACCGCTCACCGTCACCGTGAAGTTCGCGGCAGTGAGGGCCTTGACGTCCTGGAGGCCCGCGCCACCGGCCGCGTCGATATTGACGACGGCGCGTGCCGCCGGGTACGCGCCGGCCGTAACGCTGACGATGTCTGCCCGCACCGCCGGCGGCTGCTGGGCATGCGTGACCGAGAGCGTTGCGCCCAGCACCACGCTCGCCAGCATGCTCGTCAGGAGCTTCCCGCGCATAGCATCCCTCTCGCTTGTCCACCCGCCGTGGCCGAACCACCCACCCGGCTCATCGGTTTCTTGACGCCAGCTATTTCCGCCCCAAACCCCTTGACAGCGATGGACGCCGGTGTCAGAATCGACCCACCCTGACGGAGGCATCCGCGTTGGATGCCGGGTGGAGCCGGCAGGAGCATCGCTCTCAAGTACTATCGACAGAATCCGTGCCGCGCTGAGCGGTACGGTGCGCTATGCACGGATGCAGGCGAGCACGTCCTGGAATCGCATCCGCGCGCTTTCGAGCCGCGCGAGTATCAACCTTCCGCCGCGGCGGAAGCTACCGGTGGGGCCACGGGCCCAGGGGACGCGCGTTCAGGAGGCGGGGCCTGGCTGGCGTCCCCTGGCCCCAACCCGTTCTTCCTACGCCCCGCTGTCAGGTCCGCGCGCCTGAAGGCGCAGCGCGCCACGCTATTGCCCTCTGTTCGGCGTCCTCCCATCGTGGGTCTCCGGTGTCTCCCGGAATGGATCTCGTCCGCCTCATCTCCAGCTTTGCGCGAGCCTACCGATACTGGTACCGGAGGGCATAGGGGGAGCCGCCGCTCATCCCCATCTCCGTGCGACCGCCTACCCGTAGCATGGCCGAGGAGCGCGCGTGACCGGGAATCTTGATACGAGGGGCCGCGATGGCGATTGAGGCGGCCGATCTCCGCGGCTCGCTGATGGGCGTCGGCGCGCATCCGAACGGCGCCGCGCCGGAGATCGGGGCGCCCTGGGTGCCCCAGCCACAGACGATCGAGGAGACGGGGCTCGACTTCACCATGATCCTCGACCTCGTCGTGAAGGCGGTGTACTTCGCCGGGCGGCCGTCCGCACGGCAGGTAGCGGCCCAGCTGGCGCTGCCGTTCCCGGTCATCGACGAGATGCTGGCCTTCCTCAAGCGGGAGCAACTCGCGGAGGTCGTCGGCAGCGCGGGGATGGGCGAGCAGCTCTATCAGTACTCCTTGTCCGGCAAAGGCCTGGAGAAGGCCGAGGAAGCGCTGGCGCGCAACCACTACATCGGGCCCGCGCCCGTGCCGTTCGAGGTGTACCTGCAGGTTCTGAAGCTCCAGTCCATCCGTGCGATGCGCGTGACGCCGCGGTCGGTCGACGCCGCGCTATCACACCTGGTGCTGGACGAAGCGGTGTCCGAGGCGCTGGGGCCGGCGGTGAACTCCGGCCGCTCGATGCTGATCTACGGAGGCTCCGGAAACGGAAAGAGCACGATTACTTCAGCCATCGGCGGCATGCTGCCCGGCGAAGTACTGATCCCGTACGCCGTGGACATCAACGGCATCATCGTCAAGGTCTACGACCCGCGTGTGCACCAGGAGATCCCAACCGAACGGCAGGAGCGCCGCTCGGGCCCCGATGCGGCGAACGGCGGCGAGCGTCGGCGCGACAGGCGCTGGGTTGTAGCACGACGTCCGATGATCACGGCGGGCGGCGAGTTGACGATGAAGGACCTCGAGCTGCGCTATTCGCCGCAGTCGCAGTTCTACATCGCGCCACTGCAGTGGAAAGCGAACAGCGGCATCCTCATCGTCGACGACTTCGGGCGCCAGATGATCTCCACAAAGGAGTTGCTCAACCGCTGGATCCTGCCGATGGAGGAGCGCATCGACCACCTCTCGCTGCACACGGGCGACATGGTCGAGGTACCGTTCGACGTGCTGTTGATCTTCTCGACCAACCTCGAACCGGCCCAGCTGGGCGACGAGGCGTTCTTCCGGCGCATCCGGCACAAGATCGAGATCCCCGATCCGACGCGCGAGCAGTTCATGGAGATCCTTTCGCGTGTCTGTCAGCAGCGCGAGATGCCGTTCGATGCCGACGCGGCGCTATACCTCGTCGACACGTACTACGACCGCCTCGGCCGCGGGTTCAAAGGATGTCATCCACGCGACATCGTGGAGCTGATGGTTGACATCTGCGTGTACCACGGCGAAACGCCGGCGTTCACACGCCGCTACGTGGACCAGGCCGCGCACTCCTACTTCGTCACGCTCCAGGACGCTGCGCGGGACGCGCGCGAGGCGCAGGGGTTCGGCGGCCGGGCGGCAGCGTAGGCGCATAGTCGCCACTCGCGCTCCCGATTCCCAGCTTCAGACTCAGGCCGGACCTGTGAAGATGACGGTGAAGTACTTCATGCCGTTTGGGTCGATAACCAGCGCGACGCCCATGTCGGTGTAGTTAGGGTTAAGAATGTTCTCACGATGCGGCGGACTGTTCCACAGCGCCGAGGCGGCGACGCCGACGGCCTCGTTGTCGGGGTAGTTGTTCTTCGCCAGGTTCTCGCCGGCCCAGCCGTAGGGCACCCCGTGCTTGTCCATCAGCGCGAAGGCGTTGTCGCCCGTCACCGGGCTGACGTGTGCGAAGTAGTTGTGGTCGGCCATGTCGTGCGAACGAATACGGGCAATGCCGACCAGGTAACCGTTGACGCGGAGCGGCGCCAGACCGCTCTCGATGCGATGACGGTTCGTGTCGTCGAAGAGTGCCCGCGCGTACGCGTCCATCGGCGACGTGTCGAGCCCGAACGGCTGGGCGGGTGCGGCCGGTGGTGGCGGTGGCAGCGCGGGCGTCGCAGTCGGCGGCGCGACGGCGGGCGGCGCCTGCGCGAGCACTGGGTGCGGCGTTGCCGACGGCGGCATGGTGGTAGCGGTAGCGGTCGCAGGCGTGGCGGTCGGCGTGGGCGACGGCGACGGCCGTGTCGGGGACGGCTGCGCGGCGGCCTCCGCGTATCTGCCGATCGCAGCCAGCGTCGCGCCGTCGGCGGGCGCAAAGCGCGGCGCCAGATTCAGCGAACCCAGCACCGATGCGTCATCCCGCGCCGCGGATGGCGCCGAAGCGTCGGCCTGGCTCGCCGCGCCGGCCGTTTCGCGCGGCGACGACGCGCCGAGCACGCCGATCGTGATGACGCCGACGGACGACACCACGATCGCGATGGCGACTCGTCCGGGTGTACATGACGTCAGCAGGCGTCGAAACGCGGACCTGTCGACCTCGTCGCGCATGAGTGTGCTCCCCCGATGTGCAAACCCTTAGGTGTTTGCGTCCCAACCCGCGTTGTCATGATCGGCACCCTTAGGGGTGTGCTTGAGGGGCGGCGAATCTGAAAACGAACGGCGAAGCCGCCGAGGGCGCGGAATCCTTACTCCCTGATAGGGCCTTAGGGGTTGGGCGCTGGAAGGTGACGGGCCACGGCCGCAGCGCCGCCCAGCGTTGCCCGTCACCGGGGGCGATGCTACGCTCGGTCGGAGGGTCGGCGCACGGCCCTTGTTTCGCGTCAGGCGCGACCCCCATCTACTCGACAGGGGCGCGCACCGCAGGGAGTCCACATGCCCGAAGGCAGCTTCGCCTCGCTCGATTCCATGTTCCACCCGCGCTCGATCGCCGTCCCCGGCGCGTCGACGCACGAGGGCCCCGGCTCGTTCATCGCGGCGATCAAGGAGATGGGGTTCAAGGGCGACCTCTACCCGGTCAACCCGAAGGCCGAGGAGATCCAGGGGCTGAAGTGTTACCCGCGCGTGCTCGACATCCCCGGACACGTCGATTATGTCATCTCGTCGGTGCCGCTGCGCTTCGTCGAGGGGCTGATGGAGGAGTGCGTCGCAAAGGGCGTCAAGACCGTGCACTTCTTCACCGCCGGCTTCAGCGAGACGGGCGACGAGGACGCGGCGGCGCTCGAGGCGCGCGTGCTGGCACGGGCGAAGGCGGCGGGCATCCGCGTCATCGGCCCGAACTGCATGGGCCTCTACTACCCGGCCGGCGGAATCAGCTTCATGCCGTTCCTGCCGACCGAGCCCGGCCCCGTGGCGATGCTCTCACAGTCCGGTGCCAACGCCGGTGAGTTCTGCCGCACGGCGGCGGTGCGCGGCCTGCGCTACAGCAAGGTCGTGAGCTACGGCAACGGCACCGACATCCGCGAGTCCGAGTTGCTGGAGTACTGCGCGGAAGACCCCGAGACCGAGGTGATCGCCTGCTACATCGAGGGCATCGTCGACGGCGCGCACTTCATGCGCGCGATGCGCAAGGCCGCCGCGGTGAAACCCGTCATCATCCTTAAGGGCGGCCAGACCGAGGCCGGCTCGCGCGCGACGGCGTCGCACACCGGCAGCCTCGCCGGATCGCTGCAGATCTTCGACGCGGCCGTGCGCCAGGCCGGCGCCGTGCGCGTCGACCGCATGGAGGAGCTGGTCGACCAGGCGGTGGCGTTCCGCTACCTGAAGTCGCTCGCCGGCCCGCGCGGCGGCATCGTCGGCGGTGGCGGCGGCTACAGCGTGCTGGCGTCCGACGAGATCGGCGCGGCCGGGCTCGAGATGCCGACGCTGCCCGCGGACATCCAGCAGAAGCTGCGCGACTTCACGCCGACCGCCGGCACCAGCGTGCGGAACCCTGTGGACACCAGCGTCGGCTGGGGCCCGGAGGGGCTGAAGCCGATGCTCGACACGATCCGCATCGTCTCCGAGGCGCCGAACATCGACTTCATCCTCTACCACACCAGCTACTCATGGGGCGCCATGCGCGCCGAAGGCCCGAGCATCGTCGAGGTCGCACGCGAAGCGGCGGAGAAGCTCGGCGCGCTCGCGCGCGAGACCGGCAAGCCGATCGTCTGCGTCGCACGCATCCCGACGACCGAGATGGGCATGCAGGGCACCCTCTCCTTCCAGCAACACGTCGCGGACGCCGGACTGCCGGTGTTCGACAGCGTGCAGTCGGCCGCGCTCGCCCTGCGGCGAATGCTCGCGTGGCAGGCCGGGCGCTGACTTCATGCCGTGGCGCGGGCTTTCAGCCCGCGTCCGCCGGGCGCGGCGGGACGCCCCACTCGCGAGCGCCACACGCCCCTGGTCCTACCGCCGCGGCGTCTGTCAGGCTGTAAGGCACAACACCAGACTGCACGAGGAGAAGCGCGATGGCAGCTTTCAACGACTTCAACCAGAAGATCATCGCCGAGTTCCGCGCCAACGCCGGTAAGGTCGGCGGACCGTTCGCGGGCGCGACGGTGCTTGCTGCTCCACTCGACGGGCGCGAAAAGCGGCGCCGAGCGCATCAACCCGCTCGTCTACCTGCCCGACGGCGACCACTGGGTGATCATCGCGTCGAAGGGCGGCGCACCGAAGCACCCCGACTGGTACCACAACCTCGTCGCCCACCCCGACGCGTCGATCGAAGTCGGCACCGACACGATCGCTGTCGAAGCGAAGCCTGTCACCGGCCCCGAGCGCGACGAGCTCTACGCCCGCCAGGTCGCCCGCTTCGCGACCTTCGGCGACTACGAGAAGAAGACGACGCGCACGATCCCCGTGTTCCGGCTCACGCGGAAGGGTTAGAACGTCTCTCAGTCTGTCAGCTAGGATCCGGCTTCACTCAAATGGCTCTCACGAAGGCTCGTTTTGCAGCACTTCCGTCATGATGAGCATGTAGGCACGCTGCGCCTTGTCTCCACCACGAAACTCGAACGAAACGTACTCGCCTCCACCAGTCTTCACGACAATTTCGCTTGACGTGCCGATGCCGAACGCTCCACGCCCTTCATCGATCGTGGCAACTTCTGTGATCTTGTTGAAAGGCACGCTGGATAGCGCCTTCCGCTTGGCGAGGAAGGCCTTGTTGTAGTACATCAGTCGCTTGTCGGTGATCGCGATAAACCCGGTACCCGAGCCCTTGCAGTCAAAGACCGCGTGAAGCTTCTCTGAACCCACAAGCCATGGGATAATTTGCTCTGCTTGTTCCTTCTTGTCGTAGGCGACAGTCGACAGATCTGCACTAACCATTGGATCCTCCTCTGAAGCGCTGCGCGTTGCTAAACGTTATGGGCTGCCGCTCCTCTCCAATCCGGCGGCCACCCCCCAATCACCAATCTCCAATCCCCAATAGCCAGCCCCACTACCTCCGCCGGAACTCCCGTGCGATGGCATCCGCCGTCAGGTGGATCATCGTCGGGCGGCCGTGGGGGCAGGTGCGGGGCGACTCGCTGGCTTCGAGCTGCTGCAGCAACTCGCGCTGCTCGACGGGCGACATCGCCATGCCGGCGCGGACCGCGGCGTGGCACGCCAGCGACGCGGCGACGCGATGCGACGGCTCGCGCGCGGCCTCGCCCTCCGAGCCGGCGTCGCGCGCCATGCGGTCCAGCAGCTCGACGATGTGGCGCGCGACGTCCCCGCCCGCCAGCGGCGACGGCACCGTGCGCACGACGAACGCCGCGTCGCCGAAGTGCTCGATGTCGAAGCCGAGGCGCTCGAACGCGGCCGCGTGCTCGGCGACGAGCGCGCGGTGCGGCGCGCTCAGCTCGATCGTCAGCGGCTCGAGCAGGCCCTGCACGTCCGGCGTGCCCGCGCGCACCGCGGCCAGCGCGTGCTCGTACAGCACGCGCTCGTGCGCGGCGTGCTGGTCGACGAGGTACATGCCGTCGGGTCCCTCGGCGATGACGTACGTGTTGCCGACCTGCCCGACGGCGCGCAGCAGCGGCAGCCGTTCGATCATCGTGGCCGCGGCCACCACCGGCTGCACGTCGGCCCCCCTCTCCACGACGTGGAGAGGGGCCGGGGGTGAGGTGCTCGGCCGCGCCGACAGCAGCGACGACTGCACCGGCGTCTGCGTCAGGAACAACGGCGGCCGCTCGGACGGCGCAGGTCCGCCCGTCCACAGCGACGGCGACGCCGGCGGCACCGTCGCGCTGTCCGAGAGCGCGCGTCGCACGGCGCGCTGCAGCACGGCGAAGACGGCGCGCTCGTTGCGCAGCCGCACCTCCGCCTTCGTCGGATGGACGTTGACGTCGACCTCGTCCGGCGGGATGCGCAGATCGAGCACGGCGATCGGGTGGCGGCCGACGGGCAGCATGCCCTGGTACGCCTCTTCCACCGCGAAGGTCAGCGCGCGATTCTTCACCCAGCGCCGGTTCACGTAGAGACCGATGTAGTTGCGCGACGCGCGGTGCAGCCGCGGCTCGACGACGACGCCGCGGACGCCCGGCGCGCCCTCGTGCTCGGGCGATGCGTCGATCTCGATTGCGGCGGCGGCGACGTCGGCGCCGTAGACAGCGGCGACGGCATCCGTGAGGCTGCCGTTGCCGGGCGTCTGGAGCGTCGACGCGGCCGTCGACCGTCAGCTCGAACCGCACCTCCGGGTACGCCATCGCGTAGTGGCTGACGACGGACGTCACCTGCGTCGATTCGCTGCCCGGTGCGCGGATGAACTTCAGGCGCGCGGGCTGCGACGAGAACAGACGGCGCACGGCGAACGCCGTGCCGGGCGACGCCGCGCCGGAGCCCTCCTCGGCTACCTCGCCGTCGCGCAGGCGGATGCGTGCGCCGACGTCGTTGCCGGCGACGCGCGAGATCAGCTCGACGTCGCCAGCCGCGGCGATGCTGGGCAGCGCCTCGCCGCGGAAGCCGAGCGTGGCGACGCGCCAGAGGTCCTCCTCGGCGGCGACCTTGCTCGTGGCGTGGCGCTCGAACGCCAGGCGCAGCTCGCCCGGCTCGATGCCGCGGCCGTTGTCGGCGACGCGGATCAGCGCGAGGCCGCCTTCGCGGACCTCGACGGAGATCTGCGTGGCGCCGGCGTCCAGCGAGTTCTCGACCAGCTCTTTGACGACGGAGGCCGGGCGCTCGATGACTTCACCGGCCGCGATCTTCGCCGCCTCATGCGGGGCCAGGATGCGGATCGGCATCAGCGAGGACCTCCTTTTCGCGAGTGTAGCAGGTCCGGTCACCAGTCGTCGGGGTGCGATCGACTTCACCCGACGACCGGAGCACTGACGACTGACGACCGACCGTGCTATCCTCGCCGCGGCGGCACGCGATGCGGCGGAAGGATGAAGCTGTGGGCCGGATGGTGCGCGATGCGCGAAGAGCGGCGCTGCTCGTCGCGCCGTTATGTGCATCAGTATCCCGGCGCTCGCGCGCGATCACGCGCCGGCCTCGTCTCTGCGCGGAGCGGCGTACTACGACGCGACGGCCGCCGCCGGCTCGACGTCGATCGTCGTGCGCGCGCGGGCGGCGGGCGATCTCGACGCCGTCGCCGCGACCGCCTCGCGCATGGGATACGCCATCGTGCGACGCGCCATCGACCCGCCGGCGCTCGACCTGGTGCCGCCCGCCGGCGTCAGCGTCGAGCGCGCCGTCGAGACGCTCGCGTCCGCCCCCGGCGTCCTGTACGCCGAGCCGTCGTACCGCGTGCGGCTGACCGACGTGCCGACCGCGCCACTCTACACGAGCGAGGCGGCGTACCTCGAGGTCGAGCACGCGCCCGAGGCGTGGGATATCGAGAAGGGGCGGCCGAACGTCATCGTCGCGATCCTCGACACGGGCATCGACGTGACGCATCCGGATCTGCAGGGCCGCATCTGGACGAACCCCGGCGAGATCACCGGCAACGGCGTCGACGACGACGGCAACGGCTGCGTCGACGACGTCCACGGCTGCGCGTTCGTCATCGACCCCGAGCGCCGGTTGCGCGTCGCCCTCGAACGGCGACGTGCGCGACGACCTCGGGCACGGCACCTTCGTCTCGGGCATCGTCGCCGCGAACGGCAGCGGCGGCATGGTCGGCGTCGCGCGCGGCGTCACCATCATGCCGGTGAAGGTGCTCGACTGCACGGGCGGCGGCAGCTCGTTCGCGCTGGCGCAGGGCATCCTCTACGCCGTGAAGAACGGCGCGTCGGTGCTCAACGTCAGCCTCGGCGGCCCCGAAGACTCGGCGTACATCCTCGAGGCGATACGCATCGCGCGCGACAAGTACGGCGTGCTGCTCGTCGCGGCGACGGGCAACACCGGCCGTGACGTGACGTATCCGGCGCGCTATCCGGAGGTGCTCGCCGTCGGCGCCGAGTCGGCCGAGCACCCGGGCCAGCGCGCGCCGTTCTCGGGAGCGGGTCCGGAGGTAGACGTCGTCGCGATCGGTGAAGGGATCATCGGAACGGTGCCGAAGGGCGCGTGCCGGACGTTCCTCACCTGCCTGCCGGACGATGACACGCACGCGACCGGCGACGGCACGTCGTTCGCCGCGCCGCAGGTCACGGGGCTCGTCGCGCTGATGCTGTCGCACAACCGCTACCTGACGCCGGACCAGATCATCAACGTCGTAAGGGCGACCGCCGACCCGCTGCCGGGCGGCGACCCGCCATCATGGTCGGGCGCCGGCCGCATCAACATGCTGCGCGCGCTGACGCCGCAGTTCCGCCTTGGCGCGCCGGGCACGACGCGGAGTTAGCTGACGGTAGTGGATAGTGGACGGTGGCTAGTGAATAGGCTGACTCTAGTTGCTGTCCACTATCCACTACCCACTATCCGTCACCACCCGGTGACCTTCTCCGGCACGATGCGGAGCATGATGTTGTTGGGGTGCTCGTTCTCGGCGATGTAGCGCCTGCCCGCCTCGTCGCCGAGATAGTGGACCGCCAGCGCTTCGCGCCATCGCGGCCCGGCACCTCCTCCACCGTCACGCGCCCCGTGACCAGTACTGTGTGGTACGGCGGTCGCTCGTCGTCGATGCAGAACGCGACGCGCGGGTCGCGCTCGATGTTCCGGTGCTTCCGCGATCCCCGCTCGGTGAGCACGAGGAACGCGCCGTCTTCGAAGCGGTACCAGACGGGCGTGATGAGCGGCGTGCCGTCACTGTTCGTCGTGCCGAGGCGGCCGATGCGCGGCTGCGCGACGAACTTTCGCTGGCGTTCGGTGAAGATATCTTCGGTCACGATTCCTCCTGTCCCGCGCCAGAGCGGGCGCGGTCGCGCAAGCTCGTACAGCACACGCATCGCATCGAGCGGCGTCATCGCGTCGACGTCGATGTCCGCGAGCTCGCGGCGCAGGCCGTCGTCGGGCGGCGTGGCGGCGAAGAGCGACAACTGCGGCGAGGCGATGACGCGCGCGGAGCCGGAGTGCTGGCGGACATCCGTCTCGAGCTCGAGCAACACCTCGCGGGCGCGCTGCACGACCGCCTTCGGCAGGCCGGCGAGCTCTGCTACGTGTACGCCGTAGCTGCGGTCGGCGCCACCCGGCACGATGCGTCGCAGGAAGACGATACGCCCGTGCTCCTCGGCGACGGCGACGTTGAAGTTGCGGACGCGCGGCAGGTGCGCCGCGAGATCGACCAGCTCGTGGTAATGCGTCGCGAACAGCGTCTTCGCCTGCAGGCCGGGACGATTGTGCAGGTACTCGACGACCGCGCGGGCGATCGCCATGCCGTCGTAGGTACTGGTGCCGCGGCCAATCTCGTCGAGGATCAGGAGCGAGCGCGCGGTCGCGTTGTGGAGGATCGCGCTCGTCTCGATCATCTCGACCATGAACGTCGACTGGCCGGACGTCAGGTCGTCGCCCGCGCCGACGCGCGTGAACACGCGGTCGACGACGCCGATCGCCGCGGCCGACGCCGGCACGAAGCTGCCGCACTGCGCCATCAGCACGATCACGGCGACCTGGCGCAGGTACGTCGACTTCCCCGCCATGTTCGGACCCGTGATGATGCCGATCTGCGCATCGCCCGACGAGAGATGCGTGTCGTTCGGCACGAACGCGCCCGCCGCCAGCGACCGCTCGACCATCGGGTGGCGGCCGTCGCGGATCTCGATCGCGTCGCCGTCGTTCAGCGACGGGCGGACGTAGCCGTAGCGCGCCGCCGCCTCCGCCAGCCCGCACGCGACGTCCAGCTCCGCCACCGCGCCCGCCGTCGCCAGCACGTGCGCCGCCGCCGCCGCGACCTGCCCGCACACCTGGCGGAAGATCGCCGTCTCGATCTCGGCCGCGCGGTCCTTCGCCGTCAGGATCTGGCTCTCGTACTCGCGCAGCTGCGGCGTCGCGTAGCGCTCGGCGTTGACCAGCGACTGGCGGCGCTCGTAGTGCTCCGGCGCCAGCGCGACGTTCGCCTTGCTGATCTCGATGTAGTAGCCGAAGACGCGGTTGTAGCCGACCTTCAGCGACTTGATGCCCGTCCGCTCGCGCTCGCCCGCCTCCAGCTCGGCGACGAACCGCCGCACGTCGCGCGTGATCAGCCGCAGGTGGTCGAGCTCCTCCGAGAAGCCCGGCCGCACGACGTTCCCCGCGTCAAGCGTCGCGCCCGGATCGTCGTCGATCGCCTGCGCGATTGCGCTGCGACATCATCGCACGGCCGCAGCCGCGCTGCGATGTCCGCGATGCGCGAGTCGAACGCCGTCGAGTCATCGCCGCCGTTCTGTTGTCTGCTGTCTGCTGTCTGCTCTCGAAGCGCCAGCTCCGCCCGCAATCGCGGGATCAGCTCTAGCCCGCGCCGCAGCGCCACCAGCTCGCGCGGCTGCGCCGATCCGGCGACGATGCGGCCGGCGAGCCGCTCGACGTCCGGCATCTCGCGCAGCAGCTCGGCCAGCCGCGCCCGCCGCAGCGCGCTCTCGTGGCAGTACGCCACGGCGTCGAGACGCCGTTCGATCGCCGCGATATCGACGAGCGGTTGGCCCAAGCGGCGGCGCAGCAGGCGTGCGCCCATCGACGTGCTCGTCAGGTCGAGCGTCGCCAGCAGCGAGCCCTCGCGCCGGAGGTCGCGGCCGGCGGTGAACAACTCGAGGTTGCGCATCGTGTGCGCGTCGAGGCCGGCGTACTCGGCGGCCCGATGCGCCCGCAGCGACGAGACCAGGGCCACGCTCGCCGACTGGTTCTCCCGCAGGTACATCAGCACAGCGCCGCAGGCCGCCACCGCGGGCGACGCCCGGTCGATGCCGAACGCCTCGGACGACGCGACGCGGAAGTGCTCCTGCACCGTCACGGTGGCCAGGTCGGCGTCGAACCACAGCGGCTCGACGCGCGTGACGTGCATCGACGCGTCGAGCCACGGCGGCGGCTCCGCACCGTCCGGCACCAGCACTTCGGCCGGCCGGATGCGCGCCAACTCGGCCGCCGCCTGCTCCTGCGTCAGCGCACCCGCGACGAACTCGCCGGTGCTGATGTCGACGTACGCGAAACCGACGTCGCCCTGCCACGGGTCGGCGCCGCCCGAACGGCCCGCGCGACGCGCAGGTGCCAGGCACGCCAGATAGTTGTTCGCCCGCTCGTCAAGCAGGTTGCCCTCGATCACAGTGCCTGGCGTGACGACGCGCACGACCTTGCGGTCGACGATGCCTTTCGTCGTCGCTGGGTCGCTCATCTGCTCGCACAGCGCGACCTTGTAGCCCTTCGCGATGAGCTTGGCGATGTAGCCGTCGACCGCGTGATACGGGATGCCCGCCAGCGGCACCCGCAGGCCCTTGCCCATCGGTTTCGACGTCAGCGTTATGTCCAGCTCGCGCGAGCACAGCTCCGCGTCGTCATCGAACGTCTCGTAGAAGTCGCCGAGGCGGAAGAAGACGATCGCGTGCGGATAGCGCCGCTTGACGTCGAGGTACTGGCGACGGATCGGGGTGAGGGAGTCCACGTGCCGAGTGTACAGCGCTAAAGCGCCCGCGGTAACCGCGATTGCGCGCCGCCGGTTAGGACCGCGTGATGGCTCTTGCGAGCGCACGTGTCGCGGTATAATGCTGCGCTTTTCCAATCGGGCGCGCGCGGCCGCGTTCGCCGCTTCAGGGAGGCCACCCCACCTTGGGCGCCGAGTCACACGTCGTCTGGTTCCAGGAGATCGGCCGCCAGCACGTAGCGCTTGCCGGCGGCAAAGGCGCCAACCTCGGCGAACTCACGCGCGCGGGCATCCCCGTCCCACCGGGGTTCGTCGTCACGACCAACGCGTACGTCTCGTATCTGGCCGATGCTAACCTCAGCGATAAACTCGCATCGCTGCTCGGCGCGCTCGACGTCGGCGACCGCGACGCGCTCAACCGCACGGCGGCGGCGGCGCGCGAGCTGATCGTGGGGTCGAGCGAGCTCCCGGCGTGTGCCCCGAGCGTCCACGAGGCCTACGAGCGCCTTGGCGGCGGGCTCGTGGCGGTCCGCTCATCGGCGACGGCGGAGGACAGCGAGACAGCGTCGTTCGCGGGGCAGCAGAGCACGTTCCTGAACATCAGCGGCGCTGAGGGCGTCATGGCGGCCGTCCGGGCCTGCTGGGCGTCGCTGTTCGAGCCTCAGGCGCTGCACTACCGCGCCCGGTGCGGCATCGACCACCTCTCGTGCTCGATCGCCGTGCCCGTGCAGCGTATGGTGCAGTCGGCGCGCTCCGGCGTCGCCTTCACGGTCGACCCGGTGACGCACTCGCACGAGACGATCGTCATCGAAGCCGTGCGCGGGCCTGGGCGAAGCGCTGGTATCGGGGCAGGTGACGCCGGACATGTACGTCGTCGACAAGGCATCGCTGGCGGTGCGAGACCGGACGGTCGTGGAGCAGCCGCGCGAACTCGTGCATGCGGGCGGCGGCGCACGCGGACTGCACACGAACGAGTGGCGCGATGTCGCCGCCGTGCGGCGCACGCGCCCGAAGCTCAACGACGACGAGATCGCGCGGCTGGCGGCGATCGTGCGTCGCGTCGAGCAGCACTACGGCAGCCCGCAGGACATCGAATGGGCCGAGGAGGGCGGCGAGTTCTACATCGTGCAATCGCGCCCGGTAACCACGCTGGCGCAGGCACACGGATGAACATGCCCGTACGAGTATCGAGAACTCACTGCCCCGGGCACGAGGGCACAACGATTCGGGAGACACCATGACGAAGAAGTACGTCTATCTGTTCCACGAAGGCGACAAAGACCAGAAGGGTCTCCTCGGCGGCAAGGGCGCCAATCTGGCCGAGATGACGAATCTCGGGCTGCCGGTGCCGCCCGGTTTCACGATCACGACCGAGGCATGCAACGCCTACAGCGCAGGCGGCATGACGTTGCCCGACGGGCTGATGGACGAAGTGAAGGCGGCGCTGTCGACGGTGGAGCAGGCATCGGGCAAGAAGCTCGGTGATCCGAAGTCGCCGCTGCTCGTCTCGGTGCGCAGCGGCGCCAAGTTCTCGATGCCGGGCATGATGGACACCGTCCTGAACCTCGGCCTCAACGCGACGACACTGCAGGGACTCATCGCGGGCTCCGGCGACGAGCGCTTCGCGTACGACGCCTACCGCCGCTTCATCATGATGTTCTCGGATATCGTGCTCGGGCTCGAACGCAAGAAGTTCGACGCCATCTTCAACGACGCGAAGAAGGCCGCCGGCGTGCAGGAGGACTCACACCTGACGCCCGCCGCGCTGAAGGGTGTCGTCGAGCAGTTCAAGGCTCACGTCAAGCGCGAGACCGGCAGCGACTTCCCGGACGAGCCGATGCAGCAGCTCGAGCGCGCCATCCGCGCCGTGTTCGACTCGTGGAATAACGACCGCGCCTTCCACTACCGCGAGATCGAGAAGATCCCGCACGACCTGGGCACGGCGGTGAACGTCCAGACCATGGTCTTCGGCAACCTGGGCGCCGACTCCGGCACCGGCGTCGCATTCACACGCCACTCATCGACGGGCGAGCGCAAGATCAGCGGCGAGTACCTCGTGAACGCGCAGGGCGAGGACGTCGTCGCCGGCATCCGCACACCGTCCGACGTCGCGCAGCTCGAGAGGGACAACCCGCCGCTCTACAAGCAGTTCGCCGACATCTGCGAAACGCTCGAGAAACACTATCGCGAGATGATGGACGTAGAGTTCACGTTCGAGAAGGGGCGGCTGTACTTCCTGCAATGCCGCGTCGCCAAGCGCGCGGCGCGCTCCGCGGTGAAGATCGCCGTCGACATGGTGCACGAGGGGCTGATCACGAAGCAGGAAGCGCTCCAGCGCCTGCCGGCGCAGCGCCTCGACGAGCTGCTGCACCCGCAGCTCGATCCGCGTGTCAAGACGATCTCGATTTCCGAGGCGTCGCGGCGTCTCGGCACCGCGCTCGCGTCGAAGCCGGCCGCCATCTGGCTCGACGGCGACGACGTCAAGACGATCGCGGCCGACGCCTGGCGCGCGATGTCGAAGGACGCGCGGGCGAAGGCCAGCGCCGATGCGCTCGCGAGCGGTCCGCAGTTCATCGAGATCGCCCGCGGACTGCCCGCATCGCCGGGCGCGGCCTCGGGTGCGGCGGTCTTCGACTCGGAAGAGGCGACGCGCAGGGGCAAGGCGGGTGAAGCCGTCGTCCTCGTCCGCGAAGAGACGTCACCGGACGACGTGCAGGGCATGCACGAGTCGCAGGGCATCCTGACCGAGCGCGGCGGCCTGAGCAGCCACGCGGCGCTCGTCGCGCGCGGGTTCGGCAAGCCGTGCGTCGCCGGCTGCGAGGCGATCCTCGTCGACGAGGAGGAGCGCTCCTTCTCGATCAACGGCGTCACTATCGAGAACGACCAGATGCTGACGATCGACGGGACGATCGGGCGGGTGCTGCTGGGGGCGATCCCGACGGTGCCGCCGGTGATCTTCCCGGAGTTCGACGAGTATCTGCGCTGGGCAGACGAGGTAGCGCGGCTGAAGGTACGCACGAACGCCGACACGCCGGCCGACGCGGCGAAGGCGATCGAGTTCGGCGCGACGGGTATCGGTCTCTGCCGCACGGAGCACATGTTCCTGCACCCCGACCGGCTGCCGGCCGTGCGCGAGATGCTGCTCGCCGCCGCCGACGCGAAGAGCCTGGAGACGGAAGCCGCGGCGATCCGCAAGGAGATGGAGAACGCGACGGGCGAGAAGAAGCAGCGGCTGGAAGAGCGGCTGCACCACGTGCTCGGCCGCATGGAAGGGCCGATGGGCCACTACGTCGGCGCGCTCGAGAAGATCCTGCCGATGCAGCAGGGCGACTTCGAGGAGATCTTCCGTGTGATGGCGGGCAAGCCCGTCACGATCCGCCTCATCGACCCGCCGATGCACGAGTTCCTGCCGGACCACGACGCGCTGCTCGAAGAAGTGACGCGGCTGCGCATCACGTCGCCGGGGTCGCCGGAGCTGCTCGACGCGGAGAAGATGCTCGCGAACGTCAACGCGATCCGCGAGCAGAACCCGATGCTCGGGCTGCGCGGCTGCCGGCTCGGCATCCTCTACCCCGAGATCAACGCGATGCAGGTGCAGGCGATCTTCCGCGCCGCGATCAAGCTGGCGAACGAAGGCATCGAGGTGATGCCGGAAGTGATGATCCCGCTCGTCGGGTTCGAGACGGAGCTGACGTACCTGCGCAACCTGCTCGAGACGACGGCGCGCAAGGAGATGGAGGCGGCCGGCAAGCAGGTCAAGTACCAGTTCGGCACGATGATCGAGCTGCCGCGCGCGGCGCTGACCGCCGGCGAGATCGCGAAGACGGCGGAGTTCTTCTCGTTCGGCACGAACGACCTGACGCAGACGACGCTGGGCTGCAGCCGCGACGACGCGGAGGGCAAGTTCCTCGCCCGGTACATGGAGATGGGCCTCCTGATCGGGAATCCGTTCGAATCGATCGACCAGGTG
The DNA here is from genome assembly GCA_963743185.1 of uncultured Chloroflexia bacterium. GTDB lineage: Bacteria > Chloroflexota > Dehalococcoidia > DSTF01 > JACRBR01 > JANXYW01. Next base: position 695,309 of record CAVUOT010000006.1, on the reverse strand, counting down.
GGCGTGGGATCGCTGATGAAGCAGGCGATCGCCGCCGGGCGGCAGACCCGCCCGAAGCTGAAGCTCGGCATCTGCGGCGAGCACGGCGGCGAGCCGATCTCGGTCGAGTTCTTCCACAAGATCGGCCTGGACTACGTGAGCTGCTCCCCGTTCCGGGTGCCGATCGCGCGACTGGCGGCGGCGCAGGCCGCGCTGGGCGAGGGCGCCGAGCGCGACCGGTAGCCGCGGGCGCGCGTGGCGTGGCAGCGCCTTGAAGAGCGGCTGCACCCACGTCCTCGGCCGCATGGAAGGGCCGATGGGCCATTACGTCGGCGCGCTCGAGAAGATCCTGCCGATGCAGCAGGGCGACTTCGAGGAGATCTTCCGCGTGATGGCGGGCAAGCCCGTCACGATCCGCCTCATCGACCCGCCGATGCACGAGTTCCTGCCGGACCACGACGCGCTGCTCGAAGAAGTGACGCGGCTGCGCATCACGTCGCCGGGCTCGCCGGAGCTGCTCGACGCGGAGAAGATGCTCGCGAACGTCAACGCGATCCGCGAGCAGAACCCGATGCTGGGGCTGCGCGGCTGCCGGCTCGGCATCCTCTACCCCGAGATCAACGCCATGCAGGTGCAGGCGATCTTCCGCGCCGCGATCAAGCTGGCGAACGAGGGCATCGAGGTGATGCCGGAAGTGATGATCCCGCTCGTCGGGTTCGAGACGGAGCTGACGTACCTGCGCAACCTGCTCGAGACGACGGCGCGCAAGGAGATGGAGGCGGCCGGCAAGCAGGTCAAGTACCAGTTCGGCACGATGATCGAGCTGCCGCGCGCGGCGCTGACCGCCGGCGAGATCGCCAAGACGGCGGAGTTCTTCTCGTTCGGCACGAACGACCTGACGCAGACGACGCTGGGCTGCAGCCGCGACGACGCGGAGGGCAAGTTCCTGGCCCGGTACATGGAGATGGGCCTCCTCATCGGCAACCCGTTCGAATCGATCGACCAGGTGGGCGTCGGCTCGCTGATGAAGCAGGCGATCGCCGCCGGGCGGCAGACCCGCCCGAAGCTGAAGCTCGGCATCTGCGGCGAGCACGGCGGCGAGCCGATCTCGGTCGAGTTCTTCCACAAGATCGGCCTGGACTACGTGAGCTGCTCCCCGTTCCGCGTGCCGATCGCGCGGCTGGCAGCGGCGCAGGCCGCGCTGGGCGAGGGCGCCGAGCGCGACCGGTAGCCGCGGGCGCGCGTCGCGTCCCCTGTGTCCGGCGGATTAGAACTAATGTTTCACGTGAAACATGATAGGCTCGCAGAGACTAGCCGTGTTCATCACCGCGCCGAAGACGTACGGCCTGATCTGGGAGAATCGCAGAATGCGCATCGCCATCGGGTTTGCAGCAACAATGTACGTGTGTACGGGGGCACTCGTCTGGTTGGCGTCTCGCGACGTGAGCGTCGGCCTCGGGTATTGGTGCTTGATATTCTTGCCCTTTGCTGTCGCTCTTGGCAGTCGGCGGAACAGTGGCAGCCGGACTGATGGCGATAGTTGCTCGCCAAGTCTCCGCACCTCAAACGGGATCCACAGAAGACGTCCAGCCCTCCGCACGGCTGGCCTTAGCGAATCCACACCCACGTATCGTCGTCTTGTCGCACGCGCTGCCACTCCTACGCTGATCGCATGACGGCGGACACCGCGTCGGAGATCGAGCGGGCGGCGGAGGCGATCGTCGCTTCGCGGTACGTGATCGCGCTGGTGGGCGCGGGGATCAGCGTCGAGAGCGGGATCCGGCCGTTTCGCGGCAAGGGCGGACTGTGGACGGAGCGCGGCGAGCCGCCGATGGACGGCTACCAGCGCTTCCTGGCCGACCCGGGCTCACATTGGCAGCAGATGCTCGCCCGGCGCGAGTCGGACGACGAGTTCGTGCACGCGCTCCGCGACGCGAAGCCGAACGCCGCGCACGTCGCGCTGGCGCGGCTGGAGTCGATGGGCGTGCTGCGTCACACGATCTCGCAGAACATCGACAACCTGCACTTCGAGGCGGGCAGCGTCGCCGTGACGGAGATCCACGGCAACCGGACGAAGGTCCGCTGCATCGACTGCGGCGCGCGCTGGCCCTGGGCGGAGTTCCACGCCGAGAACCTAGAACCTGAACCCAAGAACCTGACCGGAGCGCCGGCCTGCCCGCAATGCGGGGGCGTCGTGAAGAGCGACACGGTGATGTTCGGCGAGCCGATCCCGCGCGCGTTCCTCGACGAGTGCCAGGAGCAGGCGGAGCGCGCCGACTGCGTGCTGATCGCCGGGACGTCGGCGACGGTGTATCCGGCGGCGGCGTTCCCGGAGATGGTGCTGAACGCCGGCGGCGCGCTGGTCGAGGTGAACATCGACGAGACGCCGTTCAGCCGGTACGCGGCGGCGGTGCTCCGCGGGCCGGCGGGCGAGATGCTGCCGCTGCTCGTCGAGCGCGTGGCGGCGCTGCGGAAGGGAGAACCTGGAAACTAGAACCAGCCGCGCATATGATCTCTTTCTAGATTCTGGATTCTGGATCTTCGGTTCCTGTTTCTCGCTGGAGGCGCCATGACCACCGCATCCGAACTCTGCATGCTCTCGCTCGAGGACGTCGCGCACCAGATCGCGTTCAGGGAGGTGAGCCCGGTCGAGGTGACGCAGGCCGTGCTCGACCGCATCGAGCGCCTGAATCCCTCGCTGAACGCGTACATCACCGTGACGGGCGACGCGGCGCTGGCGGCCGCGCGCGTCGCTGAGCGCGAGATCGCGGGCGGCGAGTATCGCGGGCTGCTGCACGGCGTGCCGGTCGCGGTGAAGGACCTGTTCGCGACGAAGGGCGTGCGGACGACGGCCGGGTCGAAGATCCTGGCCGACTGGGTGCCGGACTACGACGCGACGGTCGTGCGGAAGCTCAACGAGGCGGGCGCGATCGGGCTGGGCAAACTGGGCATGCACGAGTGGGCGTTCGGGACGACGTCGGACAACGTGCATTACGGGCCGGTGCGCAACCCGTGGAACACGGAGCACGTGCCGGGCGGCTCGTCGGGCGGCTCCGGCGCGGCGACGGCGGCGGGGCTCGCGTTCGCGACGCTGGGCAGCGATACGGGCGGCAGCATCCGCATACCGGCGGCGTCGTGCGGCTGCGTGGGCCTGATGCCGACGTACGGGCGCGCGAGCCTGTACGGCGCGGTGCCGCTCAGCTGGACGCTGGACCACGCAGGACCGCTGACGCGCACGGTGCGCGACGCGGCGATCGTCATGCAGGCGATCAGCGGCTACGACCCACTCGACCCGGCGACGGAGGACGTGGCGGTCCCGGACCTGCTGGAGGACATCGAGCGCGGCGCGAAGGGGCTGCGCATCGGCGTGCCGAAGCAGTACTTCTGGGAGAACATCGAGCCGGAGGTCGAGGCGCTGGTACGGAAGGCGCTCCGCGACCTCGAGGGGGCGGGGGCGATCGTCCGCGAGGTGGAGTGGCCGCGCGTGCTGGAGTACAACGGGCCGGTCGTCGCAGTGATGTTCGCCGACGCGTCGGCGTATCACGCGCCGAACTTCCCGTCGCGGCGCGGCGACTACGGAGCGCAGGTAGCGGCGCTGCTAGACGCCGGGCTGTCGTTCACGGGCGTGCAGTACGCCTCGGCGATGCGGATGCTGCAGGAAGAACGCCGCGGCGGCGCCGACGCGGTGCTCGCAGGCGTCGACGTGCTGGCAGTACCAACGATGCCGGTCGCGGCACCGTCGATCGCGTCGTCGCGCGCGACGGATCCGGCGTTGCGCATGGCCGCGTTCACCGGGCCGTTCGACTTCACGGGACAGCCGGCGATCAGCGTGCCGTGCGGGCTGACACCGGCGGGTCTGCCCGCGGGCATCATGTTCGCCGCGCGGCGGTGGGACGAGGCGTCGGCGCTGTGGGCGGGGCGAGCGTACGAACAGGTGCGAGGTGCGTTCCCGGCTCCGCCGGTTGGGTGATCGCTTCGCGCGGAGCGGGCTGCGATCCGCGACTCGTGTCGCTGCACATGCACCTCACCCCGGCCTTCGGCCACCCCTCTCCACGACGTGGAGAGGGGAAGCGATCACGACGATCGCCAGTGAGGGCGCTTGCGGGCGAGCGTGAGGGTATCGCCTGATTGTTGCGCGATCGCCGCGAGGCCATGCTTCTCCTGCGAACTCAGATAGCGTCGCACGACGCGGCGCGGTCGATGGGCAGGAGACCGGACTATGGCGCGCTTCACAGCATCTCGATGGAACAGGCTCGCACTGGGCGCGTCGATATTCGCGGCCGGAGCGGCGCTGCTGATCGCGCGGCCGGGTATCGCGCTGGCGCACCACGTGACGGTCACTGAGCGCGCTGACTGCGCCGGCTGGGAGACGAAGGCGGAGTACTTCGGCGGCGACGGCGACCGCAAGATCGTAGTCGACGTGATGGTCAACGCGGAGCACATCGCCCAGACGCTGTATTTCGACAACGCGCCCGGGCACCTCGGCCATGCGAATTACTACTTGCTCTACGACCGCACGGGCACCGGGTCGCTGCACACATCGGGCACGATCGTCATGTACGAGTTGCTCGGCGGCACCTACACGCACGTCGTGGACAGCGATGCGCCAGTCACCGACCTGGTCTGCGCCACCGCAACGCCGACCGCCACGAACACCGCCACGGCCACAGCGACCGCGACGGACACACCAACCGCGACGCCGGTGACGCCGACGGATACGCCCACACCGACCGCGACCGTGCATGAGCAGGGCACCGCGACACCGGTCGCGACGCTCACCCTCACGCCGACGGCCACAGCGACGGCGACCGTCACCATCGATGGCACGATCACGCCGCTCGCAACGGACACGCCGGTCGCGACTTCGACGCCGGTTGATTCGCGGACGAACACGCCGGTGCCGACGCGCACGTCCGTAACGCCGGATACGCCGGCGCCGCAGAGCACGCCGACGCTCGTGAACGTCGTGCACAGCAGCTCGCGGTCGGGCGGTTCTACCGAGTATCAATCGCCGGTGTCGCCGAGCGAGCGCGCGCTGCCGTCGACCGGCCAAGGCGCGCGGACGCCGGGTGCGATCTTCGCGGGGTTGCTCGGCACGCTGCTGGCAGCGGTCGGGCTCGGGGTGTGCGCCATCGGGTTGCGGGCGCGCGGGGCGGCATAGAGTCCGGCGAGTTAGCGCAAAGCTGCAAGTGGGGACGGAGCTGAAGCTTCGTCCCTACTTTCTTTCCCGCCTGGCTGTCGTCGAACGCTACGGGGCGGACAGGTCTGAAGACCGGTCCTTACGTGCTTGCCTTGCGCGACATCGAACAATCTGGAAACGGAGGTCGGCACGGGCGAGCGTCGCGGCGATCCTACCGCGCGGCAGTGCGGCGAGACGGAAGCGCGTGCAGGCGGGGCGCCTGCGATCCATTCTCTGCGAGGTGATTAGCGGCCGCGGACGGGGGCGCGGCGCTGGTGGCGACCGGGGCGCGGCTGCGAGCCGAGCGAGCCGTACGATGACTGCGCGAACTCGTGCAGCGCCGACTGGTCGTCGAGCATCGCCTTGCGCAGCTCGATCACCTGGTCGCGCAACAGCGCCGCCTTCTCGAACTCCAGCGACTTGGCGGCGGTCTTCATCTGCGCCTCGAGGTCGCGCACGAGGCGCGCCATCTCGTCCTTCGGCAGCTTCTTCACGTCGTAGTCGACGCGCTCGTCGGCGACCTTCCGGATCTGGTCGGTAATGTCGCGGATCGCCTTCGTGATGCCTTCCGGCGAGATGCCGTGCTCCTCGTTGTAGGAGCGCTGGATGGCGCGGCGCCGCTCCGTCTCGTTGAGCGCGAAGCGCATCGAGTCGGTGACGTTGTCCGCGTACATGATGACGTGGCCATCGACGTGGCGGGCGGCGCGGCCGATCGTCTGCACGAGCGATCCGCCGGAGCGCAGGTAGCCCTCCTTGTCGGCGTCGAGGATGCAGACGAGGCTCACCTCGGGCAGGTCGAGGCCTTCGCGCAGCAGGTTGATGCCGACGACGACGTCGTACACGCCAAGACGCAGGTCGCGCAGGATCTCGACGCGCTCCAGGGTGTCGATTTCGCTGTGGAGGTAGTGCGTGCGGACGCCCATCTCCTGCAGGTAGTCGGCCAGGTCCTCCGCCATGCGCTTCGTCAGTGTCGTGACGAGCGTTCGCTCGCCGCGGCCGGCGCGCTGCTGCACCTGGTCGAGCAGGTCGTCGATCTGGCCGCGCGTCGGTTTCACTTCGATGACGGGGTCGAGCAGGCCCGTCGGGCGGATCACCTGCTCGACGACCTGCGAGCTGACGGAGAGCTCGTGCGGGCCGGGCGTCGCGGAGACGAAGACGACCTGGTTGAGGTGGTTCTCGAACTCCTCGAAGTTGAGCGGGCGGTTGTCCATGGCTGACGGCAGGCGGAAGCCGAAATCGACGAGCGTCTGCTTGCGGGCGCGATCGCCGTGGTACATGCCGCGCACCTGCGGTACCGACACGTGCGACTCGTCGATGAACATGAGGAAGTCGTCGGGGAAGTAGTCGAGCAGCGTCCAGGGCGTGCTGCCGGGCGCGCGGCGGGCGAGATGGCGGCTGTAGTTCTCGATGCCGGCGCAGTAGCCCGCCTCGCGCAGCGTCTCGATGTCGTAGTTCGTGCGCTCTTCGAGCCGCGCCGCCTCGAGCAGCCTGTCCGTTCGCGCGGAACTCCTGCACGCGCTCGCGCATCTCGATGCCGATGTCCTGGATCGCCGCTTCGAGCTTGTCGTGCGACGTGACGAAGTGCTTCGCCGGGTAGATGTCGACGAAGTCGCGCTCGGCGAGCAGCTCGCCCGTGAGCGGGTCGATCTCGATGATGCGCTCGACCTCGTCGCCGAAGAAATCGATGCGGACGGCCAGCTCTTCGTACGAGGGCTGGATGGTGATGCTGTCGCCGCGCATGCGGAACTTGCCGCGGATCAGGTTCATGTCGTTGCGCTCGTACTGCATGTCGACGAGGCGGCGCATGATGCGGGCGCGGTCGAAGCGCTCGCCCTTCTTGACGTTGACGACGAAGCTCTGATACTCCTCCGGCTCGCCGAGGCCGTAGATGCACGAGACGGAGGCCACGATGAGCACGTCGCGGCGTTCGAACAGCGCGCGCGTGGCGGCGTGGCGCAGCTTGTCGATCTCCTCGTTGATGTCGGCGTCCTTGGCGATGTAGGTGTCGGTGCGGGGGATGTAGGCCTCGGGCTGGTAGTAGTCGTAGTACGAGACGAAGTACTCGACCGCGTTCTCCGGGAAGAACTCCTTGAACTCGGAGCAGAGCTGCGCGGCCAGCGTGCGGTTCGGCGCCAGGACGAGCGTCGGGCGCTGGTAGCGGGCGACGAGGTTGGCCATGGTGAACGTCTTGCCGCTGCCGGTGACGCCGAGCAGCGTCTGCGCGCGGTCGCCGCGCTCGAGGCCGGAGACGAGCGACTCGATCGCCGTCGGCTGATCGCCGGTGGGCCGGAAGTCGGAGACGAGCTTGAAGTCGGGCATGTGGCTCTTGGCTGCTGGCTCTTGGCTGTTGGACCCGCGCGAGACGGCGGGTGGTTCAGGATAACAGAGCGGCCCGGCGCCGAACGACGAAGGAGCGGCGGCTCCTGACGTGACTTGGCAGGAGTGATCAGAGACGGCGAGCCGCTGAGAAGAGAGGCCACCCTCGACGGGTGGCCTCTCTAGAAATGTTGCACTGGACCTGGGCGTGTTAGCGAGCGCGCCTGCGGAGCGCAGCCGCGCCGCCGATGGCCGTCAGACCGGCAGCGGCGATTGCCATCGCGATCCACGACGCGTCGGAGCCGCTCGCCGAAGCGCCGTCACCCGTGTTCGGGAGCGCGGCGCCGGCGCCGGCGCTACCGGCCGGGCGCGTGGCAGTCGCGGCGGGCTGCGTGGCGGCAACGGTGTTCGTCGGCACCAGCGTGTTCGTCGGCGACGGGGTCGCGGACGGCGTGCACGTGGCCGTTGGCGTGATGGTCGGCGTCAGACTTGGCGTCGACGTCGGTGTCGCTCGTGCCGGTCGATGTGGCCGTGGCGTGGCGGTCGAGGTCGGCGTGCTCGTCCACGTGGGCGTCGGCGTCGGCGTGTCTGTCGCTGTGCCGGTCGGCGTGCGATATTGCGTCGGAGTAGCGGTAGCGCGTGGGCGTGCGCCGTTGTGTCGGCGTGCTGGTCGACGTGCTGGTCGTGACCGGCGTGTTCGTGGGCGTCAGGCCGGTGCAGTCGGCGAGGGCGACGCCGCGGCCGCCGGGCAATGATCACGAGGGCGGCGCAAGCGACCGAGAGCGCCAGTACGAGATTCGAAGATTTCAACATGGACGGGGATCCTCCGGTTTCTGGTGGCGCGAGGGCGCGCCTGCGCTTCCAACCAGAGGATCATACCAACCAGCGCTAAAGCCCGTTATTGGGAATTGTATTAAGAGTTATGCCTAACTTCTCCGTATCCGCGGCGGATCTCTTGAATCTGGCGCGCTCGATCACGCGCCGCCTTCGTACGAGAGCCGCACCGCCGCATCGCGGCGAGCCGCCGGCGGCCGCGAGCGCGATGCTGAGCCACGACACCGGCGCGCCGCCTGTAGCGCCGCCGCCGGTGCGCGGGAGCCTCGTGCTGCCAGCGGTGCCGCCTCCGGGGAGCGTCGTCGTCGCGGGCGGCTGCGCGTTCTGGATCGCCGGCGTCGACGTGACGGCGGTGGTGGTGACGGACGGCGCGGGCGTCCCCGTCGGACTCACCGTTTGAGTCGGGCCTGGCGTAGTCGTGCTCGTCACCGGCGTGTTCGTCGGCGCGGTGTCGTTGGCGTCGGACGTCGGCATCGGCGTGTCGGTCGGCGCGGGCGCCTGCACGATGACACTCCCCGACATGCCCGCCCCGCCCGGCGCCCCGTGGACCTGGCAGTAGTACTTGTACGTGCCCGGCTGTGTTGAACTGATGGGAGAACGGACCAGCCGGCGGCGGCCGAAGGCCGCTATCGAACGAACTGTCGTCCGCGGTCACCGAGTGCTGGCGTCGATCCCGTCCAGGTCCATTGCACGGTGTCGCCGACCGATATCGTGACGGTCTTCGGCGAGAACGACACCGCCTATCGCGGGATTGGGATCGTCGTCCACGTTCACATTCATGGTGGCGGCGCGCGCCGCCGCGGCCGGGCACGGCGACCAGCAGACCGCTCACAAGCAGAGCGGCTCCCACGGCCATGAAGACACGGCGGCGAATCATTCGATCGTCCTCCAGCATCGCGGCGCGCGCCAGGCCGGCTGACCGCACTCTCTCTGTACGGCCGTCAGGGGAATGCGGATTGCCGGGGCGATCTCGCCCGCCGATACAATCCCCAAGCCGCTGGGGGCGAGGAGGATCCGTGCGCGTACGCAAGGCCGTGGTGCTGGCAGCCGGATACGGGACGCGCCTCCTGCCGGCGACGAAGGCGCAGCCGAAGGAATCGCTGCCGCTCGTCGACAAGCCGATCATCCAGTACACCATCGAAGAAGCGGCCGCGGCCGGACTGACGCAGGTGATCATCGTCACGGCGGCCAGCAAGCGCGCCATCGAGGATCACTTCGACCGCTCGCTGGAGCTGGAGATGACGCTCCGCGAGAAGGGCGACCTCGCCCGGCTCGCGGAGATCCAGAAGATCAGCGACCTCGCGGACTTTATGTACATCCGCCAGACCGAGCAGAGGGGCGTCGGGCACGCGGTGCTGCAGGCGAAGAACGCCGTCGGCGACGAGCCGTTCCTACTGATGTTCCCCGACGACGTGCTCGTCGCCGACGTGCCCGTCTCGAAGCAGATGGTGGGCATCTTCGAGCAGTACGGTGGCTCCGTGATCGCCGTGCAGAACGTGGCCGACGCGGAGGTCGAGCAGTACGGCATCGTCGGCGGCACCGACCTCGGCGGGGGCGTCGTGCGCGTCGACGCGCTGGTCGAGAAGCCGAAGCTCGAAGAGGCGCCGTCGCGGCTGGGCATCGTGGGGCGCTATGTGCTGACGCCGGAGATCTTCGGCATGATCGAGAGCACGCCCCCCGGCAAGGGCCGCGAAATCCAGCTCACCGACGCCCTGGCGGCGCTGATGAAGGTGCAGCCCGTCTTCGCCTACGAGTTCGAAGGACGGCGCTACGACACGGGGCGCCCGCTCGGCCTGCTGACGGCGGCGATCGAGATAGGCATGCGCCGCGCCGACATCGGCCCCGGGCTGCGCGAGTTCCTGCGCACGCTGCCTCTGGACGACTGAGCCTATTAGACTGGGGCATGATTGACGCCCCGGCCGCCGGTCAGCGCAAGGTCATCGGGCGGATCCTGTCGCTCGGCTTCCCGATGCCGGGTCCGCAGGTCGACAATTACACGTTTCTCAGCGCGCCTTCGTTCTTCGACTACGACGCGCTCGTCGTCGACCCGCGCGCGCTCTCGCAGCTGATCGAAGGCGTGCTCGACGGCTCGGTCGAAGCGACGACGTTCACGGACGCGCCGGTGCGGAATACGCCGGCAGCGCCCACGCGACGTCGCGCTCGGCGCGCTGCTGCTGCGTCGGCGCGACGAGACGCGCATGCTGCTCGATCGGGGCGGTGTCATCGTCTGCTTCGCGCATCCGACGACTGTACACGGCGGGATCGCGGGCGCCGACGGCATCGACGACTACTACTGGCTATCCTCACCGCCGCCGCTCGTCGCGGGCGAGGGCTCACAGGCGGACGTGGTCGACTTCCAGCATCCGCTGGCGTCGTTCGTGCACGGACAGCTCGCGAACATCACCTATCGCGCGCACTTCGCGCCAGAGGGCGTGCCGCCGCGTGGCGTGTTCGCGCGGAGCCGCGGCGGCGCGGCGATCGGCGCCGAGCTACCGGCCGATCGCGGGCGCATCATCTTCCTGCCGGCGCTGAAAGCGCCGCCGTCGGGCGACGCGCGCTACGCGATGTCGGACGCCCTTCAGGCGGGCATCCGGCGGGCGCTGGGCGTTGTGGCCGAGGGCCGGCCGCCGGGATGGCTGAGCGCGTATCCGCTGCCGGGTCTCGACGAGCGCACCACCGCGCTCGAAGCGGCGCAGGGCGCGCGGGACGAAGCGCAGAAGACGCTCGAAGCCGCCCAAGCGGCGCACGAGGAGTTGGCGCGGTATCAGCGACTGCTGTGGCAGGAGGGCGCGGTCGGACTCGACGACGTCGTTGTGGATGCGCTGCGGCTTCCTCGGCTTCGACGTGTACGCGACCGACCGGCGCGAGATGGAGCTGCGCGCCGACGGCGTATCGGTGTTGTTCGAGATCGAGGCGAGCGAGCACCCGATCGGCCTGGCGCCGCACCACCGGCTGCGCCAGCGCATCGAGCGGGCGATCGAGCACCGGGGCGAAGCGCCACGCGGCATCCTGTTCGTCAACGGCCAGCGGCTCGAATCGCCGTCGCAGCGATCGCAGCCGGTCAGCGAGCCCCTGCGCATCGCCGCCGAGACGATGCGCTACTGCATCGCGCCGACATCGACGCTGTACGACGGCGGTCGCCGCAAAGCTCCGCGGCGACGACGCGGCGGCCGCCGAGTACCGGCGGCGGCTCGTAGCAACAGACGGCTTGCTGGCGTAGACTTGCGCCGATAGAACCGAGAACCTCGAACCAAGAACCTAACGCGGAAAGCAGGGAGTGTTATGTCATCCAAGTGGGCGCTTGTGCTTGGGGCGTCGAGCGGGTTCGGCGCGGCGACATCGATCGAATTGGCGAAGGCCGGGTACGGTGTGTTCGGCGTGCACTTCGACATGCGGTCGACCATGCCGAACGCTGTGCGCGTGCAGGACGAAGTGAAGGCGGCGGGCCAAGAAGCGTTGTTCTTCAACATCAACGCCGCTGACGCCGAGAAGCGCGCGGCGACGCTCGACGTGATCCGCGAGAAGATCGGCGGCGACGGTTACGTGCGCGTGCTGATGCACTCGCTGGCGTTCGGCACGCTGCTGCCGTTCATCGACGACGACCCGAAGGGGCGGATCAGCCAGATGCAGATGGACATGACGCTGAACGTGATGGCGCACAGCCTGGTGTACTGGGCGCAGGACATGGCGACGCGACGGCTGCTGGGCCAAGACAGCCGCATCTTCGCGATGACGAGCTCCGGCTCGACGCGCGTCATCAAGTCGTACGGCGCGGTGTCGGCGGCGAAGGCGGCGCTGGAGTCGCACATCCGGCAGTTGGCGTTCGAGATGGCGCCGCTGGGCGTGACGGCGAATGCGATCCGCGCCGGCGTCACCGACACGCCGGCGCTGCGCCGCATCCCGGGCGGTCCGGAGCTGCACCAGCGCGCGATGGAGCGCAACCCGAGCGGACGCTCGACGACGCCCGAGGATGTCGCGAAGGCGATCGCGCTGTTCGCGGATGAGCGAACCCACTGGATGACGGGGAACGTGATCGGCGTGGACGGGGGCGAGGAGCTTTCAGCCTAGTTGGTGGTTCGCAGTTCGTAGTTTGTAGTTCGCGGCGCTTCGCGCCCGTGCAGCATCAGTCGATGAACGTCACGGGCACGTCCGCCTCGTCGAGCAGCTCGACGGCGCGGGCGAGCTTGCCGTTGCCTTCGAATCGGCTGGTGGCGTAGAGGCCTTCGATCGCGCGCATCGTTTCGACGGTGGAATCGGGGGCGAGGAGCACGGCGATCTCGTCTCGCGTGCTGCGGACGCGGTCGAGCAGGTACGGGCTCGGCTCGCCGCCGCCGGTGATGACGAGGCACTCGATGTCGGTCTGGAGCGCTGCGAGCTGCACGTCGGTCTTGTCGAAGCGGGTGATGACGCAGGTACGCGCACGATTGCCGAAGTACGGCGAGGCGGCGTCGGAGGCGACGGTGCCGATCATGACGCGGTCGAACGAGCCGCGATCACCCTCGCCGGCGAGCCAGCGCGCCTTCAGCGCCGCGGCCACATCGGCGACGGATGGCGCCGCGAGCGTGCGGTCTTCGGGCAGCACCGCGAGGACGCCCGCGCGCGCGCTCACGGCGGCAACGTCGGCGGCCGGTACGCGCGTGACGATCATGCCGGCGAGTGCGGAGGACGGCGTGTCGGTGGCCGCTGAGCGCGCCTGGCCGACCGCCAGCACGCGGGCGTTCAGCGAACCAACGATCGACTCGACGGAGCCGGCGGGCGCCTCCAGGACGACGTCGCCGCCGAGCTTCGCGGCGTCGGCCGCGGATACGGGCTTGCCAGGCGTGACGATGCCGTCGAGCGCGGCGAACGCAGCGGCGTCCGGTGCGGCGCTCTCGTCACCGTCGAGCCGGGCAAGGGTCACGGGCGTGCCGGCGCGGCCGATGCGGTAGGCGATAGCGGCGGCGATGAGGCTGCGGCCGACGCGCGGCTCGGATGACGCGATGAGCAGAACGGACATAGCGAACCTCGACGCAGAATCGCGGAAGTATAGCAACGGCACGGCGTTAGCGGCAGCGCGTGGCGAATCTGCGCTGCTTGCCCGCGCATCGAGGGCGCCGATACAATCGGGTTCGTGCCGAGGTAGCTCAGGTGGTAGAGCACGCGACTGAAAATCGCGGTGTCGCCAGTTCAACTCTGGCCCTCGGCACCATCGTTTTAGCGTTCAGCTGGTCAGCCTTTCAGCCGGTCAGCTTTCTTCGTTCGGGCGGCGTCATCGGCGAGATGCGCCCGCAGCGGGCGGCCACGCGGGGCCGCCCCTTGTTGTCTTGCGGCGTCGCGGGCGCGTGGCCCCGGGCGCAGCAGGCTGCGCCCCTACCCCAGTACGCGTGTTATGAAGAGTTGGCCCCAGGCTGCAAGCTCGGCCGGGGTGCCGTGGTCGAGGATGGCGATAGCGCCGCGCTGGTAGGCGGCGGCTACGTCCCGCAGCGTGGCGGCGTCGGGCGCGTCCGGGACCTTCGCGCCGGCGACGGCGCGGAGCTCGTCGTCGCTGGCCGTCTCAACGACGTAGATGGAGAGCGACGTGGCACCGCGCCGCTTCGCCTCGGCGACCTGCTCGCGCACGAGCGCGGGCCCGGCGTCGTCGTACGTCTGGATCACGGGACCGCACGGCAGACCGAGATAACGCGGGCCGGGGTAGGCGGCGTTGAAGGCGTCGTGGGCGCTCTGGCCGAACGCCTTCGGGTAGACGAGCGCCATCCAGCCGTCGAGGCCGCCCCGGGACGCCTCGCGCACAAACGGAGCATCGAGGCTGCGGCCCGGGCGGAGATCGGCGGCGACGAACAGCGGCACGGTGGCGTGACGCGCGCGAAAGCTGTCGATGAGCGCACGGATCGCGCCGCCAGCACGGTCATCGCCCCAGCCGCCGCCGTCGTTCGGCTCGCAATTCGCGACGGCGAAGCTGGCGCCGGCGTCGACGGCGTCAGCGAGCATGCTTGCTTCGCGCTCGGGCTGCGCGGCGTAGGCGAAGCGCTCGACGCCCCACGGGAGGCCGGAGTCGGCGATCGCGCGCTCGAACTCCGGGTCGCCGTACTTGATGATCAGCGCGTCGAGACGAGCGAGGCCGGCACGGCGCAGCGACGTCAGCTGCGAGTGCGTTGTGGTAGCCGTTATGACACCAGCCAAGCAGGCGCATCGGTGTCACGTACGCGTCGGTCGGTGCGGACGTTACGTCAGCCGCCACGTCTGGCTCCTTTCGTGAGGGGCGCGCCTTCATGTGGCGCCTAGAGCGCGGCCCCCACCTTCTGCATCGTACTCGGCGGACAGCCGATCTCCGAGGCGGTCGCGTCACGCAGATCACGTCACGCGACAAGTTGACCTCACGGCGGCCAGTCCGCGTCTTTTCAGAAGTGGGCGCTGATTTTCTTGAAGGTGGGTACCGCTTGTACACCATTTCCTGTTGACACTCGGTCCATAGGAAGCGCATACTCGCCCGGTGACGACTCAGGGGCGGTACTCAGCCACCGCCCTTGAGCCGCATACCCCGCTTAGGATCCCCGCCTGAGCCGAGGCTGGCTGCGCGTGCCACCCTGGCTGTCGACATCATCGCGCAGGCGCCAACGGCACCGGCACCTCGGCGCGCCGTTGACGTTGTCGTTCGGAGGAGGGCATCCGCCACAATCCATCCTTGCCTGCTTTCGTCAGCAGGTCCCGCCTTCTGGTCGCCAGCCTGGTTCGGGGGAGTCAGGCTGGCGATCACGCTTGCGACGACGCTGGCATCCGTGGGCTCAACATGAACGGCCACAATGTGATCGATGGCGTCGACCTGGATACCGTTACGCGGCGCCATCTAAGCAAGGCCACGGTATGCCCGCAGCTGCAACCCCATCTCAGTTAGTAAGCGGAGGCGCCGCTGTTCCGCTGCGGGCGGCGATGCCGACCGATTCAGCCGAGTCGCTGTCACCGGATGAACGCAAGAGGGCTCACGCGACGCGTGCGTGAGCCCTCTTCTCATCTGGTGCGTTTCGCGTAGGAACCTACGGCGCCACGTCTGCGAACGTCTTGAATCCGTACGGGAGGTAGGTGCCGAGCAGCAGGAACTCGAACACGCCGTGGCCCGTGCCGATATCGCCGAGGCCTTCGACGGTGAAGTCGCAGACGGTCTGCGTGTGGATGCCCGCCTTCTGGACGGTCGCCGGATCGGTGAGGTCCCAGGTCTCGCCCTCGACGACGAGCGGGCCGTGGTACTGGCCGTGCCGCCAGCCGCCGAGGTACGCATAGCCAGCGCCGGACATGTACAGCGTCGACCTCGGCGTCGCGGTGATCCGAACGGGGGCGCCGTCCTGCGTGAGCAGCTTCATGCTGCCGTGATCCCAGAGGCGCGTGCCCGGCTTCAGCTTGAAGTCGTATTCCGCGACGGTCAGCGACTCCGGCGCTCGGCCGCTGGCGTACGGGTACAGGATCTCGCCCGCGGCGTGCCAGCGCTTGCCGTCAGGCTCCTCGCTGACCGTGTACATCAGGCAACGATCGTTGAACTGCATCGGCGACCACACCCAGTGGAAGCCGGCAGGGCCGCCGCCGGGCGCGGGCGCGGACGGCTGCTCGCCGCCGCCGATCGGCCGGATGCCCCACGAATGGTCGCGGATGCCCCACCACGTCGACGGATCGACGTGATACGTCCGCCCGCCCGCGGTGAACGTGCCGGACCAGCGGCCGTTCTGCGTCATGCGGGTGTAGTCCATCATGACGCGATTGCCGGCGTGACGCAGGAAGCGCGGCTCGAGGAAGGGCTCGGTCACGCTCTCGAACTGCATGTCGAACGACAGTCCGTGCTCGGTGGGCTCGGTGTAGACCCGCGTCTTGCGCAGCGGCTCGATGATCTCGACTCCGATCGGGCCGACTTTCGTGTTCATCCGATCGGACAGGAGCTCGCGCGAGGCGCGCACGATGTACTGGGTCTTGTTGTCGATCACGGCAGTGGCGAAGGCGTCGATAACGCCGACGTTGGGGTACAGGCCCATCGCGATCATGACGTAGGCGTCGCCTTCGAGCGTGTGGGCGCTGAAGTAGTAGCGGTCGTAGAAGTTCCGGTCGCTGGTGTAGACGTGGTCGACGGTCTCGGGAGTCTGGTGTACCAGGTAGTCGTCGAGGGGGGTGAGCATGGTCTGATCTCCAGTCGGTGTTGCGTCGCGCGGGAGCGCGGGCATTGTAGGCCCGCACGCGCCTTAGGTGAAGTCTCGTACGGCGCAAGCCGCTGCCCTCAGGCCGTATTCGGGTCGCCTTCTCAGCGATCCGGAGGGCGACCGTGGCGGAGCCCGGCAGGCGGAGAAGCGTTGACACGAGGACGCGGCTGCGCGATGCTCCGTGGCGGGAGGCGCATACGATGACGATACAGACGATCGCCGGCTACACCGACCACACCGCGACTGCGCGCGGCGTCTCGTTCCACTACCTGGAGTGGGGCGAGCCGTCGTCGCCGCCGATGGTGCTGCTGCACGGGCTCACGGGCCACGCGCACATCTGGGATCACATGGCACCGCAACTCGCGAATCGCTTCCACGTGTTCGCGCCCGACCAGCGCGGCCACGGTGACAGCGGGCACGCGAGTTCGTACGCGACGCAGGAGTTCGTCGACGACCTCGAGGCACTGGTCAGGCACTGGGGGCTGGAGCGGTTCGTGCTCATGGGGCTGTCGATGGGCGGCCACAATGCGATGGCGTATGCGCTGGCGCATCCGGAGCAGGTATCGCGGCTGATCGTCATCGACATCCCGCCGAAGATGGACCGCCGGAACGCGCCGAACTACGAGCAGGCGTCGAAGCTCGCCGAGACGGGGCACAAGCGCTACGCGGACTTCGAGGACGCCGTGCGCGACGCGCGCGCCGGCACGCCGACGGCGCCCGAGGTGAACCTCCGCTACCGCACGCAGTGGAACCTCAAGACGCTCGCCGACGGTACGATGCAACTCAAGTACGACCCGAAGGTGGCAGCAGCCTGGGATCCGTCGGATCTATCGGCGAAGCTCGGCGACATCACGGCGCCGACGCTGCTCGTACGGGGCGGCAAGACCGTTGTGCTGCCGCGCGACGTGGCGGACGCGATGATCGCCGCGATGCCGGATGCGCGAGCTGGTCGAGGTGGCGGAGTCGGGACATTCGGTGCCGACGGACCGGCCGGAGGACCTGGCGCCGGCAGTGCTCGACTGGCTGGAGCGGCGCGCGGGTTGAACAGCCGCGACGGCGGGTCGGCTCACGCGCCTGCGGGCTGAACCCCGCGCCATGCAGCGCTTACGCGGGGCGCGCGGGTCGCCACGAGACGATCGCCGACCGCGCCGAGCCGATCGCCGGTCCCAGGCGACCGTTCGGCCAGCGCTCGAGGCGCGATTCGAGCAGCCCGCGCAGCTTCGCCGTCGCCGCGGCATCATCCTCGCGCAGGCAGAGGCTGTTGCGCACCTGCGCCACTGCTTCGTCGACGTCAGCGAACGTCCACGTGAAGCGATGTTCCACGACCTCCACGTCGGCGGCGATGCCTATCTGCGCGAGAAGGTTCACGAGATCAAGGTGGGTTGGCTGCACCTGGAGCGGGATGCCGTGGAAGTCGCGCCACAGCCCCATGTCGGTCGGCAACGGATCGACGCGCAGGTACACGAACACGCCCTGCGTCGCCGCCGACTCCAGCTTGCGGACGAAGGGTACGACGTCGGCGATGGGGTACAGCACGTGCGAGCAGAGCACGAGGTCGGCCGGCGCCACGTCCGCCTCGATCCAGCCCGATGCCACGGTCTCCACGTTGCGAAGCCCCTGCGCCTCCACGTCTTCGCGCAGCAGGCCGAGCATCGCCGGTGACGGATCGACGGCGACGACGCGCTTGACGTGCGGCGCAAGCGCCAGCGTGTACCGGCCGGTGCCTGCGCCGACGTCGAGCACGGTACTCTCGTCCGTGACGCACGAGCGGACGCGCAGCAGGAACGGGTCCTCGTCGATGCGCTCGTGCAGCGCTTGCCGGTAGGTCTTCGCGCGCTTGCCCCAGTAATCGACATTGCTTATGCCGGCGGCTCCGTACGCCGCATCCATCTGGAAGCGCCGACGTTCGACAATGTCGTGCCAGCGCCGAACGTAGTCGATCGCCGGCACTTCCGGCGGCAGCGCGTCAGTCTGCGTTACCATCGCCCACCTCCTCACCGATGACGTCGGTGACGTCGAACCGCATCTCGCCCATGCCGGTGACGACGAAGCCGACGCTGATCTTGTGCTTGCCGTCACCGAGCGTCTTGCCAGCGACGGTCAGCGTGACGGTCTTGTTGAGGCCGAGCGTCATCGGCCGGTCAGCGGACACCTCGCTGAAGCGCACCGTCTCGCCATCAACGGTGAATGCCGCCGCCTCGACGGGCAGCTCCTCGCCGTCGACGGCAATCGGCAGCACGCGCTCGGCGTAACCGGAGCCGAGCGCGTTCATGAGATCGAAGGCGAAGCCACCGTTCTCGTTGCGGAGGCTGCCCCTCACGTACAGACGGCGGAGCAGAAACGCGGGAACTTCCATGATCTCTCCCCTACTTCCCTTTGAACCCCTTCATCATGCGGTAGACCTGCTGCTGCGCGCCAACGACGTCCGCCGGCAGCTCGTGCGCGCCGCCGAGCTGCACACTGAGCAGGCGGATTTTCGCGACGCGCTCCACGAGTTCGACGACTGCGACGGCTTCCTCCAGATCGCGTCCGACGCCGAGCACGCCGTGATGCCGCAGCAACACTGCGGCGCGCTCGTCCAGCGCCGCGACCGCGTTGGCGGCGAGTTGCTGGCTGGCCGAGGCGGCGTAGGCGGCGACGGCGACGGCGCCGCCGAGCGCGATCACCTGCTCGTCAAGCACGCACGGGATGGGCTGCCCGGCCACGGCGAACGCGCTGGCGTAGACCGAGTGCGTATGGATCACGGCGCCCACGTCCGGGCGCGCGCCGTACACCGCCATGTGCGCGAGCGATTCGCTCGACGGGACGCCGTCGCCCACGACGGGGTCGATCTCCGCATCGACGACGAGCACGTCGTCGATGCCGAAGCGATGGTACGGCACGCTGCTGGCGGTGACGGCGAACAGATCGCCGTTCGGCGTCGAGATGCGGCGGCTGACGTTGCCGCTCGACCCGGAGACGAGGCCCGCGGCGACGATACGCCGCACCGCGTCGAGCACCTGTTGCCGCTCTTCGAGAAACTCTCTGTTCATGCGCCACCCATCCGTTCAAAGTCGTCGCACATCGCGCACCAGCGCGCGTAGCAATCTTCGTACCGCGCTGAGGCACGGACGTCCGGTCTCACGAGGCGGCGCCCGCCCGTCATCGCCGTAACCGCAGCACCAAGCGAGGCGTGCAGCCCGACGGTCGCCGACGCCATCACCGCCGCACCTAACGCCGATGTCTCCGGCGCGGAGGCGACTTCGACCGGACGGTCGATCACGTCGGCGACGATCCGCGCGAACACCTCGCTGCGCGACATGCCGCCGCCGATCGCGAGCGATCGGATGGCGGAGCCGCTCACCAGCTCGAGTTGCTCAAGATTCGAGCGCACGGCGTACGCCGTCGCTTCCAGCGCCGAGCGCAGCACCTGGCCGCGATCCGGCGCGGACATGACGAGCGGCAGCGGTACCGTGATGCCGCCGACGCCGGCGTTCATCGCTGACGCACGCATCACGCGCGCACCCAGCACTGCCATCGCGTCGCCGGAGCCGACGGGCGCGGCGGACGCGAGAATCTCCGCTTCTGCCGCGGGTATGCCCATCATCCCGCAGAGCCAGTCCCAGGCGCGCCCCGTCTCGCCGGCGTTCGACTCGAGTATCCACCGCCCCGGCACCACGTGCACGCCGGTCCACGTGCGCTTCTCGCGGTCAAGAACGGGACGCTCCGTCACGAGCTGCAGCGGCGCGCTCCATCCGGCGGCCACGGCCGCAGACCCCGGTTCGACCGCGCCCATGCCGACGAGCGCGCACTGGGTGTCGGCGCCGGCCAGTACGACGGGCAGGCCGGCGAGATCGCCGCGCGCCGTCTGGCCACAGATCGCGCCGTCGGGCAGCACCGGCGGCACGACGCTCGCGGGCAGGCCGAGCCGCGCCAGGAGCTCCGCGGGCACGACGCCCGCCGTTACGTCGAGCAGGCCGTTCTCGGCAGCGAGGCTGCGGCTGACGGCGGGCGAGCCGACGAGCAGCATCGCCAGCCAGTCGACGAGCGGAAGCACGTGCGCCACGCGCGCCGCGACGTCCGGGCGGTGCGCCCGCAGCCACGCGAGCTTGGCGGGCGCCTGCATGAGCGACGGCAGGTGGCCGGTCACAGCGTACACCTCGCCGGCGTGCGTGGCGTCGATGGCCATGCCTTCCGCCGACGCGCGCGCGTCGATATTGGGGGACGCGAACAACGCGTCGCCGCGCGCGTCAACAAACGCGATGCCCTCTCGCTGGCCCGTGAAGGCGACGGCGGCGAACGACGCGCGCATCGGCGCCGCGGCGGCGAGCAGGCGATCGAGCGCTCGCTGCACCGCGGCAGTATCGAACTCGCGGCCGAAGGGTGCGGCGTCGTCGGGCACGAACATCGGCCATGGCTCGGTGGCGACGGCCGTCACGGCGCCATCGCAACGCACGGCGAGCGCGCGCAACGCGCTCGTACCGGCGTCGATCACGAGCACGGTGTCAGCGGGCACGCGCGTACTCCGGGTTCACGACGTGGCGTAGCGGCCTTCCGGCGAGCATGCGCTCTACCTCGGCCACCATCATGCGCGAGTGGCGCTCGACCGTCTCCGCCGTCGCTCCGCCGATGTGCGGCGTGAGAATGAGGTTCGGCGCCGTCAGCAGCGGGCTCGTCTGCGGCAACGGCTGCCCTTCGAAGACGTCCAGTGCGGCGCCCGCGATCGCGCCGGACGCGAGCGCGCCGGCGAGCGCAATCGGATCGACGACGGCGCCGCCGCTCGTGTTCACCACGTACGCATCGCGCCGCATGCGCGCCAGGAACCGCGCATCGACCAGCTTGCCCGTGGCCGGCGACTCCGGGACGTGCAGCGTGATGAAGTGGGATGCCCTCGCCAGGGCAGCGAGGCTCGCAGGGCGCGCCCCGAGCGCCCGTATGCGGCGCTCGGGGACGAGCGGGTCGTGCGCGAGCACGCGCGCGCCGAGGGCGACGCACTTGCGGGCGACCTCGCTGCCGATCCGCCCGAAGCCGACGACGCCGACGGTGGCGCCCGCGATCTCGCGTCCGCGGAAGAGGCGGTAGCCCGCCGATGGGTCGCGCCACTCGCCGCCGGCGACGAAGGCGTGCGCCTGCGGAATGCGCCGGGCGAGCGACAGCAGCAGCCCCAGTGTCATTTCGGCGACCGCGTTCGTGTTGCGGCCGGGCGCGTGCACGACGGCGACGCCGTGCGCCGTGGCGCTCTCGATATCGACCTGGTTCAGCGCATTGCGACAGACGCCGACGAGGCGCAGAGCAGGGCGCCGCGTCGAACACCTCTTCGAACACGAAGTCCGCCTCGACGATCAGCACGGTGACACCCTCGGCAGCGAGTCGCGCACCGAGCTCGTCGGGATCTTGGAGACGGTTGGTGTCAATCCAGCTCTCGTACGCGACATCCATGCTACGCCCGAGGCGGGCAAGCTGACGGCCGGAGAAGGGAGCGAGGATCAAGGCGCGCACGGCAACATTCTGCGGGACGCAACGATATTGCGCACCTTATCGGAGGGGATCGATTAGCGAGCAGCCGCCTGGCGGCCCTCGGAAGCGACGGCGGTCTCAAGCGGCGCGAGCAGCGAATCGACGAGTTGGCCAGGCGTCATTGCGTTGCCACCCGGTGAGCCGATGGCGATCTGGACCGAGTAGCCGTCGTGGGCGGCCAGAGCAACGGCGGCGGCGTCCTCGGCTGACTCGATATGCAGCACTCCTGCGGCGGCGGCCGCCGCGAAGACCTCTGAGAGCTGCTTCCGCCAACCGGTGTAGGCCTGCGTCAGGCGGCGGCTGACTTCCTGGTTGCGCACCGCCTGCGCCCAGAACTCCAGAAGCACGCCGGGCCACTGGGGCGCATCGCTGTACGAGAAGAAGTTCGCCAGCGTCTGGTGGAGCGACTCGCGAGGGCCCGCACCTGACTCGGCGCCTTTGGAGAGGACGGTGCTGCGGTCTTCCGTCCAGACACGCAGCAATTCCATCAGGATGTCGTCCTTGGTGGAGAAGTGGAAGTAATACGCGCCTTTCGAGTAGCCCGCCGCCTGCGAGATGTCGTCGACGGTAGCGTGATCGTATCCGCTCGTCGAGAAGAGCTGGAGCGCGGCCTCAACGAGCTTCGCGCGCGTCAGCTTGCGCTGCTCGAACCGGTCGATCGTTGTTCTCGGCATTGCCCTCACCTACGCCAAGTATCGGCAGAAGCACCGGCTTCCGACGCCCTAGTATGCACCAGTCGAGCGAGATTGCCAATAGGGTTGACAAGGACTCGCGCGCGAAGAGGCGGGCCAGGGTTGTGCGAAATAGGGCTCGAGAACCTGTAACGAACGGACCAGACGCGCGTTAGGACTTTGTGAGCGCGCCGGCGGATCCGGCAGACGAGCGCAGCCACGAGGGCTCTCAGGTACGTTCAGAGGCACCGAACAGGCAAACTCGCCGTGAGGCGAGGACGCAATGCCCACGGGTCCGCATCGGATGCGGACGGCCGGGCTGCCGAAGACCTGAAGCCCCGCCGGCTTCGAACGTTTTCGACGCGTGATATGCCGCCTGTCGTCCTCCTCTGGACAGGCGGCATTTTCGTCGTTTAGAGCAGTGGGGGTGGCCGATGCGCTCGCAGACACGCCAGGAGATGATCACAAGGCACATGCCGCTGGTGGCATTCGTGGTCAGCCGGATGTCGACGGACAACCAGAAGACGCTCGGGCTGGACCGCGAAGACGCACTGGCGTACGGCGTCGAAGGGTTGATCCAGTCCGTCGACGCGTTCGACGAGACGCGCGGGACGAGCTTCGCGAGCTTCGCGGTGAGGCGCATCCGCGGCTCGATCCTCGATGCGATCCGCAAGATGGATCCGCTGCCCCGCTCGCTGCGGAAGAGCACGCGAGAGGTGGAGCATGTGTCGCAGGAGCTCTCCGCGGCGCTTGGCCGCTGGCCAACCACCAAGGAGATCGCGTTTCGGATGGGCATCCCGATCGAACAATTGGACGGGATCCAGCGGCATGCCGGATCGAAGTTCATCTCGCTGGAGCACGCCCGCCAGGACAATAGCGGCGACACCGGCCCGGCCTTTGACCCGGCCGACGAGGACGAAGCGAGCGACCCGGCGAAGGCGGCCGACCACAACGCATCGCTCATGCTCCTAGACGAGGCATTACACGTGCTCAGCGCGCGGGAGCGAGCCATCCTGCGGCTGCGCTACTCAGATTCGATGCCCTTCCACGAAATCGGCGCGCTGATGGGACTCTCGGAGTCCCGCGTGTGCCAGCTTCACAAGCGGATCCTCTCGATGCTGAAGCGGCAGATTAACGCCCAGCTAGAGGAAGCGGCGTAGCTTCGCTACTGCCGGGCCGCCATCCGGCCGATATTCTTCTAGGCCTCTCCGGTCAGGGGCTGCAGTTTGCTGGCGGAACCATGCTCAACGAGCCTATGGACGCGCTACCGCTCCAATCTGACGCGGTCGTCCGCGGCGACTCTGGAAGCCGCCGACCCGCGCGGGGCCTCGTATTGCCGTTCCCGGTGGCGACAGAGCCAGATCGGGGCGAGCGTCTCCCGCGCGTGGCCCTGGCGTACGTGCTCGCGATCTTCGGCATCGGACTCGTATCGATGGCGGTCTTCGGGCCGCAGCTCGACACGAGCGATCTGGGCGGCTTCTTCGTCCTTGCGCTGCTGGCCATCGCCTTCAGCCGCACGCGGATACCCATTTACGGGGACACGGCAATCTCCATCGGCATCGTCGGCGATGTTGCGATCGCCTTCCTCTATGGGCCAGCGGGCGCTGTCCTGGTGAGCCCCTTCGCGGCAATCGCGACCGACGCGAACATTGGAGCCTGGTATAAGCGACTGTTCAACGTCGGCTCGTTCATCGTCATCAACGTAGTCGTCGCCGTCATGATCCGGTCGCTGGTAGACGTCGTTGGACCGGGCTTGCCCGTGAACGCCTGGCTCATCCCGATCGCGCTGGGCGCGGTGGTGGTCTACTACCTGTTGAACAGCGGACTGGTGGCGATCGCCGTCAGCCTCTCCACCGGTACATCGCTTGTCGAGGTGTGGCGGGAGAAGTTCGAGTGGCTGCTGCCGCATTATGTCGTGTTTGGGCTGCTGGGCCTCGCGCTGGCGGTTGGATACCAGAGCATCGGCTACTTCGGGCTCCTCGTGTTCGTGGCTCCGCCGCTTATGATGCGCTTTTCGGTGAAGCAGTACATCGACAAGACCGCGGACAACGTTGACGCGCTCAAGAAGCGCAACCGAGAGCTGCAACAGGCGCACCGCGACGTCCTCGGGATGGCGGACCGCCTGCGTGAGACGTACGACGGCACGCTCGAGGCGCTCGTCTCGGCGCTGGACGCCCGCGACCGTGAGACGAAGGGTCACTCTATTCGCGTGGCGAAGTACATGATGGAGATCGCCTACCACATGGGCATACCGCTGGGCACCGAGGAATGGGTGGATATGCAGCGCGGCGGCCTGCTGCACGACATCGGCAAGATCGGCGTCTCGGACTCGATCCTGCACAAGCCGGGACCGCTGACCGACGACGAATGGGTCGACATGAAGCGCCACCCGAAGATCGGCTACGACATGATCAAGGACATCGGATTCCTTGCGGGCGCGGCGGTAATCGTCATGGCGCACCACGAGCGCTTCGACGGCAAGGGTTACCCGCGCGGCCTGGCTGCTGACGAGATCCCGATCGGCTCGCGCATCTTCGTGCTGGCAGACACCTTCGACGCGATGACTTCAGACCGGCCGTACCGCGCGGCACTGTCGGTAGAAGCTTCGCGCGAGGAGATCATCCGCTGTAGTGGCACGCAGTTCGATCCACGGTGCGTACAGGCCTTCCTGCTGGCGTTCGAAAAGATCGTCGAGATCCGCTTCACGGAGCACGACGAGGAGACCGAGCATCACGCGGCGGCCGCACCGCGCGCCGCATGATCGCGGCCTGAGTTCGCTGACACGTTGAAGCGGCTCCTCGGGGCGAGGAGCCGCTTCAACGTCCATTCGGACAAGGGTGCCTTACCAGGAAATGCGGAACGTCATATCACTTCCTCCTTGACGGGATGCTGCATCGATGCCCCTGACCCGGTGTCGGCAGGCAATACCGACTCGTCGGTATCTTTATACGCCTACCGCCCTCCACGTGTCAACACCTCTTGACAACAAGATTGGAGGAAGATCCGACGCAAATCGCCGAGCTGGCGGCTACGCGCCGGTCCCTACCTGGCCGATCATTCACATAGGACTGATGACGACCGTAAACCGCCAGGCCACCCGATCGCAGACCGCCCGTGACAACATCACCCAGGCGGCCCTGACCGTGTTCGCCCTCAAGGGCTACGGCTCAGCTTCCATGGACGATGTCTGCCTGGCGGCTGGATGCTCGAAGGGCGGACTCTACCACCATTTCCGGACGAAGAGTGCCGTGTTGCGCGGCGTGGTCGGCAGGCTGGCTCAGGACGGCTCGCTGTTGCCCTCCGGCTCCAGCTTCGGACGGCGTCGCGGCGTCGCCGGCAGGCTCGGTGGGACGCGTGCTCGTCGACGTTTGGGCTGAGGCGGCGCGCGATGCCGAACTGCAGGCACAGCTTGGCGCGTACTACGAGACCCACCTCGGACTGACCGGTCAGGCAACGAACGGGTTCGGGTTGTCAGATCTCGTGCGGATCGGCTCGCTGATTCGACTGTTGACTCGAACCGACGAGGTCGATCCTGCCGAAGCGGCGCAGCGCCTGGGCATCAAGCTCGCGGCCTAACTACAACACCAAATCCTGTGATGCCCCTTGCGCGTCTCGCCGCTCGGCTGGCGGTAAGCGTATGGGCACGGATAACCGGCACCCGCCCCGCGCGGGCGCGGAGCCGCTACCAAGCTGTGCGATCCGTGTGCAAACCTGGCGGTGCGGCCGGTATCAGGCGGAGAGCCACTTCCGGCGCCGGCGTTCGCGCTCCTGCTTCGCCTGGCCGAGGCTCTGCATGGCGGCCTCGAGCACCGCGTCCGCGCGCGTCATCTCGGGGAGTGAGACGGCGCTGCCCGAGCAGACGCCCGCCCAGAGCGAAACCGTCCGGCCAGCGACATCGGCCGTGGCCGACTCCCTCGCCAGGCGGTCTTCGAGGCGCTCGATGAACGCGGTCACACCCTGCTCGGCGGTGTCGAGCAAGAGCACGCCGAACTCATCGTCTCCGAGGCGGGCAACGATGTCGCTATAGCGGCGCGTGCCATCCACGGCCTTGGCGACGTGCCTGAGCACCTCGTCGCCGGCGCGGACGCCGTACTCCTTGTTGACGGCAGTGAGATTATTGACGTCCACCAGCACCACGGAGATGTGCCGGCCCATCCTGCGCGACCGCGAGAACTCCTCGCCGAGGCGGCGCGAGAAGTGCTCGAATGTCGGGAGATTCGTGAGCAGATCGTGCTCGGCGTCGGCATCCGCGGCGCGATCATCGGCGCGGTCCTCGGCTCGCGCGGTCCAGAGGAACGTAGCGCCGACGAGCAAGCCCGTCATGCCCATCGCGGTCAGAAACGGGAGGTGCGGCACCGCGCCGAACTCATCGACCAACGCGGCGACGATGGCGGCAGACCACGCGAGCGTGAGCAGGCGCAGCATGGCGGGTACCCAGAGGAACGGCTTGCGCTCGACGGCGGGACGGCCGGCCGCCTCGAACGGCGCATCGGCCTTCGGTTCGGACTCTGAAACTACGCGAACGGAACGTGGACTGCGCTGGATCACGCTGTCACCCCCTTCCCCAGCAGTAGTATCGGCCGCGCTCGGAAGACCCGAACGGGTTTCGCCGGGCGCCGCACATACTCATCCGCCGCGTTTGTACGCCTATCTAGGTTCGGCTAAGATGAATGGTCGAATCTGAGCAAACGGTAAGGAGGAGGGTGATGCAAATCGATTGGGATAAGACCATCGATGACATCTTCGCCGACAAGCTCTCCTGCTTGCGCTGCGGGTCGCTGAGCGCGACGCTTGTCGCCGGCTACAGCCGATCGCCGGCGTCAGCCGACTATTCACCACGCTCACACAACTGCAAGAACAAAGAAGAGTGCGACGCACGGCGGCTGGTCGTTGTGTGCGAGAACTGCGCCCGCGAACTGCGACTCCGTGCGAACCCGGTCGACCGCGAAGCGATGATGACGCTGCTGATCAACGACTGCCGCAAAGACCTCGAGGACTGCCTCGATTATCTAGCCGACTACTGGCAGGAAGACCTCGACATCGACCCGAGCGAGACGAGCGCGCGCCTGGAGGATGTTGAGCCGGGCATCTTCGCCGAGGAAGACACGTGGCGGCATAAGCTCGAAGACGAGTACCTTAGCTATCACCGGTGGTTCCGGGAGCACGAGATGCACATCCCGAACCCGGGGTGGCGCAGCGAGTACGTCGAAGAGATCGTCGAACTCGGGTACAAGACGCTGCTGGGCGACTAGCGCTGCGTACGCGGCCGACTCACAGCCGGGGACGGCTGTGCCACGTTCGTCTTTCGCCGATCGCGATGCATGAGTTCCCGGTACGACCGGGGCGCGCGAGTGCGCGCCCCTACGGTGTAACGCTTGCCGGCTGGCGGTCGAGCACCTCGACCAGACGCTGCTTCAGCAGGTCTACGCCCCAGCGCTTCTCGGCGGAGATGAGAACCGCGCCGGGAATGTTCTCGGTGAGCGAGTCCTGGAACGAGGCGAGCTCGGCCAGCGACGTGACGGGCTTGCCGTCGGCGTCGGGCAGCTGATCGACCTTGTTCAGGACGGTGACGCGCGGCTTGTCGCCGAGCTTGAGATCGCGGAGCGTGTCCTCCACGGTCTGGCTCTGGTGCGCGGCGTCCGGGTGCGTGATGTCCACGACGTGCAGGAGCACCGTGGCATCGGTGAGCTCTTCGAGCGTGGCGCGGAACGCCGCGACGAGCTGCGTCGGCAGCTTCTGGATGAAGCCGACGGTGTCGGTCAGCAGCGCCGGGTGCACGGCGTCGAGGTAGATGCGGCGGGTGAGCGGGTCGAGCGTCGCGAAGAGCTGGTCCTGCACGAAGACGTCGCTGTCGCGCGTCAGCGCGCGCATGAGCGTGCTCTTGCCGGCGTTCGTGTAGCCGACGAGCGCGATGACCGGCACGCCCTCGCGCTCGCGGCGGCGGCGGTAGAGCGAGCGCTGGTTGCGGACGTCCTCGATCTGCTCCTTGAGCTTGAGGATGCGCTTGCGGGCGAGGCGGCGGTCGGTCTCGATCTGCGTCTCGCCGGGTCCGCGGACGCCGATGGCGCCGGGCGCGCCGCTGTTGCCGCTGAGGCGCTCGAGGTGGCTCCACTGCCCCTTGAGGCGCGGCAGCAGGTACTCGGTCTGCGCCAGCTCGACCTGCAGGCGGCCCTCACGCGTGCGGGCGCGCATCGCGAAGATGTCGAGGATCAGCGTCGCGCGGTCGAGCACCTTCACCTTCAGCGCGTCCTCCAGGTTCACCTGCTGCGACGGCGACAGTTCGTCATCGAAGACGACCATGGTCGGGCCGCCGGGCGCGGCGCAGAGCGCGCGGATCTCGTCGAGCTTGCCCTTGCCGGCGTACGTGGCCGGGTTCGGTGAGTCGAGACGCTGCAAGCTGGAGCCGACGACTTCGGCGCCTGCGGTCTTCGCGAGCAGCGCCAGTTCGGCGAGCGAGCTTTCGCCGCGCCACCGGTCGCGGTCTTTCGTGCGCTGCACGCCGACGAGGTACGCGCGCTCGGCCTCGTCCGCGGTGGAGTGCAGGGTCTTGCGGGCGGTTGTGTTGGTGGTTCGAGGCATCTGCGATCAGGGTAGCAGAATCAGGCTGTGGGCCATCGGTCAGTGGCGGTCGGCTCACCGGTCGCCCACAGCCCGAACGCGGGCGCAACAGGTTGCGCCCCTACGCCGTCACGACGTTCCCTTCTCCGGCCACCATCGCGCTCGCGCTTGCGGCGGCCTTCCCAGCCGAGGTCCTTCGGGCGGTAGTACGTGTGGCCGGCGACGCTGTCGGGGAGGTGCTGCTGCTCGACGACGCCGCCGTCGAAGTCATGCGCGTACTTGTAGCCGCTGCCGTAGCCCATCTGGCGCATCAGGCCGGTGACGGCGTTGCGCAGGTGCAGCGGCACGGGGTCGTTGCGCGTGTTCTGCACGTCGCGGAGCGCGGCGGCGTAGGCGCTGCCGGTGCTGTTGCTCTTGGGCGCGAGCGCGAGGTAGAGCGCGCACTCCGCCATCGGGTAGAAGCCCTCGGGCAGGCCGATGAAGTGCACCGCCTGCTGGCAGGCCGTCGCGATCAGCATCGCCATCGGGTCGGCGAGGCCGACGTCCTCGGACGCGAGGATGACCATGCGGCGGACGATGAACAGCGGGTCCTCGCCCGCCTCGATCATGCGGGCGAGCCAGTAGAGCGCGGCGTCGGGGTCGGAGCCGCGCAGCGACTTGATGAAGGCGGAGATCGTGTCGTAGTGTGCGTCGCCCTGGCGGTCGTAGAGGTACGTGCGGTGCTGCAGCGCCTCGTCGATGTCGTCGCGCGTGACGTGCGGTTCCACGGCATCGCGCGCACGCGCGCCGGAGGCCGCCGCTTCGAGCGCGTTCAGCGCGATGCGGGCGTCGCCGCCGGTCGATGATGCGAGCGCCTCGACCGCCTCGTCGTCGACGGCGACGCCGCTGCCACCGAGACCGCGATCCGTGTCGGCGAGCGCGGTGCGGATGATGCGCTCGATGCCCGGCGGCTCGAGCTGCTTCAGCGCGAAGACGCGCGAGCGCGAGAGCAGCGGGCCGATCACCTCGAACGACGGGTTCTCGGTCGTGGCGCCGATCAGCGTGATCGTGCCGTCCTCGACGAACGGCAGGATGGCGTCCTGCTGCGCCTTGTTGAAGCGGTGGATCTCGTCGATGAAGAGGACGGTGCGGCCGCCGCCCGCCTGCAGCCGCTCGCGCGACTCCGACACCGCCTTGCGCAGGTCGGCCACGCCCGCCGACACGGCCGACACCGGCACGAAGACCGCGTCGGTGCTGCGCGCGATGATGCGCGCGAGCGTCGTCTTGCCGGTGCCCGGCGGGCCCCAGAGGATGATCGACGGCAGCGTGCCCGTCTCGACGAGCCGTCGCAGCATCTTTCCCTCGCCGACGATGTGCTCCTGGCCGACGTAATCGTCGAACGAGCGCGGTCGCATGCGCGACGCGAGCGGTGCGCCAGGGTACGGCGCGTCGGTGTCGGACTGGGGCTCGAACATCGGGGCTGGCTTCGGCGTGCGGCGAGCGGGCATGGGGAAGTGTAGCGGATGGTTCATAGCGGTTAGCAGTTCAGCGGTGGCTGAGCGCCACGCGATCAATGCCGGGGGGCTAAGTGCTCACCGCTAAAGGCTAAATCGTGTTGAAGCGGTCCAGAAAGGGGATGTCGCTGAAGTAGCTGTTGAAGATGGTCATCTCGTTGAAGAAGAGCAAGATGCCGACGAAGATGACGAGCACGCCGGTGGCGATCTCGACGACGGGCATCAGGCCGCGGATGCGTCGCAGGAACGCCGTGACCGGGACGACGGCGAGGCCGGTGATGATGAACGGGACGCCGAGGCCGAGCGAGTAGACGAGCAGCAGGTACGTGCCCTTCGCGACCGACGCGCTGGATGGCCGAGAGCGTGAGGATCGCGCCGAGGACGGGGCCGATGCACGGCGTCCAGCCGACGGCGAACGCCGCGCCGACACCGAGCGACTTCGCGTAGCCGAGGCCGCCCCACGGCGAGCCGCCGCCGATCGCGATGGTGCCGCCGGCGCTCGACGCCGGCGGGCACGCTCGCCGTTGCCGTCTCCAGCGTGTACGTGCGGTACAGGAACGGGATCTTGATGACGCCGATGAGGTTCAGCCCCATGACGATGAGGAAGACGCCGCCGATCTTCGCGAGCAGGGGGATCTGGTCGCGCACGGCGTAGCTCGAATCGGCGCTGACGACGGCGCCGAGCAGGCCGACCGATGCGCCGATGAAGGTGAACACGAGCGTGAAGCCGAGCACGAACGTCGCGGCGTGCGTCACGGTCTCGCGGCGTTCGGAACGTCCGGCATCGAGCGTGGCCGTCGTGCCGGTGAGGTGCGCGAGGTACGCCGGCACGAGCGGGAGCACGCACGGCGAGAGGAACGAGAGGATGCCCGCAGCGAACGCGAAGGCGAAGCCGTACGGGCCCGTGAGGTAGTCGACCCAGCCTTCCGTCATGGGGGCCCCTCACCCCGGCCCTCTCCCTCAAGGGGAGAGGGAGCCGCGGTTCGGCGGTGCGGCGCGTTAGTCAAATGGAGAGTCTCCGGCTGGAGCGATGCCGAGGAGTTCGAGCCGCGCCCGGTCGTACTTGTCTTTGGCGCGGGCTTCGCGGTTGAGCAGGCCCTTGAACTGGTCGCCGACGGGCGTCCTGGTGCCTTCGAGGAAGACGTCATGGAGCTCCTGTAGCTTCGTCTGCCAGTCGTTGTACGCCGCGAGGTACGCCTCACGCCGCTCGTCGCTCACCTTCACCTGCGCCTCCGATGGCGGACGCGCTGCCCGCACATTCAGGCTAGCGCGAACGGTGGCGCGGGTGCCAGCTTCGGCGGAACGACGACTCACAGCCCGGGACGGCTGTGCCACGTTGCGTGCGCGGCGAGGCGAGCCTCGCCCCTACGCGAGGCTGTATCTACAATCGCGGTGGATTATCGCTGCGAACGAGGAGCACAGGCATGGCAGGCGACGCGCCGCGCATCGACTGGGACGCTGTCACCGAGGAGGCGACGCGGCTGCTCTCGGAGTTCATCCGCATCGATACGTCGAACCCGCCGGGGCGAGAGCTAGCGGCGTGCGAGTGGCTGGCGGGGCTGCTTCGTGCCGAGGGGATCGACGACATCGCGTTCTACGATGCGTCGGACGGGCGCGAGAACGGCGCCGAGCGCATGAACATGACGGCGACGATGGCCGGCGACGGCACGAAGGCGCCCCTGATCCTGCTGAGCCACACCGACGTCGTGCCCGTCGAGCGGCAGTACTGGGACTTCGAGCCGTTCTCGGGGGCGGTTGCCGACGGCGTCATCTACGGGCGCGGCGCGCTGGACATGAAGTCGATGGGCATCATGGAGCTGATGGCGATGTTCATCATCAAGCGCCACAAGCTGCCGCACACGCGCGACATCGTCTACATGGCGCTGGCCGACGAGGAGGCGGGCGGGGACTGGGGCGTCAACTGGATCGAGCAGCACCATCCCGAGCTGCTCGACGCGGAGTACGTGATCAACGAGGGCGGCTGGGGCACGGCGGAGGTGTTCGGCGTGCGGCGGCCGGCGTTCAACTGCTCGATCAGCGAGAAGGGGCCGCTGTGGCTGAAGCTCGTCGCCGAGGGGCGGCCGGGCCATGGTTCCGTGCCGCACCCGGACAACGCGCTGGACCGGCTGGTGCGGGCGCTGCAGAAGGTGCAGGACTGGTCGCGGCCGGTGACCGTCGTGCCGGAGCTAACGGAGTACTTCGACCGGCTGTACCGCAACCGCGTGCTCGAGCGACGCGCCCTCGCAGAAATCGATGGAGAAGCTGGCCGGCGGAAACCTCGTCGCCCGGGCGATCCTCACCAACACTGTGAGCGCCACAACGATGCACTCCGGCATGAAGCACAACGTCATCCCGGGGATCGCCGAGGCGACGCTCGACTGCCGGCTGCTGCCGGGACAGGACCCGGAGGCGTTCACGCAGCAGGTGCGCGACGTGATCGGCGACCCGAAGGTGCGCGTCGAAACCGTGTTCAAGTCGAGCACGCCGTCGTCGCCGATCGACACGGAGCTATTCGGGATCATCACGGACGTCGTGCGCGACCACGTCGAGGAGGCGCTGGTGCTGCCGAGCGTGTCGGCGGGCTTTACGGACTCGCGCGTGTTCCGGCAGCACGGCATCACGTCGTACGGCTTCATCCCGTACCTGCTGGAGCAGACCGACGCGATGACCGTGCACGGCCACAACGAGCGGATCAGCGTCGAGAACCTCCGCCTGGGGTGTCAGGTGCTGTTCGAAACGGTGCGGCGGCTGGTTTCCTAGTGTTTGGCGGCTGGTGATCAGCGTGCACGCACGCCGAAAGAGGCACTACCGGTTCTTGGTTCTAGCTTCCAGGTTCTCTATCGTTAGACCAACAACCCGCC
Organism: uncultured Chloroflexia bacterium; assembly: GCA_963743185.1. GTDB lineage: Bacteria > Chloroflexota > Dehalococcoidia > DSTF01 > JACRBR01 > JANXYW01. The sequence goes on along the minus strand of CAVUOT010000006.1, from coordinate 661,766 downwards.
GAGTTCCGCACGAACACGCGCACCAGATGGGGGCGGCATGAACATCGAAGACATCAAGGTAGTCGGCGTGATGGGCGGCGGCGTCATGGGCGGGGGCATCGCGCAGACGTTCGCGGCGCACGGCTTCACGACGATCATCCGCGACCTCAACGCCGACCTGATCGAGAAGACGCGCGCGTCGATGGTCGAAGGACGGTTCGGGCTCAACGGCGCCGTCGAGCGCGGCAAGATGACGAAGGCCGAGTACGACGCGACCGTCGCGCGTTTCTCGTTCACCGAGAACGTCAACGACCTGCGCAACTGCGACCTGATCGTCGAGGCCGTGCCGGAGAACCTCGAACTCAAGAAGAGCGTGTGGTCCGAGCTCGACGGGCTCGTCAAGGCGGCGGCGATCTTCGCGACGAACACGTCCGGGTTCGCGATCAGCGACGTCAACAAAGCCGTCTCGCGTCGCGACCGGTTCATCGGCTTCCACTGGTTCAGTCCCGCGTTCATCATGAAGCCGGTCGAGATCATCTACGCGCCCGAGACGTCGGAGGAGACGATCGCGACGATGGAGGCCGTCGGACGGAAGCTGGACAAGGTGACGATCCGTGTTAAGGACGCTCCCGGCAAGTACGGATTCGTCGCCAACCGCATCTACTTCGCGATGGTGGCCGAGGCGCGCAAAGTGCTGGACGAGGGCATCGCAAGCGCCGATGACATCGACACGGTGATGAAGCTCGGGCTTCAACTGGCCGGTCGGCCCGCTGGGCATGACGAAGGGCGCGCGCGGCGGCTGGCAGTGAGCGGCACGGACAGCAAACAGCAGAGAACAAAGAACCTGGAGGACCGCGCGTGAGCTCCGTTGCCGGTTCTGTTCTTGCTGTCTAGGTTCTTAGCGTTGCTGATCGACCTGCACTGCCACACGAAGGTGCTGTCGCCGTGCAGCGCGCTGACGCCGGAGGCGCTCGTGCGCGCGGCGCAGGCGCGCGGCCTCGATGGCGTCTGCATCACGGAGCACGATGCGATCTGGCCGTACGACGCGATCAGGCGCGTGGCGGAGGAGATGGACTTCCTCGTGCTGCGCGGCATGGAGGTGACGACCGAGGTCGGGCACGTCCTCGTCTTCGGACTGCACGACCATCACCCCGCGATGGCCACGCTCGCCGAATTGCACCGCATCGTCCGCAGCGAAGGCGCGCTGATGTACCTGGCGCACCCGAGCCGGCGCTACGGCACGCTGCCGCCCGACGATCTGTCAGCCGTCTTCGACTCGGTCGAAGAGCAGAACGGCACGGAAGGCATGCTGCAGAACGACAACGCGGCGCGGCTTGCCCGCGGCCTGCGCCTGCCCGGCATCGGCGGCAGCGACTCGCACTCGGTGCGCGAGGTGGGCGTGTGCGCCACGGAGTTCGGCGCCCGGATCAGCGACGAAGCGTCGTTCATCGCGGCGCTGCGGGCGCGGCGAGTACCGCGCGCGGCGCGTGTGACCTGGCGTCGAAAGAGCGGTCGCAAGGCGATTAACAGCTCCAGACATGCTCAGTTGCTCGAGGAGTGCTCCTGGCGGCCCGCGCAGCGTCCGCAGGACGAGATCCCGATGCGCCGGCCGCCCATCTGCAATATTTCCGGCCCTCCAAGCGATATTCCCTTTGCATGGCGAACCTGTTCAAACGCCGCGGCAGCATCGGGGCGCTCACACGCAACCACCAGCGCGAGAGCCGGCTGCTGGCGCGCATTGAGGAGCGCATCGACGCGGGCGACGAGCCTGGCGGGCTGATCGAAGCGATCATCGCCGAGTGCCGCGCTCGCACCGTATCGCTTCCGGACGACGCGTCCTGGCGGCTGTATCTCGGGCGATTCCTGATGGCCGCGGGCGACCCGGTCGAAGCGCGCTACGAACTCGAGCAAGCGGCGCTGCTCGACCCCCGAGATCCGCGCATCCAGGTGCATCTCGCGTTGTGGTACGAAGCCGCGCTGCTCGCCGCGTGCGGCGACCGCACGAACGTCGATCTGCCCGCGCTCGCCGGGCCGTGGCTGAGCGCCGACGCGGCTCGGTTCGCTGAGATCGACGAGGCACTGACGATCCCCGCGCTGGCAGCCTGTGCCTCTGAGTTGATCGCGGCTGCACTCCGCTTCAAGCTGCCGCACGAGGATGTGCGATTCCTCGCGCACCACATGGACCTTCTGCGCCCGCACCTCATCGTGGCTTCGGTGCCGGCATCCGCGCGGACACCCGCAAGTGTCACGCTGATGACGCGCACTGGCTGATCCCGCTTCGACCTTCGCCTGCCACGGCCTGTCATCTGCGACCGAACCGAACTTGACGGTAGGAAAATGCGGCCATGTCTGCTAGCCTTACCAGTCGTATGCTGCGAGGGTGATGGCAAGGAGGTCGGGCGATGCGCAGCGACTCCGTCTTCGAACGCGCGCTGACCAGACGGCGGTTCATCGTAGCATCGGCGGTGACGGCCGGCGCGGCTGCGGTGAGCCTCGGTCTGGGCCCGTGCGACCCGCGGCTGATCCGGAAGACCCAGCAGGACAAGGACCCGCAGACGCCACGCCACATCGTGTGGGTATGGCAATTCTCGGCCGACGGCGGGCTCGATGCGATCGCATCGGCGTTGAGGGGTAAGAACCTCGGCGTCATGGTCAAAACCCACGATGGCATCGAGTGGATGTCAACATATGACACCGCGCCCGACGCGATCACGGGCGTTGACCGGGTGCGCAACGTCGCGAAATACTTCGAAGACCGTGGCATCCCCTTCTACGCGTGGGCGGTTCCGAAGGGTGTCGACCCGCCACGCGAGGCACAGATGGCCGCCGACGTGCTGGCGGCCGGCGCGCGCAGCCTGGTGCTCGACGTCGAAGGCTCATCGGGTTTCTGGGTCGGCGCGCCCGACGATGCGAAGCGGTACGGCGACGAGCTGCGGCGGCTTTCGCCGTATGGCCGCGTCGATATCTCCATCGATCCGCGGCCGTGGCGCATCAACATGGTGCCGATGACCGAGTTTGTCGCGATGAGCGACGGCATCTGGCCGCAGCTCTACTGGGACACGTTCGACACGCCCGGCAACGTAGAGGGGTACACCGCCGCCGGATATGCACCGCCCGGAGGCAACATCACGCCGGAGTTCCTGCTGGAAGCAACGCAGAAGATCCTGAAGCCTTATGAGCGCGACATCATCCCTGTCGGCCAGGGCGCGGCTGCCGACCCGCTCACGTGGCCGCGATTCGCGCACCACGCATGGGACTTGAAGATGTTCATGATCTCCGACTGGCGCCTCGGTGTGACGAGCACGAGCACGCTGCAGTACCTGGCCGACAACCCGCCCGGCCCGGAGCCGAAGGCGCCACCGCCGACGCCCACGCCGTCGCCGACCACGACGAAGACGGTGACGCGTACGCCGTCACCGACGAAGACGCCGAGAGCGACGAACACGCCGTCGCCGACGCGCACGCCGCAGCCGAGCGCGACGAGCACGCCGCCGGCGACCGCGACGAACACGCCGGCGCCCCTAACGTCAACGCCGACGCCTCGCTAGGACGCTCCGGCCTCATCAGCGATCGGGAGGACCGCCATGGCGAAACGGCTCGGGATCGGGTTTGTGGGCGCGGGGTTCATGAACCGCTTCCACGTCGCCAGCCTTGTCGGTGTGCGCGACTGCGAGGTGACGGGCGTCTTCAGCCCGACGCGCGCTCACGCCGAGCTGCTGGCGTCGATGTCGCGCGACCTCGGCGTCGGAGACACGGCGATCCACGCTTCGATCACGGATCTCATCGCTGACCCGAAGGTCGATGCGCTGTGGATCGCGACGACGAACGACACGCGCCTCGCGGTTGTCGAAGAGATCGTCGATGCGGTGAAGCGCGGCAAGGGCAATCTGGTCGGCGTCGCCTGCGAGAAGCCGCTGGCACGGAACCTCGCGGAGGCGCGGCGGCTGGTCGAGCTGATCGAATCGACTTCGCTGCTGCACGGCTACCTCGAAAACCAGGTGTTCGAGCCGGCGATCACGCGCGGCAAGGAGATCATCTGGCGGCGCGCCGTGCCGATCGCCGGGCGGCCGTACCTGGCACGCGCGGCCGAGGAGCACAGCGGCCCGCACATGCCGTGGTTCTGGAGCGGCGAGCGCCAGGGCGGCGGCGTCCTCAACGACATGCTGTGCCACAGCTACGAGGCCGCGCGCTTCCTGCTGAGCGCGCCCGGCGAGCCGCGCGCCGCGCTCAAGGTCGAAGAGGTGAACGCGCAGATCGCGTCGCTCAAGTGGACGCGGCCGGAGTACGTCGAGCTGCTGAAGGAGATGTCGGGCGGCAAGGTCGACTACGCTCGCGCGCCATCGGAGGACTTCGCGCGGGCGGCCGTGTCGCTGCGCGCGCCGGGCGGCGAGAAGCTGCTCGTCGAGGCGACGACGTCGTGGAGCTACGTCGGGCCGGCGCTGCGGCTGCGCGCGGAGCTGCTCGGCCCGGAGTACTCGATGCAGGTCGACAGCCTGACGACGGACCTGACGGTGTTCCTGAGCCGCAAGATCCGCGGCGATGCGGGCGAGGACCTCGTCGAGAAGCAGAACTCCGAGCAGGGGCTGATGCCCGTCATCGCCGACGAGCCGTCGGTGTACGGCTACACGGCCGAGAATCGCCACATGGTGCAGGCGTTCCTCGCCGGCCGCATGCCCGACGAGAACTGGCACGACGGCCTCGCCGTCACGGAAGTCCTGATGGCGTGCTACAAGTCGGCAGAGGAGGGACGCACGGTCACCTTCCCGGCGGAGCTGGGCGACTTCGTGCCGGCGGTGGCGCGGGGCACGTGGAAGCGGGTGACTGGCAGATCCGGCGATCAGCCGCGTCGCTACCGCCGGCGTAACCATCGCCGCATCGCAACGCCGGACCAGATGACCTCGACGACGCCGAAGGGCCAGGCGCCCTGCAGGAAGCCGTAGGCGGCCGACGCGAGGCACGCAACGGCGAACGCCAGGACGAACACCGCCGCGCGTTCTTCGAGCGCGTACGCGAGGAGCATCGAACCGACGGCGATGGCGCCGAACAGCGTGAGTGCGTTCATGCCTCGACTTCGCGGCCTTCTTCGGCGGAGCGGTAGGCGGCGGCGATGATGCGCTGGACGTTCAGCGTCTCCTCGGGCTTCACCATCGGCTGCGCCTCGCCCTGCACGACCTTCAGCCAGTGCGCGATCTCGCGCGTGTACGACGCCGTCCAGTCGGCCGGCTGCACCTGCAACTTCTCGTCCACGGGGATGCCCGCGTGGTTGCGATAGACGAACGGCGGGATGGTCGTCGCACCCGCTTCGGTGCCGCAGAGGCGGACGGAGAACGTCTCGGCGTCGATATGCGTCGCCCACGACGCGCGCAGCAGCAGCGTCGCCCCGTTCTCGAAGTGCACGAGCGCGACGGCGAAATCTTCGACGTCGAACCTGGCGGGATCCCACGCATTGCGGAACTGCTTCGCGATCTCCGGGCGCTTGCCGAACTTCGCCGCCATCTGCGCGGAAACGCGAACAGGCTTCGGATTGTCCATCAGGTAGATCGCGAGATCGAGCATGTGCACGCCGACATCGAGCAGCGCGCCGCCGTGCGAGTGCTCCTTGTAGTGGAACAGGCCCCACGTCGGGATGCCCATGCGTCGCAGCGCCGTCGCCTCGGCGTAGTAGACCTCGCCCATCTCGCCGGTATCGACGATGCGGCGGATGGCGCGCGAGTTCTCGTTCCAGCGCCAGTTCTGCGCCGCCATCAGCGACCTGCCGGCGCTCTTCGCCGCGGCGAACATCTCCTCCGCCTCGGCGACGCTCGTCGCGAGCGGCTTCTCGCACAGCACGTGCGCGCCCGCCTGCAGGCAGCCCAGCACCGGCTCGCGATGATGGACGTTCGGCACGCAGACGCTGACCGCGTCGGGCTTCTCCTTCTCCAGCATCTCGCGCCAGTCGGTGTACACGTTCGGGATCTTGTGGCGCTTCGCCTGGTCGGTGGCAACGAGTTCATTGAGATCAGCGATCGCCACCGGCGTGATGCCGTTGGCGGCGTACGCGGGCAGATGGGCGATGCGCGCCGCCCATCCGGCGCCGATGACTGCGATGCGTGGCGAGTCGGGCATTGTTCGATCCTTCTTGCTGGCGGACGAGGTTTCGCGGGCGCTCCGAGCACCTCACCCCCAGCCCCTCTCCACGACGTGGAGAGGGGAGCCATTCACTGGAAGCGCTCCAGCAGCGCCTTGCAGGCGAGGATGCCTTCGCGCTCGGGCAGGCGCTCGCCTTCGTACTCGATGTCGACGTAGCCGCGATAGCCGGCGTCGTCGACGATCTTCATCATCTTCGCGAAGTCGATCTTCGTCTCGTTGCCCGTGGCATCGAAGTCGTAACACTTGGCGCTGACTGCCTTCGCGTACGGCATCAGCTTGCGGATCGGCCTCGTAGCGGTCGGTCGTGTCGGGGAAGTTGCCGAAGTCCGGCAGCGTGCCGAAGCGCGGGTGGTTCACCTTCTTCATCAGCCCGACGAGCCAGTCGGGGTCGGACGAGAGCCCGCCGTGGTTCTCGATCAGCACGTCGATGCCCGATGCGTCGGCGTACTCGAGCAGCGCGGAGAAGCTCTCGGCGCAGCGGTCCTGCGCGTCGGCGTCGCCGTCCTGCGCGCCGGTGTTGCAGCGGATCGACTGGCAGCCGAGGACGGCGGCGATGTCGACCCACTTGTGGTGGTTCTTCGCGGCGAGCATGCGGCTGGCCTTCTCGGGCCCGGCCATGCTGCCCTCGGCGTCGCACATGATCAGCAGGAGCTTCACGCCGGCGTCCTCGGCGCGCTTGCGGAGCTGCTTCAGGTAGCCGTACTGCGGCGACGGGAAGAACGTGTTGACCATCTCGAAGGCGCCGATGCCGAGGTCGTGGCAGAGGTCGACCATGCCGAGCTGGTCGATCTCCTTCGCGAAGAACATCCGGTGCACCGACCATGCGGCCAGCGAAATCTTGAACTTCGGTTCGGGCACGGTGCGCCTCCTCATCGGCTACGTTCTGGACGAATGATCGCCGCGGTGATCTCATAAGCGACAACACTAGATCGCCGACGCGAACAGATTCTCGCTGCGACCCACGACAACCAGCCGGTGAACTGCCGAGGCGCGGCATATTCGACTCGACCAGTTCAGCGCGTCGATCCGGCCGCGTCAGCGTGACGCGATCTAGCGCGCGGGCGGCAGATTCGCCGACCGTTCGGTGGTAGCCGCCGCGCGCCGCAGCCCTTCGAGCTGTTGCGCGGCCTGCTCCGCCGTCATGAAGAAGCCGTACCAGCCATGACCGTACCGCACCGCACGCTCGTGCGCCGCCGCGCTCTGGCCACCCACTACGATCGGCGGACAAGAGGCGCGTGCATCGGCCTCGGATGCGATCGACGCCGCTAAACGCGACGTATCGTCCGCTGTAGCGAAGGTTGTCCCATCGTCCAGAGGGCGCGCATCGCCTCGATGTACTCGTCCGTCCGATCGCCTCGTTCGCGCATCGGCACGCCGATCGCGGTCGATCTCCGGTTCGAGGTAGCCCGCGCCGATTCCGACGATCAGGCGTCCGCTGGAAAGCACGTCGAGACTCGCCAGCTCTTTCGCGAGCACGACCGGGTTGCGCTGCGGCAGGATGACTGATTCCAGTGGCCAGGCGGATCGTCGTCGTGTCGCGCGGCGGCGAACGTGAGCGTCGTCAGCGAGTCGAGCATCCGGTCGCCCGGCGCCATTGGCGACGGGCGGGCGCTGCGGATCCGGCAGCACGATGTGCTCGCCTGCCCAGAGCGACTCGAACCCGACTTCCTCCGCGACGCGCGCAACCGTCGCAACGCCATCTGGCAAGCTGCATGCGTCGGTATTGATCGAGAAGAGACCGAGCTTCATCGCTGCCGGCAAGCCGCCTCCCGCCATCGTCGCCAAGTACTTGCGGAATGCTAAGCGATCACGCGAGAGACCGATAGACCGTGGGCGTCTACGACTTCAGACCGCGCCTGCACGGCGTCGCTGCGCAGCTCGCGCAGCGCGTCGGCGGCGATCCAGCGGCCGCTGCGGGTGCCGTCGGCGCGGATCTGCTCGGCGCACTTGATGGCGGCGGCGTTGCAGCGGCGGTTGCGCTTGCCGGTGTTGCGCAGCGCCCAGTTCACGGCTTTCTTCACGTAGTTGCGCTCGTCTCCGGCCTCGCGACGGATCACCGGCAGGAACTGGAGGACGTCGGCATCGGGCGCCGTCTTATCGCGAGACGCGAAGTACGCGATCATCGTGAACGCGGAGCGCTTCACGTATTCGCGCTTGTGCGACGACCAGGCGTGCGCCTTCTCGTAGGCGTGCGGCGTCTTCACGAAGAGGTCGCAGACGCCATCGACGACGTCCCACGAATCGAAGTCCTTCGCCCAGCGGTCCATCTGCCGCTTCGTGACCTTCGACGGCTCATCGACCATGCCGGCGAGGATGCGCGCTTCGTGGATGCCCGACTGCCAGAGCTGCTCGGCGAGCGCGTGGTCGCGGCCGGAGCGCTTCGCGATCGCCCGCAGCGTCGGGATGTTGACGCCGAGCGTGTTCGTGCTGGCGATGCCGTAGCGCGCCATGCCCTCGACGTTCTTGGGGTTGGCGTGGGAGCGTGAGCTCGGCAAGGATCTCTGCTGCGGTCATGGAACCACAGATTACACAGATTTCACCGACTGTCGGGCGGAAGCATGCTCACGGCGCCGCGCGCACGATGACGACGCCCAGGAAGATCACGGCGAGGCCGCCCGCGCGCACAAATGTCGCGCGGTGCACCTCGTTACCGAATACGCCGACGTGATCGTAGACCGCCGAGCCGAACAACGTCCCCGCAGTCGCCGCGCCGAGGAAGAGAGCCGCACCGATGCGTGGCACCGCGAATCCAACGCTAAGCAGGTACGCCGTCGCGAACAGGCCGCAGACCGCCAGATAAGGCGCCAACCCGCGCATCGAGATCGCGAGCGCAATGACGCAGAGGGCGATCACGACAGCGAACGGCCACCTGGTGTCCAGCGGCGCCGGCAAGTTCGGCGACGAGCCTCGAAACGACCTGGCCACCAACACGATAGCCAGCCCACCGATCGTCCCGACGATCGAGATCCATGTCGCCTCGTACGCCCCGCGTTCGCGACCCATCGCGCCCAGCATCGCAAGCTGCGTGGCGGCGCCGACCCCCACCACGATCGACAAGAGCACGTAAAGACTGTTGTTCATAGACGGCCTCTCGTCGTTGCGCCGAGCATGCGCCGATCGCGCTCGCACACCTACCCACGCGACGCGTACTGTAGCATGCGGCCTCGCCTGGGCGTGCCGCAAACGGAAACGCGGGCTGAAAGCCCGCGCCACGTCAATCAACTGTCTGCGTAATCCGCGAAATCTGCGGCTCCGGTTACCCCTTGCGGGCATCGCGGGCGCGCATGCCGGTGCCGAGGGTGCGCTTGCGGATGCGGAGGCTCTTCGGCGTCACTTCCAGCGATTCGTCGTCGCCGATCCACTCGAGCGCCTGCTCCAGCGACATCTTGCGCGCCGGGAAGAGGTGCGCCGCGATGTCCGACGTGGATGAGCGGATGTTGGTGAGCTTCTTTTCCTTCGTGATGTTGACGGCGATGTCGCCGTCGCGCGCGTTCTCGCCGACGACCATGCCCTCGTAGACCTTGTCGGTGGCTTCGACGAACATCTCGCCGCGCTCCTGCGCGTGCTCGATGGAGTACGCCGTCACGATGCCGGTGCGGTCCGCGACCAGCGCGCCGTTTACGCGATGCTCGATCTCGCCCTGCCACGGCTCAAAGCCGTCGAACAGGTGGTTGAGCAGGCCGGTGCCGCGCGTGTCGGTGAGGAACTGGCTGCGGAAGCCGATGAGGCCGCGCGACGGGATGCGGAACTCCAGGCGGACGCGGCCCGTGCCGTGGTTCACCATGTTCGCCATGCGCCCCTTGCGGCTGGAGATCTTCTGCGTGACGATGCCCACGTAGTCCTCGGGGCAGTCGATGACCAGGTGCTCCATCGGCTCGTGCTTCTTGCCGCCGATGTCGCGCGTGATCACCTGCGGCTTGCTCGCCGTCAGCTCGAAGCCTTCGCGCCGCATCGTCTCGATGAGGATCGCCATCTGCAGCTCGCCGCGGCCCGACACCTTGAACGTGTCGGCGGAGTCGCCCTGCTCGACGTGGAGCGCCACGTTCGTCAGGATCTCGCGCTCCAGGCGGTCCTTCAGGTTGCGCGACGTGACGAGCGTCCCTTCCTGCCCCGCGAACGGCGACGTGTTGATCGAGAACATCATGCTCACGGTCGGCTCGTCGACGGACACGCGTTCGAGCGGCCGCGGGTCGTCCGGGTCGGTGACCGTGTCGCCGATCGTCACGTCGTCGAAGCCGGCGATGGCGACGATGTCGCCCGGACCCGCCTCGGCGACCTCGGCGCGCTCGAGCCCCTCGAACGCCGTAGAGATAGGTGATGCGGCCGCGCTCGACCGAGCCGTCCTCGCGCACCAGGCCGACGTCCTGCTTCCCGCGCAGCGTGCCGTTGACGATACGTCCCACGGCGAGGCGTCCCGACGAAGTCCGAGTAGTCGAGGTTCAGGATGAGCATCTGCAGCGGCATCTCGGCGTCGTACTGAGGCGCCGGGATGGCGCGGACGATCTCCTCGAAGAGCGGCTGCAGCTTGTGGTCCTCGCCGTCGGGCGTCAGGCGGCAGATGCCGTCGCGGGCGATCGTGTAGAGCACAGGGAACTCGAGCTGGTCCTCGTGCGCGTCGAGGTCGATGAACAGGTCGTAGATCTCGTTCAGCACTTCCTGCGTGCGCGCGTCCTTGCGGTCGATCTTGTTGATCACGACGATCGGCGTCAGGTTGAGCTCGAGCGCCTTCTTGAGGACGAAGCGCGTCTGCGGCAGCGGACCCTCGCTGGCGTCGACGAGCAGCAGCACGCCGTCGACCATCTTCAGCGTGCGCTCGACCTCGCCGCCGAAGTCGGCGTGGCCGGGCGTGTCGACGATGTTGATCTTGTACTTGCCGAAGCGCACCGACGTGTTCTTCGCGAGGATCGTGATGCCCTTCTCGCGCTCCAGGTCGTTGGAGTCCATGACGCGCTCGACGACTTCCTGGTTCTCGCGGAAGACGCCGCTCTGCCACAGCATCGCATCGACCAGCGTCGTCTTGCCGTGGTCGACGTGGGCGATGATGGCGATGTTGCGGATGTCTTCGCGCTGGGCCATGGACGCCTTCTCGGGCGCTTCAGTCTGGGCGGTGGTCATGCTACTCCTTGCGATCGGTGGTCGCCTTTGGCGTTATGTTCGGCATCGGCGCATCAGCCAGCATCCGCGCAGCCCTTACAGGCCGGCGCCGGGGCCGTCCGCCCCCGATTCCGAACAATACGGTCGTGGGAGATTCAGACGATGCCCCTCAGGATACCCGATTCGCCGCGCCCTTGCTTCAAGACAGCCTTCCGAGGGTCCTGAGCAAGGCGGCTGAGAGAAGCCATTTGATAGTCCCGGAAGAAAAATTCGCGAATAGTAACGAGTCAACTTATTCTTCCTCTGGCGGCGGGACAGCGCTCGTACCCCGCAGCAGATTAACAGCCTCGACCCCCGATTCCCGAGCACCTCAGATCACTGGGGCGACGGAGGCTCGCGGGGGCGGCTCGCAGGACGCGGCGTCGACATGCCACGGACTGAGCGGGAGTCGTATGCTTGGGGCAGAACCGTCGCGCCCGCGGCGGCTGTCGGGCTCAGGTGCGCGTTATGACAAGCGAAGATCAGGGGAACCTCCGGCGAAAGTACGACGAGGCCGTGCGCGCCGAGGGCGCGGAACTGCCCGGCCCGTTCACGACGGTGTCCGGGCGCCCCATCGATCGCCTGTACGACCCGACGGACGTCGCGGACATCGACTACGAGCGCGACATCAACCTGCCGGGCTCGTATCCGTTCACGCGCGGCATCCACAAGACGGGGTACCGCGGCAAGCCGTGGACGATCCGGATGTTCAGCGGCTTTGGCAGCGTCGAGGAGACGAACAAGCGCTACCACGACCTGCTGGCGGCGGGCAACAACGGGCTCTCCGTCGCGTTCGACATGCCGACGCTGATGGGCTACGACCACGACGATGCGTGGGCGCAGGGCGAGTTCGGCAGCGGCGGCGTGGCGGTCGACTCGCTGGCCGACGTCGAGATCCTGTTTCGCGACCTGCCGCTCGACAAGCTGACGACGTCGATGACGATCAACGGGCCGGCGCCGGTGCTCTACGCGATGTTCGTCGCGGCGGCGGAGAAGCGCGGCATTTCGCGCGCGGTGCTGTCCGGCACGCTGCAGAACGACATCCTCAAGGAGTTCATCGCGCAGAACGAGTTCATCTTCCCGCCGAAGGCCTCCGTGCGCCTCGTCGTCGACACGATCGAGTTCGCGTCGCGCGAGATGCCGCGGTGGAACCCGATCAGCGTCAGCGGCTACCACATCCGCGAGGCCGGGTGCGACGTCGGCGCAGGAGCTGGCGTTCACGCTGGCGAACGGGCTCGAGTACGTGCGCTGGGCGCTGGAGCGCGGGCTCGACATCGACGAGTTCGCGCCGCGCGTCAGCTTCTTCTTCAACTGCCACAACGACCTGTTCGAGGAGATCGCGAAGTTCCGCGCGGCGCGGCGCATCTGGGCGCGCGTGCTGCGCGAGAAGCTCGGCGCGAAGGACCCGCGCTCGTGGCTGATGCGCTTCCACACGCAGACCAGCGGCGTGTCGCTGACGAAGCAGCAGCCGGAGGTGAACCTGATCCGCGTCGCGATCCAGGCGCTGGCGGCGGTGATGGGCGGCACGCAGTCGCTGCACACCGACGGCATGGACGAGGCGCTGGCGCTGCCGAGCGAGAAGGCGGCGACGCTGGCCCTGCGCACACAGCAGGTGATCCTGCACGAGAGCGGCGTCGTCAACACGGTCGATCCGCTGGGCGGATCGTACTTCGTCGAGCGGCTGACGTCGGACATGGAAGCGGACGCGATGCGGTATCTCGACCAGATCGACGCGATGGGCGGCGTCATCCCGGCGATCGAGAGCGGCTTCTTCCACCGCGAGATCATGGAGGCGTCGGCGCGCTTCCAGCGCGAGGTGGAGAGCGGCGAGCGCGTCATCGTCGGCGTCAACGCGTACCAGCAGGACGGGCTCGACGACGTGCCGATCCTGCAGATGGACGTCGAGGGCCGCGAGCGTCACATGGCGCGCCTGCGCGCGACGAAGGCCGGGCGCGACCAGGCGGCGTGGGCGGCGGCGCTGTCACGCCTCGAGGCGGCGAGCCGCGAGCGGCGCGAGAACACGATGCCGTACATCATCGACGCCGTGAACGCGGGCGCGACGGCCGGCGAGATCTGCGGCCTGTGGCGACGCGTGTTCGGGGAGTACAAGGAAGTGCTTGCGGTCTGAGGTTGTAGGTGGTGGGTTGTAGGTTGTAGGGCTCGTAGCGCAGGCTGTTCAGCCGGCGTGGCGTGCGCTGACCGGCTGACTGGCCAGGGGAGACAGGACCAACCTGCGGCCTACACCGAATAAGGAGCGGTCTTGAGCATCGCTCGATCTGCAATCGCCGCCGAGAGTCACGCGGGCTCACACCACACGAGCCGCGACATCGTTATCGTCGCGACCGCGTTCAACCTGCTGTTCGAGTACTCGTTGCGCGGGGTCAACCATCTGCTCGAACGGCCGGTGTTCCCGCTGTTTCTCATCGCCGCGTACGCAAGCCTCTTCGCCATGGAAGAGGATCTCATCAGGCGACTCAGGCTCAGGGATTACCATCTTGTCGCACTGGCCTTCACGTACGGCATGGTCTACCAGTGCCTCGTGTCCGGCACGGCGTTCCAGCACCCGACGCTCTTCGGCATTCGCTGGAGTCATTCGCTGTTCGTCATCCTGGTCTGGTGGGGAGGCGTGCAGTCGGTGCTGACGTTCTATCTCGCCAATCGCATCCGGCCGCGCAACTACGATTCATCTCCGATGCACCGGAAGGGCTGGCTGCTCGCGCTGGGGATAAACGCGAGCGTCATTGCCCTGTTCCAGGCGAGCGGAAAGATCCCTCACGGCACACCTGGCCGGGTATGCGACGATGCTCATCGTCGCGGCCGTCGCCGCCGTCACGTTTGCGCTACTCGCCAGAGGAATGCGGCCGGTGGCGGTGTTTCGGCGTCACGTGTTCATCGATCTGATCGTTGGCTCGACGGTCGTCGTGTTCGTCATATGCGCCGTGATCTTCACCCGGGATCCAACGACGATCGGGACATCCGACGTCAACTGGCTGGCAACGCGCATCATCGTCGTCTGGACGATCCTCGCGGTGGCGGCGGCACTTGGCTATCGTCTCAAGACCGGACGGTCGATCCCCGTCTGAACAACCGATACCCGCAACGCCGCCATCGCGCTACGATGCGGCGGGCATGTCCAGGGATGATCCAGGCGAACACATCACGCCGGTCGAAGCGGCCGTCGCGGCCGCACCGATGGCAGGCCCGTTCGATACCCTCCGGAACTCCAACTTCCGGCTCCTCATCTCCGGCACGATCGCCAGCGGCTTCGCCAACTGGATGGAGGCGATCGGCCAGGGCTGGCTTGTCCACGAGCTGACGGACTCGCCGTTTCAACTCGGCTTCGTACAGTTCCTGCGCGGGATCAGCATCCTCTTCATTTCGCCGTTCGCCGGCGCGATCGCCGAGCGCGTCGACCGCCGCTGGCTCGCGGGCGTCGCCACCGGCGTGAACGCCGTCAACGCGCTCGCCGTCGGACTGCTCGTGGCGACGGGCCGCGTCGAGATGTGGCATCTGTACGTCACGTCGTTCATCGGCGGCTCGGCGAGCAGCATCTACAACCCCGTGCGCCAGTACCTCGTCTACAGCGCCGTCGGGCCGGAGTCGCTCACCGGCGCCATCGCGATCAACTCGGGCGCGATGAACATGTCGCGCGTCGTCGCGCCGAACGTCAGCGGCGCGCTGATCGGCTTCGCGGGCGTCGAGTCATCGTTCTTCGCCGAGGCGATGTTCTTCGGCGCGGCGTGTATGACGCTCTTCCAGCTGCGGTTGCGCGACGTCGAGGTACGGACCGTCGAGCCGATGCTGCGCAGCGTGCGGCTCGGCATCTCGTTCCTCGCCCGCGACGACATCCTGCGGCGCATCGTGCTGTTGCAGGCCGTGCCGACGCTCCTCGTCTACCCCTACCTGCAGCTCATGCCATCGATGTCGGCCGACTACCTGCATGTCGGCGCGCAGGGCTTCGGCCTGCTGCAGACCGGCGTGGGCGTCGGCTCGATCGCCATGACGCTCGTCGTCGCGCGCTTCGCGACGATCGGGCGCAAGGGGCCGATCATGAGCCTCGCGCTCGTCGCCTACATCGCGATGATCTTCGCGTTCTCGTTCTCGCGCATCTACGTGCTCTCGTTCCTGCTGCTGGTGCTGGGCGGCATGAACCTGGTCGTGTTCACGACGTTCAACCAGAGCCTGCTGCAGCTGCACCTGGACGACGAGTATCGCGGCCGCGTGCTGGCGCTGTTCACGATGGTGCAGGGGCTGAACCCGTTCGGCAGCCTGTTCATGGGCGCGCTGGCCGAGCGGGCCGGCACGCCCACCGCGATCGCCATGTTCTGCGCCGTCGCGGGAGTCGCCGCGCTCCTCGCGGGCGCCGGCAACCGGCAGATCCGTGAGTTGTGACGGTAGGTTGTAGGTGGTGGGTTGTAGGTTGTAGGGCGAGCTGACTGGCTGACAAGCTGACCGGCTCGAAAATGGTCGGGGAGACAGGATTCGAACCTGCGACCTCCTGCTCCCAAAGCAGGCGCGCTACCGGACTGCGCCACTCCCCGACGCGAGTGCGGGGGTAGGATAGCAAACGCGTCCGATAGTCGATGCCGCCTAGCGTCGTCGTTGGCGAGGCCGGCTGCGACGCGCGCGGCTCGATGCACGGTCCGGCGCACCGTGCGGCGATCAAGGCCGATCAGCCGGCGAGCGACGCAACCGTGATCGCGCATCGTTGACGTCGGCTTCACCGCCAATTGACGCCTCCTCGAGATCGCGATGGGCTCCGATCGAACTGGTAAGCCGCCGAATATCGCTCGTAGCTGTCGGCCAGATCGGCACGGCACTCGACCTCGGTGCATCGGCGGGTCGAGCCGGATCGACGTCTACGCTCGAAGTCGAGCGACCGTCATACAGCCGAGCACCTGCTGGAGATGTCCGACGATGCAGCACGCTCGCGTGATCGCAGACGCGCTCGAGACGGACGCGCAATCTGCCGGCAGATCCGGACGCGTCTCAGCCGCTGCAGATGGCGCCTGCGCACCGACAGCTCGCGCAGTGAGCGACCAGCATCAGCGTTCATCGCCGTGTCGAGTCGTGATCGCGAAGCTCTCTGAGCGCCTGACGCGCAAGACGGTGCGGCGAGGACCTTCGACGCCCGTACGAGCTGCGTCGAGATCGTGCTTGCTCGACGATCGTAACGCTCGAACGTTGCGCGAAGTAGGCATCGCGCGGCGGCTCTCAGGCGATGTTTCGGCTCGCATGGCGATCGCGCGCGTCGAGACGGCGTGCCGGAGCTTGAAGCATGGATACCGAGCACCGAGCATCACCTTGGCGCAGCGTCGCGAGATCCAGCCAGACACGTCACGTCGCTTCGATCGAGTTCAGCCCGCAGCGCTCGCATCCCAAGACGAATCGAGCCAGCTGATGCGCTCGATGCTGCCGCGGCGAGCGGTTCGGTCCGACGTCAGCATCGTGCAGCGATACGGCTGGATCACTCACGCCGCCAGGTAACGCAGCGACTGCTTCAAGGATCACGAGTCTTCCGGACTGCTAGTCGAATTCCCTGAGAACGAGCGTACGACATCACGCGAGTACTGGCTCGCGAGGCATCTGCTGTTCGGGACTTTGCAAGCTCGTGGTGCGAGTGCTCCTGACGCAGTCACGCTACCGAACGCACCAGTCTGCGCGATGCTGACGTGCAATCGCTCGGTTCGCGATGCCGGCGAAGCCGCTGCTGAGCGCTGAGTTGCGCGAGGTCGGCGAGAGTCGGTCGGCGCGACGGCTGACTTCGTGCCCGCGAACCGACGCCGGTTCGGGCACCGTCCGAGGTGCCGATGGCCGCAGCACCACCTCCCCCGCCAGCGCGCGGCGGCCGACGGCGTCGACGGTCCACGTCAGCGGCGCGGGGCGCAGGAACTCCGTCGGGACGGCGTTCCCCTTGCGGTCGCTGAGGTAGACCATGCGGTCGAGGGCGCGGGCCTTGTCGAGCACTAACATCGGCCGCATGGTCTGCTTTCGCAGGGGCGCCGGGAATGAGGGAGAGCGCTGACGTTCGCGGCCGGGATGCCCTCAGATGGTGGTCGGCGGGCGCTGATCCGGGGTGATTGCGCAGGATCGGGGCTGTGGGCAGGCGAGGGCGCCTGCGCTCCGTTTGGGGTGCGGGCCGATGGGCAGGCGGGGCGCCTGCGACATTGGGAGAGCGGCTAGAGGTAGTCGGCGGGCTTGTAGCTTCGGGCGGCGCCGATCAGTTCCGTTATGTCGCCTACGCCCTCTTCGCGCATGAAGCGCTCGATGCCGTCGAGGACGTCGAGCGGGGCGTTGGGGTCGCGGAACGTCGCGGTGCCGACCTGGACGGCGGTGGCGCCGGCCATGATGAATTCGAGCGCGTCGGTGCCGGAGGCGATGCCGCCGCAGCCGATGACCGGCACGTCGACGGCCGACGCCACCTGCCAGACCATGCGCAGCGCGACGGGCTTCATCGCGGGGCCGGAGAGGCCGGCGAAGACGCGGGCGATGCGCGGCCTGCGGCGCTTCACGTCGATGGACATCGCCTGCAGCGTGTTGGCGACGCAGAGCGCGCTGGCGCCGGCATCGACGACGCGGCGGGCGATGGCGGCGATGTCGGTGACGTTCGGCGTGAGCTTGACGATGACGGGCAGCGTCGTCGCGCGGACGCAGGCGGCGGTGACGGACGCGGCGACCGCGGCGTCCTGGCCGAACTCCATGCCGCCCTGCTGCGCGTTCGGGCTGCTGATGTTCAGCTCGAGCGCGGCGACGCCGTCCACGCCCTCGAGCGCGGCCGCGCACTCGCCGTACTCGCCGGCGCTGCTGCCGAGGATGCTGACGATGACGGGCACCTTCCAGCGTGCCCAGGCCGGCGCGAGGTCGCGGCGGAGCTTGTCGATGCCGACGTTCTGGAGGCCGATGGAGTTGAGCATGCCGGCGGGCGTCTCGTCGATGCGCTGCGTGGGTGCGCCGGCGCGGGGGCGCAGCGTCGTCGTCTTGCAGACGATGGCGCCGAGGCGGTTGATGTCGATGAGCTTCGCGTACTCGATGCCGTAGCTGAAGGTGCCGGAGGCGACCATCACGGGGTTGGCGAGCGTCAGGCTGCTCTTGCCGGCGGCGATGTCGACGCTGAGGTTCACAGGCGGGGCTATCCACAGATTTCACAGATGGCCACAGATGGGGTTGGGGGTAGGAAGATGGAGGCTGGTCGCTCATATCGGTCGTCGGAGTATAACGGGCGGCGGTTTGCCATACTGCATCGAGAGACGATGCGAGCGCCGCGCGGACTGAGTCAGCGCTACGGCCACACCCCGGACAGCCGACGGAGGACGATATGGGACGCAAGGAGCTGGAGGCGCTGATCGCCGTTCTGCAGCAGCAACTGGCGAAGGGGCGCGACGGGCTCGTCATCGGTTCGTGGCAGATCATCTTCAGCCGCGACCACAACGCATTCCTGTTCGAGAAGTGCGAGATCGGCGGCTATTGCGAGGAGCGCCCGACCGTCATCGGCATCGACGGGAAGGTGCTCGATCGGGGCGGGCCGCTGCTCGGGGACGCGTGAGCCGAACCCACAAGTCTCGCGAGGGCGACTATCCCCTCAGCCCTCGTGCTCGAAGTAGAGCGTCGTAACGTTCCCTTCTCGCGTGGCGGTGACGAGCCGAAAACCCTGCGATCCTATGCTCTTGCACTCTCGTTCGATCTCTTCCCGGTCGGTGGACGGGACCATGATCACGGCGTAATTGAACTTCGCCACGTTTCCTCCTCGAGATATGACGACATGACTACGCAGACGGGTTTGGGCCGCAGATGATGTCGACGGCGCGATCGACGTCGGCCAGATCGGCGAGCGCGACGTCGGCGCCGCAGGCGAGCAGATCTTCGACGGAGTCGCGGCCGGTGGCGACGGCGAGGGCGAAGGCGCCGTTCGCTTTCGCGGCGCTCACGTCGTGCGGCGTGTCGCCGATGACGACGACGCGGCTCGCGGCGCCGTCGCCGTTGCGCAGACGCTCGATGCCGGCGGCGATGACGTCGGCGCGGTGCTCGGAGTCCTCGCCGAAGCCGCCGACGCAGCCGGGGAAGTAGCGCGCGATCTCGAAGTGCCGCAGCTTCAACTCGCCGCCGCGGCGGAAGTTGCCGGTGCCGAGCCCCTGCACCACGTCGTCGCGCCCGTCGAGCGCATCGAGCACGTCCGCGACGCCCGGCATCAGGCCGCCGCCCGTCGATTCACGCAGCGCGCGGTGCAGATACGGGATATACGCGTCGAGGAAGCGGCGCTGCTCTGCGGCGATGCGATCGTCGGCGATGCCGTGGGCGCGCGCCGCATCGGCGAAGATCGCCGTGTCGGTGCGGCCGGAGAACTCGATGCGGGTGAACCCGTCGTTAATGCCGTAGAGGTCGCGGAACGCGCGCGTCATGCCGACGCTGCCGGCGCCGCCGGTGTACAGCAGCGTGTTGTCGATGTCCCAGAGCACGATCGTCCGCATCGTCGAAGAACCTCGAACCTAGAACCGAGAACCTGGAGTTGAGCAGCCAAGCTGCGAGCTCAGGCTTCGCCGCGTGCGAGCTCGCCTGTTACATCTCGATCGGCTGGCCGGCCTTGCGCCAGGCGTCGGTGCCGCCATCGAGCGTGTAGAGTTTGTCCGCGGGCAGGCCCGCCGCGGCGCCCATCTCGGCGGCGAGCGCGCTGCGCTGGCCGACGGCGCAGACGAAGAGGATCTTCTTGTCCTTCGGCAGCTCCTCGCGCCGCGCGAAGACGCTGTTCACGGGGATCAGCGTGGCTCCCGGCACGTGGCCGGTCTGATACTCGTGCGGATCGCGCACGTCGATGACCACCACGTCGGCCGCGTTCGCCATCTCGGCCGCCTCGGCCACGTCCACGCGATAAAACGGCTCGCGCTCGTCCTTCGTCGGCATCTCGGCTCCTTTGCTGGGATATCGCTCGATCCAGTGTCGCAAAGCCGGCACGCCGGAGCAACGCGGCGGTGCAGCCGCGCACCTCACCCGGCCTTCGGCCACCCTCTCCACGTCGTGGAGAGGGCTCAGCCGGGATCTCCCCGCTATTCCCCCGAGCGGACGAAGTTGACCCGGCGCGGCGTCAAGGCTAGATTTCCCGAACCGACAACCGGCGACAACGACCAACCCACCAGAACGAGGTACCCGATGGACTATCCGATCATCGCGAAGCCGCCGGTCGACGAGTTCAAGGTCCGCCCGAATCTTGACGACTACGACCGCATCCGGGACGGCTTCCATTACCCGGACGTCATCAAGGAGCTCGACGGGCTGCCGGGCGGCGCGCTGAATATCGCGTACGAGTGCATCGACCGGCATGTCGTGCACGGGCGCGGCGACAAGCTGTGCTGGCTGTGGGAGGGCAAGGACGGCAGCGAGGAGCGTTACACCTACGCCGACGCGTCGCGGATGTCGAACCAGTTCGCGAACGTGCTCGGCACGCTCGGCATCGCGAAGGGCGAGCGCGTGTTCTGCTTCATGGACCGCGTGCCGGAGCTGTACGCGGCGGTCTTCGGCACGCTGAAGGCGGGCTGCGTGACCGGGCCGCTGTTCTCGGCGTTCGGGCCGGACGCGGCGGGCGACCGGCTGGCGGACGCCGGCGCGAAGGTGCTGGTGACGTCGCCCGACCAGCGTGCGAAGGTCGAGCAGATGAAGCCGCACCTGCCGGACCTCAAGCACATCATCATCGTCGAGCACGGCAAGGAGCCGACGCTGGAGCCGGGCGAACTCTCGTGGAACGCTCTGATGAAGGCCGCGCCCGAGACATACGACATCGTCCACACGTCGCCGGAGGACCCGGCAGTGATGCACTACACGTCGGGCACCACGGGCAGGTCGAAGGGCGCGGTGCACGTCCACCAGGCGGTGCTCGGCCACTACGCCACGGGCAAGTACGTGCTCGACCTGCATCCGGACGACATCTACTGGTGCACGGCCGATCCGGGCTGGGTGACCGGCACGTCGTACGGCATGTTCGCGCCGCACACGAACGGCGTCACGTCGGTGATCTACGAAGGCGGGTTCTCGGCCAGCAAGTGGTACGACGTCATCCAGCGGCACAAGGTGACGGTCTGGTACACGGCGCCGACGGCGATCCGCCTGCTGATGAAGGCCGGCGACCAGATCCCGAAGAAGTACGACCTCTCGAGCCTGCGCTACACGATGTCTGTCGGCGAGCCGCTGAACCCGGAGGCGGTGGTGTGGTCGGAGCGGGTGCTGGGGCTGCCATTCCACGACAACTGGTGGCAGACCGAGACCGGCTCGATCATGATCGCCAACTACCCGGCCCTGCCGATCCGGCCGGGCAGCATGGGCAAGCCGATGCCCGGCATCGAGCCCGGCATCATCGACGAGGAGGGCAAGCTCAAGCCGCCGGGCGAGGAGGGCGACCTGGCGCTGCGGCCGGGCTGGCCTTCGATGTTCCGCACGTACTGGAACAACGAGTCGATGTACCGGTCGAAGTTCAAGAACGGCTGGTACATCACCGGGCGACCGCGGCCGCATGGACGCCGACGGCTACTTCTGGTTCGTCGGCCGCTCCGACGACGTCATCAACACCGCCGGCCACCTCGTCGGCCCGTTCGAAGTCGAGAGCGCGTTGATCGAGCATCCGGCCGTCGCCGAGGCGGGCGTCATCGGCAAGCCGGACCCGGTGGCGATGGAGATCGTCAAGGCGTTCGTGACGCTGAAGGACGGCTACGAGCCGTCCGACAAGCTGCGTGGCGAACTGCTGCAGTTCTGCCGCAAGAAGCTCGGCCCGGGCGTCGCGCCGCGCGAGATCGACTTCATCGCCGTGCTGCCGAAGACGCGCTCGGGCAAGATCATGCGCCGCCTGCTGAAGGCGCGCGAGCTGGGCCTGCCGGAGGGCGACACGAGCACGCTGGAGGAGTGAGGGCTGGCCTTCAGGCGCCGAAGAGCTGGATGGCGAGCAGCGCGGCCATCGCCGCGAGACAGATCAGGTGGTCACGAAGAATGCGCCGGGCGAGCATGCTCTGCACCTCCGGCGAATCGGTACGCGCGCCGAGACGCCGGGCCGCGCCGACCACTCGGCCTAACGCCAGACCAATCGCGATCAGACCGAGTGAGAGCGAAACGGCGCTCACCCAGACGGGCGCATCGCCGCGCACCGCCTGCGCCACAAGGACGGCGAGCAGCACGAGCATCGTGAGCGCCACGAGATGCCCCATCGGCGACGCCGTGGTGGTCACTCGTCGGTAGTACGCCGATACGGAGGCCAGCACGCTCTCCGGCACGTCGGGCGAACCACGATGGCGCAGCACCTGGACATCGAACATCAAGTCGAACCACAGGACCGCGACCAGGAACCCGGCTGCCGCGGTGATCGTTTCGGTCAATCCCTGCCTCCTCGGTCTTCACTCTCTAAAGTCCATCCCAGTGAAAGCTCGGAGGAGCGCCGAACCAATCCCACGCTTCCCAGTTCGGATGGAACGGGTCCTTCTCAACCGTGAGTGTCGCCCCGCTCGCGAATTGGACCTGTATCCAATCGTCGCGCCAGAATTCGGCAGACTCCACCGTGGACCCAATGAGCGAGCAGAGCGCGTCTCTGGAGCCTGGCTCCGGGAATGTGGCCGTCTTGCCGCCAGCACTGACCTTGATGAGTCCGATGAATGTCGGACTGCCCGCAACGTCGAAGTGCATTTGGACGTAGTCCCGGACGAAGACGAGTTTGAGGCACGTCGCCCCGATAAGCTCGGCGAGTGGTCTCGCGTCCCGCGGTTCTTCTTTCATTGTCCAGCCCTGGTCGAGGTTCGCCACTGTTCCACGCGCCACGGCTCCAACTCAGGATGCAAAGGATCACCGTCGACGATGAGCAGCGCACCGTCAGCAAACAAGACCTCCAACCGTTTGCCGCCACGCACCCATGCCGACTCGACGACCGAGTCAATCAGAGAGCACAACGCGTCCCGAGATCCGGGCTCAGGAAACCTCCACACCGCTTCCGCCCTTTGCAGGACGGGCGGAACTGTGCAACTGAGCCACCAGTTGTACTGCGAGAAGCCGACTGTGACAGCTCCGCGCCAGAAGTGAACCTGGTCGCACTCCTGTCCGACGAGCGTGGTCAGAGGATCTGCGCTTTCGAATGCTTCACTCATGTCACTTCTCGTAGCGGCCGCACGCTGCGTCAGATCTTCTTCGCGCGGATTGAATGGCTGCCCGGGTTGAAGTGCACGTTCCGCGTCCGACATTGTAACTTCATCGATTCCGTCCCACGTCCCATCAAGACCGACGCGGAGAGCTGCGTAGCCCTGGCGAGTTCGGAAAGCACGCGCCGGCTCCGCAGCTTGTATCGGCGCGTCTCCGCCTGCTATAACCACCGCAACGGCTACGACCGGGACGAGTAGCGACGGCCAACGGCATGCAGAGAGGGCGCGGATGTTGCGAGCGCCCGCCGGAACGTCGCGAACACCACCCGCGAGCCGCGCATCCCGAGGCAGCTCTGCGCGTTAGACGATGACGCTGGCCCCGTTACCGGCCGCAATGAGGGCCCGCCAGATGGCGGACTGAACCGGGGTGGAACCACGGAGCGCGTCTCCCGTCCCTGAGCGGATGGTGACGCGCTTTTTCGTGCCCGAGGCACGACGACCCGTAGGGAGGTACGCCGATGGCCCTGGAGCAGTTCCCCAAAGACGAGCGCCTGTACCGCATGCGCCACTCGGCCGCCCACATCATGGCGGAGGCGGTGCTGGAGATGTTCCCCGAGGCGAAGTTCGCCATCGGCCCGCCGATCGACGTCGGCTTCTACTACGACTTCGAGCTGCCGCGCGCGCTGACGCCGGAGGACCTGCCGGAGATCGAAGGCCGCATGCGCGAGCGCATCGCCTCGGACGTCGGCTTCGAGCACAGCGAGATGTCGAAGGCCGACGCGCTGGAGCGATTCGCCGGGCAGCCGTTCAAGATCGAGCTGATCAAGGGCATCGAGGACGACCACGTCTCGCTCTACCGGCAGGGCGAGTTCGTCGACCTCTGCGAGGGGCCGCACGTCGAGCACGCAGCGCAGGTGCCGCCGTTCAAGCTGACGAGCGTCGCGGGCGCGTACTGGCGCGGCGACGAGAAGCGCCCGATGCTCCAGCGCATCTACGGCGCGATGTTCGAGACGCAGGCGGAACTCGACGACTACCTCGAGCGCATCGAAGAAGCCGCGCGGCGCGACCACCGCAAGCTCGGCCGCGAGCTGGAGCTGTTCACGTCGAGCGACCTCGTCGGCGCCGGGCTGCCGACTGCTGCTGCCGAAGGGCGCGACGATCCGGCGGCTGCTGGAGGAGTACATCCTCAAGCAGGAGCGCGACGTCGGGCTACCAGCACGTCTACACGCCGGTGCTGGGCAAGGTCGACCTGTACAAGACGTCCGGGCACTGGGAGCACTACCGCGACGGCATGTTCCCGCCCATGAAGCTCGAACACGAGGAGATGGTGCTGCGGCCGATGAACTGCCCGCACCACATCCTGGTCTACCAGACACAGCTGCACAGCTACCGCGAGCTGCCGCTGCGCATCGCCGAGATCGGGCACGATGTACCGCTACGAGAAGTCGGGCGTCGTCGGCGGGCTGAGCCGCGTGCGGGCGATGACGCTGAACGACGCGCACATCTTCTGCCGTCCGGACCAGATCAAGTCGGAGATCGCGGGCGTCATGCGGCTCGTCGAGCGGGCGTACGCGACGCTCGGCATCAAGGACTACGTCGTACCGGCTCTCGCTGCGCGACCCGGCCGACACCGAGAAGTACGTCCAGGACGACGAGATGTGGAGCGTCGCCGAGCGTGAGCTGCGCGAGGCGATGGACGAGCTGGGACTGCCGTACTACGAGGGCGTCGGCGAGGCCGCGTTCTACGGCCCGAAGATCGACATCCAGATCCGCGACACGATGGGGCGCGAGGAGACGATGTCGACGATGCAGGTCGACTTCCACCTGCCGAACCAGTTCGACCTGGAGTACATCGGCGAGGACGGCGCGAAGCACCGGCCCGTGATGATCCATCGCGGCGTCATCGGCACGATGGAGCGCATGATGGCGTACCTGATCGAGCTGTACGCGGGCGCGTTCCCGACGTGGCTGGCGCCGGTGCAGGCGGTCGTCATCCCGATCGCCGACCGTCACGCCGACTACGCGCACGACGGTGCTCGGCGAGCCTGCGCGCCGCCGGGCTGCGCGCGGAGATCGACGCGCGCAGCGAGCGCATGAACTCGAAGATCCGCGACGCGCAGCTGCAGAAAATCCCGTACATGCTCGTCGTCGGCGACCGCGAGGCGGAGGCGCAGGCCGTCGCCGTGCGCACGCGCGCAGGCGAAGACCTGAAGTCGATGCCGGTGTTCCAGTTCATCGACCGCCTGCAGGACGAGATCGCGACGGCGATGGAGCCGGAGGAAGCGGGGCCGGACCTGGGCGGGTAGAGGGTGGAAGCGAGAGGCGGGAGGCGGGAGGCGTTGATCGACGCGATCGGTCCCTACGCGCTTCCGGTACGATCTCTCCGTGCTAGAGACGGTACTGTGGTTGCTGGTCGCGTTCGCGCTGGTGTTTCTGATCAACCTCATGCCGGCATTCATGCCGTCGTCGTGGATGGTGCTGGCGTTCTTCTACATCAAGTTCGACCTGCCGCTGCTGGTGCTGACGATCGGCGGGGCCATCGTGTCCGGCTTCGGGCGGCTGGCGCTCGCAAAGGGCAGCGCGGAGTTCCGCAGGCGCTTCATGCGCGGCAAGGAGCAGGATCTGCGCCAGCTCGGCGCGTTCCTCGACGATCACCGGCGCTACGTCGCGCCGGCGACGTTCGCCTACACGCTGACACCGTTTCCGACGAACAACCTGTTCATCGCCGCCGGCATGGCGAGTGTGAACCTGCGCTGGGTGCTGGCCGGGTTCTGGGCCGGACGCATCCTCGCCGACACGTTCTGGGTGTGGACGACGCATCGCGTCTTCAACAGCCTGAGCGACGTGCTGAGCCGCGGGGTCAGCGGGCGCGTCGCGATCGGCCTGCAGATCGCGAGCCTCGCGAGCGTCTTCCTGCTCTACCAGCTCCCGTGGGGGCGCTGGCTGCGTCGTTTCACCGGCAGGCACGGGCCGGACGGCACGAGCGCGGCCGCGGGACCGGGGGCAGCGCCCTGATCGCGGCACCGAGCACCAACGCACGTACCTGCGGGAGGAGCCGTTGACGACGGATCGCCACGGTCGCGCCATCGGCGGCGGACGCGTGTCGCGCTCGCTGCGGCCAGCGCGGCTCGCCGGCCGCGCCTTCGTGCGCTGGGCCGGCACATACGCCGCCTGGGGCGACCGGCGCAAGCGGAAGCGTGCGGAGTTCGTCATGCGCACCGGCGAGGACGTCACGCGCACGATGGGCGACATGAAGGGCGCGGTGATGAAGTTCGGGCAGATCCTGTCGCTGATGAGCGGCGTCGTGCCCGACGAGATGAGCGCGCAGCTGGCGAGCCTGCAGTCGAACGCGCCGCCGATGTCGTACCACCTGGTCGAGGAGGTGTTCGCGCGCGAGTTCGGCCTGCCGCCGTCGAAGGTCTTCCGCAAGTTCGAGCACGAGCCATTCGCGGCGGCGTCGATCGGCCAGGTGCACCGCGCGACGCTGCGCGACGGCACGCGCGTCGCCGTCAAGGTGCAGTACCCCGGCGTGCGCGAAGCGATCGGCCACGACCTCGCGAACGTCGGCATGATGATCAGCATCGCCGGCGTGCTCTCGCGCGGACTCGACGCCGGGCCGATCGTCCGCGACCTCAAAGAAGGCATCCTGGGCGAGCTCGACTACCTGCGCGAGGCCGCGTCGCAGCAGCGGTTCTACAACGAGTTCGAGGGACACGCGTTCATCCGCATCCCGCGCGTCTACCACGACCTGACGACGTCGCGCGTGCTCGTGCAGGAGTACATCGAGGGCCAGCCGTTCGCCGCGGCGGCGGAGCTCGACGAGGCAGGGCGCAACCGCGTCGCCGAGATCATCTTTCGCTACGCCTTCGGCTCGATCTACCGGCACAACCTGTTCAACGGCGACCCGCACCCCGGCAACTACCTGCTGCTGCCCGATGGCGGCGTCGCGTTCGTCGACTACGGCTGCGTCGCGGAGTTCTCCGACGAGACGATCGCCGGCTTCGTGCGCGTGCTGCGCGCGGTGATGGACGGCGACCACGAAGAGTGGCGCAGCGCCGTCGAAGCGGCGGGGATCCTGCGGCCGAACGCGCCGTTCTCGACCGAGGAGTTGTGGAAGCACATGCGCTGGTACTGGTCGCCCGTGCTCGAAGATGAAGTCACGTTCACGCCGGAACTGGCGGCAAAGATGGTGCGGCGCAACACGCAGACGACGGGGCTGGGCGGGCGCATCAACCAGCACTGCAACGTGCCGGAGGGCACGATCTTCCTGACGCGCATCAACTTCGGGCTGTCGGGACTGCTCGGGAACCTCGGCGCGCGCGGGCCGTGGCGCGGCATCATCCGCGAGTACATCGACGGCACGCCGCCGTGCACGGAGCTTGGCCGCCTCTCGGCGGCAACGACGCGCGGGCCGGCGGTGTGAGGGACTACCCGAGCTTCGAGCCGAACTCTTCGAGCCGTTGTTCGAGGCGGCGCTGCTGGACCGAGAGCGTCAGGTCGCCGCGCGTCTTCTCGAGGATGCCGCGGACGCTGTCCGTCGTGCGTCGCAGGCCGCCGGTCATCGCGTCGGGATAGTCGACGGTCACGAGCACGGAGTACATCTCGTCCATGGCGCGCAGCCACGTCTCGCACTGCTCGACGTCGCCGGAGCGCAGCGTGTCGAGCAGGTGGCGGCGCAGCTCGCCGACGGCCTCGCCCATGCCGTTGAGGTACGCGGGCAGCTCGACGTCGAGCGACTCCGGCGTCGGCAGATCGCCGCCGGAGATCAGCGCGAGCGTGATCGACGCCTCGGCGAACTCCTTCTGCGAATCGTGCACGAAGCCGGCGTGGTAGATGTCCGCGTGGCCCTGGAGGCTCGTCTTGGCCGACGCCACCTGCGTCCCCGCTTTGCCGACAAGCTCCCGCGCCGTCGCGAAGTCGTTGCGGTGCACGGCGCGGATCGCGTTCGCCGAGAAGCGGATCGCCTCGCGGCAGAGCGGCAGCGCCTTCTCGCGCGCGACGTTCTTCGCCGCGAAGTCCTCGCGGACGCGCTCCATGATGGCGTCGAGGGTCTTCGAGATGTCGGTCATAGTAGTTCGTAGTGTGTAGTTCGTAGTTCGTAGAGGGAAGGGCCGACTTCGGCGAGCGGCGTGGCCGCCCGTGGCGCGGGCTTTCAGCCCGCGTCCGGCGCCTGGTGCTTCGCGCGCTGCGACTCCTGCAGCGAGCCGATGGTCTCGGCGCTGCGGCCGTAGATGTCCGGGACGTCCCAGCCGTTGATGCCGGCGTAGGTGTCGATCTGGCTGCGATGGTGGATGTCGTGCTCCAGCATCATCATCAGGACCCGCCAGCCGGACAGCGCGCCGTCCGAATCGATCATCGCGACCTTGCGCCGCAGCCAGTCGTCGGGCGTGCCGTCAAGCGCGGCGTGGAGTGCGCCGCCGCTCGCTTCGAGCGCGGGCACCCAGAGCTCGCGGCGGCTGACGTCGGGCGGCATCGGGCTGATCCAGCCCTCGCCGCGATAGGCGCTGACGAAGTACAGGCGCGAGCCCGCCATGTGGCCGACGAGCGTGTTGATGCTCCACGCCTTCTCGCCGGCACCGATCGCGGGCGCCCAGCCGTCGGCCTCCGGGGGCAGCGCGGAGATATCGCGCACGGCACGCCGGTTCACCGCGTCGAAGTAGCGGAGGAACGCGGAGATGCTGTCGATCATGGGCGAAGTGTAACGCTCTGCGAGCGATCGGTGCAGCGCGAACGCGAGACGCGGGCGGATTGCACCTGCTCGACGCCCGCGCGGGCTGAAAAGCCCGCGCTACGGTGGCAGTGAACTACAGATCCTTCACCGCGTCCGGCAGCTCGCCCTCGCGGGCGGCGTCGATCATCGTGCGCGCTTCGTCGGGGAGGTCCATGCCGTAGCTTTCGAACTGGTTCTCGACCCAGCGGCCGATCTGGCGCGGGTCCTTGTAGTCCTCCGCGCTGCGCGGCGGCGTGCCGAAGTCCTGGCGCACGCGAGCGGCGTCCTTGCCGATGGCGAAGCGGGAGAGAGCGCGGGCGGTCTTACCGCCGCAGTGCTGGCAGGACGGGGCGACCTCGCGCTCGACGTTGCGTACGAAGGCGCTGGTCAGGCGCTCGCACTTCTTGCACTTGTACTCATAGATCGGCATTCGTCTTCCCTCGAAGGCGGCTACGGCGCCGGCTCGTCAGCCGCAACCGCGCGCAAGCGCGCCGGGCGGCGCTTCCGCAGGGTATCGATGAAGGCGACAGACCGCACGTCCCGCTCCAACACCCAGCGCACGTACTCCAGCAGCGCACGCTCGAGCTCGACGCCAAGCTCCGCGCCGACCGTCACGCGCGCGACATCGCCGAAGCGGCCGTGCAGCAGCAGGCGCAGCAGCTTCACGCCGTTGGCCGAGATCGGCCGCACGGCCGTCTCTTCGGTGCGGCAGGACGCGCAGACGACGCCACCGCCCGCCGCGGTCCAGTAGTTCGTCACCGCCGTCAGCCGCGAACGGCAGGTCACGCACTCCTCCAGCTCCGGGCGGTAGCCCATCGCGTTCAGCAGCGCCATCTCGTAGAAGCGCACGACCGTGTCGATATCGTCACGCTCCGAGAGGCGGCGCAGCGTGTCGAGCAAGAGGCGGTAGAGCTCAAAGTTGGGCTCGTGGGTCTCCGTGAACTTGTCGAGCAGCTCGCACGCGTAGAGCGCGCGGCTCGTGCGTTCGAGATCGTCGCGCAGCACCTGGAACGACTCGATCGTCTCGACCTGGGTCACGATATCGAGCGTCTTGCCCTTCGCGAGCTGGATGGTCGCGTGGGTGAGGGGCTCGACGTGGCCGGCCATGTGGCTGCGGGTCTTCCGCACGCCTTTCGCCACCGCGTCGATCTTGCCGGCGCTCGCGGTATACAGCGTCAGGATCTTGTCGGCGTCGCCGAGCCTCCGCTGGCGCAACACGATCGCCGGTGTCGAGTAGACGCGGGGCATCTGCGGCATGGTTCAGTCTAGCGGTTCGTGGTGAGCGGCCAGCGGTCGGTTGGCGGTTAGCTATTGGCTATTGGCTGTTGGCTGTTGCCGCCGGCGGTCCAGCCAGCCGCCGGCCGCCGCTGGAAGCCGCGCGGCAGACCGTACGTTGAGGCGCCGCATTCTTTCCTGTACGGTGAACGAAGACCAATCGTCACGCCAGAAAGGACCCCTCGCAATGGCCGTGCAGCTTACCGACGCGCAGAAGAAATTCCTCACGGACAAGAACTTCGCTCACATCGCGACGATCAACAAGGACGGATCACCCCAGGTTTCGCCCGTCTGGGTGGACTTCGACGGCACGCACATCGTCGTCAACAGCGAGAAGAAGCGCCTCAAGGTGCGCAACCTCAAGCGCGACCCGCGCGTCTCGCTGAGCATCGCCGACGCGGCAAACGCGTACTCGTACATCGAGATTCGCGGGCGGGTCGTCGAGATCACCGACAAGGGCGGGTTCGAGGGGATCGACAAGATGGCGAAGAAGTACATGGATCAGGACAAGTACCCCTGGAACAAGCCGGAGGACGTACGCGTCGTCATCAAGATCGTGCCCGAGCACATCACCGGCCAGTAGCAGGCGCCGGCATCGTCGGCGAGTCGTGGGCGTCGCGTCTATCTCGGCGGCAGCTCGTCGGCTGGGGCCAGGAATCCGCGTCATCGGCTTCGTGCGGCAGTAGGTCCGCGTTCGCGCCTGATTCGCTATCCTTCCTCGAAACGAGCTTGCAGGAAGGAACCCCACCGTATGCCACGTGCTCTTATCACCGGGATCACCGGCCAGGACGGACACTACCTCTCCGAGTACCTGCTACAGCAGGGCTACGAGGTCTACGGGCTGATCCGCGGCCAGGCGAACCCGAAGCGCGCCACGCTGGAGCGCACGCTGCCCGACGTCCACATCGTCGACGGCGATCTGCTGGACCAGGCGTCGCTGATGAACGTGGTGCAGAAGGTGCAGCCCGACGAGGTGTACAACCTGGCGGCGATCAGCTTCGTGATGCTGTCGTGGAACCAGCCGGAGCTCACGGGCGAGATCACGGGGCTGGGCGCGCTGCGCGTGCTGGAGGCGATCCGGCTCGGTACCGGCGCGTCAGCGTCGCGGTCGAAATCGGGCCACGGCATCAAGTTCTACCAGGCGTCCAGCAGCGAGATGTTCGGGAAGGTGCGCGAGACGCCGCAGAACGAGAACACGCCGTTCCATCCTCGCAGCCCGTACGGCGTCGCGAAGGCGTACGCGCACTACATCACCGTGAACTACCGCGAGAGCTACAACATCTTCGCGTGCAGCGGCATCCTCTTCAACCACGGCTCGCCCCACCGCGGCCCGGAGTTCGTCGAACGCAAGATCTCGCTTGCGGCGGCGCGCATCAAGCTCGGCCTTCAGAAAGAACTGGTGCTCGGCAACCTCGAGCCACGGCGCGACTGGGGCTACGCCGGTGACTACGTGCGCGCAATGCATCTGATGATGCAGCAGTCCGAGCCGGACGACTACGTCATCGGCAGCGGCGAGACGCACCAGATCAGAGAGTGCGCACAGGTTGCCTTCGAGCGCGTCGGGCTCGACTGGGAGAAATACGTCCGCAGCGATGCGCAGTTCGTGCGGCCGGCGGAGGTCGACGTGCTGATCGCGGACCCGTCGAAGGCGAAGACCAAGCTCGGCTGGACGCCCGAGGTGACCTTCAAGCAGCTCATCGAGATGATGACAGACGCCGATCTGGCCACCGAATCGCGGCTGAAGGCTGCGCCAGCGTAGACCCGCCGGGCAACGTCGTTCAACCATGCACCGACGTTCCAACCATCTGCCGCATCCACAGCGGAGGCGGTACGCTGTTGCCAGCCACGAGCATCGACTACGCCCGCGGGGAAGGGATACAGCGATGACCACCGAAGTGGAGACGACGCACCCCGTCCAGATCATGGACGGCCTGTACCAGCTCAGAGTCCCGATCCCGAACAACCCGCTCGGCTGGGTGCTGCCGTACCTCATCGAAGGCCGGGACGGCTGGACGCTCGTCGACTCGGGATGGAACGTGCCGGAGGCGTTTGACGCGCTGGAGCACCAGCTCAACGCCGCAGGCGTCGGATTCGCGAAGCTGAAGACGCTGCTGGTCACACATGTGCACCCGGACCACTACGGCCTTGCCGGCCAGGTGAAGGAGCGGAGCGGCGCGAAGATCGTCATCCATCAGCGCGAGCGCGATCTGATCCGCTCGCGCTACAAGAACCCGGACCAGTTGCTGGCGCAGATCGGCGACTGGCTGATCATGCACGGCGTGCCCCGAGACAGCATGGACGACCTGAAGACGTCGGCGATGCCGGTGCGCGGGTTCGTCGATGCGGTCGAGCCCGACGAGGTCGTGTGGGGCGGCGAGCAGCTCAACATCGGCCGATTCGACTTCGAGGTGTGGTGGACGCCGGGGCACTCGCCGGGCCACATCTGCTTCCTGGAGCGCGGCAAGAAGTTCATCCTGACCGGCGACCACGTCCTGCCGACGATCACGCCCAACATCAGCGTCCACCCGCAGCAGCAGGGCAACCCGCTCGGCGACTACATCGCGTCGCTGAAGCGGCTGGAGGACCTGGATGTGGAGACCGTGCTGCCGGCGCACGAGTACAGCTTCACTGACCTCCGCGGCCGCCTGCTCAGCATCGAGAAGCATCACGAAGAGCGGCTGAACGAGATGGTCGAGTGCGTCGGCGACGGCCCGCGCACGGCGTTCGACGTGGCCGGCCGGGTGAAGTGGGTGACGGGCGCGCTCTCGACGTTCTCGCCGTGGATGCAACGCGCGGCGCTGGGCGAGACGCTCTCGCACCTCGACTACCTGGTGCTGGAAGACCGTCTGACCAAGTTCATGGAGAACGGCGTCCAGTACTACAAGCGGCCGGGCAACGAATAGGGCGACGCGACACGCGCGTGCAGTCCGGCGGCACGGAGGCTCGGCGATGACCACCGCGTACTACGACATCACGGAGACGGCGATCGGATCCCTGCTCGTCGCGGGCGACGGTCGGCGCCTCGTCGCGGTGAAGTTCGGCGTCGACGAGAAGCGGCTTTCGGGGGCCATCGAAGAGCTGCACCACGAGCTGCACGGCCGGTTCGAGCTTGTCCGCGACCGGCTTGAAGGTGGCGGGGCTGATCAAGCAGATGCGCGACTACCTGGCCGGCAAGCGCACACGATTCGACGTCGACCTCGAGCTGGCGTGGGTGACGCCGTTCCGGCGCGACGTGCTGCTGGCGTGCGCGGCGGTACCGCGCGGGCAAGTGGCGACGTACGCGGACCTGGCGCGACGCGTCGGCAAACCGAACGCGGCGCGGGCGGTGGGCAACATGATGCGCACGAACCCGATCCCGATCGTCATCCCGTGCCACCGCATCATCGGCAGCAACGGCAGCCTCACCGGCTTTGGCGGCGGACTCGACGTGAAAGCGCGGCTGCTGGAGATGGAAGGGGCGACGCTCGTCTGAGCGACGCCTACGTGCCGGCGTCCGGCGCCGGGTCGGCTGGCGCCGGGGCGGAAGGGGGCGCGGCGGGCGGCGTGTACGTCGCCGTACTGGCGCGCTTCGGCTGCGCCAGCGACGAGCGCGCGGCGTGGTGTGGTCGCCGCGGCCGGGCCGGCGCGCTCGGGCGCGGGCTGCGGGCGCTCGGTGCCGCAGTACGGACAGAGCACCCACGTCGACGCCATCGGCCGTGCGCAGCTCTCGCACGGGATGCGGAGCGGCGTGCGGCAGTACGGGCACGCTACGAAGTCCGAATCGACCTTACGGCGGCAGCGCGGACAGGCCGCCTGGTCCTGGATCTCGTGAAGCAGCGCCTCGGCCTCCAGCTGGCGATCGTAAGAGTCCATCAGCGTGTCCTTGGGGCGAAGGACGAGGTACACCAGCAAGCCGGGGATGTTGAAGATGACGACGAGGACGAGCGCGATCGTCTGCGTGAATGTGTCGCCCGTCCGCGAGACGATGTCGCGGTACGTCCAGACCAGCGCGGCGACCCAGAGCACGAGAAGGTACGCAACCACGGCGATCACGCCGACTCGCGCAAGATCCTGCCACACGGCGTCGAACGACACCCAGATGCCTCCCCCGGCCGTCTACCGGCCGAAATCTCAGCGATTATAGCACGGCGTGCCGCTGCGGCGACCATGCGTTTGTCCAGTCATTGCGTGATCACGCGAGCTGGCCGATCCTGCGCTTCCCGGCCTCGGCGGCGGCCGGTACGCTGACGGCACATGGTCTCGACCGAGCACATCCTGGCCGACCTGAATCCTCCGCAGCGCGAAGCCGTCACGACGATCGCCGGGCCGCTGCTGATCCTGGCCGGTCCGGGCTCAGGGAAGACGCGGGTGATCGCGCACCGCATCGCCTACCTCGTCGACGCCGTCGGCGTAGCGCCGTGGCGCATCGTCAGCGTCACGTTCACGAACAAGGCGGCGCGCGAGATGCGCCAGCGCGTGGTCGCGCACCTGGGCGACAGGGCGAACGACCTGGTGCTCGGCACGTTTCACTCGATCTGCGCGCGCTTCCTGCGCATCGACGGCGAGCGCATCGGCCTGCCGCGGGCCTTCAATATCTACGACGACGCCGACCAGATGGCGCTGATGAAGCGTGCGTGCGAGTGGGCGAACGTCGACACGAAGCGGTTCAAGGAGCGCGCGATCCTCTCGGCGATCTCGCACGCGAAGAGCGAGCTGGTGTCGCCGTACGCGTACGCCGGCGCGACGCACGACTACTTCGGCGAGGTCGTCGCGCGCGTGTACCAGCGCTACCAGGACCTGCTCTCCGAGAACAGCGCCGTCGACTTCGACGACATGATCATGAAGACGGTGGAGCTGATCCGGGACCACGCAGAGGTGCGAGAGAAGTACCAGGAACGCTTCCTGCACGTGCTGGTCGACGAATTCCAGGACACGAACATCGCGCAGTACCAGCTTGCGCGGCTGCTGGCGGCGAAGCACGGCAACATCTGCGTTGTCGGCGATCCGGACCAGTCGATCTACTCGTGGCGATCCGCGGACATCCGCAACATCCTCAACTTCGAACGCGACTTCCCGGACGCGCGCATCGTCCTGCTGGAGCAGAACTATCGCTCGACGCAGACGATCCTCGACGCCGCGCACGCGGTCATCGCGGGCAACAAGCAGCGCAAGCAGAAGTCGCTCTGGACCGAGCAGGGCAGCGGCGAGCCGATCGTCATGTACGAGGCCTACGACGAAGCGGAGGAAGCGGACTTCGTGGCGAGCGAGGTCTCGGAGCTGGCGAAGGCGGGGCGTCGCCTCAGCGAGATCGCGGTGATGTACCGGACGAACGCGCACTCGCGCGCGCTCGAGGAGGCGTTCCTCCGGGCGACGATCCCCTACCAGCTCGTCGGCGGCACGCGCTTCTACGAGCGGCGCGAGGTGAAGGACGTGCTGGCGTACCTGCGCCTCGTCCACAACCCGTACGACGCCGTGAGCTTCACGCGCATCGTCAACGTGCCGGGGCGCGGCATCGGCGCGAAGACGCTGTCGGAGCTCGAACGTTGGGCGCAGCGGCTCGGCGTGCCGGTGTACACGGCGCTGCAGGTCATCGCGCAGCAGGAGCCGGGCTCGGCCGCCGGCGCCGCGGATCTTCCGGCGGCGGAGCGTCACCCGATCGGCGCGCGCCAGGCGAAGTCGCTCACCGCGTTGCTGCGAACGCTCGACGAGCTGATGAACGTCGCGGCGAAGAACAACCTCTCGACGCTGCTCGACGCCGTGCTCGAGCACACGGCGTACCGCCGCTACCTGTTCACCGAATGCGAGGAGGCCGAGGCGGAGGAGCGCTGGGCAAACGTCGGCGAGCTGCGCAACGTGGCGGCGGAGTACGACGGCCTCGAGCCGGGGCACGCGCTCGTGTCGTTCCTCGAAGACGTGGCGCTGGTCTCGGACGCGGACACCATCGTCGAGTCGGACGACGAGCGCGCGGGCCGCGTGACGCTGATCACGCTGCACTCGGCGAAGGGGCTGGAGTTTCCGGTCGTGTTCATGACGGCGATGGAGGAGGGCGTGCTCCCCCACATGCGCTCGTTCGACGACCCGGCGCAGATGGAGGAGGAGCGGCGGCTCTGCTACGTCGGCATGACGCGCGCGAAGGACCGGCTCTACCTGCTGCGCGCGTTCCGGCGGCACAACATGGGCATGTCGCAGCACAACCCGCCATCGCGCTTCCTGAAAGACATCCCGCCGGAACTCATCGCCCAGCGCTCGGCCGTCCGCGACCAGTACGAGGCCGTCGAGCGCGGCCCGCAGCGCCTGCGCGAAGAGTTCCGCCGCGACGAGCGCCCGCCCGTGCCGTCGGAGCAGGCGTTCGCCGGCGGCGAGAAGGTGCGCCATCCGCGCTTCGGCGAAGGCATCGTCGTCTCGTGCCAGATCGTCAAGGACGATCAGGAGGTGACGATCGCGTTCAAGGGCGTGGTGGGGATCAAGAAGCTGATGCTGTCGTTCGCGCCGCTGGAGCGCGTGTAGGCGGCGGTACTGTAGGGTGCTGTTGGCGGTTAGCGGTGAGCGAGTTTCGGCGCTTGTCGTTGGTCACGCACCTCACCCCGGCCTTCGGCCACCCCTCTCCGCGACGTGGAGAGGGCCATAAGGGTGGCTTGTTACTGGATACCGGCGGCCTGATTAGTCGAGCCGCAGCTGCTGCTCGAGCGGGTTGATGCCGCGGAGTACCGCGGCGCCATGCGCCGACGCGCGCGCACACGCGTCGGCGATGGCCAGCCCGCGCGCGATGTACCAGGTCAGCGCCCCGGCGAAGCTGTCGCCCGCGCCGTACGCGCCGAGGATCGGCGTTGGTGTAGCGGACGCGGCAAAGCGCTGGCGGCCGTCCGACGTCTCGATGTAACCGCCGGCGGCGCCTTCGGTCATGACGAGCGCGCGGGGCGGCGCGGCGTAATCGGCGAGCGTGCTCGCCTCGCGCGGGTCATGCGCGCTGCCGACGACCACGTCGGCCGTGACGCCCGACTTCGCCAGTGCCTCCGAGCGTCGGGCGGTGACGACGAGGAGCTTCGCTCTGCGCGCCTCGATAAGGGTCTGCGGATCCTGTCCGGTGAAGTACGCCGCGTCGCACTCCGCCAGCAGATCCCACGGGAGATCATCGTCGCGCCGCGGGTGAAGCGGCTCGCCGAGGACGAAGATCGTGCGCTCGCCGGGAGTGACCACGACGAGGTCGCGCGTGTGCGGGCGCTGGCGGAGGGCGGCGTGTACCGTCGCACCGACGCCCGTGATCTCGTCGCGGACGTGCGTGCCCGCCTCGTCATTGCCGATGGCTGTGAACAGATGGAGCTCCGCGTCGCTCTTCGCGAGCTGGAAGAAGGCGATGCCGCCTCCACCGCCGGCGATCACGAACGGGTCGTCGAGGTGCACGATGTCGCCCGCGCGGGGCATCGCCGCCGCGGCGGCGATCGTGACGTGCTCGACGTGGCCGACGACGGCGATCCGCATCGCGGCAGTGTAGCGACGCGAGGGCGGCGCGCAGCAGGCGGGCGCTACCGCGGCCGTGCGGTACGCTGTGGGCCATGAAGGCAGAAATCCTCTCGATCGGCACCGAGATCCTGCTGGGCGAGATCGTCGATACGAACGCGCAGTACATCGCGTCGCGGCTGCCGGCGCTGGGCGTCGACCTCTACTTCAAGGCCGTCGTCGGCGACAACCTCGATCGGCTCACCGAGACGATCGGCAAGGCGCTCGAGCGCTCGGACATGGTGATCTGCACGGGCGGCCTCGGGCCGACGGAGGACGACCTGACGCGCGAAGCGATCTGCGCCGTCTTGGGCGAAGAGCCGCACGTCGATCCGCAGCTCGAGGCGGATCTTCGCTCGTTTTTCGAGAAGCGCGGGTATGCGATGCCGGAGCGCAACGTGAAGCAGTGCTGGGTGATCCCGTCCGGCCGTGCGATCCCGAATCCGCGCGGCACGGCGCCGGGATGGTGGGTCGAGCGCGGCGGCAAGATCATCGTCGCGATGCCGGGCCCGCCGACCGAGATGACCCGCATGTGGGAGAAAGAGGTGGCGCCCGAGCTGCTGCGCCGCAACCCCGGCTCGATCCTGATCACCCGCACGTTGAAGACCGCCGGCATCGGCGAGGGCACCGTCGACGAGATGGTGAGCCGGCTGCTGAAGTCGACGAACCCGAGCATCGGCATCTACGCGCGCGCCGACGGCGTACACCTGCGCCTCGCCGCCAAGGCGCCGGACGAAGCCGAGGCGTGGCGTCTCATACGCCCGCTCGAAGACGACGCGCGGCGGATTCTCGGCCCCGCCATATGGGGCGCGGACGACGACACGTTCGAGAGCGTCGTCTGCGACATGATGAAGGAGCGCGGCGTCACCGCTGCGACGATGGAGTCGTGCACGGGCGGGCTGCTGGCCAGCACGATCACCGACGTGCCCGGCTCGTCGGCATGCTTCAAAGGCGGCCTCGTCTCATACCAGACCGAGCTGAAAATCGAGTGGGGGGTGCCCGCCGAGGTGATCGAGGCGCACGGGGTGATCAGCCAGGAGTGCGCCCGCGCGATGGCGTACGCCGCCCGCGCGAAGCTCGAGGCGAGCGTCGGCATCGGCATCACCGGCGTCGCGGGCCCCGACGAGCAGGAGGGCAAGCCGGCCGGCACGATCCACATTGCCATCGACGCGATGTGGGCGGCGCCGCAGTCGATGAGCTACACGTTCCCGCAGGGCCGCGGCGCCGTCAAGCGCCGTGCGGTGACGACGGCGCTCGTGCTGTTACGACAGTCATTATTGAGCTACCGCAACGAGCCCTGGGCGCTCGTGTAAGCTCATCCAGCCTTCTTCGCCGGCACCGCTGCTCGCTCGCGATCCCCGGTTGTCAAGCTTGCGACGGACGACGCTCGCGCGCCCTTGACGTTGCCCACGCACAACATGCGTGCGTCCTTGACGCCGAGGCGGTCGGGAGGGCGAAACGAGCGACGCGCATGAGTCTATTATGCCCTGTGCGCGGCGCTCGCCCGCAGCGCACGATCATGATCGTCACGCGCGCCAGGATCGATGGGATGACGCGTCGCCGCGTCGCGGCGGCGCAGGTTCGGGAGGCTGTGGGATGCGGAAATGGCACGGCGTCGCGCTCGGGGCGCTCATCGTCCTCAGCGCTGTGGCGTCGTGGACGTTTGCGGGATGGCGGTCGGCCGCGGCCGCCACCACCAACGTGTACGTCGGAGACACCGGGTCCGATAAGGACTGGTACGGGCCAACGGAAACTTCTTCCGTCTTTTCGGGGAGGGTCTACACGACGACGGTGACCGCCGGGGACACCGTGATGTGGGCTTGGGTGGCAACGAACACGCGCCAGCACACGGTCACACAGGCGGACGCGAGCTGGGTACCGGTCTCGGGCGGTTTCGATTCCGGCCTCGGACCGTTGAACCCGCCACCGTTCTCGCACACTTCGACACGCCCGGCACGTACTACTATCTCTGCACACTGCACAACGTCAACGATGAGGGGGCGCGTCAACGTCCTTGCGCCGCCGACGGAGACGCCGACGGACACCGCGACACCGACCGACACGCCGGCTCCGGGAACGCCGACGGCCGTCCCTACCAACACGAAGACAGTGACGCCGACCTTCACGCCCGCTCCGCCGACGGCCACCCCGACGTTAACGCCCGTCCCCACCGCAACCGCGACGCTTGCGCCTTCCGACTTCAGCGTGACGATGGTGAACTTCGCGTTCGCACCACGCGACCTGACGGTGACGACGGGTGACAGCGTCCGCTGGGTGAACAATAGTGACACGCCCCACAACACGACGTCGGACACAACCGGTAACGGATCGTGGGATTCGGGCGCCGTGAACCCCGGACAATCGTTCGTGTTGCGGCTCACGCGCGCCGGTACGTACTCCTACCGTTGCGTCTTTCACCCCGAGCAGACGGGTAGCATCACGGTCAAGGATGCCCCGGGGATCACGCCCACTCCGGAACCCAGTGTGTCGCCGACGGCGACCGCGCCCCCCGCGGAGGCGCCGACCGCCCAGGCCACAGGCCCGGTTTCCGCGGTGGATGCGCTGGCACGCGCGCCGCAAACCGTGGAAGTGACGCAGCACGAGTACGCCTTCGCTCCCGCCACCATCACGATCTCCGCAGGCGACACGGTGCACTGGGTGAACCGCGGCACGATATGGCACAACGCGACCGCGGACGACGGCACGTGGGCATCGCCGCTGATGATGGCATCGGGCGATGAGTACTCGCACACGTTTGCAACCGCAGGCACGTTCAGCTATCGCTGCACGCTGCACGCGACGATGGGACAGACCGGCGTCGTCGTCGTGCTGGGCGCTGGCGCCCGTGGACCGACGGGGCAACTCCCGTCGGCGCTGCCGTCCGCCGGATCCGGCGGCGGGCGACGATCGGTGGCGGGCTGGCCGATCGTGCTTTCGGCGGCGGCGGCGCTTCGCGGGCGTCTGGGCGCTGCGCCGCCGTGCGGGCACGCCGCGAGGATAGGCGCCCTCGGCGTATCGCCGCCACGAGCGTCCCTCACACCGTCGCGCCCGCCACGATCCGCTCACCTCGCATCGCACCGCGCCGGTCGCTATCCTTCACGTCATGACCGCCAACCTCGAAGGACTCAATACACTGAAGGAAGTGCCCGTGACCGCGCCCGAAACCGACAACAAGACCGCCCTTGTCATCGCCGCGCACCCGGACGACGCCGACTTCGGAGCGGCGGGCACGTCGTACCTCTGGTCGAAGCAGGGATGGACGTTCTACTACCTCGTCTGCACCGACGGATCGAAGGGCACGGCGGATCCCGGCATGGAGCCCGCCGAACTCATACGCATCCGCCGCGAGGAGCAGCGGGAAGCGGCGCGACGGGCCGGCGCGAAGGACGTCTTCTTCCTCGACAACGTCGACGGCGAGCTCACCTACACCCGGCCGTTCCTAGGCGAGGTGGTGCGCCATATCCGCATGCTCAAGCCATACGCCGTGTTCACGCACGACCCTGAAGCATTCATCATCCGCAACAGTTTCATCAACCACTCCGATCACCGCTGCACCGGGCAGATCGCCGTCGACGCGATCTACCCGTCGGCACGCGACCGCCTGAACTTCCCGGAGCACATCGCCGAAGGCCTCGAAACACACAACGTGAAAGAGATCTTCATCTGGGGGTCGGAGAGGGCGGAGTTCGAGACGGACATCAGCGACGTCGTCGACCAGAAGATCCACGCCCTCAACGCGCACGTCAGCCAGGGGCTCGGCGCCGCCGACCCGAACAGCGACTTCCTGAAGTTCGTGCGCGACCGCTGGCGCGGTGAAGACGGCCGCTATACAGAGCGGTTTCGCCGCGTCGTCCTGTTCAGGTAGCCCCCCTCGTTCGCTCCTTAGAAGGCGACTTACCGTAATCATCTCGCCATCCGCGCGCCGCGTCTGCTATCATCGCGACGGCGGGGCAAAGTGAATCGGGGTAGCGGTGAAGTGGATGCTCACGGCTCTCGCCGTCGCGCTTGCGATCGCAGGGGCGCTCTCTCTCGGCACGTTCAGCACGGCACACGCGCAGGGACCTGACCCGCTCATCGCACCGGCGGAGGGCAGCGCGGGGTCACGCTTCCAGATCGTCGGCCAAGCGGCCTGGACGCCCGGCGACGCGGTGACGATCAGCTTCGGATTCTCGGATGCGGCGCCGACGGCGTCGTACACGGGCCCGTTCTACAACGAACAGCACGTCACGGTGCTCCGCGACGGCAGTTGGAGCTTTCCGACCGTCGTCAACGACAGGCTGTTCCCATTCCCGCTCTGGCGCCCCGGTTACATCGTGGTGAAGGCGCAGAGTGCGACGACGACCGCCGTCAATTCGTACATCTACACCGTCGAGGGGCGCTTGCCGGCCGGACCGCCGCCGCTCGCAAGCCTCGGGAGTGGTCCGGGCGCCGCGACGCCGGTGTTTGCTCTGACGCTCGCGCTCTTCGTCGGCGCGACAGGCGCGCTCGTCATCGCTGGCGGAGCGCTGCGCATGCCGCGATTGACGCGTTCGGAATAGTCACGCGAGGACAGCGCGCGATTAACGCTCAGCGTCCAGACCCAGTTCGCGCAGGAAGGCATCGGTGTTCGGCTCGCGGCCGAGGAAGTCGCGGACGAGCACGTCGCCATCGACGGAGCCGCCTCGCTCCAGGATCTTCTCGCGATATTCCAGTCCGGTCGCGCGATCGAAGACGCCTGCGCGCTCGAACCGCGTGAACATGTCATCACCGAAGACGCGCGACCACAGGTAGCCGTAATAGCCGGCGTCGTAGCCGAACAGGTGGCCCCAACCGGCCTGGAAATACGTGCCGTCCGGGTACGGGAACCCGCACACCGGGTACAGCTCCGCCAGCTTCTTCGACGTGTCACCATCGAAGCCCGGCGAGTGGTACGCGAAGTCGAGCCGCGAGAAGAACAGCTGGCGCAGCGCCGCGATGCCTGAGCTGACGTTCTTGGCGCGGATCATCGCGTCGAGCAGGTCTGGCGGAAGCGGCGCGCCGGTCTGGTGGTGCCGGGCGAAGCGGCCGAGCACCTTACTGTCCCATACCCAATGCTCCAGCATCTGCGATGGCGCCTCGACGAAGTCGCGCTCAGTCGATGATCCGCTGAACTCCAGGTAACGAGCGCGTGTGAGCGTCTGGTGGAGGATGTGGCCGAATTCGTGGAAGAACGTCACGACCTCGGTATGGCGGAGCAGTGAAGGCGCGCCGGCAGAGGGCTTCGTGAAGTTCGCGACGATCGAGCTGATGGGCTGCTGGTAAGTGCCGTCGGGCAGCGTGCGCCCGCTGCGCAGCGTGAATGCCGCCGCGTGCCCGAACTTGTTCGGCCGCGGATACAGGTCCATGTAGAAGCGGGCGAATGGCGCGGAGCTGTCCGCTCCGGGACGCGTGTCATAGATGTCGAACGCTTGCACATCCTCGTGCCACCTGTGTGCGCGCGGAGCGGGCTCGTAGCGGATGCCAAGCAACTCCTGCGTCACCATGAACAGCCCCTCGATGCAGGCATCCAGCGGAAAGTAGTTCGCGATCTCGAAGTCGTCGACGGCGTACTCTGTCTTGTGCAGGCGGTTCGTGTAGAACCACCAGTCCCAGATGTTCACGACAGCATCGCCGGCGTGCTCCTGCTTCGACCGGCTCAGCGCGTCGATGTCTGTTTTGAACTTCGGTTGAAGCTTGCGCTCCAGATCGCGCAAGAACGTGTCGACGGCGTCCCGTGTCTTCGACATGCGCTTCTCGACGACGTAGGCGGCCCATGAGTCGTAGCCCAGCAGCGACGCGATCTCGGCGCGCAGCCTGATCGCCTCTTCCAGAACGGCGACGTTCGCCTCGCCGCCCTTTCGCTGATTCTTCATGAAGAGCTCGCGGCGCCAGTGCTCCGACTCGGCGTTGTCCATGAACGGCATGAGCTCGGGGTAGTCGAGCGAGACGCGGTACTTCGTGGCGCCGTCTTCGTCCACCGTCTTCAGTCCGTCGATCCAGCGGTCAGGCATGCCGGCGAGATCCTCGCGACTGACGACGATGGCGTCGTCCCACGTGTCGATCGCCTTGCGGAACTCCGTCCCCAGCTCGACCAGGCGGTTCATCAGCGCCTGCACGCGCTCGCGCTGCTCCTTCGGCAGCTCGAAGCCGTTGCGGCGGTAGTCGCGGAGAGTGCGCTCGACGAGACGCTTCTCCTCGCCCGCCAGCGAAGCAGCCTCCGGTGTGGCGGCATACTCCCGGACGGCGGCGTAGAGGTCTTCGCGGAACCCCAGCGCCACGGCGTACTTGCTCAGCTTCTCGTCCCACTCACGTGCGGTCTCGCGCAGTGCGTCATCCGGCGCCACGTATGCCATGAACGCGTACGAACCCGACGCCTGTCCGACGTGATCGGCGGCGGACTCCAGCGCCACGAACGTGTTCGCAAATGACCGTTCGGCAGCCGGGGTCGCGACGATGGCGGCGATCGCGGTGTCGCACGCCCGGATCGCCGCTTCGCACTCGCGCGTAACAATCTCGGGCGTCAGCCTGTCAAAGTCGATCATCCATCCGCTCCTGTACGGGTCCTCGTCCGATCCAACGTCATGCGCTTGTGGCGGCGGCAAGCGCAGCCTATCGAGCCGCGCCGCGCCACGCCACTGTCCTTGTCTAGCCTACCCTCATCAGTGGCTAACGCTACACTG
This sequence comes from uncultured Chloroflexia bacterium, assembly GCA_963743185.1. Taxonomy (GTDB): domain Bacteria; phylum Chloroflexota; class Dehalococcoidia; order DSTF01; family JACRBR01; genus JANXYW01. Next base: position 617,289 of record CAVUOT010000006.1, on the reverse strand, counting down.
CCCCCGTGATTTCGCCGCGAACCGCTCGCGTATCCCTACTCCAGCTTCCGGCGTTCGCGATCGAAGAAGCGGAGGTATCGCTCGCCCACACGCTGCGGCGCATCGATGAGGCAGCGGCATCCGAACGGCCCGACCTCATCGCGCTCCCGGAAGTTACGTATCCGGCGTATTTCCTGGGCGCGCAAGACCTCTCGCGCGGCAACGTGCTTTCGCCGTCGGCCGTGACCGCCCAATTCGCCGCGAAGGCGCGCGAGCATGGCGTCTACATCGCCGCCGGTCTCGCGCTCGACGCGCCGGGGGGCGGCTACGCAAACGGCGCGCTGCTCTTCGCTCGCGACGGTTCGATCGTGGGGCGCTACGACAAGTCCTTCCTCTTCCATTTCGACACGCGATGGTTCGCGCCCGGGGCCACGTACCCCGTCTTCGAGACGGACATCGGCCGCATTGGTATCCTCGTCTGCGCGGATGGGCGCCTGCCCGAGATCGCGCGATCGCTGATGCTCAATGGCGCGCAGCTGATCCTCGATCTCACGGCGTGGGTGAGCGGCGGGCGCCGGCCGCAGGATCTCAGCACGTCGCAGGTCGAATTCCTGATGCCGACGCGCGCCGCGGAGAACGGCGTCTGGATCGCCTGCTGCGACAAGTTCGGCGTCGAGGCGGAGAGCATCGTCTACGCAGGCCGATCGCGCTTCATCGCGCCGACAGGCGAGACAGCCGCAGAGCTCGGTCCGAGCGAGGACGCGGCGCTCACCTACGACGTACCCATCACCGACGCCGCGGCGCCGGTGCTGCGGCGTCCGGAGCTCTATGACACCCTTTCGCAGCCCACCGAGGGCCTTGCTGTCACACGGCAGCTCGACGAGCCGTTCGTCATGTCACAACACGAGCATCGTATCGCCGTGGCGCAGATGACGATGCCGCCCACGGGTGACGCGTTCCTGGTGGCCGCTCGCCGCCACGTCGAGCGCCAGCGGTTGATGGACGCGGAGATCGTCGTGTTTCCGGCCACGCCGTCGCGGCTGCGTAGCGCGTACCCGCACGATGCGGTGCTCGCCGGCGTCGAAGCGATCTCTCGAGATACGGGCGTCTGCGTCGCCTTCACAGTGTCCGATCCGGACGCCGATGGGTGGCGCGCGATGTACCTCGTCGGCCCGCGACGGCGTCATCGCGAAGCATCGTCAGACCCACAAACCGCCGGGGCCGCGATTCGCGACCATGCCCATGGGGGACGAGGTGTGCCCCGTCGTCAGTACGCCCGTCGGTCGCGTAGGGCTGATGGTGGCCACCGAGGGGTTCGTACCCGAGGTCGCCCGCTCGCTCATGCTGCGAGGCGCGGAGTTCATCCTCTGGTCAGGCGACGACCCGGGGACGCCGATGATGCCCGTCGTCGCGCGCTGCCGCGCGGAGGAGAATCGGGTGTTCGTGGCCTGTGCCGCCGCGCCTACACCGAACGGCGCCGCGATGATCGTCGACCCCAACGGCCGCGTGCTCGCGCAAGCGCTCGAAGGGCACGAGCTCTGCGTCTCGGCCGACGTGAACCGCGCGCTCGCGCACATCAAGCAGCGTGCCCCAGGCACCGATGTGGTCCGCAACCGTCAACCGGCCACGTACGGCGCCATCACGCGCGTCGCGGCTGTTGAACCTTCGCCGGCGCAGTGATCATCACTATTCGCCAATCACCGATGGCCACTCACGAAGCTACCAGCGTGTTATAATCCCGCCCGTCACGAAGTCCTCCGGGGGGCCCTATCGCCGCGAACCAAGCCACATTGCCCCGCCCCACGGAAGCCGCCCCCGCAGCGGCGAGCATGCGCGCCCGCGTCAGTGGCTACGTCGTGGATACCGTGATCTTCGCGGCGGTGGCCATGGTCGTCGTCGTACTTGCCGGATTCCTGCTCCTGGCAACGACCGACTGGGCGAAGAACGATCCGAGCGACGCCCAGTTGTGGGCATTCATCGCCATCATCGGACTTGGTACGCCAGCCATCTGGACGCTGATGAATGTGGCGTTGCTCGCGTTGCGGGGTCAGACCGGCGGGCAGTACGTCGCCGGCATCCGGCTGGTGCACGAGGACGGTTCCCGTCTCTCCATGCGAGACGCGGTGGCGTGGTGGTTCTGCTTCAATCCGCTGCTCTTCAGCTGGCCAATGGCCGCCGTCGCCGGGCTGCCGCTCGCGGCGGTGATCGCACTGGTCCTCAGCCGGGCCACCATTGTGGCCTTCGGCGTGCTGATGACGATATGTCTCGCATCGCCGGTGATCGCATTCGTGTCGGCGTTGCTCGATCCGCGGCACCGCGCGCTGCACGACCGCATCGTCGGTACCGTCATCGTGCCGACAGCGTGACGATGACGCGTTACGAGTCTCCCCAACGCGCGCAGACGCCGCCGATATCGGAGCCTGGCGCCCTCTGGCGGAGCTTTGGCAAGTGGTCGGTCGCGTTGGGCTTGTTCGTCGCCCTCCTCGCGCTGCTAACGTCGCTGCAGCTCTTCCAGCTCACGGCGAAGGGCGCGTCGAGCCGCACGCTGCGGCGGTCGGTCGCCGCACTCACCGAGATCGACCCGTTGCTTGATCGAAACTTCGACGACCTGCAGCGGAGCGCGCAGAACGCCGGCGCTGGAGAAACGGTGGAGCTCCGAGACTTCCCCGTCTCGATCCCGCTCCCCGCGGACGAGGTGCGCGGCATGTCGAAGGAGCAGTTACGGAACGTGCTGCTCGACCGCTCGGCCGACGTTATGTACAGCAGCGGCACGGCCCCATTACGCGACCCGGCCGCCAGCGGCGGCAACATTGGCCGCTTCTCGGTCGCGGGCCTGACGCAGCACGGCCTCGGGTTTCTCCGTAGCCGCAACCACGATATTCTGGCCGTGACGACGTTCGCGCTCGCTGCGTTGTGCGCGGTCTTGGCCATCACTCTGGCCGCGATGTGCCGGGGCTTCGGGCGGCTCGGGAGCATCGGCGCGGTGCTGGTGGCGGCGTCGATTCCCGTCGTACTCGGCGGCATCGGCGCACGGTTCTACATGCGGATCGCGTCCGGAAGCGATACCGAATATATTCAACGGGAGTTCCTGGAGATTGGCCAGGGGCTCGCCTGGATACCCATACGCGATGGCGCCGCGTTCACGATCCTCGGGCTTGTATTCCTGGTGGTCGGTGTCACGTGCGCTGTCTGGGCCGATCGGCGCGAAGCATCCCGCACTTCCGCCGCGCGACCCTAAGACGCGTTCGCGGCTCTACATCCAGAGCAGACGCGTCCCACGGCGACCCTGATCGTCAGTCGTCACATCGAGTCCTGGAAGGATCGACGCATTGCGAATCGCAGGCCGGCGCCCGCTTACGGCGTCCTCACCGTTCGGCGCGCTACTGGCCTCCGGGCTCGTCGCGGGGCTGCTCGTCGCCGCCGGCGCGCTGGTGACGCTGCGCTTCGTCGGCGATGGCGGGCCACCAGTCGCGGAGCACTCCTCGCTCTCGATGGCCGACGCGTTTGGGCTCGGAGGCCTCGCGTCCCTCGCGCCGCGCGGCATCGAGGGCGCTCCGTCCCCCGCACAACACGACGCGATCGTCACGTATTACGGTAGCCCGCGCACGCCGTCGATGGGCATCCTGGGACAGCACACGCCGGACGAGGCCGCGGACCTGCTCGCCGAACGCGCCGCGCGCTTCGAGGCGCTGAGCGGCGGCGCGCCGGTGCTGCCGGCGATCCACCTCGTGTACGCGGTCGCGCAGCCGCAGGCGAAGAGCGACGGACTGTATCTGCAGTACCTCGATGACCGGACGGTGCGCCAGTACATCGAGTTGGCGCGGCGCCGCGGCTTCGTGCTGATCCTGGATCTGCAGATCGGCCACAGCAACGCTCTCGCGGAGGTTGTGAAGATCGAGCAGTATCTGGAAGAGCCGGACGTGTTCGTCGCGCTCGACCCCGAGTTCGCGCTCGGCGGCAGCGAGAAGCCCGGCGACGCGATCGGCAGTATCGACGCCAGCGACATCAACGCCGTCCAGTGGTATCTCGCCGCGCTCTCGGCGCAGCGCCACCTGCCGAAGAAGATGCTCATCGTACACCAGTTCCAGGCTGAGATGATCAGCAACACCGCCGCGATCGAGCGTCGCGACGGCGTGGACCTGGTGATCGACATGGACGGGTACGGGCCGGCGGACATCAAGGAGGCGAAGTACGCGCGCTACGGTGCCGCGCCTTACGCCACCTACGGCGGCATCAAGATATTCCTCCAGCACGACCCTGATCCGCTGACGGAGGCCCGGCTCTTGCAGTTGACGCCGCGCCCTTCACTGTTCGTGTACCAGTAACGCCCGCCGCCCCCCGGCTCGCGCCAGTGCGTTACGCTTTCCCCACCAATCTTCGAAAGGAGCGGCAACGATGGCGGCCAACATCGCACTCAAGAAGAACCTCGAGTTCTGGCACTGGTATCCCGAGCTGCTCGTGCAAGGGCTCACGCCGGAACAACTCGCGTGGCAGCCTGAACACCACGACACGTCGATCGTCTTTGCCATCTGGCACGCGTACCGCGCCGAGGACGACCTGCTGCACGGGCTGGTCATGCAGCGGCCCAGCGTCTTCGCCTCGCAGGGCTGGGCCGAGCGCCTGCCCGTCGCCCAGACGGGCGTCACGCCGTTTGGCAACGGCCTGTCGCGCGAGCAGATCGGCAGTTTGCGCCTCGACATCGACGCGCTGCTCGCGTACGCGAAGGCCGTCGGCGCCAGCGAGAGCGCCTACCTCGACAAGATCAGCGACGAAGAGGCCGCAATGGAGGTGAAGCTGCCATTCTTCACCGGCGTGTACCCCAACTTCGACGTGATCACAAAGGCCGACGCGTTCGCGTTTTTCGCGATCGGCCACACGGCCGAGCACCTCGGCGAGGTGCAGTTCGTCAAAGGACTGATGGGGATGAAGGGCGCGCCGCTGTAGATGAGCGACGTCGAGCGCCTGCTGGCATGGTTCGAGTCCGGTGCTCTCGTCCGCCCCGACGCGGGTGTGCCGAACTCCGTCGACCTCTCGCGCGCCATCGCTTCGACGTGCGGCGTAGCGGACGTCGTTCTTTCGCCGCCTGCCCGACGGATCCGCGATGCCATTGGGCGCGCCGAGCACGTGGTCTTTGTGATGGCCGACGGCCTCGGCATGAACCTGATCGAGCGGCTGCCCGCCGGCTCGCTCCTTCGCACGCGACTGGTGATGGAGATGCAGGCCGTGTTCCCGTCGTCGACGGCGCCGGCGGTGACGTCGTTCGCGACCGGCTGCTGGCCGGCCGAGCACGCCGTCCCCGGCTGGTTCACGTACCTGCCCGACGACGGCGTGATCGCGACGATCCTGCCATTCATCGAGCGCTTCTCGAGGCGGCCGCTCGGCGAGCTGGGGGTCACGGCGGAACGCGCGCTGCCGGTACCGTCGTGGCTCCCGCGCTTCGCGCATGAGCCGCTGTGTTACATGCCCGCGGATCATCGCGGGATCGTCGTACTCCGAACTACTTCAGCGGCGGCGCGCCGCAGCACGGCTACGAGCATCTGTCCGCGGCGGTCGAAGCCATCGCCGCTCGCATCGCGGCAGCCGGCGGGCCGACGTACACGTACCTCTACGTGCCGTTCATCGACACGGCCGAGCACGATCACGGGCCGGACGCGAAGCCCGTGACCACCACGGTGACGATGGTCGAGCGCAACATCGCCACGCTCGCCGAGCGGCTCGGCGGCCGCGCACGCATCGTCGTCAGCGCCGACCACGGCCTCACGCATGTCGAGCGGCACGCACAGCACGAGATCAAGGATGGCGATCCGCTGCTCGAGCTGCTCCGGTTGCCGCCATCGAGCGAGCCGCGCGTGCCCCTCTTCTACGTCCGCGAAGGCTGCGCGGCGCGATTCGCGGCGCGTTCCGCGAGCGCTTCGGCGCCACGCACGCGCTGCTGACGATCGACGAGGTCGACGAACTGCGCCTGCTCGGCCCGGCTCCGCTTGCGCACGAAACCCGCCGGCGCATGGGCGACTTCATGGCGATCAGCGCCACCGCCGACGCCATCAGCTACAAGCCGGATGCGCCCATGCTCGGATATCATGGCGGCTTGTTGCCCGAGGAGATGCGCATCCCCCTCATCGTCGCCTGACCGGATCTCCCGTCTAGACTCCCGATACACTGAAGGCAGCATGTCATCCACATCAGCCGGCTCCAACCGCCCGCCTTTGGGCGCGACGATCGTGAACGACGGCGTGGAGTTCCGCGTCTGGGCACCCGAGGCACGCAGCATCGACGTGGAGATCGAAGGCCTGCAGAACACGCGGCTCGACCGCGACGACGGCGGCGTGTGGGCGGGGCGCGTACGCGGCGTCGAGGCGGGCACGCGGTACCGGTATCGCATCGACGACCGCTGGGGTTATCCGGACCCGTACTCTCAGAGCCAGCCGGACGGGCCGCACGGCCCCTCCGAGGTGATCGACCCCGCAGCACACGCCTGGCGCGACGGTGCGTGGCGCGGCCTCACGGCGAAGGGACTGGTGATCTATGAGCTCCACGTCGGCACGTACACGCCGGAAGGAACGTTCGACGCGATCATCGGACAACTGGACCAGCTCGCCCGGCTGGGCGTGACGGCGATAGAACTCATGCCGATCGCCGAGTTCCCGGGCGCGCGCAACTGGGGCTATGACGGGGTCGACCTCTTCGCGCCGTCACACGTCTACGGCGGTCCGCGGCGCTCAAGCGACTGGTCGACGCGGCGCACGCGCGCGGTCTCGGCGTGATCATCGACGTCGTCTACAACCACCTCGGGCCCGACGGCAACTACCTCCCGCAGTATGCGCGCGACTACCTCACACAACGCCACGAGACGCGGTGGGGCGACGCGATGAACTACGACGGGCCCGAACAACGGCATGGTGCGCCGTTTCGTCATCGACAATGCCTGTTACTGGTTCAACGAGTACCACTGTGACGGCCTTCGCATCGACGCCGCGTTCACCATCTTCGATGACTCTGGGCGCCATATCCTCGAGGAGCTCGCCACAACGGCGCGGGCAAGCGTGCCGTCGCACCGCGAGGTCGTGCTGATCGCCGAGACGTACGAGAACGACACGAAGTACGTGCGAGCCCCGGTCGACGGTGGCTTCGGCTTCGACGCCGTCTGGGCCGACGACTTCCATCACGTCGTGCACGCGATGGCCAGCCGCGAGCACAGCGGCTACTACCAGGATTACGCCGGCACGCTCGACGAGCTGGCGCGCACCATCAATCGCGGCTGGCTCTTCGAGGGGCAGGAGTCGAAGTACCTCGGCATCCTCCGCGGAACGTCAGCCGGAGATCTGCCAGCCGAACACTTCATCTACTGCATCGACAACCACGACCAAGCCGCCAACCGAGCATTCGGCCGGCGTCTGTCGTATCTCGTCGGCGCGGAACAGCACCGGGCCGGGTCCGCGGTCATGCTGCTGCTGCCGTATACGCCGATGATCTTCATGGGGCAGGAGTTCGCGGCGTCCACCGGCTTCTACTACTTCACCGACCACGGCCCTGAACTCGGCGAAGCCATCCGCGCCGGCCGCCACGCCGAGTTCGCCGTCCACGAACAGCCGGAGGAGCAGGAGCGGCGCTTCCCCGATCCGCAGGATCCGCGCATGTTCGAAGAGTCGAAGCTCAAACTCGAAGAGCGCGACACGGGCGCCGGCGCGGGCACGCTCGCGCTCTACGCCGAACTTCTGCGGCTGCGGAAGGAGGATACCGTCCTCTCGCGCCAGGACCGGCACGATATGCACGCCTACGCCGCGTCCGAGACGCTCCTCATCGTGCACCTCTGGCACGGCCGCGAACACCGGCTGATCGTCGGCAACGTCGGCATCGCTCTCGATGACACGCCCGCACACGCGCACGTCACGGCCGCGCTCAGCGCGCTTACCTGGACGGTCGTCCTATCGACCGATGACACCCGCTTCGGCGGAGGAGGCGGCGCCGTACGCTTCGATGCGGAACTCATCTCGATGCCAGCGAACACCGTCGCCTGGCTCGCCGCTACGGAGTAGCGCGACCCCAGCACGGCGACAGCATCACCCGCCCGCGAGGAACGACGTCACGAGCGACACCCACGCGTCCGGCTCCTCGAGCATCGGCATGTGCGCGCTCTTCGGCATGATGGCGACGCGCGCGTCGCGGATGCGCGAGCGGAACTCCTCGGCGTAGACCGGCGGCACGAGGCCGTCGCGCGCGCCCCAGACGATGAGCGTCGGCGCGCTGATGCGGTGTAGTCGTTTCTTGAGGCCACGGTCCGGTATCGGCCAGATGAACTTCGCGGCCGTCGAGAGGGATTGCATGCTGTTGTAGAGCGCCGCAGCCATCGCCTCGGGGTTGCTCAGATCGGGACGCTGCGACACGGCCACGTCGCCTTCGGGGTCGTACCACACCGCGCGCTGCACGTTCGCCATGTCCTCCGAGAAGAAGTCCATCACCGGAGCGTCGTCGCGCCAGAGGCCAACCGCGTTGCACAGCACGAGCCGGCGCACGCGGCCGGGATCGAACGCGGCGATTTCCGCCGCGAGCATGCCGCCCAGCGAGTGGCCCACGACGTGCGCGCTCTCGATGCCCATCGCATCAAGGAAATCGTAGTAGTAGAGCGCCAGGTCGATGATGTCGTCGACGTGCTCCAGCCCCGTCGACGCGCCGAATCCGGGATGCGTGGGCGCGATGACGCGGTAACGCTCGCCGAGCGCTTCGAGGTAGGGTCCCTCGACCAGGGAGCTCGAACCGTGCAGGAAGAGCAGCGGCTCCGCGCCGGGCGAGCCGTACTCGCGCACGTCCGCCTCGAACATGCCGCCGCGTATCGATAGCGTGCGCCGCTCCATCACTTCGCTCCGACCGCATCGGCGCTGGCGGGATTCGGGTAACGGCGCTGCTCCGGCGGCAGCGGGTTGATCCACCACCGGTCTTCCCATTCGCTGTGGATGTCGCGCAGGTGCGGCATCACCTCGCGCGCAAACAGCGTCGTGTTCTTCGTCACCTGCTCCTTCGACATGTTGCCGAAGTGCAGCAGCGTCATCATGTGGCCGATGTTCAGCGTCTTCGCGACATCCTCGAGCTGCCGCCGCACCGTCGCCGGGCTGCCCGCGACGATATAGCCCTGCTCGATGAAGTCCTTCCACGTCAGACCCTGTCGCATCTGCGATGCGGCAGCGCCGACCTGCGCCATCAACCCCGCCTTCACCGTCGCCATCGTTCGGTAGCCAGGCGCATCCGCGAAGCCGGCGGCCACATGCAGGCAGCGGTTGAAGAAGTAATCGGCCGCCTCGGCGTAGTCGCGCTCGGCCTGCTCGTCCGTCTCCGATACGGCGACGAACTGCAGGAAGCCGGCGCGATACGGGTTCGGCTCGACGCCCTGCCGCGCGACCTCCTCCCAGAACTTCTTCATCACCCCTTGCGCGCGCATGTAGCCGAAGTAGCTGAGATAGCAGTACATGTAGTCGCGCTCCGTCACCCACTTCCACGTCTCGATGCTGCCGCCGCCCGGGATCCAGATCGGCGGATGCGGCTTCTGGATCGGCTTCGGCCAGGTGTTGACGTAGCGGAGCTGCGTGTACTTGCCGTTCCACGCGAAGACGTCCGGATCGGTCCAGGCGCGCAGGATCAGGTCGTGCGCCTCCTGGTACTTCTCTCGCAACGTGATCGGCACCTGGCCGTAGGCGAAGTTCGTGTCCATCGACGAGCCCACCGGAAAGCCGGCGACCAGCCGCCCGCCCGACAGCACGTCGAGCATCGCGAACTCCTCGGCGACACGGATCGGCGGGTTGTAGAGGGCGATGCTGTTGCCGAGCACGACGAGCGCGGCGTCGTGGACGCGCCGCGCCATCGCCGCGGCCATCAGGTTCGGCGACGGCATGAGGCCGTACGCGTTCGAGTGATGCTCGTTGACGCAGACGCCGTCGAATCCGACGGACGCCGCGTACTCCAGCTCGTCGAGGTAGTCGTTGTACACCTCGTGACCGCGCGCCGGATCGTAGAGATGGCTCGGCACGTCGACCCAGACGCTCCGGTACTTCTGCTGGAAGTCGTCCGGCAGGTCGGGCCACGGCATCAGGTGGAAGAAATGGAGTTTCATGATGCGCTCCGCGCTTGCTGTCGGCTCTCAGCGGATGGCTGGTAGCTTACCCCACCGCGCCGCGACTGCCACACCCGCCCTAGCCGTCGATGTTAGCTTTCCAACCGAGCCAGACGATGACCGCCACCACGACGATTACAAGCGCCCCGGGGAACAGCATCGCGTCGCCGAAGGCCGACCAGCGGTCCGCGGCGGACGCGTGCGTCTCGCTGACGGCGCTCCAGGCGCCGTAGCCGCCGGCGGCGAGCACGCCGAGCGCGACGGCGACGGCCGCCAACGTTATGTCACTGCCACGGCCCGGTCGCTCCGCCATCGAGCCAATCTAACATCAGGATTCGCCGTTCGCACCTATTGACACGGTGGGTGTCCGGCGTCAGAGTACGCACGTTAGCGATTCGACAAGGAGGTCACAATGGCAACCATGGCGCCCCCGGCCGACAGCTCGTACCCGGTCCGCTTCGATATAGCGTACCCCGAGAATCTCTCGCGCCTCCTCATCTTCATCAAGTGGCTGCTCGCCATTCCGCACTTCGTCATCATCTACGCCCTCAACATCGTCTTCGAGGTGCTGACGTTCATCGCGTTCTTCGCGATCCTGTTTACGGCGAAGTACCCCGAAGGGTTGTTCAAGTTCAACGTCGGCATTCGGCGCTGGCAGGCGAACGTGACGGCGTACGTCATGCTGATGCGCGACGAGTATCCGCCGTTCTCGTTCGACCCGGGTCAGTACGCGGTCACGCTAGAAATCGACTACCCGGAGAACCTGAAGCGGTTCGCACCGCTCTACAAGTGGCTCCTCGCGATCCCTCACCTGATCGTTCTCGGCGTGCTGGGCATCGTCGCCTTCCTCGGGATCTTCGTGGCCTGGTTCGCGATCCTCTTCACGGGCAAGTTCCCGAAGGGCATCTTCGATTTCGTCGTCGGTGTGCAACGCTGGAACACGCGTGTCACCGCCTATGTGCTGTTCATGCGCGACGAGTATCCACCCTTCAGCCTGAAGTAGCGCGGAGAGCCAGCACATCGCCTACGCAGCGCCCACCCTGAGGCCGCCGCACCCGGTCGCGTTCGACGTCGCGTACCCGGAGCGGCTGTCGCGCATCAAGATCTTCTTCAAGATCTTCCTGGCGATTCCGCAGCTTATCGCGGTCTACCTGTTGTTGATCGCGGTTCAGTTGCTGACGCTCCTCGCCTGGTTCTCGATCCTGTTCACCGGCCGCTACCCGAAGGCGTTCTTCGAATTCACGAGTGGCGTCCTGCGATGGCAGGCGAACGTCATCGCGTACGTCGCGCTGCTCCGCGACGAGTACCCGCCGTTCTCGTGGGAGCCGGGCGAGTACCCGCTCGTGTTCGATGTGTCGCGGGCGGATCGGCAGTCGCGGGTCCGGCTGTTCATCCGTTTTGCGGCGATCATCCCGAATCAATTCGTCTTCTTCTTCGTGCAGGTCGCCTGGTTCTTCACGACGTTCATCTCGTGGTTCGCCATCCTGATCACGGGCAGATATCCGCGCGGGTTCTTCAAGTTCGCCGTGGGCAGCATCCGCTGGCAGCAGCGCGTCTACGCGTATCTGTTCCTGCTGCGCGACGAGTATCCGCCGTACAGCATCAACGCCAACGCGAGACCCGGAAATGAGATCGTCTCGCTCGTCGTGGGCGTGCCGCTGTTCCTCGTTCTCGTCGCCGTCCAGTTCCTGCCGTTCGTCGGCTTGCTCCGCTCGGAGCAGGACAACGTGCGCGTCCAGTCATCGCTGACGGAACAACCCGCCTTCCGCCGCGAAGCACCGACGGGCGAGGCCAACAACACCCGCATCACACTGCTGGACTACAACGACGACGGATCCCTCCCGTTCGGCTCGCGGACGCGGCGACTGAGCGGTCATCGCATCATTGTGTTCCGCGTGCGCGCCGAGAAGACGGGCTCGGTGCCCACGCTGTTCTCGCCCTACTTCCTCCGCCTGCACGACTGCTTCGACGACGGCTACTCGCCCGCCGATACGTCATCTGTGGATTCGAGTAGTTTCCAGTTCGCCCTCTGGTGGTTCGGCGGCAGCGCGGAAGGGAACGTCTACTTCCAGGTTCCTCGTGGCATGACGCCATGCAACCTCATCTATCACGCCGGACTCGGCGAAGTGCACTTCAACTTCCCTGCCGACTGATGGCGCCATCTACTCCGAAGCCCGCCCGCGCGATATCCTGACTTCGTGGCTCCCGACCAGCGCACCCTCGACCAGCTCTCGCTCTCCCGCGAGGAGTACGACCGTATCGTCGACCTGCTCGACCGCGAGCCGAACGAGGTCGAGCTCGGCATGTTCGGCGCGCTCTGGTCCGAGCACTGCGGCTACAAGAACAGCCGCCCGCTCCTCAAGATGTTCACGTCAGAAGGCGAGCGCGTCCTGACGAAGGCCGGCGAGGAGAACGCCGGCGTCGTCGACATCGGCGACGGGCTCGGCGTCGTGTTCAAGATCGAGTCGCACAACCACCCGTCGGCCATCGAGCCGTACGAGGGCGCGGCGACGGGCGTCGGCGGCATCGTGCGCGACATCTTCGCGATGGGCGCGCGGCCGATCGCGCTGCTCGACTCGCTGCGCTTCGGCCCGCTGCAGCCCGACGCCGACACGACGCCCGAGGTCGCGGCGCGCAACCGCCACCTGTTCAACGGCGTCGTCGCGGGCATCGGCGGCTACGGCAACTGCATCGGCATCCCGACGGTCGGCGGCGAGGTGAGCTTCTCGCCGTCGTACTCCGGCAATCCGCTCGTCAACGCGATGTGCGTCGGCGTCGGCCGCATCGACAAGCTCGTCCGCGCGCGCGCCGACGGCCCCGGCAACCTGCTGATGCTCGTCGGCGCCGACACCGGCCGCGACGGCATCCACGGCGCGACGTTCGCCAGCGTCCAGCTCGACGAGTCGTCGGAGGAACGGCGGCCCGCCGTGCAGGTCGGCAACCCGTTCCTCGAGAAGCTGCTGATGGAGGCGTGCCTGCAGCTCACCGAGGAGCACGGCGACTGGATCGTCGGCCTGCAGGACCTCGGCGCGGCCGGCCTCACCAGCTCGGCCGTCGAGTGCGCCGCGAAGGCCGGCACCGGCATCGTCATCGACGTGGCGCAGGTGCCGCGCCGCGAGGCCGGCATGACGCCGTACGAGGTGATGCTCAGCGAGTCGCAGGAGCGCATGCTCGTCATCGTCAAGCCCGAGCACGAAGCCGACGTACGCGGCCTCTTCGAGCACTGGGAGCTGCACTGCGCAACGATCGGCGTCGTCACCGACGACGGCCTCGTGCGCATCCGCGACGGCGACGCCGAGGTCGCGCGCGTCTCGGCGACGATGCTCGTCGACGCGCCGACGTACGTGCGCGAGGCCGTGAAGCCGCAGTGGCTTGACGGAGCTGCAGGAGCTTCGACTTCACCACACTGCCCGATATCGCCGCCGGCGCCCACAACGGCAGCGAGCGCGCCAACGCGGCGAGCGACACCCTTCTCGCGCTCCTCGCATCGCCGGAGATCGCGTCGAAGCGCGTCGTCTGGCGCCAGTACGACCACCAGGTCGGCACGAACACCGTCGTGCCGCCCGGCAGCGACGCGGCCGTCGTGCGCATCAAGGGCACGAAGAAGGCGCTCGCCATCTCGACCGATGGCAACGCCGCGTACACGTACCTCGACCCGTACACCGGCGGCGCGATCGCCGTCGCCGAGGCTGCGCGCAACGTCGCCTGCACCGGCGCGAAGCCGATCGCGCTGACCAACTGCCTCAACTTCGGCAACCCCGAGAAGCCGGAGGTCTACTACCAGCTCAAGGAAGCGATCCGCGGCATGGCCGACGCCGCGCGCGCGCTCGGCATCCCGGTCATCAGCGGCAACGTCAGCCTCTACAACGAGAACAACGGCGAAGCGATCTGGCCCACGCCGGTCGTCGGCTGCGTCGGCCTGATCGACGACGTCGACCGCGTCGTGCCGATGGCGTTTCAGGACGAAGGCGATGCGGTCTTGCTGGTGGCGCCACCAACGAGCGCAGCGGCTGCCGGATCGCTGGCCGGCTCCGAGTACGCGCGCGCCACGCGCGGCATCGTCGCGGGCAAGCCGAGCATCGATCTGCATGCCGCCGCGCGCGTTCAGCGCTTCCTGCTAGAAGCATCTGCGGTGGGGCTGCTGAAGTCCGCACACGACGTCGGTGCGGGGGGCATCGCGGTCGCGCTCGCGGAGAGCTGTATCGCCAGCGACCTGGGCATCGACGCCGCGGCGAATCCATGGCGGGCGAGCGCGCAGCTGTTCGGCGAACCGCAGTCCGAGACGTCGTCGTTTCGTGCAGCGCCGGGCGGGCCGAGTCAGAACTTCAGGTGATGGCGACGGCTCACGGCCTCACCGCGCATCACCTCGGTGTCGTCGCCGGCGACCGACTCCGCTTCGGCCCCATCGACGTGAGCATCCATGACCTGCGCGAGGCCTACGAGTCGGGTCTGCCGCGCGCCCTCGAAGGCGTCACCGCGAACGCGTAGCGTCACTCCGCCACCAGCACCGCGCCTTCGATCGCCGCGCTCGCGTCCGACGCGAGATACACCGTTGCGGCGGCGACATCCATCGGCTCGCCGGCGTGATGCTCCTTGATCGACGGGCCGATGGCGTCCGCGGCGGCGCGGGACGCGACGAGCGCGTTCGCGCGCAGCCCGCCGTCCGCCAGCTCGCGCGTCCAGGCGAGCAGCGCGCGCGCCTCCTCCGCCGCATCGTCGTCACCGACGAGCACGACGATCGCGGGATCGGAGCGGAGCCCCGCGAGCGTCTCGCGCGCGAGCGGGTGCGGCGCGTGCCAGACGACGATGCTGATCGGGCCGAGCTCGGCCGTCGCGTCGGCGATCGCCTCACGCACGGTCGTCTCGCGCCCGTCCGACGTGAGCGCGATGCCCTTGCGGCCGAGCGCCCAGAACTCGTTGGCGGTGCTGTTCGCGGCGAACTCCGCCTTCGTGTCCTCGGAGATCGTGACGACGGCGACGTCCGCACCGGCCTCGGCCAGCGCGACCGCCGCCCTGCGCCCCGCCGGACGCTCGACGCCGAGCACGAGCGCGTTGCGCCCCGCGAGCGGCGAGCCGGTCGTCACAGCCGCACCGCCGTCATCCAGATGTGGTTGCAGAACAATCGGTTCAGCGGCGGATGCGCGCTCAACGGCCGCAGGAAGCGCAGGAAGTCGAGCGCCGCCAGCTCGATGTTCAGCCGCCGCGACTCGAAGTAGCCGCCGCGTGACGGCGGCTCCCAGAACTCGGTGTCGCGCACCGCGAAGCCGTGCCGCTCGACATCGGCACGCAGCCGCGGCGCCGACTGCTCGTTGATGTGCATCTCGCGCTCGAAGGTGTCGTGCGGGAACTCGCGCGATGTCGGCAGCATGGTCTCATTGAACAGGCCATCGCTGAGCTTGAGCCGCCTGCTCAGCCAGAGCGCGGCCTGGTTGATGCGGCGGCTGTAGTTCGGGTAGACCGTCTCCTCGAACACCTTGTTCGGCGACGTGTGCATCACCAGCAGACCCCCGGGGCGGATCGTGCGGTGCAGCTCGTCGAACGCCTGCGACAGCTCCTGCGGGTACAGGTGCTCGACGACGTCCATCATGAACACGACATCGAAGAAGCCGTCGTCGAACCGCAGCGCCTTCACATCCATCTGCTCCGCGTGCGTATGCTCGCGCAGCGTCATGTCGACGGACGACAGCGCCCGCACGGCGATATCGACGGCGGCCTGCGCGTAGTCGATACCCCAGGCCTCCGCGCCGCGCATGGCCGACTGGATCACCAGCTCGCCGCGGCCGCAGCCGACGTCGAGCACGCGCTTGCCGCGCAGGTCGCCCGCGAGCGACAGCGCCTTGATGAAGCGCGGGCCGACTTTCCGGCCGCCGCTCATGACGAAGTCTTCGTAGCCGTGGCAGTTCGTCAGGTAGTAGTCGTCGGTGTAGACGTCGGGCTCGACACGCTCGGGGACGCCGGAATCAGCCGTCAAGATGCATCATCTCCCGCACCGTAGCGATCGTCCGCTCGCCGGGACTCTTGTCCGCGAGCAACGCCTCCAGGAACGGACGGTCGTAGCCGTGCTCCAGCAGAAAGTCCGCGATGCCGGTGGAGCGCTCGGGCCTGCTGAGCAGCACGTTGGCGACGAGCTGCCATTCGAGGGGCGCGACCGGGATGTGGTCGTCGCCGAAGTGGATCAGCCGCACCTTGTCGCTCCAGCGCGCGAAGTGCTCCGTGACGTCGATATGGCCGTCCGCCACGTGGATCAGCAGATCGCCCATAACTTCGACTTTGACGTCCAGCACCTCGAAGATGCCGAAGTGACTGGCGTAGCGTTCAGACTCGCTGAAGCTGACCTGGCGAACCGTCGCGCCGAGGCCGCCGATGCTGCCGGACATGATGTAGGCGCCGTCGCGCGTCGTCACGAGGTCGATGTCCGGGGGCGTGTAGTTCGGGATACCCTGCAGCACCGACGCCGTGCTGCCCATCACCGCCCACGGCTGCTGCGCCCGGAACATCGTCGGGATGATGGCGCGCAGGCACGCAGAGAGAGCCAGTCGCAAGCCCTCCGTCATCCCGTCGCCGCACGGCACCGTCTCGCCCGCCATCAGCGCAGTCTAGCGGACGCGTGCACCACGTCTCGCGCCGTCCTACTTGCGCGCACGCGTAGCTCTGCTGCGGGGCTTCGGAGCTGCATCCAACTGCGATCGCTCGCCAAGTACCATGGCCGTGCAGACCGTCGGATCCGTCAGCCTCGACGCCAGCCGCGCGCCGAGTTCGTCGGGTCCGAGCGCCGTCGTGATCACGGTCGGCAGACGCGCGGTGTGACGGAAGTTCAGAAGCTGAAACAGACGGTCGCGCACCCAGGCGATGCCGGTCTGCGTATCGAGGTCGTCCAGGATGAGCAGCGGCGCGTTCTTCATCTCGTCGAAAGCGGCGTGCGCGTCGCGTCCGTCGTCGCTGGCAAAGCCGCGCCGCAGGTAGTCCAGCAGGTCCGGCACGACGACGAACGCCGGAGCGTCGCCGCGCTGCCGGCGGTAGTTGGCGATGGCGGCGGCGAGATGCGTCTTGCCCGAGCCGTGCGGCCCCATGAACAGCAGCCAGCCGTCCGGCTTCTCCGCGAACGCAAGCGCCTGGCGATAGGCGTTCTCCATCCGCTTCCGCTCGTCGATCGGCAGGTGGAGGCTGCGCACGTCGAAGCGCTCGAACGTCATCTCGCGGATGAGGGGGTGGTCCAGCACGTCGAGCGCGCGCAGCTCCGACGGGCGGCGCGCCTCGAGCACGTACACGCGGGCGATGCTGGCGTCGGTGAGTCGCGTGCGCAGGCGCTCGTCGATCTGGTCCGGCAGCAGGTTGGTGGTGACGACGGTGGGCAGGCGCGTGTTGAAGCGATGGTTGATGAGCTGGAACAGCTTCTCCTGCGCCCACGGCGTCGGCGCCTGCGTGCCGAGATCGTCGAGCACCAGCAGCGGTGCGTTGCGCACGCGCTCGAACAGCTCGTCGTAACCGACCTCCGCGCCCGGCTGATAGGCGGAGCGCAGGTGGTCGAGCAGGTCCGGCACGACGACGAACAGCGCCGGCTCGCCGCGCTCCAGCAAGCGGTTCACGACCGCCGCGGCGATGTGCGTCTTACCGCAGCCGCTGGCGCCCGAGAGCACGAGCCAGCCCTCCGGTGCGTCCGCGAACGCGCGCGCGTCATCGACGCAGCGCTTGTACTGCTCCTGATCGCGCGCCCCCGTGGCGCGGCCCCGCGCGATCAGATTCGCGAACGTCAGGCGCGACAGTGCGCCGATGTTCGAGTAGCGGGCGAGCCGTGCCGCACGCGTCGCGCCGCTCTCGTCGGCCGCGCAGCGACACGGCACCACGTTGCCGAAGTCCGGGTGGTCAAACGGGACGTTGACGCGCACGTAGCGCGCCCCCTGGCACAGCGCGCAGACGTCCGACGCGGCCGGCGCGACGGCATCGCCGGCGCGCAGCGATATCGGGCGCTTGTCAGCCGTTGAGGCGCTGCTTGAGGATGCGTCCGTATTTCCCGCTGAAGTAGCGCTCGTCGCCGGCAGGATCTCGTTCAGTCGCCGCATTGTCCCGTCCTTCGATTGCCCATCGCTCGAGAATGCGCGTCACGTAGCGCCAGCTCCGCGCGTTCTGCGCCGCGGCCTCGCGGAACGCCGCCTCCAGCCACTCCGCCGGGTACAACCGCTCCGCCTCCGCCAGTTCGTCCGCGATCCCCGGCCCCAGCGTGCCCACGAGTGATTCGTACAGCGCGAAGATGCCCGGCGGCGGCGCGCTTGCGGCTGGCGCGGGCGCGACGACGCGTCCGAGATCGACCGTGCCCGTCCGCACCGACTCCATGCCGCGCCGGTCCGCCGGCGCGTTGAGAAAGTACAGCTCGCACCGCGAACCTTCGTGGTCGACGCTCAGCCGCAGCAACACACCGGCGTCAACCGCACGTGCCAGGCCTCGCCGAACGGCCTCGGCGGGCTCACCCGTCGCAGCTCACGAACGCCGCCAGCGACGTATCGCCCGCGAGTTCTTCTGCGGTGACGTATCGCGGGCTGCCGCGCTTCGACTGAAGCGCCTTGAATGCGTACAGCGCCACGCCCACGGCCACCGGGTCGTCGGCGAGCCGCGGCAGCACGTCCGCGAAGAAGACGTTCGGGATCGCCGTCGCCTCGGCGCGCGCCGGGAATCCAGCGAATGTCCGCTCCCCTCCCGCCTCCCGCTTCCCGCTTCCCGCTTCCATGCTCACGCCGACGCTTCTTCGATGACCATCAGATCCTCGAACCGCGACAGGTGGTTGCGGAAGCGCAGGTGCACGACGCCCGTCGGGCCGTTGCGGTGCTTCGCCACGATGAGCTTCGTGATCCCCTCCGGGTACGGCTGGTCGAAGTTCCTGGTCTCCCAGTCCTCCCGCGACGTATAGATCTCCTCGCGGTAAATGAACATCACGACGTCAGCGTCCTGCTCGATGCTTCCCGACTCGCGCAGGTCGCTGAGCATGGGGATGTGCGGCTGGCGCATCTCCGGCGCACGCGAAAGCTGTGCGGCGGCGACGATCGGCACGTCGAGGTCGCGCGCCAGCATCTTCAGCCCGCGCGAGATCTCGCTCACCTCCTGCACGCGGTTATCGCTGCGGCGGCTGGAGCCCTGCATGAGCTGCAGGTAGTCGATGACCACGAGGTCGATGCCGCCGAGCTGTTGCGCGAGCCGCCGAAGCTTCGTCTGCAACTGCCCGACCGTCGCCACCGACGAGTCGTCGATGTAGATCTCCAGTCCGGCCAGCTCACCCGTCGCGTTCATCGCCCGGCGCTCTTCGATCTCGGACATCTGCCCGAGGCGCAGCCGCGACGCGTCGATGCCGGACTCCGACGCCAGCAGGCGCTGCGCCAGCTGTTCGCCCGACATCTCGATGGTGAAGATGGCGACGCGCGCGTTCTGCCCCACAGCGGCGTTGCGCGCGAAATTCAGCAGCAGCGCCGACTTGCCGACGCTGGGCCGCGCCGCGCAGATCACGAGATCGGAGCGGTGGAAGCCGCCGAGCAGTGTGTCGAGGTCCATGAAGCCGGTGCGAACCGCGCCGATCGCGCCGGCGAACGGCGAGTCGATGCCGGGCGTCTCCCAGAACTGCTCCAGCAGACTGCGCAGCGGCACCAGGTCGCTGATGCG
This sequence comes from uncultured Chloroflexia bacterium, assembly GCA_963743185.1. GTDB lineage: Bacteria > Chloroflexota > Dehalococcoidia > DSTF01 > JACRBR01 > JANXYW01. The sequence continues at coordinate 597,563 of CAVUOT010000006.1, read as the reverse complement.
CTGCGACTGACGCAGCGCCATCACGAGGTTCTCCGCACGCGTGATCGCGCCCTCCAGGTCGGGTCCGCCCTGGTACGCCACCTGGACGATCTGCGAGCCGGCCGTGATCATCGCTCGGTACGTCGCGTCGCGTTTCACGATGTGCGCGTAGTGCTCGACGCCGACCGGCGTCGCTAGCTCGCCCACGATGCGCGCGAGGTACGGGATTCCGCCGGCATCGTCCAGCTTCTCGCGCCGGGCGAGTTCGTGCGCCAGCGTCACCTGGTTGACCGGCTCATTGCGTGACCAGAGCGCGAGGCACGCCTCGTACGCCCAGCGGTTCTGGTCGCGATAGAAATCGTCCGGCTGGACGACGCCTTCGACGCGGCCGATCGCCTCTTCGTCGACGAGGATCGACGCGATGCAGGCCTCTTCGGCTTCCACGTCAAACGGGGGCAGCTTGTCGGCGGTCACCATCGCTACGTGTCCGATCGTTCATCGTGCTTGGAGAGGAGTTCGGCGGCGGAGCGGCCGAGCAGAAGGCGCCCGAGCGTGCGATGCCCGAGCGCCCCCATGTACTTCTTCCACGCGTTGCGGATGTCGTCGGCGGTCTGCGCGGTACGCAGCGCCTTCTCGGCTTCGCGGATGGTCAGTGCGTAGTCAACCGCAACGGTCATGTCGCGCCTCCCTGCGTATCGCCTTCGTCCGAAACCGCGGATGCGGCCGACGGGTGAAGCGCGTAGGGAGGCGGTCGACCGGCTGGCCGGCAGTCACCTACTCGGTCGCTTCGGCCTCGCTGCCCGCGTCCGCGTCTTCTTCGACGCTCGTCTCGTCCGCGCTCTCGTCTTCGTCAGCGGCCTGCGGCGCCGCTGCGGTCGTGCCGGCCGCGCGCGCCTTGATGTCCGCGGCGGTCGTGCCGTCCTCGCCGATCACGCTGACGCTCACCGTCGCGTTGACGTTCTTCGTGAGCTTGACGACCACCTGGTAGTCACCCAACTCCTTGATCGGGTCGGCGAGCTGGACGTTGTGCCGGTCGAACTCACTGCCGAGGGTCTCGCCGACCTTCGTTGCGATATCGGCGGAGCCAACCGAGCCGAAGAGCTTGCCCGTCGAGCCGGCCTTCGCCGTGAACGACAGCGGCACTGCCTCGACGCGAGCCGCGACGGCGCGGGCGTCAGTATCGCGCGCGTCCTGCAGCCGCGTCTCACGGGCTGCGCGCTGCTCGGCCGACTTCACGACCGATGGCGTCGCCGCCATCGCCAGCCGCCGCGGCAGCAGGTAGTTGCGCGCGAAACCGGGCTTCACATCCTTGATGTCGCCGATCTTCGCGGTGCCCGTCACGTCTTCGAGGAATACGACTTTCACGTCCTGCTCCGTTCTCGTGAGTGCGGCGTGCGCGCCGTTCTCACAAAGAGACGCCGCCCTACCTTGCCTGCGATGAGCGGTGGTTGAAGTCGCAGACAGGACAGGGCGCCGTCACTGCTTCATACTACGCCGGGGGTTGCCCGGCCCCTATGATAACGGGTCAACGCTGCCTGCGGAATCTCTCCACGCACTCGGACTTCGCGCTTCGATTCGTGGGGGAATCGATGCGAACACCAGTTTCGCACGCATGTGCGACGGCTGTCAAGCCGCGGTGGCGACGGTCCTGCCCGGCGGCGCTTGCAGCACGAGCCTCCGCAGCCTACCGTGCGCGATGAACGCGCCACGCGCCGGGGCCGGAGGACGCATGCGGACCATCCCGATTCTCGCTGTCATCGTCGTCGCCTTGGTGGCCACCGGCTGCTCAAGCGGCGGCAAGGCGAAGCCGACGAGCACGCCAACGGCTGCCGCGAGCGCCGTGGCGACAACGCCAACCGCGGTACTGAGCGCCTCGGTCACGGTCGTCGCAACGGCCGAGCCGTCGACCGACGCGAACGCCGCGTTCCCGAGTCGCTGCTCGGCGCTCGTGTCAAACTCCGATGTTGACGCGCTCGCGGCGCAGCACCTGCAGCTCGTCGCGGACAGCGTGGCGGGAACCAGCGGATCGGTATCGCAACTGGTCTGCCGCTTTCAGGGCAGTAACACCGGCTCAGACACGGCGATCATCATCGTCGCCGCCGGTTACGTCGACGCGTCTGCAGCGCACGACGACGACGCCCTCGCTCGCAAGGCCGCCGAGGGGCAGGGCGGTTCGTTCACTCCGCGTTCGGGTGTCGGCGACGAGGCGTACGTGTTCCAGTACCCGGCGGTGAGCGGCGTCGCCGCTCGCAAGGGCCGTTTCAGCGTCTCGATCGGCGTCGGGAAATTGCTTGGCGTGCCCGCACCGGGCGAGTTCGATCCGCTGCTGCGGTCGCTGTTCGCCAAACTCGGCGGCTGAGCCGCAGAGTTCCGCGCCATTCTCTCATCCGGCATGCCGGACGGCCGGCGACCGCCTACCTATGGCACTCCCCGCATCGACAGCGATCGAGTATGATCGTGTCCCGTCCACGGGCAAGACGGCATCGGGCTCACCGACCGCATCGACAAGCGAGGAGCAGCGCACCGAGATGAAAGAGTACAGGACTGAACAGATCCGCAATGTCGTTCTCCTCGGCCACGGAGGCACCGGCAAGACCTCCCTCGCCGAGGCAGCGCTCTTCTCCTCGGGTGGCGCGACGCGCCTCGGCAGGGTCGATGACGGGACCGCCACCTCCGACTTCGAAGCCGACGAGATCAAACGAAAAATCAGCCTCAGCCTCGCCCTGATCCCGTGCGAATGGGCCAACCACAAGATCAACATCATCGACACGCCGGGCTACGCCGACTTCGTCGGCGAAGTGAAGAGCGGCATCCGGGCCGCGGACCTCGGCGTCATCGTCGTCGACGCCGTCTCCGGCGTGCAGGTCGGCACCGAGATGGCCTGGTCGCACGCCGACAAGGCCCAGCTCCCGCGCGTCGTCTTCATCAACCGCATGGACCGCGAGAACGCCAACTTCGACCAGGCGCTGTCCCAGCTCCAGGCGCGCTACGGCAAGAAGGTCGCGCCGCTCGCGCTGCCGATTGGCGCGCAGGACGGATTCGCGGGCATCGTAAGCCTCATCGAGCTGAAGGCATACCTCGGTGACAAAGGTGCGCCGGGCGAGATCCCCGCCGGCATGGCCGACGCCGTGGCGTCCGCCCGCGAACAACTCGTCGAAGCCGTCGCCGAGGCCGATGACGACCTGCTGGCGAAATATCTGGAAGGCGAAGAGCTGACGGTGGACGAACTCACGGGCGCGCTCAAGAAAGGCATCGCCAGCGGCATCGTCTGCCCGGTGTTCGCCGGATCGTCGTCAAAGAACATCGGCGTCGCGAAATTCCTTGACGCCCTCGTCGCCGACTGCCCGTCGCCAGCCGAAGTCGCGCCGCGCACCGCCAAAGGCGCGTCCGGCGACGAGCAGCTCTCGGCCGACCCGGCCGGGCCGCTTGCAGCGCTCATCTTCAAGACGTCGGCGGATCAGTTCGTCGGCCGGCTCAACTACCTGCGCGTCGTCTCGGGCACGCTCAAGGCCGATTCGCACGTCTGGAACGCGAACAACAGCGCCGATGAGCGCATCGGCCAGTTGATCATCCTCAAGGGCAAGACCCAGGACCACGCACCGACGCTCGTCGCTGGCGACATCGGCGCCGTTGCCAAGCTCGCCCACACCGTCACCGGCGACACGCTGTGCACGAAGGACCACCAGCTGACCCTGCCGCCCGTGGAGTTTCCGAAGCCGCCGTTCAACGTCGCCGTAACGCCGAAGGGCAAGGCGGACGTCGACAAGCTCGGCCCGTCGCTGCACCGCATCGCGGAGGAGGATCCGACGCTGGTCGTCCACCGCGACGAGACGACCGGCGAGACGATCATCTCCGGCATGGGTGAGACGCACGTCGAGGTCGCCGCAGAGAAGATGAAGCGCAAGTTCGGCGTCGAGGTGGACCTGCACGCGCCCCGGGTGCCCTACCGGGAGACCGTGACCTCCAAGGTCGAGTCCGAGTACATCCACAAGAAGCAGACGGGTGGCCATGGCCAGTACGCGCGTGTCTCGATCACCGTTGAGCCCAACAAGGGCGGCGGCTTCGAGTTCGTCGACAAGGTCGTGGGCGGATCCGTCCCGCGCAACTACATCCCCGCCGTCGAGAAGGGCGTGTTGGAGGCGCTGCACGAGGGCGCGCTCGCCCACTTCCCCATGGTCGACCTGCGTGTCACGCTCTTCGACGGCAAGGAGCACCCGGTCGACTCGTCGGAGATGGCGTTCAAGCTGGCCGGCTCGCAGGCGCTCAAGCAGGGCGCGCTGAAGGCGAACCCCGTGCTGCTGGAGCCAGTGGTGGAGATGAAGATCCGCGTGCCCGACTCCAACACCGGCGACGTGATGAGCGACCTCAATGGCAAGCGCGCGAAGGTCCACGGCATGTCGCCGGAGGACGGCGGCACGACCGTCATCGACGCCGAGGCGCCGCTCGCCGAAGTGCTGCGCTATGCCACCGACCTGCGGTCGATCACGCAGGGCCGCGGCAGCTTCGAGATGGTGTTCCACCACTACGACGAGGTGCCCGCGCACATCGCGCAAAAGGTGATCGCCGAGGCGCAGAAGGCGCGCGAAGCGGCAACGCACGGGTAGCGGCCGTGAGCAACAGCGTGTCAGCCGGTGCGAGCCGTCGCCCGAGCGCACCGCGCGACGCGACGAAAAGACACAAAGAGGCCGCGCAGTGCGCGGCCTCTCTTCTTACCCGTACAACTCTGCGCGCCTTACGCCTGGCCGATGTCCGTAACCTTCCAGGCGCCGTCGATCTCCTTCCAGCGCGTCATCATCGTGCCGCCGCCGGAGTCCGCCTCCACGACGAGGTGGTAGATGTACTCGCCGCCTTCTTCGCTCTGCTTCTGCGCCGTGATGTCCTTGATGCCGGCGGCGGGCGGCTGCGAGCCCATCTGCGCCATCGCCTTGCCGAGCGCGTCGGGCGTCAGCGTCGCCATCAGCGTGCCGATGTCCATCACCTTGATCGCCGCCACGTAGCTCGCGACCGCTTCGTCTATCGTTGCCATGATCTGCCTCCTACGATGGTTTCTCGAGCTTGACGATCTTGAACGTGCCGCCAACGTTGCGCACCCACTCGCGCATTGATACGGACTTTCCGCCCCCCGTGTACGTCACGTCGAAGACGTGGTCCTCGCCGTCCTGCCCGCGCGAGACGACGCTGTTCGCCTCGGCCGGATTCGGGCCGCCGGCCATAAGCGGGCCGACCTGCGCGAGGGACTCGGGCGTCAGGTCGGCCATGATCTCACGCGATCTTTCCGGCGCACGCCTTGTCGGCGTGACCCTGCATGAACTCTTGGGCGTTCATACGTCGTTGCTCCTTACAGCCGGGCGGCCACGTGGGGCCACCCCTACTCGATCGCGATTGTCTACGGATCCGCCGCCAGGTTACTGAACTCTGCGGTGCCGGCGACGTCGGGCCAGTCGTCGCTCCTGTGTCGAACGGACGATCTGATTTGCGCCTCATTCGTCGGCGCGGTTTCGGATCATAGGACGGCCGGGCGCGCAGTGTCAAACGATCGCGGCGCGGCGAGGGAAGCCACTGTCCGCTTGACAGGCGAGATCACCGCCCGATACGCTCGATACCAGTGTCAACCGGTTCGCGACCTCCCGCTACCCCTTCGACCCGCAGCCACCGAGCGATCATCGGCGCCGCGATCGTCCTGTTCGCTGTCATCTCCGCGTACCTCGGACTCGTCATCATTACGCGCGTCGATAGCATCTTCCTGGGCGCCAACCACCAGATCACGCTGCCGGGCGCCGTCGGCGACGTGCTCCCCGGCGTCGACGCAAGCGGCGACAGCGGATCGCAGGAGCGCGTAAACATCCTGGTGATGGGCCTCGACCGGCGGCCGAGCGAGGGCACAGCGCCGACCCGGACCGACACACTGTTCGTTGTGACCGCCGATCCGAAGACGAAGTCGACCGGCATCCTGGGGATCCCGCGCGACGGCCTCGTCGATATCCCGGGCAAGAATGGCGGCACCTTTCAGGACCGCGTCAATACGGTCTACGTGAACGGTGAGCTGAGCAAGTACGAGGGCGGCGGCGTCGGCCTCATGAAGCAGGTGCTGGGCGCCGAGCCGTTCAACATCAAGATCGACAAGTACGTCCTCATCGACTTCAAGGGGTTCGAGGCCCTCGTCAACGATCTCGGCGGCATCGATGTCGATGTGCCAGACGAAGTCTACGACCCGTACTACTCGGAAACCGAAGCGCCGGGCGATTACCTGCCGCAGCACTTCTACCCGGGCAAGCAGCATATGGACGGCGTTACGGCGCTGGCCTACTCGCGCATCCGCTTCAGCAGCGACGACCTCGACCGCATCCAGCGGCAGCAGCGCGTGATCTTCGCCGCCATCGACAAGGCGAAGTCGCTCAACGTGCTCAAGAACGCGCCTTCGCTCTGGGCGAAGTACAAGGACACCATCCAGACCGACATCAGTGACCTTCAGATAGCGAAGTACGCCCTGCTGGCGAACGACGTGAAGGACAACGTGCACGCTGTGTCGCTCGGCTCCGCCACGGCGCCGTACACGACAGCCCAAGGCGCGGCGGTGCTGATCTTCCAGAAGGACCAGGTACGGAAGCTGGTCGATTCGGTCTTCGTCGATCAACCGGGGAACGGACCGGCGCAAGTCCTCGTCACGCCGGAGCCGGTCAGGGTGCAGGTCCAGAACGGTGCGGGCGTTGAAGGACTCGCGGCGCGCGTCGTCAGCTACATCATCGGCAAGGGCTATCCGGCGGACGATCTCAACCCGTCGAACGTGTTCGACGGAGCGTCGCACGCGCGGTCAGAGATCATCGACGTCGACGGCACGCACGAGAGGAACGGCTTCTTGCTGGCAAGCTGGTTGAAGATCCCGGACAGCGGCTATCGGAAGGCCACGGCGAGCGAACAAGCCGCGATGTCGGCGAGCGGCGCGTCGATTGTGGTCATCCTGGGCAGTGACACGAACTTCGAGCAGCTGATCCAGTCGCCAACCACAAGCACCCCGGGCGGCTAACCCTCCGCCAGCCGCGCCTTGATCCACTCGAGCGCACGCATCTCCGACGGGTCGGCGCCGTACAGCAACCCCATGTAATAGCTCACGAAGTCGCCCAATTGCACCGCCCAGAGCATCTGCGCGAGCACCGACGGTCCCGGCACGTCGAGCACTTCCGCCGCGAGGCCGGCCGCACGCATCTGGTCCAGCGTTAGCTCTACGCGACGCCCATTTCGCTTGTGCATCGCCGCGTGCCGTAAGAGGACGGCGTGCAACGAAGGCACGACAGCCGGCGGCGCCGCGTAGCCGAGAGGTGCGTTGTGGCTCATCTCGGGCAGCTCGGTCGCGATCGCCCAGGATTTCGCGTTCTCGTTGACCTGCGTGCGCCAGCGATAGGCGACCGGCGCCAGCGCCTCCGCGGCGACGAACACCGGCAGCTTGCCGGCGAGACGGCGGGCGAGCTGTTTCGCCGGATTCGCGGTCTCCGGCACGTCACGATCGATCCGCGCGACGAGCGAGCGCATGTGCGCGAGCGCGGGCGCGACGTCCGCGGACACATCCGGCACGAGCGCGAGCCGTCCGCAGATCGCAAGCAACGATGCGAAGCTCCAGCCAAGCGCCGACCGCGGCTCGCCGTCCCAGGCGAACGCCAGTACGGGCAGCCGGTGCTCGCGCGCCGTCTCGAGCAGCCGCCCGCCTGTCGTGATCGCCAGGCACTTCGCGCCCGCCTCGATCGCTTGCGCAAGCGTTGCGACGACTTCTTCGGTGTTGCCGCTGTTCGATGACGCCAGCACGAGCGCACGGTCATCGACGTGCGCGGGCAGCGTGTAGCCGCGCACGAGTTCGACCGGCGTGCGGGCACCGAGGTCGAGCGCCAGCGCGCTCAGCAGGGCGCCGCCGATCCCGGATCCGCCCATCCCCAGCACGACGATGCGCTCGGCCGCGCCATAGTCCGGTGGCACGTCGAGCGCCCATGCAACCCGCCATGCCTCCTCGATCTGTGAGGGCAGGGCGGCGATCCGGCCGTACAGGCCCGCTGGATCGAGCCGCGCATACGTATCTGGCGAGTCAAGCGGGGATCCGGTCACGCCCATGTTGTAGGCGATGGCGGATCGACGGTCAATCGGCGCGTTCTGGACACTGGGCGCACGGGGCGCGAGAATCCGCCTATGCAACGACCGCTCGAAGGCATCCGCGTCCTTGACCTCACGATCTGGCAACAGGGCACGTACGCGACGGCGATGCTCGCCGACCTCGGCGCGGACGTTGTGAAGGTCGAGGAGCGGGTGACCGGCGACCCGGGCCGCTTCGCGTGGATGAACCCGGAGCTTGGTCTCAGCAGCTACTTCGAGGCGCACAACCGCGGCAAGCGCTCGATCGCGCTCGACCTCAAGCGCCCCGAGGGGCGCGCGATCTTCCTGCGCCTCGCCGCAGCGGCAGACGTCGTAGTCAACAACTTCCGCATCGCCGCCGTCGACCGGTTGGGCCTGGGCTACGAAGCCGTTTCCGCGGTGAATCCGCGCATCGTCTACGTCCAGGCGTCCGGATTCGGGCCAGCCGGCCCGGACGCCGATGCCGGTGCGTTCGACTTTCTCGCCCAGGCGCGCGGCGGCTTCGCCAGCACCAACGGCGAGCCCGACGATCCACCGCTGCCGACGCAGGTACCGATCGCGGACCAGGCAGGCGCCCTGCACGTCGCGATCGCCGCGCTCACGGGGCTCGTGAGCCGGAACGCGACGGGCCGCGGCATCAAGCTCGACACGTCGCTGCTCGGCAGCCAGATCTCGCTGCAGGCGTTCGACATCGCGACCCACCTCTTCACCAACAAGGTGCGGACGCGCGCGTATCGCGGCGGCTCGCGTCCGTTCTGGCGTGAGTATCGCGCGGGCGACGGCAAGTGGTTCGTCATCGGCATGCTGCTCGACCGCGCATGGGACGAGATCTGTCAGCTCATCGGCAGGCCTGAACTAGCGACGGACGAACGTTTCGACACGTTCATCAGGCGCATCGGCACGAACTCCGCCGACCTCATCGCCATTCTCGACGAGGTGTTCCTTACCGCGACCGCCCGCGAGTGGGTCGATCGGCTCAACAGCATCGGCATGTTCGCCGCAGTCGTGCAGGACTACGCCGAGGTCGCGGCCGACCCGCAGGTCATCGCGAACAAGTACATCCACGAAGTCGAGTACCCGGGACACGAGCCCGTGCGATTGCCCGGCATCGGCATTACGGTGGACGGTGAGCCCGCGACGATCACACACCTGGCGCCGCAGCACGGCGAACACACCGAGGAAGTGCTGCTGCAGGCGGGGTACACGTGGGACGAGATCGGGCGCCTCAACTCGGCTGGGATCATCGGCCCGGCGCGCTAAGTCGAAGAGCGAAGAAGGAGACTGTTCATGCCGCCCAAGATGCCCAAGATCTTCGTGCCGGCCGGCGGCGCCGACGACCGCGTCGTCTCCTGGGCGCAGGCCGCCGAGGCCGCCGGCGTCGACGGCGTCTTCGTTGGCGACCACGTGACGTTCTACGGCTCGGGGAGCGATGCGCTGATCAAGCTCGCGCCGATTGCCGCCGTGACGGAGAAGCTCGAACTCCAGACGTGCGTCTACCTGCTGGCGCTGCGCCACCCGACGCCCGTGGCGCTGCAGGCGGCGATGGTCGACCAGCTCTCGCGCGGCCGGCTGATCATGGGCATCGGCATCGGCGGTGAAGACGCAAACGAGTGGTGGGCCTGCGGCGTCGATCCGAAGACGCGCGCGCGCCGAACGGACGAATCAATGCAGATCCTGCGCAGCCTGTGGACTCAGGAGGAGACGTCGTTCGACGGCAAGTACTTCAAGCTGGACAAGGTCCGCATGCGGCCAAAGCCGTTCCGCGCGGGCGGTGTGACGATGCAGGCGGGCGGGCGGTCCGACGCCGCATTGCGCCGCACGGCGCGCTACGCCGACGGCTGGACGGGCATCTGGGTGTCGGTGCGCCGCTTCGTCGAGGCGGGTGAAAAGATCGCGGCGTTCGCGGCGGAAGCGGGGCGCGGCGACGTCGTGTTTCCGCGCGGCATGCAGGTGTGGATGGGTGTTGACGCCGACAAGAGCGCCGCGCGAGCGAAGGTCGCCGGCAGCATGGAGGCGTTCTATCGCATCCCCTTCTCCGGATTCGAGAAATACACGCCGTACGGCACGCCCGACGAGATCGCAGAGTTCATCGCGCCCTACATCGAAGCCGGCTGCGAGCACCTGAACTTCGTCGTCGCGGACGCACCGGACGCCGTGCTCGAGCGCTCGCTCGCCGTGCGCGACGCCTTGCGGAAGATCTGCGCGTAAGGTTCACCGCTACTCTACGATGGGCTTCTCGACCGTGACGAACGACGCGACGCGGCTGTGGTCGATGAAGTTCTTCTCGTCTTCCAGCGCGGCGCGCACCTCCGGCGATTGCATCGCCGCGCGCATGGCGTCGAGATCGTCGAACCAGAGTTCTGCCGCGCCATCGTACGGAGGCGCCTGGCGCGCGTACAGCTCCGGCACGACGTGGCTCTGCACGTAGCGGCGTAGGCCGGGGATCGCGGCCGCGATCGGTGCGTGGGTCTCGCGCCAGTACGTCTGGAACTGCTCGACGCTCAACTCCGGCTTCTTCGAGATGCAGTAGATCAGCTTCACCATGTCTTCGCGACCTCCTCCGTTCGCCCGCGGAGCATGCTGACACAGGCAGGCTCGTGGAGCGACATGCGCGATGTGTGATTGCGCTCACACACGCAGATTCTGCGAAAACAGTACCCGTTCGGCGGTTGTGGCGGACTGCGGCCAGCACCCATCATGGATGGCACGAGGCAGCCAGTATGATCCGCACCGAAGAACGCCGAGTCCCCCTCGCCAGAGCCGGCGCCGCCACCGTCGATGGCATCGTCCGCGTGCGCCGGCTCGGCGCGATGCGCGACGGGAAAGGATTCACGTTCGAGCGGCGCGAACCGGTCGGCGTCGTCGTGCGGCGAGCAGGCCACGAGGAGCGGGTCTGGCTGCGAGAACGCCAGCCAGGCAAGATCGCACTGGCGTTCATCGCGATACCCATCGCCGCTCGACTTGCGGCGAAGCTATTCACACACAGTCGAAGGAGGAATCCGTGATGGACACGTCGATGACATCCGAGGAGATGGTGCGGCAGATCACCGCCATACCCGACCAGTTAGGGGCGTCGGCGTGCTTCGGCGCACCGGTTGAGCGCGGCGGCCATACGGTGATCCCGGCGGCGCGGGTGACATTCGGCTATGGCATGGGCTTTGGACGCGGCAGCGGTCCCCAGAGCCAACGCTCACGGGAAGACGGCCACGTTGTGGAGGGAGAAGGCGAAGGAGGCGGTGGCGGCGGCGGGGGCAGTTCCGCGCCCGTTGCGGTGATCCACATCAAGGAGGACGGCGTCGAAGTCGAACCCATCGTCGATTCAACGCGGGTTTCCATCGCCGGCATCACGTTGTCGGCCTGGGCGGTCTTCTGGATTACCTGGACGGTGCGCGCCATCGCCCGCGAGCGTGCGAAGACCCGCCGCCACGAGATCGATAAGGCGAACGCCTGATCGCCGCGCGCGCTCGATTATTCGGCGGCTTTCGCCTCGCTCTCCGTGGGCGCGGCGGCAACCGGCTCCGCGTGCTTTTCGAGCCACTTGGTCGCCAGCGGGGCGCACGCCGCGCAGGCGACCGAGTGCTTCCCCATGGCGACGCCGCCGCCCGTCACGAATGTTCCGCAGAACGCGCACTTTCCCTGTGGCATGGTGCCCCTCTCGAGTGTAAGAGTCGCTCGGACAATCGTAGCCCGCGCACGGCGTTGCCAGAAGGGGTGGCCGGTTACGCCGCTACGATCCGCTCCACCTCGTCGGCGGATGGCAGGCTGAGGTGATCGCCGCGCAGCGCCCGCGTGTAACAGACGTCGACGTGGTGGTAGTGGAAGCCGCTCGACGTGTAGAGGCCGACGGCCGCCTCGTTCGACTGGTCGACGTAGATCGCCGCGATGGCGGCGTCGCGCTCGCGCAGCCGCGCAAGCGCTGAGGCGAGCAGGTAGCGGCCGAGGGCGGCTCCCCGTTGCTCCGGCGCGACGCCGATGACGTAGATCTCGCCCACGCGGCCTTCTGATGCCCGTTCCTCGATCTTTAGCCAGCAGAAGCCCGCGAGCACACCGCGTACTTCGAGCATCAGCACGTCATCCGGGCGAAACCAGGGCTGAGCCATGCGGGCCCGCAGGTCGGGAAGCGACCAGCGGCCGTTCTCCGGATGCCCGGCGAAGATTCGGTTGTTCAGCGCAAGCCACGCCTCGTCGTCCACGCCGGGCCGCACCGGTCGAATCGTCACGCCAGGTATGCTCGATGCCGCCGGCGCGCTGCGCATGTGCCGGTGCAGGTGCAGGAGCCTGCGCGCGGGCGAAAAGCCGAACTGCCCGGCCATGCCCTGGCTTGCCGCCGTGTCGTTGTACGCCCAGAGGTCGAGTTCGCGCGCGCCCTTGCTGTGCGCGGTCATGAGCGCGTGCGAGAGCAGCATCCGGCCGACGCCGCGACGCCGGCGCGGCGGGTCGACCACCAGCTCGCACGAGGCGCGCCGCGCGTCGGCGTCGCCGTACGTCACGGTGTGCGCGTATCCGGCCAGCTCCCCGTCCTCGAACGCCAGGATGGCGAGCGACAGGTCGCCGCCGCGTTGCAGACGCAGGAACTTGTGCTCGCCCAGGGGCTCGTGTCCGTCGGCGCGCGTCGCGGCATCCAGGAGCCGTGGGAGCTGCTCCAGGTGCCGTGTTTCGAGCTGTGAGACGATCTCGATGTGGTGCATATCAGGGAGTACCCCGACGAGTATCGGCAGCGTAATGCCGCTTCACGAGGCCTCTGCTAGCCATTGTATTTGCAACTGGTTGCAGCCAGCAACCCACCTGCGACGACACGGTTCGGATCGATTGGCATCAGCAGCCTGTTGACGAGTCAGCCCTGTTATCGTCGCGCGGGCTTTGGCCCGCGTCGGTCGACTTAGGTCACCGCGCCACACCAACGTCAAAGCGTTGGACGATGACCGTTTCATCGTCGCATTACCCCGCGCCGGGAGGCTCGTCGGAGGCCATCGACACGTCGCCCTTGGCGATCACCCCCGTCGCCTCATCCGTAATCTCGTACCGCTCGCGGATGTCCACGCTCGGACTGAGCATCGCGAAGATGGGGCAGTAGCGTGTCATCGTCAGCTGGATTGCGCGCTGCACGTTCGCCTCCGAGATGCCCCGGCCGCGCACTTCGTGCGTCATCACGATTGAGGTGTAGACGCGGGGATGTTCGGGCGCCCGCTCGGCGCTAAGCCGCACGTCGTACTCCGTGACTTCCTGGCGCATCTTGCGCAGGATCGAGATCGTGTCCATGGCGGTACACCCGCCCAGCGCCACGAGCTGCGCCTCCATGGGCGTCGGCGCCGAGGGCGCGCCGTCGACGCTCGAGTCAAGCTCTATCGTGTGGCCCGACGGCGTCGAGCCGGTGAAGCGCAGGCCGTCGACCAGGTGCAGTCTCGTCTCGTTGCTGGAACCCATAGCACCCCTCCGTCGACGGCATCGGCCCGTCGCTCGTGTCATTCTACGGGGGCGGACGCCGACAAAACGAAGGCGCGCGCCGGTGACTGGCGCGCGCCTTACATGCCCTCGCGGAGCCCGTCTCCGCCAGCCCTCTTGAGGCTGGAGCTACCGTACGACTCTTTCAGACGCCCTGTCAATGGTTGATGAGGTACATCCGGTACCCAGTGCCAAGTTCGTTGTACGCGAAGCTTGACGGTTATGTCGCTTCGGCCGACACGGTCGGCAAACCGGCATTCCAGAGCCTCGTTGCCACGAACCCGTAGACGAGCGCGTCGAGCGTCCAGTTCACGGCGCTCCTCCGGATCTTCTGGCGCGCGGGCATCCGCTTTCGCACCTTCAGGTACGGCAGCGGCATCGCGTCGAGCAGGATGTGCGACCCGACAAGGACGGCGCCGGCGAAAGCGTCAGCGATGAGGTCGCGCTCGCCCTCGGCGCTGCCGGCGCCGATCAGTCCGCCGAACCCGGCCAGCATGCCGCTGACGAGGGCGAAGCCGAGCGTGTGCGTCCCGGCGCCATGCACGTGGAGTTTCCACGGGTCGCGATGCATCGCCATGCCGGCGAGCACGTCGAAATCGGGCAGTCCGGCGGCTACGACTCCGGCTGCCATACCCGCGGGCGACGTCATCCCCAGGCGCCGAGCGAGCGTCATCCCCACCAACGCGTGTCCGATTGGGCTCGCCACGCTGCTCCTTTACCTACTGACTGGGTGCGCCGGGCGGCCGGGCCACCGTCGGCTGCGCGGACGGCGTCGTCTTGCCGCCGCCAGCCGGGTTCACATCGGTCTTCACCGACTGCACGGCGAACGATGCACCGTTCCAGACGTACGTCGTCTTGCGAAGCCCGCTGGGACAGCAATTGGGATCGTTAGGGCCATAGATCGGCTGCGTCATGACGATCTGCCCGTCGACCACAGCAACCGAGAGTCCGCCCGAGCCGCCGAGCGGTATCTCCTTCAGCAGCGTCTTCGTCACTCCGCCCGACGGCGCGAACACCAGGAACGCGATGTCGCCCATCGTGCCTCCGGAGCTGATCGGCACGACCGCATCGTCGACTCCGTCTCCCGTCAGATCGCCGTAGATGACGCCCGCCTGCAAATACTGCCCGCCCGTCGCGGCGATCACCCCCTGCACGTCGGCGTCCTTCGACAGGTCGAGGGTGCGGATGCCGAGCGATGACGTTGTCGTTGCACCGGGCGTGGCGGCCGCCGTGCCGGCCGGCGGCGTTTGCGCCGGTGTTGCCGTCTTCGAACCGCCGCCGCCGCCACACGCGCTGAAGGCGGCCGCCGCGATGGACAGCACCACGATGGCGGGCGCGAGCGCGACGGGCCGTCGAATCATCGCTCGCAGTGTAGGAGCGGCGATCGCCACACGGCAAGCGCGGCCGGGCGTCAGGCTTGAGGGCGTACCGCCGCGCTGTTAGAATGCGACGACCGCGCGATCGCGCGTACGTCCGGGGCGGTTGGCTCAGCTGGTAGAGCGCTTCCTTCACACGGAAGAGGTCACAGGTTCGAGTCCTGTACCGCCCACCACTACTCGCCACTCAGCGGCTCACGCGCCGTGATCGCCGCGCCTTCGCTTGTAGGCGATCGATCGCCTTGCTACAATCCCCAAGCTGTCGCGGACGGCCCACGCCGAGGTGGCGGAACGGCAGACGCGCTACGTTCAGGGCGTAGTGTCCGCAAGGGCGTGCGGGTTCAAATCCCGCCCTCGGCACCAGTCAGATCCGCATCAGCGCTGGTCGCGCGCGCTTGTAGCTCAGTGGATAGAGCGCTACCCTGCGGAGGTAGAGGTCGTGGGTTCGAGTCCCGCCAAGCGCACCACTTCACCCTCATCCGGATGCGCCGGCATCCACGGCAGCGTAGCTCAGAGGCTAGAGCAACCGGCTCATAATCGGTAGGTCGTTGGTTCGATTCCAACCGCTGCTACCAGGCACCCCAGAGCGGCCGAACGGCCGCTCTTTCGCGTCACCGCCCCCGTCTTACGGCTCAAACGGTCGACGCGTCCAGCCGGAAGCCCTGCCCGCGCAGCGTGACGATGTACGACCGCTCGCCGCCGGCCTGCGCGATCCGCTCGCGGACACGCCGCACCAGCGCGTCGAGCGCCTCCTCCGACACTCCCTCGGCATGGGCATCCGGCCACACCTGCAGTACGAGCTCCTCGCGCGCGACGACCTTGCCGGCGTGCTGGTACAGGTGCGACAGCAGCCGAAACTGCTCGCCCGAGAGCGCCGGACGCATCTCGGCGCCCTTCACGTACACCCGCCTCGTCTCCGGATCGACCCGCAGCGCCGGCGGCTCGGCGGCAACGGCGGGCGGCGGCGGCGTGCCGGCGTGGGATGTCGGCCGCTGCCGCCGTGGCGCGCGACCGGCGCCGATACAGCGTCGCGCCCAGGGCGCTGGCCACAGCCAGCCCCAACGTCGACGGGATGCCGATCGCCAGTGCGAGCAGCAGCGCGCTCGATCCACCGCCGCTCGAGCTGGCGGGTCCGGGTGCGGCCGTCTCAGGCGTCGCCTGCGGCTCGACGGCCGCACCGACGACGGTAATCGCGAGTGGCTTCGACGCAATGCCCGCCACACGCGCGGTCGCCTACGTACGAGCCCGGGCCGGCAAGCGAGAGCTGCGCTCCGGCAAGTCCGTCGGACGTCGCGCCTTTGGCCGTGGACGTGCCGCCATCGGTGTGCGCCAGCTCGAACGAGACCACGGTCCCGTCGGGCACGGGATTACCGTTTCGATCCACGATCGGCCCCGCCACCAACCCCAGCGTCCGCGCATCCTGCACGCTGTCGGGCTGCTGTCCGAACACGGCAACGCTGATCTGCTGGGACGCGTCGGGCTGCACGGCGTCTTCGACGTTGTAGAAAATTCCCGTCACGTTCACGGGCGAGCGCCCCTTCGGCGTGGCGTCGCCGAACAGCGCCCGAAACCCGGTGTCGATCGCGGCGTCCGTCTTGTTGTAGACGGCGAAGTACGCGGCAAGCTTGCTGATCTCGGTGGAGTCGAGATGGTACGGCACGTTGTAGGCGATGCCGATCAGGTTCTTGTTGCGGAAGTCGATGGGAGGTGAGTCGAGCAGGCGCTTCACGGCGCCGGAGAGCGGGCGGCCGATCGGGTTGTATTCCGTGAGCGCCAGGATCACCCAGGAGGCGTCGTTCACAGCCTTGGCGGTCTGGGCGTTCGCGGGATCGGCCGGAGCGGTCAGCCAGGCGTCGAGCTCGGCGTAACTGATCGTGGCGACGTCCTCGTTGCGCAGCCGGGCCTTTCCGCCGGGACCGTACAGGGCGAGCAACTCGTTCTGCAGAGCCGGCTTTGGCATCACGCGATACGGATAGCAGTCCTCCCAGCACTCGATGATCAGCACCTTGTCGGGCGTGACCGGCCCGCGCGGCAGCCGGGATCGCAGCGCCTCCACACTCTGCGGTTGAAGCAGCGTGAGCGCGTCGTCGGCGAGTGCGCGCACTTCCTCCGCGCCGCTTCCCGCGGCGGCGGAGGCGGCAGCCGGGTCCACCCGGACCTGGCTCAACTGCAGGCCCGGGTAGAGGTTCACTTTCGCCGTCACGATCCGGCGCACGGCCTCATCGGCGCGGCGCCGGAAATCGGGATCTGACGCGTATTGCTGGCGCATGTACGTAATACTGTCCTGGATCACCGGCAACTGGTTGTCCTTCCAGCCGCGGTGGTCGGGCTCCTTGTAGAACTCAACCAACGGCAACAAATCGCTTCCGGCAAGCAACGCGTCACGCACGACGGTCCGATTCGGGAAGGAGGTCTGCCCTTCTTCCTGGGCGTACCACTGCTTGACCGCCGGCACGCCGAGCGAGTCGCTCATCACGAGGTGGGACGCGCGCCACTTCGCAAACTCCGGCAGGTCCATGAGCGCTTGGAAGGCCGGTGCATCAAGCGAGATCGGCCCGGTAAACGGTGCGGAGGCGCCCGCTACGAAATTGCGATACCGGATGTGCGAGACCATCATCGCGTCCGTAGTCGCGAGTGGGTCCGCGTCGTCGACGCGATCGGCCTCGGCGAACGGCGCGAGGTCCGACGCGCGTAGCTGATCGAGCGACTTGTTGACCGTCGGCACTTCGTTGTCGGTGCCTCGGTCGCTGCCGCCGTGCCCGGGAAAGTGCTTGACGACCGTGAGCATGCGGCCGCCGCTGCCCGTGTGGACGCCGCGGACGTACGCCCGACCCAGCTCTCCCACCCATGCCGCGTCGCCGCCGAGCGACCGGATGCCGATGTCGCCGTTGCCCCCCGATCGCGGGTTGCCGAGCACGTCGACAACGGGACCGAGCAGCATGTTGATGCCTGCCGCCGACAACTCCTTGCCGACGATAGCGCCGGTGGCTTCGGCGTGCTTCTTGCTCCACGTCGCGCCGATCGTCATGTTGTTCGGCACCTGCGTATACCCGTGCGTGACGTTGGTGAATGGGAACAAGTCACCCTCATTGTCGGTCGCGATATAGAGCGGCAAGAAGTAGTCGCTACCCGCGTCGCTCCGGCGCGTCGCCTCGTACGCGCGCTGCTGCAGGCCGTTCGTCAGGGCGGCGAGCTGCCCGGCGGTGTCGTCGCGGTTCACGATGTTGCCGTTGCTCGCCGTCACCAGCACCGAGCCGACGTTGTAGTCACGCACGAGAGCGGCGATGTCCGACGCGGCCGACACATCGTCGCCGACGAAGTTCACCATCACGAGCTGGCCCACGCGCTCGTCCGGCGTCAGCGACGCGAGGACCCGCTCGACGAACGCATCGTCGCCACTCTGAGCCTGAACAGCGTGCGGGTAGCTACCCCGCAGGAACGCGAGCATCACAACGACAAGCAGCAGCAGGATCTGACAGCGGCGAGAGTGCGAGCGTGGGATCGTCATTGGCACGATTATGCGCCCTGCAAGCGCATACGGATAGCAGGTTACATACGTAACAACGCCGCAGTTGCGCGGAAGGTTAACCGCCGTAGCGGGCGTCGCTAGTCGGCGAGGACCTTGAGCCAGGTGTCAAGCGACCGCGCGAATCGAGGTAACTGCTCCACGTTACGGCGCACGACGTTTATCCCTTGCTGCTGGTCAGATGCGTCGCGCACGTGCTCCCCCAGCGCACGACGCACGTTGAACTCGAACCAGCCGAGTCGCACGGACACCAGTTCCGCCAGATCTGTCATCTGGAACCGATCGTTCGTGCCGGAAGCGCGCCGGTATGCATCGACGAACGCGCGCGCGAGGTCGACGTCTGGATCGCCCAGATGCACGCCGGCCCATACCAGCGCTTCGTTCGCAACGTCATGCCGAGGATTCACGGGACCAGCCGCGTCCCAGTCTACGAGGACCAGGTCGCCCTTGAACGTGCGCATGAAGTTCTTCTTGTCGGAGTCCCGGTGGCTCAGCAGCAGCGGTGTCGCGTCGTAGATGTGCGAGCCGTGACGATACGCCTCGAGTTCTGCAGGAGCCTGGTAAGAGCCGCCGGAACTCAGGCGCCCAGTCGCCATACCTGCACGTCCGCGCGCTCGCCGATTGCGCGCCAGTGCTCGTCGCCGAAGACGCGGAGCGCATCCTCGACGCCGACGTCCGCAGTCATGCCGAGAGAGTGGATATTCGCCAGGATCACTGCGACGTGGGCGGCCACCTCGGTCGAATACACCGCGCTGTTCTCCAGCTTCGCGCCTTCGACCCATTCGTGCACCCGCACGGTGACGGGTGCGTCGTCCCGACGGGGCAGCTCGCCGAGGCAACGGCCCGACACGGCGACGGGTACGGGACGCGGCGTCGGGATGCCGCTCAGGAAGGCGGCTTGTTCGAGGCTGAACGCTCGATCGAACCACGCGACGTAATCGGCGCGGTCGGGATCGCGGTTCATCTCTTTCACCGCGAAGACGCCGCGGGTGGTTTCGAGTCGCCAGACACGGTTGGTGAGACCACCTGCGACCGGTTCGGGCGCGCCATGCGGCGCGCCGAGGTCAAAGAGCTCGCAGATCTCGCGCGAGGTCGCATCGTCCATAGCGGCGGAATTGTAGCTGACTACCGGAGGCACGAAGGCGTTAAGCCGCCCGAAGGTCCGCTGGGATCTGCGGCCGCCCGACGAGCGCGGCGAACCGCTCGGTATAAGCGCTTGCGACATCCGGCCAGCTCCATCGGGACATCGTGAAGCGAGCGAACTCCTCGCCGAGGAAGTGCCGCTGGACCGCGGGGAGCGCAAGGATCTGGTTCAGTGTGTGCACGTAACCGCGCTCGTCGCCGGGCTCGACCACGAACGCGCTGCGCTCATGCGCCAGCACGCGCGCGTCCTCCGACGCATTCGTCACGACGGGAACACCGGCGATGGCGAGTGCGATCGCCAGCTGGCCGGCGGGAACACTCGGCGGCGCATCGCTCGCGGCGCAAACGACGAATGCATCGACGCAGCGCGCGGCGGAAGCGATGACGTCCGCGTCCAGGCGCCCGGCGTGGATGCGGAAGTCGCTGTGCATACCGATCGCTCCCACCAGGAGCCGCGCCTGGCGGCGGCTTGGCACGCCCAGCAGCAGACACACCGGGTGTGCGTCAAGCTGCGGGACGACGACATCTCGGAACCAGCGCAGGTCGTTTCGATTCTCCGGCCAAGGCAGGGCGAGGACCAGTCGACCCGGGCGCACGCCCTTCAACAGGCGCGAGATGGAGGCAAGCCCCCGGATTGACGGCTCCGGTAGCGGCGAGGCCGCGAGCGGTACGAGCGACACGGCAACGCGCGGCGCCTCGTGGCGCAGGATCTGCACGACGGCATCTTCGGAGGTAAATCCCTGATCGAGATGCTTGAACGCGCGCACCGCGAGGCGTGCGAACGGTGAGCGGCGGCTCGCATCCACCGACGAGACGGACACGGACACCGGCACATCGAACTGACGCCGCAGCATCATCCCCACGACGGCGAATCGCGGGTCCAGCAGATGGACGAGTTCGTATCCGTCCTCAAGGACAGCGCGGGACGCTTGCTTGAAGACGGACAGGGACTGGCGGAGCGGCGCTCTCGACGCAACGCGTGCGACATCGGCATATCGGGCGAGCGCTTGCGGCAACTCGCTCGCCGGCAGGCCGAGCGGATCGCGATACGAGCCCACGACGACGACTCGCGGACGTGACCCGACAGCAAGACAGCGCTCTCCGGAGTTCATACGCTGGAGTATCGAAGCGCGACCTCAGGTAGAGACAGTAGGCGAACCCCGACGCGTGGCGTGCGAAACGCCTAGAGCTGGTGCCCCGGCGCAGCGCCGGAGCGGCCGTACGCGCCATCGCTTCGCCGGGCGAGCCGGACGACACTCGCCTACGCGCCCTGCGTGCCGGGCGACCCGGCGCGAAAATGGTCCTGTACGATCGCCGCCGCCGCGGCGCGGGCGTACCCCTCTGTCAGCTGCCGTTGCAGATCTTCCACCGACATCCACACCCGACGTTGCCCTAGCGGCCGGTGGTACACGCCCTCGACCTCACGTACGGCCGCCCCGTCGGCGTCGAGCTCGTATCTTATCGATCGGCCGGAAGGGCGAATGCAGAACATCGCCCTCGGCTGGACACCGCCCAACTCGCACTCCACGGTGCACATGACGCCCTGGCTCTTTGCGAATTCCCCAACCTCGGAGAATGCCGGCTGGATGATCGTCTGGATCATCCGCCTGAATACCTGCGCCATCGGCGTCCGCACGCCGATTGTGCTCCGCCGAACGTCGTACGACTGGCGCGCGTGGAGGATGCGTGCTTTCCAATCCTCGGACACCGGTTCACCCCTGATCTCCATGATCGGCGGCCGGGCTCAGAATGAAGGGGCAGGCCCGGAAGCTGGCGCAGGATTCAAGCCGACGGCTCCAGCTCCGACGCCACCCATGCCCGTGCGTGCGGCCGCCACCCGCCGGTGAGAAGGTGCGATATCTCCGCTCGATGCTCGGGATACGTCAGCAGTTCCGCGCGCCATCGAACCGCATCCGGACAGGCGGCCGTGAGCCGGTCAATGATGCGAAGCTGCGCTTGCTCGGCCGCAGCCGCATTCTGGTGGGTGAGCAGGACGGCCGCCGCCCCGCGTCCCAGCACGCCGCCGAGATCGGTGCTGCGTATCGCCGCGGGCACGTACGAAGGAGCTTCGTCTATCAACCTTGAAGGCTTGCCCGGTTCGGCCTCCGCGGACAACAGGAGCAAGCCGAAGGGCGCTCCGTAACGCGCTGCTCGATTGACCTCGTCCAGCACTCGAAGCCAGAAGTACCAGCTCACATGCAAACCCGAGTTCGCGTCGATGAGGGCCCACGATTCGTCCATCGATGAAATTGTCGGCTTCCAGAGAGGCTTCGCGCAGTGCTCAGGCCCGAAGGCGTTGCCCGTCCCGGGCCAATTGTCTAAGCTCACGTGATGGCATATGAACCCATCACTGGCAAGTCTGTGCGCTGGCCGCCCGGGGGCGTTCAGATCCGGCTCGGTCAAGAACACCGACACGCCTACAGGGCCCTGTACGCCCGCTACCAATCGATTCTCGCCGGATTGCCCGTGCTCCGCGACCGCGACTTCGACGGCCGCGCGGTAACCGTGAAGCCAGCGCAGCTTGATGCGCTCAACCGGGCGCTCGCGGGCCTCACGGAGGCGCCGAATGGGCACCTCGGGTCGGCGTACGCGTCCCAGGAAGCGGCCCGCAGCCGTCTGTTCAAGCGCCTGCAATACCTCTCTTAGCGCTGTAGTTAGGCTCATTGGAGGGAACCGGTCATGGGTAAGAAGGACAAGGGCGGGCGCGAAGCCAAGAAGCCGAAGCAGGACAAGAAGAAGTAGCGCTTCTGGCCGGCCGCACCGCGGCGCAACCTCGTTCCGGCTGCAATCGTCGCGCCTAACGGCCGCGCTCGTTACACTACGCCTTGAACCGCCCGAACCCCGCCGTCGACCGGGAGCAGCAAGAGGGACGAATCGCATGGCGACCACGATACCCGGTCAGCTCCTGGCTGCTGTCAAGTCGCGCAAATTCTCATCCGCGGCGAAGCTGTTTGCGGCGCCGGTGGACTTCGAAGCTTGGACGCCCACCGGGCACTGGGTCGCCCAGGACGGCCCGACGGTGGCCAAGATCATCGAGGTCTGGTTCACTCCGGGCACAGGGTCGACCATCACATGGAGCAACGAAACATCAAGTGCCCGCGCCGCGACGCTCGAGTACGAAATAACGTGGAAGGTGCAGCCCGACGACCAGCCCCGCGTTGTGCGCCAGGTCTGCCTGATGACGCTCAAAGGTGAAAAGATCGTGAGCGCGCGTGTCTACTGCGCCGGCCTTCACACCGAGTTTCCCGAGGTCGATTTGGAAAAGCAACGCCGTTCCCGGGGCCTCGCCCCGCCCAAGCCGGGGCCCGGCGCGAAGCTCGCCGCCCCGGCCAAGCCCGCCTGATAAGCGCGGGCAGCAGAATGCCTCGCCCGAACGAGCGAGGCATTCGCCTTCTATGCGAGTCTTGGCCGCAGCCTAGCCCCAGCCCCAGGGAGCAACGGCGACGAGGGCCGTCCCCAGGACGCTGAGCGCAATGAGCGCGGTCGGGATGAAGCGGGACATGCGATACCTCCTTCAGATGCCTCTGTTCTGGTAAGGGAGATATCGGCAGGGTTTACCCGCACTTGAGGGGCGAACGGCACTTAAGGGGATTAACCTACGGCGTGCGGACGCCCCGACTCACGCGTCGCTGCAGGCGCGTAGCGTTTGGCGACTCGCCGATGGGGCTCAGCCGGTGGCGGATGCCTCGCGGTACAGATCGAGGAGGCGGGGTGATGGCTCTTCGCCCAGCTCATCCTCCAGGAGCTGCCGGAACCGGCGGAAGTGCCGCGCGGCGGCGGGGCCGTCGTTCAACCCAAGGTGGCAACGCATCACGCCGAAGGCGGCCGCCTCACTGTAAGGATCGACGCCCTCCAGAAGCCGGAAGAGCGTGAGTGCCTCTTCGAACTCGCCTCGCTGCAGCGTGTATGCCGCGAACTCGTTCAGCGCTTCGATGTACCGATCCTCCAACTCACGCCGGAGCGGCTCCGTCCATTCGCTGTAGGTCGAAGACAGGAACGGCCCCTTGTACTGGGCGACCGCGCGCGCCAGGCTCGCCGCGCGGGCATCCGCGTCGCGTGCGACGTCAGCTTCCAGCATGGCTTTGTTGAACGCGTCGACATCGGTCGTGAAGACGCCGCGGGGATTCAATTCGTACGCGCCTTCTTTCGTCCGCACCACGCATTCGTGGAAGATCGCCCGCCTCAGGCGATACAGGCTCGAATGGAAATTGCTGTTGCATTTCGATTCGGACAGGTCCGGCCAGAGGGCGGTGAAGATCTCCTCCTTCGAGACCGCATCCCTCTTCGCCAGCAGGAAGAAGAGCATCTCCTTGCTCTTCTCGCTCCGCCATTCGAGATCCGAGACCTGCCGCTCGCCGACCATCACACTGCCGCGCCCGAACGCGAACGCCTGCACAGCCGGGACGACGCCTTCGCTGACGTCCGTGCGCTTCGCCCGGCGGCGGTCTTCAGCACCTTGCTGCACACCGCCGAGGTCGGCCAGCAGCGAGTCGCCAACATGGCGCACGCGCGCGTAATCGATCATCTCTCCGGACGTTGCGGCCACGGGCCGAAGGAATGCGCGGTGGCCCAGCGCATCGCAGATGCGCGCTGCCTCTTCCAGGCCTGCCATGGCCTTGCGCGGCTGGTGTGCGTCAAAGAGCGCGCGGGCGCGAAGGAATGCCGCGCTTGCCTTACCATACCGGTCACCCGCCGCTTCGAACGTGCGCAGCGCCTTATCCAGCACCTTCACCGCCGACGCCGCATCACCTCGTTCGATTGACACGCGCGCCTCGACCATGGCATGCCGCGCCTGTCGCGACGGCCCATCGGATGGCTTTGGCGACACGCTCGCGGCCAACTGCGCGGCTTCCTCGGCTTGACCGAGACCCAGACGGGTCAGTGCGAGCCCTTCAATGAACTCTGCCGTGAGATCAGGGATCTGCAACCCCTCGATCATCGGCTGAGCCGCCTGGTACATCGCGAGACTCTCGTCGAAGCGGCCCATGTCGCGGTACGTCTCGGCGCTCCCGGCCATCATGAACGCTTCGAAGCGTGCGTCACCGGCGCCTCGAGCCACACGCAGACCTCGCTCATACACCTGAAGCGCCTGCTCGTACTCGCCCATCTCGTAATAGAGCATGCCCGTGTTGTTGAGGTTGAGCCCCAGGTCGAAGGTGTTCCCCGCGCGCTCCAGCGCTGAACGCCCCCTCTGTAACGCGCCCAGCGCGAGCATGGACTCGCCGCGGCGGCTGTAGCACTGGGCGAGCGTGTTGCACGCGTTGCTGATGCCATCGAGGTCGCCGACCTGCTCGAGCAGGCGCCGCGCCTCTTCGAGCTCCTGCACCGCGGCGTCCAGGTCGCCGGTGATGCCGTGCGTGACGCCGATGTGGCGCAGCGCCTCGCCGGCGAGGCCGAGATCCTCGTCGCCGCTGTGTTCGAGCAACGCGCGCGCCTCGCCGAACGTCGCCAGCGCCTCATCGTAATAGCCCTTCAGGCGCTGTGTCTCGCCGCGCACGAAGAGCGCGGGCACGAGGCCGCGCATATCGCCAGCTTCGCGCAGCGCCCGCACTGCCTCCTCGATGAGACGCAGCGCTTCGTCCGGATCCTGCAGCTTGTACGCAGCGTGCGCGCGCGACACCAGCAGCTCGGGCTTGCGAGCCAGCGACTCTCGGGGCAACCGATCGATCCACTCCGCCAGGCCGCGGGCCTGCCCCTGCTGGATCAAGCGGGGCGCGATTTCAACCAGCACATCGGCAGCGCCGGTCCACTCTTCGAGGTCGAACAGCAGCTCGACCGCCTCGTTGAGCAGGCCGAACCGCGCGAGCGTGTCCGCCGCTTCGCGTCCCGCGTCCGCGAACCCGGCCGGATCCTCCGTCCGAAACTGCTGCATCAGCAGCGAGCGCATGAGTTGGTGGCAACGATACATCGGCGGCTCGTCGGCATGTTGCGTGACGAACAGCACGCGCGTTGCCGCGTCCTTGAGCATGCGCTCAGCGTCGCGGCGTCCGGTAACGTCGTTGCAGAGCGCCGGCGTCCACACGGGCAGCAGCGAGACGCGCCGCAAGAATTTGCGAAGGTCCTCCGGCACGTTCTCGAGGGCCTCGCCGTGCACGTAGTCGGCCAGCGATAGCCCAACGTTCGGCCCCGGCGCGCCGCCGCCCTCAACGTGACGCGGTTGCGCTTCGCCGAATCCCCCGCCGAGGATCAGCGCCGCGGCCCAACCCTCCGTGCGCTCGAACAGCGATTCCGCCTCGTCCTCCGAGACGGCACGCCCGAGCGAAGCCAGCAGCTCGCGCACCTCGCGCGGCATGAAGGCGAGATCCGCAGCCCCGATCGCCGCGACCTCCCGCCTGGCGATCAGCCGGAGGAGCGGCGGCACCGGGGGCCGCGTGCGAGACGTCATGATGATGTTCAGGTTCTCGGGGGCGCGTTCGAGGATGTAGCCCAGCGTGGCCATAATCGCTTCGGAACCTTCAACGGCGTGGACGTCGTCGAGGACCAGGACGACGTAGTCATCCTGCTCGGCGATCGCGTTGAGCAGCACGGTGGCGACCGTTCGCGGCTGCCAGAAGCGCTCGTCGCCGAGCGGCACGGCGATGTCGAATCGAAGGCGGATCGCGGCGGCGAGCGCGCGCGTAAACGCCGGCAGCTCGTCGTCCCAGGCATCGAGCGACACCCACACGGCGGCGAAATCCGAGGTGCTGAGCCAGTCGACCACGAGCGTCGTCTTGCCGTAACCGGCGGGCGCGGCGATGAGGATGCCCTTGCCGCCTATGGACGCGTCGATGAACGCGTTCAGCCTGGCCCGCCGGACGATATCCTCTCGCCGCCGCGGGACGGCGAACTTGGACGTCGCAACGCCCCCGACGTGCCCCCGTCTGCCTGCTCCCTCCATCGGTCACGATTATACGCCGTGGCGGGATCGCTGTGCGGCGAATTGCACGCGCATTCCGCACGGCGGTGCGAGCCGCTACCCTTCCGGCATGAATGCCGGGACTTCGTTCGCCGCCGACGCCGCGATCTATGATCGATCGCGCCGCCAGCTCGTTCCGTGCTTCGACGACTTCTACGGCACCGCTGTTGCGCTCTCTCCGTTCGAGCGGGATGCGGCGATCCACATCCTCGACCTGGGCGCGGGCACCGGGCTGATGTCCGCGTTCTTCGCCGACGCCCATCCGCATGCGCGCTTTACCCTCGTCGACGTCGCGGCCGAGATGCTCGATCGGGCGCGGGCGCGCTTTGCGAGCGATGCCGGCCGCTTCGCCTGCGTGACGCTCGACTACGCCGTGGAGTTGCCGCCCGGCACGTTCGATCTCGTCGTCTCCGGCCTCTCGATCCACCACCTCTCGGACGCGCGACAAGGTCGCTCTGTTCGGCCGCATCTACGCGGCGCTCGCGGCCGGACGGCGCCTTCATCAACGCCGACCAGGTGTTGGGCCGAACGCCGGCCGTCGAAGCGCGCAACCACGCGGCATGGCTCGCGGGCGCGCGCCGGCTCGGCGTCTCGCAGGCAGATCTCGACGCCGCAGATCGAGCGCATGAAGCACGATCGGACGGCGACGCTCGCCGACCAGCTCCGCTGGCTGGACGAGGCGGGCTTCCGCGACGTCGACTGCGCGTACAAGCACTACAGGTTCGCCGTGTACAGCGGGCGGAAATAACGCATGGCGCCCGACGGACCCGCTCTCAGGCGTCACGATCATCGATCTCACGCGCGTGCTCGCGGGCCCGTACTGCACGATGGTGCTGGCCGATCTCGGCGCGCGCGTCATCAAGGTGGAGGTGCCGGTACGCGGCGACGATGCGCGGAATGTGGGGCCCTTCATCAGCGGCAAGTCGGCCTACTTCATGTCCATCAACCGCGGCAAGGAGAGCATCGCGCTCGACCTGAAGGAAGCGGACGACCGCGACATCTTCGAGCGGCTGCTCGCCCGCGCCGACGTGCTGATCGAGAACTTCCGCGCCGGGACGATGGAGAAACTCGGGTACGGCTGGGAGACGCTGCACGGAAGCCATCCGCGGCTGATCTACGCCGCGACGTCCGGGTTCGGCACGAGCGGCCCGTATTCCGACCGTCCCGCCTACGACATCGTCGTGCAGGCCATGGGCGGCGTGATGAGCCTGACGGGGCAGCCGGGCGACCCTCCGACGCGGGTCGGCACGTCGATCGGCGATATCACGGCCGGCCTCTTCACAGCCATCGGCGTCAACGCCGCCCTCTATCACCGCACCCGGACCGGCGAAGGCATCATGATCGATGTCGCCATGCTCGACTGCCAGGTGGCGATCCTCGAGAACGCGATCGCTCGCTACGCGGCTACGGGCGAGATCCCCGGTCCCATCGGCTCGCGCCACCCGTCCATCACGCCGTTCGAGGCGTTCGCAACAGCCGACGGACATCTGGTGATCGCCGCCGGCAACAATCCACAGTTCGCGCGACTCTGCGAGATCATCGGGAATCCCGCGCTCGCCGCCGATCCGCGCTTCGCGACGAATCCGCTCCGCACCGAGCACAACGCCGAACTCAAACAGGAGCTCGAAGCCTGCCTGCGCACGCGAACGACGGCGGCGTGGCTCGCCGCGCTCGAAGCGGACAGCATCCCGTGCGGCCCGATCCAGAACGTGGCACAGGTGCTGGCCGACCCGCAGATCGCCGCCCGCAACATGCTGGTCACCGCGGAAGACCCCGACATCGGTCCCTTCCGCATGGCCGGCAACCCGATCAAGCTCTCCGCCTTCGACGATCCGCCGACGCGCGCCCCCGCCCCCGCGCTCGACGCCGACCGCGCCCGCCTGCTGCGGGAGTTGGACGGTTAGCGGCGCGAGCGAAGGTGAACAACAAAGAAGCCCGCGTTCCGCGGGCCTCCGTTGTCTTCTGTCTGTGCGTTCCGTCCCACGCGCCGCTAGGCCGACACGTCCTTCACTTCGTCGATCTCCTCGATCACCTCGTCGGTGTCGACGCTCTGGCCGCTGCGCGTGAGCAGCAGCGGGCGCTTGCGGTTGCGGATCGTGTCGCCGCTCACGACGCACTTCTTGATGTCGGTGCGCGACGGGATGTCGTACATCACTTCCATCAGCGTGTCTTCCAGCACCGTGCGCAGGCCGCGGGCGCCAGTCTTGTGGCGGATCGCCTCCTCGGCGCACGCGCTCAGCCCGTCTTCGGTGAACTGCAACTCCACGCTGTCGAGGCCGAAGAAGCGCTGGAACTGCCGCACGAGCGCGTTCTTGGGCTCGGTGAGGATGCGCACCAGCGCGTCCACGTCGAGCGACTCGAGCGACACCACCATCGGCAAGCGCCCGACGAACTCCGGTATGAGGCCGTACTGCAGGAGGTCGTCGTGCGTCACGTGCTTCATCAACTCGTCGGTCTTCTTCTGCGAGTCGAGCGCCTTGTATTCGGCGCCGAAGCCCAGCGAGCGCTTGTCTTTGCCCAGGCGCTTCTCCGTGACCTTGTCGAGCCCCTCGAACGCGCCGCCGCAGATGAACAGGATGTTCGCGGTGTTGATCTGGATGAAGTCCTGGTGCGGGTGCTTGCGTCCGCCTTGCGGCGGGACGTTCGCCGTCGTGCCCTCGATGATCTTGAGCAGCGCCTGCTGGACGCCCTCGCCGGACACGTCGCGCGTGATCGACGGGTTGTCCGACTTGCGTGAGATCTTGTCGATCTCGTCGATGTAGACGATGCCGCGCTCCGCCCGCTGCACGTCGAAGTCGGCCGACTGGATCAGGTGCAGCAGGATGTTCTCGACGTCCTCGCCGACGTAGCCGGCCTCGGTCAGCGCCGTCGCGTCGGCGATCGTGAACGGCACGTCGAGGATCTTCGCCAGCGTGCGCGCCAGCAGCGTCTTGCCGGAGCCCGTGGGGCCGAGCAACAGGATGTTGCTCTTCTCAAGCTCGACGTCGTTGTTCTGCGATACCGCCGAGATGCGCTTGTAGTGGTTGTAGACCGCGACCGACAGGACCTTCTTCGCCTGCTCCTGGCCGACGACGTACTCGCTCAGATGGTCGAAGATCTCTTTCGGCGGCGGCGTGCGCTGCCCGGCGCCGACCTTCGTCTTCGCCGGCCCTGCCGCTTCTTCGTCGATGATCTCGCGGCACAGCTCGACGCACTCGTCGCAGATGTAGACCGCGCCCGGGCCGGCGATCAGCCGTTTGACCTGATCCTGGTTCTTGCCGCAGAACGAGCAATGGTACTGAACGCGCGAGGTCCGGCTGTTGGCCATGCTGTCCTGTCCCCCCTGGCGACTGCGTGCCCCGCCGCTGCGGAGATGCATCCGGTGCTGCCGATTCTACGCCAGTCCAGCCGATTTGTCAGCTTGACAGCGGGAATCGGGGATTGTGCGGACCTTCTCTACGTTTGTCGGGAATCCACGTACCCGTCTGAAGAGTCTAAACGGCGGGTGGTCCCCTATATAACGTTCCCTTACGGGACACGCGCCCGGATCGCTCCTTATCCCTCTCGCTTTGACAAGATCTCGTCAATCATGCCGTACGCCTTCGCCTGCTCAGGGTGCATGTAGAAGTCGCGGTCGAAGTCCTTCCGGATCCGCTCATCGTCCTGCCCTGTGTGCTTGACAAGAATACCACGAATGATGTCGTTCTCTCGCAGGATCTCGCGCGCCTGGATCTCGATGTCCGCCGCCTGACCGCGCGCGCCGCCGAGCGCCTGGTGCATGTGGATCGTGGAGTTCGGCATGCAGTAGCGCTTGCCCGGCGCGCCCGAGCACAGAAGCACCGTGCCCATGCTCGCCGTCATGCCCACCGCGTACGTGGCGATGTCCGGCCGCACCAGCTGCATCGTGTCGTAGATCGCGAGTCCCGCCGTGATCTGACCGCCCGGCGAGTGGATGTACAGGTTGATGTCCTTGTCCGGATCCTCGCGCTCCAGGTAGAGCAGCTGCGCGATGATCAGGTTCGCGATCTGGTCGTCGATGCCCGTACCCAGGAAGACGATGCGCTCGCGGAGCAGCAGCGAGTAGATGTCGAAAGCGCGCTCGCCGCGCGCACTGGTCTCGATGACGGATGGGATAATCATGCTCGGTGTCCTCTCGAAATGCATCTCAAATACGCTTGCCGCGCGCGGCCACCCTGGGCCGCCCCTACGGGCTCTGTTCTTCGACCGGCTCCGGCGCCGATTCTGCCGTCGCCTTCGCCTTCGTCTTCCGCTGCTCTCTTCTTCGGTGCCGGCTTGTCCGCGGACGCCCCGGTCGCCGCGGCGACCCCGCCGTCCTGCGTCGCTATCTCGACCAGTCGCGCGAGCGTCTTCTTCGTCTGCAGGTTCCGCCGGATCGTGTCGCGGCCGTTCTCGCTGTCGAACAGCTGGCGCAGCTGCGCCGCCTGCTGGCCCGCCGACGCGGTCATCTTGTCGATCTCCGCCTCGATCTCCTCGTCGGCGGCCTCTATATTCTCGGCTCCCGTGAGCTGCGACAACACCAGCGATCGCCTTAACCGCGTGTCGGCGATCGGCCGTAGCTCCTCGCGCACCTCCTCGGCGGTCTTCCCGATGGACGCCAGGTAGCCCTCCATGTTGTGCTCGTCGCCGATCTGCCGGGCATGTTCATGCACCAGGCGATCGACTTCCACGTCGAGCATCACGGGCGGGAACTCGATCGTCGCCCGCTCGACGAGCTGCGTGAGGATCTCTTCGTGGTAGCGGTTGTCGCGCTGCTGCTCCTGCACTTTCCCGATGTCCTCGCGAATGCGCTGGCGCAGCGCATCGACGGTCTCGAAGCCTTCGCCAACGGCCTTCACGAACGCGTCGTCCAGCTCCGGCAGGATCTCCTCCTTGGTCTCGGTGACGTTCACGACGAAGTCGCACTGCTTGCCGGCGAACTTCTCGCTCTTGACCTCTTCCGGCACCGCCAGCGTGAATTCGACCGCTTCGCCCTTCTTGTGGCCCAGCAGCGCTTCTTCGAACCCCGGGAAGAGCACGTCACGGTCCTCGGCCAGCTGGACCTCGACGTCCTTCTGGTCCACCATCTTCTCGCCTTCGACCGTCCCCAGCACGTCGATGCGCACGACGTCCGTCCAGGCGATCGCGCGTTCGATCGGCTCCAGCGTCGCCGACCGCTTGCGCAGCACCTGCAGCGTCTCCTCGACGCGCGACTCGTCGACCACGATCGGCTCGACCGCCACCCGGACCGACTGGTAATCGCCCAGTGCGACCGTCGGGCGCACCGGGATCGTCGCTTTCACGACGAGCGGCTCGGTCGTCTCCACGACGAGCCGCGGCCGGGCGATGGCGTCGATGCTCTCGTCGGCCTCAAGCGCCTCGCGGTAGACGTCCGGCACCAGCACGTCCAGGGCCTCGTCGAGCACGCGCTCCTCGCCGAAGTAGCTCAGCACCATGTTCTTGGGCGCCTTGCCCGGCCGGAATCCGGGTACCTTGGCGCGCGGCGCCAGCTTCCGGAGCGCCTTCTCACGGGCGGCGTCGAGCCGTTCGGGCTCCACCTCGATCGTCATCAGGACCTGGGATTCGGGAATCTTCTCTGTCGAGACTTTCAAGCGGTTGCCAACCTAGCCAACGGGGCTTCGGCCTCCCCACAAGACGGACGGCCGCCAGGGCGACCGTCCGGAGGAGTACCGTGAATCCGTCGTACCGCTGGAAGTATAACAAGCCGCCGATTAGCGGCGATGCTGATGAGTCTGTGCCGACGTCCGTTATGTCGCTGACCCGTTATGTCGCCAGATGCAGCCGTCCCTACTGCGCCTTTGACGTGAAGACGTCGTTCAGCGCGTCCCCCAGCAGGTTGAACGCGAAGATCAGCGACGCCACGACGCTCGCCGGCACGATAAGCAGTTCCGGGTGATTCTCGAGCACGGAGCGTGCGGCGCCGTCGGTGATCAGCGCCCCGAAGCTGGGATGCGGCGGCTGGATGCCGACCCCCAGGAACGTCAGCCCTATCTCGGAGAGCGCGATCGAGCCCAGCGACGCGGACGCGCCGACGATGACGAGCGGCATGATGTTCGGCAGGATGTGCTGGAACAGGATGCGCCGGGTCGATGCGCCGCTGGCCTCCGCCGCCAGGATGAACTCGGAGCCGCGCATCGTCAGCACCTGCGTGCGGACGAGACGCGCGCCTCCGACCCAGCCGAACAGCGACAGTACGCCGAAGATCAGGAAGTAGTCGGCGAACCCGGACGACGTGAGGCCGTGGTAATGGATGACGTCCTCGAGGCGCGCTACGCCGTCCTCGAACCTCGGCCGCATCGTGGCGTTGATCAGCACCAGCATCGGCAGCCCCGGCAGCGAGGCGAGGATCTCGCCGGTGCGGTTGATCAGCGCGTCGGCGAAGCCGCGCCGGTAGCCGGCGATCATGCCCAGCGTCACCGGCAGCAGCACGAAGCCGGTCGCGAAGGTCGCTGCCGTCACGATGACGGTGGTGCGCGCCGCGAAGATCGTGCGGCTCAGCATGTCGCGCCCGTTGCGATCGGTGCCGAAGGGATGGTGCAGCGATGGCCCGTCGAACGACAGGTCGAGGTTCTGGTGCGTGTAGCTGTACGGGGCGATGAGCGGCGCCAGGATGCCCGCCGCATAGAACGCGGCGATGACGACCAGGCAGATCACGGCAAGCTTGCGCCGCAGCAGCCGTCGGATCGAGCGGCTGGTGAGGCTCTGACCGCTGACGTACGTCGCCGGCGCCCCGGCCTCGCCGGGCGCCTCGCCGCGAGCGTTCATGCCGCCCTCGAGCGCTGTCCGCGGATACGCGGATCGATGATGACGAGCGCGATATCGACGAGCAGATTCGCGAGCACGAACGCGGTCGTGATCATCAGTACGACGGTGAGGATCACGTTGTAGTCCCGCCCGTTCACCGACTCGAAGATGAACCGGCCGACACCCGGGATCCCCAGTAGCGTCTCCGTGAAGAACGCGCCTTCGATGAGCCCGACGAGCGAAAGACCGACAACCGTAGTCATCACCGGCACCAGCGAGTTGCGCGCGACGTGCTGCGTCAGAACGGTGAACTCGTCCAGTCCTTTCGCGCGCGCCGTGCGCACGAAGTCTTCGCCGAGCGTGCCGAGCATCGTCGCACGAGCAAGCCGAGCTATGCCCGCTACTCCAGGCAGCGTGATCGCCGCGGTGGGGATAATCATTGACTTGGAGAAGAGCCCGTCGAAGCCGCCGGCCGGCAGCCAGTGGAGCTTCGCCGCCAGGATCAGCACCATCATCGGCACGGTGACCAGCACGGGGACCGACTGAAACAGCAGGAACGACCCGATCGCGAACGGGTCGAGCCAGGTGCCCTGCTTCACCGCCGCGAAGATACCGACGGGGATCCCAATCAGGAAGGTCAGGATGAACGCGTAGAGCCCCAGCCGCACCGACACCCAGATCTTCGGGCCGAGCACGTCGCCGATCGTCCGGTCGCGATACCGGTAGCTCGGGCCGAAATCGCCGTGCAGCGTGACATCGCGGAGCCAGAGGCCGTATTGCTCGATGATCGGCTTGTCGAGACCGTACTTGTGGCGGACACGGTCGAGTGCCTCCGGATCGCTGAAACCGGCGCCCGCCGCAACCCGCACTGGATCGCCGGGCCCCCAGCGGGTGATGTAAAACGTCGCGAACGAGACGATGAGCAGCGTGACGGGCAGGAACAGCAGGCGGCGGAGGATGTAGCCGGCCAGACCATCCATGTCAGTATCCCTCTTGGGCTTCCTGCCTCGACCGCGGCGTCCTCCGGCTGTGTTGCTGTGACCATGGCGCGCGCTTTCGGCTCGCGTCCATCGGAGCCTAGCGGTTCACCTCGACGTCATGGAAGCGCTCGATGATGACGGGCGGGAACGCGAAGTTCTTCACGTACGGCTTCACCAGCGCGTGCGTCGTGTCGAAGAACATCGGGATCCAGGCAGCGTCGTCGATTAGCTTCTTCTCGACGTCCCGGTAGAGCGCCAGCCGCTTCTCGGTGTCGCGCTCAATGCGCGCCGCCTCGAGCTTCTGGTCGACCTCCGGGTTGCTGTAGCGCGAGTTGTTCTGCTTGCTCTTGCTGTAGAAGAGCACGTCGAGCACGTCCTCCGGGTCGGGGTAGTCCATGATCCATCCGAGGTGGAACATCTGGTAACGCCCCTGGTCGATGTCGTTGAAGAACGTCGCCGATTCGGCCTGCTGGATCTTCACGTCGACGCCCAGGTTGTCCTTCCAGAACTGGATGATCGCCTCTTCGGTCGGCCCGACCGTTGCGCCCGCGCCGCTCTCCGCCAGCGTGATCGCCGGCATCTTACCCGCGTATTTCGACTCGGCCAGCAGCTTCTTCGCCGCCTCCGGATCGTACTGCAAGGTCTTGTCGTCGGGCGTGTAGCCCGGCACCCCCGGCGCGAGGATGCCGTTGGCGACCGGGATCGCGCCCTTCAGCACAACCTCCGCGATCTTCTTCCGGTCGACCGCCATCGCGAACGCCTGCCGCACCTTCGGATCGTCGAACGGCGCGACGTTCGTGTTGAAGCCGATATAGTCGATCGACTGCCGCGGTGTCGTCACGTATTCGGCGTGCAGCTTGTCGCTGGGGTCCTGGATGCGCTCCAGGTCGTCGAGACCGACGCCCGTGATGTCGATGTCGCCGTCCTCGTACGCCACCAGCGACGAGCCGCCGGACAGGTCGTACTGGATCGTGTTGAGCTTCGGCGGGCCCAGGTGACTGTTGGCGTAGGCTTCGAGCACGATGCGCTCGCCGAGCTTCCACTCCTTGAGCTTGTAGGGTCCGGTGCCGTTCGGCTTCTGCGTCCAGCGCTTGGGGTTCGACTGGATCTGTCGCTTGTCGACCAGGAAGGCCGTCGGATACGCGAGCTTGTAGAGGAAGTACGGCTTCGGCGCGTCCAGTGTGACCGAGATCGTCGTGTCATCGATGATCTTGAGCCCGCTGATCTCGGTCGCGCGACCGCGCGATACGTCCTTCGCCCCCACGATGTCGCCGAGGAAGTTCTCGGCGGTGACCGAGCCGGTGTCCTGGCTCAGGGCACGCTCCCACGAGTACTTGACGTCGTCCGCGCTGACGGGACGCCCGTCCTGGTACGTCGCCTTCTTGTTGAGATGGAACGTATAGGTCAGGCCGTCGGGGCTCACGTCGTAGCTCTCGGCGACGTCGGGCTGGATCTTCAAGTCTTTGTCCAGGCGTTCGAGCCCCGAGAAGATCTCGACGATGTAGAGCGCGGAGCCGGCGTCCTGCGCCACTGCCGGGTCGAGGAAGAGCGGGTCGTCGCCACGCAGCCGCAGCTCACCCGATGCGGCCTTGGTCGCCGTGCCCGAGCCGGATGGCGCCGTCTCCGACGCGGAGGGCGTGCCCGATCCGGCCGCCGAATCCTTCTTGTCGCTGCCGCCGCCCGCGACCACGACGATCAGCACCACGGCGAGGCCGATGATGCCCGCGGCGGCGACACCCAAGATACCCAGCGTGAGCTTGTTGCTCATCGGACCTCCCTCGCTTCCCTGCTCGCCGCGCCCCGGACGATACGGATCATAGCAAGGGTAGATTGGCGGCGCATTGTGCCGCGACATCGCATCGACCCACCAAGCTTACGCACGCGACGCCGCGAGCGCGGTAGGAGAAACCCTGCAAACGGCGCGCGAAAGACTCGACCAGCAATCGGGCGCGCTGTCGCTCGCTTTGGTGAGAGCGAGTCCTCGCCATGCCCGGGCGCTGCCGCCAATTCGTGCCGCTCTGATATGATTCCGTGCGTTCGCCGAGCATCCATCCGTGCCCGACTGACGAAGATACCTGTATGAGCGAACAGACCTCGCCGCTGCACGAACCCTCGCCCGCGCTCGAGGCGCCGGTCCGTGCTCCGCGCTCGCTCCCGCGCATCGACCTGAGCAGCGTAACGGCAGATACGGCGCGCCTGCTCACCGTCGCGGCGCTTGCCGGCATCCTGCTCATGGCGGCGTTTCTCCGCCTCACGCACGTCAACTGGGACGCCAACGCGCACCTCCACCCCGACGAACGGTTCCTGACGCAGATCAGCACCGACACACGCGGCCCCAGCAGCGTCGCCAACTACTTCGACACCGATACCTCGGCGGCGAACCCGTACAACATCAAGAAACCGGACGGCAGCAAGCAGCCGACGTTCGTCTACGGCACGCTGCCGCTCTTCCTGAACAAGTACGTCGCATCGCACCTCGCCACGCCGCTTCACGCCGTCGACGACCTCACGTTTGGGCACGGAGACACCGTCAACAGCACCATCAATGTGCTGACGATCGGGCAGTTCAGCCTTCCCGCGCACAACTACGACAACTACGACCAGTACAACCTGAGCGGGCGCGCCCTCTCGGGCATCTTCGACCTGGGCACGATCCTGTTCATCTTCCTGCTCGGACGCGCGCTGGCGAACAGGAAGGTAGGACTGCTCGCTGCGTTCCTCTATGCGCTCTCGGCGTTCCCCATACAGAACGCGCACTTCTTCGTCGTCGACCCGTTCGTCGCGTTCTTCGCGACGTTCACGCTGTTCTTCGCCGTCAGATCCGCGCGGCACGGCCGTTGGCGTGACTTCATCCTCGCCGGTGCGGGCGCGGGGCTCGCGGCCGCGTGCAAGATCACCGCCGTGTCTCTGCTGCCGGTCGTCGTGCTGGGCGTGGGCGTGTACTGCTGGAAGGGCATCTTCCCCTTCGTCGCGCCGCTGTGGTGCGGAGACAGGAAGGAGTACGCCGACCAGCGCGACGGCGTCGAGCTGGACAGGTCGGTGTTCAGCCTCGTGGTCGGCTCGCTCGTCGCGCTGCTTGCGGGCTTCGTGGCGTTCCGCATCGCGATGCCCTACGCGTTCAACACGCCGAGCTTCGGCGACCTGCTGTCGCTGCGCAGCGGCCACCTCGGCCCCTTCCCGACGGTCTATCCGGACATCATGAACCAGCACTGGCTCGACGATCAGGTCGGCCAGCAGAAGCTGCTCAGCGGCAGCGCTGCCTTCCCGCCCGACGTCCAGTGGATCGGCCGGTCGAAGTGGATCTGGCCGGCGCAGCAGATGATCGCCTGGGGCATGGGGCCCGCGCTCGGCGTCACCGCGTGGCTCGGACTGCTGTTCGCCGGCGTGTACGCGATCAAGAGGCGGCAGGGTGTATGGCTGGTGCCGCTGGCGTGGGTGCTCGGCTACTTCGGCTTCATGGGCATGCAGTTCTCGCTCTACATGCGCTACTTCCTGCCGCTCTATCCGGCGCTGACGGTGATGGCGGCGTTCCTGATGTACCACGCGTGGCGCTGGGCGTCGTCGGAGGACGCCCTTGCGGCGCTCGGGCGGATCGGCGAGCGGCTCGCGCCGCTGAAGCCAGCGCTGCCCGTCGCTGTGCGCGCAGGCGTCCTGACAATCGTCGTCTTCACGGCGCTGATGGGACTCGCGTTCTACAACATCTACCGCGAGCCCGTCACGCGCGCCGCCGCTTCGGTGTGGATCTACCAGAACGTGCCCGCCGGCTCCGTGATCGGCCACGAGCACTGGGACGACGAGGTCCCGACGTCGCAGCCGAAGGTACAGCAAGTGGCGTACGGCTCCGTCGTGTTCGAGAACTACAACGCCGACTCACCCCAGCGCGTGCAGCAACTGCTGTCCGATATCGACAAGGTCGATTACATCGCGCTCAGCAGCCGCCGCCTTTCGGGCACGATTACGCGCGTGCCCGCGCAGTGGCCGGTGACGTCGAAGTACTACGAGACGCTCGAGTCCGGCGAGCTCGGCTTCGAAAAGGTCGCCGAGTTCACGTCGTACCCGACGATCTTCGGACGCGAGCTCGACGACACGGGCGCCGAGGAGTCCTACTCCGTCTACGACCACCCGAAGGTCACGATCTACAAGAAGACCGACCGCTACTCGGCCGCCGCCGCGGTCCGCGTGCTGCACGCGGACGCATTCGTGCCCTCGATCAACGCGCTGCCCGGCGACTCGGCGCAGAACGGCATCCTCTTTCGCCCCGACGTGCTGGCGACGCAGAAGGCGGGCGGCACGTGGTCCGACATCTTCGATCCGGGAAACGTCGTCAATCGCTACCCGCTGTTCTTCTGGCTGCTGGCGATCGAGCTGGCCGCGTTCGCGCTGGTGCCGCTCGCCGTCATGGTCTTCCGCGGCCTGCCGGACCGCGGCTTCTTGCTGACGAAGCCGCTCGGCGTTCTCGTCCTGGCGTATCTTGTCTACGAGCCGGCAAGCTTCGGCGCGTTCCACTTCGAACGCCCCGTCATCGCCGGCGCGCTCGCGCTGATGCTCGCCGTCGGCGCCTGCACGGCGTACTTGTGGCGCGCCGACGTCCGCACCTTCGTGCGCGAGCGCTGGCGCTTCCTCCTGTTCTGCGAAGCCGTGTTCCTGGCCGCGTTCCTGTTCTCGTACTGGATCCGGCTGCAGAACCCCGACCTCTACCATCCGTACAATGGTGGCGAGAAGCCGATGGACTTCGCGTACCTTAACGGCGTCATCCGCACGACCGACCTGACGCAGGGACCCATCGATCCGTGGAACGCCGGCGGTTACCTGAACTACTACTGGTTCGGCCAGTTCATCGCGGCGACGATCACGAAGCTCACGGGCATCGTGCCGGAGGTCGCCTACAACCTCATCGTGCCCATGCTGTTCGCGATGGCCGCAGCCTCGACGTTCTCGCTCACCTACAATCTCGCGGAGTCGACGCGGCGCCTCATGCGGCGGCGCCCGGGCCGGCTGCCGATCGGTGTCCGCGGCCCGATCATCGCGGGCATCGCCGCGATCTTCCTCGTGCTGATCGCGGGGAACCTGCGCGCCGTCGGCATACTCGAAGACAATCTCAACAAGATCAGCCCGTGGCATACCGATGCGCCGTTGCTGGGCGGCATTGTGGCCACCGTCGGCGGCTTCAAGGCGTTGTTCTTCGGCGACGCGAGCTTTCACAAGCTCGTCTACAGCTACGACTGGTGGGCCCCCAGCCGCGCGTTGACGATCGTGCCCGGTCAGAAGAACACCGTGACGCCGATCACGGAGTTCCCGTTCTGGACGTTCCTCTTCGCCGACCTGCACGCGCACCTCTACGCGATCCCGTTCTCGATGACGGCGGCCGCTGTCGGATTGGGAGCGGTGCTGAATTTCTCGCGCCTCAACCCGGTCGGAGCCGCGCAGGAGCACGTGCGGGCGCGCAACATCAGCAGCTGGGCCATGGTGTTTGTACTGGCGCTGATCGTCGGCGCGCTGCGCTGGATCAACTCGTGGGACTACCCGCCGTTCCTGCTGCTCGGCTCAGCCGCGCTCATAGTCGGCGAGCGTTCGAAGGAGGGGCGGTTCACGCTGCGGTCGCTGTCGATCGGCGTCCTCAAGTCGGCGGTGATGGGCGTGCTATCGTACGCGCTGTTCGCGAACATCGCGAAGAACTACAGCCAGTCGTACTCCAGCGTCGAGCGATCGGACCAGACGACGGCGTTGCAGGACTACCTCAGCCACTTCGGCATCATGCTGTTCCTGATGACCGGTTTCGTGCTGTTCACGCTGAACCGCGCGATCACCCGCACCAACTGGATCCGGACGATCTTCTTCGGCAGCGCCAGGCGGCGACAGCCGGTGCAGACGCTGCCGGTGATGGCCGCGCTGGTCGCGTTGGGAGCGGCGCTCATCTGGGCAGGGACGTTCCAGCGCTGGGGCGTGATCGCGCTCGCCGGCGTCGGCCTCGCAGCCGTCATCCTCGTCGCGGCCCGCGAGCTGCGCAGCCCGACCGCGACGGCGCCCGTCATGCTGT
Source organism: uncultured Chloroflexia bacterium (assembly GCA_963743185.1). Classification (GTDB taxonomy): domain Bacteria; phylum Chloroflexota; class Dehalococcoidia; order DSTF01; family JACRBR01; genus JANXYW01. The sequence continues at coordinate 557,329 of CAVUOT010000006.1, read as the reverse complement.
TCGTCTACGCGATGCTCGCGCTTGGCCTCGGGCTCAGCGGCGGCGTCGAGATGTTCACGCTCGAGGGCGACGTCGGCCGCATGAACACCGTGTTCAAGTTCTACCTGCACGTCTGGATGCTCTGGGGCGTCGTCAGCGCGTTCGGCATGTGGTACCTCTTCGGCGTCATGCGCCCTCAGGAGGCGTTCCTCAAGCGCCTCGGCGCGATGAACGCCGTCGTCGTCCAGGCGCCGCGCTACGCGTTCGTGATGATCGCCGCCCTGCTACTCGCGCTGGCGCTCGTCTACCCGTACTTCGGCACGCGCGCCCGCATCCACGACCGTTTCAACCCGGCGCAGGGCAGCGGCAACGACGGCCTCGCCTTTCTCGACAAGGGCGGTCCCTACGCCCCTCACTACGACGCCACGGGCGTCGACGGCGTGCACAACATGGCGTACACGCGCGACGGCATCAACTGGCTGCGCGAGAACGTGAAGGGCTCGCCGACGGTGATGGAAGCGAACGGCCCGTCGTACCGCAGCCTCGGCAACCGCGTCGCTATCTACACCGGCCTGCCCGCCGTGTCCGGCTGGCAGTTCCACCAGGAGCAGCAGCGCGTGAAGTTCAGCGGGCTGGTCGGCCTGCGACACCAGGACATCGCGCTGTTCTACTCGACCGACGACGTCTCGGCTGCGCGTCTGATCCTGCGAAAGTACGACGTCGAGTGGGTGATCGTCGGCGACGAGGAGCAGTTCAACTACCCGGTCGCCGGCCGCAAGAAGTTCGAGAACGGGCTCAACGGTTCGCTCGAGCTCGCCTACCAGAACCCCGGCATGCAGATCTGGCACGTCATCCCCGACAACGAGCTCACCGTCACGAGCGCCGCGCCCTGACAGTAGCGCTGAGTATCCTACCGCCTGCTATCGTGGCGCGGGCTTTCAGCCCGCGTTCGTCGATTCAAGTTGCCGTCTCCATAGTCGCCAGTCCAGGCGCCGGACGATGACTTTTTCGGTATCCAGCTCATGGCAGCGCCCACCCCGCCGCCGCACCATCCGTTCTGCGTAATCTGCGTAATCCGCGGTTCCACCCTCCCCATTCGCCATCACGCCCGCCGCGCTCCGACGGTATCCTGCCGCCGTGAGCCGCACGATCCTCCACGCCGACCTCGACGCCTTCTACGCCTCGGTCGAACAGCTCGACAACCCGGAGCTGCGCGGCAAGCCCGTCGTCGTCGGCGGCTCGCCCGAAGGCCGCGGCGTCGTCGCCGCCGCATCGTACGAAGCCCGCCGCTTCGGCGTCCGCTCGGCGATGCCGATGAGCCGCGCGCTGCGCCTCTGCCCCGACGCGGTACGCGTGTCGCCTCGCTTCGACCGCTACGCCGCCATCTCGCGCCGCGTCATGGCGATCTTCCGCGCACTGTCGCCGCTCGTCGAGCCGCTCTCGCTCGACGAGGCGTTCGTCGACGTCAGCGGCTGGGTCCGCGACGGCGCCGACCCGGAGCGCATCGGCAAAGAGCTGAAGGACGAGGTGCGGAAGGCGACCGGGCTCACGCTGTCCGTCGGCATCGGCAGCAACAAGAGCGTCGCGAAGATCGCCTCCGACTTGAAGAAGCCCGACGGCCTCGTCTTCGTGCCCCCGGGCACGGAGGCGGCGTTCCTGGCGCCGATGCCCGTGCGGGCGCTGTGGGGCGTCGGGCCGAAGACCGAGGCCCTGCTGGCGCGCGCCGGCGTCCGCACGATCGCCGACCTTGCGCGGAGGAGCGCCGCGGACGCGCGCCGGCTTGCTCGGCTCGAGTGGCGACTTCCTGCACGGCATGGCGAACGGCATCGACGACCGCGAAGTCATCATCGAGCACGAGCGGAAGTCGGTCGGCGCGGAGCGGACGTTCGCGCGCGACCTGCCCGACGGCGCCGAGTTGCGCGGCGCTCTCGCCGAGATCGCGGCGGAGGTCGCGCGGCGCATGGAGCATTCGCACGTGACGGCGCACACGGTGGCGATCAAGCTGCGCTACGCGAACTTCCACACGATCACGCGCCAGGCGAGCCTCAAGACGCCGACCGGCGACGCCGCCACGATCGCCAGCATGGCGTCCCAACTGCTCGACAACGTCATCGAGCCGGGCGACGAGTTCCGCCTGCTCGGCGTCCACTGCTCCCGCCTCAGCGAGACCGGCGCGCAGGCGCAGCTATGGGGCGACGGCGAGACGACGGCGCAGGCGTGAGGCAGCCAACGGCGCGAGTGCGTCAGTCAAACGGAGGTCCACCGTGGTGACGTTCAGGCGCGAGGACCGCGAGCGCGTCGCGAAGGGCGAGATCACGGTGACGTTCCGGCTGTGGAAGTCCGCGAAGGTGAAGGCCGGGCAAGACGTACCGCACCGGCCTCGGCACGATCGAGATCGAGGACGTGCAGGTCATCCCGGCCGCGCTGATCTCCAAACGCGACGTCCCGCTGACCGGGTGCGTCGACATCGCCGCGATCCGCGCGCTCGCCGGCGAGCACACCCACACGCCCGTCCGGCCCGACACCCTGCTCTACCGCGTGCAGTTCCGCTTTCTCGGTGACGTCGCGCCGAGCTCGGCGCCGGCGCCCGTCGCGGATCTCGACGCGCTCGCGACGCGGCTGGCGAAGATGGATCGGCTGTCGTCGCGCGGCCCGTGGACGCTGGCCGTCCTGCGGCTGATCGAAGACGGGCCGCACGTCCCCGCGCGAATACTCGCGGCAGAGATGCAGTGGGAGACGCTCGACTTCAAAGCGCACGTGCGCAGGCTGAAGACGCTCGGGCTGACGATCAGTCACGAAGTCGGCTACGAAGTCTCGGACCTGGGCCGTCGCTATCTCGCGTCGATCGCAGGCGGCGTCACCCCGCGTCGGCGATCCGCCGTTGCGCGATCTCGGAGTACTCCGCGACGCTCTCGATGAGCAGCCACTCTCGCTCGTGCCGCGCCGCCGCGACCGCGAGCGTACCCGCGCCGCCGAACGGGTCGAGCAGCAGCTCGCCCGGCTGCGATGCCAGCAGCACCGCGCGCTCGAGCAGCCCCAGCGGCTTCTGCGACGGATGCTTGCCGGCGGCGCGCTCCTTCTTCGACGTGACGGGAAACTCCCAGAGGTTGCGCATCTGCTTGCCGCCGTTCATCTCTTTCGCATCCCAGTAGTTGAACGTCCAGCCGGTCGCCTTCGCCGGCGTTCCGTTCACGGCCCAGATGATCTGCTCGGTGCTCTCCGTGAGCGTCCGCGCCGTGATGTTCGGCTGCGCGTTCGGCTTGAACCAGACGACCGAATTGAGGATGCGGCGCTCCAGCACGTTCTGAAGGATGAAGCCGAGCTGGTAGATGTTGTGGTACGTGCCGAAGACGAGAATGTTGCCGTTCGGCTTGACGACGCGCGACACCTCGCGCAGCCACGCGACGTTGAACGCGAAGAACTCGTCCTTGCGTGAACGTGTCCCACGTCTCGTCCATCGTCACGTGCGACGAGAACGCCCAGCCCAGGCCGTTCTTGCCCTTCCGCCCGCTGCCCGACCCGATGTTGAACGGCGGGTCGACGATGCAGTGGTCGATGCACCCGTCCGGCCAGCCGCGCATGACGTCGAGGCAGTCGCCGGTGATGAGCTGGTTCGGCGCCGGCGCCCCGCGCGTCAGCCGCAATGGCGCCGGTATGATGCGTCGCTTCGGGGCGGCGGGCGCTCGTTCGATAGGTTCGATCATGCGCCCATTAGATCAGCGTTATGATCAGTGATACATAGGGGAACACCCTCGATTTCGCCCCTCCGCCCACTTCGGGCCGCGAAGGCCCCGCGTTTGACACATTCCGAGGCTGCTCGATAGACTGCTGGGCGATGCCTGCCGCACGGCGGGTATTCTGTTGTTTGGAGGATGCCTTGTACGCCGTCGTACGCACGGGTGGCAAGCAGTACCGCGTCCAGGAAGGCCGCCCGGTCACGATCGAGCGCCTGCCGGGCGAAGCCGGACAGACCGTCGAGCTCAACGACGTCCTGCTCCTGGCCGACGGCGACAACATCACGGTCGGCGCGCCGACGGTCGACGGCGCGCGCGTCCTCGGCACGATCCGCGAGCAAGGCCGGGCGAAGAAGATCCTGGTCTTCCGCTACAAGAACAAGACGCGCGCCCGCAAGAAGAACGGGCACCGCCAGCAGTTCACCACGCTGATGGTCGACGACGTTCTCGGCCCCGGCCAGCAACCGAAGCCCAAGGCCGTCGTCGCCGAGCCGGCAGCCGAAGAGACCGCCGCGGCGCCGAAGCCGCGACGCGCTCGCAAGACTGCGGACGCGCCCGTTGCCGTCGAGGCCGAAGCGCCCGCCACTGCTGAAGCCGCACCCGTCGCAACGGAAGACAAGCCGAAGCGCACGCGCAAGAAGACGGAGTAAGACGCTATGGCACACAAGAAAGGCGTCGGCAGCTCCCGCAACGGCCGCGACAGCAACTCGCAGCGGCTGGGCGTGAAGCGCTCCGACGGGCAGGCCGTCCTCGCAGGCACGATCATCATGCGACAGCGCGGCACGCGCTTCCACGCCGGCCGCGACGTCGGCGTCGGCCGCGACCACACGCTGTTCGCGTTGATCGACGGCGCCGTGAAGTTCGAGCCGTACGCCAAGGGCCGCCGCAAGAAGGTCAGCGTGTACTCGATCGAAACCGAGGTGGCTGCCGCCAGCTAGGAACAGTCACCACAGATCGTCCGTCTAACGACCATCGAGAAAGTCAGATGAAGCCCAAGATTCACCCCAACTACGTCGAAGCGAACGTCCACTGCGCCTGTGGCAACAAGTGGGAAACGCGCGCTACCAAGCCCGACCTGCACGTCGACATCTGCAGCGCCTGCCACCCCTTCTTCACGGGCCAGCAGCGCATCGTCGACACCGCCGGCCGCGTCGAGCGCTTCACCAAGCGCCTCGAAAAGTCCGCCGCCGTCAAGGCAAAGACGAAGTAGTTCGTAATTCACATTGCACGGTTTCAAGACGCGGGCGCCGGGGCCCGCGTTCTTGCTCCCCGTCGCGGCCGCAACGGACGTGTGCTATCACTCCGCACATGACCGATCTCCTCCTCCGCAACGCCCGCATCTGGACCGGCGACGCCGATGCGCCCTACGCCGACGCGGCGATCGTCCGCGACGGCCGCTTCGCCTTCGTCGGCCGCGAGCAGGACGCCAACGTCCCGGCGGGAATCGATGTCATCGACGCGGGCGGACGGCTCGTGCTGCCCGGCTTCACGGACAGCCACGCCCACCTCATGGGCACCGGCCTGGCGATGCCGTCGGTCGACCTCAAGGGCGTGCCGAGCGTCGCCGACGCCGTGCGCCGCGTCGCCGAGCGCGTTGCGTCGTCGCCGCCCGGGCGTGTGGATCCGCGGCGCCGGCTGGGACCAGCACGCCTGGCCCGACGCGCGCTTCCCGCACCGACGTGACCTCGACGCCGTCGCGCCCGATCATCCGGTCGTACTGACCCACACGTCCGGGCACTGCACGTGGGTGAACAGCGCCGCACTGCGGGCCGCGGGCATCACATCATCGACCCCATCGCCAACCGGCGGCGCCATCGATGTCGACGACGATGGCGAGCCGGCGGGCATCCTCCGCGACAACGCCGCGCGCCTCGTTACGGCCGTCGCGCCGAAGCTCACCCAGGCCGAGCGCATTGCGGCCGTGGAGCAGGCGATCGCGCACGCACACAGCCTCGGCGTTACAGGCGTCCACGCGATGGACGTGGGCCGCGGCGAGCTGCAGGCACTCCACGCGGTCAACGACTCCGGCAGGCTGCGGCTCCGCGTAAGGGCGTTCATGTCGGCGGGTATGCTCGATGAGTGGTTCGACCGCAACCTCGCGACCGGCGACGGCGACGACATGCTGCGCATCGGCGGCGTGAAGTTCTTCGCCGACGGCGCGCTCGGATCGATGACCGCGTGGATGCTGGAACCGTTCGAGGGCACGAGCGACACCGGCCTCGCGCTGCAGCCGGCGGCGGATCTCGAGCGCGACGTTGCGCGCTGCCTCGACCGCGGGCTCGCGCCCGCGATCCATGCGATCGGCGACCGCGCGAACCGTGAAGTGCTCGACATCATCGCGGGCACCAGCGGTGTGGCGCCCCATCTTCCGCGCCGCATCGAGCACGCGCAGTTGCTCGCGCCGGAAGACATCGCGCGATTCGCGCAGTACAGCGTCACCGCGTCCGTTCAGCCCATCCACGCGACGCAAGACATGGCGAAGGTCGACCGCGCATGGGGCGCGCGCGGCGTGCGGCGCGTACGCGTTCGCGTCGCTGCGTGACGCCGGCGTCAACCTCGCGTTCGGCTCCGACACGCCGGTCGAGACCATGGACCCGATCGCCGGCATCCACGCCGCCGTCACTCGCCGCGACGCCGGAGGAGACCCGCCCGGCGGCTGGTACCCCGGCCAGCGCCTGCCCGTCGAAGCGGCGATCGCGGCATACACGATCGGCGCCGCAACGGCCGTCCGCGAGCAGGCCGCCCTCGGGCGCATCGCGCCAGGCTGCCACGCGGACGTTGTGCTGTTGTCGGCGAACATCATCGAGTGCGCCGACCCGATGCTCATCCTCAACGCTCGCGTAGACGCAACGGTCGTCGGCGGAGAGACCGTCTACCGGAGATCGCCGTAACGACGAGCGGGCCGGCACAGTCGTGCCAGCCCGCTACATCGAACAAGCCCTCGCAGCCCTACGCCTTACTTAGCGCTGCGCCAAACACACGGTCGGCCCTACGCCCCTTCGCAGAGGGGACGTTCTCGAGACGGAGGATCGCGCGCGCCGGACAGTACGGCGCACACGTCCCGCACTGGGTGCAGAGATCTCGGCGAATCACGAATCCAGTCTCCGACTCGGAGATCGCTGACGTGGGACACATCGATTCACAGACGCCGCAATTCATGCAATCCGCGCTGATGACATACCGCATCTAGCACCTCTTCATGGAAGATCGACCCCCCCACGCTTGCCGGAACCCCGGGCGCGGGTCGATCTCTCTCGTCTGCGTTATATTAGCGGATGCTAGAATAATCGGCCACCGGCTAATGTGCCCCCTTTCCGCAGCGAAACGGACCGGGCCGATCAGCCCTAACCGCGAGGGCCGCGAGTGGCTTGGACGGCCCGCCGCGTATACGGGGCGGCAATCGAGTAACCTGAGAGCGGCATGAGCAAGACATGGATCGTCGCTACGCTCGCCTGCGCACTCGCCCTCGCCGCCTGTGACGGCGGCACCAAGATTGCCTCGGTGACACCGCCCGCGAGCGCCTCGCCGACCACACAGGCGGCCGCGCCGACAGCTACGCCTGTCCCCGTGCCCGTGCCCGACAGGCCCGCCTCGTTCGCCGCCTACGCTCCGGCAATCGCGACGTACCTCACCGCAGACCCGGCCGCCGCGGGCGACAACTGCCTCGCCGCCTCATCGCCGCGTGGAAGATGCCGCTGATCACGCCGGCCAGCGGCTGCACCGCCGCCAACACCGACGAGGATCCGGAGAACGAGGTCGTCGCCGTGCTCACGACGAAGCTCACCACGCCCACCGTCAGCGCCGACACGCAGTTCGAGATCGTCGTGTTCGATCGGTCGCCGGACGGCTACAAGGTGGCGTACGAGTCGGACCCGAACGACGTCGCCCCGCCGGGAGAGACCCAGCCGATTGAGCCGCTGCTGGCAACGGGCGACCTCAACAAGGACGGCGGCGGCGAGTTCGCGTACCTGACCACCAGTTGCGGCGCGAGTACGTGCTTCCAGACCGTACACATCCTCAAGGGCACGGCGTCCGGCTACGTCTCGATCGCGCCGCCCGACGGCATCACGATGCCGTTCGCGCACGCGAAGTTCCAGGACGCCGGAGACGGCACGAAGGAGCTGCTGTTGAGCGGTGGCGCGCAGGGCAGCGTGGGCGCCGGCCCGCAGCGCACACGCACCGAAACGTGGGCGTGGAACGGCACGGCGTTCGCGCTCAAATCGACGCAGCTCGATACCGCCACGTACCTCTACCACGCCGTCAAGGACGCCGACACGCTGCTCGCCGCCGGCAAGTACGCCGAGGCGGAAGCGGCGTACTCGGCGCTCGTCGGCGATACGTCGCTGAAGGTGTGGAGCGAGGAGAAGCACGAGCGCAACGAGCTCGAGTCGTACTCGCTCTTCCGCGCCGGTCTCGCCGTTGTGCTCGCCGGCGGCGATGCGACTAAGGCCAACGCCTACTTCGACCGCGCGCGCAGCTACACCCCGCAGACACTGCACGACCAGCTCGCCGGATCCTTCAAGGCGGGCTACGCGGCGAAGGGGAGCGTCAGCGTCGGCTGCGCCGCGGTCCGTGACGACATCGCCGCCAACCTCGCGGAGTACCAGGCGTTCTGGGACTTCGGCTACGGCAATCCACCGTTCGATAAGGACGCCGTCTGCCCGTTCTAGCTTGACGCGCCGCGCCACCCCGACCATGCTGCACGCGTGACCGATGCCCCCGCCATTCGCTGCGAAAGCCTGATGAAGTCGTACGGACGCGTGCGCGCGCTCGACGGCGTCGACCTCACGATGCCCGCCGGCTCGATCTTCGGCTTCCTCGGCCCGAACGGCGCCGGCAAGACCACCACCATCAAAGTGCTGCTCGGCCTCTCGCTGCCCACGTCCGGCCGCTGCGCGATCTACGACACGCCCGTCGAGCGCTTCAGCGCCGAATCGAGACGCGAAGTCGGCTATCTCGCGCAGGACCCCTCGTACCCGAAGTGGATGACCGGGCGTGAGGTGCTCGAGTTCGTCGGTCGCCTCTACTCCCGCGCGTCCGCGCTCCGTCGCCGACCGCGCGCGCGACGCGCTGAAGCTCGTCGACCTCGAGGGCGCCGCCGACCGCGGCTGCGGCGGCTACTCCGGCGGCATGCGCCAGCGCCTCGGCATCGCGCAGGCGCTCATGGGCGACCCGCGCCTCGTCATCCTCGACGAGCCGTCGTCATCGCTCGACCCGATCGGCCGCCGCGACGTGCTCGACATCCTGCGCACGCTGCGCGACCGCGGCATCTCCGTCTTCTACTCCACGCACATCCTCGACGACGTCGAGCGCGTCGCCGACCACATCGCCATCATGAAGGACGGCCGCGTCGTGCGCGAAGGCGTCATGCGCGACATGATGTCCGCCTCCCACGGCCGCTTCCGCCTCACGGTCGAGGCGCCCGCCGATGGCCTCGCCGATCGCCTGCGCGCCCTGCCGTGGGTGTCGGCCGTCGGCGAGCCCGAGGCGCACGAGGGCCGCACGACGATGATGGTCGATGTGGACGACGACGACCACGCGAAGCGGGCCCTCCCGCGCGCCGTCGTCGACGCCGACTACGTGCTCATCGGCTGCGAGCCGCTGCGCTTCCGCCTCGAGGACATCTTCATGGAATCGGTGGGCGATGCAGCAGGCTAACGCGACCGCCGCTTCCCTCCTGCCGGGCTTCGGCGTCCTGTTCGGGAAGGAGCTCATGGAGGCACGCCGGTCGAAGCGGATCATCTTCTTCGTCGTGATCATGACCGCCGCGTTGATCCTCGTCCCCGTCATCGGCTATCTGCGCATCGAGAACTTCGGCGCCGGCTGGCGCCACGAAATCGACTCGGACGGCATGCGGTCGCTCCTCGCGAGCTGGTCGGCGCTCGTCGGCTATCTCGGCTCGCTGATGGTCATCGCCTCGACGGTCGACGCCATGACGCGTGAACGAGCGCTCGGCGTCTCGGCGTGGATCCTCACCAAGCCGGTGTCGCGCCCGTCCTACGTGCTCGCCAAGGCGTCCGCGCACACGGCGATCAACATCGTCACGCTCGTCCTGCTCCCGACCGCCGTCTGGCTCGCGATCACGGTCGTGCTGTTCGCCGGCGTGCCGGCGGCGCAGATCGGCCTGGCGGCGTGCATTCTGGGCGTCGAAGTGTTCTTCCTCTCGTTCGTCACGATCGCGCTCGGCGTGCCGTTCCGCGCGGTAACGCCGGTGACGCTGATCGCGCTCGCCGTATGGCTGCTCCCCAACTTCGTGCCCGCGATCGCCTCGCTGAACTGGACCTACCGCGTCCTGCCGTCGTACTTGCCGCTCGCCGCGGTCAGCGCTGCCATCGACGACATGGCGTGGCCGACGCTCACTGTGCCCCTCGCTGCCGTGTTCAGCGCCCTGGCCCTCACCGCGCTGGCGTTGCTCCAGTTCGAGCGGCAGGAGTTATGAGCCGGATGCCGGACGCAAAGTCCAACCTCTACTACGGCGGCCAGGCGGTGATGGAGGGCGTCATGATCCGCGGGCCGCGGCACATGGCGATCGCCGTCCGCGCGCCCGGCGGGACCATCGTCCGCCGCGGCGAGGCGCTCGGCGGCGTCTACACCGGCTGGCCGCGGCGCGTGCCGGTCGTGCGCGGCATGATCGTCCTGTACGAGACGCTCGCGTTGGGCGTGCGGGCGCTGACGTGGTCGTCGCAGGTGGCCCTCGGGCAAGAGCAGGAGGAGGTGAGCCCCTTCCAGCTTGCCGTCATGCTCGGCTTTCATGCTGGTCCTCGTGGCGGTCATCTTCTTCGCCGGCCCGGTGCTGCTGACGAGCTGGCTCGGCCGCGTCGTCGGCAACGGCTACGTCGAGGTCATCGCCGAGGGCGTGCTGCGCATGGCGATGCTCGTCGGCTACATCTGGCTCATCGGCCGCATGCGCGACGTGCAACGCGTCTTCGCGTACCACGGCGCCGAGCATCGCACGATCCACGCCTACGAGCACGGCCGCGCCCTCACGGCCGAAAACATCCGCGAGTATCCGAACGCTCACCCGCGCTGCGGCACGGCGTTCCTGCTGACGGTGATGGTGATCTCGCTCGTCGCGTTTGTGGCGCTCGGCACGCCGCCGATCTGGCTGCGCGTCGTCGAGCGCATCGTGCTGATCCCGGTCATCGCGTCGCTGGCGTACGAAGTGCTGCGCCTCGCCCAGCGCTTCGAGGACAACGCCCTCTTCTCGCTGCTCTACCGCCCGAACATCTGGCTGCAGTCCCTCACCACCCGCGACCCCGACGACGCGCAGATCGAAGTCGCCGTCGCCGCCCTCGAGCACGTCATCGCCCTCGAATCCGGCGCAACACCGGACGGAGATGGATCACAGCCGCCCCCGGCTGTGCGTCCCCCGGCGGAGTAGGGGCACGCGGTGGCGTGCCCGCCCCGACGCAAGATGCTCGTAACGCTGTAGGGGCAGCCTGCTGCGCCCGACGCCGGGTGCCGTTCCTGCGCACCAGGCGGCCACGCTACGTGGCCGGCGCCAGCTCCTCGACGTCATTGAAGTAGCACGACTTCGCCCCGGTGTGGCAGACCGCCCCGCCCAGCATCTTGACGCGGATCAGCAGCGAGTTGTCCTCGCAGTCCGCTTTGATCGATCGCACTTCCAGGTAGTCGCCGCTCGTCGCGCCCTTGTGCCAGATCTCTTTCCGGCTGCGGCTCCAGAACACGACCTGGCCCTTCTCCTTCGTCATCCGCAGCGTCTCCGGGCTGATGTAGCCGAGCATCAGCACCGCGTTCGTCTCGTCGTCCTGGATGATCGCCGGGATGAGGCCCTGGGGGTTGTAGTTCAGCATCGTCTACTCCTGGCCGTCAGCCTGCCGGCGGCGGCACTTCGTTTCGCGGATTCGTGGTGTGGTGCGTCGCTACGGCGCGAGGCGGACGGGCACGCCCTGCGCCGCCATATGCCGCTTCGTCTCCGCGATCGAGTACTCGCCGAAGTGGAAGATGCTCGCGGCCAGCACCGCGTCCGCCTTCCCCTGCACGACGGCATCGACCATGTGCTGCGGGTTGCCGCAGCCGCCGCTCGCGACCACCGGCACCTCGACCGCCTCGCTGATCGCGCGCGTCAGCGGGATGTCGTACCCGTCCTTGTGCCCGTCGGTGTCCATGCTGGTCAGCAGGATCTCGCCCGCGCCCAGTTCGACAACCTTCTTCGCCCACTCCAGGGCGTCGAGCCCGGTCGGCTTGCGGCCGCCGTGCGTGTAGACCTCCCACCTGCCCTCGCCCACCGCCTTCGCGTCGATGGCGACGACGATGCACTGCGCGCCGAAGCGCTCCGAGCAGACGCCGACGAGCTTCGGATCCGCGACCGCGGCGCTGTTGAGCGACACCTTGTCGGCGCCCAGCTCCAGCAGCACGCGCACGTCCAGGTCGCTGCGCACGCCGCCACCGACGGTGAACGGGATGAAGACCTCGTCGGCGGTGCGCCCGACCATGTCGTAGGTCGTCGTGCGGTTGTCGCTCGACGCCGTTATGTCGAGAAACACCAGCTCGTCCGCCCCCTGCGCGTCGTACAGCTTCGCCAGCTCCACCGGATCGCCGGCGTCGCGCAGCTCCACGAACGAGATGCCCTTCACGACACGTCCGTTGTCGACGTCAAAACAGGGGATGATCCGCTTGGTCAGCATGGCTGCCCGAATAATAACAGACGTCGTTCGGGCCGGCCGCCCCGCGCTCGTGACTTACGCCGCGCGTTCCCTATACTGCCCCTCATTAGGAGGATTTCGTGGCAACAGACACACCGCGCAGCATCGAGGACATCCGGCCCGAACACCTGGACAACGCGGCGCGGCGCCTGCTGCGCGACGGTTCCGTGCGCGTCACGGCGCTCCGCATGGGCCAGTCGGAGCCGTTCGAGTATCCGAAGTTCGGCGCCAAGCTCTTCGACATCATCGAGTTCGATTACACATCAGCGAACGGCGCGGGCACCTCGCGCATGATCCTCCGCCGCCTGCCGCCGCGCGACGCCGTCTCGACGCTCATCGGCGACTTCGATCACCGCGAGCTGCGCGCCTTCACCACCGGCCTCCTCGACGAGCTGCCGGCGACGTTCCACCACCCGTACCTCGACGTCATCGAGGACGAGGCGAACGGCATCTACTGGGCGTTCCTCGAGGACGTATCGGACGACATGGCGAACATCGGCATCGTCGACGCGCTGCCCGACGAGACGATCCGCACGATCCTCTCGCACCTCGCCGCGTTCCACGCGATGTTCTGGGAGCGTCCCGGCCTTCGCGAGAAGACGTGGCTGATGAGCCTGAACACGCCCGTCGACTGCTGGTACAAGCTCGTCGTTGAGGTGATCGACGACGTCAAGGAGCCGTCGGAGCCGACGCGCTACGTCCTCGGCGAGTGGCCCTGGGTCGCCGACGGCATCCGCAACCTGCTCGCCTCGCTGTCGCCCGATACCCGCGCGCTCATCGAGCAGTTGTTCCGGCGTCCCGAGCGTCTTCTGAGCGAGGTCGAGGTCATGCCGATCACGCTCTGCCACTACGACTTCGACAACCGGAACCTCGGCATGCGTTACGGCCCGAATGGCCCGACGACTACCGTCATCGACTGGGAGATCGTCGGCTGGGGCCTGTCGTCCTCGGACGTCGGCCGTTTCCTCCAGTACCAGCAGCCCGAGAACATGGAGGAACTGCTCGAGTTCTACCTCGACGAGCTCGAGCGCCACCTCGGCCGCACGATCGACCGCGAGCAGTGGTACAAGGGCTTCGAGATCGTCGCCGTCGCGCTCTGGCAGATCGTCGGCTTCCTGTTCGGCGCGATGGTCGCCGCGCCCGAAGCGCCCGTGCCCGAGGACCAGCGCGAAGGCATGCGCAAGCGCGTCTACGCCGACATCGAAAGCGTCGAGAAGATGGCGCGCAAGTGGCTGTCGTAGCCACATCGTGTAGGGGCACGCGGTGGCGTGCCCGCGCCCCACAACGCCGCGCCAAACGCGCAGCCGCCCGCGGCTACCGCTTCCGCCCGACGGACAGCAGGTTCACCCGCGCGTTCTTCAGCACCTCGAACCGGTTGACCACGCGCTCGAACCCGACGCCCAGCGCGTAGGTCGGCGTGCTGAACGCCAGGTACTCCGGCTCCGTCTCGAACTGGTACAGCTGCTCGACGTCCATGCCGGCGCCTTCGTAGAGCGACCGCAGCCGCGACGCGGTGTTGGCGCGGTACACCGTCGGGAAGATGTCGTGCGCATCGACGCCGCGCCACTGGTTGAACTTCAGGTGGAACGAGTGCGGCAGGAGCGCGGAGCTGACCGTCACGTAGTGCCAGCGGTTCGGCGTCAGGATCAGCAGCCTTCCGCCCGGCTTCAGCACGCGCGATAGCTCGCCGAATACGCGCTCGGGCTGCGTCAGGTGCTCGGCCACGTGACTCGAGATCGCGATGTCGAACGTGCCGTCGCGAAACGGCAGCGCCGCCAGGTCCGCGCGCGCCGCCGCATCGATGTTCCGGTTCCCACCGGGCTCGTCCGTCACGTCGACGCCGACGATCAGCCGCGGCCGCTGGGCGTCGTCGAACTGGTACTGGAACACGCGCCCGCTTCCGCAGCCGGCGTCGAGCATGACGTCGCCGCGCCGCACGTACTCGTGGATGACGTCGGAGAAGCGGTCGTACATGCCCCGGAACTCGGGCGGATAGAAGCGCTCGCGGAGCTCCCGCTTGCGGAAGCGCAGCAGTGGCATCGTCACCTCTCGCGATATCTAGGGGAGCGGGAGCGAAATCGCGCAGGCTCCCGAACATTTCCTTCGCCGGAGGCATGGTATGCGCTGCGCGCCCCGGTCGCGAACCCACGGGACGCAGGGCGCACCCGGCTTCCGTCGTCCGCGCGACACCTGATATACTGCGCGGGCTAGAGACCAGAGAGACCGGACCTGGGGCCGCTACGGCCTCAAATTTATGTCCGGAAGGATTGTGATATGACCACGGCTGCCCCTACCCCCTCCGCCACGATGAAGGCACTCCTCGAAGCGGGCGTCCACTTCGGCCACCAGACACACCGCTGGGACCCGAGGATGAAGCCCTACATCTTCACCGAGCGCAACAAGATCCACATCATCGACCTCCAGCAGACCGTGCCCCTGCTGCAGCAGGCGATGGACTTCGCTCGCGCGGTCGCATCGCGCGGCGAGTCGATCGTCTTCGTCGGCACGAAGAAGCAGGCGCAGGAGTCGATCGAGACGGAAGCGGCGCGCTGCGGCATGCCGTACGTCACGAACCGCTGGCTCGGCGGCACGCTGACGAACTTCCAGACCATGGAGAGCCGCATCGATCACCTGATCCGGCTCGAAGACCGGCGCGACCGCGGCGAGCTCGCCGTGCTCATCAAGAAAGAAGCCGGCAAGCTCATGGAAGAGATCGAGAAGATGAACCGCTACTTCGGCGGCATCAAGATCATGAAGCGCCTGCCCGGCGCGCTCTTCATCGTCGACCCGCCGATGGAGCGCATCGCCGTCACCGAGGCGATCCGCATGCGCATCCCGATCATCGCGATGTGCGATACGAACTGCAACCCCGACGAGATCGACTACCCGATCCCGTCGAACGACGACGCGATCCGCGCGGTCAAGCTGATCTCCAGCCGCATCGCCGACGCGGTGCTCGAAGGCCGCAACCTGCAGGGCTACGCCGCGGAGGCGGATGATACCGAGGGGCTGGACATGGCGTCGCTCGCCAGCGGCACCTTCTCGGCGTCGCCGGACGACCCCGAGCCGAAGCCGGCGAGCTACGCCGAGCAGGCACCGGCGCCGCAGGCGTGACCGCACTCGCGAGCTGAAGAGATGTAGGGGCGCAGCCTGCTGCGCCCGCGGAGAGGACTACTGACGTGGCAGTGACAGCAGACGCGGTCAAGCAGCTCCGCGACCTTTCGGGCGCGGGCGTCATGGACTGCAAGAAGGCGCTCGACGAGACGGGCGGCGACATCGAAAAGGCCGTGAAGGTCCTTCGCGAGAAGGGCATCGCCAGCGCCGAGAAGAAGGCCGGCCGCGAGACCGGACAGGGCCTGGTCGACTCCTACATCCACGCCGGCGGCCGCATCGGCGTGCTCGTCGAAGTGAACTGCGAGACGGACTTCGTCGCGCGCACCGATACCTTCAAGAACCTCGTACACGACGTCGCGCTGCAAATCGCCGGTATCCCGACGACGCTCGCCATCACCGAAGACCAGCTCCCGCCGGACGCCGAGGGCTCGCCCGAAGAGACCGTGCTGATGAAGCAGACGTTTATCAAGGACGGCTCGCGCACCATCGAACAGCTGGTCAAGGAAGCGATCGCGGCCACGGGCGAGAACATCCGCATCCGCCGCTTCACCCGCTACGAACTCGGACAGTAGGAGCCTGGCATGGGCGAGGCGCCGTACAAGCGCATTCTGCTGAAGGTCAGCGGCGAAGCCCTGATGGGCGACGCCGCCTTCGGCATCGACCCGGCCGCCGTCAACAGCATCGCCAGCCAGATCAAAGCCGCGAGCGATCTCGTGCAGGTGGCCGTCGTCGTCGGCGGCGGCAACTTCTGGCGCGGCGCCACCGCCAGCCTGACGGGCATGGACCGTGCGACGGCCGACTACGCCGGCATGCTCGCGACGGTAATCAGCGGCCTCGCACTCCAGGACGCCATCGAGCACGTCGGCGGCGACGTCCGTATGCAGACGGCCATCCCTATCCAGCAGGTAGCCGAGCCGTACATCCGGCGCCGCGCCATCCGTCACCTGGAGAAACGCCGCGTCGTCATCTTCGCCGCCGGCACCGGCAACCCCTACATGACCACCGACACCGCCGCGGCGCTCCGCGCCATCGAGATCGATGCCGACGTGCTGCTGGTCGCCAAGAACCGCGTGGACGGCGTGTACGACGCCGACCCGCGCAAGCAGCCGAACGCCCGCCGCTTCTCGAAGCTCTCGTACATGGACGCGCTGAGTCGGCGGCTTGAGGTGATGGACAGCACGGCGCTGTCGTTTGCCATGGATAACAACCTGCCGATCGTCGTCTTCGATATCGGCTCGCCGAACGGCATCGTGGACGCGGCGCGTGGCGTCGAGATCGGCACGCATGTCGGGTCGGAGGAGTCGCTGCTCGACCCGCTGAAGGTGTAGCCCCGCCGCGATGCGCGGCCGGCATCTCGCCCGGCGCGCGCGTGCGGTACCATGACCCCGCTTGGAGGAGCCGCCAGCACCATGATCGACGAGATCCTCAATGACGCTGAACACCGCATGCGAAGCGCCGTCACCGCCCTCGACCGCGACCTCGATTCGGTGCGCACCGGCCGCGCTCGCCCGTCCCTCGTCGAGACGCTGAAAGTCGACTACTACGGCACGCCGACGCCGCTGAACCAGATGGCCGCCATCAACGCCCCCGATCCGCGCCTGATCACCATCCAGCCGTGGGACAAGACGCAGCTCGGCACCATCGAGAAGGCCATCCAGAAATCCGACCTCGGCCTCACGCCCACGAACGACGGCAACATCATCCGCCTCGTCATCCCGCCGCTCACGGAGGACCGCCGCAAGGACCTCGTGAAGTCCGTCCACAAGAAGGCGGAGGACGCGCGCATCGCCGTCCGCAACGTCCGCCGCGACTCGCTCGACCATCTCCGCAAAGCACAACACGACAAGGAGATCACCGACGACGAGGAGCGGGGCGCGCAGGCGCGGTTGCAGAAGATCACCGACAAGTACGTGGCTGAAGTCGATAAGCACGGGCACGCGAAAGAAGAAGAGCTGCTCGAAGTGTAGGCGCGGGCACGCGTCGCGCTCGGGCCGGGCGCCGCGATCCGCGCAGATTGAGCCAACGTGAGACTACGCCAGAGAGCCAAGCCGGCCAACGGCCACGCCAGCAACGGCGCGCTGCCTGCGACCGCGCCCGCCGCGGCGACAGCCGCCGGCACGCCGAACAGCGTCCGCCCGGCCCGCGCCGCGGCACGTCGCCGTCATCATGGACGGCAACGGCCGCTGGGCGACGCAGCGCGGCCTCTCGCGCCAGGCGGGCCACCGCGCCGGCACCGAGAACATCCGCCGCATCATCGAGGTCTTCGGCGAGCGCGGCGTCGAGGTGCTCACGCTCTACGCCTTCTCGACGGAGAACTGGACGCGGCCGCGGCGCGAAGTCTCCGCGCTCATGCGGCTCATCCCGCGCGTCATCAACCGCGAGATCAAGACCCTGCACAAGAACGGCGTCCGCCTCGTGCACATCGGCAGCCTCGACCCGCTCGAGCCCAAGATCCGCGAGAAGGTCGAGCAGGCGATCGAACTGACGAAAGACAACACTCGCATGACCGTTGCGCTCGCCTTCAACTACGGCGGCCGCGACGAGATCCTCGACGCCGTCCGCCGCATCGTGGCCGATCGCGTCAAGCCGGACCGCATCGACGAGGCCCTCTTCTCGTCGTACCTCTACACGTCCGAGATCGGCGATCCCGACCTCGTCATCCGCACCGCCGGCGAGATGCGCCTGTCGAACTTCCTGCTCTGGCAGTCCGCCTACGCGGAGTTCTACTCCACGCCCGCGCTCTGGCCGGACTTCGACGAAGCCGAGATCGACCGCGCGCTGGACGCCTACGCCGGCCGCGAGCGCCGTTTCGGCGGCGTTGAGGCCGCGGACGCCGCAAAGCCGCGTGCGCGCAGGTGAGCCCCGTTTGCTAGCTCAACGCGTGGCGAGCGCCGCCGTCGGTGCCCCCGTCATCGCCGTGCTGATCTACCTGGGCGGCAACTGGTACGTGGCCGCCGCCGCCGCCGCGCTTGCCGTGGCGTCGATCGAGTTCAACCATGCGCGCCGCAACTGGATCGAGCCGGTGTCCGTGCTCACAGCGCTCCTCGTCGCGGGCGTCGTGGTCGGCGCGCACATCGGCGATTACGAGTGGTACGCGTGGCTCGCGGCCGCGCTGATCATCCCGCCGATCGCCGCCGCTCTGAACCCAACCGAAGACGGCGCGCTCGCCGACGCGGTCTGGATCGCCGGTGGCGCCTGGTACGTCGGCGTTCTCGGCAGTTTCCTCGTCCTGGTGCGCGACGTCGACTTCGACGGCCGGTCGTGGGTCTACCTCACCGTGCTCAGCACCTGGGCGGTCGACACCGCGGCGTTCTTCACGGGCCGCGCCATCGGCCGCCGCAAGCTCGCGCCCAGCATCAGCCCGAAGAAGACGTGGGAGGGGTTCTTCGGCGGCTGGGCCGCCGGCTTCGCCATGGTCATCGCGCTCGGATACGCGTTCGATCTCGGCGTGGCGCCGTGGCAGCTCTCGCTGCTCGGCCTGCTGCTCCCGCTCGCCGCCACGCTCGGCGACCTCGCCGAGTCGGCGATGAAGCGCCGCATGCACATCAAGGACGCCAGCGAGCTGATCCCCGGCCACGGCGGCGTCCTCGACCGCCTCGACTCGATCCTCTTCACGTTCGCGCTGGTGTACGTCTTCACCCAACTGGTGGTATAGCGCGTCCAGGCATCGCGATCTTCGGCCCATCGTCGACGCTCCCACGCCCATGCCGGAACTGCATAGGCGCATGAGCGAGAATGCCCCTCGAAGCGGCCGATATGCTACCGTGATCGCATGACCGCACCCGCCAAGGGCATCGCAATCCTCGGCTCGACGGGCTCGATCGGCCGCCAGACGCTCGACGTCATTCGCCACCTCCCCGGCCACTTCCGCGTCGTCGCCCTCGCCGGCGGCAGCAACCATACGCTTCTCGAAGACCAGTCGCGCGAGTTCCATCCGGACTTCGTCTGGTGCCAGAGCGCCGACCGCCATATGGACCTGAAAGCCGCGTCCGGCAAGAAGACGCGCTGGGCGACGATGGAGGAGATGGCGGCGCTCCCCGACGTGGATATCGTCGTCGTCGCCACGGCCGGGGCGGCGGGCCTGGGCCCGACGATCGCCGCGCTGCGCGCCGGCAAGGCCGTCGCGCTGGCCAACAAGGAAGTGCTCGTGATGGCCGGCCAGGTCGTCACGCGCGAGGCCGAGCTGGGCCGCGGCGAGCTCCGGCCCGTCGACAGCGAACACAGCGCCATCTGGCAGTGCCTCTGGGGCGAAGACATCGCCGCCGTCGAGAAGATCATCCTGACCGCGTCCGGCGGCGCGTTTCGCGACATGCCGGCGCGCGATCTCGAGCACGTGACGGCGCGCGACGCCCTGCGCCACCCGACATGGGACATGGGCCGCAAGATCACCATCGATTCGGCGACGCTGATGAACAAGGGCTTCGAAGCCATCGAGGCGCGCTGGCTCTTCAACGTGCCCATGGACCGCATCGAGATCGTCATGCACCGCGAGAGCATCGTGCACTCGCTCGTCGAGTACGCGGACGGCAGCGTCAAGGCGCAGCTCGGCGAGCCGGACATGCGCCTGCCCATCCAGTGCGCGCTCAGCTACCCGGAGCGCATCGCAAGCGCGGGCGTGTCGAAGCTGAACCTTGCGCGCGTGAAGACCCTGAACTTCGGCGAGCCCGACCTCGGCCGCTACCCCTGCCTGCGCCTGGCGCTCGAAGCCGGCGCGAAGGGCGGCACCTGGACCGCCGTCCTCGCCGCCGCCGATGAGGTCGCGGTCGAGCAGTTCGCCCTGGGCGCGATCGGCTTCTCCGATATCCCGAAGGTCGTCGATGCCGCACTCTCGGCCCACACCGGCGCGGCCGATCCTTCTCTGGAAGCGATCCTCGAAGCCGACGCGTGGGCGCGGGCGTTCGCGTTGGACCGCGTACGTGCCGCACAACCGGTGGCCCGCGCACGATGATCCTTCGCGGGCGTGCCCATTTCCGTGCCAATATCGATGTACCTGAGCCCCGCACGCATGGGGCGGGCGAGGCGATGTGGACGTAGTAACACACTCAATCCTGCCGTTCTTCGGCATCCTGCTCGGCCTGCTCGTCGTGCACGAGGGCGGCCACTACATCACGGCCAAGATGTTCGGCGTGAAGGTGCTCGAAGCCGGCATCGGTCTGCCGCCGCGCATCGCCGGCTTCCGCTGGCACGACACCGACTACACGATCAACGCCATCCCCATGGGCGCCTTCGTCCGCCTGCTGGGCGAGGAAGATCCGACCGATCCGCAAAGCCTCGCGGCGCAGCCGAAGTGGAAGCGCACCGTGATCATCGGCGCTGGCGTGATCATGAACCTCGCCCTCGCGATCACCCTCTTCAGCGCCGGCCTGATGATCCCGCACAACGTCTCGGTCGCCGGCGCCCGCATAGGCGAGATCGTGCCGAACAGCCCGTCCGCGAGCGCCGACCTGCGCGCGGGCGACCAGATCCTCGAGGTCAACCGGCGTCACGTCGACAGCCAGCAGGACGCGTCGTACCTGCTCCGCCTCTACCAGGGATCGACCATCGACCTCACCATCAAGCGGACAGATCCGCGCAGCGGGCCCGCGACGCTGACCAAATCGGTCTACTCGCGCTGGAACCCGAAGTCCTACAACGACGAGTGCGGCGTAGAGCGATCGCAGGGGCCTATCGGCATCACCATCGGACCTGCGTTCACGCAAAACACGACGACGACGGCGGCCGAGCGGGCGAAGATCGAGGCCCTCTCCGAGAAGAACTTCGCGGAATACAAGACCCACATCGCCGCTGACGCCCCCGCGTCCTGTTTCGGCGGTTCGTCGTTCGGATTCCGACCGCTCACCGCGGCGCAATGCGACGGTCTCGACGGCCAGAGTAAGGCCGACGCGGAGGCGTTGAAGGCGCGGCTGTTCGCGGGGACGGACTTCCCGTGCTACCAGTTCTCCGCTCCGCAGGCATACATCGTGCCGACCGAGAGGCGCTTCGAGCCGCCATGGACCGCGATCCCGCAGGGCGCCCGCCTCAGCTTCGAATCGTTGATCCTCGCGCGCAACCAGATCTGGGGCGTCATCCGCGGCTACGGCGATTCGCCGTTCACCGGGCCCGTCGGCATCGCCCAGGCCACCGGCGAGGTCGTCGATCAGGCTGGCTGGCTCTCGCTGCTGAACTTCGCGGCGCTGATCAGCATGAGCCTCGCGATGCTCAACGCCCTGCCGATTCCGATGGTCGACGGCGGACGCCTGACCTTCATCCTCATCGAGGCGCTGCGGCGCGGCAAGCGCATCGCGCCGGAGAAGGAAGCGCTGGTACACTTGGCCGGATTCGCCGCCATGATCCTCTTCGGACTCGTGATCACCTACTTCGATGTGATCCGCATCTTCAACGGAGACAGCCTGCTGAAATGATGAGCCCCCGGCGCACCTCCAAGCCCGTGCACGTCGGCGACGTCCAGATCGGCGGCGACGCGCCGATCGCCGTCCAGTCGATGTGTTCGACGATCACCGAGAACGTCGACGCCACCGTCGCGCAGCTCGAGCGCCTCAAGGAAGCCGGCTGCGACATCGTCCGCATCGCCATCCCGGACAAGCCCGCGGCCGACGCCGTCCCGGAGATCGTCCGCCGCACGCCGCTGCCGATCATCGCCGACATCCACTTCGACTACCGCTGGGCGCTCGCGGCGATCCGCGGCGGTTTCGACGGCCTGCGCCTCAACCCCGGCAACATCCGCGATCCCGAGAAGGTGCAGCAGGTTGCGAAAGAGGCCAAAGAGCGCGGCATCCCGATCCGCATCGGCGTCAACGCCGGCTCGCTGCCGCCGATCCGCGCGCTCGCCGAGGGCGAGCTTCCGCCGTCGCTGCCCGACCGCATGGTCGAAGCGGCGCTGTGGGAGATCAAGGTCCTCAACGAGGCGGACTTCGACGACATCAAGATCTCGATGAAGGCGTTCGACGTGCCGACGATGGTCGAGGCGTACCGCCGCCTCGCGAAGCTCGTGCCATACCCGCTGCACCTCGGCGTCACCGAGGCGGGCACGCCGCGCGCCGGGTCGGTGCGCAGCGCCATCGGCATCGGCATCCTGCTCTCGGAGGGCATCGGCGACACGCTGCGCGTCTCGCTCGCCGCCGACCCGGTCGAGGAAGTGCCGATCTGCTGGGACATCCTCAACACGCTGAACCTCCGCAAGCGCGGCGCGACGCTCGTCGCCTGCCCCACCTGCGGCCGCATCGAGATCGAGCTGATCCCGCTGGCCAACAAGGTCGAGGAGCACTTCACGAAGCGCGGCAAGATCCTCACCGTCGCGGTCATGGGCTGCGTCGTCAACGGCCCCGGCGAGGCGAAGATGGCCGACCTGGGCATCGCCGGCGGCAAGGGCCGCGGCGTCATCTTCCGCAAGGGCGAGATCGTCAAGACGGTCGACGAGCCCGAGTTCATGAGCGCGCTGATCGAAGAAGGCGAGAAGATCATCGCCGAGATGGAAGCCGGCACGTACACCGCCGTCAGCCACACGATGGACGACGTCATCCCGCTGATGGAAGTTCCGGGGCGATAGGCGCGATGCCAGAACCGTGCGGCATCTGCCGCCGCCTCGAGCGCTTCACGCTGGAAGATCCCCACGCGATCGCCGAGCTCGACACCGGCTACGCCGTCCTCGCCGACAACCAGCTCTACCCCGGCTACACGATCTTCGTCGCGAAGCGCTGCGTCGCGGAGCTCCACCTGCTGCCCGCTGACGAGCGCCTCACGTTCCTCCGCGAGATGTCGCAGGTCGCCGAGGCGGTCTTCCGCACCTGCACGCCGCGCAAGCTCAACTACGAGCTGCTCGGTAACTCCGAGGCGCACCTGCACTGGCACCTCTTCCCGAGATACGCCGACGATCCGAATCCTCTCTGGCCCGTCTGGAACAACGAAGCGTTCATGCAGGCGGCGCCGCAAACCCCCGTGGACCCGGAGCGCCTCCGCGATCTTCGGGACCGCGCCCGGCAAGCGCTCGCGGACGTGCGTGGCCAGAGCTGACGCCCATGCCACCAAAGAAACGTCCCGCGGCGAGCGAACTCTCACGCCTCACCATCCTCGCCGCCGGCGACGACCCGGCGGCGTTCGCCGCCTACGCGCTCGAGCTGCTCGCCTCCGGCGATCGCATGGCGCGCGAGGCAGCGCTCGAAGCGCTGCTCGAACGGCCCGTCGCGGGAACGCGCGACGCACTCCGCGCGCTGTACGTCGAACTCGGCGCCCAACCGGACAAGCTCGATCCCGGCGCCCACCTTCGTACGGCGGTCGCGCGGCTGCTGCTGGCTGCCGAAGACGCGCGCGATCTCGACATCGGCCTGCGCGCTGCCGACACCTACGAGAGATCGATGGGCGTCGACAGCACCGCGAATCTCCGCTCCCTCGGTCTGAGGATCATCGCCTTCGCCGACCCGGATCTGTTCCCGTACGTCGCGGCGGAGCACATCAACGACGCGAGCACGTTCTCGCCCGAGCCGGCGAACACCGCCCTGCAACTGCTCGCCGCCAATGGCCACGAGGTCAGCGTCTACCAGTGGATCATCAGTGGCATGCACGATCCTGCGCTGATCGAGGCGGCCATCGACCTGCTGCACGATGCGCCGGCCATCGTCATGTCCCGCTGCCTCGCGCAGCTCACCCGCGACGCCATCGCCAAGAAGGATGAGCCGCTCCTCACGAAGCTCGCCGAGACGATCGTCGAGCGCGAGCTTGAGGGCGCCTACGCGTCGCTCCCGTCGATCATGCAGTCCGGCATCAGCAAGGAGCTGTACAGCTACCTCGCCCTCCTCCTCGCCGGCACGAACCGCCCCCCATTGCTCGCCGTGCTCGAAGAGCAACTGTCGCAGGACATCCTCCGCAGGCCGGCCATCCTCGATGCCTTGCGCATCCGCACGACACCCGAGCAGGCCGCCATCCTCCAGCGCTGGGAGGACAGCGGCGAACCGGGCTGACCAGACGTCCCAATCGCGCATCACGCACGGTCGCGTCGTTGCGGCGCAATGTCCACGCCCGTAGACTGCGCCTCATGACCGACGACTACATGAATACGAACCGCGCCCACTGGGACGAGGTCACGCCGATCCACGTCCGCTCCGGCTTCTACGACGTCGATCGCTTCCGGTCCGGCGAGTCGAAGCTCAAGCCCGTCGAGGTCGAGGAGCTGGGCGACGTGCGCGGCAAGTCGCTGCTCCACCTGCAGTGCCACTTCGGCATGGACACGCTCTCGTGGGCGCGCCACCACGGCGCCGTCGTCACCGGCATCGACTTCTCCGAGCCGGCGATCGAGCAGGCGCGCGCCCTCGCGGCGGAGCTCGCGATCCCGGCCCGGTTCATCGTTTCGAACGTCTACGACGCGCCGGCGGCGCTCGATGAGCGGTTCGACGTCGTCTTCACGTCGTACGGCGTGCTGTGCTGGCTGCCCGATCTCACGCGCTGGGCGCAGGTCGTCGCGCACTTCGTCAAGCCGGGCGGATGCTTCTACATCGCTGAGTTTCACCCGGTCTCGATGATCTTCGACGATGCCAGGGACGCGGACGATCTGCGCGTCAAGTACCCGTACTTCCCCTCCGCTGAGCCGCTGCGCTTCGACGATGCGGGCGACTACACCGAGCGCGATGTGAAACTGGCCAGCAGCACGACGTACGAGTTCCTGCACCCCGTCGGCGATGTCGTCTCGGCGCTGATCGATGCCGGCCTCCGCATCGATCACCTCCACGAGTTCCCCTTCAGCACGTACCAGTTCCTCTCGTTCACGGAAGAGCGCGCCAACGGCAAGGTGCACCTGACGAAGCACGACGGCTCGGTGCCGCTGCTCTACTCCATCAAGGCGTCGAAGCCGGCGTAGTTCGCCCGTCGCGCGGCGCTTTCGTACACTCATCCCATGCCGAAGTACGTCCTCGCCCTCGACCAGGGCACCTCCAGCTCGCGCGCGATCCTCTTCGACCACGACGGCGCGCCCGTCGCCCAGGCCGCGCTCGAGTTCCCGCAGATCTACCCGCAGCCCGGCTGGGTCTCGCACGACCCGGAGGCGATCTGGTCGTCGCAGCTCGCCGCCGCGCGCCAGGTGCTCGCCGATACGCGCACGGCGCCCGACGACATCGCCGCCATCGGCATCACGAACCAGCGCGAGACGACGGTCGTCTGGGACCGCGCGACCGGCCGCGCCATCAACGACGCCGTCGTCTGGCAGTGCCGCCGCACCGCCGCCATCTGCGAGGACCTCCGCGCCCGCGGCCTCGACGCCGAGGTGCGCGCCCGCACCGGCCTGCTGATCGACGCCTACTTCTCCGGCACGAAGGTACGCTGGCTGCTCGACAACAGCGGCAGCGGCATGCAACAGCGCGCCGAAGCCGGCGAGCTGGCGTTCGGCACCGTCGACTCGTGGCTCATCCACAAGCTCACGGGCGGCCGCGCGCACGTCATCGACGCCACGAACGCGTCGCGCACGATGCTCTACAACCTGCGCGAGGGCCGCTGGGACGGCCGCATGCTCGACGAGCTCAACATCCCCGCCGCGATGATGCCG
Source organism: uncultured Chloroflexia bacterium (assembly GCA_963743185.1). Taxonomy (GTDB): domain Bacteria; phylum Chloroflexota; class Dehalococcoidia; order DSTF01; family JACRBR01; genus JANXYW01. Next base: position 531,308 of record CAVUOT010000006.1, on the reverse strand, counting down.
TCCGTCGTCGACAGCAGCGGCGTCGCCGCCGAAACCGACGCGGCGATCTTCGGCCGCGCCATCCCGATCGCGGGCATCGCGGGCGACCAGCAGGCGGCCCTGTACGGCCAGGGCTGCTTCGAGGCCGGCAGCGCCAAGAACACGTACGGCACGGGCTGCTTCATCCTCCAGCACACCGGCGACCGCCCCGTCTTCTCGCAGAACGGGCTGCTGACCACCGTCGCGTCGCGCATCGCCGGCAAGCAGCGCTTCGCCGTCGAAGGCAGCGTCTTCATCGCCGGCGCCGCCGTGCAGTGGCTGCGCGACGGCCTCGGCATCATCAAGACCGCCGCCGACAGCGAGGCGCTCGCCGGCATCCGTGCCCGACTCGGCGGGCGTGTACGTCGTGCCGGCGTTCGCCGGGCTCGGCGCGCCGCACTGGGACATGTACGCGCGCGGCACGATCGTCGGCATCACGCGCGGCACGACCGCCGCGCACATCACCCGCGCGACGCTCGAGTCGATCGCGCTGCAGACGCTCGACGTCGTCGAGCTGATGGAGCGCGAGACCGGCGTCCGCATGCACGAGCTGCGCGTCGACGGCGGCGCCGTCGCCAACGACCTGCTGATGCAGATCCAGGCCGACGTCCTCCAGCGGCCCGTCGTGCGCTCCGCCACCGCCGAGACGACGGCGCTCGGCGCGGCGTACCTCGCCGGCCTCGCCGTCGGCTTCTGGCGCGACGAGGCCGAGATCGCGACGATCTGGCGCAGCGGCGGCACCTTCGAGCCGCGCATGCCCGCCGCACAGCGCGACGCGCTCGTCGGCGGCTGGCGGCGCGCCGTCGAGCGCGCGAAGGGCTGGGCGACACCCGATGCGCCGGCGGGCGCGCCCTCGTGAGGCCAGCGCTCTCCGATATCGCGAAGCGGAAGTTCGACGTCATCGTCATCGGCGGCGGCATCAACGGCGCCGGCATCGCCCGCGAGGCGGCCCTGCACGGCTATCGCACGCTGCTCGTCGAACGCAACGACTTCGGCGCCGGCACGACGTCGCGCGCGACGCGGCTGATCCACGGCGGCCTGCGCTACCTCGAGCACGGCGAGTTCGGCCTCGTGTACGAATCGCTCGCCGAGCGCGAGACGCTGGTGCGCGAAGAGCCGCATCTCGTGCGGCCGCTGCGCATGCTCGTGCCCGTGTACCGCGGCGATGCGCGGCCGGGCTGGAAGGTGCGGATCGGCCTCATCCTCTACGACCTGTTCTCGTTCCGAAAGTCGCTGCCGCGCCACCGCGCGATGCCGCCGCGCGCCCTCGACGCGTACGAGCCCGGCCTCAACCGCGACGGCCTGGCCGCCGCGTACACGATGTACGACGCGCAGGTCGAGTTCCCCGAGCGCCTCGTCGCCGAGTCCGTGCGCGACCTTACCGACGCGGGCGGCGTCGCCATGAACCACGTCGCCGCCGTCAAGCTCATCTCGCCCGGCGGCGTTCTGCGCGGCCTCGTGCTGCGCGACGAGTGCTCCGGCGAGACGGCGGAGGTCGAGACCGCGGTCGCCGTCAACGCGGCGGGGCCGTGGGTCGACCAGGTGCTCGCGGACAGCGACGGCGCAGCGCCACGAACCGCTGATCGGCGGCACGAAGGGCAGCCACCTCGTCGTCGAGTGGCCGGGCGGCCCGCGTCACGCCGTCTTCGCTTCGGCGAAGGAGGACGGGCGGCCGTTCTTCATCCTGCCGTGGTACCGCTACACGCTCATCGGCACGACCGACGTGCGCTACGACGGCGACCCGTCGCAGGCGCAGTGCACGCCCGACGAGCTGCGCTACCTGCTCGACGAGGCGACGCGCCTCTTCCCGGCGACCCCGCTCACGCGCGAGCACGTGCTGTACACCTACTGCGGCGTCCGCCCGCTGCCGTGGATGCCCGCCGGCACCGACGAGAGCAAGATCCCGCGCAGCCACTACATCATCGACCACGCGAAGCGCGGCGGCCCGAACGGCCTGCTGTCGATCGTCGGCGGCAAGCTCACGACGTACCGCGCCCTCGCCCGCCTCGCCATCCCCGCGATCGCCAAGCACACCTCACCATCCAGCAACGCACCATCCGCGCCTCGTAAGGACAGGTCTTCAGACCTGTCCGCCTCGTTCGTACATCGATCCGGTGCCGCGTTTGTCGACGACCCCCTCGCCCTCTACGGCCCCCGCGCCGCCGAGGTCCGCGCCCTCATCGCCGCCGACGCGTCGCTGTCCGAGCGCATCTGCGAGCACAACCCGGAGCTGCTGGCGCAGGTCGCCTACGCCGTCGAGCGCGAGCACGCCGTCACGCTCGCCGACGTCCTGCTGCGCCGCCTGCCCGTCGGCTGGAGCGCCTGCCACGCCCTCGACGGCGCCGCCCGCGCCGCCGCCGTCATGGCGCCCCGCCTCGCCTGGGACGACGCCCGCATCGCGCACGAACTCGCCGCCTACGAGCGCGAACTGCGCCAGACCCTCGTGCGAGCCGTGGACGACGTTGGCTGATCATCAGCATTGACGCCCCCGCACCCGCCGCGCTACGATGCGCTCACTTCAATGATGTGCGCGATGATAAAGCTGCGACGCTAACGTCCGCCGCCCGGCGGACCCCCGGCCGATAACACCGGCCGGGTTCACCTCCTGTCACAGGACTCGTAGTTACGTGCCTGCTGACGGCGTCGATGCCGCGCGCCTTTCGTGTTCCCCGCAGATCCGTGTGCGACATCACGCCTCCAGCCGGCTGGAGGTACAGAATGCGTCGTACCGATCCCCGCATCACTCACCGCCGCCCGGAGCTGTCCCAGCACTTCCTGCGCGACGCCGCGACCGCACGCGCGATCGTGCGCCGGTTGCCGTTCGCGCCCGGAGACCTCGTCGTCGAGGCCGGCGCCGGAGACGGCCTGCTCACGGAAGCGCTGGCCGACGCGGGATTCCGCGTCATAGCCGTCGAGAAGGACGAGCGGCTCTGCGGCCTGCTGCGCCAGCGGCTCGCGAGCCGGACGAACGTCGCCTGCCATCGCGCGGACTTCCTGGCGTTCCCGCTGCCGGCGACGCCGTACCGCGTCGTCTCGAACGTGCCGTACGGCATCACGGCCGCCCTGGTGCGCAAGCTGCTGCACGCCGCCCGCCCGCCCGACGACGCGATGCTCATCGTGCAGCGAGAGGCCGCCGAGAAGTTCGCCGGCACACCGCGCGAGACGCAGTTCTCGCTGCTGCACAAGCCGTGGTTCGAGATCACGATCGCCGGCTCGCTGCGACGGCGCGACTTCGCACCGCCGCCGCGCGTCGCCAGCGCGTTGCTGCGCATCGAGCGGCGCGATCCGCCCCTCGTCGCGGCAAGCGAGGCGGCGGCGTACCGATCGTTCATCACCGCGACCTTCGGCCACGGCGCGCCGGAGGTCGCCCGCGCGCTCCGCCGCTACCTCACCGCGCCCAGGTGAAGCGCCTCGGCCACGACCTCGGCTTCTCGCGCGATTGCCGCGCCTCGCAACTCACGTTCGACCAGTGGCTGAGCATCTTCCGCTTCGTCGAGCACGAATGCCTCGGCCACGACCCCACGTCGGCGCGTAGCGTAGGCCGTGCCAATTCCGACACCCGCCAGATCGCACCGCAACCCCGTAGGGGCACGCGGTGGCGTGCCCGCACGCCGCACTACAAACAAACGCCTGTCCTCACCCATCCCCCCGTGCGCGTCCCCTCTCCACTGCGTGGAGAGGGGTGGCCGAAGGCCGGGGTGAGGTGCGCGTCTGCCGCCGATGCCCCGCAAGTGCCCACGGTGACACACACCCCTTCGAGATCGCGCCCCGCCTCCGCCATACTCCCCGATCATGGAATCAAACCACCGCCCCCTCAGCACCAACAACCGCGGCCCTCGCTCACCCGCCGGCAAGGCGGCCGTCGCGCTCAACCACCTGCGGCATGGCCTCGCCGCCACGGCGATCGTCCTGCCCTCGGAGGACACGGAAGAGTGGCAAGCGTTTCCACGAAGACGTTCTGGCGCGATTCGAAGCCGAGGGCCCGGTCGAGAGCGCGCTTGCCTCGCGCGTCGCGGAGCTCCTCTGGCGCCTCCGCCGCGCCGCCCGCGCCGAAGAGCAGTCTGTCTCCGTCGGCCAGATGCACCGCGACGTGCTCGCCGCCGGCCATCAGCAGCCGGCATCCACCTTCGGGCGCCGCGGACGCGGGCCGGACGAGCACGACTCCGAGTCAGGCGTCCAGTCTCGGCAGGAGCTCACGAAAAAGCTCGGCTTCTATGGCTCCGCCCTGATCGCAAGTGAAGCCTCCAGCCGCTATCGGGAGACGCTCCCCGTGCTGCTGCCCGACGATGCGGCGCTCGAGAAGATCATGCGATACGAGGCGCATCTCAGCCGCCTCCTCAAGCACGCACTGCACGAGCTGGAAGCGCTCCAGGACCGGCGCCGAGGCAATGTCACGCCTCTCGCCAGGATCGACATCAACTGACGCCGCGTGAAAAACATGAAAACTGCGATTCGATGTCGTCTATCGAGACGGGAACAAGTCATCGATAGGACGCTGGCCGCGCCGACCTACAGCAGGTACTTCTTCGGCGCAGCGGAGGGCTGGCGGCGGAAGTTGTGGAAGAGCCAGCGCTTGAAGCCGTCGGCCGACTCCACTTCCTCGATCGACGCGCGGCTCCTGTTGTCGAGCGTCTCCTGCACGCGGCGCGCGTAGCTCGCGACCGCCGCGTGCGTCTCGTCGGTGATGTTCAGCACGTCGCGCATGTGCGCGGCGACGGCGAGCTGGCGCTCGCAGAGGCGCAGCAGCCAGCCCAGCTCGATCTCGGCCCAGCCAGCGTGGAACGACGCGTCGTCGAACGTGTACGCGAGTCGCAGGTTGTTCGACTCCGGCCCAATCTCCAGCAGCGTCGCGCCGAAGTTCGGACGGCCGAGGTCGCTTGCGGCGCGATACACCGCGCGCAGCCCTTCGTCGGCGGCGAGCGTCGTGCCGGCGAAGTAGTGGCCGAGGCCGACGTCGAACGCCTTGTGCTCTTCGTCGGGCTTCAGGTGGTCGAGCATCCAGCCGACGAACTCGCCCATCTCCTCGTGGTGGAGCTGGTACTCGGCGGCGATCAGCTCGCAGGCGCCGCGCACCAGGTTCGGCGCCGACCCGTACGAGCCGCGCGTCACGAGCAGGCACGCGTCGGCCATCGCCGCGTACGCGCGCGCCCACGTGCCAACGACGGCGGCGTACGCGTGCGTCCGGTAGCGCGAGTGCGACGAGTCGTTGAGGATGCGCAGCTGCAGGTTCATCCCCTCGGCGAAGAGCCGCAGGTCGCCGCCGAGCACGAACTGCGTCTGCCGATACGCGTCGTGCGCGGCGGTGGACGCGGCGTCGTCCGGCTTCCCGGGCAGCCGGTACGACTGCGGGAAGTCGATGCCGCTGACGCGCTGTCCGGGTGTTGGGAAAGGAGGTGTGGTCATCGGACGACAGACACCGGCGATGGAGCGCGGGCGCCCTCGCCCGCACAGCGTCCCGGGGACCCGCACGACTGCCCCAATTGAGCCCCTCTCCACTGCGTGGAGAGGGGTGGCCGAAGGCCGGGGTGAGGTGCTCGCACCATCGTCATCGCGGCCTGACGGCGCGGCGGCGGCGCGGCGGCACGTACGCCGTTTCCGTCGCCGGATAGGAGTGGCGGCGCTTGGGCGCGTAGCCGGTGATCTTCACGGGCACGACGCCGGTCCAGTCCCCCGTGACGAACAGCACGCGCGAGATGCCCGGGAACGTCACCTTCCGCGCCACGATCTCGACGTCGAACTCGGCGCTCGCGCCGGGCTTCACGGTCAGGCGGCCGACGGGACCCCACACCCACGGCTCCGACGTCGACACGTCGCCGGTCAGCGTGCAGTCGCAGCGGTTCGTCACCGTGATGCGCCGCCGCACGCGCGCCTGCGATCGCAGCTCCGCCATGTCCACTTCGATCTCGTCCGGCTCGATGACCGGCGCGACGCTGTGCACGTGCGCCGGCTTCCGCGCCGGCACGCTCTCCGCGACGATGTCCTCCCAGTCCGGCTGCTCGGCGACGAACTCGTAATGCCGGCGCCCGTTCTTCGAGCGAGGGTGGTGCAGCGCGTCGTAGGCGCGGCGCTTCCCGGCGTCGCCCAGCGTCTCGAACGCCACGTTGAGCCGCGCGGCCTTGCGCGTCGCCTGCGGGTCGTGCGCGTTCGCGTCGGGGTGCACCTCGCGCATCAGCTTGCGATAGCGGCGCTTGATCTCCGCATCGCTCGCGTCGGGCGTCAGTTCGAGCACGGCGTAGTGGTCGGGCGATGGGTTCACAGTTTGCAGTTTACAGTGTTGTAGTTCGTGGTTCGTAGTTCGCCCGCCGGACGTCGCGGCCGCTACAACCTACCACCTACAACCTACAACCTACCGTCGCACCTTGAGCGCACTCCACCCCGCGTACTCGGCGCTGCGGCCGAGCTCCTCCTCGATGCGCAGGAGCTGGTTGTACTTCGCCGTCCGCTCGCCGCGCGCCGGGGCGCCGGTCTTCATCTGGCCGCAGCCCGTCGCGACGGCGAGGTCGGCGATCGTCGCGTCCTCGGTCTCGCCGCTGCGGTGGCTCATCACCGACGTCCAGCCGGCGTTCGACGCCATCGCGACGGCCTCCAGCGTCTCGGTCAGCGTGCCGATCTGGTTGACCTTGATCAGCACGCTGTTCGCGGACCGCTCGAGGATGCCGCGCTCGATGCGCTTCGTGTTCGTGACGAAGATATCGTCGCCCACGAGCTGCACGCGGTCGCCGATGCGCTGCGACAGCAACGCCCAGCCGCGCCAGTCGTCCTCGGCCATGCCGTCCTCGATGCTCACGATCGGGAACTTCTCGGCCCAGCCGGCCCAGTGCGCGGCCATCTCCTCGCTGGTCAGCGAGCGGCCGTCCTTCGGCAGGACGTAGCGGTCGAGCTTCTTGTCGTACAGCTCGCTCGCCGCGGGGTCGAGCGCGATCGCGACGTCCTTGCCGGCCTCGTATCCGGCGGCGGCGATCGCTTCGAGGATCACGTCGATCGCCGGCTCGTTGCCGCCGAGCGACGGCGCGAAGCCGCCCTCGTCGCCGACGTTGGTCTGGTGCCCCATCTTCTTCAGCACCTTCGCCAGCGAGTGGTACACCTCGACGGCCCAGCGCAGGCCTTCCTTGTAGCTCGGCGCGCCCAGCGGCATCACCATGAACTCCTGGAAGTCGGTCGAGTCGGTGGCGTGCTTGCCGCCGTTGAGGATGTTGAACATCGGCACCGGCATGCGGCGCGCCGTCGGCCCGCCGAGGTACTTCCAGAGCGGCAGCCCCGCCGACGCCGCGGCGGCGCGCGCGTTCGCCAGCGACACGCCGAGGATCGCGTTCGCGCCGAGGCGCTCCTTGTTCGGCGTGCCGTCGAGCGCGCAGAGCTTGCGGTCGAGGCCCGCCTGGTCGCCCGCGTCCATGCCGGTGACCTCCGGCTCGATCTCGCGGTTGACGTTGACCAGCGCCGTCAGCACGCCCTTGCCGCCGTAGCGCTTGCGGTCGCCATCGCGCAGCTCGACCGCCTCGTGCTCGCCGGTGCTCGCGCCGGAGGGCACGGCCGCGCGCCCGAGCGCGCCGTCGGAGAGCCGCACGTCGACCTCGACCGTCGGGTTCCCGCGCGAATCGAGGATCTCGCGCGCGTGTACGCTAGCGATGGTGGCCATGGTCGTCCTTTCCTGTCCGTTCAGCCGCGATCGCCCGCCGGGATCACGGCGAACGATCCGGTCGCCGTCGCGACGAGCTTGCCGCGGGCATCGGTCACCTTCGACTCGAGGAAGACGACGCGGCGGCCCTGCTTGATGATGTCGGTCTGCGCCGTCAGCGTGCCGCCACGCACGCCGGCCAGATAGCTGATCTTGATCTCGATCGTCGCGCAGATGTCGCCGGGCGGCAGCACCGACATCGTCGCGCCACCCATGCTGTAGTCGACCATGACGTACACGGCGCCGCCGTGCAGGACGCCGTGCGGGTTCAGCATCTCCGGCACGACGTCGAGCCGATACGTCGCGTGGCCGTCCTTCGCGCCGGCGTTGCTGATGTGCAGGGCCTCCGCCAGCGGACCGATGCTGGCGCCGGGCTCGCGCGCGCGGACGACGGTCGCGTTCATCGCGCCCGCCCAGTCGAGCAGGCGCTGCCGCTGGCCGTCGTCGAGGAGCGCGATGGCGGCGTCCAGGCTGTCACGGAGGGCTTCGTCGGCCATGATGCGAGAATACATGCGCACCGGCGGTGGCGCGAGTTCCGGACGGCGCCTGCCGCTACGGCCGCTGCAGCGCCACCGTGTACGGCGCCAGCTGGTTGGTGCCTTCGGTCGAGCCAGCGATGGCGACCACGGCATCGGTGACGCCGGCGCTGCTGAACCGCACCTCGCCCGTGCCGGTCGCGTCCAGAGGCACATCGACCACGGCGAAACCGCCGTCCGTCTTCGACTCGATGAGCCGCACGACGTACGTCTGCGGCAGTGGCGCGTCAACGGTCACCCAGCCGTCGTTCTGCGAAGCGCCAAGCTGCAGGCGCGCACCGCCGTCGGCGAGACTGACGTCGCGGATCGCCCAGCCTTCCGCGTGCGTGCCGCCGTCGGTGACGTACTCGAACCGGAGCAGGATCTTCTTGCCGGCGAAAGGCGTCAGCGGCACCGACTCGTCCACCCACGCCGCCTCTTCGCCGCCGCCGCTTGTGCCGGAGTAGCCGGGACCGAACGCCTGCTTCGCCGGGTCGTCGGAGCTGGTCTGCGTACCCGCCAGCGCCTGCCACGTCGCCCCGCTGTCCGTCGAGACCGAGACGTAGCCCCAGTCGTACCAGCGCTCGATATCGAACCACGTCCTGAACGCGAGCGACGGGTTCGTCGCGCGCGTCAGGTCCGCCTCGTACGTCAGCGTGGTGTCGATGCTGTCCTGCGCGTTGCTCCAGGTCACCGGACCTTCGCTGAGCGCGGAGGACGGGAGCACCGGCACGGCCGTCTGTCCGTGGAAGCGCAGCACGTACTCACCGCCGTCCAGCCCGGGCATGGCGTAGTAGTCCGTACCGAACTGGTGCGCTTTCCCTTCGACCGAATCGCCGGCGTGGAGTTCGCTGTCGATGCGAATGTCGATGGCGTGGCCGGGGTTGCCGTACGGCCCGTCGTCGCGGTTCAGGATGTTGGCGGCGATCCAGTCGGCGAAGACGTCACGAAACCGCAGCGACTGCCCGACGGACGCGAGGAACTGGTCGATTCCAGCCTCACCCGCGCGCGGCTGGCGAGCGATGGCGCCGAGCGAGGGATCGCCACCGAAGCGGCTCGCCACGTAGCGCAGGAACGCCGCGCCCGCGCCGTAGTGCGCGCCGCTTCCGGCGCTGTCCCAGAAGTTAAGCTGAGTGTCAGGCTTCGACGCGAACGTCTTGATCGTCGACGCCGCGCCTCCGACGAGCATCGAGCTGTCCTCCGACAACCCCTCGTTGACCCACGCTTCCTCGCGCGGCGCATCGTGCGCCTGGATCAGGTGCTGGAACTCGTGCGCGAGGATGACGTTGAACGCCGCGCCGCCGGGCTTGAGCGTCCGGTCCATGTAGACCATCTCCGCCTCGTTGCTCAGCGGCCGCACCGCGCGCAAGTACGCGTCGTCGCCGGAGTAGTAGCCGCCTACAGCGCCGCCGAGGTCAGCCTGCAGCACGACGATGCGCGGATCGCCGTCGACGCCGGGGATCGCGGGTTCGCCGAAGACGCCGGTGACCCTGGGCCACGTCGACGCTTCGAACTCGTCGGCGGCTGCCTGCACCGCGGCGGGATCTGCGTCCAGCGCGTTGTCCTCGTAGAAATACGCGTGCTCGGATCTTGCCCGGAGCGTGGCCGTGATCGTCGCGACGTCGGGCGGAGTCGTGTGCGCGAGCGCACCGCCGGAAAGCTTCGCCACGAAGAAGTCGCGCGTGTCACCAACGTTGGCTTCGCCCGCGAACGGTTTCGACACCGGCGCCTTGCCCGGCGTCTTGCGGTAGCGCGCCGCCAGGTCGATGGCGTCGGCGAGCGGAAGATCCGCGCGCACGCCGATCTCGGCCGCGAGATCGGCGGCGGGACGAGGCGTGGGCGTTGTGACGAGCGTCGCGCGCGCCGTGACGTCATCGGTGGATGCCGGCGTGACGCTGGCCGGTGGCGTTTTCGATCCGCCGCAGGCTGCCGCGAGGAGGATCGCCGCACACAACAAAGTGGCCGTCCAAGCGATGGAACGGCCACGGAGAATCGAGCGGGACGAACGGTTATCGGGCGCGGGGGTGGGCCTTCTCGTACACCTGGCGGACGTGCTCGTTGGCGATCTGGGTGTACACCTGCGTCGTAGAGATATTGGCATGCCCCAACAGTTCTTGCACGCTCCGAAGGGGCGCGCCGCCTCTCAGCATATGAGTGGCGAAGGAGTGTCGCAAGGTGTGCGGCGTCACGGAGGAGGTGATATTCGCCTCCTTGGCGTACTGCTTGAGGATGAGCCAGAAGCCCTGTCGTGTCAGGCGCTCGCCGCGCCGGTTGACGAAGAGTGCGGCCTCTTTGCGGTTCTTCACGAGCGCCGCTCGGCCATCGTTCAAGTACGCAGCCACTGCTGCTGCCGCTTGCTCATGCACAGGGATCGTGCGTTCCTTCGATCCTTTGCCGAGGCAGCGGACGTAGGCGTGCGGGCCGGCGACATTCATGTCATCCAGATCCAGCGACACCAACTCGGTGACGCGGAGGCCGGTCGCGTACAGCAGCTCGAGCATTGCGCGATCGCGTTTCGCCTCGGGCGTGTTGCGCTTGAGCGGTTGCTCGAGCAGTTCGTCGACCTCCGTCACGGACAGCGGCTTCGGCAGCGACCTACCGACGCGCGGCGACTCAAGACTCTCGGTGGGATTACCGCGGATCGTGCCCTCGGCCTGCAAGTACTGGAAGAACGACTTGAGCGCAGCGACCTTGCGCGCCACCGTCGCCTCGGCGTAGTTCTTGCGTTTCAAGTTGAGCAGATAGTCGATGATGAGATCGCGCTCGAGCTGTTCCCAATCGCGCGGCTTGCCGTTTCCGCGCAGACCGGTAACAAAACTATCGAACTGCCGCAGGTCATTCTTGTAGGCAGACACGGTGTTCCCGGACGCACCTTTCTCAACCGACATGAAGGTCAGAAAGTGCCCAATGTGTTCGTCCATTGTGCCCTCGATAGGTAGACAGATGTGTGTAGACGCGCCCAGGGGGGAGGGATTGCAGGGCGATTGTAACACGTAACCTGTCATTGTCCAGTCGTCGCGCATCTCAATTTCGCGGCGATTTGATATGAATTCGAAATAGTCGCCCCACCCGATGATACGCGCGAACTATCACACCTTGGGACTTATCGAAGCGTTGCGAACGTCCTCCTCCGGCCACGCGTCGCGGCCGATCAGCGGCACGAAGGCGCACGGGCCGAGACGGGTCAATTCGACGCCATGTGGCGTCTTCACGGCGAGCACCAACTCCTGTCCGCGGAGGTCGCCGACGGGTATCACCAGACGTCCACCATCCTTGAGTTGATCGATGAGGACACGCGGCACATGTGGCGCCGCCGCCGTCACGATGATCGCGTCGTACGGCGCGCGATCGGCCCAACCGAGCATCTCGCCGGCAACGTACGCGCGGACATTGACGCACCCCAACGCAGCCAGAACCTGCCGGGCACGCTCGAGCAGATGGGGCAAGCGTTCGACCGTCACCACCTCGCGCACAAGCTTCGACAAGACCGCCGCCTGGTAGCCCGAGCCGGTACCCACTTCGAAAACGCGATCGTCCGGCTGCAAGGCGAGTGCCTCCGTCATCATCGCGACGATGAGCGGCTGCGAGATCGTCTGGCCTTCTCCGATCGGGAGCGGGCCGTCGTCATAGGCGCGAGAGCGCAGGTGCTCCGGCACGAACCGCTCGCGCGGCACGGCCGCCATCGCGGCGATCACGCGCTCGTCGCGAAGGCGGCTGCGCAGTAAGGCGAGCATCCGCTGGCGCGCCGCCGCGAGATCGAGCGAGCCGTCGTGGCCGGCCGCACTTTGGGTCAGGTGGTCCTCCGTCTTCGTCGCCCTTCCCGCTCCTACAGCGAGGCTTTGACCTTCTCCGCGAGCGCCGCCGTGAATCCGACCGTCGACGCGATCTCGTCTGCCGGCGCCTCGCGAATACCTCGCACGGAGCCGAACTTCTTCAGCAGCGCCTTCTTCCGCTTCGGCCCGACACCCGGAATGGTATCCAGCGCCGATTGGAAGCCGGCTTTCTTGCGCACGCCACGGTGGTACGTGATGGCGAATCGATGCGCCTCGTCGCGGACGCGCTGTACGAGATACAGCGCCTGAGACGTGCGCGGCAGTACGACCGGCTCCGAGACGTCCTGCACGTAGATCTCCTCGTGCTGCTTCGCCAGCCCGACGGCCGGTATCTGCTTCACGCCCATCTCGCGCATCACGTCCAGCACGGCCGCGAGCTGGCCCTTGCCGCCATCGATGATCACAAGGTCCGGGAGCGCCGCGAACGACTCGTCGTCGCCACGCCGGCGCGCGCCGTCTTCACCGGGCGCTGCGGCCAGGTTCGGATCCTGCGCTCCCGCGTCGCGCAGCACCTGCTCGCGGGCCCGGCGGAAACGGCGGCGCAGCACCTCCGCCATCGACGCGAAGTCGTTCGCGCCTTCGACCGTCTTGATGCGGAAGCGGCGATACTCCTGCGGCCGCGGGTGCCCGTCGATGGCCACGACCATCGATCCCACCGACGACGTGCCCTGGATGTTCGAGATGTCGTAGCACTCGATCCGCTTCGGCAGCGCGGGCAGATCGAGCGCCTCCTGCAGTCCCTCGAGCGCGGTGCGGGTCTTGCCGCTGTCGGCGAGCCACTTCACGCGCGCCATATCCAGCGACTCGCGGGCGTTCGCCGCCGCCATCTCGACGAGGCGCCGCTTCTCGCCGCGCTGCGGCACGAGCGAGCTCGACGTTCGTGCCCCGCCGCTCTGTGAGCCAGCTCTCGATGAGCGCGTGCTCCGGCAGCTCGATCGGTACGACGACGCGCTTCGGGACGTACGTCGCCGACTCGTAGAACTGCTTGACGAAGCTCGCCATGACATCGCCATCGGCCTCGTCCTTCGGTGCCGTCGAGCGTGAAGCTGTCGACGCCGACCATCTTGATGCCGCGGACGAAGAGCACCTGCACGACGGCCTCGTCGTCGCCGCGCGCCAGCCCGAAGATGTCCTCGTCGGCCGGCTTCGTGCTGGCGACGGCCTGCCGCTCGGTCACGCGCTCGACCGCCTGGACCTGATCGCGGATGCGCGCCGCCCGCTCGAACTGCATGCGCCTCAGATTCGGACTGCATCTGGCGGCGAAGCTCGCGCACCACCTCGTCGGTGCGCCCTTCGAGGAAGAGGATCACCTGGCGGATCACCTCGTCGTACTCCTCCTTCGTGCAGTAGGAGGTGCAGGGGGCGATGCAGCGATTGATGTAGTAGTCGAGGCAGGGGCGCGGGTCCGTCCCGGTGATGGTCTTCGTGCAGGAGCGCCACGGGAAGAGCTTGTTGACCAGATCGAGCGTGCGGCGCACCGAGCCCGCGTTCGCGTACGGCCCGAAGTAGCGCGCGCCGTCCTTCTCGACGCGTCGCGTTATGTAGACGCGCGGCCACGGGTCGGCCAGGTCGACCTTCAGGTACGGGTAGTGCTTGTCGTCCTTGAGGCGGATGTTGAAGAACGGCTGGTGCCGCTTCACCAGCTCCGCTTCCAGGTGCAGCGCCTCCTGCTCGGTGTGCGTCAGCACGTACTCGAAGTCGGCGATCGACTCTGAGAGCGCGCGCGTCTTGCCCTCCATGCTCGAGGGCGAGCCGAAGTACGAGCGCACGCGGTTGCGCAGGTTGGCGGCCTTGCCGACGTAGATCACCGTCGCGTCGGCGCCGCGCATGATGTAGACGCCGGGGCCGGTCGGGACGCGCGCGAGCTGCTCAGCGAAGCGGGTAGAGGTCACGATGCATTGTAGCCAGAGGGCGGAGTCTCGGTCGTTCGGCCGTCTCAGTCTCTCGGTCTCGGGCCGACTGAGCTTCCGCCGCAGCCGCGTCAGTCGGTGCTCCAGCGCAATCCGCTCGGCGCCCTCCGCGCGTATCAGGAGTGCGTCCGTGACCTCCTCGGCGGCGGCGAGGTCACGGACGTGATGTTCCAGGTGCTTCGCCAGACTCGACGCCCGCCGGGCGATCGCCCTGCTCCCACAGCCGGCGCCACAGACCCTCCGCCTCAGGCCGCTCGCCCAGGCGCTTGCAGAGCGCCGCGTGACGCCCGGCAGCCCACGCCCAGTCGTCGCCGCCCTCGAGCCACGGCAGCGCGCCGCGATACAGCCCCGCGGCGCGCTGCGGCTCGCCGGCCCGCTCCCACCAGCGCGCCACGGCCACAGCGTCGTCGGGATCGACGTCGTCCGACGACAGCAGCGTCGCGAGCGACGCCAGCACGCCGACGAGCGACAGCACGTCCTCCGCGTTATGTCGGAATACGCCCCGCAGCGGGCTCGCGCGGCCGGCGCGGAGGTAGTCGAAGTAGAGCTGCGGGATGAGCCAGCCGGGCACGTCGTCCGGCCGCTCCAGCTTCAAGAGGCGCCGCTCGGCTTCGGCGAGCCGGCAGCCGGGCATCCGGTGCTTGTACAGCCGCCGCACGGGGTGCAGCAGGTCGAAGTGCGCCAGCCCGCCGTACGGCGAGCGCAGCCGCGCCAGCGTCAGCCGCGTCTCGACGAACGGCACGTCGAACGAGCGGCCGTTGTACGTCACGAGGCCCTCGAAGCGGCCGATGTCGGCGGCGAGCATCGCCAGCATCGCCTGCTCGTGCGCGAGGTCGGCCAGGAAGTACTGGCGCATGCGGAACGCCGGTCGGCCGCCCGCCTCCGCCTCCTCGTACGTGCCGAGGCCGGCGAGGACGACGTAGGTGCCCGTGCCGCCGGCGAGGCCCGGTCGTCTCGATGTCGAAGAACGCCAGCCGCGACGGGTGCGGCGCCGTGTCGGCGCCCAGCAGCAGGCGCAGCGCCTCGGGCGCCGCGTCCAGCGCTGAGCCGAGCGCGAGGGCGCCGTGCCGGTGGTCGAGCGGGAACCACTCGTCGCGGACGAAGACGGGGCCGTGTTCGGTCTCGTGCCAGTCGCCGCGGAGGATCTGGGCGATCGGCGGCAGCTCGCGCGGGAGCGGCGGCGCCTGCGGCCGCACGCGCGGCTGCTCGGCGAGGACGTCGCGGAGGCGATCGCGGAGCGAGGGGGCTACGGATTCAGCAACCACGGTTCGCCTCCGCACGCGGGCGGCCACGTGGGGCCGCCCCTACACCGCCGCAAGCTCGGGTACGTGTTCACACAGGCGGCCCAGCAGGAGCGCGGCGGCACGCTTGTTCGTACCGTGCTCGCCGATCGACGGGCCGACGCAGCCGGGGCAGCCGGACGGGCAGTCGCAATGCCGGAGCAGATCGAGCGCCGCCTGCATCAGCTTCGAGTGGATCTCGAACAGGCGGCGCGCCATGCCGACGCCGCCGGGCTGGTTCTCGTACAGGAAGAGCGTCGGGCGCTCGGTGAACGGCGAGCGTATCTGCGCGACGGCCTGGAGGTCGCGCGGGTCGCACATGAGGAAGATGGGCGCCAGGTGGCGCAGCAGGTGCGCCATGCCCCAGAGCCCGTCCTGCAGCTCGGCGCGCCCGAGCCCCTCGACCGCGCCCTCGTCCAGCGAGAACCAGTAGCCCGTCGTGTGGCGGCTCTCCTCCGGGATGCTGATCTTGCCCCAGCCGACGTTCTCGTTCGTGTCGAGCTTGATCTTCTTGAAGATCGTCGCGACGTCGCGGACGGCGACCTCGCCGTGATCCACCTCGCAGCCGCGGGCGGGCGCGCGCTCGAACGACTCCAGCACCTCGAGGTCGACGGCCAGGTTCGCGTCGGTGTAGTAGTCGACGTCGACCTTGCGGACGTAGGCCTTCTTCTCGTGCCAGTCGAGGCGGTCGACGTGGTACTGCTGGCCGCCGTGCATGTAGATGGCCTCGTCGTGGATCAGCAGCGGCGCGGCGGGCCGGTCGATCTCGCCGATGACGCGCGGCTTCGGCCCCTGCTCGATGATGACGAAGTTGTCGATGGCGGCCGAGCGCAGGCTGACGCCCTCGGCCGGGAACACCTCCGCCATCCAGTGGTAGCGCCCGCCCGCCTTCACCAGCACGCCGTCTTCCGCCAGCAGATCGAGCAGCTCGGGGGTGCCCGGACCGAAGTCGCCGGCGATGCCGGGCCGGTGCTCCGTTATGTCGCTCTCGTCGAACGGCAGCTCGAACGCCGCGCACTTCATGTGGCTGACGCGCACGAGCAGGTTGTCGGGATCGACGAGGCCGGCCTCGGGCGTCGTATCGAAGACGTAGTCGGGGTTCGCCGCGACGTACTGGTTGAGCGGCGACGACGATGCGACGATGACCGAGAACGCGAGGTCGTTGCGGCGGCCGGCGCGGCCCATCTGCTGCCAGGCGCTCGCGAGCGTGCCCGGGTAGCCGATGAGCACCGCCGCGTCGAGCCCGCCGATGTCGATGCCCAGCTCGAGCGCGTTCGTGGCGACGACGCCGCGGATGCGGCCTTCGCGCAGGCCGCGCTCGACGGCGCGGCGCTCGTTCGGCAGGTAGCCGCCGCGGTAGCCCTCGATCCGCGGCGCGGCGGCGTCGGGGCCGGTGGCGCGGCCGGGCGGCGGCTTCAGCGCCTCGCGCAGGTAGCGCAGCAGCAGCTCGACGCGCACGCGCGACGGCGCGAAGACGATGGTCTGCACGCCTGCCTGCAGCAGCCGCGAGCCGATGACGCGCGCCGCGTTCACGCGAGCTCTGGCGGATGCCCAGCTCCCGGTTCACGACCGGCGGATTGTAGATGGCGACGACCTTCGCGGCCGCGCGGCGCGCCGTTGTTGTCGACCAGCGTCACCGGCTTGCGGACGATGTTCCGCGCCAGCTCGGCCGGGTTGGCGATGGTCGCCGAGCAGCAGATGAAGATCGGGTCGGAGCCGTAGAAGCGGCAGACGCGGTGGAGGCGCCGGATGACGTTCGCGACGTGGCTGCCGAAGACGCCGCGATACTGGTGCAGCTCGTCGATGACGACGTAGCGCAGGTTCTCGAACAGCTTCACCCACTTCGTGTGGTGCGGGAGGATGCCCGTGTGGAGCATGTCGGGGTTCGTGACGACGACGTGCCCCGCCTCGCGCACCTTGCGCCGCGCGTCGCCCGGCGTGTCGCCGTCGTAGGTGAATGTGCGGATGTCGACGCCCAGGTCTGTGACGAGGCCGTGCAGCTCCTGCATCTGGTCCTGCGCCAGCGCCTTCGTCGGGAAGAGGTAGAGGGCCCGGGCATCGGGGTCGTCGAGGATCGTCTGGACGACGGGCAGGTTGTAGCACAACGTCTTGCCGGACGCGGTCGGTGTGACAACGACGATGTTCTCGCGCTGAAGCACGGCGGCGAGCGCGTCGGCCTGGTGGGTATACAGGCGCTCGATGCCGCGCCGCGCCAGCGCGTCGACGAGGCGACGGTCCGCGCCCGAAGGGAACGCCCCGTAGCGCGCCTCCTGCGCCGGCAGCTCGCGCCACTCGACGAAGCCCGAGCGGCCGTCGGCGCTCCGCGCCAGCTCCGGATCCGACCGCAGCGCCTGCAGCGCCTGCTCCAGCGGCATCCTGCCCTCCGTATCGAACACCCGTACGAATGCGGAGTATAGAGCTAGAACGGACGTTCGTCAACCGGGCTGCGCAGGTTGCAGGTGATAGCGTTGTAGGTGATAGGTTGTAGGTTGCAGGGCGTCCCGTGTGGCCGCCGCGCCTTCGACGACCGCCGTCCATCTGCGTCCGAGAGACTGAACGATCGAGCAACGGAGAGACTCCCTTGATCACCACACGCGAGATCACCGCCAACGGATTCACGTTCACCTGCCGCGAGGCGGGCACGAGCGGCGAGCCGGTCATCCTGCTGCACGGCTTCCCCGAGACGTCGCACATGTGGACGAAGCTGATGCCGCAGCTCGTGCGAGGCGGGCTACCGATGCCTGGCGCCCGACCAGCGCGGCTACAGCCCCGGCGCGCGGCCGGACGGCGTCGAGCAGTATCGGTACGAGGACATCTCGGACGACGTGGTCGCGCTGGCGGACGCGTGGGGCGTCGAGCGCTTCCATCTCGTGGGGCACGACTGGGGCGCGCTGTGCGGCTGGGCCGTGGTCGACCGGTACCCGCAGCGCGTCGCGAGCTGGACGGCGATGTCGGTGCCACACGCGAAGGCGTTCGCGCTGGCCGTGCGCGACGACCCGGAGGAGGAGCCGTACCGCCAGATCCTGCAACTGTTCGTGACGCCGGGCGTCCCGGAGACCGCGGCAGCCGCAGCGGACTACGCGATGCTCCGCAACGCCTGGACGGCGAGCGACGCCGAGGAGGTCGAGGCGTACCTCGACGTGTTCCGCCAGCCGGGCGCCATGACGGGCGCGCTCAACTGGTACCGAGCGTCGCGCGCCCACGCCCGCTCGCTCGACGACGACGCCGTGCCGTTCGGGCCGGTGTCGCTGCCGACGCAGCTCATCTGGGGCAAGAACGACGCGTACATCCGCCCGCGCAGCGTCGAACTCGCGGCGGGCTACATGAAGGGCCCGTACCGCGTCGTCGAACTCGACGCGGGGCACTGGCTGGCGCAGGAGAAGCCCGCCGAGGTGCTGGCGGCGATCGTCGAGCACCTGCGCGCGAATCCGGTTAGGCGGTTAGCTGTTGGCCGTTGGTCGCCCCGCTACCCCAGCGCGGGCTCGACGAGGATCTTCGCGTGCGTGTCGGGCGACGCGAGCGTGCGGAACGCCTCGGGCACGCCGGCGATGCCGACTTCGCCCGTGATCAGCGGCACGACGTCGATGTCGCCGCTCGCGATGTGGCCGAGCGTGCGGCTGAACTCGTCGGGCGTGTAGCCGAGCGCGAACTGGATCGACAGCTCCTTGTTGATGCCGACGATCGGCCAGATGGCGTCCATCTCCATGCACACGCCAACGACGAGGATGCGCGCTGCCCGCGGCGCGTCGCGTATCGCACGGTCGAGCATGCCGGGCACGCCCACCGCCTCGAAGATCACCAGCGGGCGGTTGCCGTCGACGCGCTGCCACGCGGCGATCGCCGCCTCCTGGCGCGGATCGACGACTTCATGCGCGCCCATGCGCGTCGCGAGCGACCGCCGCATCGCCGAGAAATCGGCCGCAACGATCGGCTCGATGCCCGCGAGCTTCAGCGCCGCGATCACGGCGAGTCCCACCGGGCCGCAGCCGAGCACGAGCGCCGCATCGCCCGGCTTCACGCCGGACTTCGCGACGGCGTGCAGGCCGACGGCCATCGGCTCCGTCAGCGCGGCGTGCCGCGGATCGAGGCCTTCCGGCACGTTGAAGGCAGAGCCCGGCGGACAGCACCATGCGCTCGGCGTAGCCGCCCGGGTAGTTGTTCGAGTAGCCGATGCCGTCGAAGCCCTGCGCGCTCAGCACGACCGGCATCGACACGACGACATCGCCCGGCTTCACGTTCGTGACGCCAGCGCCGAGCGCAGTCACACGCGCGCTGAATTCGTGGCCCATGACCACGTCGCGGTCGACGTCGAACACGAACGGTACGCCGCTGGCCTTTGCGGATTCGTTGAGTTTCTCGGCGTGCAGCAGCGCGTGCAGGTCGGAGCCGCAGATGCCGCAGGCGATCGTCTCGACGAGCACCTGCCCCGGGCCGGGCACGGGCTCGGGCACGTCGGCGACGACGATGGCCTTGTTTCGCATGACGGCAGCGCGCATGGTCGGGCTCGCTCCTGATTGGACTTGGCGCCGTCGGCTTGACTACGGAGCGGCCGGGGTCGCCGACGCGAGCGCTACCGCCGGCGATGCCGCCGGAGTGGGCGTCGACGGCGTCACGGTGCCGTTCGGGTCGACAATGAACGCATCGACCCTGTCCGGCGCGATGAGCTCGAGCAGGTTCCGGCAGTCAGCTTCGATCCAGACGACACGACCGGTCCTGAGGTGCAGTGCGACTCCCGTCGCCGACCCGTCACCGTGCGTCCCCGTGCGAAAGACGACCGTCTGGTCAGCGCCGAACCCGCCCCCGAACGTCGCCGGCGTCGCCTTCGGTTTCAGGACGGCGAGCATCACAGGTTTACCCTCGGGCAGGTCGAGACGGAACGAGTCCGGCACCTGTTCGGGCCGCACCCATCCGCTATTGCAGGAGGCGGTCACCGGCAGGACTTCAACGAGCGTGCCGTCGGCCTCGGTGTCGCGGCACGGCGGCGGATCGTCGGGCCGCCCCGGCGAATCCTTCTTGCACGCAATCTTCTGATAGCCGACGAGCCCGGCGAGTTCGATGTTGTCGGATGCGAGCGCCGCACCGATCACCTGGTCGACGGGGGGATCGCCGGTAACGACGGCGCGCGTCGGCTGGGGCGCCGGCGCAGTGCGCACGGTGGTCTTCGTGCCGCTGCCGCCGCTACAGCCAGCGACCAATGCCGCGGCGAGGATGGCGGCGCATGCATAACGGGCGGGGTGTCGCGTCATCTCGCAGAGTATATAGGCACCCTCCGCCATGCGAAAAGCCCCTCGTAGCGAGGGGCTCGATGCGTTCTTGCGGCGGATCCTCAGCTGGCTGCGGCCTCCGCCAGCTCCTTCGCTGGTTCCGCGGGATCGTCTTCGTCGGGCCAGGCCTTCTTCTTGAGCATCTCGCGCGGGGGATCGATGTAGATGGCGCTCCAACCGCAGGCGTCCTCGCATAGCCGGCAGCCGGTGCACTTGCGTTCGTTCAGCGTGGCGATGCCGAAGAAATCGCCGACGGTGCGCTCCGGCTCGCCGAGGCTGAGCGCGTCGAACGGGCAGATCTGGATGCACAGCTCGCAGCCGCTGCCGATGCAGTTGTCCTCGATGACGATGGCCTTCGGCCATTCCTTGCGCGGGAACGTCTTGCACGCGTCGCCCAGGTCGTCGAGGATCGCCTCCGGCGGGCACACGACACCGCAGGCGCCGCAGTCGATGCATAGGCGCGGGTCGATCACGTGGACGACGTTGCGCGAGCCGGTGATGGCGTTCGTGGGGCAGCGCTTCGTGCAGGCGGTGCAACCGATGCAGGTGTCGACGATCGTGTAGGCCACGAAGCTGCTCCTCGGATACCGGACAGCCGTTCCTGGCGGGCGATTACCCATCGGATCGCTGCCGCCATTTCGCAAGCGTTCGCTTGTGAAATCCGCACAAGAGTATAGGCGTGGCTTCGACGGGCGATCAAGGCGAACGCGTCACCAGACGTCGCGCGCCTCGAAGCGCGGGCCGTCTTTGCACACGAGCTTCATCGCGCGGCCGCCGCGGACGCGCACCTGGACGGCGCAGCCGTAGCAGATGCCGGTGCCACAGCCCATGCGCTCTTCGAGCAGCACCTGCACGCTGCGGCGCGTCTTCGATGCGCGGGCGACGGCGGCCATCGCCTGCATCATCGCGTTCGGGCCACAGGCGAAGGCCTGGTCGCACCACTCGAGCAGCTCACCGAACGGCCCCGTCACGAGGCCGTGGCGCCCGGCCGAGCCGTCGTCCGTGGTGACGACAACTTCGACTTCCGGCGGCAGCAGGTGCGACGGGAACAGATGTGCCGCGTCGCGCGCGCCGAGCGATCATCGTGACACTGAGCCCCTTCGCGACGGCCTCGTCGGCCAGCCACACGAGCGGCGCGACGCCGATTCCGCCGGCTACGAGCAACAGGTTCCGCGACGTATGTCCGATCTCGTAGCCGCGCCCGAGCGGACCCCAGCCGTAGACGCGGTCGCCGGGCTTGCGACGCGAGAGCCACGCCGTGCCGCGGCCGACGACGTCGTAGAGGATCGCCCACTCGGGCCCGTGCGCGCCGTTGCGCACGCGGTGGAAGCTCATCGGCCGGGGCAGCAGGGGATCGAACGAGGTTGCAGGTTGCAGGTCGTAGGTTGTGGCGGGCGCATCAACGTCCGTGGCATCGTCGGAGCAGCGCAGCATCATGAACTGGCCGGGGTACGCGCCGTTGCCGATCTCGGGCGAGCGGAACCAGGCGATCCACGTGTCCGCGTAGACACGTTCGTTTTCGACGACCTCGGCCCATGACGTCTTCACACGACCGATCCGTTCCGATACTCGTGCAACGCACGCACGTGATACGCGTCCTCGCCGCCGCGATGCATCCCGGCGATCAGCGCGTCGACCGCGGCGCGCGCGGTGTCGGGGCTGGTGAAGCAGGGGATGCGCTTCTCGGTGGCGGCGCGGCGGATGTAGAAGCCGTCGCGCAGCGTGCCGGTGTAGCGCCCCTCGGGCGTGTTGATGACGCACGAGACGGAGCCGTCATTGATCACGTCGACAACGTTCGGGTGGCCCTCGTTCAACCGCTTCGTCACCTGCTCGACGGCCAGGCCCAGCGCGGCGATCATCCCCGCCGTGCCCTCCGTGGCGAAGAGCCGGAAGCCGGCATCGTGCAGGTGGTGAATGACCGGCAACATCTGGGTCTTGTGGCGATCGGCGATGCTCAGCAGCACCCCGCCGCCCGGTTTCAGCGCCATGTCGGCGGACATCAGCGCCTTCGCAAGCGCGGCGGGGAAGTCCGTATCGATGCCCATCACCTCGCCGGTCGACTTCATCTCCGGGCCGAGGTAGGTGTCGACGCCGATCAGTTTCGACATCGAAAAGACCGGCGCCTTTACGGCCACAAGGTGCTGACGAGGCCACAGCCCCGGCTCGTAGCCCTGCTCGCGCAAGGACCGGCCGAGCATGACGTTCACGGCGACCTGCACCATCGGCACGCCCGTCACCTTCGAGAGGAACGGAACGGTGCGCGATCCGCGCGGGTTCACCTCGATCACGTAGACGTCGGACTCGCCCGGTCGTGCCGGGTCGTCTGACGGCATGATCACGTACTGGACGTTGACGAGGCCGCGCGCGTTGATCGACACACCGATGCGCGTCGTGTAATCGACGATCGTGTCGACTTCGGCAGATGTCAGGTTGAGGCCGGGGTACACGGCCATCGAGTCGCCGGAGTGCACGCCAGCGCGCTCGATGTGCTCCATGATGCCGGGGATCAAGACGTGCTCGCCGTCGCAGATCGCGTCGACCTCCACCTCTTTGCCCTCCATGTACTTGTCAATGAGGATCGGCTTGCCGTCGGCCACCTCAGCGGCCTGCTGCACGAAGCGCGCAAGTTCCGCCGGGTTCTGGACGATCTCCATGGCGCGCCCGCCCAGCACGTAGCTTGGCCGCACGAGCACCGGATAGCCGAGCGCGGCGGCCGTGTGGATGGCGTCCTCGACGCGCAGCACGGCGGCGCCCGGCGGCTGCGGAATGCCGATGCCGTTGAGGAACTCCTCGAACCGCCGCCGATCCTCCGCCAGGTCGATCGTCTCGGAGGACGAGCCGATGATCGGCGCGGCGGCGTTGTGGAGCGGACCGGCGAGGTTGATCGCCGTCTGCCCGCCGAACTGGACGATCGTGGGCGGCATGTCGCCGCCCCCTTCCGCGCCGTCGCCGGCTTCGTTCTCAAGGATGTCGCGCATCGACTCCTCGTCGAGCGGCTCGAAGTAGAGACGGTCGCTGGTGTCGAAGTCCGTCGAGACGGTCTCCGGGTTCGAGTTCGCCATGATCGAGCGGTAGCCCGCCTTCTTGAGCGCCTCCGCGGCGTGCACGGAGCAGTAGTCGAACTCGATCCCCTGGCCGATACGGATCGGCCCGCTGCCGATGACGAGCGCCTTCTTTCCCGGCTCCGGCACTGCCTCGTTTTCCTGCTCGTAGGTGCTGTAGAAGTAGGGCGTCGCGGCGTCGAACTCGGCGGCGCAGGTATCGACCATCTTGTACACGGGGCGGATGTCCCACTCGTCTCGCAGGGTCCGCACCTGCTCCGGCAGGCGGTCGCTGAGCGTCGCGATCTGCTTGTCGGCGAACCCCATGCGCTTCGCGGCGCGCAGCAGGTCGGGCGTCAGCGTCTCGGACAGCAGGCGCTTCTCCATCGCGATGATGTTCATCAGTTTCGTGATGAACCACATGTCGATGCCCGTCGCGCGTGATACCGCGAGCGGGTCCGCGCCGCGCCGCAGCGCCGCCATCAGCGACCACAGGCGTTCGTCCGTTGCGTGCAGCGGGCGCTCGTCGTGGTTGTCCTTCCACGTCGAGTCCTCCCAGAGCAGCGAGCGCCCGCCGACCTC
The DNA here is from genome assembly GCA_963743185.1 of uncultured Chloroflexia bacterium. Lineage (GTDB taxonomy): Bacteria > Chloroflexota > Dehalococcoidia > DSTF01 > JACRBR01 > JANXYW01. The sequence goes on along the minus strand of CAVUOT010000006.1, from coordinate 507,190 downwards.
GAGAGAGCGCACCGCCTTTTGCAGGGCTCCCTCGAAGGTGCGGTCGATGGCCATCACCTCGCCCGTGGCCTTCATCTGCGTGCCGAGAGTGCGGTCGCCGAACGGGAACTTGTCGAACGGCCAGCGCGGGATCTTCACGACGACATAGTCGAGCGCGGGCTCGAACGCCGCCGTCGTACGCTGCGTCACGGCGTTCGGGATCTGGTCGAGCGTCTTGCCGACGGCGATCTTCGCGGCGACGCGCGCGATCGGGTAGCCGGTCGCCTTGCTCGCGAGCGCCGAGCTGCGCGACACGCGCGGGTTCACCTCGATGACGTAGTACGGCGGCAGCGCGTCGCCGCGCGGCACGGCCCAGGGCGTCGTCTCCGGGTTCGGCGCCAGGGCGAGCTGCACGTTGCAGCCGCCTTCGATACCGAGCGCCGTGATGATCTTCAGCGATGCCGTCCGGAGCATCTGGTACTCCTTGTCGGACAGCGTCTGGCTGGGCGCGACGACGATGCTGTCGCCCGTGTGCACGCCCATCGGGTCGAAGTTCTCCATGTTGCAGACGGTGATGACGTTGCCTGCGCCGTCGCGCATGACCTCGTACTCGATCTCCTTCCAGCCGAGCAGCGACTGTTCGACGAGCACCTGGTGGATCCTGCTCACCGCCAGCCCGCTCGCAACGATACGTTCGTACTCGTCGCGCGTGTGCGCGATGCCGCCGCCGGTGCCGCCGAGCGTGTACGCCGGGCGGATCACCGCGGGCAGGCCGATGCGCTCCAACGCGTCGCGCGCCTCGTCGTCGTTCGTGACGACGACGGACGGCGGCGTCGGCTCGCCGATCTCGTCGAGCATCGCCCGGAACAGCTCGCGGTCCTCGGCCTTCTTCACGGACTCGATGGGTGTGCCGAGCAGCCGAACGTTGTACTTGTCGAGCACGCCCGCCTCGTGCAGCGCGACGGCCATGTTCAGGCCGGTCTGGCCGCCGAGCGTCGGCAGCAACCCGTCGGGCCGCTCGCGCTCGATGATCCGCGTGATGACGTTCACGTCGATCGGCTCGATGTAGACGATGTCGGCGACGCCCTCGTCCGTCATGATCGTCGCCGGGTTCGAGTTGACGAGCACGGAGATGACGCCCTCTTCACGCATCGCCTTGCAGGCCTGCGTGCCGGCGTAGTCGAATTCGGCAGCCTGCCCGATGACGATGGGGCCGGAGCCGATGATGAGCACTTTCTTGGGTTTGTTCACGCGCTGCGGGGTTCCTGGACTGCGAAACGGGTGGTCGTCATCAGCGGCGCCTCGCCAGCGCCCGCTGACGCTCTTCTCGTTGCTCGGGCAGTACGCGCATGCCGCCCAGGTGCCCCGCCACGAGCACGCCCGCGACGAACGCCCCCGCGGCGGCGATGAGGAACGACGCGTAGGGCGGCACGGGCGTCGATGTCAGCATGTAGGCGAGTGCGCTGTCCGCTACGATCGCGAAGCCGAAGCCGACGGCGTAGCCGGGCCACTCGGTGATCCAGTCGCCGGACCAACGCCAGCAGAACAGTCCGAATCCGATGCCGATCGCGCCGACGGCAAGCGCGAGAGTCCAGCCTCCGAGCCAGACGAGGATCGCCTCGCGGTGGTCGTCACCCCAGATCGCGAACGGCACGATGCTCGCGGTGACCAACAGCATCGGTGCGGCGAGGATCGCCATCGCCGCGATGCATTGGCCGCCGAACGCCAGGCGGCCGTACACATCGATGCTCTTCAGCACAGCGTCGATGCGAAGTTCGTTATTCACAGTTCACAGTTCACAGTTCGTGGCTCATGCCTCGGATCAGTCAGACAAGCGGAAGTTCGAAGCGCGCTTCGGGGTTGTAGATGGGTACGAGCGCGCCGATGCTGCTGAGGAACGTCAGGGCGATCTCGTTGTCCTGCGGCAGGCGGCCGCGGATCCGCTTGTACCCCTTGTCGCGGGCAAACCCGAGTGCGTACTCGGCCAGCGCGGTCCCGATGCCCCGCCGGCGCACTTCCTTCAGCATCCACACGCCGAGCACCACCGTGTCCGGTTCGAAGGTGTTGAAGTCGAGCGCCGCGAAACCGATCACCTTGCCGTCCATGATGGCGAGGAATGCGCCGCCCTCGCCGCCCATGCGGCTGATCCAGGTGCGCACCTCGTCGGGCGTGAGCGCGCGCTCGAACCCGACAGGATTCGGCTCTTTCATCGCCTCGATGATCACCGAGGCGATGGCGTCGGCATCGTTCACGTTCGCCTGCCGGTACGTGGGTTCGGCCTGTACGTTGGTCTCGCTCATGATCCTGGCCTCCCTACGGGTCGTCGACCTGTTCGGACGCTCGTCCTCACCGCCGGGCGTCCAATGCCGGGCGCCGCGACGCCATTGTAGTCCTTCTCAGCGCGCATGTACCGCGTCCACCATCTCCAGGAAGCGCTCGAACAGATACATGTTGTCCAGCGGGCCGGGCGACGCCTCCGAGTGGTACTGGATCGTCATCACCGGCTCGCGCCGGTGGCGCAGGCCCTCGACCGTGCCGTCGTTGACGTTGCGATGGCTGACCTCGACGTCCGCCGCAAGCCCCGATTCGTCGACCGCATAGCCGTGGTTCTGCGCCGTGATGTAGACGCGGCCCGTCGCTTCGTCGCGCACCGGGTGGTTCGCGCCTCGATGCCCGAACTTCAGCTTGAACGAGTGCGCCCCGAAGGCGGCACCCAGCACCTGGTGTCCGAGGCAGATACCCATGATCGGCGTCTTGCCGATGAGCCCCTTCGCCGTCGCTACGGCGTAATCGAGCAGCGCCGGGTCGCCCGGGCCGGGCGACAGTCAGGACCCCGTCCGGTTGCATCGCGAGGATCTCGTCAGCGGTCGTCTGGCACGGCACTACGACCGGCTCGCAGCCCAGGCCGTACAGCACGCGCAGGATGTTGTACTTCACGCCCAGGTCCAGCACGACGATCTTGCGTCCGGGGCGATGCTCGCCGTCGCCCGGGTACTCGTACGGGCGGCGCGTGCTCACCCACGGCACGAGGTCGGTGCTGCCGTAGCGCGGCATCTCGTGCAGCCGCGCGAGCGCCTGCTCCGCCGTCTCGTCGTGCGTGACGACGCCCATCATCACGCCCGCGGTGCGCAGCCTGCGCGTCAGCGCCCGCGTGTCGATGCCGGCGATGCCGGGCACGCCGTTCTCGGAGAGATACTCGTGCAGCGTGCGCTTCGAGCGCCAGTGGCTCGGCGCGTCGCAGTCCTCGCGCACGATGAACGCGCGCACCTGGATGCGCCGCGATTCGACGTCGAACTCGTTGATGCCGTAATTGCCCTGCAACGGGTACGTCATCACCAGCACCTGCTCGGCGAACGACGGATCGGTCAGCGCTTCCTGGTAGCCGGTCATCGACGTGCAGAACACCACTTCGCCGTGTGACCGCACGGAAGCGCCGAACGACTCACCGGAGAACACGGTGCCGTCTTCGAGCACGAGCAGCGCTTTCTGCTCTAGCCACGGGCGCCTCCGGCGGCCGGCGCGGCGCAGCAGGCTGCGCCCCTACGGCGTCATGCACGATGCGTCCGCCGGCGATCGTCGCGACAACGGCACCCTTGAGCGTGACACCACCGAGCGGCGTGTTCTTCCCCTTCGACGCGAAGCGCTCCGGCTCGACGATCCACTCCGCATCCGCGTCGAGCAGCACGATGTCCGCGGGCGCGCCGACGGCCAGCGCACCGATGCCCGGCACGTGGCGGTCGAGTCCGAGCGCCCGCACGGGCCCCAGCGTCAGGCGCTCGATCAGCGCCGGCAGGTCGATGCGCTTCGCCTGCACAAGGCGCATGCAGAGCCCGAACGCCGTCTCCAGCCCGCTGATGCCGAACGCGGCGTCGTCGAACTCGCACAGCTTCTCGACGATCGCGTGCGGCGCGTGGTCCGTAGCGATGCAGTCGATCGTGCCGTCGGCAAGACCGGCGACGCAGGCATCGACGTCATCGTGCGAGCGCAGCGGCGGGTTCACCTTCGCGTTCGTGTCGTAGACGAGTTCCTCGCCGCCGAGCGCGCCGAACGCGACGATCTCGTCCGTCAGCGTCAGATGGTGCGGCGTCGCTTCCGCCGTGACGCGAACGCCGCGCGCCTTCGCGCGCCGCACGGCGTCAACCGCCGCGCGCGTGCTCACGTGCGCGATGTGTACGTGGGCGCCAGCCGTCTCCGCGAGCGCGATGTCACGGCTCACAGCAGCTTCCTCGGACGCCGCAGGGCGCGCCGTGCAGGCCGAGCCGCGTCGAGACCCAGCCTTCGTGCATCACAGCGTCCTTCGTCAGCGACTTGTCCTCGCAGTGGTCGATAATCGGCAGGTCGAAGATGCTGGCATACTCGAGCGCGCGGCGCATCAGCGTCGCATCCCAGACCGGCGCGCCGTCGTCGCTGAAGGCGATACAGCCGGCCGCGGCCAGGTCGCCCAGCTCGGCCAGCTCTTTACCGGCGCGGCCCTTGCTCACGGCGCCGATCGGGAGCACGCGCACGCTCGCCCGAGCGGCCGCTTCGCGCAGCACGTATTCGACCACCGAGCGCGTGTCCATCGCTGGCTCCGTGTTCGGCATCGCGCAGACCGTCGTAAAGCCGCCGCGCGCCGCCGCCCGCGTGCCGGACGCGATGTCCTCCTTGTATTCGAGCCCGGGGTCCCGGAGGTGCACGTGCACATCGACGAAGCCTGGAGCAACGATGAGTCCCCGCGCGTCGATCTCGCGCGCGCCGCCCGCCGCGATATCCGGCCCGACGGCAGCGATGCGCCCGTCGTCGATCAACAGGTCCGCGATGCCGTCGAACTTCGTCGCCGGGTCGATGACGCGGCCGCCGCGAATCACCATGCGCTCGCTCACAGCGACCCCCTGGCCTCTGCGGCGCGGGCGCCGCGCGTCGTCTGGCGCGTGATGAGCCAGAGCACCGCCATGCGTACGGCGACGCCGTTCTTCACCTGCTCTTCGACGTGCGACTGCAGCCCGTGCGCGACCTCGTGGCTGATCTCGACACCCTCGTTCATGGGGCCGGGGTGCATCACCAGCGCGCCGGGGTTCGCGCGGGCGAGGCGGTTTGCGTTCACCTGGTACAGCCGCGAGTACTCGCGCGCGCCCGGTACGAAGCCGCCGTGCATACGCTCGAGCTGCATCCGCAGCGCCATCACGACGTCCGCGCCTTCGATCGCGCGGTCGAGGTCCGTCTCGACGCGCACTCGCGGCAGCCGCCCTTCAGGCGCCTCGGCGAGGCCACTCGGCAGCAGCGTGCGCGGGGCGCAGAGCACGACGTTCGCGCCGAGCGCCGTCAGCGCCCACATATCCGAACGCGCGACGCGGCTGTGCAGGATGTCGCCGATAATCACGACCTTCTTACCGCGCACATCGCCGAACGCGCCGCGCATCGTGTACAGGTCGAGCAGGCCCTGTGTCGGGTGCGCGTGCAGCCCATCGCCGGCGTTGACCACGCTGCAGTCCGCGTGGCGCGCAGCCAGGTACGGCGCGCCGGACCGGTTGTGCCGCATGACCAGCACATCGGCGCCGACCGCCTGCAGGGTCTTCACGGTATCGACCAGCGACTCGCCCTTTGTGACGCTGCTGCCCGACGCGGCGACGTTGATCACGTCCGCGCCGAGCACTTTGCCCGCGAGCTCGAACGACGTCCGCGTGCGCGTGCTGTTCTCGTAGAACAGCGTCACGATCGTCGTGCCACGGAGGGCTGGCACGCGCGGCACCTCGCGCGAGAGCACTTCCTTCATCGCGTCGGTCGTGCTCATGACCAGATCGAGCTCCTCGACCGTAAAGTCGTCGAGATCGAGCAGGTGACGACGCCGCCAGGCGCCGTCCTCGGCGGTGGGGGCCGCCAGCGGCGCCGGGATGTCCGCGGGCCGTGCTTCGGTCGTCATCGCGACACCTCGGTTTCCTCGGAGATCGCCACGCGCACGTACTCCTCGCCGTCCGTCTCTTCCAGCCGCACCTGCACGTCGTCTGAGCGCGACGTCGGGATGTTCTTGCCCACGAAGTCGGCGCGGATTGGCAGCTCGCGATGGCCGCGGTCGACCAACACGGCAAGCTGGATGCGGCCGGGGCGGCCGTAATCGATCAGGGCGTCAAGCGCGGCGCGCACGGTGCGGCCGGTGTAGAGGACGTCGTCGATCAGCACGACGTGCTTACCGGCGATCTCCGGCAGCTCGCTCGGCTGGATGTTGACGGTCGGGCCGCGCTCGGTGAGGTCGTCGCGGTACAGGCCGACATCCAGCGTGCCGACCGGCACGTCGTCGCCCTCGAACTCGCGAATGGCGCGGGCGATGCGCTGAGCCAGCGGCACGCCGCGGGTCCGCATACCAACGAAGACGAGGCCGGCCGTGCCCCGGTTGTGCTCGACGATCTCGTGCGCGATGCGGGTGACCGCGCGTCGAATGTCATCGGGCGCCATGACGGTCGTATCGCGCATCAAAAAGCCTCCTGTCCGGGGTTCCGGATGGAGGCACGGCGGCAGTTAACGAGGGCGCGCGTCGCCGAAGGCTGGTTGTGCATCGAAGTTTCCTTTCCGGCCTCTCGGGACCGGATTAAAGGGATTGGACCGTCAAGTGATGATAGATCGAACGCCGCCCGCGTTCAAGCGCACGCCGCCGCCTACGCCCGGGCGCGCCGCTGCCAGACGGCGGCGCCGATGCCGAGCAACACGACGGTCGAGATGATGCGATGGGCGAGCAAGGCGCCTTCCGTGGCCCCGACCATGAGGCCGGCCGGGAAGCGCACGAGCGAGAATGCCTCGAAGGCCTCGCGCACAGGCACGGTCAGCACCGGGAACTCCCACGCGGCGAAGCCCGTAACGAAGACGCCCGCGAACGCCGCGGCCCAGAGCGCAGCGGCCGGCACGAAGCGCAGCCACTGCATCCGCTTGGGCAGAAGGAGGGACGGCAGCCCGGCGGGCGAGAACGCGGCGGCCAACGACAGCGTGGCGGCGGCGAGGCTGCCACGATAGATGAAGAAGCTGTCCTCCCAGAACGTCGGCGCGAACTTCTTCTTGTAGTGATTCAGGGACCGGAAGCTGTAGATGAAGTTCGCGCGCGAGAACAACGCCCGCACGAGCAGCCTCACGGCGCGGAAATTGCCGTACGGCTGCGACGCGGCGCCCTGCAGCGGCGATGTTCCGAGGCTCAACAGTGAGAGCCCGGCGGCCTTCGCGGCGACGCGCGCTTCTTCCACGAGCAGCTCCGTCGTGCCGTACGGTGCGTCCGGCCGGCGCAACTGCTCTTCGACGTACAGCATGTTCCGCGCCGGCGCGGGCGAGCACGTCATCGCAGCGACGACGCGGCCTTCGTACGTGGCGATGAAGATGCGCTTCTTCTCGCGCTTCGCGAACGGGCGCGAGCGGAGCAGGAACCCCATCGGTGGCGCTTTACGCGACGCCAGCCATTCGCGTGCGATCTCGTGGATCTCCGAATCGACGGCGGGCGACGGCGTCTTGTACTCCTCGACTGCGATGCCGCGCCGGCGTGCGAGGTTCGTCGCAGAGCGGATCTTCTTCGCCCCCTTGCCGCTGAGGGAGTACTTCGCCAGGTCAAAGAAGGGCTCCTCGCCCACCTTGACGGCCCGAAAGCCCAGATCCGCGGCGACCTTGCCGACGCGCGCGCTGGCACCGACAAACGTGAAACGCCATCGCCGGCTGTCGCAGTACTGCGCGAACCGGCTCATCAGCTCCGGCAGGTCGGCTTCGGCGCAGACCGGATCGCCGCAGGCTACGGCCGTGCCACGATGCAGTTCGAACGCCACGAACCCATCCAGGTCCGACGGTTCGAAATAGCGCCAGCCGTCGTAGAGCGTGAGGAGCGCCAGACCGTTGTAGCCGTGGGTGTCGACCAGCCGCTGCCGGCGTTCGGACGCGAACTCGTTCGTGCTCATAGGGGGTGGGTCCGTTACCTCCGGGTCTCGTAACGATCTTACAGGAACCAAACGCGCCCGACGCCCGCGCCACCTGAAGATTCCTTGAAGGTTCGCAGCAGATTCGCTGAAGACCTCTGCATGCCGCGTCGTTGACGTTGTTGCCGTGGGCGCGGCAAAACGGTGTAAGCTGATCCCGGCCGCCGCGACGGCCACGGGGGAGTCGCGCCAGTGAAGCGTCCCACGCTCGCGATTGCATCGATCATCCGCCGCTGGCCGCACATGCTGGTCGGCGCGGCGTTGTGCGCCGCGGTCGCGCTTTCGTTCGGCATCCCGCGTCTGAAGTTTCAGACCGGGCAGGAGACGCTGCTCGATCCGTCGTCCAAGATCGCGCGCGACAACGGCCGGTTCCAGACGCAGTTCGGCGGCGACCCGCTGCTGATCCTGTTCGAGACGCCGCCGGGCGGCGCAACAATCGAGCAGCTCTTCACGAAGCAGAACCGCGAGAGCCTCGCCCGCCTCAATAGCGATCTGGAGGCGAGCGGCAACTTCCACAGCATCATCTCGCCGCTCACCATCCTTGAATTCGCGAAGACGCAGATTGAGCAGCGCACGATCTCGCAGCCGGTGAAGCTGGCCAGTGACGAGGCGAAGGCGGCAGCCGAGGCGCGCGCCACATCGGCGTCGCGCGGCGAGCCGCCAGCGCAGCAAGACGCAGCGGCGGCAGCGGCGAGACAGAAAGTCGACGACGAGTTCAACGCGGCGTTCGGCGCCGACGCGAAACGGCTCGTCGACGCGGGCGATCACACCTTCGACAACCCGCGGTTCCTGCACTTCGTACTCTACGGCGCCGACGGCAAGCTACGCCCCGACATCCAGGGCGTGTTCCCCGACGATCAGCACGCGCTCATGGTCATCCGCATGAAGGGCAATCTCTCGATCGACGACGGATCGCGAGTCGCGGGTAACGTCAAGCGTGACATCAGCGCCTATCACTTCGACGGCGTCGCGCCGCTCGTCTCCGGCCCGCCGCTCCTCGTCAAAGAGATCAACGACAAGATGCGAAGCGCACTCGTCGTCATGGCGATCTTCGCAGTCGCGATCATGGTGACGGTGCTCTTCGCGATCTTCCGCGCGCGGTGGCGCCTCCTCTCGCTGCCAGCGGTGCTCATCGGCTGCGTATCGGCGTTCGGGCTGATGGGCTTCGTCGGCATCCCGCTCACCATGGTTACGATCTCCGGATTGCCGATTCTCATCGGCCTCGGCGTTGACTTCACCATCCAACTCCATAGCCGCATCGAAGAAGAGACTCTGGGCGCCGAGTCCGCGGAGGTGGGTCTCGACCGCACGCTCGCCCGCCTCGGCCCTGCCCTCGCCGTCGCCGGCATGGCCGCGTGCTTCGGATTCATGGTCCTGCACCTCTCTAACGTCCCGATGATCCGCGACTTCGGATCGATGCTCGCCGTCGGTGCCGTGATCGTCTTCGTCACGAGCCTCACACTGGTCAGCAGCGTGCTGTACCTTCGCGAGCGCACACGCCTGGGCCCGCGAGAGCTGCCAGGCAGCCGACTGGAAGTCGAGCGTATCGTCACTGGCCTCACCGCCCGCACCGTCGGACGCCTCGCGCCGATCGCGCTGGTCGCACTGCTCGTCTCCCTCGGCGGGCTGTACGTGAGTCGCAAGATCCCCACGCAGACGGACGCGGAGAAGTTCATCCCCTCCGGCAGCAGCGTCCTGCGGGATCTGCACCACGTCCGCGATGTCGCCGGGTCGACGAACGAGCTCAACCTGCTCGTCGAGGTCCCACCCGGCAGTCACGTCACGGACCAGAACGTCCTCGATTGGATGCTCGCGTTCGAGGAGCGGCAGCGCGCCAGGCATGCAAGCGACCTTTCGCAATCGAACAGCCTCGCATCGCTGACAAAATCCGTGACCGGCGACGCCCCGACGTCCGCATCGACCGAGCAGGCGCTCGCCGTTGTGCCGTCGGCGCTGGCCGACAATGTCGTGAACGGCGACCGGACGATGGCGTCGATCACGTTCGCGCTGAGCGCGAACCTCACGCTTGAGGCCGAACGCACGCTCACCGAGGACATCGAACGCGATGCGCACCCGCCCGATGGCGTTACGATCGCGCCCGCCGGTCTCAGCGTCGTGGGCACCGCCGCGATCGACGCCGTCAGCGGCAACCGCGACCTCATGTCGTTCGTGGCGCTCGCTGCGATCTTCGCGACGTTGCTTGTCTGGTTCCGCAGCCCGGTGAAGGCCGTCGCTCCGTTGATGCCGGTCGTCCTCGCCCTCGGCGCGTCGGCGATGCTGCTGTACTTTGCCGGCGTCGAGTACAGCCCGCTGACGTCGATCTCCGGGCCGTTGATCATCGCCATGGGCACGGAGTTCAACGTGCTGCTGATGACGCGCTACTTCGAAGAACGCGCCGGTGGGCTCGAAGCCCGCCCTGCCATGGCCAAAGCGTCGCTGCGTATCGGCCGCGCCATCGCTGCATCCGGGCTGACGGTGATGGGCGGCTTCGCGGTGCTGGCGTTCAGCGACTTCCCACTGCTCGACAACTTCGGCAAGGTGACGGCGCTGAACATCGGCCTGAGCCTGCTCAGCACGCTGATCCTGCTGCCGCCGCTGCTCGTCTGGGCCGACGAAGACCACCACTTCGTGTCAACGGCGACGGACGTTGTCCCCGAGTAGTGACGGACAGCGCGCACCCTCATTGGCGTGGCTACTGCCCGGACCGCCGATCCAGCGGAAGTACGCACCAAGGTCTGGCAGCACATTGGCACGGTGGAACAAGAAGAACAGCCCGACGAACAGACTGAAGATTGCCGCGAGCAGGCCGGCCGCGACGTAGATCCACTGCCGCCGCTGCGACGAGACAAATCCGGCGGTGCTGATGATCGTGACGATCGAGTTCGAGATCAGCAACCCGACAACGAACGCACCCAGCGCCGCGACGCCCATCCCGCGGCTACCGGCGCCAACCGCCGTCGCGATCACGAGCACCTGCGTGCCGGTCTCGGCGCCGACGCCGTGGATCAGTCCAACCGCGTACGCTGTCTTGATGCCGTATTGCTGCGCTTCGTGAACGTGCTCACGGGGGCGCCCGAACACGCGCTCTTGAACCAGACTCGCGGCATTGCGGAGGCCCGCGAACACGAGCATCCAGCGACTGCGCAGGCGGAACTCGTGTCCGCCGCGGAAGTACTGGTACACCGAATACAGCAGGTAGATGGCGAGGAAGATCAGCGTCACGCCGACGATCCGCTCCATGATCGGGTCGATCCAGTCCGGCAAGAACTGGCGCGCAAGCAACGCGAGCATGCCCAGCACGATCACAATGCTGCCGTGCCCCAGCGCATACATGCTGCCGAGCACCAGCGCCGGCTTCTGCTTGCGCACGAACGCCTCGATCGCCGGCCGCTGTCCGTTCGCACCATGCCCGTTGTGCCGATGCGCCAGTTCGCCCATCGAGTGCGAATGCGCCCCCCCAACGGCAACGGCCGCCTGCAAGGTTCGGGCGCCGCCCGTCGCCCCGAGCGAGTGGTGCGATTCGTCTGTGAGCATGAGCGCCGGTTCGCGCACGAGCCAGCCGCTCTCGGTCTCGTCAAGCGACGCGGCGGTGCTCGTGATGTCGGTGATGGCGGCGATGTGATCCCAGTCGATGCCGTGGCGAATGCCGAGCGCCAGCGCGGCGCCGAGCACACCGACCGTGCCACCTATTCCAATAGACAGAATCAAGACGGGGATCGACAAGAAGCCGCTCATGGCGAAGTCACTTTCCAGGGCCTAGCTCGTCGATAGCTCGCGCTGGCATGCGTTGCACAGTCCGAAGATCGCGAAGTGGTCAAGGTCCGCGTGAAATCCCACATCATGCTCGATCTGCGAGCCGAGCTTTTCGAGATACGTGTGGTTGAGCAGCGTGACGCCGTTGCACTGGCGACAGATCAGGTGGTGGTGCCGTTCGCTGGCCACCCACTCGAAGGTCGCGTCGCCTCCGCCCATGTGGGTCTCCGAGATCAAGCGCATGTCCTTGAGCACCGTCAGCGTGCGGTACACGGTCGAGATGTCGACGTAGGGATACGCCGCCTTCACCTGCTCGAAGATGTCAGCGGCCGAGAGATGGCCGGGCGCGTGCCGCAGCGACGTGAGGATCATCATCCGTTGCGGCGTCATCTTGTGCCCGGATTCTCGTAGGACGTCGATCGTCTCAGACTCGCAGCTCATGCCAGAATCCTTTGTTGCAACACGTTGCGTTTACTCTATCACCGATTTGTGGAGCGTTGCAACCGCGCGAACCGCCGACTTCCGTCGATTCCAGCGCCTTCGACTTGCCGAAAACGCAGCTTTGCGCATGTGGCTCACGCTCGCCGCCGTGCTCGATACTGGGCGCGAGGTGAGTAATGGCCAGTAGTACCGCCGCCACGACCGTCGCCGCCGTCCAGATGCGATCCGTCCCTTGCGACGTTACGGGCAACCTCGCGAAGGCGGCCGCATTTCTCGAGCAGGCGTCACGCGACGGGGCGAAGCTCACGCTGTTCCCTGAACTCTTCAACGTCGGCTACTTCGTGGGACCTGAACTCTTCCAGCTCTGGGAAGCCGCGGACGGCCGCACCGTCACGTGGATGCGCGAGCAGGCGGCGCGGCACGACATGCTGGTCGCGGGCACCATCGCCGAGCGTTGTGGCGACCGCCTCCTGAACACCATGTTCATCGCCGAGCCCGGAGGCGGGCTGCACCGATACGCGAAACGGCAGCCCACCAAGCCAGAACTCGCCGCATTTGACCACGGGGATGACGAGGCGATCATCGAAACGTCGCTCGGCCGCACTGGATGTGCCATCTGCGCTGATCTCAACTGGGGCAGGGCCCTCCTCCGGCCGCTGGCTGGCAACGTCGACGTGCTGCTCTTCTCTCAGGCCAGCTCGGCACCGAAGTCGCTCGGCCGTCTGATGTGGCGGCAGGAGCGCAAGCAGGGACGTCCGTTTCTCGGGAGCGCCGTGAAGGCGATCGGGGCGCCGATGGTGCTGGCCGGGCTGGTCGGTCCGATGCAGCGCATCACGCACGGGTTCGGAGTCTACCTGTACGGCGGCACCTGGATCACCGAACGCCGGGGGACGCGCTCTCGCCAACGTGCCTTTTGGCGAGGAGGGCATCGCTGTCGCGGACGTCCGTGTTGGTTCGACGGGTGGCGACCCATCGTCGAAGGTCTTCCGCGACCCGGGGTTCGGCCGCGACCTGCTCGACAGCCTCATGGTGAACTTCCCGAACCTCCGTCCCCTGCGACGTGAAGCGGACCCGGGGGCGTAGGACCTTCTCGCCGCGCATGACCGAACCGAGGTTCAGGCCGGCAACGTCACCTTGAACGTGACCCCGCCGCCCGCCTCGTTCGATGCCTCGATGGTGCCGCGGTTCAACTCCACGAGTTCGCGCGTGATCGCGAGTCCCAGGCCGCTGCCGGACGCCGTCCGGCGAGCGCGGTCGCCGCGGAAGAAGCGGTCGAATACGCGCGAGAGGTCGCCGTCGGCGATCGACGTGCCCGAGTTGGTGATCGTGCAGACGACGCGCGCGGGACCGATCCCGTTCTCGCGGCGGCCCACGACTTTGATTTCGCCGCCCGCGGGTGTGAACTTCGTCGCGTTGTCGAGCACGTTGGTGAATGCGCGTTCCAGCTTGTCGGAGTCGACATCCCGCAGGACCGCGTCGGGCGCGAAGCTCACGTCGATGGCGAGGTCCTTGGCAAGCGCCGCGGGCTCGATGCGCCGGACGCAACGTCCGACGATGGTTTCGAGCGGCAGGTCTTCGTGCTTCGTGATCACCTCACCCGCATCGATCTCCCCGAGGTACAGCAGGTCCTCGAGCAGGCGGTTCACGTGCTGCGCCTCTTCGTTGATGATCTCGCCGACACGCTGCGCGTCCGCGGCATCGGCGGTGCCGTCCGTGAGCGCCTGCGCGTAGCCGGTGATCGATGTCATCGGCGTCTTCAGGTCGTGAGACACATTCGCCAGCAACCGCCGCATCTGCGTGTCGCGCGTGCCGACGTGCCCGGCCATGGCGGTGAACGAGCGCGCCAGCCGCCCGACCTCGTCGTCGCGCGACACCTCGACGTGCTGATCGAAATCGCCGCGCGCCATCGCTTCGGACGCCGCGTCGAGCTTCCGCAGCGGCTGCGCGATCTGCCGCGCGAAGAGCAGCGCCGCGAGCGAAGCGATCGGGATCGCGACAAGGGCCGCGAGGCCCAGACCCGGCAGCACGTCGAACCATGCGCTGGCGATCGTGTCCGATTTCACCGCGAGGACGATACGGAACGGCAGGCGGTTGTCATCGCCGAGGAAGGACGTCGCGGTGATCAACGTGACGCTGCGGCTGACGCCTTCGTCGGCCGGCGTCCAGGCTATGTAGCCGCCGCGGTGAGAATCGAGGTGCTCCGCGGGCAGCGTGATGGTCTTCCCCTGCGCTTCGCCGCTCGTGTCGTGCAACACGACGTTTTCCGTCGAGAGCAACAGGATGCGGACGTTCCGCTGCCGCGCCAGCTGGTCGAGCGTGGCGTAATAACTGGCGACGTCCTGCCGCACCGCGGCCACCACCGCCGTTTGGTAGATGACCGGAGACTCGGCGACGACGCGATTGAGTGCCTGGTCGCGCCGGTCATTGCGCGTCCGTGCCACGAAGACGGCGCCGGCCAGCAGGATCGCAAGCACGATGACGGCCGTCATCGCCAGCACGAGCTTCGTCTGGATGCTGAAGACAAATGAGCGCACGCGCGCCTTCAAGCCGGCACCGCCTCCACCAGTCGATAGCCGCTGCCCCAGACCGTCTCGATCTTCAGGCCGGAGCCTTCGAGCTTGCTGCGGAGGCGCACGATGTGCACGTCCACGGTACGCATGCTGTAGAACGCCGTGCCCCAAACGAGGTCCAGCAGCTTCTCTCGATCTAACGTCACGTTGGCGAAACGGAGGAACGTCGCGAGCAGATCGAACTCCTTCGGCGTCAGCGCGACGGGCTCGCCCTTAACGGTGGCGCGGCGGTTACGCACGTCCATCCACAATTCTCCGAGTTGGATCTGCTCCCCCGCGGGCTCACCGATGGCCCGGCTGCGGCGCAGCACCGATTGCACGCGCGCGACCAGTTCCGTGGGGTTGAACGGTTTGGTGACGTAGTCATCGGCTCCCAACTGCAGGCCTGCCACCTTGTCGATGTCCGACGAGCGTGCCGAGAGGAAGATCACCGGCATCTCGCTGCGCTTGCGCAAGTTGCGGATGATCTGCAGGCCGTCCGGTCCCGGCATCATGATGTCCAGCACCGCCAGCTCGAATGGCTGCTCTTTGAGCAACTTCTGGGTCTCGTCGCCGTCGCGCGCCACCGTGACGTCGTACCCCGCTTTCGCCAGGTACATGCGTACCAGGTCCGCGATGTTGCGGTCGTCGTCGGCGACAAGAATGCGCGGGGAGTCTTCTCGTTCGTTCATAGATGTTACGACTCCAGTGTAGAAGAAACGGCAGGGCGTCTCCGCCCTGCCGTTAACTCCGTTTCGTTACTAGAAGTCCTGCGGCGCGTCGAATCCGGAGCCGCTTTGCGGCGCTGGCGTGTTCGGCGGCGCATTGTTCCCTGGCATGCCCTTGTGGTGCCCGAACCCGCGGCCAAAGAACCCCATGTTCCCGTCGATCAGCTTGTCGATGTTGTCGCTCAGCATCTTCAGTGCGGCATCTTCACGCTTCTGGGTGAGGTCGCCGTTCTTCACAGAGTCGTCGAGCTTCGACTTGGCTGTGTCCGTAATGAAAGTCTTCAGCTGATCGCGACTCTTGCCATGGGCCTCGGCGACCTTGGCCAGCGTCGCGCCGTTCGCCTGGAGTTCCGTCTTCAACTGGTCCGTCGTGATGCCGAGGAAGTCCGCGAACTGCTGCGGAGCGTTCGCGAGCGCCATGCCAAATCCGGGACCCATGCCCTTGGGCCCACCGTGGGCGCCAAAGCCGCCGGGGCCACCGAATCCCCGTCCGCCGAAGCCCGGCGAGTTCTGGATGCGCTGCTTCAGCGCGTCCGCCTGCTTCTGCGTCAGGTCGCCGTTCTGCACGGCGGTGTCGACGTCTTCGTTGCGTGTGTCTGTAATCGCCTTCTGCAGCTTCGGCGTGTCGATACCGAGCTTCTGCGCCACCCGGTCGAGAAACGTCGAGCCCGTTCCGTTGCCCGTGGCCGTCTGCGCCATGACGACGCCGGCGCCGAGCGCCACGACCGCGACCGCCCCGGCCGCTGCCATGAGCCATTTACTCTTCAACATGTGCACCTTCCTTATGTCCCCTCCGCCACCCACATCGCGTTCTTTCAATGTCATGCTACCGCCGGCGCTCGCGCGGAGGTGTTTCGAACCGGTTATCGGTGAGCCCGTCCCCGAATCGCCGCTCATCTCGGGACAGCGGAAAAGAAATTCCGGCATTCGACATCAAGGGACAACAGATCCTTCGGCCCCGGTCGAACTTATCGGTGGACAACACGAAGATCGCTCCGACAAAGGCAAACCCGCCGAAAGGCGGGGACGCAAAGCCACGGGCCTAAGTCCCTTTCGGGATACGGCAGCCGGGCCGCCGAAGGCACCTGAGTGGGTCGGAGATCGTCACCTTCGTCCGTATGGACGAAGTGCCACGCTTGTCCGACCCCATTTGGACGGAGAGATCGCAGTGGCCAGCATCACTTTCGATGCGCGCGGGCTACGGGCTACGGGAGCGCCAACGGCGCTGCTGGCCTGCCCGGCCGCGACGGTCACGACGGACTCACGTCCTTCACGTTACGCTCACACTGGCGCAGTTGGTCGAAGTCACACCACCCCAACCCCTGACCCTGACCCCCGTGACTCCGGCCTTCGCACCGTTGGTGCACTACGTCCGAGCGAGTTGGCACCCCGCCTCCGGGCGACGGTGCCGCCGGGCCGAGCCCAGGGCCTGCACTACCCTGCGCCGCGGACCCACCAGTCGAACGGCGCGCGTTCGCCCATGGCGAACACCCCTCGGCTCGGCCCGGCCTACCCCTACAGCATCGGCGCGTCTGGTCGCGCCTTGAACTAGCGAAGCTCGGCGGCTCCCGGCGGACTCGCGTGCACCCATCCGGCGCACGCGTAATGCCGCGTTCTGCGGCCGTGCGCAACCCGCCGTGCGCGGTGCTATGCTAGGCGGCACATATGGCTGCCTACTACACATCGCAGGGATACGACGCGCCGGCGCCGCTGATCTGGTCGATCCTGACGGACTTCTCGTCGTGGCCGCGCTGGTTTCCGAACTGCTCGGCGATCCGCTTCGAGAACGGCGACCAGCCGGCCGCCGGCGCACGATTGCTGGCGCTCGCCGATGATCCCAACGAATGGACCCGCTGGCAGATTGCGCAATGGAGCGCGCCGCGGCTGCTGCTGTGTGAGCACGTCGAATCAACGACGCCGATGTCCACGCAGGTGCAAGCCGCATACCTCCAGTTCGAGTTGATCAGCGAGCCGGAAGGCTGCACGCTGGAAGTCGAAATCGGCGCGGAGGGGCACGGCATGGTGGGCGACTTCTTCGTCTCGATGACGCTGGGCTCAGGCGTGCGACGGCTGCTGCCGCAACTTGTCGACGCATTCACGGACCACGTCGTCCAGCGCGTCGCGGCGCAGCGATGATGCTGCGGCCCGGCAAGCTGCCGGCGGCGATGCTCGCCGAACTGCTCGGCAAGATCGCGCATCGTGACCCTCGCGTCCTCGTTGGACCCGGCATCGGCCGCGACGCGGCCGTGATCGATATCGGCGGTGGGCGCTGCCTCGTCGCCAAGACGGACCCCGTGACCTTCGCCGCCGAGCAGATCGGCTGGTACACCGTGCACGTCAACGCGAACGACATCGCTTGCATGGGCGCGCGGCCGGCGTGGTTCCTGGCGACGGCGCTGCTGCCGCCGGGTGCGCCGGCCAGCCTGGCGGCGGCGATCTTCGACCAGATCACGTCGGCGTGTGACGCGCTCGCGATCGAGCTCGTCGGCGGGCACACCGAGATCACGATGGGGTTGGACCGGCCGATCATCGTCGGCGCGATGCTCGGCGAAGCGGCGCGCGACGAGATCGTGCGTGGAGAGAACATTCGGCCGGGTGACCGCGTACTGATGACAGGCGGCATCGCTATCGAAGGCACGGCGCTCCTGGCACGAGAGGCGGCCGGCACGCTGGCGGCGCGCGGCGTGACGATGGAGGTGATCGCCCGCGCCCGCAACATGCTGTTCGATCCGGGCATCAGCGTCGTCGGCGCCGCGCAGGAGTTGTGTGCCGCACTGCGGCCGCGGCTCATGCACGATCCCACGGAGGGCGGACTGGCGACCGCGCTGCAGGAACTGGCGGCAGCAGCGGACGCGACGCTGCGCGTCGACCCGGACGCCGTGCGCGTGCACGAGGAAACGCAGGCGGTGTGCGACGCGCTGGGGCTCGATCCGCTCGGATTGCTCGCGTCGGGCGCGTTGCTGGCGATCGTCGGGGCCGAAGATGCCGAGCGCGTCGTGTCGAGACGTAACGCGACCGACATCGACTGGCGCTGTATTGCCACCGTCGAGGCGGGGCCGCCGACGGTTATAATGGGAACCGAGGATCCCGCCACCCCATTTCCAACGTTCGCGCGCGACGAGCTGGCGCGGTTTCTTGACAGTGCGCGCGAAGGTGCAGACGACATCAAAGCGAACAGCCCGGAAGGAATGTGACACGCATGACGTCCGAACAACGAGCACGGACACTCGGTGAGCTGAAGAAATCCGGTTACCAGGTGACCTCCGTAAAGGAGGAGATGCGGCGCAACCTGATCGCCCGTATCCGCGACCGGCGGCCGATCTTCGACGGCATCTACGGCTACGAAGACTCGGTCGTGCCGCAGCTCGAAAACGCGATCCTCTCCGGACAGGACGTCATCTTTCTGGGCGAGCGCGGGCAGGCGAAGTCGCGCATGATCCGCGCGCTCACCGGACTCCTCGACGAGGCGATCCCGGTGATCGCTGGCAGCGAACTACACGAGAATCCGTTCGCGCCGATCACGCACGCCAGCCGCACGCGCCTGGAAAGCGAGGGCGACAACCTCGAGATCGACTGGATCGGCCGCGACCAACGCTACGGCGAGAAGCTCGCGACGCCCGACATCACGATCGCGGACCTGATCGGCGAGGTCGACCCGATCAAGGTCGCGGAGGGCCGCTACCTGTCCGACGAGATGACGATCCACTACGGCCTGATCCCGCGGACGAACCGTGGCATCTTCTGCATCAACGAGCTGCCGGACCTGGCCGAGCGGATCCAGGTCGGCCTGCTGAACATCATGGAAGAGCGTGACGTCCAGATCCGCGGCTACCGAATCCAGATGCCACTGGACGTGCTCGTCGTGGCGACCGCCAACCCGGAGGACTACACGAACCGCGGCCGGATCATCACGCCGCTGAAGGACCGCTACGGCGCCCAGATCCGCACGCACTACCCGCGCAGCGTCGAGCACGAAATCGACATCATGACGCAGGAGAGCGTCGCGTTCGAGGACACCGACTACAAAGTGACGGTGCCGACGTACATGAAGGAGATCGTCGCGGAGATCACGCGTCTCGCGCGGCGCAGCCCCGACGTCAATCAACGCTCTGGCGTTTCCGTGCGCGCGTCGATCGCCGACTACGAAAGCCTGCTCGCGAACGCGCTTCGCCGATCGATCAGGCTCGGCGAAAGCGACGTCGTGCCGCGCATCAGCGACCTGCCGTACGTCATCCCGACGATCAGCGGCAAGGTGGAGTTCGAGACGGTCGAGGACGGCAAGGAAGAGCAGATCATCGAGAAGCTCATCCAGGGCGCCGTCGTCGCCGTGTTCAACCGCTACTTCAACGTCGTCGACATGGAGGACGTGGTAACACGCTTCAAGGCCGGTCTCCAGGCGGAAGTGAGCGACGGCATGGCGTCGGACGCGTACGTGAAGCTCATGAAGTCCGTCGATGGGCTGAGCGCGGCGGTCGCGAAGCTCGAACCGGGCGAGAACCCGGCGCTGATCGCCAGTGCAACCGAATTCATCTTCGAGGGCCTGCACCTGAACAAGCGGCTGAACAAGGACAAGGTCGGCCGTAAGACGCAGTACCGTGGCTGACGTGATTCGACGACTGCCGCGCAGCATTACGGGATGACGCGGCGCCGCACCCCTCCGGGCGCGGCGCTGCATGTTCACCGGCGAGGACACGATCATGGTCGCTTTCCGATACAGCGAGTGGGACGGCACGCAGGAGATCCCGGGCCTCGACGCCGGCGACGTGCTCGAAGCGCTGAGCGACGACCTGATGAACTTCGGTGATCTGCAGCACTCGATGCGGAATCTGCTGCAGCGCGGCATGCGCGACGCGAACGGCAACCGCCTGCAGGGGCTGCGCGATCTGCTCCAGCAGCTGCGCCAGCAGCGCCGTAACCAGCTCGACAAATACAACCTCTCGTCGCTGATGGACGACATCAAGAAGCGGCTGGACGAAGTGCTCGAGATGGAGCGCAGCACGATCGACCGCCGGCTCGACGACGCGCAGGGTGGGCAAAGCGAGTCGCCGGAAGGCGCCCCGGGCGAGGCCGCCCAGCCACAGGCGGGCGCGCCGTCGCAGCCGGGCGGGCAGCCGTCGTCACAGGCGCAGCAGGTCCGGCCAGAGCGGCGAATCGGGCGAGCAGGGCAACGCATCGCAGCCCGGGCAGCAGGCGGGTGAGAACGAGCAGTTCTCCGAGATGCTCCAGAAGATCGCGAACCGGAAGAAGAACTTCCTCTCCAACCTGCCGGACGACGTGCCGGGCGCGGTGAAGGAGTTGCAGAACTACGAGTTCATGGACCCGGAGGCGCAGCACAAGTTCACCGAACTGATGGAGATGCTGAAGAAGGCGATGACGGAGACCTTCTTCAAGGACATGTACGACCAGATCGCCAACATGTCGCCGGAAGAGATGGCGCGCATGAAGCAAATGGTGAAAGACCTGAACCAGATGCTCAGCGATCGCCTGGCGGGCGGCGAGCCGGACTTCCAGAAGTTCATGGACCAGTACGGCGACCTCTTCGGTCCGAACCCGCCGCAGACGCTGGACGAGCTGGTCGAGCGGATGCAGGGGCAGATGGCCCAGATGCAGAACCTGCTCGACAGCCTGCCCGGCGACATGCGGCAGCAACTGCAGGAGCTGCTGCAGGACAAGGTCGGCGATCCGGACCTCCAGGCCGAGCTGCGAGAGTTGCAGTCGAACCTCGAGTTCCTCTCGCCGATGCGCGACATGCGCAACCAGTACCCCTTCCGCGGCGACGAGGAGGTCGACCTCAACGAGGCGATGCGTCTGATGGACCAGATGCAGTCGATGGACGACCTGGAGCGCCAGCTCGAGCGGACGCAGTACGGCGGCGACATCGACGACATCGACGAGGAGAAGCTGCGCGAGCTGCTGGGCGAAGAGGCCGCGGAGACGCTGGACCAGCTCAAGAAGTTCCTCGAGATCCTCGAAGAGGCCGGCTACATCCGCAAGAAGGGCAACAGCTACGAGCTGACGCCGCGCGGCACCCGCAAGATCGGCCAGAAGGCGCTGGGCGAGATCTACTCATCGCTGAAGAAGGATTCGTTCGGCAAGCACGCCGTGCGCGACAACGGCCGCGGCGGCGAGCGCGCGGACGACACGAAGAAGTACGAGTTCGGCGACCCGTTCCACCTGGCGCTGGACAAGACGATCATGAACTCGCTGCAGCGCGAGGGCGCGTCGCTGCCGGTGCGGCTGGACAAGGACGACTTCGAGGTCTACCGATCGGAGCAGCTCACGCAGACCGCGACGGTGATGATGGTCGACCTCTCGTGGTCGATGGCGCTGCGCGGCTCGTTCCAGGCGGCGAAGAAGGTGGCGCTGGCGCTGAACAACCTGATCACCAGCCAGTTCAGCCGCGACAGCCTCTACATCATCGGCTTCTCCGCCTACGCGCGCGAGCTGAAGGCCGAGCAGCTGCCGTACGTGCGCTGGGACGAGTCGGTGCTCGGGACGAACATGCACCACGCGCTGATGCTGGCGCAGAACCTGCTTTCGAAGCACAAGGGCGGCACGCGCCAGATCATCATGATCTCGGACGGTGAGCCGACGGCGCACCTGGAGCGCGGACGATCGTACTTCGCCTATCCGCCGAGCCCGATCACGATCCGCGAGACGCTGAAGGAAGTGAAGCGGGCGACGCAGAAGGGCATCACGATCAACACCTTCATGCTCGACCGCAACTACTACCTGAAGGAGTTCGTGAACCAGGTGGCGAAGATCAACAAGGGCCGCGTGTTCTACACGACGCCGGACAAGCTCGGCCAGTACATCCTCGTCGACTACGTGCAGAACAAGCGCAAGGACGTGCGCGGACAGTAGGCGCGAGACCGACGACTACCGGGCCGGAGGCGCAAGCGGCGACGAACATCCGCGACGCGACTCCGACGACCTCCCCGCCCTCGTGCGCCTGCTCGGGCAGCTCAACGAGAACGTCCCGCCGGCGCCGACCGAGCGGCATCGCGCCGCGTTCGAGGCCGTGGCCGCCGACCCGCGGCAGCGGCTGCTGGTCGTCGAGCTTGACGGCGCGGTCATCGGGACGGCGGTGCTGGTGATCGTGCCGAATCTCGGGCACAACGGGGCGCCGTATGCGCTGATCGAGAACGTCGTCGTGGACGAGGCGGCGCGCGGTGCGGGTCACGGCGAGCGGCTGCTGCGCTACATGATCGACGAGGCGCGGGCGGCGGGCTGCTACAAAGTCGTGCTGACGAGCCGCAAGTCCCGCACGGACGCGCATCGCTTCTACAAGCGGCTGGGGTTCGAGGCGACGAGCGAGGGCTTCCGCTACACGTTGACTCCCAGCTGATCCAGCACTCAGTGCGGACCGAGCGTGTCGTTGGCGGGCGGGATCAGCACACCGACCGACCACTCGTAGCCGTCGGGATCGCGTACGCAGACCTCGCGCCAGCCGTGGCCCTTGTCGGCGGTCGGGACTGCCACCACGGCTCCGGTCGGCACGCGCGCGGCGCTCGGTCTCGTCGGGATCGATGCCCAGCACGCGCAACTGCGCGCCGAGGCCCCGGTTCGCGCCAGCGTGCAGGTCGGCGTACCACGGGTGCGTGTCGTGGGAGTGGTCGGCGTGCAGCATCACTTCGACGGGGCCGACGCGCACCGCCGCGAAATCGACATCGCGATAGTGCACTTCGGCATCGAACACGCCGCGGTAGAACGCGCACGAACGCTCGGTGTCAGTCACGAGCAAGTTCAGCGAGAACGGCGGCAGCAGCGCGCCGTAGCGGTATCCCGGCATCCATGGGTCGCCCTGTCGGAGCTTCGTTCCCATCGTTCCTCCTCTGGCTCCTCATTCCATCCGCAGTCTCAGAGTAGCTCTTCGACCGGTGAGATTCCGGTGCGCGTGACAGGGTTCACATCTGACCGTGCTACAGTGAGATGTTTGGGGAAGCGCCCGGCGCCCGCCGACGCACCCGTTTCGGAGGATCTTTGTCCAAACTCGCGAAAAGCACCTATCCATTCACCGGCGCCCAGCCGCCACTCCCCCCCAACGAACACCGCACCGTCCCCAGCCGCGACGATGTCATCACCTTCTTCAAGACGCACGAGCGCGTCAGCTGGAGCCTCACCGAGTTGCTCGATATCCCGTGGACGGCGATCGACGTCGACGCGCTGACGACGGCCGACATCTTCGTTGCCGAGACCGCGCTGCTGGTCGAAGCCAACAGCCCGGACTACGTCTCGAACCTGATCGAGTACTTCAAGGCCGACCAGGACATCTGCGACTTCATCATGATGTGGGGCATCGAGGAGTGGAAGCACTACTACGTGCTCGCCGACTACATGACCAAGGTGCGCACGGCGCTGGCGGCACGCGCTGCCGGCGGCGGCGACGTCAGCGAACTCACAGCATCGATCCGCGAGGGGATCGGCGAAGACGTCGATGACGTCCGCGAGGCAAGCTCGGCGAACTGGGGCATCCCGTCGCACTACATGCCGGCGCAGCTCGTCGCGAGCACGACGCTGCAGGAGTTCCTCACGGCGGAGTTCTACCGGAACCATGCACTGCAGACGAAGGAGCCGGTCCTCGCGCGCATCGAGATGCTGCTGGCGAAGGACGAGACGCGCCACGAGATGTTCTACGACGAGCGCTTGAAGAACTGCCTGGAGCGCGAGCCGGAGGTGATGCCGGCGGTCATCGACGCGCTGAAGGAGTTCGGCATGCCGGGCGCCTATCTGCTGGACGACTATGAGGCGCGCCGCGCCGCCATGGAGAGCGCCGCATTCCCGACGCTGGCCGCGAAGAAGGAGGCGTTCGTGCGCGTCTTCGCCAAGGTCACGCGGATGATCGGGCGCGAGAACGCGATGCGCGTCTTTACGGAGGGCAACTACCTCTCCGACGGCGTCGACGACCCCTCGCGGAAGAAGATGAAGCCGGAGCTGATCACGCGCCTGATCACGAGGAAGCTCTCGGCCTAACACGTCGCAGCGCGCTGAGCTACGGGGCGCCGCCGCCCGCCGACGCCATCGACGGTTCCGGCGCTGTTGACGGCGCGGGCGCATGGTGCGGCTGGATGCCCGCCAACTCTCGCATGGCGTTTTCCAGCATCGTGGTGCCTTCTGGAACCGATGCCGCGTCTGTCAGCCAGACGGGCTTGCCGATGTGCGCACTCACCGCCGCCGGGCGCGGCTCACGCTGACCCTTGGGCATCACGTTGCGCAGGCCTTCGATGTACACCGGGATGACCGGCACCTTGCACTGCATCGCCATGATCGCGACGCCGTGCTTGAAGCGCTGCACCTGACCCGTCTTCGAGCGTGCGCCCTCGGGATAGATGAGAATCGACCAGCCCTTCTTGAACAGCGCCATCGGGTACTCGAGCTGCTTCGTGCCACCGCCGCGATGCACGGGGAACGTTCCATGGAACAGCGAGTACCACCACGTGCGCTTCCTGCGGCTCCCGTAGAACTTGTCGGCGGCAGCTGCGACGAGCAGCTTGCCGCGGATGCGCTCCGGCAGAGTCGATACCGTAACAGGCGTGTCGAAATGCGAGCTGTGGTTGGCGATGACGATCGCGGCACCCTTGAAGCCCTTGAGGTTCTCACGCCCTTCGATGGTGAATGGCTTGCAGAACGCCCGCACGTGCTTGTCGGTCACCCAGTGCCGGCCGACGCGGCGGACGGCACGCGCCCATAGGCTCGTCTGCCACGTGTGCGGCTCCGTGCGGTACGGCTGGATCTTCAGCAGCTTCTCGAATCGGTCCATCTCGATCGCCGGCAAGGTCGCGTGCTCGATGGTGCCGATCGTCGTGAGCTCGGCTCCGATCGCGGCGATGTGCGCGTTGTCTTCTGCCTCGATGAACGTGACAAAGTCATACTCGCCGAGAATGGCGTACTGCATGACAATCTTGCCGCCGAGCCGCCTCACCTGTGCGTTGACCTCGGCGAGGCGGCCAGGGTTCTGCTCGATCGTCTTACGGGCATCGGGGCGGAGCCTCGTCAGGACGACGTACGTGGACATGTCGCCTCCGGGTTATCGCCCGCGGTCTTTCAGCATCTTCGTAAACTCGTCGACGGCGATTGCGGGCAGCGTCGTGAGCTGAACCGTTCCGCGCGCGCCCAACTCCACCGAGATGCGTGCTACGGTCTCG
This sequence comes from uncultured Chloroflexia bacterium, assembly GCA_963743185.1. Taxonomy (GTDB): domain Bacteria; phylum Chloroflexota; class Dehalococcoidia; order DSTF01; family JACRBR01; genus JANXYW01. Next base: position 481,676 of record CAVUOT010000006.1, on the reverse strand, counting down.
TTGTCGGGCGCCTCGAGGATGTTCACGAAATCGTAGCCGCCGAGCACCGCGAACTGGTGCGTCACACGGCCGCCCATCGCTTCGATCTCCCGATTGACCTCTTGCAGGCGTTCGGGCCGCTCTTTGAGCGTCCTGCGGCCCTCGTCGGTGAGGGTGCTGAGCAGAATATAGGTAGCCACGCTGCCTCCCTTCATACAAGGCTGAGAGTCGATTGTACTCCTCAACGGTCGGCTTGTCAGCAGGCGGGCTTGTCAGCACATGAGCTTGTCAGCAGCTCAGCGGTCAGCTTGTCAGCGGGGGCAGCGGGTTCCACTCCGCGGGCTCGGGTCGCGTCCCCGGCGCCCAGCTGCCGCATCTCGGCGAACCTACACACCCCGCGGGCAACGGCTGACTGGCTGACTGGCTGAAACGCTACAACAGCTGGCAGAACGTGCGGACCAACTCGGCATCGAGCTGCGTGCCGGCAGCGCCCAGCAACACCTGCTTCGCGTCCCCGGGCGCCAGTGCGGCTCGGTGAGGGCGTTCCGACATCAGCGCTGCATAGACGTCGGCTATGGCGAGGATGCGCGACTCCATCGGGATGTCGTCGCCTGTGAGCATCTCGGGGTAGCCTTTGCCGTCGGGCCGCTCGTGGTGGCGTGAGATCCAGACGGCGACCTCTTCGAACCCCGGCAATTCCTGAAGGATCATCTCGGAGTTCGCGGGGTGCTGCCGCATGAGCTGCATTTCCGAGACCGAGAGGATGTCAGGCTTCGTCAGCACGCGCGCCGGCACACCCAGCAGTCCGACATCGTGCAGCAGGCCAGCGATGCGGATCATCTCCACGTGGCCGGCATCGAGACCGACCGCGTTCGCAAGGCGCTCGGCGTTGTCTGCCGTGCGGAGTGAATGCCCCGCGGTGTGGTCACCCTTAGCATCGGACAGGCCGGCGAACACTTCAGCGAAGCGCGTGACGCGCTTCCGGCTCTTACGCGCGTCGCCTGTGCCGCGAAGCGTCGCGAGCGTCGCCGCCAGATCCTCGGAGTACAGCCCCAGCCAGAACTCGTCGGAGTTCGCGAGATCGAGCAGGATCGTGACGATACGTGGGTCGAGCTGTGCGCCGCTGAACTGCGCGATCGACGAGTGGAAGTGTCGCCGGGCGACGAGCGAGCTGAACTGCTCGGCGATCACCACCTCAGCGACATCGGCGACCGCGACGATGCGCCCCTCGATGGGAACTGCCTCACCGGCCAGCCGCTCCGGGTAGCCGCCGCCATCCCAGTTCTCGTGATGCGCCGCCACCGCGGTCGCCGCTTCCTCCGGGAGATCCAGGGCGCGGACGGTCTCGGCGCCCAGCGCGCCGTGGCGCTCGACAGCGTCCTGCACGGCCGTTCGATCAGCGAATACGAATTCCGCGCGGTCCTCGTCACGTGCGCGCAGGGGCGAAGGTCCGAAGACCACACTTTCGTCGACGCCCGCGACGCGGCACAGCTCCGCGCCAGCCGGCGTGACGCCCGCGTCGTGGAGCAAACTGCCGAAGAAGACGCCCGCGCGCTTCACCGGATCGAGCGCAAGCGCGTCGGCGAGTGCTGTTGCGATGTAGCAGACGCGCTGGGCGTGTCCGATCGCCTTGCCCTCGCCCAGGTCCAGGCCCTGGCTGAAGGCAACCGCGAGTTCGGCGGCCGTGAGCGCGTGCAGCCGCTCGGGCCGGCGGGTCAGCGGCCGCGCCAAATCGTCGAGCGTCAGTACGGGACGGCGCGGAGGAGTGCTTTCACTAACCACAGGCGCTCCGATTCCAATCCGGCGGCGTCGGTTCGTTCTGTAGTGAGTATCGACAGGGTAATCCCTAACTTTCAGGTGCAAACCCCCAGGTGGCCGGGCGCGAATGCGCTAACGTCAAGAGGTAGGCATCAAGACGAAAGCGCTCGGCGAGGACGCGAAGAAAGGGCCCGCGGGCCCTTCTCCGTTCATGATCGTGCTGACGTGGAACCTAGCGGCGACGTAAGCCGACGAAGACCGTGCCCCCGCCGAGCGCGACGGCGGCTGTGCCCAGCGCCAACAGCCACACCGTCATGTCGCCCGACGCGCTGCCTCCCGAACCCGTGTTCGGCGGCTTCACCGAAACGGCCTCGCTGGCGGCCTTCGGCGTGTTCGTCGGTGGTGGCGCGTCGAGTCGGCACCGGCGTGTTCGTCTTCGGCGTTTCGGTGTTGGTCGGCGTCGGCGTGTGCGTCTTCAGCTTCCGAAATGGCGTCGGTGTCTCCGGCGTCGGTGTCTCAGTGCACTGCGGCACCGAGTCGGCTTGGGCGAGGATCCCCACACTCACGACGTCCGCATTGGTGCTGGCAAATGGCGTCTGGAAGCACTCGGCCGGGAAGGCGTGTACGACGCCGGACGTGGCGTACGCCATCCCTATCAGAAGCACGCCCGCCGCGACGACCGCAGCGCCGGCTATCGTCAATGTCTGTGATCTCATTGTCGTCTCCTCCTGATCGAATGCTCGCTTCCAACGCGTCCTAATGGACGCTTAGCCGCGCCGAAGTCATCCGAATCGGCAAATGCACGATCACCTCTAGCTGCTTATGATCATCAGCCCGCGCGCATGCGCGCGGGCTGATGATCTGGCTTATCGTGTTGGTTCGCCACGATGAACCGGAGGCTCAGCGGCGACGCACGCCGACGAGAACCGTGCCACCGCCAAGCAGGACGGCGGCTGCGCCCAGCGCCAGCAGCCACAGCGTCATGTCGCCCGACCCGCCGCTGCCCGAACCGGTGTTCGGCGGCTTCACCGAAACGGCCTCGCTGGCGGCCTTCGGCGTCGAGGTCGGCGGCACCGGCGTGTTCGTCTTCGGCACTTCAGTGTTGGTGGGTGTCGCCGTCGCCGTCGGCGTGTGCGTCTTCAGCTTCCGAAATGGCGTCGGGGACGGCGTCTCGGTGCAATCCGGGAGCCGTTGCGACGCCATTGCCAAATCGGGAGCAGAGCTGATCTGGCCGAGGTTGTCCGGCACCTGCGATCCCGTCGCACGTGGGCTGGGTCGTGCCCGCGTGTACGACGCCCGACGTGGCGTACGCCATACCCAGCATGAGGACGCCCGCGGCAACGGCCGAGGCGCCAATCAGCATCCATTTACTCGATCTCACTGCGTCTCCTCCTGAGCGTGTGCTCGCTTCCAACTCCCTACAGGCATGAGGATACGTGACATCGATCACTCGAATCAACAGATAATCAGTCAACCTGCCACTGCGATGCCAGACGACCGCTTCGCTTCGGCTCGATGGCCTCCCGCTCGACCAGGCGCATCGTCGTGGTAGCTTGGGGCGGCGCCTACTGTCGAAGGACGCGGCGCGGTTCTGTTATAGTTTCCGTGCCATATACGAATCACTCATTCGGGCCAGGCCGCGACGTTTCGCCATGAAAGCACGTCCGGCCGGCTACCGAATCTGAACTTCAGCACTTGCGGAGGTGCCTCGAATGTCGACCAGAGCCAAGGTAGCGGTCCTGCGGACGAAGCCGGAGACCGCTATCGACGATTACGAACGCCTGATGCACCTGGCCGACGTCAGGCAGCACCTCGACCCGTCGGTTACGACGATCCTCAAAGACAACATCTCGTGGCACTTCCCATTCCCTTCGGCGAACACGACACCCTGGCAGCTGGAGGGCGCAATCGTCGGCCTGCGCAAGGCCGGGTACCAGGACCTGGTCTGCGTGCAGAACAAGACGGTCGTCACGAACGCGTTCAAGGGTGAGGACCTGAACCACTACGTGCCGGTCTTCCGCCACCACGAGATCCCGGTGAAGTTCAACTTCCGCGAGGAAGACATGAAATGGGAGATCTACCAGCCGAAGCGCAAGATGCTGGTGCTCGACAAGATCTTCCCCGGCGGCATCAAGATCCCCGACTATTTCCACGGCAAGAACATCGTCCACTTGCCCACGACGAAATGCCACATCTACACCACGACTACAGGCGCGATGAAGAACGCGTTCGGCGGCCTGTTGAGCACGAACCGCCACTACACGCACAGCCACATCCACGAGACGCTGGTCGATCTGCTGGCGATCCAGAAGGAAATCCACCCCGGCATCTTCGCGATGATGGACGGATCGACCGCGGGCAACGGCCCCGGCCCGCGAATCATGTACCCGACGACGAAGAACGTCATCCTCGCGTCCGCCGACCAGGTGGCGATCGACGCGGTCGCGGCGAAGATGATGGGCTTCGACCCGATGACGATTGACTACATCCGCATCGCCCACGAACAGGGGCTCGGCGTCGGCGACCCGGGCGAGATCGAGATCGCCGGCGACACGGAAATCGCGCAGGAGTCGTGGGGATTCAAGGTCGGCGGCCACCTGCACAGCTTCATGGGCTGGCTGGCGTGGTTCGGCCCGACACGCATCCTGCAAAAGCCGATCCTGCACACGCCACTGGTGCACGGCGCGAACTTCTTCTCCGAAGCGTTCCACGATTACTACCACTGGCCGCTGAAGGAGCGGAAGATCTACGAGCGCTGGCTCGAGGAGTCCCCGTGGGGGCACCTGTTCGCGAAGTACGGCGCGGAGGGCGCGCAGGCACCCTCGACGGCACGCGTCGGGGCCGCGTAACGGGCGACACCAGTAAGACGCGGGATGAGGCGCTCGATTGCGGGCGCCTCTTCATCTTGCCGGAGCATGGTTGCGGCGCGCCGTCGGCTATGAACGATTCGGACAGTCTGAAGACCTGTCCTTAGGGTGCGTCGATGGCAGCCGGCGCCTCCGGCTCGTCGCGGCCGAACGTGTATACGTCGCTCGACCAGATCTCCGCGGGCATGGCGTCGAGCGATGCGCGGCGCGGGTCGCCGGGCACGGGCAGGATGCGGCGCATCACGCGGTCGCCGAAGCGCTCGAAATAGGTGCACTCTTTCCGAAACGCGAGCAGTGTCAGGCGGTCGCCGCCAAAGAACACGTGCTCGATCTCGTCTTCGTACGGGCCAAGCTTCTCGCGCGCCTCGGCGCACGCCTTGCCGAAGAGCTCGTGTACCTGCTTCTCGCGGATACGGTCGAAGCGGCGCTGCGACTGCCCGCCTTTGCGATGCCGGTTCTTCACGAACCGGCGGTCCGTCTTCGAATCGACCACCGCATCGCCGCGAAAGAAGCCTACGCTAAAGCCGCCCAGCCGCAGCAAGAACACCGCCGCGACCCGCGGACGTTCGAGCAACTGCACCAGCGGCCGGCAGTACATCTCCGAGTAGTCGAGATCTTCCTCGACGGCGAAACGGCGGCACGATGAGCGTCGTCTCACCGGCCCGCGCGAACAGCACACTCCCCGTCTCGGACGCCGCGGCCAGCTCCGCGATGCGGCTGGCGTCATCCACCGGCAACGACCCTTCATCGAATGACGGGGCGCCGCCCGGGGTGCGGTAGCTCGTCCATCCGGGCGCGCCTTCGTCGGGGAGCCGCGCCAGCAGGCGGCGGCGCGTCAGGTGCTCGCGTTGCATGGAGGTCCTCGAAGCGGCGGCGGTATTGTCAATAAGGGTCGCGTGTAAGGGTAGCGTGCTCCGACGCGATGATGCAGACTTGCAGGTGACCCCGGCACAGAAAGGGATGGTGTGAACTCATGGTAGAACAAGCGCTGAGTCCGGCGCCGGCTGTCACGCTGAAGGCGATCGGTCACGGCCGGCAGCTTACCTTCAACGCGCTCGGCAAGCCCGCCGTGGTGATCTGCGTCGCGCGCGAGACGTCCGAACAGCCGCAGCCCGTGGTCGACGTGATCCGCGAGAAGTATCCGACGCCGGACCAGGTGATGATCATCAACGTGGCCGACGGACGCGCCTTCCCGCGGCTTATCCACAAGGTGGCCGAGCAGATCATGAAGTCGTCGTACAACGACGCCGTCAAGGGCCTCGAGCCCGGGATGGACCCTGAGAAGTACGTACTCATCGCCCCAGACTGGGACGGCGCGCTACTGCTGCCCCTCGGATTCGAGGACGTGACGAAGTCCATCGGGGTCGCGGTGATCGACGCGGGAGGCAACGTCGTCGGCGCATACCAGGGCGACGATCCGCAGGCGCAGGTGCTCGGGTTGCTGGAACGCGCCGTGTCGTAGCCGGCGCCGCTATGGCGCGGCGTTCGCCGGGCCGAAGATCGCGCGAATGAGCGCGTAGTTCTCGCGCACGCGGTCGAGTTTGACGCCGAACGACGGCGGGTAGAACAGGACGTGGTCGAGCAGCCCGCGGTAGCGCGCGAGCTGCGCGCGGCACTCGTCGGGAGTGCCGGCGATCGCCATCTCGTCGACCATCTCGTCGCTGACGGCCGCCGTCATCCCGGCGATGTCGAAGGTTCGGAAGGCCTCGCGAATCGCGTCCTTCTCGGCCTGCCAGCCGTGCAGGTCGAGGATCGCGTCATACGTGCGCGTCGTCGCGTAGAACGCGATCTGGCGTTTCGCCTCCTCGCGTGCGATCTGCCCGTCGTCCGCGATCGACGTGATGACGTAGCCGGCGACGTCGAACGCGCCGCGCGCCCGGTCCTCGCGCGCCAGCCCCTCCGTCACCGCCGGCAGCACGACATCGGCGAGATAGCGTCGCGAATAGAGCGGATGCCCGACGAGGCCGTCGGCCACCGTCGCCGCGGTGCGCACCATCACGCGATTCACGCCCGCCATGTACACGGGAATGTCCGAGCGAACGCGCCCCGGCCGGCCAAAGAGGTCGATCGCGATCTTGTAGAAGCGCCCGTCGAAGCGAAACGGCCGGTTCGACGGCGCCTGCCACAGCGCGCGCAACAGCCGCACCACTTCGGCCGCCTTCGGCGCGGGCGACTCGAATGTCAGCCCGTACCACGACTCCTGCATGCGCTTCGTCCCGGTGCCGAGGCCGAGGATGACGCGTCCGCCCGTGATCTCGTCGACATCGGCCGCCGCGGCCGCAGTGATCACGGGCGAGCGCGCGAACGAGTAGGCGATGCCGCTCGCCACGCCGATGCGGCTCGTCGCGGCGCCGACCATGGCCATGCGCACGAAGGCGTCGCGATTGTAGAAGTCTGTGAGCCAGACGGCGTCGAAGCCGGCGTCCTCCGCGAGCTTCGCCTGCTCCACCAGCTCATCGATCGCGTCGGAGATCAGCACCAGTGATCGTCGCACGGGGCCGTCCTTTCGCCGAACAGGAGTGGTACGCCCGGCAGGGGCCGAACCCCGATTGCACACACAAGTCCGAACCTGTTCGCGCCTGAGGAGTTGATTCTGAAAGCGTCTTAACAGTAGAAGGAAGCGAACGCAACCGCGTTCGGGGGCTATTCAAGAATTCGCTCGGAGCGGCGTAGAGGCTCCCAACCGACCTGGGAAGGGTCGTTGTGGGAGCCTCGCCAGAGCCGGCGTGCGTGTCGCCGAACACGGTCTCGTGCTCGACGCAGTAGGCGGTCAGATCGCGTCGTCCCTCAGACGTGTCGGGGAAGACCGGCGAGATCGGCGTGCGTCGTCGTCTCGTAGGCGGCGATGTCGACTACTGCTGTCCCTCGCCCGCTCCCGCCGTCTTCTGGAGCATCCGCGACCTGCAGCCGGGCGACATCATCACCGTGAGATATATCGCCGCTTCACGTCATACGGTCCGGCCGGGGCGATGCGGAAAAAGCCGCCGCGCTCCCAGTCGAGCAGGCGCCCGAACAGCGACGGGCTGTCGAAGTTCGGCGCGCAAAACCAGTCGATCGCGCCGTCGCGCGAGACAAGTACGCATGCGCGCGAATCGCCGATGATGCCATAGTCGCCTATGGCCGGATATCGTTCGCCGTTAGCAGTGGTCACGCGAGCATCGTAATCGCCAGCGAACAATCGTCCCATCCCCAGCGCCCGGTAAGCTGCGTGCGATGCGGCAGACAAAGATCGTAGCGACACTGGGCCCCGCGTGCGAAGGCGAGCGCCCGCTGCGCGCGCTCATCGAGGCTGGCGCGGATGTCCTGCGCCTCAACTTCTCGCACGGCACGCGCGAACAGCACGCCCGGAACATCCAGCTCGCACGCCGGCTGGCGAGCGAGTGCGGCCGCACCATAGCGCTTATGCAGGATCTGCAGGGACCGAAGATCCGCGTCAATTCTCTGGGCAACGGCCCCGTGCGTCTCCGCAATGGCGCAAGTTGCGTCATCTCCCCGACGGCGCCGGACAATTCTGCTGCGCGGTTCTCCACCACCTATCCGCGCCTCGCGCGCGACATCCGCCCCGGTCAGGCGGTGTTGCTCGACGACGGCGCGATGGAGCTGCGCGTCACCGCCATTAGGGGCGACGACGTGGTCTGCGAGGTCGTGCGCGGCGGCGTGCTCCACGATCGCAAGGGGATGAACCTGCCCGGCGTGCGCATCGTCGCGCCGGCGCTCACCGCAAAGGATCGCGCCGATCTGCGCTTCGGGCTGTCGCGCGGCGTCGATCTGGTCGCACTGAGCTTCGTGCGGAGCCCGAAGGATGCGGCAGTCGTGCGGGCCGAGATGGCGCGCGCGGGACGGAAGGCGCCCGTCATCGCGAAGATCGAGAAGCCGCAAGCGCTGGAGCGCCTGGATGGTGTGCTGCGAGCGTTCGACGGCGCGATGGTCGCGCGCGGTGACCTGGGCGTCGAGCTGCCGCCGGAGCAGGTGCCGGGCGCGCAGAAGCGAATCATCGCGCGTGCGAACGCGCTCGGCAAACCCGTCATCACCGCCACGCAGATGCTGGAGTCGATGACACGGAGCGCCCAACCGACCAGGGCAGAGGCATCGGACGTTGCAAACGCAGTGCTGGACGGCACCGACGCCGTGATGCTCAGCGGCGAGACAGCCGTCGGCAAACACCCCGTTGAGGCGGTCCTCGCCATGGACCGCATCGTGCGAGCAGCCGAGGAACTGGCGCCGCGCGACAAGCATTCCGCAGTTCTGCCGACGGCCAGATCGCGAGGTCACGCACGTGCTGTCTGCGCGGCGGCGGCGCAACTTGCGCGGGATCTGCCGGCCGACGCGATCGCGGTCTACACGCGATCCGGGCAAGCCGCAAAGACGCTCTCGCAGCTCCGCGCAGGCGTTCCCGTATACGCTCTATGCGAGCGCGAAACCACGGCCAGCGAGCTGTCGCTCTACCACGGCATACAGGCCGCCGCGATTGGGAACGCCGGCGACGACGATATGACGGCGCGCATCGCCCATGAGCTTCTCGCGCGCGGCCTCGTGCACGGCGGCGCAGAAGTAGTGGTGGTAGGCGCGTCGCCGGGCTCCCGCGCTGGGAGCACAGACTTCGTGCGCGTCGTCCGCGTGTGAGGAGCGCATTCGGCGGGCAGCGCGGATGTCGCGAACATACGTTGATGGCACCAGCCAACTCACACCCGCCGGGCGGGGCACCATGTGGTCATCGTGCATGCCCGCTGAGATGACGGGAACGCTACGCGGTTTCGTCAGCGCGATGGCGACGAAGCGCGCGGCGCCTCGCGTTCGGGTCAAGGCGTCTTGCCGTTGCCACCGGCGTTGCGGCTCCCCGGCGGCGTGTGGCCGGTTGGTGGACCCGGTGTGTGGTCGGCCGGCGGGCCCGGTGTGCGGTCGGTTGGCGGGCCTGGTGTGTGGCCGGCCGGTGGTCCCGGCGTGTGGTCGGCCGGCGGACCAGGTGTGAGGTCGCTTGGCGGGCCCGGCGTGCGGCCGGCCGGCGGACCTGGTGTGTGGTCGGCGGGTGGTCCTGACGTGTGGTTCAGCGCGGTGCCGGCGTCGCTGGGCGTTGAATCTGGCGCCGCGGTGCCGTCAGTGACCGTGGAGCCAGCGTTTGGAGTAGCGATGCGGATCTCTCGGGCATCCACCGTGCCGCCAGCAGAGACCGAACCCGTCACCGATGCTGCGGCACCGCCTTCGAGCTTGCCGGAGACATGCGTAGCGTCGTCAACGCGTACTGGCCACGCCGCATCGTCGGTACGGAGCACGAACGTACGCCCGCGAACGTCGCTGACCATGCCGTAGAGCGTGATCGCTGCCGACGTCGGCTCCGCGGGCATGGCTGATGGCATGTCCGTTGCCAGCGGCGTCTGAGCGGACGGGTTCGACTGTCCCGGCGCGATGCTCGGCGGATCGTCCGGTCTAGGCACGAGATCACCGGCCCAACTCGATCGCACGGCGCCAGCGATGAGCGCTGGCAGGTCCGGTCGCGCAGTGACAGCGGTGGCTGCAGCGCCGCTCACCCCCGCTGCGACAAGGGCAAAGATGGCGCTCACGGGAAGCGAGAGCGACGCGACGGCCAGCCGCCGCTGCCACCAGGGGCGCGACGGAGGGATGTCTCGTATGGCAGGGCGCTCCGCCCGCGTGCGCCGGATCGCCGCGCGCACGGTCTCGAAATTCGACGCGAGCCTCGCGGATGGTTCAGGGACGAGCGGGCTTGCCGCGTCCGCTTCGGCAGCGACGTCCAGCAGCGGCCGGAGTTGGGCCGCGTGCGCACTGTGGGCGGCGAGGACCGCATCGAGCCGCTGGCCATTTCTCAGCGCATCGATGGCCGCATCCAGGGCGTCGTCGAAGGATTCGTGTGGGGTGTTCATGCCGACTCCAGCACTTCCTCCGGCTCAGAGAGAAGTCGCCCGAGCGACCGAAGCGCACGCGATTGCAGCGCCTTGACCGCACCCTCCTGCTTGCCGACGGTGCGCGCGACCTCGGCATTACTCATCCCGTGATAGAAGCGCAGGATGATCACGCGCCGTTGGTCTTCGGTCAGCGACCGTATCGCGTTGAACATGTCCGTTTGCCCATCGATAATCAACACGTGATCCCGCTCATCCTCGATGTCGACGGGTGCTTCCGGCACCTGATGTTCCGATGTCCGCGCCGCCTTCTTTCTGTACTCAGCAGCGACGTTGTGGGCGATACGATACAGCCAGGCCAGCAACGGCGTGCCACGCCAGACGTATCCTCGAATCCCCGCGAGCGCCCGAACGAAGACATCGGCTGTCAAGTCCTCTGCAACGTGCCGGTCTCGCACTCGGAAATACAGATACCTGTAGACCCGATCCGCGTGGCGCCGGTAGAGCTCCTCCCACGCGGCCTCGTCCAGTGACTTGGCCGCTTCCACGAGCACGGCTTCGGCGATGTCTGCGGCCGTCTCGGTACGCAAGACGCCGGCCGACGAACGTGCCTGTCTGATCTGTTTATCTGATTTGGAGAACAAAATGATACGCCCAAGCTAGCTGTGCGGAGCTTCGGCGAGGGGGTGTTAGCCACCCGCCCGCCGCACCGCGCCTGCCCCTTCTAAGTGTCGGCACCGAAGGCGGTGTTTGGGTGGTCGGCGCCGGCTAGAAAGTGGACGAATCGGCCGTGGAGAGGACCAAAGCAGTCCGTAGCCCCGGTAGCGAACCAGGATGCACGTGGTGGCGACGGTCGACGGCGTGCTGATACAGGGGCTTCCCAAGCGCGCATCGGCGCCGTTGGGTAACGGGCGCCGGTAAGCGCAGGAAGTCACGCCGGCTCGCCCCCGCCCTATTCGACGAGAGCGAGCCTGGGCGGCACAACCTGCACGTAGTTTGTGTAATCGATCGTCAGCGGCGCCGACCCGCTGTAGCTGAAGGTATCGACGATGACCTGGATGGCCCCGAGGTTGCCGCCGCCGGTGATGCTGAGCTGTGCCGTGGGCAGATAGATGACGCCTGCCGTTGTGTTGTTCCCACCGGCATACTTGAACGTCTCCGTGCAAGAGTCCGCTTGCCAGAAGAGCATGTTCTTCCACGCCCCGGAGGTCGGTGCCGTGAAGTTCAAGACGCCGCTACCCGTGAGCGAATACCCACCACAAGGCCTCTTGGCCTGGCTGTTGGCGGATTGATCGTCGGTATTGAAGAAGGTGACGCCGCTTCCGCTGAGGTTAGCCGAGCCGCTATAGACGAATCCACCAGAGTTGGTGCCGCCGCCGGCGAAGATATATGTACCAGGCAGAAACGTCACGTTAGCATTGTTGCCGGTACCGCCGATCGTGAGTCCACCCCAATACACGCCCGGGTGCAGCGTTTGGGTGCCACTGCTCGCAGTGATGTGCTTTTGACCTGGGTTGGCCTGGGTTCCTCCCGAGTCCGCCGATGTGGCAATGCATCCAGCTGGCGTTCCCGCCGGTGAGCAGGGCACGGGCCTGGCGAGAGACGCGAGCGGGTCGGGAACCTGCGGGCTGACGGGGCTCGGCGGAACCGATGTCGTGGCGTTGTTACTGAGCTGCCACCCGCCAGAGCTGAAGTAGTCAAGGTAGGTGGCCCCGACGAAACTTCCACCCGACTGCGTGGCAGACGGGTTACACGATGCAGTCGACGATCGCGCCGCCGTTGTTGATGGTGAGGGTGCTGCTGCTGCTCTGGCTGTATGCGGAGCACGCGGTCTTGTTGAGCACAACCAGCGCGTAGTCCTTGGGCGTCGTCCTGTATCCGGCGACCGCGCGTCCCTGTTGTGTGGTGGAGGTGATGTGCAGAACCCGTATGAAGAGAGTCGGCGTTGTTGTGGTGATGCTGACCTCAACATACTGCCCGTCACCGGCATGCGCGCCGAATGTCGGTGGGATGTTCACGATGGTCTTCGCCGCGGCGTACCCGTTCTTCTGGGCCCAGCTCCGCGCGGCGTTCTCCGCGTTTTCTATGGAGCCGCCGCCAAGCAGCACGCCGGCACCGGCCAACGCCGCGGCATCGGCGCCGTTTTGCGTGTCGCGACGGCTTGCCGCCACCCGTCCGATGTCGATCGCCGTGCCCGTTAATCCGAGCAAGAGCGGCGCGAGCAGCGCCACAAACATGACCACCTGTCCCCGCTCACGACAACGCAAGAATCGCAGCATGTGCTTCCTACGGTTATTCGATGCGCATATCGACCGTCGAACTGATCGTCAGGTAGTTGCCTAGCGCACCGGCCGACACGAGGTTCACCAGCGCCTTCACCGGCGTGATGTAGTGGTACTGGTAGTCGGCCGTGACGCGGATGGAGTTACCGGGCAACATGTTGGCCGCGGTTGCCGTCGAGCACACCGGGGGGCTCGCCGTGGTGCAGCTTTCGATCTTGACGTTCTGGACGTTTGCCAGGTTGAGCCCGTTGATGGTCTGACACACCTTGCCCACCGTTGTCGTATTCGTCGTACCGTTACACTCTCCGGAACCGCCGGACGTGAACGTGCCCGGGGCATTCCCGACGCTGGCGTAGCGGGCGCCTTCACGCGTCGCCGACGCGATGCTGATATAGGCACGCAGGCCCATGCCGAAGTCGATGATCCCGAAGACCAGAATCAATAGCATCGGCACGATCAGCGCGAACTCGACGAGGCTCTGCGCCTCGTCGAGTTTAAGTCTTCGGGAACGGCTTAGCGCCACCTGGCATCGGGCTCGCGGCATCAGACTGACCCTCAGCGCGCCGCTCGGGCGTGCTCCCATTCTGTCTAACGAGCCCGGGGCGGAGAAAGTCACGGCCCGGCAGGTGGAAATATCCGTAGAAGCGTGTTGTCCTCCGGCCAATTTGGCCGGGATTGAGTCTCGCCGTCGATCACCGCACACGATGAACCGATGGTGGCATGGATGATGAGCTGGTGAGCCGCGCGCGCCGTCTCCGTGTCGCCAATTGGTGCGGGCCATGGTGATGAGATTGCCGAAGGATCACTCGTCACGTGATGCTGTCGCGACCTTCGGCGCCGAGCGGTCCAGCTGATAGGCGACCCCCTCCAGCCGACTGCGACGGGCAAATGCAACGGCGGAGTAGTGATCCGCGGCCGCTCGCGCGGCGCATAGAAGTGTCCGTGTAGAATAGGCAACAGAACTCCCCGCCCGTTCGGGCGAGCGCAATGCAGCCCTGGACGTACGCGTGGGCTCCGGACTGCCGCCGTCGCTTCGCGCCGATAGACGAAGGAGTTGGGACCGATCCCAGGGATGTGGTACAGCCTGACGCAAGCAGCCAGAGGGGAGGCTCAAGATGCTGGCACGGCGCCGGTCGACCTCAGCGCGCTGGACGAGATGCTGGCGCCGGCGTATCCCGGCCAGAGAGTTGTCGCCGCTGAGCTCCTGAGTGGCGGCTTCGCAAATACGAACTTCAAGGTCTCGCTGTCGAACATGGACGCCCCCGTCGTCGTTCGCGTCTACGTCCGAGACCCCTCCGCAGCCTACCGGGAGGCGTCGATCCTCGAGCTTGTCAAAGAGCGCGTCCCGGTGCCGGAAGTCCTCTATGTTTCGCCCGAGGCACGTGAACCGCACACGTATATCATCATGCGCTGGGTAGGCGGTGTCCCGCTCGATCAGCTACTCGCGGAGGGTGCACCCTCGGACGCCAGGCGTGCCGTCAGGGCGACTGGTAGTGTCCTTGCGAAACTCCAGGGGTTTCGGTTCGCGAGATCCGGCTTCTTTGGGAGCACGCTGGACATCCGGACCCCATTTCCGTCGGAAGCTCGCGTCGTTGTCGGCGTTCTGGAGCAGTGCCTGTTCAAAGATGGCGGTGAGGAGCGGTTAGGCGCCGCGCTTACGCAGCGCCTATGGCGATTCGTCACGGAGCACGAGGAGTTGCTCGGCGTGGTCGAGCACCATGCGATGCTCGTGCACGGAGACTTCAGCGGTCCCAACGTCGTCATGCAAACGACACCTGACCCGCCGGAGGTAGCAGCCCTCATCGACTGGGAGTATGCCCACTCGGGGACGCCGCTCGTAGATCTCGGCAGCATGCTCCGACGTCCCGGTCACGAGCGGGCGCCCTGGTTCGAGGAGGAGTTGATACGGGGCTATCGCCAGGACGGCGGCATCCTGCCGGAGAACTGGGGGCAGGTGTCCCGGATCGTCGACCTCGTGAAGCTCTGTGCGTTCGTTCGGTCGCCGAACGCGGGCGAGGTCGCCGTGGAGGGCGTACGCGCACTTATTGAGTCGGCGTTGGCGGAGGAGCATCGGTAAGCCCCGATCACGTATCCTCTCCCAAATGCGGCAGCGACGCGGGGTGATTGGAGTCCGGATGGTGCACGACGTTTTGAACCCGGAAGCGCTCGCGAACGCGGACGTTGAGCGCCGTATCGATGAGCAGGCCGCGCGCCAGGGGAGGCCGAGCCCGCTCGATGTCGCATTTCTGTCGAATCGCGAGACGGTCACGGAGGTCTTCCTCATCCGCCACGCGCACCAGATCCTCGACCTGGCTGGCGCGATCGGCGGATTTGCCGACCCTCCGTTGAGCAGTCTGGGAGAACGAGCAAGCACAGCTCCTCGGCGGCGCACTTTCGACCACGAGAATCGATGCCGTGTACACCAGCCCCGTGCAGCGCGCATTAGGAACGGCGGAGGCGGTCGCCCGACACCATCGGATCGAGCCCGTCGCCATCGCCGACCTGAGGGAGATCGCGATGTTCCGCGACGCACCGCAACACCTGTCCTCGCTTGAGTTCATGGGTAGCGAGGCGCTGGCGACGCTGCGGCATCGGTTCATCTCTGAGAGATCGTGGGACGTATACCCGTACTCGGAGTCGAGCGCCGAGTTCCGGCGGCGCGTCATCAACGCCATCGAGACGATCATCAGCGACCATGCCGGCGGGCGAGTCGCCGTCGTGTGCCATGGCGGCGTGATAAACGCATACGTCAGCCACGTGATCGGCTCGAAATACGATGTGCTGTTCCGGCCCGCCCATACGTCGATCAGCATCGTCGCATCCGCCGATGGTATCCACACGCTGTACACGCTGAACGACGTGCACCACCTCAGCACCGCCGATGGGGACTTCCGCAGCGTCTAAGAATCCTGTTCCTGCAAGAGCGTCGTGGGCGCGCTGCGAGGCATGCAGGCTACGCCGCGCTTGCACACGGGAATGGCCTCAGGATCGTATCCGCTGCGGACATCGGTCGCCCGGCCATGGGGAGACCTCTCGCCGGCGCCCGACAAACCTCCGGCTCAACGCCGCCCAGGTCTTGATGCGCCTTGTCGCTGATCCAGGTCGATGCTGTCGCAGTTGAATGGGTGTTCATGTGCTCGCGCGACGAGATCGAAGCGGTCCCTTCGTCCTTCGGGGCGAGGTCAGCCCCTTCCTGCGACGCCCGTCCACCGTCGAACTCCAGCACCCTTCGACCGTAGCAAACGAGCGCGTTTCGATCTCCGCACGATCTGCTTCTGGGTTACGGATGGATGCTGGTCGGATTTAACCCGTTTCAGGGAGGTTCTCAGCAATTCTCTAGCTTGGAAAGGCCGATCTAATGGCAAGATCGAGTCCTCCCTTGAGCAACGGCCAAGTTCAATGTCGAGATCTACTTTCGGCAACGGATGTGAAAAGCGAGGCGATATGGATGCCAGAGCCAGCAAGGCCGGAACTACACATCGCACGGACCGGGACGTCAGCCAATTGACCGCATATGTGAGGCCGATTCGGCCGATGTACGGCCACGTGCGACTCGCGCGCGGCGGACGGCGAGCGGCGTCGCCAGCGGAGGACTGCGCGGGCGTGTTACGTCCCACCAAGGTGATCGCGAACCGAAGGAGCCTGTAGATGGAGCGCCTCCTCATCGTCGCGAACCGACTCCCGTCATCGCGCAAGTCCACGAAGCGGCCATCAGAATCGAGCGTTCATCCGGCGGACTGGCGACCGGTCTGAGTGCGGTCCACGATAGCTCCGACTCCCGCTGGATCGGCTGGCCTGGTGACTTGCCGAGGCTGAGGTCCTCGCTCCGGGCGCAAGTCGCGGACGCGTTCGAGGACTCCCGACTCGTACCCGTCTCCCTGTCACGAGCCGAGGTACGCGGTTATTACGACGGGATCTCCAACGGGGTGCTCTGGCCGCTCTTTCATTTTCAGTTGGACCAGATGCCGCCTGATCCAGCCGGATGGCTGTCGTATCAAGCGGCCGGCGCCGGGTCGGGGCCTACGCCGCAAGATCGTCCCTGGCACGATCAATCATCTCATCGATCGCTTCGGCTGGAAGTGGTTGCGAGAAGACGAAGCCTTGTACGAGGTCGCAGTTCAAGTTCCTCAGCTGTGTGGCCTGCTCTTCCCGTTCGATTCCCTCCGCCACGACCTCAAGGTCCAACATACTTTCGCGAGTTCGATGATCGCACGTGTTAGCTCTAGCTGATTGCCAGTCGCATCGATACATGGCTAGATCCGTGGCCGGAGTTCGCTGACGTGTTCGAGCAGCGTCGCCGCTTGTGTATGCATGGTACCCCCGGCAGGACTCGAACCTGCGCACATGGTTTAGGAAACCACTGCTCTATCCTCTGAGCTACGGGGGCGCGGCTTCAGGATAACGGATGTTGTCCGGACCTCTAAGGCGCTGTCTGGTCCCTACGGAGGCGCAATGCCGGCGGCCGAAACGTCACGCGGCCACCACGCGACCGGCCCGAAAACACGGCAGTCTACCTTCGGGGTCGCCTTGGACGAGGGCGGATAGCACACAGCCCGTCGACCGTCTCGCGCCGCACCGATCGGCTCCACCCGATGCCCGGCCGATCGCCGGCGTCGCCGTGCCCGGGGACGCAGGCATGGGCCGCTTCGGCACGATCCGGCGCGGCGCGCAGTGGGAGACACGGCGCACTCAATCACGTTTCGAGACACGAGGTCTGACGAGCGGATTATGTCCGCAGGCCGGACCGCCCGATTCTCCGCCAACGGTCCGTTCGGCGCGGAAGAAAGCCCGAATGGCAACGCGATTCGCGACCATCGTCGCTAACGGACGGCCGCTCGATCATCGACAATAAGACCATAAGGGGACTATAAACAGTTTATAATGAGAACCGTACAAGGAAGCAGGCAGCACTTGAAAGGAGATGGGTCATGACGAAGCTTGTAGCGCTCGCGCTCGGCGTCCTAGCGTGGGCCGCCGTCGGTGCGCTGGCGGTGCTCATCGCCATCAACATGGGGGGCAAGAATCAGGTGCTCATGTTCCTGCCGATCCTGGTCGCCGTGGTCGCGGCGTGGGGGATCGGCGAGGCGGTGACGGAGCGAGTCTTCAACGGTAAGAAGGAGGGGATGTGATGGCATTCGTCGAGAAAGCTTTCAACAAGCGCGAACTTCACGACCCCGGCGCCATCCGGATGATCTTCGGCAACACATGGCTTGCGCCGCTTTGGCTGCTGGCTCGTGTGTACCTGGGCTACCAGTGGATCCTCGCAGGATCACACAAAGTGTGGGGCACGGACCGCTGGATCGCCCGTGACGGCCCGGACGGTCTCGGCCTCAAGGCATTCTGGGACCGCGCGATCGCCATCCCGGCGCAGGGCAGCCCGGCAATCAAGTACGACTGGTACCGCGAGTTCCTCAAGTACATGGATGACAACGCCTGGTATCACTGGTTCTCGTGGTTCATCGCCCTGGGCGAGATGACCGTCGGCGTCCTGCTGATCGTCGGCGCCTTCACCGGCCTGGCCGCTCTGGCCGGCGCGACGCTGAACTTCAACTTCATGCTGGCGGGCTCCGCGAGCACGAACCCTGTGCTGTTCATCCTCGCCATTCTGATCCTGTTCGGCTGGAAGGTCTCCGGCTGGATCGGCGTCGATCGATGGCTGCTGCCTGCGCTGGGCACGCCGTGGCAGCCAGGACCGGTGATCGAGGCGCTCCCGCATGGAGAAGAGCACGGGCAATCGCCCGGTCTCAGGCCTCAACGGGGCAGCGCTACGTGACGAACCCCTGGGACAGACGTAGAAAATAAGAAGACACCCCCGCACGCATGCGGGGGTGTCTTTGCATATGACTGGTGGAGATAGGGGGACTCGAACCCCCAACCTCTGCATTGCGAACGCAGCGCTCTCCCAATTGAGCTATATCCCCGTGACGGGCCAGTATATCGGTCAGGGACGCTGGCGCTCAAACGTCCGGCGCCACCTCCGCGAGCCGCCGTTTGAGATACGCTCGCTCGACGGCGTTGGAGCTGAGCGCGATGGCAGCGCGATACGCGCCGGCGGCCTCGCGCCGGCGCCCGTCGCGGCGCAGGAGGTCGGCGCGGGCCGCGTGCAGCAGGTGGTATGAGGCCAGACCGCCCTGCTCAGCGACTGCGTCGATGATGGCCAGCCCGTCCGCGGGCGTGCGCGCCATGCCGATCGCAACGCCGCGGTTCAGCTCCACGATCGGCGACGGATCCAGGCGTACGAGCTCACCATAGAGCGCCGCGATCTGCGCCCAGTCGGTCTGCCCGGCGAGCGGCGCTTGCGCGTGGAGCGCGGCGATAGCCGCCTGGATCTGGTACGGCCCCGGCCGGCGCATGCGCAGTGCGCGGTCCACCATCGCCGCCCCTTCATCGATCTGCGAACGGTGCCAGAGCGACCGATCCTGATCTTCGAGCACAATGAGCGCGCCGTCTGCGCCCACACGCGCATCGCGTCGTGAGTCATGGAGCAGCATGAGCGCCAACAGCCCCCACACCTCGGGCTCATCGGGCATCAACTCCACGAGCACGCGTCCCAGGCGGATCGCTTCCGCGCAGAGCTCACGCCGGATCAAGGCATCGCCCGCCGTCGCCGAGTAACCCTCATTGAAGATCAGGTACAGCACCGCCAGCACAGCATCGACGCGTTCGGGGAGCATGTGGTCGGGCGGTACGCTGTACGGGATGCCCGCATCGCGGATCTTCCGCTTCACGCGCACGAGCCGCTGCGCCATCGTCGCCTCCGGCACCAGGAACGCCCTCGCGATCTCCGGCGTCGACAGCCCGCCGAGCGTGCGCAGCGTCAGCGCCACCTGTGCATCCGGCGCGAGCGCCGGATGGCAGCACGTGAAGATCAGCCGAAGCCGGTCATCGAGCGGGCCGATCATCTCGTCCTCATCGGGCCCCGGGGCATCGACGCTGCTCTCTGCCGCCAGCAACTCCTGCTTCCGGGCGAGCGTGCGGTCGCGGCGCAGGCGATCGATCGCCTTGCGCCGCGCCGTGGTCGTGATCCAGGCAGCCGGGTTGTCGGGCACGCCGTCGGTTGGCCAACGCGCCAGCGCGACGGCAAACGCTTCCTGGAGCACGTCCTCAGCGATGTCAAAGTCGCGCACGACGCGAATCAGCGACGCAAGGACCCGTCCAGACTCCTCGCGGAACACCCGCTCGACGGCCTCGCTCGGATCGCTCAAAGGCCACTCGCCAGATCGCGGGGTGGGCGCACCGGCTACATCTCCATGATGGGGCGCACTTCGATCGAACCGAACTTCGCCGACGGGATCTTCGCGGCGTACGCGATTGCCTCGTCGAGGTCCTTGCAGTCGAGGATGTAGTACCCGCCGAGCGCCTCTTTCGTCTCGGCAAAAGGGCCGTCCGTCGTAGCCGTCTTGCCGTTGCGGACGCGCACGGTTGTCGCGGTGCCAATAGGCTGCAGCGGGTCGCCGGCGAGCATCACTTTCTTCTCGCTGACCTCCTGGGTGAACGCCATGTACGCGGGCATGAGGTCGGGCGACTGGCCGTCGGGGTGATTCTCAGACGCGTAGATGAGGCACATGTAGCGCATGTCGGGACTCCTTCTTAATGAACTTCGATGCGGGCCGCCATCGCCCCGCTTGCCAGAACGACGAATGGCGCAAGCCTAGATCGACGCCCCGCCGCCACCCGTCCGCGGAGATGCGAGCAGCTATCGCCACTCGGGCGGGTCGACGACCATGCGCTTTGCTGCGAGATCGACGGATACGACGACGTCTGCCAAGGCGGGCACGAGCACGTCGGCGCCGTCCGCGGCGTGCACGCGGTAGACGTCGTTCGCGCCGGTTTCGATGATCTCGTCGAGCGTACCGAGCACGGCGCCGTCCTTGCCGACGACGGTCAGCCCGATCAGCTGGAAGCGATAGTACTCGCCCTCAGGCAGCGGCGGCAGCTCGGCTTCGGGGATCTGTAACAGGGCGTGGCGGAACTTGTCGACGCTGCTCCGGTCGGCGAAGCCCTTGAGCGTGAGGTACAGGTGTCCCTGCGCATATCGCGACTTCGAGATGCTCACGGGCTGCTGGCCGGCCCACAGCCGGGCCTTCGGCCGAAAACGGTCCGGGTTGTCGGTGAGAACCTGCACCCTGAGCTCGCCGTTCAGGCCAAACGGTGCGAGCACGCGGCCGACGGCGACGAAGCCAGGATCGGGCTCGGGTTGTGGTTTCGGCTGCGCGGGCTTCGTTACGAGCGCGGGAACGGGCGCCGGTGGTGCCGGTGAGGCTGAAGGCGGGGCACCAGACGCCGAACTCGCCTTCCTCTCGACGTCGCGAGGCGGGGCTGGGGGTGAGGTGTCTCGCCCTTCAGCGCTTCGTGCCTGGCGCGGCGGTGCGGCGCGCTTCCGCGCGGCCGACTTCACGCGCGAGGCGAAGGACTTGCGTGGCAACGGGCGCTAGTCGCCGATCTCGAGGGAGGCGTACTCGTCGCGGCGGATCGCCGCCACCTTGAGCAGTGCTCGCATCGATTGCGCAATGCGGCCGCCCTTGCCGATCACCTTGCCATAGTCGTCTTCGGCGACTTCGAGCCGGACGATGACACGGCCGCGGTCGTCCTCTTCGGACACCTTCACCTCGTCCGGTTTGTCGACGAGCGCTTTGGCGATGTACTCGATCAGGTCCTTCATCGATATGCCTCGAGTCTCGGCGATACAACGCGAACGGACGCCGCGGGCGTTCACGCCCCGGCGCCGGTGTGGGAGGGGCTACGCTTCGGCGGCGGCTTCGGCCTTCGGCTTCTTGGCCTTGGGCGTGAACGCCGGCATCTCGCCGATGCCCTGGCCGGCGAGAATGCGCTGGGCCCGGTCCGACGGGATGGCGCCCTTCGCGAGCCACTGACGCGCGCTGGTTTCGTTCACCGTGATCGTCGCCGGGTCTGTCAGCGGGTTGTACGTGCCGATCGTCTCGATGAAGGCGCCGTCGCGCGGCGCGGCCGAGTCGGCCACGACCAGGCGATACTGTGGCTGCTTCTTCTTGCCGACACGGCGCAGTCGAATTCGTAGCATCAGGTTACCGTCCTCCAAACAGGTTCAAGAATCCCGAGCGGTTGCTGGCGAAGCCCTGCATGATCTTCTTCGCCTCCTTCCACTGGTTCAACAGTTGGTTCACTTCTTGCGGCGTCGTGCCGCTCCCGGTGGCGATCCGGCGGCGGCGGCTGCCGTTGATGAGCTCCGGGTGCTTACGCTCCTGCGGCGTCATAGAGTATACGACGGCTTCGGCCTTGTTCCAGAAGGTTTCGTCGAAGCTGTCAACCTTCATCTGGCGCTTGATCTGCCCCATGCCGGGCAACATATCGACCAGCTGGTTCATCGGTCCCATCCGCTTGATGCGCTGGAATTGAGTCATGAAGTCCTCGAGATCGAGGCTCTTCGACTTCATCTTCTTCTCGATGGCCTTGACGTCCTGGTCGCTGATCGAGTCTTTGGCCTTCTCGATCAGGCTCACGAGGTCGCCCATGCCGAGAATGCGCGAAGCGAATCGGTCCGGGAAGAACGGCTCCAGCGCGTCGGCCTTCTCGCCAGTGCCGATGAACTTCACCGGCAGCCCGGTGACCGCGCGGATCGAAAGCACCGCCCCGCCGCGGGCGTCGCCATCCATCTTCGACGCGATGATGCCGGTCACGTTGAGCTGGTTGTGGAACTCCTGCGCGACGTTCACCGCCTCCTGGCCGGTCATCGCATCAAGGACGAGGATCACTTCGTTGGGATTGAGCGCGGTGCGCATCTGCGTGATCTCGGTCATCAGATCGGCATCGATCGTCGAGCGGCCCGCGGTGTCAACGATGACGACGGTCGCGCCCTGCCGCTGCGCTTCCTTCAGGGATGCCGTGCAGAGGTCCGGCAGCTTCTGGCCTTCTTCGCCTTCGAACACGGGCATACCGAGCTGCTTGCCGAGCGACTTGAGCTGCTCGCCCGCGGCCATGCGGTAGGGGTCGGCGGCGATGAGGAGCGGCCTGGCCCCGCCTTTGCGCAGGTGGAGCGCGAGCTTCGCCGCCGTCGTCGTCTTGCCGGACCCCTTGAGGCCGACGAGCATGATGACGGTCGGCGGCTTCGACGCGAGTTGCAGCGTCGACTGGCTGCCGCCGAGGATGTTCACCAGCTCTTCGTTGACAATGGCGATGACCTGCTGCGGGCCGGTGAGGCTCTTCAACACGTCGGCGCCGAGCGCCCGCTCTCGCACGGAGGCGATGAACTGGCGCACGACCTTGAAGTTGACGTCAGCTTCGAGCAACGCAATGCGGACCTCGCGCATCGCTTCGTCGAGGTCCTTTTCGGTGATGGTGCCGTGGGAGCCGAGCTTCTGGAAGACTCCAGAGAGCTTATCGGACAGTGCTTCAAGCATAGACCCTGCATTGTACCCGGCCCGGCATGGGCGCGGAAATCGGGCGCTCTCGGTCGCGAGACGGCGTGCTGGTCGGCGACTCCACGCCCGCGCGGACTGAAAAGCCCGCGCTACGAGGGTCAGAGCCTCCGGACCGCGTCTGGGCCTACACCGCCATGGCCGGCCGCTTCGCCGCCCACGGCTGCGCCTGCTCGAACGCGCGCGCAGCGCGCAGCACCAGCGAGTCCTCGTACGCCCGGCCGACGATGTGCAGCCCGACCGGCATGCCGCGCGCGTCGAACCCGCACGGCACCGACGCTGCCGGCTGGCCGGTGAGGTTGAACGGCTGCGTGTAGGGCATCCATCCGAACGGCGGCAGCTGGCGCCCCGCGATGACCGTCGGCTGCTGGCCGATCGGGAACGCGGCGCACGACAGCACGGGCGTCAGCAGCAGGTCGTACGTCTCGTGGAAGCGCTGCATCGCCTGCCACATGGCCATCCGACGCTTCTCCGCCTTGATGAGATCGGTGCCTGTCGTGCGCCTGCCGAACTCCAGGAACGTACGCGCCGGCTCGTCGAGCAGCGCCAGCTCGGCTGCGCTCAGCTCGCCGAGCCATACCGCGTCCGCGGTGGCGGCGACGGTGAGGAACGTCAGGTCCGCTGCCGGATCGGCGATGCCGGGCGACGCTTCTTCGACGGTGCAGCCGAGATCGGCGAAGCGCTTCGCCGCCGCCTCGCAGATCGCCCGCACTTCGGGATCCACCGGCGCGTAGCCGAGATCCGGCGACCACGCGACGCGCAACCCCTTCACGCCGAGGTCGACTTCACCGAGGAACGAGCCGGGATAGTCGCACACCGAGAACGGATCCTCGGGCTCGTGCCCGGCCATCACATCGAGCGCGAGCGCCGCGTCGGCGACCGTGCGCGTGATCGGGCCGCGATGCGTCATCGTCGTCCAGCCGCCGGGCTTGCGCGGCACGCGGCCGTACGTCGCTTTCATGCCGAAGACGCCGCAGAACGACGCTGGAATGCGGATCGAGCCGCCGCCGTCGCTGCTCAACGCGATCGGGCCGAGGCCCGCCGCCACCGCCGCCGCCGCGCCGCCGCTCGAGCCGCCCGGCGTGCAGGCGAGATTCCACGGGTTCTTCGTCGCGCCGAAGATGCGGTTCTCGGTCATCGGGATGAAGCCGAACTCCGGCGTGTTCGTTTTGCCCAGGTGGACGGCGCCGGCATCGATCAGGCGCTTCGCGCAGTACTCCCAGCCGGTGGCGATGTTGTCCTTGAACAGCAGCGAGCCCTTGGTCGTCGGCAGGCCCTTGACGTCGAACAGATCCTTGATGGACACCGGGACGCCGTGCAGTGGCCCGACGGCATCGCCGCGCATCACGGCCGCCTCGGCGTCCTTCGCCGCGGCCATCGCCATCTCCGGCGTCACCAGGCAGTAGGCGTTCAGCGACGGGTTGAGCGCGTCGATGCGATCGAGGAACGCGCGCGCGACCTCCACAGGCGAGAGCTTCTTCGAACGGATGGCCGCCACCATCTCGGTCGCGGGCATCCAGGCGATGTTGTCGTGCACGTCGTGCCTCCTCGCGCATGCGTGTGGCGGGCGAAACCCGACTAGAACATCCCCCAACCGGCCCTATGTGTCAATCTTCCCCGATGCTATGATCGCCGCACTATGAGCATCACCATCACGACCTTCGACCCCCAACAACACCTGAATGTCGCCGCCGCACTGCTGGCGGACCGCCACCAGCGCGACCGTCAGCGCGACCCGCGCCTCCCGGCGGCGTTCGAGATGCCCGACGCATGCCGCCCGGTGATCGAGCAACCGTTCGCATCGATCGGCTGGCACGGGGTCATGGCGCACGACGCCGGCAACCCCGTCGGCTTCATGATCATGACGCCGCAGCTCTTCCCACCGACGCATTTCCTGGCGTCGTTCTTCCCGCCGCGCTCGGCCGCCTGCAACTACCAGCACCACGCGGCGAAGGGCGGGATGGAGTACGACATCTATCGTGAGATGTACGCGGCGCTCGCGGAGCACTTCGTGAGCGCCGGGTACTTCGACCATCTTGTCTCGGTCTCGCCATCCGATGCGGGCGGCGCCGAGGCGTGGGCGTCGCTCGGCTTCGCGCGCAACGCCGTCGCAGCGATGCGCGACGTCGGTCCGACTGCAAAGCCACAGGCGAAGGTCGAGATGCACCAGGCGAGCGCCGAGGACGCCGACGTCATCTTCACGCTCAACGAGGAGCTGACGCTCCACCACTGCAAGTCGCCGATCTTCTGGCCGTACCTGCGGGAGACGAACGACTCCAGCCACGAGATGCAGAAGGGATTGCTTGCGGACCCCCAGGCGAACGCGCACTGGGTTGCGTACGAAGACGGCCGGCCGATCGGCATGAACACGTTCATGCCACCGCTGTTCCTATCACCGCTGCAGGTGCCACCGAAGACGGTCTACCTGTACCAGGGCATCGTCACGTCCGACGCGCGCACCGGCGGCGTCGGCACGGCGATCCTCTCTCGAAGCGCCGCGTGGGCGCGCGAACAGGGCTACGAGCACATGACGCTGCATTTCGCCGCGCCGAACCTGCAGGGCGCGCGGTTCTGGCTGAGCAGCGGCTTCGTGCCGGTCGAATACGGCTTGCGCCGCCGCGTCGACGAGCGCATCGCCTGGGCGAACAAGTAGCGGTTGGGGGTTGGAAGCTTGATCGCATTGAAGGGCCGCTGCCGAGCCGTCGCGATGGCACCCGTCGACTGAGCGACTGGCAGACTGACACACTGAGCGGCTCACTATCGCCACGCACCATCGCCCCGTACCATCGCGGCGGGAGGTGCTGCCGACGATGTCGTGGTGGGAACTGCTGCTGCTGCCGCTGGGGTTCGTCGTGGGGACGTACGGTACGCTCGTCGGCGCGGGTGGCGGCTTCGTGCTGGTGCCCGCGCTGCTGCTGATCTACCCCGGCGAGAAGCCGTCGAGCATCACGTCTATCTCACTGGCAGTTGTGTTCTTCAACGCGCTGTCCGGGTCGGCGGCGTACGCCCGACTCAAGCGCATCGACTATGTCACCGGCCTGACCTTCGCCGCGTCGGCCATGCCCGGCGCGATCGGCGGGGCGTACCTCGTGGGAGTGGTGCCGCGCGACCTCTTCGACGTGATGTTCGGCGCGCTGCTGCTGGCGATGGCCGCATACACGCTGTGGAGCGCCGGTCGCATCGCCACGGTGCGTTCGCGAATGCGCGGGCGCGGCGTCGTCACGCGCGTGATGCCTAGCGGCGAAGAAGGCGCGACGTTCGAGTACTCCTTCAACCTGCCACAGGGCATCGCTTACAGCGCGGGCGTCGGGTTCATGTCGAGCCTGCTCGGCATCGGTGGTGGCGTCGTGCACGTGCCGATCATGATCACGCTGCTGCGTTTTCCGGTACACATCGCGGTCGCCACGTCGCACTTCGTGCTGGCGATCAGCGCCGCGTCGGGTACCGCCGTACACCTGACGAACGGCGACCTCGCGGGCGCGCACCTGCTGCGAGCGCTGCTGCTGTCGGCCGGTGTGATCCCCGGCGCGCAAGTGGGCGCGCGGCTTGCGCAGCGCTTCAAGGGCGCCGCGATCGTACGCCTGCTCGCGGTGGCGCTTTTCGCCCTCGGCGTGCGGCTACTGCTCTCAAGCGTGCTGTAGCGCTGCCCTTACCGCCGCCAAGCGTTGCGCTTGCGCGCGCAACCTGATGCACTAAGCCCAATCAATCAGCGACTAACCAACAGCGACCAGGAGACCAACCCCCGTGGATTACTTGTGGTGGAAGCACGGCGTCATTTATCAGATCTACCCCCGCAGCTTCCAGGACTCGGATGGCGACGGGGTTGGCGATCTTCAGGGCGTCATCGACCGCCTCGATTACCTGAACGACGGCACCGAGCGGTCGCTGGGCATCGACGCGATCTGGTTCTCGCCCACGTTCCCCTCGCCGATGGCCGACTTCGGCTACGACGTCTCGGACTACGAGGACGTACATCCGGACTTCGGCGACCTGGCTACGATGGACCGTCTCATTGCCGAAGCGCACAAACACGGCATCCGCATCATCCTAGACTTCGTGCCGAACCACTCCTCGTCGCAGCACCCGTGGTTCCTCGAGTCGCGTTCGTCGAAGGAGTCGCCGAAGCGCGACTGGTACGTCTGGCGCGACCCGAAGGCTGAAGGCAGTCCGCCCAACAACTGGATCGCGGCGTTCGGCGGTCCGGCGTGGGAGTGGGACCAGAAGACGCAGCAGTACTACCTGCACTCCTTCCTCGTCGAGCAGCCGGATCTCAACTGGCGCAATCCGGAAGTCGAGTCGCGCATGCACGACGTGCTGCGCTTCTGGATGAAGCGCGGTGTCGACGGCTTCCGCATCGACGTGATGGACCGCGTGATCAAAGACCCCGAGTTGCGGGACAACCCACCCGAGCCGGATCGCCGCTGGGTGCGCTTCGGGCAGGCGTTCCTGCAGCGACACACCTACGACCAGAACTGGCCGGAGATCATCGACGCTGTGCGTGAGATCCGCAAAGTCATCGACGAGTTCCCCGAGCGGATGACGGTGGGCGAGGTGTTCGGACCGCCCGAGAACATCGTGCGCTACTACGGCGGCGACGACCTGGACGGGCTGCACCTCGCATTCAACTTCCCCTTCGTGCGCATCTGGAACGACCGCTGGAACGCCGAGCACGCCCGGCGGCATGTCGATGCCTTCGAAGCGGCGCTGCCGCCCGACGGCTGGCCCAACCACGTCTTCGGCAACCACGACGTCGACCGCTTCATCAGCCGCGTGAACAGCGACGGGCGCGGGCAGGAGCGCGCGCGCATGGCCGCACTGATGCTGCTGACACTGCGCGGCACGCCGTTCGTGTATTACGGCGAAGAGATCGGGATGGAGAACGTCACTATCCCCGAGGAGATGCTGCAAGACCCCGCCCGCATCTACGGACACGGCCGCGATCAGGAGCGCACGCCGATGCAGTGGTCGCACGACGGCGCGTTCACGACGGGCACGCCGTGGCTCCCGTACGGCAACCTCGCCATCAGCGTCGAACAGCAGCGTAACGACCCAGCATCGATGCTCTCGCTCTATCGCCGCATCATCTGGTTCCGCCGCACGTCGGACGCGCTGCGCTTCGGCGCGTACACACCCATCGACGGCCTGCCCGCGGGCATCTACGCCTACACGCGCATCGACGGCGACGATCGCCTGCTCACGGTGCTGAACTTCACGAACGAGCCGATCTCGTTCGAACTGCCCGCTTCGCTACGCGTCACCGAAACGGTCATCGGCACGCACGATCTGGCGCCGGCGTCGCAGGCGATCACGCTTGCGGGCAACGAAGGGCGGCTGCTGCGGCTTGCCTAGATCCGAGTCGTTCCTGGGTTGTCAGCGCCCTACGCTGGTCGCGACGAATCGGTCGATCATCGCGTTGACCTGCTCGGGCACCTCGAGCTGGTGGAAGTGCCCCGAGCCGACGGTCTGTCCCGTCAGGAGAGTCGGGCAGAGCTCGCGCATGCGGCGCAGATCCGACAGCAGCGGGTCCGCAGCGATGAACAACGCCGGTGCCTTACACGCCTCCAGGGCACTGGCTGAGTCGAAGCTGCCGATCGCCCCGAATGCCGACGCCAGGACGTGCTGCGGGGCCGCGCTCATGCCATCGAGGATCCGCTCCTTCCGCTCCAGATCGTCCCCGGGCCGGAACATCTGAGCTGCGACGAACTGCCGCGCCGCATCCCGATAGGCCGGCGTGCGGAACGCCGCCATGAGCTGCGGCAGCAGGGCGCTCACCAACGCCTCCGGCAACAGGACGGGCGCGTCGAGCATCACGATCGCGGCCGGCAGCCCGGGATGCCCAGCGGCCAGTGCGAGGGCCGTGGCACCCCCCATGCTGTGGCCGATGACGAGGGGCCTGGTGATGCCGAGCTCACCACAGAGCCAGGCGACATCGTCGGCGAAGCCGCGGATCGTGTACTCCTGCTCCGGCTTGTCGCTTTCGCCGTGCCCGCGCAGGTCCACCGATACGACGCGATGCCCGGCGCGGTAGTGCTCGGCCTGCGGCGCAAGGTACGTGCGATCGCAGCACCAGCCGTGGATGAGCACGACCGGCGGGTCCCCGGAGCCGACCTCCTCGTAGTACAGCTTCACGCCATCGCGTGTCAGATGTGGCATCGACCTATCCCCTCGCGGGCGCAGCAGGCTGCGCCCCTACCAGCACACGTTCGGACCCACTAGTCACGAGCCAACTGATCACTCATCACCAGATCACACCTGCTCGAAGTAGCGGCGGCGCTCCCACGCGGTGACGGCGCGCCGGTGCTTCTCGACCTCCCACCGCCGCATCGCGACGTAGTGGTCGACGAACGCGTCGCTCAGGTAGTCGCGCGCAATGGCGCTCGCATCGAGCCGCTCGATCGCTTCGTCGAGGGTGCGCGGCAGCGGCGGCAGGCCCTCCGCCTCGTACACGTTGCCCTGCGCCGCCGGCGGCGGCGTCAGACCGCGCTCGATGCCTGAGAGCCCACCGGCGAGGCACGCCGCGAAGCCCAGGTACGGGTTCACGTCCGCGCCCGGCACGCGATGCTCGACGCGGATCGCTGTCTCGCCGTTCGTGATCGCCCGCAGCGACGACGTGCGATTCTCGACCGCCCATGAGGCCGCGGTCGGCGCCCAGCTGCCGCTGACGTAGCGCTTGTACGAGTTCACGTTCGGCGCGTAGAGCGCGAACAGCTCCGGCATCGTCTGCAGCGCGCCCGCGATGTACGCCGTAAGCGTCGACGACATGTGGTGCGGCGCGCCGGCGTCCCAGAACGCGTTCGCATCGCCGCGCCAGAGGCTCTGGTGGATGTGGCCGCTGCAGCCGTCCATCTCGTCGGAGTACTTCGCCATGAACGTCGGCACGGCGCCGGCCTGCGCGAGCACTTCCTTGGCGCCGCTCTTGAAGAGCATGCCGCGGTCCGCGGCCTCGAGTGCGTCGGTGTAGCGAAGGTTCATCTCGTACATGCCTTCGCCGTGCTCGCGGTTGTAGCCCTCCACCTCGATGCCGTAAGCGTCCATGTAGCGCCGCAACCCGCCAACGACGTCGTCATCGATGCTGGCGTGACTGATCGAGTAGCAGTTGTAGCCGGGATTCAGCGGCCGCAGCGCGCTGAAGTCCTTTGCGCGCAGCGTCTCCTGGTCCTCGCGGAAGATACGGAACTCCAGCTCGACGGCCATCGCGGCCGTGTAGCCTGCCTTCGCGGCGCGGTCGAGAACGCGGCGCAGCACCGTGCGCGGCGAGACCGCGACGGGATCGCCGTGCTCGGTGAAGACGTCACAGACGACCGCAGCGGTCGCCGGTTCCCACGGCACGATGCGGAACGTCGCAAGGTCCGGGCGCAGGAGGATATCGGCGAACCCGGTGTCGGCGCTGCCGATGGCGAGGCGTTGCCCGGTGATCACCTCTTCGGCGATATCCCAGCCGAAGATGACATCGCACTGCGCGAAGCCTTCGCCCTCGCAGCCGGCAAGAAACTGCTTGGTCGAAAGACGCTTGCCGCGATACACGCCGTCGATGTCCGGCGTGCCGATCTTCACGGTCTCGATGCCGTGCTCGACGATGCGTCTCTCGATCTCGTGCCTGTCCATGGGTGAGGATGATACCCCGAGCGTCGCCGTGGCGGAACCGCGTGCCGGTGCGGGCATCCGAACGGCCCTACCGCCAAATGCGCCCATCGGCGAGCCTTAAGAGGAGGTTCCTATGGTGCAGACGACCAAGCAGGCGCCCGGGAAGGGCATCCTGGTGAGCGATGTCCTGCTCGCGATCGGCGCGTTCGCGCTGCTGGCGATTGTCGTCGCGGCGATATGGCTCGCGATCGACGGCAGCAGCTCCCCGCCCAAGCGGAAGCTGCTGCGGCAGGCGCCGGTCGTGAGCACGGAGCTGCAGGTCGATGTACAGGTGATCGACAACGACTACCAGCCCCGGGTGCTCAGCGTGATCAAGGGCGCCACGGTGACGTGGAAGTTCGCCGGCAGCATCCCGCACACCGTCACCGACGACCGGGGCGCGTTCGACAGCGGCATTCACGTGAAAGGCGCCGAGTTCAGCCGCACGTTCGATACGCCCGGGATCTTCTACTACTACTGCACGATCCACCACGGCATGCTCGGCACGCTCACGGTCGGCGAATAGCCGCCACGCCGGCGCCGAACACGAGGCCTCCGCGACGCTACTTCAGCGCCTTGAAATCATCGAGGTGCGCGCCTATGTCCACGTAGAGGTCCGCAACCGTCTTCAGCTCCGCCGACACGGCCTCGGCGAACGCCACGACCTCAACGCGCACGCCGCGGCTGGCGATCAACTCGACGAGCCGCCGGAAGTCGCCGTCACCGGACATCAGCACGACGACGTCGAGTCGCTCGGACATCGTGAGGATGTCGATCGCCAGTTCGATGTCGAAGTTCGCCTTCATCGATCCGTCGGCGAAGCGCTTGAGCGGCTTTGTGACGATACGGTACGGGTGCCCGACGAAGTGGTGGACGAAGCGCTGGCTCTCGAGTTTCACCTGCGGGTCGTCACTGATCGGCGCGTAGGCGCTCGCGCGCACCAGTTCGCGCCCGCGCGTGAAGTAATCGAGCACGCGTCCAAAGTCGATGTTGATGTTGCGCCGCTCGGAGGCGTAGATCAGGTTCGGCACGTCGACGAAGATGCCGACGCGCGGATGCGCTGTTGACGCGGCCGGCGCGCGATCCATGCTGGACCGCATCTCGGCCATCGTCGTCGTCAGTTTCTTGAGCGTGGCGGAGACATCGCGGGCGAAGCTCTCCAGCACCGCCGCCTGGTGCGCGACGGAGCGCTCCAACGTCATCGGTTCGCTGTCTGCCTGCGCCTCGATGATCGACGGCGGCGCTGACTCGCCGTTCGCCGCAACGCCCGGCTTCTTGCGCCCGCGACCGCCGCGCGTACCGCGACGCCGCTTCGCTGTGGCGTGCGAGCCGTCACCTTCCGCAGGAGAAGGCGCGGTGGCCAGTGACGACGCCGCGGGCGCCGGCGCGTCGATGGGTGCCGCGGCGGCCTCGGCGGCCCAGTCGCGACGCGGCGGCCGCGCGGTCGTGCGCCTGCGCGTGACGGGCTTCTTCTCCGGTTCGACGGCGGCCACCGCGGCTGCCGGCTTCGTTGCCGGCGGCCCGGGAGGTGCGGCCTTCGTTGCAGCTGCCGGGGCCGGCGGCGGCGCACCGATCTCGCTCTTCGCGCCGTCCTTCGGCGCCGCTTCCTTGCGTGTCGTGCGAGTCTTCCCGAAGAACTTAACCAAGACTATGCTCCCGCTGCGTATTCCAGGACGCTGCATCGTGCGGCGACCTTCTTCGCTACTTCCATGAACGCCCGCGTCTGCGGGCTCTCCGGCGCGGCGGCCACGATCGGCGTGCCATCGTCGGCGGCCTTGCGCGTCTGAGGGTCGAGCGGCAACTCGCCCAGGAACTCCAGCCCCAAGTCCTCGGCTGCCGTCCGCGCACCACCGTGGCCGAAGATCTCCGTCTGCTCGTTGCAGTGCGGGCAGACGAAGTAGCTCATGTTCTCGATGACGCCGAAGATCGGCACGTTCAGCTTGTCGAACATGCCGACGGCCTTCGCCGCGTCTTCCAGCGCAACGTCCTGCGGCGTGCTGACGATGACGACGCCCGAGATCGGCGCCTCCATCGACATGCTCATCGATGCGTCGCTGGTGCCGGGCGGCAGGTCGATCAGCAGGTAGTCCAGCTCGCCCCAATCGACGTCGTGCAACAACTGCCGCACCGCCGTGCCGATCATCGGTCCGCGCCAAACGATAGGCGTGCCGCGGGGCAGCACGAAGCCAATCGAGCAGACCTTGACGCCGTGGCGCTCTTCGACGCGCAGGCCACCGCCGCCCTCCGCCTGCGATCCCTGGGTGACGCCCATCATCGTCGGCAGGTTCGGGCCGGTGATATCGGCGTCCAGCAATCCGACGCGCGCGCCAAGCGACGCCAGCGCGACCGCGAGGTTCGCCGATACGGTCGACTTGCCGACGCCGCCTTTGTTGCTGGCGATCGCGATCAGATGGCGCACCCCTGCTATGGGCTGCCGCTCTTCGTTGCGATGCTGCGCAACCTTGGCCTCCATCGTCACGTTCGCCTCGCGCACGCCCGGCAGCGCGAGCAGCAGTTCGCGCGCATCGCGCTCGATCGTCTCGCGGACCGGGCAGGCCGGCGTCGTCAGCACGATGCGGACGTCGACAATATCTCCGCGGATCTCCGGCTTCTGGACGAACCCGAGCGACACGATATCGCGGTGCAGATCCGGGTCTTCGATGGCGCTGAGCGCCGTCATTATGTCTTGTTCACTCACACTCATGCGTGGTTGCCTCGATGCGCGCCGGGCGCCGGCGCCAGAACTGGTATCAGGTAGCGGCAACAGTCAGCACCGCCTGCCGGGCTCACGGCCGTCCGTATTGGAACATCCAGGACGCTGGAGAGGAAGGTCTCGTGCCAGTCACACGCATCGCTACCGGCAGCTACGGCGCGATACACGCACGCGAAGTCGCGTACCTCCCATGCATCGCCCTGGTCGTGCCACTCGGCGAACCCGCCATGCGAACGCAGGATCGCCACAACACGCTCAATCCGTTCGGACCCAACCAGGGCCCGGATTGCGGCGCGATGGCGCTCGGCTAGCGTGACTGCGGCCTTGTGGAACAGGTGTGCGCGGCGCTCGACAGGCGTCCGCCCCGTGACATCGTCGGCTTGCAGGAGCCCGGCCTGCTCTACGAGCAGAGCCAGCATGCGGTCGTGACCGTCGATCGTCCGCCGATGCCCGTCGACCGTCAGCCGGTAGAAGTGGTGTGGCCTCCCCGTCTGCCGCCGCACCTCCTCGGCCCGGACGAGCGCATCGCGCTCAAGGGCCGTCAGGTGCTGTCGGACAGTCATCGGCGCCAGATTCAGGGCGGACGCCAAGTCGTCGACGGTGGAGCCGTCGTTGCGCTTCAGGAGGGCGAGGATTTCGGTCTTCGTTGAATGCATACGTGTCCAGCCGGACCTGTCCAGTATAGCCGCACATGCCCGAGCCAGACAGGAATACGCCGTTGATTCAGTGTCTGCTGTATAAACCGTTGTTACCTTGACACGGTATAAAATCCTGTGCCATACTCATGCACCAATCCCCGGCGGCCAGACGTACTACTAGAGAAAGCTCGGGGGGCGGAAGGAGGACGAGATGCCGAAGATAACCACAATGGAGAGAGAGAAGACGGCGAAGACATACGAGAAGCGGAGCGCGAAGCGGCCGGCGGCGCCGGTAGCCGTAGCCGAGACGGAAGCCGTTGAGGCTCCAACCTGCGCGCACCACTGGGTGATCGCCAGCCCCAACGGCGAACTCAGCCTGGGCCGCTGCAAGGTGTGCGGCGCCGAGAAGGAGTTCCCGAACTCGGCCGAGGATTACCTGTGGGAGCGCAGCGTCCCGCAGTCGCGCTGGACCGGCCGCGCCGATACCAAGAGCTTCAGCGACGGCTTCTAGGCCGCGTACAACCAGCCCCGCACAGCACGAAGGCCGCAACGATGCGGCCTTTGTGCTTGTTCCGAACGTCAGCTACTTGGCGCCGACGCGGTGGCGCGAGACGAAGCTCCGCAGGCGGTCCATCGCCTGCTCGAGCATCTCGTAGCTCGCCGCGTAGCAGATGCGCACGTGGCCGGCGCCCGCCTCGCCGAATGCCGAGCCCGGGATGACGGCGACGCGTTCCTCCATCAGTAGCCGCTCGGAGAATGTCTCGTCGTTCATGCCGCTGCTGCCAATGTTCGGGAACGCATAGAAGGCGCCGCGCGGCTCGAAGCACGGCAGGCCCATGGCGTTCAGCGCGTTGACGACGAGTTTGCGGCGGCGGTCGTACTCGGCGACCATGCCGCGCACGTCCTCCTCGCCGGCGTTCAGCGCCTCGATCGCCGCGAACTGCGCGGGCGTCGGCGCCGACATCATCACGTACTGGTGGACCTTCATCATCGCTTCAGTGAGCTCGCTGCGCGCGCACGCATACGCGAGTCGCCAGCCGGTCATCGCGTACGCCTTCGAGAAGCCGCCGAGGAGGATCGTCCGCTCCTTCATCTTCGGCAGCGTCGAGAAGCAGACGTGCTCGGTCTCGTACACGAGGCGGTCGTAGATCTCGTCGGAGATCACGAACAGGTTGTGCTTCTCGGCGATCTCGGCGACGGCGAGCATTGTCTCGCGGCTCATCACCGCGCCCGTCGGATTCGCCGGGTAGCCGATGAGCAGCGCCTTCGAGCGCGGCGTGATCCGCGCCTCGATCTCCTCCGCCCGAAGTTGAAAGCCGTCCTGGGCGCGTGTCGGCACCTGCAGGTACGTCCCGCCGGCGAGCAGAACGCACGGCATGTACGCGACGTAGCCGGGATCGGGGCTCAACACCTCGTCGCCGGGATCGAGTATTGCCTCCAGCGCGACCTGCAGCGCCTCGCTCACGCCGGCCGTGACGATGATCTCGGTGCCCGCGTCGTAACGGACGCCGTACAGCCGGTTGAGGTGGCGCGAGATCGCGCTTCGCAGCTCGACGAGGCCGTAGTTCGACGTGTAGTAGGTCTCGCCGTCCTCGATACTCTTGATCGCGGCCTGGCGGATGTGGTTCGGCGTTACGAAGTCAGGCTGGCCGACGCCGAGTGAGATGACGCCTTCCATGCTGGCGAGGAGGTCGAAGAAGCGCCGGATACCCGACGAGGGGATCGCCTGCACATGCTGCGAAATGTTGCCGCGATGCGTCGAGCCGTCGCTCATCCTACGCCCATCCCGGATCATTGCCTCCCGCGGACCACGCCGCCCGTCCCGCGATCCGGCCAGACGCCGGACCACAGGTCCAACTCCGGCACATAATACAGTACGAGCGACGATCCGTCCGTCAGGCGGACGCGGAAGCCCAGCCGTTCCTCCTCCCGCCACTGCGTCTCGACCTCGACGACCTCGCCGCGCACGCCGTCGCGCTCGACCCATTGCGGGCGCTCCGGATAGCTGGCGCCAGCGTAGGCGCCGACGTTCACGGTGAAGGCGCGCAGCCCTTCCTCTTCGTGCTTATCCATTGCGAATCGTGCACCCGCCGTCGGCTACTTCGACCTCGACGATGGCGCCGCGCCTGAAATCGAGCAGATGGCGGAAGTGTCCCGCTTCCAGGTGAAGATGCTGATGCGGCGGCAGCACGCACGCGCAGTCCTCGGCCACGATGCGCGTCGCGAAGCGGCGCCCGGCGACGTCGACGGCGAACTCCTGCATCGGCGGCGGGAATGCGCGCCAGCGGTCCTTCGTGATGAGGATCGTTCCGGTGTCGGCGTCCTCGCGGGAGAGCTTTCGGCGATACGGCTTCACGGACGCAGCATATCGCGCGGACGTGCGGGAGGCGGAGCCGCAAGCACGGCTCCGCCTCTCAGCCCTCAGCCTTCGGTCACAGAGCGGCTACGGCTTCGCGGCCGACCAGACGCCGCCGACGCCGTCGCCGTTGGTGTCGCCCGCAGCCTTGTCGGCGGCGTATAGGTACAGCGGTAGGCCCTTGTAGGCGACCTGCTTTGCACCGTCGTCGCGCGTGATCAGCGTGAATTCGCCGGTCGCGCCGTCGACCTTCGGCGCGGACGTCGCCATCACGGGCGGCCAATTCGTCGCACAGCCCCCGTTGCACGAGCTCTTGCCGGGGGTGGTGTCATTCTTGAACGTGTAGAGCGTCATGCCCTTGTCGTCGGTCAGTACCTTGCCGAGCTTCGTCGTATCGCCGACCTTCACGACGCCACTCGCGCTGGATGCCGCCGTGGCCACCGTAGTCGCAGCGGCTGCCGGCGTAGTCGCCGCCTTCGTCGCCGCGCTCGTCGCGGCCGGCGTGCTGCCGCCGCCCTTCGCCGCCGTGGCCGTCTTGTCGGCACTGCTCGTGCCGCCGCCGCACGCCGCGGCGATGAGCGACACGCCAGCGATCAGCGCCGTCGCGCCGAACGCAATCTTGCGAAGTCGTGATCGTTGACTCATACAGATCTCCTCCTGCTCTTGCGCTGGCCGTCAGGCCAGCTCACAACACAGGAAGATACGCCGCGGAAGGCTGAGTGGATGTGGGAATACGCTGTACCGTCGGTCCGTCCTTTCCGTCGCTCACCACCGGGTTTGGCGCTTCGTGACTGATAGACCGAGAGACTGAGCGACTTCCTACAGCGCCGGACGCTTCGCGCTCCAGCTCGCCGACTGCTCGTAGGCGTGCGCGACGCGCAGGACGGTAGCTTCGTCGAACGGCTTGCCGACCACCTGCAGGCCGACGGGCAGGCCTTCGACGAAGCCAGCGGGAACGGAGAGGCCCGGCAAGCCGGCGATGTTCACCGGCAAGGTGAACACGTCGTTCAGGTACATCGCGTACGGGTCGCTCGTCTTCTCACCGATCTTGAACGCCGTCGTCGGCGTCACCGGCGCTACGAGCACGTCGTACTTCTCGAACGCGGCATCGAACTCGCGGCGGATGACTGTCCGCACCTTCTGGGCCTTCAGGTAGTAGGCGTCGTAGTAGCCAGACGAGAGCGCGTAGGTGCCGATCATGATGCGACGCTTCACCTCGGCGCCGAAGCCCCGACCGCGCGTCTTCTCCATGTTGTCCCACATGCCTTCGCCCTGCTGATACGAGAAGCCGTACTTTACGCCGTCGTAGCGCGCGAGGTTCGCGGACGCCTCGCTCGGCGCGATCGTGTAGTACACCGCCAGCGCCGCTTCGGTGCTGGGCAACGCGACGTCGCGGTCGACGATCGCGCCTTGCGCCTCGAGCGCGGCAAGCGCCGCGTCGACGCGCGCCCGCACACCGCCATCGAGCGTCGGCGGCATGTACTCCTTCGGCACGCCGATGCGCACGCCTTTCACGCCCTTGTCAAGGTTCGCCGCGAAGTCCGGCACCTCGAGCGGCGCAGACGTCGAGTCCGCGGCGTCGTGGCCGCAGATCGCGTTCAGCACCGTCGCTGCGTCGCGGACGCTGCGGGTGAGCGGCCCCACCTGGTCGAGCGAACTGGCGAACGCGACGAGTCCGAAGCGGCTGACGCGCCCGTACGTCGGCTTCATACCCACGACGCCGCACAACGCCGCGGGCTGGCGGATGCTGCCTCCGGTGTCCGACCCCAACGCGTAGATCGCCTCGCCCGCCGCGACCGCCGCCGCCGACCCGCCAGACGAGCCGCCCGGCACGCGCGTCAGGTCCCACGGGTTGTGCGTGGGGTGGTACGCGGAGTTCTCGGTCGACGAGCCCATCGCGAACTCGTCCATGTTTGTCTTGCCGACCATCACCGCGCCCGCGCCGAACAGGCGCGACACGACCGTCGCGTCGTACGGCGGCACGAAGTTCTGCAGCATCTTCGAGCCGCACGTCGTCGTGACGCCGCTCGTTGACAGCACGTCCTTGATGGCGACCGGCACGCCCAGCAGCGCCCCGCGCTCGCCCGCCGCGATGCGCGCATCGGCCGCATCCGCCTGAGCGAGCGCACGCTCCGTCGTCAGCGCCAGGTAGGCGCGCACGCGCGGCTCGACGGCGGCGATGCGCTCGATCACCGCCTGCGTCAGCTCGCGAGACGAGACCTCGCGCTTCTGAAGGAGCCCGGCCGCCTCGGATATCGTCAGGTAGTACAGGTCGGACATTGCTATTCCAGCACAGCGCGCACACGAAGGTAGCCGTCGTCGGTGCTCGGCGCGAGCGCCAGCACCTGCTCGCGCGGCAACGACGGCCGCGACTCGTCGTCGGCCATGACGTTCTTGATCGGTAGCGTGTGCGCTGTCGGCTCGACGCCGTCGGTGTTCACGGCGTTCAGCGTGTCGAAGTGGCCGATGATCTCGGACAACTGCTCGGCGAACATCTCGACCTCGGATTCGGTCAACTCCACGCGGGCGAGCTTGGAAATGTGTATGACAACGTCGCGATCCAGCTTCATGCGCACAGGTTACCGGCTGGGTTCGCTCGGCGGAACCGCGCGACGGGTCATCGCCGGGCGGCTGCCCCACGCGATACCGAAACTTCATCGTTTCCGGACCGCTTCTTCACCGTTCCGTCATGTAGGGGCCGCTGTGCATCTGGTACGATCTTCCGGGCGGAGGGTATTGGAAGGACACATGGTCACAGCACCCGATCGGGCCGAAGTAGCCCTCGGGAATCCAAGCTTCGTATGGCGGTTCGGGCAGGACCGCCGGCTCAACCTCATCCGGCACTTCGCGCCGCTGGAAGGTGCGCGCATCCTCGACATCGGCTGCGGGCTGGGCGTATACGTGCGGAAGTTCCGCGAGTTCAGCGGCCTTGTCTACGGGATCGACATCGACGCCAAACGCCTGCGCGAAGGCGCGCGGACGACGCCCGGGTTGATGCTCTCGGCGAGTGAGACGCTCCCGTTCCGCGACCGTACGTTCGACGTGGTGGTGCTCAATGAAGTGATCGAGCACGTGCGCGACGACGCGGCGACGTTGGCGGAAGCGCTCCGCGTCCTCCAGCCGGGCGGCCACATCGTGATCTACGCGCCGAACCGGCTGTACCCATTCGAGACGCACGGCATCTACGTCGGCCAGAGGTTCATCTTCGGGAACATCCCGCTGATCAACTGGCTGCCCGACCCGATCCGCAACAAACTCGTGCCGCACGCGCGGGCGTATACGAAACGGAGCATCCGCCGCACATACAGAAATCTCGACGCGCGCGTGAACGTCGAGACGTACGTGTACCCGGGCTTCGACAATATCATCGCGCGTCGCAAGTGGCTGGGCCGCGCCCTCCGTTCGGCGCTGTATCGCGCGGAACGCACGCCGCTGAAGGCATTCGGGCTCTCGCACTTCATCGTCTTCGAGAAGCCCGCCGCGGGCGGCGTCGCGCGGCAGCACCGGGTTGAGGAGAGGTAGGAGGAAGCGTTGGCACGGAATCTGGCCACTCGGCGTCTGTTACGAAACCGGCTGCGCAACAACGGCCGCACCGGCGGACAGGCGGGCGCCGCACCGCGCTGGCTGCAGGTGCTCCTTGGGCTGGCCGGCCTGGGCGTCATTGCCGTGGCCGTCGCCGGCGGCGCGGGCTATGGCGTGTATCGTTCGTACGCTGACGGGCTCAAGCCGCCCGACGAAGTGATCGCGCAGCAGCCCTCGGGCGGCGCCCAGATCTTCGATCGCAAGGGCAACCTGCTGTACGAGTACGTCGACGACCGCTCCGGCCTGCGATCGCCGGTGAAGCTCGACGAGATCTCGCCCTGGATGATCGCGGCGACGATCTCGACCGAGGACGCGAGTTTCTGGACGAATCCGGGCGTCAACACGCGCGGACTCGTCCGCGCCGGCCTGGAAGCGCTGCACCTGCGCAGCGCCGACGCCGCCAGCACGACCGGCGGCAGCTCGATCACGCAGCAGCTCGTGAAGAACGTCTACATCGCGCCCAGCGACCGCTACAAGCGTTCGTACAAGCGGAAGCTCAAAGAAACGATCTACGCGCTGGAGCTGTCGAACCGCTACTCGAAGAACCAGATCCTCGAGTGGTACCTGAACCAGATCTCATACGGCGGTCTGTACAACGGTGTCGAGGCGGCGTCGCTCGGCTACTTCGGTAAGCACGCGAAAGACCTGACGCTGCCGGAAGCGGCGATGCTCGCGGGCATCCCCGCCGGCCCGTCGAAGTACGATCCGATCAATCAACCGGATGCCGCGATCGAGCGCCGCAACGAAGTGTTGCGCTTGATGCGCTCGCGCTCGCGCGAGGAGATCGAGGTCGACGGCAAGAAGGTGCCCGCGTCGCGCTTCCAGGTGAACGACAACGGCGACACCGTCGACGCGACGGACACCGCGTTCTACGTATCGACCTTGACGCCGCTGAACATCGTGAAGCAGCGCTTCCCCGTGCAGGCGCCGCACTGGGTGTTCGACTACATCCAGCCGCAGCTCGAACATGATTACGGGAAGGAAGCCCTCTATCGAGGCGGCCTTCGCGTCACGACGACGATTGACCTCGATCTCCAGAACAAGGCGCAGGCGGCGCTCGAACACTGGATCAGCGAGTTCGAGGACTCCTCCGACGCCCACAACGGGGCGCTCGTCGCAATCGACCCGCGCACGTCCGAGATCCTCACCTACGTCGGGTCGCGCGATTACTTCCGTGACGACATCCAGGGGCGTAACGACAACGCAAGCGCTTTCAACTCGCCCGGCTCAACGCTGAAACCGTTCACGTACACGGCGGCGTTCGAGAGACTCGGCTGGGGGCCCGGCACCGAGATCCTGGACACGGAGGTGAGCTACCCCGACCAGGACGGCAAGACGTTCACGCCTCGCAACCCCAGCGGCGACTTCCACGGGCCGATCAGCGCGCATGATGCGCTTGGCAACTCTTTGAACATCCCAGCGACGAAGGTTGCCGTCACCGTTGGCATCGACAACGTCGCCGCCGAATACAAGAAGTTCGGCATCACCGGGCTCGACGGGCGCAGCTTCGGTCCCTCGATCACCGTCGGTGGCATCGACGTGAAGCTCGTCGACGTCACGTACGCCTACAGCGTGCTCGCGGCGAACGGCGTCATGCGCGGCGTGCCAACACGGCTCACGCTCGATGCGGGCAACCGCAAGCTGGACCCTGTCTCGATCCTCCAGATCACGAGGCAGGATGGCACGGTGTTGTATCCGCAGACCGAAGATCACCGTGTGAAGGTCCAAGAGGAGCAGGTGGTCGCGCCGCAAAACGCGTACCAGATCACGAGCATCCTCTCCGACCCGAGCGCGTTCTGCATCACCTACGGCTGCGGCGCGCTGAGCATCGGCCGTCCCTGGGGTGTGAAGACCGGCACGAGCGAGCCTTTCGCGGAGGGCCACGCGATCGGCGAGACGTGGACATACGGCTACACGCCGGACCTCGTCGCGGGCGTGTGGGCGGGCAACGCCGACAACTCGCCGGTGCACAACATCACCTCGACCTCGATCTCGTACCGTGCCGTGCGCGACTTCATGATGGATGCGCTCGCCGATACGCCCCCGAGCGACTTCGAGCGCCCGCCGGGGCTATCCGTCGTCGATACGTGCACGCCCTCCGGCCTGAAGGCCAACGACACGTGCGGCCGCAAGGTGAAGAACTTGCTGCCCGACGCAACCGCACCGAAGAAGGACGACGACTGGTGGCGAAAGGTGAAGGTGGACATCCGTGACGGGCTCATCGCGACCCCGCTGACCCCGTCGCAGTTCGTGCAGGAGCGCTTCGGGCTGGCGATTCCCGACAGCGTCCAGGGCTTCGCGCGTTCGCAGGACGAGGAGTGGGCGAAGTTCCTCAACGCGGGCACTGCACCTACTGACACGAGCACCGGGCAGGCGCCGGTACAGATTCTCTTGCCTCGGCAGGGCGACAAGCTGAAGGACAAGACATACGTCGCG
Organism: uncultured Chloroflexia bacterium; assembly: GCA_963743185.1. Lineage (GTDB taxonomy): Bacteria > Chloroflexota > Dehalococcoidia > DSTF01 > JACRBR01 > JANXYW01. The sequence continues at coordinate 439,193 of CAVUOT010000006.1, read as the reverse complement.
GTCACGGGCAAGGCCAGCTCGGCCGACTTCACGGCCTACCGCGTCGAGTACGGCCTCGGGAGCCCGCCGTTGGAGTGGAAGCTGATCATCCGCTCGGAGCAGCCGCAGCCGAACGGCGGCCTGGCGCTCTGGAACATCGCCGGACTGCCCGACGGTACGTACACGCTGCGTGTCGTCATCGAGGACAAGAAGCGGGGAGAACTCTCGACGTTCGTTGTGGTGACGGTGGGCAACGGCGACACGCGTGGAAGCCCCACGCCTGCGCCAACACCAACCGTCACGCTTGACTTCGGCAACGGGTTCTGACGGGGCGAAGCGGCACGCGAAAAGGTGCACGGATCGCGACCTTGAGCGCAGCGATTAATCGCTGCGCTCAGCGGCCTTAGGGGAAAAGCACCGGCGTCGCCGCTTTCGTTACGTCGTAGGGATATCGAGGGTGCTCGATGTTCGTGACCACCGCGGAGATCGGACGCTGCACAGCCGATGCGTTCGCGAGCACGACGAAACAGGAGCCACCAACCGCGGTAACGCACTTCGTCAGGCGCACGGCATCGTCCGGAGATGTGCCGGGTGCCGGCGTGCCCGTCCAGGCGACGGTGACATTCGCGCCGACGGCCGCGTTTCCGTCCGGCCCCACCACCGACACCAGCAACTGAAGGAATCCTGCGGACTCTGATCCCGCCGCCTGCGAAACGTGAACGCCGGGCGGCGACGGCGCGGGGGCATCGGGCCGGGGCCGCTCGTCTGCCGGGATTCAGGTAATCTTCGTACACGGCGATGGCGTAGAGCCACAGCCCGTCATGCCCGATCGACGTGCCACCGGCTGCGGCCACGTCGTCGAAGACGAAGGCCCGGCGGAAGCCGCTCACGATGGTCGCGAACGGTCTGGTGCGCTGCCACTCCCAGGACGACCACGCGGCCACCGAGCGGCCGCGGAGGCCGGTGACGAAGGACGCCGCCTCGTACGGAGAGCCCGCCCCTGCGCCGACGACGCGTGCGGCCGCCACGCCTGCATTCAGACCGGTCACCCACTCCAGGCTGCCCGTCGCCGCCTTCTCGAGCGCGGCGTCGTGCGTGATCTCGGCAAGGTAGATCGCGTCGATCGCCCGCGACATGTACCAATCGTTGCCGATCACGGCATCGATTCCCTCGCCGGGCGGCGGCAGCGTGTCGACCTGGTCCCATTGCGCCGAAGCGCTGGTGCCCTCCTGCGCGTCCGTCACGCCGGGCGGCGGGAGCTGGAATACATTGCGTGTGATCATGTCCCGATACGATGCGCCGGCCGTCTTCGCGGTCTGCTCCCAGAATCCGCGGTCCGGGTGTGCCGGCAGGTCGCGCCACATCCGGTACATCGTCTCGAAGTGCGGCTGCGTGTCGTCGCTCCGCCGGTCCATGGTACGCAGATCGTACGAGCTGACTGCGTCGCGCAGCGCCTTCGTCGCGCGGTCGAGCGTCGCCTTGTCGCCGCCCACGCGATACAGGTCGTAGTCCACCGCGGCCCGCAGCGACGCCGGGTACTGCGGCGGGCGCGTTCGCGTCGAGCCAGCGCTTCCGCCAGTTTCGCGCGGCGGAACGCGCGGTCGGACTTACCCGGCTCGTCGTTCTGGGCCAGCGCGGCAAAGTGTGACAGCCCGCGCAGCCCAGCCGCGGTGGTAACGGGCTTGCTATCACCGTAGGACCGCGTCTTCGACTGGCCGATCTCGCCACTCTCTGGATCGCTGAGCAACAGCAAGTAATCCACCGCGCGGTCGATTGCGGCGCGCGTGCGCGCTCGTTCGTCGTCGTTAAGCGAACTCCCGCGACGCGCGAACGACTCGAGCAGTCCGACGAGAAGGCCGGCGTGGTCCGTGACCGAGCCAGACCGGTCGTTCCCGGCGAAGTAGCCGTTGTCGAATTCGACTGGCGCGGCTCGCGCCTCGGTGTTCTCGAGTGCGATGCCGTCGTACGTCGTCCTGAACATGACGAATTGGTCGATCGGGAAGGCGTCCGTGGCGAGGTGGACGTCGGGCGCTTCGACGAGCATGCGGTACTCGCCGGCTTTCGTGACCTGTGAGAAATCGGCAGCCCACAGCGGAATACTCCATGCGGTGCCGGCGTACGTAGCGTGGCCGGCAGCTACCCTCGACCCCGCTGAGTCGACGACAAACCACGTGAAAGCGAGCGCCTCGCTTACGGCGGCGGCCGTGTCATTCTGGCGGATCAGCACACGTTTCGTCGCGGCGCTCTCGTAGCCGAGCGTGCTGTACAGCAACGTGTAGCGGCGGTCGGCCGTGGGGTAATCGGCGGGAATCGAAACCTTCGTCGTGCCGCCCCTGAGCGAACACGCCGGCGCGGCGATCGACGCGAGGATCACGGCGGCCGCGGCGGCAACGCCGAACATGTGCTTGACGCTCACGCTTCCTCCAGACACGCGCAGCAGTCCCGATCTTGCGAGGCGGTCATGGTACCCGAGGACGCATCTGTTTGCGGGGTCATCCGTACCGACTATAATGCTGGTGCGCTGCGCGCATGCGTCAGCTTGCGCCGAGGTGGTGGAATAGGCAGACACGCCGTCTTGAGGGGGCGGTGCTCGCAAGGGCGTAGGAGTTCAAATCTCCTCCTCGGCACCACTATGCAGATTGCACCTCGTCCGCCCGAGTTCCGCCGGGCGGATTCGTATTGCGGGGTACGCGGACACGGCGACGTAGCCAAGTGGTAAGGCAGGGGTCTGCAAAACCCCCATCACCGGTTCGAATCCGGTCGTCGCCTCCATCTCTTCCACAACGCGAAACCGGCCCTTGCAGGCCGGTTCTTCGTTGTGCTCTCGGGGCAACACCGGGCTATGGCGACTTGATCGACTCGATGCGGACCCGGAAGGTGCCCGACGGTGCCTCGACTTCCACCTCTTCGCCGGCCCGGTGACCGTATACGGCCTTGCCCACGGGCGAGGCGATCGAAATCTTCCCCTGTCCCGAGCGAACTTCGTCCGAATTGACGAGCGTATAGGTCTTCTCCTGGCCCGTCCGCAGATCCCTGATTCCGACGCAGTCGCCGATCTGCGAGACGCCGCCCTGATGCTCGGTGGCGCCATGGTCCAGGATGACGGCACGTCGCAGTGTCGTGTCGATGTCTTTGATGCGGGCCTCCAAGTGGCCCTGCTCATTGCGCGCGGCATCCAACGGTGCGTTCTCGCGGAAGTCCTTGTCGGCCATCGCGTGAGCGAGGTCCGCCTGGATGAGTGGGCGGCGCTCTTTCAGGGCCTCGCACTCTTCAACGAGCGCCTCGTGGCCCTCTCTGGTGAGGTAGATCGGCTGCTCCTCGATGGTAGTTGCATTGGAACTGGACTTCGACGCCTTTCGGACCCGGAGGTGCGTGCCGAGATTTTCGCGGGTGACGCCCCGGTCCTTCGCCCACTTCAGAAACGCACGGACGCAATCCGCGCGCTTCGCCGCATCCGAGACGGACGGCGGGAAGTTCTCGGCGTATTGTGCGACTTCATGAGCGCGCATCACGGAGAGATCCTTCTCCGGGCCGACCCAGCGAACGAACTTGAGCACCTCGGGCTGTGCCGTTTCTCTGACTGCGGGTTTGAGCGATGCCAGATACGTGCGCGCCAAACTTTGCAGCGTGCCGTGCTCCGTGTCCGTCGTGACTTCACCTACCATAAACACCTTCCTGCGCTCTTCAGTGTAGGCACGTGACGGGCGAGGCGTCAAACCGATGCTGGTATGCTCTGACGATGCTCGCGATGCTTTCCCGCGAATCCGCGGTCTTCGGTGTGCGCCTGACGCCCGCCCAGTTGCGGCAGTTCGAGACGTACCTCTCGCTGCTGGGTCAGTGGTCGCAGAGCGTGAATCTCGTCGGCAACGCTTCAGCCGAGGTGGTGGTGCGGCGCCACTTCCTGGAGTCGATCGCCCTGGGAGCGGCATTGCGTGAGCGCGAGATCTTGCGCCCGGACGCATTCGTGCTCGACGTTGGCGCGGGCGCCGGATTCCCCGGCGTCGTGTTGAAGATCGTCTGGCCGGCGATCCGGCTGACACTGCTCGAGGCAACCGCGAAGAAGGCGGCGTTCTTATCGGCGCTGATCGCTGCGCTGGAGTTCGACTCGACGCTGGTGCTGGCGGGGCGCGCCGAGACACTGGCGCACGACCCTGGCCTCCGCGGCAGGTTCGACCTGGTCCTGGCCCGGGCTGTGGCTCCGCTCCCCGCTCTGCTCGAGCTGACGCTGCCGTTTGCGCGCGTGGGGGGCCGCGTCGTGACGCCGAAGGGCTCGCGGGCGGCTGAAGAGGTCGCGGCGGCGACGCGCGCGCTGGCCGTGCTGGGCGGCAGGACGTTCACTGCGCCTTTGAACGTCCCGGGGCCGGCGCAAACGCTCGTGTGCGTGGTGAAGCAGCGCGAAACGCCGCCGGAATATCCCCGTCGACCAGGGATTCCGGCGAAGTCGCCGCTCTGAGATGTTCGGATTGTGTCCAGAAAACACCCGCAAAGGGCTAGACAGAAATCGCGAAGTGTAGTATTAGATAGGCAGTTAATCGTTTGTTGGGGGCCCAGATGGCCTGCCGTCGCTGGCCGTCATGCAAGGAGGTACACGTATGGGAATCATGCAGCAAGCCGGTGGCATGGATGTCAACTCCCTCATGCAGAGGCTCCGCCGCCTCGCCACACTGGATACAACCGTCTTCGACGAGGTGCGCACAGACACGAACAGTACGATTCCGGCGATCGTCGTCGTCGTGGCGTCGACGCTGCTGTCGGGGATCGGCGGCTGGCTGTGGTGGCTCTTCGCCGATTTCGGCGGGTCCGGCAAGGTCTTCGTCCAGTCGGTGATCCTGGGCACCGTTCTTTCGGTCATCCTGTGGGGTGTCTGGATCGCCATCACCTACGTGATGCTGACCCAGGTGTTTCGAGCGCGGGCCGACGCCAACGAACTTGTCCGCGTCATGGGATTCGCTTCGGCACCGCTCGCGCTGACGGTGTTGATGTTCATCCCCGGTCTCGACTTCGGGATCGGCATCGCGGCGACCGGGCTGTTCTTCGCGACCACGGTGCTTGCGGTGCAGACGGCGACGGATGCGCCCGCCGGACGATGCGCTCGTCGCGACTGCGGCGGGATTCGCGGTGTGGGCGATCGTGCTCGGGCTGCTGACGACGGCCAGCCACAGCTGGGCGCCCGGGGTCTTTGTGTTCGATCGGCCTGTTGACGCGCTGAAAGACCTGGCGAGCGGCTTCGGCAGCTTCCGCTAACTCCTAGTTTGTCGAGTCTTGACAAAGGGGGCTCACGCGAGCCCCCTTTGTCTATCTCTTCTGTCTGGCACGCCGCCCGCATCGATATACTCGACACCTATGGACCTACTGGGACGCGTCCGCGACGAGATGGCCTACGAGGGCAACATCGGGAAGTCGTACCTGTATCGCTTCCTGATGGAGTTTCAGCTGTGGTGGCCGATCTGGGTCATCTATCTGCAGAAGCAGCGCGGGCTCTCGCTGACGCAGATCGCGCTACTCGATACACCCTTCTTCGTGCTGATAATCCTCGCTGAGGTGCCGACCGGCGCCATCGCCGACCGGTTTGGCCGGCGCTGGTCGCTCGTGCTCGGAAGCACGTTGTTCGCGACAGCAGTGTTCGTCTTCTCGATCGCCGACAGCTACCCGGTGATCCTCCTGTCGTATGGAGCGTGGGGCTTGGGGCTGACGTTCCAGAACGGCGCGGACGTCGCGCTGCTGTACGACAGCCTGAAGGCGGTCGGACGCGACGAGGAGTTCCAGAAGATCAACAGCCGGCTGACCGCTCTCCGGTCATTAAGCGTGCTGCTGGCGATCCTCATCGGCGCACCGATCGCGGAGGCCACCACCTACTCGTTCCCGATCATGCTCAGCGCGGGCGTCGCGCTTCTGGCTGTGCCCGTTGCGCTTTCGATGCACGAGGGCGAGCGTGAGCACGACGAGTCTCAGGAGCGTTACCTACAGACGCTCGTCAGTGGCCTCCGCGACGTCTGGCGCCATGCGGCGCTGCGCTACATCATCCTGTACAGCGGCATCGTCTTCGCCGTGACGTTCGCGCCGCTGATCTTTCAACAGCCGCTCCTCAATCACTACGGCGTCGGCACCGGTAACCTGGGGCTGTGGCAGGCGCCGATCCGCGGCGTCGGCATCGTCTCAGCACTGCTGGCGTATCAATTCGTCGCGCGGATGGGGCAGCGCGGCGCGTTCTTCGCACTCCCGGTGATGCTCGTCATGGCAAACCTGACGCTGGCAGGCATCGACCACAGGTGGGCAGCGGCCGGTTTCCTCGGTATGGGGATGGTCGCCGGCCTCCAGCCGCCAATCATCGCGACTTACGTGAACAACCGGATCCCGAGCGAGCGGCGCGCTACGATTCTCTCAGTGCAGAGCGTGGTGGCGAGCGTCATGATCGCAATCTGCGAGCCGATCGGCGGTATCGTCGCTGATCAGTTCGGTCTGCGCGCTGTGTTCCTGACCTTCGCGCTGATCACGGCTATTATCGCGTTCCCGGCACTGCTGTTGTGGAGCCGCGCCGACCGGGATCAGTCGGAGCTCGACGAACTGAATCGCGAGCTGCTCGGCCGCGAGCGAGAAGCGATCGCCGTTTGATGCTCGAGGCTCACCCGAGGACCCTGTCGGCCAGCGCTGCGGAGCGACAGCCGCCCAACGACCGCCCACGACGGCGGGCCGCCGTACATCTGCCCCACCGCAGGCCCTTCCGGCTTGGCGACGCGCCGCTTGCACCGAGCACGCGATGATCACGGTGCTTTGCGGCGGCGTCGGTGGATCGCGGTTCCTCAAGGCGCTCTCGACCGTGCTCCCGCCCGAGCGCATCACCGCGATCATCAACACGGCCGACGATGAGTGGTTCCACGGTCTGTACGTCTCGCCCGATCCTGACATCGTGACGTACGCGCTCGCGGACGAGGTCGACGAGGAGCGCGGCTGGGGCCTGCGCGGCGACACCTTCCGCTGGCTGGAGTCGCTGCGCCGGTTCGGAGACGAGACCTGGTTCCAGATCGGCGACCGCGACCTCGCGACGCACCTGCACCGGACGCGGCTTATGCGCGAGGGGCGCACGCCAAGCGAAATCATGGCTGAGATCGCGCGTGCGTTCGGCGTACGTGTGCGCCTGCTGCCGATGTCGGACGAGCGTGTCCGGACGGTCGTCGAGACGGACGCCGGGGTCCTGCCGTTTCAGCAGTACCTGGTGAAGCGGCACGCGCAGGACTCCGTGCGCGCCGTCCGCTTCGACGCCATCGACGCCGCGCGCCCCGCGCCGGGCGTGCTCGACGCGATCCGAAACGCGGAGGCGGTGCTGATCGCGCCCAGCAATCCGATCGGCAGCATCCTGCCGATCCTTTCGGTACCCGGCGTGCGCGACGCAGTCGCCTCCTCGCGGGTACCGCGCGTCGCCATCAGCCCGATCGTGGCCGGTCGCTCGCTGCAACCTCCAGCGGGCGAGATGATGTCCGGCCTCCGGTACACGGTCGACGTTGCGGGCGTGGCGGAGGTTTACCGAGGCCTCATCGATACGCTGGTGATCGACGAAGCGGACGCCGCACAGGCGGAGCGCGTAGCCGCGGTGGGCGTACGACCGGTCGTCGCACAGACGATCATGCGCGACGACGCATCGCGGCGGGCGCTGGCGGACGCGGTGCTGGCGGCGGCAGGCGCATCGGCATAGACGGCGGGTGTGTCCGCCGGGCGGTATGATGGCCGCGATGTCGATCATCGCGGCCGGCCGGCGCCGGCTATCACAAACGGACCTCGCGAGCCGGGCGGCGGTGCTCTCGTTGGCGTCGAACGCGCTGCTGATGGCGCTGAAGGTCAGCGTCGGACTGGCGTTCGGGTCGATCGCGTTGCTGGGCGACGGCGTCGACAGCGCGGAGGACCTGTTGGCGTCGGCGCTCGCCTTCTTCACGGTGCGGCTGGCGCTGCAGCCGGCCGATGAGGCGCACCCGTATGGCCACGGCAAGGCCGAGAGCCTGGCGGCGATCTCGCAAGCGGGACTGATAGCGGCCGGGGCGGTCTTCATCACAATCGCGGCGATCCGCCGCACGCTCGCCCACGACGCCGACATTGTCGTCGCTCCTTCGCTGATCACCGCGGGCGTGGCGGCTGCCGTGAACGCCGGAGTGGCGGCATACTCGCGGCGCGCGGCGCGCGCGACGGGGTCGGTGGCGATCGCGTCGGACGCGCGGCACCTGATGACGAACGTCGTGCAGGCGGCCGCCGTCGCTGCCGGGCTCGTCCTTGTCGGCGTCACGGGCCGGCAGATCTTCGACCCGATCGTGGCACTGATGCTGGCGGTCTATCTGATGTGGATCGCCGCGAACATCGTGCGGGATGCGCTACATGAGTTGGTCGACTCGGCGCTGCCGGAGGAGACGCGGCGGTTGATCGAAGACTGCCTGGCGCATGAGGCACACGGTATGCGCGGCTATCACGCGCTGCGTACGCGCAAGTCCGGGCGCGAGATCCACATCGACGTGCACGTGCTGGTCGATCCGGCGATTACGGTAAGCGAGGCGCACCTGCTCGTCGAGCACTTCGAGCACGACCTGCGCGCGCAGGTCCCCGGCGCGATCGTCGGCATACACGTGGACCCGGACGAGCCGGGGATCATGGAGCGTGGCAGCGAAGCGGGCGTCGCGGCAGAAGCAGGCATTCACCTACACGGCCATTAGAGCACCAGAGGAGAGGGGAGCACGCATGTCGTCACTTGAGGGCAAGGTCGCGATCGTCACAGGGGCGGCGCGGCATCGAGGCATCGGTCGGGGGATAGCGTTGGCGTTGGCGGCAGCGGGCGCGGACGTGGTGGCGCTGGGCTCGCCGCGAGCGCCGGAGCGGTACCCGGACGACGAGAAAGCGATCGGCTGGCGCGGCGCCGCTTCCGTCGCCGCGGAGATCGAGGCATCGGGCCGCCGCGCGCTCGCCATCGACGCTGACCTGACGAAGGCGGCGGAGGCGGAACGGATCGTCGCGGAAACGATGGCCAGGTTCGGCCGGATCGACATCCTGGTGAACAACGCGGGGCTCGGGATCTGCGGCGAGAAGAACCTGTGGGAGATCGACGACCGCGAGTGGTACGAGGTGGTCGACGTGAATCTCAACGGCGTCTACCTGCTGACGAGCCGCGTGCTGCGGAGGATGGTCGAGGCGAAGCAGGGCGGTCGCATCGTCAACATCTCGTCCGCGGCGGGGCGGATGGGCATCCCGCAGTACGGCGCGTACTGCGCGACGAAATGGGGCATCATCGGTCTGACGCAGATGCTGGCGATCGAGGCGGCGCCGCACCAGATCACCGTAAACTGCGTGGCGCCGGGCTCGGTCGACACGGACATGATGGACGGCACGTTCGGGCACATGGCGTCGCGCTACCACGCGGACGCCGGCGCGATGAAGCAGGCGGTGGTGCGGACGATCGCACTCGGGCGGCAGGGGCGCCCGGCCGACATCGCGAGCGCGGTGGCGTTCTTCGCGTCGGACGAGGCGGCGTGGATCACGGGGCAGACGCTGAACGTCAGCGGCGGCACGCCGATGAACTGACGGCGGAGATCCACAGCTCGCAGATGAGGGTTCGGCGCCGAGAGGCGATGCGCGAGCGACCCGTAGGGGCACGCGGTGGCGTGCCCTCGGCGTCCTCCTCGCAGACTCCTCGTCTCAGCCGAGTTCGCCGACGGCGTGCATGACGAGCGTCGCGGCGACGAGGCCGGCCGTCTCGGATCGGAGGACGCGGTCGCCGAGGGTCACGATCTCGGCGCCGGCGGCTTTCGCGCGATCGATCTCGGCGGGCTCGTAGCCGCCTTCAGGGCCGATGAAGACGCTGACCGCGGCGAGCGCGAAGACGTCGTCGACGCGGCGGTTCAGCACGTCGTGGATGCTGGACGCGGCGTCGCCCGCCTCTTCGTACGGCAGTAGCAGGATGCCGGCGGCCGTGCGCAGCGCGTCGTCGAACGGCTGCGGCGCGCCGATCTCGGGCACGGCGCTGCGCTCACACTGCTCGGCCGCCTCGACGGCGATGCGACGCCAGCGGTCGGCGCGGTTCCCCTCGGACGGCGTCTTGACGACGGCGCGGGCGGCGACGAGCGGCACAACGCGCGCGACGCCGATCTCCGTGGCCTTCTCGAGCAACCACTCGAAGCGCTCGCCTTTGGTGATCGACTGGTAGAGGTGCAGCCTGACGCGCGGCTCGCGCGGGCCGGGTCGGCGCTCGATGACCGCAGCGGTGGCGCGGCGATCGCTCACATCTTCGACGCGCACGCGGACGTCTTCGCCGCTGCCGTCGAACAGGATCACCTCGTCGCCCGCGCGCATGCGGAGCACCTTCGCCAGGCGATGCGCGAGCGCTCCCTCGATCTCGATGCGATCGCCCGTGAGCGACGCCGCGTCGACGTAGAATCGGCGCGTCACGCGCGCACCGCCTCGATGCAGCGCCAGTCCCGCATGGCGCGGACGGACTCGATGCGCGCGCCAGCCGCGATGAGCGCGTCTCGAACGTCCGCCTCGTGCTCGCCGATAACGCCGGAGACGATGAGCCGGCCGCCCGGCGCGAGCGCGTCGACGAGCGGTTGTGCCAGCTCGATGATCACGCGCGCGATGATGTTCGCCACGACGACGTCGAAGCCAGCCGATGCGGGCTCCGCGAACGGCCACGCGCCGCCCGCGCTGCCGGTCTCCGCGCGAATGACGGCGGCGACCCCGTTCGCGGCGGCGTTGTCGCGCGTGACGCGCACGCAGTTCGGATCGACGTCGACGGCGTAGACTTCGCGCGCGCCGAGCTTCGCGGCCGCGATCGACGAGAATGCCGGAGCCGCAGCCGACGTCGAGCACGCGCCTGCCGGGCGACACGGCGTTCTCCAGCGCTTCGAGGCACATGCGCGTCGTCTCGTGCTGGCCGGTACCGAACGCCATGCCGGGATCGAGCGCGAGCACGACGTCGTCGGGCCGCGGGTCGTACGTGCGCCACGATGGCACGACGACGATGTGCTTGCCGAAACGCTCGACGTGGAAGTGCTCCTTCCACGATTCGGCCCAGTCCTCCTCGGCGACGGCGCGCTGCGCGACCTCGGCGGCCAGGCCCGCGCGCGCGAACGCGTCTCGCGCCGACCTGGCCAGCACGTGGCCGCCGCCGTCGTCGGCGACGTACGCCTTGATGAGCGCGGTGCCGCCGCTGCTCAGCACGGCGTCTGACTCCAGGTCAGCCTGCGCGAACGGCACTTCGATCGACACGTCGAGGCCGGTGTGAGCGCGGAGAACGTCCGACGCGCGCTCGACGTCTGCCGTGGGAACGGCGGCGGTGATCTCGATGTAGTTCATGCGCTTGTTACTGCGCGCTATGCGCCGCGTCGGCCGATGCCTGCTGCGCGTCGTCGCCGCGCGGCGGAGCGGGTGCGCGGCCCTGCTCGACGTCGCGCTGGCGCTCGTACTCGTGCCATTCGGCGACGAGCTTCCCGTGGGCGTAGTTATAGCCGACGTTATCGCCGATCCAGCCGCCGAGGATGCCGGCGAACACCCGTCCGCCGACCATCAGCACCAGCGTCGCGAACGCGAGCCACCAGATCGACTGGTTGAAGACGTACACCGCGACAGCGACGAGCACGATGAAGAGCAGCCACGCCAAGCCCGAGGCCGGCGAACGCGAACGAATTGACGATGAGACTCTCGCGCTTGCGCATGCGGCGGTACAGCGCGCCGAACTCCATCGGCAGCTTCGCGACGGGCGCGTAGTGCGCTCGTCGTAGTGCCGCAGTGGGGACAGACGTCGGCCTTCTTGCCCAGCGGCGTGTAGCAGTAGCCGCAGAAGCGTCCAACGTTCGGCGCCTCGCCCTTGATCATCGCCGCCATCAGCTCGTCGAGGCGCGGAGAGAACACCGGGATGTCCGGCTGCTGCGCGGGCACTTCGCTCACGACGCCACCGCCTGGCGCGCCCGGGCGCGCACGAGCTTCCGCAGCTCGACGAAGTACGTCAGCTTGTCTGCGCGCTGGTACGACGCCGTGCGCGCGCTCGTCGACGGCATCACGTACACAAGCGAAGGGCCGATGCGCTCGGGCTGTACTCCGAAGCTGCAGGCGTGGCCGGCAAACACTTCGTAGATGCGCTTACCGTTGAAGCAGACGATGCCCGGGGCGTACCTCAGAAGCTTGCGGCGCAGCGTGCGGGCGCCGGCGCGCAACTCGTCGAGCGAGAGGTCGCTGATCGAGGGCGACGTAGCGCGCCACCATGTTCGTGAGACCGATGCGCCACTCGAGCACGCGTCGCGTCCTGCTCGTACGTCAACGGCTCGGAGACGAGGCCAGATTCGTGGAGAAGCGGCCAGAAATGGTTGCCCGGGCCGGCGTAATGATGGCCGGTGGCAGCCGACTTCGTGCCGGGGTTGATGCCGACGAACAGGAGATCGAGGTCCGGGCGGAGGAAATCGGGAAGTGTGCTCACGGAAGCAGGATATCACGCTGGTCGCCGGGCGCCGGTGGCCCGTCAGTCGTCGTCCGCTGGCACGATGGCGGACGCCACGGGCACGGGGCGCGCGGCGACTTTCGACGTGCGGTACCAGGCGACAGCGATGGCGGCAATGAAGATGCCAAGGAAGAGGAACTCGAGCAGCTTGACGAGCGTCTTCGTGTCGCTGAACTCCACGCCAAGCAGGCCGAGGACGACGCCGAGCATGACGTAGACGACGGCCCAGACGGCGCCGCCAGAGTAGTCGAGGGGTGCCCAGCGCCGGTAGGGGATCTGGAACAGGCCGGCGGCGGCCGGGCCGACGGCGCGCGAGTAGCCGGCCCAGTGATAGCCGAGGATGATCCAGACGTGGTTCGATTCCATCGCGGCGCGGAGACGCTCGACCATCGAGCCGGCGGCGCCCTTCTCGATCGCTTTCGCCCAGCCCATGCGGCCGATCATGTAGCTCAGCGTGTCGCCCGCGATCGTGGCCGCGACGGCGAGCGCGAGCACGGGCCAGATGTCGATCGAGCCGTTCTGCGCCGAGAGGCCGCCGAGGATGAGGATGACCGAGCCGGGCACGAGCAACCCGAGAAACATCGCGTTCTCGAGAAACACGCCGAGGAAGACGACGTAGTAGCCGTAGTTCGCGAACAGGTTCTCGAGCTTGCCGAGTGTCCACTGGCTGAAGCGCTGCGGCGAGTTCAGGTAGTAGTTCAACGTCGCGAACGGAGAGACGTGCGGCAGCACGAAGAACATGAGTCCGAAGGCGAGCGCCAGCCAGTTGAAGTTGCGCTTCAGCCACTCGGTGACTGCGTCGGATGATGCCGGGGTCTTGTCCACGTGGGTCCTCGGCGGGCGGCGCCCGCAGATTCTACGGTCGTACGGCGGCGTCGATCTGGGCGGCGAGCGCGAAGTCCTTCTCGGTGACGCCGCCCTCGCTGTGCGTCGAGAGCGTCATCTTGACGCGGTTGTACTTGATGGTGATGTCCGGGTGGTGGTCGGCCTTCTCGGCCAGATCGGCGACCCGGTTCACGAACGCCATCGACGCCTTGAAGTCGTCGAAGCGGAATTTCTTCTCGATCTCGTCTCCGTCGCGCTCCCAGCCGGCTAGGCTCTCGAGGCGCGCCTTCACCTCGTCCTTCGTCATCGCCGGCATAACTTCACCTCTCGTCAGATGTGCGATCTCATTGTCGGGGAGCCGCCCAACCGCCGCAATCGCTGCGCGCGATTTCCGCAGAGTCGCGGCCGCGTTGTGGCCGAGGAATGCGGACCGGATGAGAACCGGCGGCAGCCCCGGGTGACACCCGCCGCTAGGCGTTCGCCCGCGCCGCAGCGCACAATACGCGCATGCCGGCGCGAGCTGCGCAACCAATGGCCACCCAGCCACGACGCTTGACCCGTTATTATTCGCGATTTTTTCTTGCGGGACGATCAAACAATCAAATGCGCAGCCGGCATGAACGCGTCACCAGCTTCGAAGGCAGTCCCCGGCCACGCGAAAGACGAAAGATCAAGGCGTCGATCAATGCCCGTCTGTGGAGGCGGTGGTTCCCGTCCTTCGTCCCCATCTGCGCACTCTGGCCAATCTGTGGTTCCGTTCTCCGCCCCGTCAGCTACGCTTCGGCGATGGACGAGTCGCCGTTCAAGCCGCACTTCTTCGAGCGCGAGGATGAATCGCCGGATGCGCTGTTCTACGCGCAGGCGCGGCTGCTCGTGCATATCGACGACTACGCGATCGAGGCGGCGCGGCGGCTCTACGGCGAGGTACTGCCACGCGGCGGCGCGATCCTCGACCTGATGTCGAGCTATCGCTCCCACATGCCGCCCGAGCTGGCATGGACGCGGCTCTGCGGCCTCGGCATGAACGAGGAGGAGCTGCGAGCGAACGACCAGCTCACGGAGTACGTCGTGCACGACATCAACGCCAACCCGGCGCTGCCGTTCGGCGACGGCGAATTCGACGGCGCGGTCGTGACCGTATCGGTGCAGTACATGACGCAGCCGCTGGAGACGTTCCGCGAGGTCGGACGCGTGCTGAAGCCGGGCGCACCGTTCATCGTCACGTACTCGAACCGCATGTTCCCGACGAAGGCGGTGCGCATCTGGCGCGCGCTCGACGACCGCGAGCGCGCGGGTCTGATCGCGACGTACTTCAAGCACGCCGGCGGCTTCGGCGAAGTGACCGCCGAGGACCGGAGCATCGACGCCGGCGACCGCCAAGGACCCGCTGTTCGGGGTGTGGGCACGGAAGGCGGGCGCGTAGCGGCGGTACATTCGGTAGAGTGTTTGAGCCGACGCTCGCACGCGACGCAGTAGCCACAACCCGAACCCCATCGACCACGGAGCATCCATGCCAGAGCAATCGTTTGTGACGAAGGACGCCCAGGCGCTGAAGATCTTCGACTGGGCGGCGGGGGCGGCCAGCCTGCGGATGGCGTACTACGGGCTGAAGCTCGGCCTGTTCGACGCGATCACGGCGGCCGGCGACGGGCTGACGCTGGATGAGCTCGTCGAGCGGACGGGGCTCGACGCGCGCTACGTGCGCGCGTGGGCGCGGACGTCGGTCGCGGGCGAGCTCCTGGAGTACGACGCGGCGACGGAGCGGCTGACCATGGCGCCGTTCATGGAGGCGCTGCTGCTGGATGACCAGGACTTCCAGTACTCGGCCGGGCTGGTGACGAACCACGCCGTCGAGTCACGGCTTGCGGACCGCGTCGCGGACTGCTTCACGAGCGGCGAAGGCATCGCGTTCGCGGAGTACGGCCAGGAGATGGTGGAGACGATCCACGCGTTCAGCAAGGCGGCGTACGAGCTGTTCCTGCCGTCGGTACTGCTGCCCGCGCTGCCGGAGCTCGCGCAGCGCCTGACGGCGGGCGGCACGATCCTGGAGCTGGGCTGCGGCGCGGGCGCCGGCCTCGTTTCGCTGGCCCGCACCTTCCCGGAGTGCACGGTCACCGGCGTCGACCCGGACCCGACGTCGATCGAGCTGGCGCGTCAGCGCATCGAGGACGCCGGGCTGGGCGAGCACGTCCACGCCGAAGAGATGCGCGGCGAGGACCTGACGGGCGAGGACGCGTTCGACTTCATCTACGCCCAGATCTCGCTGCACGAGATGGACGACGCGCGCGTCGTGCTTGCGAATGCGCGGCGGGCGTTGAAGGAAGACGGCATCTTGCTGGTGACGGAGATCCGCGGCGCCGAGCGCATCGAGGACTGCGTCGGCGCGTACAACGCGGTGCTCTCGCACATCGACCTGTTCTACGAGATCCCGCAGGCGGTCGCGAAGGGCGGGCACGCGGTCGGATTCTTCTCGCGCGCGGAGTTCGAGGAGATGGCGTCGGCGGCAGGGTTGCGCGGTGTGCGCGAGTTGCACCTGGACCAGCCGCTGTACGCGGCGTTCGTGGCGTTCAAGTAGCGGCCGGAACTCTGTCCGCATTTCTTCGGGAAACGGCTTGACTCTCCTGCCGCGGGAGACCGTACAGTTCCGCCATGCTCAAGATCGGAGACTTCGCCCGCCTCAGCCAACTGCCCGTCAAGACCTTGCGCTACTACGACGATCTGGGACTGATCACCCCGGCACACGTAGATAGCTCGACGGGCTACCGCTACTACTCCGTCGAGCAGCTTCCGCGTCTCAACCGGTTGCTGGCGCTCAAGGATCTTGGCTTTTCGCTCGAGCAGATTGCGCGCGTGCTGAACGATGGCGTCACACACGAGCAGCTGCGCGGAATGTTGACGCTGAAGCGGGCGGAAGCGGAGCATCAGTTGAAAGAGGACCAGGGCCGGATGGCCCGCATCGAAGCACGATTGAGGGAAATCGAACTGGAGGACAACATGCCCGAATACGACGTCGCGCTCAAGACGATTCAGCCCATCCTCGTCGCCGCTTGCCGCGTCCGCATCCCCAAGAACGACATGGTGCCCGCCTTGCTTGGCACCGCGTACGCGCAAACGTATGACCACATTCGCGCTCATGGCGGCAAGGACCTGGAGCCATGCATGGCTCTCTGGCACACGACCGCGGACACCTACACCGACGAAGACGCCGAGGCGGTCGTGCCGATCAACCGCGTGTTGCCGGACAGCGATCGCGTGAAGGTGTACGAACTCGCGGGCGGCACCTTCGCGTCAGCCGTACATCACGGAGACTTCGCTGAGTTCACGCAGCTGCATCCCGCCCTGCTGCGCTGGATCGAGGCGAACGGCTACCGCATCGTCGGTCCGTCGCGGGAGATCTACGTCCGGCACGATGCAAAGGAGGCAGCAAATAGCGTCACTGAGGTCCAGTACCCCGTCGAGAAGGAGTGATCCGACGTATTCATCGAGCGCACGGGCGGGGGCATTCTACGGAATGCCCCTACTCGGCACGTGCGGTGATTCGAAATAGTGGCTCCAGGTCGGAGAGGGCACGCCATGGCGTGCCCTCTCGAATAATCCACGCCGCTCCGCGCGCTACGGCGCCATCGGCTTGATGATCTTGTTGTTGATCAGACCGAGCTGGTCGAAGGGCCAGTACGAGACCCACGCCTGGCCGATGATGTTCTCCTCCGGCACGAAGTCGCAGAGCTGCTGCGGGCTGCAGCTGTTTCCCCACGCGTGCGAGTCGAAGCTGTTGCGACGGTTGTCGCCGAGCACGTAGTACATGCCGGGCGGCACCGTCTTCGGCGCGTACGTGTAGTTCGGCTTGTCCTTGATGTAATCCTCTTTGAGCGGGCTGCCGTTGATGAACACCGTCTCGTCGCGCACTTCGACCGTGTCGCCGGGGACGCCGATGACACGCTTGATGAAGTCGCGGCTCGGATCGAGCGGGAACTTGAAGACGATCACGTCTCCGCGGCGCGGCGCGCGGAACAGGTGGTGCTCGCTGTCACCACTCCCGGGAACAAACGGCAGGAAGTCATGCAGCCGGTCAAGGTTCGCGCGAAAGTAGAGCGCCTTGTTGACGAGCAGGTACTGGTTGTTGTGCATCGACGGCTCCATGCTGGCGCCTTCGACGCGGAAGTTCTGCACGACGGCCTTCACCGCGAAGAAGATAAGTAGCGCGAGGATGACCGTCTCGGCCAGCTCGCGGCCGACCTTTCGGACGCGCGTGCCGGCCGTTTGCCGGCGCTTCCGCTGGATGACCTCGTACGGGTACGCGCGGTCGTAGGCGTTCGGGCTGAGGCCGATGTCGGCCGCGGAGTACGAGAGCTCGAGCGAGGCGGGCACATCGACGTAGCGGTCGGTCGGCTTCGGCGGATGGCTCGCCGGGCACGGATGCTTCGACCGGCGCGGAAGCTTCGCTCGCAGGCGCCGGTTCGGACAGCGCGGGCGTTGCGGCGGCGGGAGGAACGTCCGCGTCGAATCCGCCGGGTGCGAAGCCCGACGGGTCAGCATCGCTCTGCGACGAGGGCGCATCGAGTGTTCGTTCTGCGGGATGCAAGGGCTGCCCGGTCAAGCCGTCCGGGCCGGCGGGATCGTTGGACATAAGCTCCTCTATTCTAGCATGCAGCCGCCGGCACTTCGCGCGCCGGACTCTGTTAGAATCTGCGCGATTGATACGAAATCCTGCTCCCGAGCCTGCGCCGCACGTCCGGACAGCGAACCCGACTTCCTCCGGCTCGCCCGGGACGGTGATCTCAATGCGTTCAACGGGCTTGTAGACCTGCACCAGCGCGCAGTCTACAACCTCTGCTCTTCGTATGCTCGGCAACAGCGCCGCCGCGGAAGATGCCACGCAGGACGCTTTTCTGTCCGCCTACCGGAGTATTCGAACGTTCAAAGGCGCGAACCTCCGCCCGTGGCTGATGCGCATCGCGTCGAACGCCTGCGTCGACGAGCTGCGGCGGCGCGGACGGCGGCCCGCCGTGTCGCTCGACGCGCCGCTCCCCGGTAGCGACAACCCGATCGACGTGCCGGACACCGCTCCCGGCCCGGAAACGGAGGCGCTGCGGCGTGAACAGCACGACGTGGTGCAGGCGGCGCTGCTACGGCTGCCGCCGGACCAGCGGCTGGCCGTCGTCATGTGTGACATCCAGGGCTTCGCGTATGAGGAGATCGCGGCGGCGATGCGGACGTCGGTCGGTACCGTGAAGTCGCGCATCGCGCGCGGGCGGGACAAGCTGCGGCGCGACCTCGGACCGCGGGAACAACCTGGCGTCTGGTAGCGTCATAAAGATACGGACCGTACTCATCGTACGGCCTCGCTATGGTGAAACGTGTGAACAAGTTGTTGCGATACCTGCGTAAACATGAGCCGGACGTCGACGCGCTGTCGGCGCATCTTGACGGCCGACTCGACGCGCGCGAGACGGTGCGCGTGCAAGCGCACGTCGCCTCCTGTGAAGCGTGCCGCGCCCGGCTCGACGGTCTACGGGCTACGCGCGCAGCGCTGCGGGCGATGCCCGAAGCAGCGCCGACGCGCTCCTTTCGGCTGCGCGCCGCCGATCTAGAGCGCGCGGCGGTCAGCGGCGCGCCGCGGCCTTCGCCGATGCTGCGGTGGGCGCCCGCTCGCGAGTGCGGCGGCGGCGGTGGTGTTCGCGATTGTGATTGGCGTGGACCTGTCGTCGAGCAGCGGAGGATCGAGTTACAGTGCGGATCGGGCGCCGATGGCTGCGGCGCGCGCGGCGGACAATGCGCCGAACGTGGAGACGCAGCGGCGCGGCGGACAAGAGCATCGCCGGTGCGGCGAGTGCGCCCGTGCCGCAGAGCGGCGCGGCCGGAGCCGACACAACTGCGAACGCGCGCCGCGCCCGGTGCGCCAGCGAGACGATACTCCCGACGAGCCAGCAGCAGCTCGCACCTGCGTACCGACGCAACGCAGGCGGCGCGCTCGGCCTTCGGGCCGGTGCCGACTGCGACGAGCGAGCTCAAGGCAGCGTCCGGCCGAGCTACGGCCGACAACGACGGGAACAATACGACGGCAATGCGCGTCATAGAGATCGCTGGCGGCGGCGATCGCGCTCGCATCGGCGGCTGCCGCGATCATTGTGCGGAGACGAGGAAGGGAGCGGCTGTGATGCAACGAAGGACGATCGGGCTTATCGCGGGGCTGGGGGCGGCGGTCGCGCTGTCGCTGCTGGCCGTCAGCTGCGGCGACCGGACGACGCGCGTCGAGACGGGCGGCGCCCAGATACAACGAGGCATCAGCGTCACGGGCACGGGCAAGGTGACAGGCAAACCGGACATCGCGAAGCTCACGCTCGGCGTGTCGGCGGAAGCGGACACGGTACAGAAGGCGCGCGACCAGGCGGCCGCCTCACTCGACGCGATGATCAAGTCCCTCAAGAACAACGGCGTCGCCGAGAAGGACATCCAGACACAGCAGTTCAGCATCCAGCCGCAGTACGACTACAACGAAGGCAAGCAGCGGTTGCGCGGCTTCCAGGTGACGAACATTCTGAGCGTGACGGTGCGCGACATCAACAAGACGAGTCAGACGGTCGACGACGCGGTGACCGCCGGTGGCAATGACACGCAGATCCAGGGCCTGTCGTTCACCATCGACAACCCGGACGACCTGAAGCAGCAGGCGCGCGAGAAGGCCGTCGCCGACGCCAAAGCGAAGGCGGAGACGCTTGCGAAGTCGGCTGGCGTGAGCGTCGGTGACGCGATGACGATCTCGGAGAGCAGCGTCACGCCGATCTTCGACGCTCGCGCCGGTAATGCCGTCTCCGCACCGCGCGACGGAGCCATCGACGCCGATCCAGCCGGGGGAGCTGGATGTGACCGTCGACGTATCGATCACGTGGGGCATCAAGTAGCCCGCCGGCTTTCGCCACCACGCCGGGGAGGGCGCGCGATGCGCGCCTTTCCCGCTGCCTCGCGACGCCTGCTCATCACCGGCCTGGCTCATCCGAACCCGAAATCCCCTGATCCGGCCGCACTCGCTACAATGGATCCACCGATACCGGCCCGAGCGATGCAGTGCGATACAGGCGTAGATGGCTACTGAACAGAAGCAAGACTATTACGATGTCCTCGGTGTCCCGAGGAGCGCGGGCGCGGACGAGCTGAAGAAGGCGTTTCGCCGCCTGGCGATGCAGTTCCACCCGGACCGCAACCAGGAGCCGGGCGCCGAGGCGAAGTTCAAGGCAGTCAGCGAAGCGTACGAGGTCCTCTCCGATCCCGAGAAGCGCGCGATGTACGACCGTTTCGGCCACGCCGCGATGCAAGGCGGGGCGGACGGCTTCGCGCGCGGCTTCGAGGGCTTCGGCTTCGGCGGCCTGGGCGACATCTTCGACGCCTTCTTCGGCGGCGCACAGTCGCGCACGCAGCGCGGGCCGGCGCGCGGCGCCGACGCCCGGCGTTCGCTCACGCTGACGTTCGAAGAGGCGGTCTTCGGCGCGGAGAAGAACTTCGAGGTGCAGTCGGCCGAGCTCTGCTCGGTCTGCAACGGCCTCCGCACGGAGCCCGGCACCGAGCCCGAGCGCTGCACGCAGTGCAACGGCAGCGGCGAGGTGCGCCGCGCGCAGCAGAGCATCTTCGGCCAGTTCGTGAACGTTGCGATGTGCGACCGCTGCCGCGGCGAGGGGCGCATGGTCACGCACCCGTGCAAGAACTGCCGCGGCGTCGGACGGGAGAAGAAGAAGCGTAAGCTCTCGGTGAAGATCCCCGCCGGCGTCGACGACGGATCGCAGATGCGGCTCAGCGGCGAGGGCGAACTCGGCAGCCACGGCGGCCCGCGCGGCAACCTCTACCTGCAGCTCAACGTCAGACCGCACGAGATGTTCCAGCGGGACGACGACGATCTGATCCTCGGGCTCGACCTGAACTTCGCGCAGGTCGCCCTCGGCGACGAGGTCGAAGTGCCGACGATCGACGGACAGCCGCACGAGTTGCGCATCCCGGCCGGCACGCAGACCGGCGAGACGTTCATCGTGCGCGGCAAAGGCGTGCCACACCTGCGCGGCGGCGGCCGCGGCGACATGATCGTGCACGTCAACGTCGTGACGCCGAAGAACCCGACGAAGGACCAGAAGGAGCTGCTCAAGCAGCTCGCTGCCTCGATGGGCACGCCGGTGAAGCCGCAGGAGGACCGCGGCATCATGGGGAAGCTGAAGGACAAGCTGGGATAGCTGACCGCTGTCAGCCGCTGGCTGTCGGCTCCTAATCCACGGCTTGCACGCGAACCGCCACCTTACTCACCGGGTTGAGCGTGATCAGCAACAGCGCCGCCAGCGCGGCGGTCGACGCGCCGAACGCGAAGGTAGCCGCCGGGCCGATAAGACTCCACAACGCGCCCCCGATGATGCTCGAGAGCAGCAGCATGACGCCCAGGCTCGCGTTGTACAGACCGAGCGCCGTGCCACGTCGCTCCGGGGGGACGAGGTCCGAGACGTACGCTTTGCCCACGCCTTCGGTGAAGGCGATATACGCTCCGTAGACGATGAACAACGGCCAGATCATCCACCCGTCCGACGCGAGGGCGAAGCCCGCATACACCAGGGCGAAGATCGCGAAGCCCGCAACGAGCACGGGCCGCCGCCCGATTCGGTCGGAGCGGATGCCGGCCGGCAGCGCGAGTGCGGCGTAGGAGATGTTGTACAGCACGTATGCGAGGACGATCGCGGTTGCGCCGAGGCCGACATCCTTCGAGCGAAGGATGAGGAACGCGTCGCTGGAGTTGCCCACGGAGAAGAGCAGCGTGACGGCCACGAACTGGAGGAATCGGCGGTCGTAGCCGCGCAGCGAGAGCAGCGGCGGCAGCGCGCCGATGCGCGGCGTGTGCCGGATCTCACGCACGAACAGCACCAGCAGGATCGAAATGGCGCCGGGGATGCCCGCGATGAGGAAGATCGGGCGATAGTTGCTGTGGCCGAACCACGCGAGCAACCCGAGCGCCGCGAGCGGCCCGATGATCGCGCCCGATGTATCCATCGCCCGGTGAAGCCCGAACGCACGTCCGCGCTGCGACGCGTTCGTAGAGTCGGCGATGAGGGCGTCGCGCGGCGCCGTGCGGATGCCTTTACCCGACCGGTCCAGGAAGCGGACGAAGAGCGCGGTAGGCCACACGAAGGCCGCGGCGAGGCCGGGCTTCGCAATCGCGGCAAGCGCGTAGCCGGCGAACGTGAACGGCACGCGGCGGCGGAAGCGATCGGAGAACCAGCCGAAGATCCATTTGAGCAGGCTGGCCGTGCTCTCCGCGACGCCCTCGATCAGGCCAACAGCGACGACGGGCGCGCCGAGCGTCGTCGTGAGGAAGAGCGGGATCAGCGGGTACACCATCTCGCTGCTGATGTCGGCGAAGAGGCTGACGACGCCGAGCAGCACGACGTTGCGCGGCACCCCCTGAGGCGGCTTCGCGTCCCCCTCTGCTGTTGTGGTGGTCGGCGTGGTAGCCAGTGCCTTACCGCCCCTGCCCGCACTGCGAATAGTGTCGCGGTGAGCTTACTTGATCCCGCCAAGCCACGCAGTGAACGCATCGACGGCCTCCGCGTATACGTCGTCGCGCGTCCGCCCGCTTGATTTCGGCGCCGCGAAGCCGTGATCGGCAGCGGCGAGCAGGCGCAGCGTCGAGCGCTTCAGCCCCTTCGTCGCGGCGCGCAGCTCGTCGGGCGAGCCGAACGCGTCGTTCGTGCCGGAGACGAAGAGCGCGGGCACTTCGATCGCCGCGAAGTGCTCGACACGAAGCTGATCGGCCTTGCCGGGAGGGTGCAGCGGGTACGCGAACAGCGCCAGCGCGTCGACCGCGACGCCCTGCGCCACAACCATCGACGCGATGCGCCCGCCCATCGAGCGGCCGCCGACTACGAGGCGCGTGCCGTCGTCGCGGACCGCTTCGATGACGGCGCGCCACGCCGCCTCCAACACGGCGGTGCGATCGGGGCCGCGGCGGCCCGCCTCCATATACGGGAACTGGAAGCGAACGGTGGCGATGCCCTGCGCCGCAAGCGTGCGTGCTGCGTACGCACCGAACGGATCGTGGATGTTGGAGCCCGCGCCGGGCGCGTAGATGAACGTCCAGCGCGCGTCCTCGACTGCAGTGCGCACGGCGGTGATGGCCGTGTCCGCCGAAACTGCGATACGCAGCGTCTTGTCCGGCATGGCGCCGCTCATCCCCGCATCACACTACTGGTTCGCGCTGATCCGCTGCAGCACGAGGTCGACGAACGGCTGCAGCTCCTTCGTCGAGGGCGTCGTCAGCGGCGCATACGCCACACCCACGACGGCCGACGTGTTGCCCTTAAGAAAGCCGACGATGACGACCTGCAACTGCACCACCGTCCCGGCCGCGTTGATGTCGCCCGTGAGGGCCGTCGCGAACGAGCCGTCCCCCACGATCGGGTAATCGACCGGTTTGACGGCCACCGCATCGGGGTTCACGAACACCGAGCCGAACGCTCGCGCCAGCTCGCCCGCTTGCGCGAACCGCGCGGCGCTCTCAGCAGAGCAGTCGGCCGCGCCGGCCGCCGTCGCGTACACGGTGAGCTGCGAGAACGCCGAGACGATCGAGCCGCCGAGGTACGCCGAGACCGTGTCCTTCGGCCCGTTCGTCACGAGTCGTCCCGCCAGGCGGCCGCAGCGCTCGTTCGATGCCGCGCTCGTCGGATCGGCTGCGGCCGCCGCCGCGTTGTCCGAGGGCGTGTCGGCGGTGATGACCCAGTCCGCGCCGATGTCCTTCGGCATAAGCGAAGCCTCGTCGAGCAGCGCCCTTGCCTGCGTCTCGTTGAGCGTCCTGCCGCCAGACGGCGCCTGACCCGCCGGCGTGGCGACCGGCGCGGGAGTTGCGACCGACGCGGCAGTGGCGGCCGCCGTCGGCGTCTTCGGCACGGTCGTCGGGGCAGCCGATCTTCCGGTCGCGGTCGACGTCGCTCCGGGCGTTGAGGTGGCGTCCTTCGAGTCGCCGCCGCCGCAGGCGGAGCTGATGGCCGCGGCACAGGCAACCAGCGATGCAGCGATGATCATCCGTCGGCACACACGTCACCTCCGTAGGCGACTGAGCGTCATCGCTCAGCCCCGGTACCATCGACGAATGCGCGCTAACGGTCAAGATCCTCCAATGTGCGGAGTGCAATGGAAAGCCCGCGCACCAGGAACAGGCGCGGGAGCCCGCGGCCCGCATTGAGGCTGTCACGCCCGACGCCGAAGCTGTAATCTTCTCCCACGGAGGGCATCATGGCATTTGACCCCAAGCACAACTCTCGCACGATCACCGACGGGCCGACGCGCGCCGCCGCCCGCAGCTACTACTACAGCATCGGGTTCACGAAGGAAGACATCCAGAAACCGATCGTCGGCATTGCGAACACCTGGATCGGCACCATGCCGTGCAACTTCAACCTGCGGCTTCTCGCCGCGAAGGTGGCCGAGGGCGTGCGGAAGGCCGGCGGCACGCCGATGGAGTTCAACACGATCGCCATCAGCGACGGCATCACGATGGGCACCGAGGGCATGAAGACGTCGCTCATCTCGCGCGAGGTGATCGCCGACTCGATCGAACTGTGCACGCGCGGCTACATGTTCGATGCGCTCGTGTGCCTCGTCGGCTGCGACAAGACGATCCCCGGCGCGGCGATGGCGCTGGCGCGGCTGAACATCCCCGGCATCATCGTCTACGGCGGCACGATCCTGCCCGGCCGGTACAAGGGCCGCGACGTCAACATTCAGGACGTCTTCGAGGGCGTCGGCCAGAACGCGGCGGGCACGCTCTCCGACGAGGAACTGGACGCGCTCGAGCACGCGGCGTGCCCGGGGCCGGGCGCGTGCGGCGGGCAGTTCACCGCGAACACGATGGCGCTGGCCATGGAGTTCATCGGCCTGTCGCCGATGGGCAGCGCCAGCGTGCCGGCCGTCGACCCGCGCAAGGACGACGTCGGCGTGCGCGCCGGCGAGACGGTGATGGACGTGCTGCGCCGCAACGTGCGCCCGCTCGACATCCTGACGCGCGCGTCGTTCGAGAACGCGATCGCCGGCGTCGCGGCGACGGGCGGCTCGACGAACGCTGTGCTGCACCTGCTGGCGCTCGCGCGCGAGGCGAACGTGCCGCTGACGATCGACGACTTCGATCGCGTCAGCGAGCACACGCCGCTGCTGGCCGACCTGAAGCCGGGCGGCCAGTACGTCGCGGCCGACCTCGACAAAGCGGGCGGCGTGCAGCTCGTCGCTCAGCGACTGGTCGCCGGTGGCTTCGTCGACGCGTCGCGGCCGACGCCCAGCGGCCGCTCGTTCGGCGACGAGGCGAAGCTCGCGGTCGAGACGCCGGGGCAGGACGTCGTGCGGGCGCTCGACAGGCCGCTGAAGAAGACCGGCGGCCTCGTCATCTTGAAGGGCAACCTGGCGCCCGAAGGCTGCGTCGTGAAGGTGGCGGGCCACGAGCGGCTGTCGCATCGCGGGCCTGCGCGCGTCTTCGACCGCGAGGAAGACGCGATGCACGCCGTGACGGAGCACCGCATCAAGCCCGGCGACGTCGTGGTGATCCGCTACGAAGGCCCGAAGGGCGGCCCCGGCATGCGCGAGATGCTCGGCGTCACGTCGGCGATCGTCGGCGAGGGCATGGGCGAGACGGTGGCGCTGCTCACGGACGGTCGCTTCAGCGGCGCGACGCGCGGCCTGATGGCCGGGCACGTTGCGCCGGAGGCGTTCGTCGGCGGTCCGATCGCGGCGATCCGCGAAGGCGACACGATCCACATCGACATCACGAACCGCCGCCTCGACGTGGAGCTGAGCGACGACGAGATCGCCGCCCGCCTCCGCGACTGGCGCGCCCCGGAGCCCCGCTACAAGACCGGCGTCATGGCGAAGTACGCCGCGCTCGTGTCCAGCGCGAGCGAAGGCGCGATCACGCGCGCGGGGGTGTGACGCTTGTCGCGGCGCGGAAGAAGCTGGAATACGCCGAAGCAACGCTACGCCTTCTGCGCACGCCACGAGAAGCCGCCGGCGGCGGTGCGGACGCGCACGTCCTTGAAGCCGGCGGCTTCGAGGCGCGCGGCGAACGTCGCGGGATCCACGGGATTGCGATCGTCGAAGAGGTGGTAGAGGTTCCAGACGAAGTTCGGCGTGCTGTCCATGCCGGCGAAGACGCCGCCCGGCCGCAGCACGCGCGCGGCCTCGCGGAGCAGCGCGTCATGCAGGCGCGAGGGCACGTGGTGCAGCATCGTGAACGAGAGCGCAGCGCTGAACGACGCATCCGGCAGCGCGAGCGCGGTGGCATCGCCCTCGATCACAGTGACGTTCGTGCCGGACATGCGCTGCTTGAGGGCATCGGCGAGCTTGTGGTCGATCTCAACTGATGTCAGCCGCAGGATGCGCGAGCGCAGCCAGTCGGTACCGGCGCCGGGGCCCGGTCCGAGTTCCAGCACGTCGTCGCCGAGATCGAGGCCGCGAAGGACAGCAGGCAGGTACGTTTCCTGCAGCGTCTTCGTCCAGCGGTCGGAGTTGCAGTACCAGCGGTGGAAGGCGTTCATGCTCTGGTCTCCCGGAAGTTCGACCAGCTTACGGCGGGAACGCGGCCTTCAGCAGCGTATCGCCGTTGAGGACGTACAGCAGGCCCTTGCCTTCGTCGACGGAGACGGCGCGGAGGTCCGTGAACGAGGGGCTGACTATCTGGCGGATGAAGGCGCCATCGGCCGACACGATCACGATCCGCTTGTTGCCGCGGTCCGCGACGACGATCCGGTTCGATCCCGGTAGCACCGAGATCGACGCCGGCGACACAAGCGGTGTATCGATGCCGGCAATGGAAAACGCCGCCTCGGCTCTTGCCGACAAAGCGCCGAATGCCCTGCTTCGTGTCGAGCACGTAGACGTCCTGGCCCACGGCGATCTCCGTCGCGTTGCGTAGGTCGGCCTGGTCGAGCAGCGCGGTGCGCTCACTGTCGAAGCCGCCCTGACCGGGCAGGTAGCGCCATACCTGGTTCGCCTTGAGGTCGAGCACATAGAGGTTGCCGGCGCTCGCCGCGATCGCGTCGAACGAGCCGATGCTGTCGGCGGCGCGGATCGTCATCGGCAGCGTGCCCTTGCTCGCCGGGAAGTAGGCGAACGCCTGGCGCTTGTCGTCGATCATGATCAAGCTCTGCGTTTGCTCGGACCACGCGATCTGCACCGGGCGAGCGGCCGTGACGAACCCGGCCGGCTGGCCGTCCTGGAGCACCGTGTCGGGCGCGCTGCTGCCGTCGAGCGGGACGCGCAGCACGCGCTTGCCCTTGGCATCAAGGAAGTACGCCTGGTCACCCCCTACGGCCGCGCGCGACACGGAGAGCGAGCCGGTGACGAGTTGCGCAAGGCCCGCGACCGTCTTGAAGTCCTTGACCTCGTACACGGCGTCGAGCACGGCGCGTGCGGACGCCACATCGGCCTGCAGCGACACGACGTCCGGGTTGTCCTTGTGTATCTTGGCGGCGGCCGCGAGCTTCGTGCTCGCATCGTCGAGCAGGGTACGCTTGATGCCGGGATCGCCGGTCGCCTGGGCGCGTGCGTTCGCTGCGCGCGCGTCCGCGACGGCCGACGTGAAGTCCGCCTCGCGGCTCTCTTTCACGGAGCCGGGGATGTAGAGGTACGCCAGCACGCCCAGGACCGCGAGCGCGAGTACCGCAAAGACGGCCAGCTTCGGCACCTGGAGCTGCGGCACCTGGAAGGCGCCGGTCGTGCGCTTGTAGCGAGGCGTCGCGCTATCGCCGCGCAGGCGGACGCCCGTCGCTGGCGGCGGCGCCGTCGCGTCGGTGATCTCGCGCACCTGCTCCTGGATCGGCCGCGACGGCAACGCCCAATCCTCAGCGGCTCCGGCCGCGACCGACGCCTGCGGCAGGTCGGGCGCGACGCCAACAGGCGCTTCGACGCGCGCGCCGGCGATCGCGGCGGGTCGCTCATTAGCAGGAACGGTCACGCTATCGGCGTCGGTACCGCCGTCGTGCGTCAGGAACGCGGGCGGCCGCTCCGTTTGCTCTTCGAAGCAGGAGAGCAAGACGAGCGCCATATTCGGATGATCGCGGCACAGCAGATAGAACTCGGGCAGCGCTTCGTCGGCGCCGCGCGCGAGAATGCGCTCAACGTGATCGCTCGGCGCGACATCGTCCAGCTCGGTCGACGCGACGAGCACGAGATCGCCCGGCTCGAGCTTGATGCGCGTGAGCTTCGACTCGAACTCCTCGGCGACGCCGAGCGCATGGTCGAAATCGCGATCGTCGGCCTGGATGCGGCGCACGTCGCCGGTGGCGGAGCGGACGTAGGCGAGGCTCGGTCCGACCTGCGCCAGGTAGGCGTCGCCGCCGCGCATCGCGAGGCAGCTCGCGCCAGCGCCGACCTTGTGCTCGGGCAAGCTCTGGCGGTTCCAGTCGCGCAGGTGGTCGTGCGCCGCGCGGAGCGACCGCGTGAGTGCACCGGTGAGCGAAAGCGGATCCTTGTTGTAGAGCTGGACGATGACATCGACCAACTGCGACGTGAATTCGGCGCTACCCTCCGTTGCCGGCTCGATCAGAACGTAGAGCTCATCGGCCTCTTCGTCGGTGCGCTGACGCACCAGCGATCCGAGCCACGGGCCCTCTTCCTCGACGCGGCCATCGGCCACGCAGAAGCGCCCTACCCACGTACGAATGGTCATGTCCCTCCGGCGGGCCTTGATTGCGGCAACCCGCGGCGCGCGGAGCCGTGCGCGTCGAGGTGCTCGATGGTTTGTGAGATTGAGTTCGGGCTTCGCCAGCCCCGGTAGTTCGCAACAGTATACGAACGCGCGTAGTGAGGCGCACACGGCGTTGCCGCGCCTCACGTTATGTTGCGAGAATCAGGGTCAGTGCCGATCCATCGTCGCGCCGTTGCGCGGCCGGATGCGGAACGTACAACGGTCGTCGCCACGAAGGAGGCTTGAGCTGAGACGCGCGTCTCTGCCAGCAAGCTGACGGACGAACTCGACATCGAGCGCGCACACGGCGCTGTTCTTCGTCGCGACGTTCCAGTACGGACAGGTGTGCTTCTCTATAACGTAATCGTCGCCGGACCACGAGGCGTCGGCCACGTTCCCTCGCTCCTGGATCGCCTGCAAGAGCAGGTCCAGCCGCTCCGCGACCGGCCGTCCTTCGAGTCGAGGCAGATACGGCGCGGCGAAGCGAGCGGCGACGTTCTTCATAAGCTGCTGGAGCGCGTCGGGCCCGAGCAGATGACGTGCTTCCTCGATCAGCGCGTTCGCGAGCTCATCGTACTTCTTGGGATAGAGCGCATCTCCGCCCGAAGTCAGCCGGTAAACGAGCGCCGGGCGCCCTACGCGGCCTCGCTCCTCGTGCGCCTCAACGAGACCGTCGCGCTCGAGGACCGTGAGGTGTTGGCGGATCCCCGTCGAAGTGAGTCCGAGATGCTCACCCAGCTCCTTGACCGTCGCTTCGGCGTGATGGCGGAGGTAGTCGAGGATATCTTGGCGTGTTGCCTGCATAGAATTGATCGCCTGCCTTGGTTCTCAATGTATCACAAGCTAAAACTGCCGAAATAGGGCCATCCGGCCCGGTGCGGGATAGGTAACATGGCCTTTCGTGTGCTGGGACGCGCCATTGTGCGCCCGCCGTCCCCAGCCTTCCAGAGGCGCTCTATCGTCACCGGTGGAGTGTGATACGGTACCGGCATGTGCAGAAGCATCAAGACGCTGCGCCGAGCGGACGAGCCCGCGACCGATGACGAGATCCACGCCGCGGCGCTGCAGTTCGTGCGCAAGGTGAGCGGCTACCGCATGCCCTCGCAGCGCAACGCGTCCGCGTTCGACGCGGCGGTCGACGAGATAGCGGAGGCGTCACGGCGGCTGCTGGACGCCGTCACGCGAGAGTGAACTTCGCCGATCTCACGTACGAGCAGGTCCGCGATTACGCGTCGGAACGTGCGATCGTGTTCGCGCCGCTCGGATGCACGGAGCAGCAAGGACCACACCTGTCGGTCGACTTCGACACGCTGATGATCTCTGCGATGGCGCAGGCGATCGCGGAGCGTGTGCAATCGCAACGGGGGCGTGCCGTGCTCGTGTTGCCGACACTGCCGTTCGGCCCGACGCCGGAGCATGCCAGCTTCGGCGCGGGGTACGTGAATCTGCGACAGTCGACGCACGAAGCCGTCGTGGAAGACGTGCTCCGAAGCATGGCGGCGCAAGGCTTCGAGACAATCATCGTGTGGCGCGGCTGCGGGCAGCACGACCTGACGAACGTCATCGAGCGTTTCAACGCCTCGCACGAACAGGCAGTGGCCTGGCAGCCGCTGCCCGACTATCCGCGCATCGCTGACGAAGCGTTCGGGCGTCGCATCGCAGGCGGGCACGCGGACTCGTTCGCAACGTCGATCTGTATGCTGCTCCGGCCAGAATCCGTCCGCCACGATCTCATAGCGCGACCGGACTTGCGGCCTTTCGAGTGGAAACGAGAGATGGACTTCGCGGCGATCAGCGACACCGGCGTGATCGGCGACCCCACGGCCGCGAGCCCTGACGCTGGCGCCCGGCTGTGGGAGCTGATTGTCGATGAGGGCGCGCAGATGGTGGCCGCGATCCTCGATGGGCGCGGCGAGGTCGTGCGATCAACGTGGCATATGCAGAACGAGCCGGCCGACTGAGTCAAGGATCGCGTCGCGCATCAAGCGGATCGGTTCGAAGACCTGTCTGTGTACGACAGGGCAGACGCTATCCCGCCACCGGCTCGGCCCGCTTGTACTGCTCAGCGAACTTGAAGTGCGCGTCCTGCGTGAGCTTGATGTAGCTGCCGAAGCGCTCGTCGCTGCCGTCCGCAAGGTCGAGCGGGTCGTAGTGGTCGTCGGGATCGATACCGAACGTGCGCTTGATGCCGTAGAGCGTGTCACGCTCGGCGGGGATGCGGCCCATCTCGCGGATCAGCGCGCGCATCTCGCGCGGCGCCATGCGCTGGCCGTAGATCGCGCCGGCCGACGTGCTGATGCTCTCGTTGATCAACGTGCCCATGAAGTCGTTGCAGCCGGCGTCGAGCGCCATCTGCGCGAGCTTCGGTCCCTCCTTCACCCACGACGCCTGCAGGTTCGGAATCCAGTTGTTGAGCATGATACGCGCGACGGCGTACATCTTGATCACTTCGGCGCCGGTCGCGCCCGGGCGGAGCCCTTGGACGAGCTTCTTGCTGTACATCGGTGACTCCGACGCGATGAAGCTCAGCGGCACGAACTCGGTGAAGCCGCCGGTGTCCTTCTGGATATCGCGCAACAGGCCGATGTGCGCGGCGACGTGGCGCGGCGTCTCGATGTGGCCGTACATGATCGTCGACGTCGTACGAATACCAACGCGGTGGGCGGTCGTGATAACGTCGACCCACTGCTCCTTCGTGATGCGGCCGGCCGAGATCTTGTCGCGAATCTCCTGGTCCAGGATCTCCGCCGACGTGCCGGGCAGGCTGCCGACACCCGCATCCTTGAGCGCGCGGAGGTACTCCTCGATCGAGCACTTCGCGCGGACGGCGCCGTACAGCACCTCCTCGGGCGAGAAGCCGTGGATGTGCATGTCGGGCATCTCGCGCTTGATCGCCTTCGTCAGATCGACGTAGTAGTAGCCGTCCATCTTTGGTGGCAGCCCGGCCTGCACGCACACCTCGCGCGCTCCAAGGTCATACGCTTCCCGCGCGCGCCGGATCACCTCCTCCATGGGCAAGAAATAGCCCTCTTCCTCGCGGTGGTCCCGACTGAACGCGCAGAAGCCGCAATGCTTGATACAGACGTTCGTGAAGTTGATGTTGCGGTTGATGACGTACGTGACGACATCGCCGACCGTGCGGCGCCGCAGCTCGTCGGCAGTCTGAATCGTCGCCGCCAGCGACGGCCCGTGTGCACCGAACAGCGTCACGGCCTCATCGACGCTGATGTCGTAACCGTCGAGCGCGCGATCGAGGACACGCGCCACTTCGCGATCGACGGGGAGCGGACGGGACCAGGAGATGGTGTTCTGGTCGCTGGTCGCTGGTCGCTGGTTGTTCGTCATCTTCTTGTCGCTTTCGCTATCGGTGCATTCGGTGCATAGGGTGCGCAAGCGGTCACGCAGGCCCCTACGGCTCTGCTGTCTGCTGTTTGCTGTCTGTTCTGCGCAAGCCTTACCATCGTTCTTCCTCTCGCTTGACGAGCCCTTCGGTGTCGCTGAGGCGTTCGATCCGTGCCCGCACGCCATCCGAGATGAAGCCTTCGTAGCCAGCGTCCTCACGCACATACTCGGGGTAGAGGCCCAGGCGCTCGCGCAACTCGAAGCCGGCGTCGGCGCACGTCTCTTTCAGTTCGAGCAGGTTAGGCCACGGGCGCTCCGGGTTGATGTGGTCCTTCGTGACGGGCGAGATGCCGCCCCAGTCGTTGATGCCGGCGAGCAGGTACATGCCATGCGCGTCGGGCGTCAGGTTCGGCGGCGCCTGGATGTTCATCCGCGGCCCGAGGATCAACCGCGCGGTCGCGATCGTCCGCAGCATCTCGAAGACGCTCGGCTCGTCGCGGTGACGCATGGCGATGTCTTCCTTGACGCGGAAGTTCTGCACGATCACTTCCTGGATCTGGCGATGCTCGTCGTGCAGTTCGCGGATGGCGAACAGCGAATCGACCCGCTCTTCACGCGTCTCGCCGATGCCGATGAGGATGCCCGTCGTCCACGCCACCTTCTCTTCGCCGGCGATACGCATCGTGCGAAGCCGCTCCTCCGGGATCTTTCCGGGGCAGTTCCAGTGCGCACCGCCCTTCTCGTGCAGCCGCAGCGACACGGTCTCGAGCATCATCCCCATCGATGCGCTCACCTCGCGCAGCGAGACGATCTCGTCATGCTCCATCAGGCCCTGGTTGATGTGCGGTTGGAGGCCGGTCTCGCGCAGCACCAGCTCCGCCATCTCGCGCAGGTACGACGACATCGTCGCATGGCCGAAGCGCGCGAGGTCGGCTGCGCACGTTCTCATAGATCTCCTCCGGCCGCTCGCCGAGCGAGAACAGCGCCTCCTTGCAGCCCTGCCGGGCGCCGGCGCGCGCCACGGCGAGCACCTCGTCCGGCGTCATCGTGTGCGCGATGGGATCGCGCGGACCGCGCGCGAAGGTGCAGTAGCCGCACTTCTGACGGCAGAGGTTCGTCAGCGGGATGAAGACCTTGCGCGAATACGTGACGACGCGTCCGTGGCCGCGGTCGCGCAGCTCGGATGCCGCAGCCATCATCGACGCGAGCTCCGTCGCGTCGGCGTCGATCAGGCGATAGCCGTCGTCCGGCGTCAGCCGCTCGCCCGCGAGCGCGCGGTCGAGGATATCCGCAATCGGCGCGCGCGACGTGTGCAATCGATCGCAGCTGTCGTTGCGGCATCGTCCGTGCGAGTCACCATCACAGCTCAGGGCCTCCCGGCCGGCGTGACAGCTCCGCCAGGTGCTCCCAGTCGTGCTCCAGCATGCGCCGCAGGGCTTTGCGGAGCGTGCGCACATCCTTCGGCCGCTGGCGGACCGTCGATCGTTCCTCCGCCGTCGTGGCGCGGACGCGCTCGGCTGCCATCGCGTCGATCGTTCGCAGCGCTTCCGGCAGCCCGATCTCGCCGCGCTCGGCGGCAGCGGCGACGCGCGAGAAGCCGGTCGCGCCGCCAAGCGCGGCCGACAGATAGCCACCCGGCCCGCCCAGGACGTGCAGCAGCACGGCGCGTGCGCTGCGCCCGGCCTTCGACGCGGCGTCGAGTTTGCGGTCCGTCTGCTGTTCGGCCCAGGAGACCAGTGCCTCGCGCATCCAATGAAAGCGCGCGAGGAAGGTCTCGATCTCTCGCGCCGACACCGGCTTCGGGTCCGGCTCGAAAAGCAGGTACGGCGAGCCGTGGCCGAGCCACATGCCCTCGGTGATGTGCTCGCGCACGCGGATCGTGAACGGCGCATCCGGGGACACCCGCTCGCCGTGCCGGGACAGGAACCGTAGATAGGCGCGGATCGCGTCTGGCGCCGCCTCGATAGCCTCTTCGGTCGTTGCACCCACCGCTATGCACCCCAGCAAGTCCAGCACGTGGACCATCGTCTTCTTTCGACGCGGTCCCGATTCCAGATACAGGTCGTACGTCTTCGTCGAAACCGCCATAACGTCCCAGCGACAAAAAAGCCGCGCCGTCGAGCGCCCCGGAAGGCGTCTCGCATCGGCCCGGCGACTGGCTTGTACCGCCAGCAGGTATGACCGCCAGGTCAGCTTGAAGGTTACTAGGCGATCTTACGTAACGCGACAGCTCCCCGTCAAGCACGCCGGACACGCAGCAGTGTGCTCCTGCAACAGATACGATCATCAGCATGAACACGACCATCCGCGCCGTACGCACGGCAGATCTGCCAGCCGTCTACGACCTGCTCGAGCAATCGTTCCCCGAAGCCCCGCGCTCGCTGTTCGTGGCGCTGACGGAGCGCGACGTCACGTTCCGGCTCCGGCACGGGCGCGTCGCCATCGTCGATGGCCATATCGCGGGCCACGTACGCATCTTCGCGCGCACGATGCTCGTCCGCGGCGTGCCGGTGGCAGCCGGCGGCATCGGCTCCGTCGCGACGCGCCTCGACGCCCGCGGCTGCGGCATCGCGACGGCACTGATGCGCGACGCCCTCGGCCAGATGCGGCGCGAGGGGATGGCCGTCTCGTTCCTGTTCACGGGCATCGCCGGCTTCTACGAGCAGTTGGGCTACCGGATCGTGCGCGAGCCGTCCTTCGAGGCCGATGCGCGCGACGCCGCCGCGACGCCGCACACCGGGCTCTACGCCGTGCGCGCGATGACGGAGCACGACGTACCGCGGCTGCTGGCCATCTATCGCCGCGCGATCGCCGGCGGCACCGGCACCATCGTACGCACCCGCCGCACCTGGCGCGATGCGGCGCACTGGCTGGCGGAGGACGCCGGCGGCTGCTTCGTCGCCGAGCGCAACGGCGTGCCGGTCGCGTACCTACGGTCGCGCTGCCGCACGTACGGCCACCAGATCCTCGAGGCGGAGTGCGCGCCACGTCACGACGGCGCCGTCGCCGCGCTGCTCGCGGCCGCTGGACAGCGCGCCGCTGCTCATCGAGAACGCCTGGTGACGCTCGCCCCCGGTGATCACCCGCTGGCGACGGCGATCCGCGCAATCACCTCGGCGACGGAGACGACGGACGTCCCCTTCCCGATGATGGCGCGCATCGTCTCCGCTCGAAGCGCTGCTCGGCGAGCTCCTGCCGCAACTGCGGACGCGCGCGGCCGGGCATCCGGGTCCGCCGGTCCGGCTCGGCCTGACGTCGCACGACGGCGAGAGTGCGGTGCTCGACGTGACGACCCGTTCCGTCGCGATGCGCCGCAACGGCGCGACGCACGTGCTCGACGCGGGGGCCACCGCTCGACGCGCTGCTCGGGCAGCGGCGGGCGAGCACGCTCGCTGCGGCCCCGCCCGCCCGCCGACGTCGCGCGACGGATCGACGCGCTGCTGCCGGAGACGCCGCTGCGGTTCTGGAACTCGGACCGGATCTAGGGCGCCCCGTCTCCGCGACCGTCTCGGCTACGGTGTGACGTCGCTCCGCCAGGCACTACACTGGACGCATGAGATCGCCGCTCGTCACTTCACACGCGGCGTGCAAGGGGCACGCGCCGGAGAATACGCTCGCGGGGATAGAGGCGGCCCTGCGGCTGGGCGCGGACGCGATCGAGATCGACGTGCACTGCACGTCGGACGGAGCGGTGGTATTGATCCACGACGACACCGTGGACCGAACCACCGACGGCGCCGGCAACATACACGAGATGACGCTCGATGTGGCGCGTGCGCTCGACGCCGGGGCAAGGCAGTTCGCACCGAAGTTTCACGGCGCGAAGATCCCGCTGCTGACCGAAGTGCTGGACCTGACGAAGGGCAAGGCGCTGCTGCAGATCGAGGTGAAGCAGGCGGGCATCGAATCGCAGGTGGCGGACGTCGTGCGCGCGGCGGATGCCATCGCGGATTGCGAAGTGCATTCGTTCTATCCACGGGTGGTGCGCGCGATGCGCGCGGTGGAGCCGCGACTCGCCGCGGCGCTGCTGACGGACGGACGCCGCGTGGTCGACTGGCAGGAGTTCTTCGGGTTCGCGCTTTCACTGAACGCGCAGGGCGTGAGCGTGTACTACGCGTTCGCGACGCCGGAGATTGTGCGGCAGGGGCAGCGGCGTTCATTGACGTTCATGACGTGGACGGTGGACGCCGAGGCCGACATGGAGCAGATGTGCGTGGCGGGTGTCGACAGTATCTGCAGCAACTTCCCGGACCTGGTGCGCCGCGTGGTTGACGCCCGCACGCCGGGGTAGCGACCCGGGTTCCGCCGATCGGCATCGCTCCGTATACTGAGGGTGGCACACGGGTGTAGCTCAGTTGGGAGAGCAGCGGTCTCCAAAACCGCCGGTCGGGGGTTCGAGTCCCTCCACCCGTGCCATTCCGCAGATACGAAAACGGCCCTTAAGGGCCGCTTTCCGTTTGCCCACACGCGACGCACGGTTCAACGCCAGAGGCACCGCACCACGACGCTGATCGGCTTCGGACGCGGAGTAACTCACGCGACCTTCGACTGACCGCGCCGGTCGTGCGGTAGGAGCGTCGGGGCGGAGTACCGCTCCCGCCGGGTCCGGCGACGCCGCAGCAACCACTCGATGAAGGCGAGACTGCCCGCTAGGAGGACCGTCACGCCTTCAGCGATGTACGCCGGATGTATCAGCCAGACCGTTGCGGTCACGGTATCAACGCCGGTCTGGCTGTCAGTGATGTTGTGGTAGACGTTGAGTGTCACACGCTTGCGTCCGAGGCCCCACGTCGCGCTGGTACTGACGGGCACCGAACGCTGTCGGCCAGCGGCAAGAAGGGTCTTGCCGACCCGGTCGTGCTGCCCGCCGCCGGCATCGATCTCACCCCAGACGTTGAATGAAGATCCGCCTACGTTCGACAATACAGCCTGACCCGACGTCGACGACCCGAGGTGGAATCCAGGCAGATGCAACTCGGCGTGCAGGCGCCGGTCGCGCACGCCGGGGATGTCGAGCATTGCGAACGTGGCGACCTGGCCCTGCACGTTGACCGCACCGACCGTCTCGCTGCGAACGCTGACGAGGAGTCCGATGAGGTATGTGTCGGGTGCGAGCGCCGGCACCTGGAGCTCGAAGTCATAATCCCGATACGCTCCCGGATCCAGGGTTTGCTCGTCGCCTGGGACGTTTAGCGCCGCGAACGCCGGGTCCGCCTGCTCGAGTACGGTGATCCGGCCTTCGTCCTCCATCGACAGCGCCCGCTGCGCGATGGTGAAGTGGACGGGCTGGTCAGTCTCGTTGTTGCTGACCCGCAGCGGGATCTGCACGATCGCGCCGGGCGCCGCCCGGATCGGATCGGGCGACACGGATACCGTGATGCCGTCGCCATCGGCCCTCGCTGTAGCCAGCGACGCGGCTGCGGCGAGGAACGCGATGGCGACGGCTACGGCCAGAACCTTCATGTCCGGGATCCTTCCCGTGTTCGTGCGTCAGTACGACGGTGCCACCGTGTACGTGATGGTGGACGTGTACTCGCCACCGGGCGTGTCGTAGTTGATCTTCACGCGATTGTTCAGGACGATCGTGTCGCCGGCGTCGCCGGTTGGCCCCGTCGCGATAGCCGCGGTTTCGCCGCCGCTCGTGTAGCCGACATAGTCGCCGGCGCCCAGCCCAGCGCCCTGCACCGCGACGCCCGACGCGTTGCCGGCGGTCGCGGTCATCGAGTACCCGAAGGTGTTCGCCGCAAACGCACCCGACGCCACACCCGTTCCGATCCCATTCGAGGCGACCGGGATGGTCTGGGCGCTGGTGTTGGTGAGTAATCCCGCCTGGACGGCCAGCGAATAGCCTGATCCGGAGTTCGTCTTCACGGTGAGCGTGACATCCTTGTTGCGGTCCGCGAGCGCGGCGACGCCAGGATCCATCAGCAAACGAAACGCTGGTGTGTCGTTCGTCAGCGTCAGCGACTTCGCGACTGTGACATGGGCGACCGTCGTCGACGAACCGAACGTCACGGATTGACTGGTACCCGTATCAACGGGGGCTCCATTGTCGGTGGTTACGTCGCTCGTGTAGCTGCCAGCCGTACCAGTATTCGTGAACCCCGAGAGTTCAATGTAGATCGGGGTACCCGAGCTCACCGATGCCGGTGCCGTGACCGTGTAGGTAACGGTCGCGCCGGACAGACCGACGCTGCCGGCGCCGATCCCCCAGTTGGCGGCGATGGCCGGCGTACCAGTCGTGCCCGCGGGCACCGTCATGGTGATCGACGAGAGCGTCGCCGTGGTTGCCGGCGTGAAGTTCCAGGTGTAGGTAATGCCCGTCGCGGATGTCTGGGAGTTGCTGACGGCCCAGCCTACGGCGGTGAGCCCCGCCGCGTTTGCTGGCGATTGCCTCTGCGTGGACAGCGTGGCCAGGACCGCGAGCGCCACGAGCACGGCCAGCACCCTTGAGCGAAGCAGTCGAGTCATAACACCCCTCCGATCGATCGCGGCACGCCGGTTGACGGGGCGGACGTGCGGGCCCGGCATCTCATCAGAAGCCGAAGCAGTATGCGTATTGGTCGGCCGGCCGCGCGCGGGCTTTAGGGTGTCTGCACCCGACGGTCGGCGGGCGGCCGCCGGATCGCCGTGACGCGGCTCCGGCGAGCGTCAGCGGGCGTGGCGACCAAGATTCCAGCACCGCCGCCCGGGAGGGTTTCGGCCGTTCCACTCGTGCCAATCTCCCTCCGCGGCCCAATCGCCTTGTGTCGCGAAGCGTGCGCCCCGTTTGCACGGTACACTCAGCAAGAAGTTTCGAACGGCTCCGGCGCCGTCGAAGGAACCCTGCGAACCGGCGAAGGAGAGTCGCATGGCCAAGACACGGATCCTGATCGTCGATGACCACGAGGTGGTGCGAGAGGGCCTCCGGGCGTTGTTGAGCCGACGCGAGGGCTTCGACGTGGTAGGCCAGGCGGGGTCCGTGGAACAGGCGGTGGCCGAGGCGGCGCGGACCAAGCCCGACGTCATCGTGATGGACGTGCGACTGCCCGACGGGAGCGGCATCGAGGCATGCCGCGAGATTCGGGAGGAGCGGCCGGAGACGAAGGTCATCATGCTGACGTCGTACGCGGA
Organism: uncultured Chloroflexia bacterium; assembly: GCA_963743185.1. Classification (GTDB taxonomy): domain Bacteria; phylum Chloroflexota; class Dehalococcoidia; order DSTF01; family JACRBR01; genus JANXYW01. Next base: position 399,777 of record CAVUOT010000006.1, on the reverse strand, counting down.
CGACGACGCCGTGTTCGCATCGATCCTTGCGGGGGCCGCCGGGTACGTGCTGAAGCAAACGCGCGGAGCGGCGCTGGCAGACGCCATCGCCGCGGTAGCGCGCGGCGAGTCGTTGCTGGACGCCGCCGTGACGCAGAAGGTCATGGACCGCGTGCGGTCAGCCAGCCAGCGCAAGGCTGATGACCCCCTCGACGCGCTGACCGAGCAGGAGCACAAGATCCTCTCGCTGATTGCGGAAGGCAAGACAAACAAAGAGATCGCGGACGAGGTCTACCTGAGCGACAAGACGGTCAAGAACTACGTGAGCAACATCCTCAGCAAGTTGAACCTGCGGCGCCGCTCCGAAGCGGCCGCGTTTATCGCGCGCCGCGAGCCCCCGCGCCCGTAAGGCGACAGCACTACCCTCGTCGCGTTCAGGCGAAGACGTTGACCGCGCGCTGTGCGGCGTCAATCAAAGGGATCGGATACAGCCCGATCCCGACAACGCCGGCCGCCGCGATGACGAGCAGGCCCTGTGTGACGAGCGGCGCAGTGACATCAGGCTCTCCCTCGGCCGTCGTACTGTACATCTGGCGCACAACGCCCATGTAGTAGAACGCCGACGCGACGGTGTTCAGCACGCCGATGACGACAAGCCAGACCAGGTCGGCCTGGATCGCGGCGTTGAAGACGTAGAGCTTCGCGAAGAACCCCGCCGTCGGCGGTAGTCCGGTGAGCGAGAGCAGGCAGAGCGCGAGCACGACGGCGAGAAGCGGCGCGCGGCGCCCCATCCCGGCGTAGCTGGAGATCTCATCGCTGTTGGTGCGGTTGGAGATGGCCAGGATGGCGATGAACGCGCCGAGGTTCGTAAACGCGTACGTGCCCAGGAAGAACACGACGCCACTGGCGCCGAGCTGCGAGGTGCCATCGGTCGTGCTGGCTATCGCGGCCATGCCGACGAGAAAATTGCCCGCCTGGGCGATCGAGCTGTAGCCCAGCATGCGCCGGATGTTCGTCTGGCGCAGCGCCATGACGTTGCCGACGGTCATCGTGATGGCGGCGAGGACTGCAAACAGCATCTTCCAGTCGTCGCCGACGAACGTGTGCGGGCCGAACCCCTGGTAGAAGATGCGCAGCACGACGGCGAACGCGGCGGCCTTGCTGCCGACCGAAAGGAAAGCGGCGACAGGCGTCGGCGCGCCCTCGTAGACGTCGGGCGTCCACATCTGGAACGGCACGATGGCCATCTTGAAGCCGAACCCGGCCGCCAGGAACACCATGCTCACGATGAGTGCCGAGCGGATGCCGCCGTCGCCCGCGGCTATGGTGCTGGCAATGCTGGGCGAGCCATCTGTGGTGACGAGGTGCGTGGTACCCGCGATGCCGAAGAGGAACGCCATGCCATACAGGATGACCGCGGACGAGACCGCGCCCAGCAGCAAGTACTTGAGCGCCGCCTCGCTGCCCCGGTCGTCGCGCAGGTAGCCGGCCAGGATGAATTGCGTGATGCTCGTGAGCTCGAGCGCGACGAAGATCGCGATGAGGTCACGCGCGCCGGAGAGCAGCATCATGCCGGACGTGGCGATGAGGATCAGCGCGAAGAATTCGCCCTGCCGCTCGCCGAACTTCTCCGTGTAATCGAGCGAGGCCAGGATGACGGCGCCGGCCACGCCGATAAACATGAACGTGAAGAAGATGCTGAAGTTGTCCAGCGACATTGTGTCGCTGAAAAACGACGCCTGGCGATCGCGCAGGATTAGCACGACGAGCCACACGGCGGAGGCCGCGAGGCCGCCGACCGCGATGCCGGCGAGCGCGCGCTTCTTGTCGCGCGGCGTCATGAGGTCGGCGATGATGATGATGCCGGCGGTGACCATCACCGCGAGCACCGGCCCTAGCCTGTTCAGGTCAGGAATCATCAGTTGAGCACCTTCACGATGTTGATCATCCCTGTATCAAGCAGGTCGACGACAAGCGACGGCCGCACACCGACGGCGACGATGACGATGACCAGCGCGGCCATCGGCACCTGCTCCCACCAGTGGTTCGCGTCGGGAAGATGGGCCCACTTCTCATTCTTCGGGCCGAAGAACACGCGCTGGATCATCCACGTTATGTAACCTGCCGAGAGGAGGATGCCGCAGACAGCGAAGATGGTCGGCACGGTGTACGTGTCGAAGCTGCCCAGGAACACGAGCAGTTCGGCAACGAAGCCGGAGAGTGCGGGCAGGCCGAGAGCGGCGAGCCCGGCGATAACCATCGTCGTTGCCGCCAGCGGCATCGTGTGCGCGAGACCGCTGAGTTGATCGATGTCGCGCGTGTGCGCGCGGTCGTAGATGATGCCCACCATCACGAACAGCAGCCCCGTGATCGTGCCGTGGGTGAACATTTGGAGCGCGGCGCCGGTCAGACTGACGTGGCCGAGCGCGGAGATGCCTAGCAGCACGTACCCCATGTGGCTCACGGACGAGTATGCCACGAGGCGCTTCAGGTCCTTCTGGCGGATCGTGAGGATCGCGCCGTAGATGACGCTGATGGCGGCGAGCGTCGCGAGCCAGACGCCGTAGTCCTTCGTGGTCTTCGGCATGAGCGTCACAAGGATGCGCAGGATGCCGTAGCCGCCCATCTTCAGCAGGACACCGGCGAGGATGACGGACACCGCGGTCGGTGCATCGGTGTGCGCATCGGGCAGCCAGGTGTGGAACGGGAACATCGGCAGCTTTACGGCGAACGCGATGAAGATGAAGCCGAAGATCATCCAGAGCGGCAGCAGCCCGGAGCCGATCGTGCTCTGCTGCAGGCGCACCATGTCGAACGTGTGCACCGGTTCAGCGCTGAAGCCCATCACCAGGAAGCCGACGAGCATGAAAGCTGAGCCGGCGATCGTGTAGAGCAGGAACTTCATCGCCGAGTACTCTTTGCGACCGCTGCCCCACACCGAGATCAGCATGTACATCGGCAGCAGCTCGACCTCCCAGAACAGGAAGAACATGATCAGGTCGAGCGAGGTGAAGACGCCGAGCACGCCCGTCTCGAGCGCGAGCAGCCAGATGAAGTACTCCTTCGTGCGGAGTTTCACGCCGAACGAGATCAACGTCGCGATGACGAAGAGGAACGTCGTCAGCAGGACCATCGTGATGCCGAGGCCGTCGACGCCCATGTGGAACTGCACGTCGAAGCCGGCCGTGGCGGCGTCGATCCACGTAGCGGTGGACTCGAACTGAAACGGATTGGCGGCCGCCTCGCCCGGATGCCGCTCAAAGGCGAAGAGCAGAATGACCGATCCGACGAATGCGGTAAGCGTGGCCATGAGCGCGAGCCACTTCGCCTGGTTCTCGCTCTCGCGAGGGACGGTGAGCATGACGACGCCCGCCGCGACAGCCGGGAAGAAGACGGTGAAGACCAGCAGTCCGTTCATCGCCTATCTCTCCAGTAACACGAGCATGAGGAATGAAGCTGCGACGAGCCCGGCGAATCCTACGGTGCCGTATGCCTGCACAGATCCCGATTGCACCCAGCGCAGGCCATCGCCGGTCCGCCGCGCCACGGTCGCCGCGCCATTGACCGCGCCGTCGATGATGTTCGTGTCGACCCACTGGCCGGCGCGCGTGACGATGTTGTAGAGGCCTTCCTTGACGATCAGGTTCTCGTACAGTTCGTCCATGTAGTACTTGCGCGCGACGAGCGTGTGCACGGGCCCCCACACCTTCTGCAACGATTCTGACGAGATTGCCTTCGCCTGGTAGACAACGTAGGCCAGGCCGATGCCGGCGAACGCGAGCGCCGACGACGAGATGGCGATGCCCCAGTTGAAGCTCTCGTGATGCAGCGCCGCGGCGGACGACTCCGGCAGCGCGCCTTCCAGCAGGTGCGCGAGCGCCTCGGTGCCGTGCGTCGGGAAGTTCACGAAGCCCGCCAACGTGGCCGGGACGGCGAGGATGAGGAGCGGCAGCGCCATGACGAGCGGCGACTCGTGCGGCTTGCCGGCGTGCGCGTCGTGGACGCCATGCTCGGGAGGCTCCCCGCCCTTGTAGTCGCCGTGGAACGTGAGGAAGATCGCGCGAAACGAGTAGAACGCGGTCATGAACACGACAGCCATGGCGACGGCCCAGAGGATCTTGTCGTCCTGCCACGCCGAGCCAAGGATCTCGTCCTTCGACCAGAAGCCGGCGAACGGCACGATGCCGGCGAGGCTCAACGAGCCGACGACAAACGTCGCGTAGGTGATCGGCATGTACTGCTTCAGACCGCCCATCTTCCGCATGTCGAACGTCCCGGTCGCGTGGTTGACCGAGCCCGAGCCGAGGAAGAGCAGCGCCTTGAAGAACGCGTGCGTGAACAGGTGGAAGATCGCGGCGATGTACCCGCCCGTGCCGAGCGCGAGCATCATGTAGCCGAGTTGGCTGATCGTTGAGTACGCGAGCACACGCTTGATGTCAGTGACGACGATACCGATCGACGCGGCGAATATCGCCGTAAAGCCGCCGACGTAGGCGACGGTCTTCAGCGCCTCGTCGGACATCTGGAAGACGGGGTACATGCGCGCCACCAGATACACACCGGCGGCGACCATCGTGGCGGCGTGGATCAGCGCCGAGACGGGCGTCGGGCCCTCCATCGCGTCGGGCAGCCAGACGTGCAGCGGGAACTGCGCGGACTTGCCGACCGCACCGGCGAAGATGCCGAGCGCGAAGAGCGTGAGTACGGTGTCGGTGATCTTTCCGTTCTGCGCCATCTCCTGGATCAGCGGGATGTTGAACGTGTTGGTCTTCGTCCAGATCAGCAGGACCGCAAGCAGGAAGCCGATATCGCCGAGGCGCGTCGTCAGGAACGCCTTCTTCGCGGCGTCGGCGGCGGACTTCTTGTGGAACCAGAAACCGATGAGCAGGTACGAGCCGAGGCCGACAAGCTCCCAGAACACGTACACCATCAGGATGCTGTCCATCATCAGCAGGCCGAGCATTGCGGCGGTGAACAGCGACATGTAGGCGAAGTACCGCGAGTAGCCGCCGTCGCCTTCCATGTAGCCCTGCGAGTAGATCTGCACGAGCAGCGAGACCGCGGTGACGACGACGAGCATGATCGCGCTCAGCCCGTCGATCCGCAGCGCCAGGTCGATGCTGAGGTTCGGGCCGCCGAGCTGCTGCAGGACCGGGTTGTCCGTGCTGACCTTCAGCCAGTGGTAGGAGCCGAACGCGAGCGCGTGCCCGTCGCTCTCGATGACGCTATCGAGCGTCCAGAGGGCGAAGAGGAACGCGGTACCGATCGCCGCGATCGTCACGTAGCCCGAGATCTTCGGGTAGGGCCTCGTGACGGACGCGGTGACGAGGAGCGAGGCGATAGGCAGAAGCAGGATCGCCCAGACTACACCCTCGGGAACGGTCGGCAGGAACACGCTAGGTGGTCTCCTGGTGACTGGTGATTGGTGATTGGTGGGTCATCTTCGCCTTACCGGGCGGCCACGTGTGGCCGCGCCCACGGTGTTCGTTAGATCTTCCGCATGATTTCCTGCGCGACGTGCGTCTTGCTGTCGGGCACCCAGATCTCGCGCGGCTGTGACATCGGCGCATCGCTTGTGAGCGGCGGGACGACGCGGTTCGACACGCCCTCGGCGTCGAAGAGTTCCTTCCATACCTCGGCGGCGTACCCGTTCTTCACATCGATCAGCTTGGACCACATTGTCCGCTTCGGTCTCCTGTCGTCACCAGATCACCACTTCAGCATGTCTATTTCGTCGATGTTTACTGTTTCCCGATGCTTGTAGACAGCCACGGCCAGCGCGAGTGCTACGGCGGCCTCCGCCGCGGCGACGGTAATCACGAAGACCGCGAAGACCTGGCCATCGAGCGGACGCGGCGAGACGACGAAGCGCGAGAACGCGAGCAGCGTGACGTTGACCGCGTTGAGCATCAGCTCGACGCCCATCAGGATGCCGATGGCGTTGCGCTTGGACAGCGCGAGATAGAGACCGATCGCGAACAGGATCGCGCCCGACGAGGAGCACCTGCTCGAGCTTCACCGCGGCGAGCAGCAACTCAGGCATCTTCGCCCTCCTCTTCCTTCGTGAGAACGATCGCGCCGATCATCGCGGTCATCAGCAGCACCGACGCCACCTCGAACGGCACGACGTACGGCTTGAGGAATGCTTCGCCCAGCGACGCAGCGGTGGCGGGGAAGGCGGCGCGGCCGGAGATCTTCCAGTCGGTGTCGTAGATGACGAACACGATGACGGCGAGCACGAGACCTGCCAGGATCGCCGCGGGGCCCTGGAACGCCGTCTCGGAGTTCTTGCGGTCGGCAGCCGGCGTGAGCATGACGGCGAAGGTCATGAGCACGGCGATGGCGCCGGCGTAGATCAGCACCTGGACGACCGCGACGAAGTCGGCCGAGAGCACGATGTAGATGCCCGCAACACCGACGAACGCCAGCGCGAGGAACAGCACCGCCTGGAGCAACTCACGGACCGCGGCGACCATCAGCGCGCAACCGATCGTCGTGATGGCGAGCACCCAGAACGCGATCACGATGCCCGTGTCTTCGATCACGCGATCACCTTCGCTTCTGGCGCCACCGCTGGCAGCGAAGGCACGTCGATGTTCGAGTAGAAGCGTAGCTGCGTCGGGAAGCGCTCGAACTTCGGCGCCAGCAGGCGGACGAAGGCGAAGATGATGCCGCCGGCGAACGCGGTGTTGACCGCCATGTAGACCGGCAGCAGGAGGCCGGCGCTGACGCCGCTCTCCTCCCAGATCGTCACCTCGGCAGACACCATGACGATGTTGAGGATCGCCATCGGCGTCAGCCACTTCCACGCGAACGCGAGGAGCTGGTCGATGCGGAACCGCGGCAGCGTGCCACGCGTCCAGACGAAGAGGAAGTAGACGGTGTAGATCTTGCCGATGTAGATCATCCAGCCTGGGACGATCTCGTCGAGCTTGTAGGCCCACCAGCCGCCGAGGAAGAGCGTCGAGATGATGGCCGAGACCGAGACGGCGTTGATCAGCTCGGCCGCGTAGAAGAGGCCGAACTTCATGCCGGAGTACTCGGTGTGGTAGCCGCCGACGATCTCGGACTCGGCCTCGGCGATGTCGGCGGGCGTGCGATTCAGCTCCGCCGAGACGGAGAAGAAGTAGATGATGAAGGCGAGCGGCTGGAGCATGATCATCAGCGACCAGTAGTGCTCCTGGAAGAGCACGATGCCCTGCGGATTCATCGTGCCGGTGAAGAGGACGATGCCGAGCAGCGACAGCACGATCGGGATCTCGTAGCTGACGAGCATGGCGATGACGCGCATCGAGCCGAAGAGCGCGTACTTGTTGTTCGAGCTGTAGCCGGCCATGAAGACGGCAAGCGCGGCGAGCGACGACATGCCGAGGATGTAGAGCATGCCGACATCCAGGTTGGCGAGCAGCATGTTGCGCCCCCACGGCAGGACGGCCATCAGCGCGATGCCCGGGCACCGTGAACATGATCGGCGCCATCGTGAAGATGACGCCGGAGGCGGTCTTCGGCTGCAGCACTTCCTTCTGCATGAGCTTGATCGCGTCCGCGACGGGCTGCAGCAGGCCGAAGGGGCCGAGGCGGTTCGGGCCGAGACGCGACTGCATGCGGCCGACCACACGCCGCTCGACCCAGATGTTGATGACGGCGACAGCGCCGATGAACGCGACGATACCGAGCGCGCCGAGCAGCGCCGAGACGACGTAAATGAGCCACGCCGGACCGCCCGCGTCGTCGATGAGGTCGAGGATGGCGCCGCTGAGGTTCGAAAGGTCGCGGATGTCCCACCAGTTGTCGGTGACGATCGTCAGCAGCGAGAGCAGCGTCATCGGTCGACCTCCCCGACGTTGATGTCGATGCTGCCGAGCGTCACGACTGCGTCCGCGATACTCTTGCCGACCGTCATCTCCCGCAGGACGCTGAGGTTGATCAGCGATGGTGAGCGGACGTGCCAGCGGTACGGCGCCGGACCGCCGTCACTGACGACATAGAAGCCAAGCTCCCCCTTCGGCGACTCGACGCGCGAGTACGCCTCGCCGGCAGGTGGGCGGATCGCCAGCGGTACGTCGGTCTTGTGCGGGCCGCCCGGCAGGTCGCGCATGGCCTGGCGGATGATGCGCAGGCTCTGCTTCATCTCCTCGATTCGGATGGTCATGCGATCGTACGCATCGCCGTTGTAACCGACGGGAATGTCGAACGTCATGCGGTCGTAGACGCAATACGGGTCGGCCTTGCGCAGGTCCCAGGCGATGCCCGCGCTGCGCAGGAGCGGGCCGCTGAGCGAGGCGTTGATCGCCATCTCCGGCGTCACGACGCCGACGTCGCGCGCCCGCATCATGATGATCTCGTTACCCACGAGAAGGTCGTCGTACTCCTCGAAGCGGAACGGCAGATCGTCGTTGACGAGACGGTCGAGCGCGGGCAGGAACTCATCGGGCACGTCGAAGGCGACGCCGCCGATGCGCATGTAGTTCGTCGTGAGCCGCGCGCCGCAGGTCATCTCGAAGAGGTCGAGCACCTTCTCGCGGTCACGCAAGCAGTACATGACCGGCGTTTGCCAGGCGCCGCAATCGTTGATGAACGTGCCGGTGGCCATGAGGTGGCTGGCGACGCGCTGGAGTTCGGCGAAGATAACGCGAAGGTACTGCGCCCGCTCTGGCGCTTCGATGCCGGAGAGCTTCTCGACCGAGAGGCAGTAGCCGAGGTTGCCGGACATCGCCGCCAGGTAGTCCATGCGGTCCGTGAACGGGATGTTCTGCGTGAACGTGCGTTCTTCCGCGAGCTTCTCCATGCTGCGGTGCAGGTAGCCGACGACCATCTTCACGTCGACGATACGTTCGCCGTCGATCTTCGCGACCATGCGGAACACGCCGTGCGTGCTCGGGTGCTGCGGCCCGATATTGACTTCGACCGGCTCTGACTTGATCGGCAACTGCGTCCCCTCACCCCCGGCCCCTCTCCCACAGGGGGCGAGGGGAGGAGCATTCTTAGATGCTGCGGCTACTCACCCGTACCGGGAGCGCGCGGACGGAACTCCTGCCCCGTCTGTCCGACGACTTGCTTCGGGAACTGGCTAAGCCCTGACTTCCGGCCGCCGGGCATCGACATGAAATCCTTGCGCAGCGGGTGCCCGGGAAACGATTCCCAGAGGAAGATGCGCTTCAGCTCCGGATGTCCGGGGAACTTCACGCCCATCAGGTCGTAGATCTCCCGCTCCTGCAGGATCGCCCCGCGCCAGAGCGGGCTGATCGACGGCACCTCGGGGTGCTCGTGGTCGGCCGGTACCTTCACCTCGAAGATGTGGTTCTGCGCGAGCGATGCGAAGTGATACACGACGTCGATGCGCGAGATCATGTCCACGCTGCACATCTGGACGAGGAACTTGCCGTCGAGCTGCTCGTCGTCGCGGATCAGACGCATCGCGTCGAGCGCGCTCGCCGGTTCGAGCACGACGTAGCCTTCCGCGACTTCGCGCAGGGCCGCCGGCAGCGCGCCGCGGATGCGGTCGGCGACCTGCGGTCCGGGCAGCGTGAGCGTGACGGCGTGCGGCACTAGATCCACTCCAGTGCGCGCTTGCGCCAGGCGTAGGCGAAACCGACGGCGAGGATCGCGATGAAGATCATCGCCTCGACGAAGGCGTACACGCCGAGATGGCGATAGGCGACAGCCCACGGATAGAGGAACACGGCTTCGACATCGAACACGACGAAGAGCAGGCCGAAGAGGTAGTAGCGGACGTTGTAGCGGACGTGGGCGTCCCCTATCGGCACCATCCCGCATTCGTAGATGGACTCCTTGATGGGGTCAGGTGCTTTGGGGCGGATCTTGAAGACGCCGAGCGCGACCGACGCGAGGACAGGGGTGAGCGGGAAGATGACGGCGAAGACAAGGAGGAATCCGCCCCGTCCAAACTGCTCGATCAACGGCGACTCTCCCGTCTCGAAAAGTTTGTGAATTTCTACGCTATTAGGCAGCGAATCCTATCATACGTCCTTGGGACGAACAACAGTTTGGGAGCGGTCGGGGAATACGGGAGGCAGTCGCCGGTGCCGATGTCTAGTCTGGATGAGCCGCTTGCGCCTGTCGATACTCCTTCGGCACGGGCGCCTTCCCGCAGGCGCCGAGCCTTCGGAGGCCGCGTATTGTCGATCGCACGGAACAGGATCGCATTGAGCGCCACACTGGCATTGTGCCTGGTGATGGTGCAGTTCGGCGTCGTGCGCCTGTCGCCCTGGTCGGCACCCGTGCGAGTCGCCTTGCCCGCGACGATCGCGCTGGCGCCGATGGCCCTGTGGACGTACCGCCGGCGGCTGGGCGTATGGGTCATCTTCGTGGGGTTGGCGGCGAACCTCTGCGTGATCGTCGCGAACGGTGGGCTGATGCCGATGGAGCGGAGCACGCTCGTGTCCGCCGTCGGCGCCGAGAGCGCGGATATGTACACGACCGGCCAGTGGATCTCGGGATCGAAGGATCTGCTCGTCGACGAGGGCGAAGGCCGGCTGGACGCGCTGGGCGACAGCATCATCGTACGCGTGGGCGGCGGCGGCTTCGTGGTGAGCCCCGGCGATATCGTCATCTGGGCCGGCCTGCTCACACTCGCCGCCGAGGCGTCGCTCATGTGGCAGCGAGCCTCGCGAAAGTCACGGCGGATCGTGCGCGTCGCGGAAGAGGCGCCGCCGGGCGCGCCGACGGCGGAGGGCGGCGCAGCCACACACAGGTGACGCGCCACCCCGCCACCAACAGAGCCCGCGGCAGCGAGGGCAAGTCCGTCGCAGGGCCCTACCTCACGCATCGTACGGCCCAACTCTGACGAATTACTGACCGCGTTGTGGCGCTTCTGACGGCGCGTAGGTGGTCAGACGGCGCGCCAGCGGCGAGTGGATGCCGCCCAGCCGCCGCCGGCCTGCCGCGACGTCCCTCCATCCGGAAGCGAGCAGAAGGCCCGGACAACGAGCCCGGGCCTCCATGAATGTGCGTCCGCCGGCGCGAAGCGTTACGGGGCGATGGCGTCGACCTTGGCGCGCGCACTCGCCTTGTCCTTGAACCAGACCGCGTTGATTTCGACGTATGCCTTGAAATTATCGGGGACGTCGTCCTCCGCGAAGATCGAGTTCACCGGGCAGGCGGGCTCGCAGGCGCCGCAGTCGATGCACTCGTCCGGATCGATGTACAGCATCTTGTCAGCGTCGCCTTCGTCGTGGATGCAATCGACCGGGCAGACATCGACGCACGAGCGGTCTTTCGTGCCAATACACGCTTCGGTGATGACGTAGGTCATGTTGATGCTCCTGTGAATGCGCTCTCGAAACCCGGGGCATTGTAGAGACGGCTTCGGGCTAAGTGAAGTAGGTTTACGCGGTCGTTAGCTACTTTATTATCGATTTCATGCTTTCTCCGCAAGTGTGACGGCACGCCGTTCGCCACGTGTCGGGCGGCCGCTGCGCGGCTGAGCTGCAAATGGGCGGGGATCCCTTACCGGCCCCTCACCGAGTGGCCAGCCCGTAAGGCGCGGCGCGACCACACCGTTGCCTGCGTTCGTCCGTCCATCCGCGACTGACGAAGAGGCGTACAATAGGCAAACCCACGAAGCCACCAACGCGATAGCAATGGAGCGTGCAACATGATCAGCGTCGGAGAGAAGGCGCCGGAGTTCGAGTTGCTGGACGAGAACGGGAAGACGGTGCGACTATCCGACTTTCGCGGCGCGGCATCGGTCGTGCTGATGTTCTACCCGGCGGACAACACGCCAGGCTGCACGGCGCAGCTGTGCGCGGCACGCGACGACTACGACGCGTATGTCGCCGCGGGCGTGAACGTGTTCGGCGTGAACCCGGGGAGCGCCGGAACGCACAAGAAGTTCTCGGAAAAGCACGGCTTCAAGACGCCGCTGCTGCTCGACGCCGGCGGCAAGGTGTCACGCGCGTACGACGCGCTGATGCCCATCCCGATCGTGACCATCGTCAATCGCACGGTCGTCGGCGATCGACAAGGATGGCCTCGTGCGCTTCTACGAGCGGGGGATGCCGTCGACGGCGACCATCCTGGGCGCGATGGGGGCTGCGACCGTCGACGCGACCTGACCGCCGGCCCTCACCGTGGCCGAGCGCGCGTCCGCTTCCTCAGCCGATCATCCGTTGTGCCGACGGCCTGGCGTCGGGTGCGCAGCGCATCATCCACCGTAGAACACCCCGCATTCCGCCAGCGTCAGGGGCGCTGACTCACGGCGCACGCCGGCGGCGATGACCTCGGCGACGACCACCGTGTGATCACCGCGTTCGACAAAGTCCGTCGCGCGGCATTCGAACCACGCAGGCGCGGCGAGCAGCAATGGGGCTCCCGTCATGTTCGTATCGAACTCATGGCCGCTGATCGTGTTGCCATCGACCTGCGTTGGTTTGAAGAAGGCAAAGGCGCTGTCCTTCTGGCCCGCGCCGAGCACGTTCACGGCGAACGTGCCACCGGCCTTGATGTGCGCCAGCGTGCCACTGTCGGACTTCACGCCCAGCGCGACGAGCGGCGGCTGAAACGACACCTGCGTCATCCAGTTGATCGTCGCGGCGCCGATGGCACCCTCGTGCTTCGTCGTTACGACGAAGAGACCGTACGGGATCATCCGCAGCGCGGTCTTCTTGGCGGCTTCGTCCATATCCATTCCTCTGCTGCTATACGCGTGCGAGATGCCGCGAAGCCTACGAGAGCGCACCGCTCCGCGCAACTCGCCGGTCCTCGGCGGATCGGTTCAGCCCGCCTCGCAGTGCCGCTTGATCGCCTGGAGCGAAGCAGTCACCGCGCGTCGCGTTGCCGGACCGAACAGCGTGCGTTCCGCGATCACACCAGCGACGGGCCACGGCACGCGCACCAGCATCGTCGCCGTCAGCCGCGTGCCGCCGTCGATCCCCTCCAGCGTGTACGTCTCGTCCATCTCCGTCGGCCCGACGCTGATCAACGAGCGCAGCATCCGTTCGGCCACGACTTCCTGGGGGCGATCGTGCAGCAGGCGGAACGGCCCGTTCGAGTACCGCCAGCGCACGTACTGCCCGGGCTGCGGATAGTCAGCCGGAGCGTCGATCGCCTCGACGACGCCCGTATCCCAGCGCACGACTTCCGCCGGAACGCAGAGCGCTCGCCACACGCGCGAGGGCGGAGCATCGATCTCAGCGCTCACCGCGAACGAGTACATCGGCGCGATCCTACCACACACGTCGTCGAAGCGCGCCGGGATCCTCGCGCCTTCCGCTTCGCGCATCCGTTCCGCTGCCCGTCGCGTATGCTGATAAGACGCCGTGGCGCTGCCCACGCGCCGCGGCACGCCGGCAGCCGCCGCGCGGTCTGCGAACAAGGGACGCGTCCCATAAGGTAGCCACGAACATGAGCGTGCGCTCTCGCACCGCCGGCAGATCCCGCGGGCGCCTCGCCGCCTTCGCGGCGATCGCGCTCGCGTTGCTCGCCGCCTCCGGCGCCGCGCTCGCCTTCGCCTTCTGGCCCGACGACGGTCCCCCGGGTAAGCCGAAGGCCGTGATCATCGACCAGCTCGCCATCACCGATCCCAATCCCGACTTCGTGAACGCTGCTGGCACGCGGCTCCAGGCCGCCGGCTATGCCGTCGACTACTATCGCGCCGATGAGGTGACCGTCGACTTCTATCGCGACCTGCCGCGCAAAGGCTACAAGTTCATCGTCATCCGTAGCCACGCGTCCCAGAAGGTGTACGAGCGGGACAAAGCCACGGGCGGCTCGATCGAGAGAGCCGGCGTCGCGCTGTTCACCAACGAGAGCTATACGCCGTTTTCGCACACCGACGATCAACGCGCGTACAGGCTCGGCGTCGGCTCGTACCCACAGCTTGGCATCACCGACAAGTACTTCCTCATCGGACCAACGTTCGTGCAGTCAAGCATGAAGGGGCAATTTCACGATGCTACGATCGTACTGATGGGATGCGGCGGTCTCAGCACGAAGGACCTGGCGCAGGCCTTCCAGCGGCGGGGAGTGGCTGAATTCATTAGCTGGGACACCCTCGTCACAGCCGCCCACACGGACGCCGCCACTCAGTCACTACTGGCACACCTCTTGTCCGATGGACTCCGGCCCACCGAGGCTGTCGCCAGGACGATGGCCGACGTCGGGCCCGACCCCTCGTACGGCTCCCGCCTGCTGTCGTTCCCGTGAACCGGCCCCTCAACCGGTCCGGGCGCCTGCGCACCACGTATCAGGTCCGCGAAGGCCGGGCGAGAGCAACCTGCTGCTACCTATCGCCGACGAACCCGCCGGCGCATCCCCGCGACGCTCACGATACAAACCACCGCCGCCGCACCAATGCCGACCAGCATCTGATGTGAGCCGCTGCGGGCGATGGACGATGACGCCAGCGGTGGCGGCGGCTCCGCTACGCCTCCCACGCTGAGCGGCTGTTGCCACAGCTGTGCCGTGGACGTCAACGGCGTCTTCGCCTCGTTGTTGAGCGCCTGCGCCGATGCGACGCTCGCGCCGGGCGCCTCGTAGTACAGCGTGTTCGTCGTGTTCATGAAGTTCGCGCAGCCCATTCCGGGGTCGGTGCACGGGATCTGGCTCGGTGGACAGGTTCACCCAGGCACCGCTCGATCCGTAGGCGGACGCATCGCCTGTGCATTGAGTGGTCGCAGCCGGTCGCCTGATCCAGGTAGTACGACGTGTACGCGAACCCGGGGATGTTCGTCGTTATGCTGGCCGCTCTGGACCACCGTCCCCTGCGCGCCTGTCACCATCTGCCACTGGATCGGTCCTGCAACCGTCGTGTCCGGCACGCCGTCGATCGTCACGCCGCCCAGTGTTCAGGTCGTTGTAGTACGTCATCCCGGACGCTGCCGGGCTGTAGTCGAAGAAGTCCATCACGCTCGGAATCGCGTGCACACGGAGGTACGTGCGAATGTCCTGGCGCTGCGCGTAGAAGATCTGCTCGCGCTCGGTCAGTGGCCCGCTGTTCGCCCCGATGTACGACCGGATCGCCCGCACCGGCCCGCTCTTGTTCGCCACGAAGGCCCCTTCGATCGGGCTCGACGCGATGATGCCATCGAACGTGTCCTCAGAGCGGCCGCAGTATCCGGGCGAGAACAGCGCCTTGTGGCGATCGAGGATATCGACGTTCGTCGCGCCGCCGACGCTGATCTTCATCTCGTCTTCCTGCCAGCGGTCGCCGAAATGGTACGTGTAGTTCGCGCGTCGCGATCGTCGAGTCCTCCGGGTTCCCTCCGTTCGCCGTCAGCGTGTACGTCGTCTTGTACGCGCCAGAGAGCAGATTGAAGGCGTAGCTCACGTATGACTGTCCCGCCCCCGGGCTCAGCGATCCGTCTTGCCGGAAGAGATACACGTATCCCGTCTGCCCTGCGGCCAGCGGATCGGTGAGAGTCAGCTTCACGCCGCTGTCGAACAGCACGTGCGCCGGCTCCGAGAACGACGGTGGCACGCCTCCCGCGTCTTTCGCCATGAACGCGATCTCGTCGTTGCCATCGAGCGTCGGGTCGGAGTCCGGCCCTGTGAACGTGCCCGCGTCCGTGTACTGAAGGGCCGTGATGTCCGATCCGGCCAGGTTGTTGTAGATCGAGCGGAAGTTCTTGACGTCCCGCTCGTCCACTTGCACGGGGATCTGCACCCAGCCGCCGTCGTACCGAAACGCCACGAGGTCGCCTGGCGCGATGCCGTTCAAGGAGGGCACATCCGCGCCCGTCAGTACGACGGGATCCTCGGGCCGGGTGAGCGTGCTGCCGCCCGCCGCCAGCGCGACGCGATGCTGGCCGGACGCAGGGCTCGAAACGATGGCCAGCGCGACGACCGCGGAGAGAGCGAGCAGGCGTCTCATGTAATCCTTTGCCGCCAGCGCGAGCGGTCGATGCTCTCCCCTAAAGATTGGCCCCATCTTACAGCGTGGACCCGCGCTGCGGTGTACCCGGCTGGGCGCCGCGGTCGCGCGGCGTCAACGAGCTGGGCGGCACAGAGAACGCCCGCAGAGCGAACTCCACGGGCGTTCTCGTCGATGCTCGAGCGTCCCCGAGCGTCAGTTCACCGTCAAGGTTCCAGACATCGTCGCTAGGTGCACGTCGCACTGGAAGTAGTACGTGCCCGGCTTCAAGTCCAGTGTTAGCACCTGCTTCGCCGGTCCCGGCACGATGGCCGTTGCGCCGAGGCTCTTAGCGGTCGCGTCCTTGCCGTCGAACACGTTGATGTTGTGCGGCACGCCGCCGTCCTTATTGTCAAGCTCGATCTTCACCGTTCCTGCCGAAGCAGTCAGTTTCGTCTTGTCAAACAGGATGTTCGATGCGGTGATGCTCAGGGTGCTTCCCCCGCCGCCGCCGGATGTCGCGGTACCTTGCGGTGTGCCCGTGGCCTGCGACGCCGGCGTTCCCGTGACCGGCGATGCGGCGGGCGTCCCGGCCGCCGTCGCTTGCGATGCGGGCGTGGCGCTGGGGGCCCCGGACGCCGGCGTGATCTTGAACTGCTTCACGGGTGTCGGATCCTGCTCCTTCGCCGCGCTGCACGCCACGCTCATCGTCAGCGCCACGCTTATCGCGATCGCGCCGGCAACTAACTTCTTGTTCATCTGTACCGCTCCTCCAACTGCAGCATGACGCGATCCGTCTGGTTCCGTCCGTGCCGCCTTAAGGGCCCGTGGTCGATGGCGCCGCCACGTTCGGCATGCCCGACATACTCGACATGTCCGGCATCGGCGCGAATCCCTGCGGGCCCGGCTGGATGCCAGCAATGGCGTCCTTGAGTGACTTCACAATGTCATCAATATTCAGGCTGTCGGTATACACGACCGGGATCACCATGCCGCCGTTCGCCTTCGCAAGGTTGAGCGACTTACCGTCCGGACCCATCACGTGCGTCAGGACGTGGCAGTGCCAGATCCACGCTCCCTTACCGGGTGCGTTCATCTTCACCTCCACATCGATCGTTTGCCCTGGCGCAATAAGTACGGTGTTCTCGACCTTAGCGCCGGCGCCGCCAGTCTCGGCCGTGCCGTCGCGGGCGATCTCTTTCGTGAAATGTCCGTGGAAGTGCATCGGGTGCACTTCGATCGGGCTGATGTTGATCATCCGCACGCGCATCAGGTCGCCCTGCTTCACCAACCACGGGTCGATGTTCGGGAACTCCTTCCCGTTGACCAGGTAGTGCCCCTGGATGTTGTTGAGCAGGAGGATACGGTCCTGGTCGTACTTCCCGTCGCCGCCATCACGCGGCTCGACGATGAAGGCGCCGCTCAGCCCCATACTCACCTGCTGCAGGTCGTCCATGTGCGCGTGATACATGAACGTGCCCGGTGTGTTCGGGATCGTGTACTCGTACACCATCGTCTCGCCTGGCATGACCGGCGGCATCGTCAGCAGGCCGACACCATCCATCGAGTTGGGCACCACGAGGCCGTGCCAGTGGATGGTTGACGCCTCATCGAGGTCATTGCGGTAGTAGATCCGGATCTTCTCCCCGACCCGGAAGCGCAGCGTGGGGCCGGGGATCTGCTCGTTGTAACCCCAGACCTCAACCGGCGGCTGGTCGTCGCGGAACTGCCACTTGAACTTCGAGCTCGTGAGATGGACCGTCTTGACGTCGCCATCCTCGATCGTCACCACCGCTTCTTTCGGCCCGAAGTACTCCGTCGAGGCGCGCGCACGGCCGGTATCGCTCCTGAACGCGATCCCCACGACGATGGTCACGCCAAGCAGCATCACCACCCATGAGGCCATAAACCACTTGCGCTTCATCCGGAATCCTCCTCCAACTGCGCTACACGACGGCTCGCGATGATGTTCACGCTCGTCGGACCGGCGCGGACGGGCCGATTGGCCGCTTTCCGCGGTCCAAAGCTACTAAACCGCTGCAAGCCCGCCGCCGCAGGCCGGCGAAGGCGGGCGGGCATTCGACGCTCCACGCGAGCGACACCGCTCGCGTCTCGCATCCAAAGGCTCACATTGCAGAATAATAATGCACGCTAGTGGTGCGACGATCCACCCAGGATTGCGTCCTCGTGGCGCCGCATCACCTCGGCCTCCGACGCATCCTCGTGGTCATATCCGAGCAGGTGCAGCACACCGTGTACCAGCAGATGCGCCACCTCATCGTGCAGCGGCACGGCGTACTCGACCGCTTGTCTGCGCGCTGTGTCGATCGAGATGATGACGTCACCAAGGTGAGGCACCGCACCCTCCGGCTGCGCGAACGGCTCGCCTTCGGTCTGCGAGAACGACAGCACATCCGTCGGTTCGTCCATCGCGCGATACGCGCGGTTCAGCTCGTGTACCATCGGATCGTCCGCTAGCAGCACGCTCAGCTCGGACGGCTTCGCGACGCCTTCAACGTTCAGCGCGTGCGCGGCCAGCCGCTCGAGCGCATGTTCGTCGATGCCGGCGATATCCGCCTCGTGCTCCAGTTCGATCATATACTGCATGGATCCACGCTGACTCCTTCAGGCAGTGTCACGCGTGTCGCCTTGCTACACCAGTGCCGAACGTACCGCACCTGCCGTACCGAGCCGGTCAGCCGGGGAGCCAACCCGCGCGCTTGACGAGGAAGTACTCGAGCGAGTCCGCGAGGGCGAGCCAGGAAGCCTCGATAATGTCGGTGCTGGCGCCCACGGTTGTCCAGAGACGTTCGCCGTCGCTGGACTCGATGAAGACCCGCACGGCCGCGCTGGTGCCGGCCGCGCTATCGATAATGCGCACCTTGAAGTCGACGAGCTTCACGGCGTAGATCGTCGGGAAGAACTCCACCAGTGCTTTGCGGACGGCCGCATCGAGCGCATTGACGGGGCCGTTGCCCTCGGCGGCGGTCTGGCGGAAGTTGCCGTCGATGCGCACCTTCGCCATCGCCTCGGCCTGCATCTCGCGGTCGTGGCCGGCGTTGGCGGCAGCCCGGCGCTCGATGATCCAGTAGTCCTCGAGGTCGAAAGGCGGCGAATAGCCGGGGCGCGCGCGCCGCACGAGCATCTCGAATGATGCCTCTGCGCCCTCGAAGGCGTAGCCCTTCGCCTCCTGTGCGTTCACCAGCTCTTGCAGCGCGCGCGCTTCCTCGCGCGAGAGTTCGAACTCGATACCGCGCTCCTTGAGCTTCTGCTGGACTCCGCTGCTGCCGCCCAGCTCCGACACAAGAAGGCGGCGTACGTTGCCAACGGACTCCGGCGGCACGTGCTGATAACTCACGTCGGTCTTGAGGACAGCGGCGACGTGCAGCCCGCCCTTATGCGTGAACGCGCTGGCGCCAACGTACGGCTGGTACGGATTCGGCACGAGGTTGACGATCTCGCTGACGTAATGGCTGACTTCCGTGAGCATCGCGAGCTGCTCGCCCGTGACGACGTCGATACCGAGCTTGAGCTTGAGGTTGGCGATGATGCTCATCAGGTTGGCGTTGCCGCAGCGCTCGCCGTAGCCGTTGACGCAGGCCTGCACCTGCACGACGCCTTCATCCACGGCGGCGAGCGTGTTGGCGACGGCAAGGTCCGCGTCGTTGTGCGTGTGGATGCCAAGCGGCGCGTCGGTCTCCGCCTTCACCGCGCGGATGGCATCGACGAGCTGCTGCGTCGTCATGCCCCCGTTCGTGTCGCAGAGGACGAGGCAGGAGGCGCCCGCGCTGGCGGCCGCCTTCAGGCAGCTCAGCGCATACGCCCGGTCCGAGTAGAAGCCGTCGAAGAAGTGCTCTGCGTCGAAGAAGACTGTGCGGCCGTTCTGCGCCATGTGGCGGACGGAGTCGGCGATCATCGCGAGGTTCTCTTCGAGCGACGTCTCGATCACTTCGCGCACGTGCAGGTCGTGGGTCTTGCCGACCAGCGTGACGACGGACGTGCGCGCGTCGAGCAGGGCGCGGAGGTTGGCATCGGTAGCCGCGTCGCCGCCGGCCTTGCGCGTGGAGCCGAACGCGGCGAGGCGGGCGTTCTGGAGGTTCAAGGACTGTGCCCGTACGAAGAACTCGGCGTCCTTCGGATTGCTGCCGGGCCAGCCGCCCTCGATGTAGCGTCACGCCCAGCTCATCGAGCTTGCGGGTGATCTTGAGCTTGTCCTCGACGGAGAGCGATATGCCCTCCATCTGGGCGCCGTCACGGAGCGTGGTGTCGTACAGCTGCAGCTTCGTCATGGAAGCAATTCTCCTGAATGTCGCGCCAGTATAGTCACCGGCGGATCGGCCTGCCTATCGGGGAAGCGGAAGGCGGCCGATGGCGCCCCGCGGCGATGAACCGCGGGATGTGCGCACCTCAGGAGTTCGGATCGAGTTCATGTGAGCGCATGGTAGCACAGGTGCGTGAGGCTGGCGTTCTCCAATCCACGCGGCGTGCCTTTACCTGCAGTGGGCGCGGCGATACGATCGGGAAGTGCTATTACGACTGCGGCGTGCCACGCCGCCTATTGCGACCGGGCCGCGCGCCCATCCCCCTTGTCTCCGGCGCAGCCACTTGCGGCATACGACCTCCTCTCTGAAAGGACGGGAGCGTGGCTGAGCACCCCGGCGGCGAAAGTACCGAGCCCGGCGGAAGCAACGGCGCCGACATCCACGAGCGCGTGCGCGTCCCTCGCCGGCAGCCGCTGCCCGATGTAGAAGCGACGGAGATCGTCAAGGGCACGAAGCCCGGCTCACGCTTCGCCAGACGCGTGCGCGAAGGCGAGCGGCGATTCGCGCGCGGCGAGGACGAGGGCACCTTCCGCGCGACGCATCGTGCAACGGCGCCGCGCACCGGTGCGCAGCGGTTCTGGACGCGCGTACGCAAAGTCGCGATCGGCTCGCCGATCTCGTCGGAGGATGCCGAGGAGCAACGGCTGCCGAAGACGAAGGCGCTGGCGGTCTTCTCATCGGACGCGCTCTCGTCCTCGGCGTACGCGACCGACGAAATCCTGCTCGTGCTGGTGGCGGCCGGCACCGGCGCGCTCACACACTCGATCGAGATCGCACTCGCGATCGGCTTACTGCTGGCGATCGTAGCGTTCTCGTACCGCCAGACGATCAAGGCGTACCCGAGCGGCGGTGGCGCGTACATCGTCGCGCGCGAGAATCTCGGTGACGTCGCCGGCTTGACGGCGGCGGCGGCGCTCTCGGTCGACTACATCCTGACCGTCTCGGTGTCGATCGCGGCCGGCGTCTTCGCGATCACGTCGGCGGTGCCGAGCCTGCATCCGGCGAGCGTGGAGCTCTCGGTGGCGATGGTTGCGGCGATCACGCTGCTCAACCTGCGTGGCATCCGCGAGTCGGGCACGATCTTTGCCGTGCCGACCTACATGTTCATCGTGGCGTTCTTGGTGCTGATCATCGGCGGCTTCGCCCGGCTGGCGATCGACCCGGGCCTGACGGCGCCAATCCCCGCGTCGGTCGTGCACGCGCCGGAGATCCCGAAGACCCTGACGCTGTTCCTCGTGCTGCGCGCGTTCGCCGCAGGATGCGCTGCCCTCACCGGCGTCGAGGCGATCTCGAATGGCATCCCGGCGTTCAAGAAGCCGGAATCCAGGAACGCGTCGACAACCCTCATGTGGATGGCCGTGATCCTGGGGACCTTCTTTATCGGCCTGACGATCCTGGCGCACCAGCTGGGCGTACAGCACGCGGACAAGGTCTCTGTGCCGGCGCAAGTGGCGAGCGTGGTGTTCTCGGGCTACCTCCGGCCCGTGTTCTACGCGATTCAGATAGCGACGGCGTTGATCCTCATCCTGGCGGCGAACACGAGCTACGCCGACTTTCCGCGGCTCGGATCGATCCTGGCGAAAGATCGCTTCCTGCCGCATCAGTTCACCTTCCGCGGCGACCGGTTGGCGTTTTCGAACGGCATCCTCGTCCTCGGCGCCGCGGCTGCGATGCTGCTAGTCATCTTCGATGCGGACGTGGACCGGCTCATCCCGCTGTATGCCTTTGGCGTCTTTGTGTCGTTCACGCTGTCACAGAGCGGGATGGTCGTGCACTGGCTGCGCCTGAAAGAACGCGGGTGGCAGCAGAGCCTGATCATCAACGGTGTCGGCGCGGCGGCCACGGCGGTCGTGGCGGTCATCATCGGCGGCACCAAGTTCAACGAGGGCGCGTGGATCAGCATGGTCGCGATGCTCATCCTGGCGTTCACGTTCCTCTCTATCTACAGGCACTACACGGGCGTGGAGCTCAGGCTCAAAGTCCCGAAACGTGAGATCATCGAGGCTGCCACACGACGCAAACACACGGTGCTGGTGCCGATCGACGAACTGAACCGCGCCGTTCTGCGGACCGTCGACTACGCGCGCGCGATCTCGCCGAACGTAACAGCATTGCACGTGACGGACGACCTCGAGCAAGGCCACGCGCTACGCGACCGATGGGAAGCCACTGTGCTTGACGTGCCGATCGTCATCATCACCTCCGAGTACCGTTCGTTGGTTGCTCCGCTTATTTCGTACATCGAAGCGCTGGACAAGAGGGACCCGGGGCAGTACGTGACGGTGGTGCTGCCGGAGTTCCGCACCGCGTGGCCATGGCAGCGCTTCCTGCACAACCAGTCGGCGCGGCGGCTGCGCACCGCGTTGCTGGACCGGCCGAACACGGTCATCGCCGAAGTCCCATACCAACTCGCCGGAGATGGTGTCGAACCGCCCGTCGACCGGGGAGCGGCATAGGCACCCGACTCTCGCCCCGCTGTTTCCACGCCGCCGTCGCGCGGCGCAGCCGCCATTCGCATGCGGCTGTTATGATGATCGCGGTCCGAGCGCCCGAGAACGGAGGGACGATTGAAACGCGCGAGGCTGCTGCGATGGGACATCATCGCGCCCGTGGGGCTGATCGTGCTCGCACTCCTCACTGTCCTCTGGCTGGACGTGACCAAGGGCGGCGAAGCCACCCCGGCGACACCGCTGGGCGAGATCGGCACGCCGGTCCGCGGGGCCTACGTCGCGCCGACGGCCACGCCGATCGGGTTCGCACCGACGCCGCAGCCGCGGCCGACGATCGCCGGCGCCGTCACCGGCAGCCCGTCCGACCGGGACTTCAAGCGGCGCATGGACTTGCTGCTGCTGATCGATGCGGCGAACCGCATCAAGCAGCGCGACGGTTCTTACCCGTCGACGAACGGGAACGTACAGTCATTGTGCACGTACAAGGACATCGACCTGGGCTGCAAGATCCAGGCGCTGGCCCCCGGCGGCGACGCTGTCGCTGACCCGCAGAAGATCGGCTACTGGTACTCCTCGGACGGGCAGTCGGCGAAGTTCTACGCCTCGCTCGAAGGCGACGTACCGAAGGATCAGCAGTGCCAGACGAACGACGCCGAGCTGAAGAAGCACGACAACGTCATCTGCGTCAAGACGCCGTGATGGCAATCCGCCGCCTGCCGGCGCTGCGTATCACAACCGAATAGCGCGGCGCGCTCGCACGCGCGCGCCGCCGGGCTGAGCGAAACGGAGCTGGGATTGGCACTCGACCTGTTCAACAAGCGCGGCAAAGAAGACCGGGAGCGGTTCGGCACGCGGCTGCCGCCCGGACAGAAGCTGACCGACGGCTGGCCCGTGCTGCAGTACGGCGGCACGCCCGCCGTCGACCTCGCGACCTGGAAGTTCTCGATCGTGGGGCTGGTCGAACAGGAGGTGCACTTCTCCTGGGACGAGTTCATGGCGCTGCCGCAGACGACGTTGCGGTCGGACATCCACTGCGTGACGCACTGGAGCAAGTTCGATAACGACTGGACGGGCGTGAAGTTCACGGACGTGATGGCGCGGCTGAACGTGAAGCCCGAAGCACGGCACGTGATGCTGCACAGCTACGGCGGCTACACGACGAACGTCTCGCTTGCCGAGCTGATGGACGACGATGTGCTGTTCGCGCACCAGCACAACGGCGAGCCGCTCACCAGGGAGCACGGCGGACCGCTGCGCCTGGTCGTGCCGAAGCTGTACTTCTGGAAGAGCGCGAAGTGGGTGCGCGGCATGGTGTTCATGGCGGACGAGAAGCCGGGCTTCTGGGAGATGTACGGCTACCACATCCACGGCGATCCGTGGACCGAGGAACGCTACTCGTAGTCGCCACGCGCTCGGTGATCGATGACAACCACGTTGGCGAGAGCCACGTGCAACTGACGCGCCGCTCGCCCTACGCCTCCGGCGACGCGTCCTTCTGCTTCGCGAACGCCTTGCCGAACGTCGCCTCGAAGATCTCGCGTTGCTTGCGGGCGATCTCGGCGGCTCCGCGCGCCGGCGTGTCCGTGAGTTGGACCGGCGCGTAGTAGGGCTCGTCCGCGACGCGCGGGTGCGCAACGGCGGCTTCATACCAGAGCGTGCCGTTCTTCTCGGGCGGCTCGTAGAGTGCCCACGCCTGTCGGCGATACGCCCAGCTCTCCGGGCGGAGCCGGACGGCTTCCTCGAGGTACGGACGCGCGGCATCCGCCCCGCCGTGCTCGATAAGGTACTCGCCGAGGCGGAAGTTCAGCGCCGCGATCACGTCGGCGTCGTCGGGCTCGTGCTGCCAGCCACGGCGCGTCTCGACCGGCGGAACGAAGCGGCTGCGGTCACCGTTCGCCGCCCAGTCACGCACGGCGTCCAGGTACTCCTCCGGGCCAATGCCGATGATGCCGGCCATCGCCGCATTGGCGGCGGGCGTGTGCGTCGGCCGGACGATCACACCGCGCTCGTCGATCCAGACCGCGCTCGGGACGTTGACGAACTGGTAGAGATCGGCGACGGCATGGCGGCGATCGATAAGCGACGGGTGTGTCGGCTTGGCGCGCTCGATGAAGGGGCGCGCGGCCTCGCTGCCGCCGCTGTCGAGCGCGACCGTGATGACGGTCAGGCCACGGTCCGTCAGTTCTTCGTACAGCGACTGCCACACGGGCAGCTCAAAACGGCAGCCTCACCACGAAGCCCAGGCGACCATGATGATCTTCTGCCCTCGATACTCGGTGAGCGAATGCATCTTGCCGCCGAGGTCGGGCAGCGTGAAATCGGGCGCGTTGAGAGACGCCATGCGCTGCGAGCGCGTGCTCGCGTTATCGACGAAGCACCACGTCTCCGTGCGCTCGATCGTGGAGCGACGGCATATCGAGGAGGCGGGCCAGCTCGGCCAGGTTGAAGCGCGCTTCGGCGGTGTCTTCGCTGCGTACGAAGCGATCGCGTCGCGCCGCCGGCAGCGGCACGCAGACGTCGCCGAGGCAGGCGCCTTCGGGCTTGAGCTGCCAGCCCGACGCGCGCGTCAGATCGTCGAGGTGCAGCCAGAGGTCCGCGCCGTCCGAAACGGCGTCGTCGATGATGGCATCGGTGTCGTTGTAGAGGATGGTGACGGCCATAGGCGAGCCTAACGCGGGGTGTCGCCCCATGCAAGGGGCGCGGTATGGTTGCTCGTGACTGGCGGCTGTTCGCCACCAGCGACGATTGGAGTTCTCTTGCCTTCGTTCACGATTGTGCCGCACAAGATCTCGACGCGGATCACGGATCCGATCGTCTCGCCGCTCGCGAAGATCGGCGTCACGCCGAACATGATCTCGGCCTTCGGGTTCGCCGGCAACGTCGCCGCCGGGGCGCTGGCGGCTGGCGGCCACTACGTGTGGGCAGGCGCGCTGATGCTGGTCTTCAGCGCGCTGGACCTGCTGGACGGGGCGCTGGCGCGCAAGACGGGCACGGTGACAAAGTTTGGCGCCGTGTTCGACTCGGTGCTCGACCGCATCTCCGAGGCGGCCGTGCTGGGCGGCGTGCTGTTCCACTACACGCAGGTCGGCGGTCACACGCAGGAGATCGTGCTGTGCTACGCGGCGATCGTCGGCTCGATCATGGTGAGCTACGTGCGCGCGCGCGCCGAAGGCGAAGGACTGACGTTGCGCGAGGGGCTGTTCACCCGCGCGGAGCGCGTAATCCTCCTCGGAGGCGCGCTGCTGATCGGACACGGCGTGGTGTTGTGGGCGCTCTGGGTGCTCGCGGTGCTGTCGCACTTCACAGCGGTTCAACGGGTGGCGGCGGTCTGGCGGAAGCTGCGGGTCTGAGCGCGACGACCTTCCCGCATCGATGAACGGGCAGCAACTACTCCGGCTTCGACGCCACGATCAAGTACCGACTCTCTGTCACCACGATCCCGTCGTCGGTACCGAGCGCATCCGCCAGCGCGAGCAGCGCATCGATGTCGCGCCTAGGATCGAAATCCTCGACGAACCAGGGCGCAACGAGGAGCATGTAGACGAGATCGCCGAGCGTCTCGAAAGCGACGCGCTCCTCGTGCCAGCGCGCATCTTCGACCGTCAGGCCGGCGGCGGCAAAGCCCTGTCGATAGCCGTTGAAGTGATCGGGGAACACGGTCTTCGGCAGAAAGCGGCCGAGTTCCGGCCAGTCGTCCGGGCCGCACTGCTGCGTGATCACCGTGCCGCCGCGACACCAGCACGCGCGCGACCTCAGCTGGTTCGAGCGCTTCGTGCCGGTCGAGAACGAGATCGAAGCTCGACGCGACGAACGGCAGCCGCAAGCTGTCGGCGCGGACGACGCGCGCGCCGAGTGGCCCGAGCCGCGCCGCCGCCACGGGCGCGTTGACGTGCCACTCCTCCGTCGCGACCACGCGCGCGTCGCTCCCGGCGATGATCCGCGACAGCACTTCGCCTCCGCCGGTGCCGAGATCGAGCACGGAGCGCGCCCGAGCGGCGCGGTCTC
The DNA here is from genome assembly GCA_963743185.1 of uncultured Chloroflexia bacterium. Taxonomy (GTDB): domain Bacteria; phylum Chloroflexota; class Dehalococcoidia; order DSTF01; family JACRBR01; genus JANXYW01. The sequence continues at coordinate 373,210 of CAVUOT010000006.1, read as the reverse complement.
GCGCCAGCGCCTCATAGTCCCACGGCATCGGCGCACCGAGGTGCCGAACGCGGACGTCGCCGAACGTCCAGCCCGAGAAGCCGCGGGCACGCTCGATGTACGGCTGCAGTTCCGCGAGCGCACGCGATCGTCGATCGTCCGCGGTCATGCGCCATTCTCCGAGCAGCCCTGGATCAGCGTGAGCGCGGCGTCTTCGCCGGCCCAGCGCGTGACCGGCTTGCCGATGTCGATGCACCAGCGCCAGATACGCTCGCGCTCGGCCTCGAGCTGCGTCGCGTCGAGCGGGAGCGGCGTGTCGACTGGGACGGCGAGGAGTTTGTGGTCGCCGTCGGTCCGCTCGAGGACGTCGATCACGCGGGCCTGCATGTGCTGGCCGCGCGCGGGCGGTGGCTGGGCGGCGATGAGCATGACGTCGAGGAGTTCGTTGTCGGCCGGGTTCACGATCGTCGTCGAGCAACCGTAATGCGCGGGCATCGGCGGAGTGTCGCCGTGGCGGAAGACGACTTCGCGGTCGGCGACGACCCATTCCCAGCGGCCGGGCTCCCCCGCACGTTGCTCGATCACGATCTCGATCGTGCCAGAGAGCATCCGGCGCTTCGCTTCGCCCGCGAGGTGGTCGGCGAGGCGCGTCGGCTCGGGCACGCGATACTTGGTCGCGCAGGCCAGTGCCCAGCGTTCGGCCGACGCGAGGCTGATGCGGTGCCCGACCGACACGTAGATCGGCCGCACGCCCGCACGCGTCCGCAGCAACGACCCCACGACCTCGCCCGCGTCGACGATGTCGGCGCGCGATCCACGCGGGCCGGCCAGCATGCCCGCTTCCCCGATGAGCCGCGACTTCGCGACGCCGATCGTCGGCACGTCGAGCAGCAGCCCCAGGTGGCAGGCGAAGCCAAAGCGTCGCGGGTGTGCGTAGCCGTGGCCGTCGACCATCAGCAGGTCCGGCGTGTGGCGCAGCCGCTGGAACGCCGGGATCAACACCGGCGTCTCGCGAAACGACAACAGCCCCGGCACGTACGGGAACCTCACGGGCTCTTCGACGGTCACTCGCTCGACCGCCTCGAGCGACGGCCACGCCAGCACCACGATCGCGCCGACGGCGCGCCGCGACGGCTTGTCGAACGCCACGTCGGAGCCGGCGATGAATCGCACGGCGCGTTCGCTCACGTCGCCCGCCCGAACGATGCGCGCCGCAAGCTCGCGCTGAAGCGACACCGCCTCGCGCGGACTCAGGTCCCACGGGTGGAGTGCGTTCACGTGCATGCGCTGATTCTAGTCGGCGGTCCGCGCCGCTGGCACGTGGACTTGTCCGCGATTCGCGCGCCGCATAGCATGGAGTCGCGTGAGAACTCCCCCCTTCCTCCTGTTGCTGGTGTTGTCGTGCGCCCTGCTCGCGGGCTGCGGCGTGCGTTTCCGCGACCCTGAGCCCGGCAACGAGTTCTTCAAGTCGGCGACGGTGTCGGGCGATATGCGCGCGGGCGCGACGCTCACCGGCAACGTGACGATCGCGCAGCGATACGGCGTCGAAGTCGCCGTCACCTGCGAACTCCGGCAGGGCAAGCAGCTCGTAAAGCCGATCGGCGCCGAGAAGATCGCCGCGCTGCCGGGCGGCACTCCGAAATCGACGCCGGTCGCGTCGCACTACACGTACGAGTTCACGGTCGACACGCCCGGCGCCTATAAGTTCGAATGCTTCACGCCCGCCGACGAAGACAACTTCATCATCCGCGAGTTCACCGTGAGGTAGAGCGCGCACCGACATCCGCGCGATGGCCGCGCACGTCGCGGCCCTACACCACGCCTTCGCGGATCCACTCCCCCACGCGCTCGCCGATCATCACCGACGTCAGGTGGATGTTCGCCCGCGGGCACTTCGGCATCACCGACGCGTCGGCGACGAAAAGGTTGTCGAAGCCGCGGACGTGAAGGTGCTGATCGACGACGCCCATCGGGTCGTTCGCGGGTGCCATCTTCGCCGTACAGCTGGGATGGAAGCCGCTCGACGCGACGTGCTTGCACCACGACGCGAGCTGTTCGTCGTCGGCAACCGTCGCCGCCGACGGCGCGCGCACGCCATCCGCGATGTGGGCGAATCCCGCGTGCGAGCCGACTTCGATACCCATGCGCACGCCGTCCACGAGTCGCCGGATGTCGTCCTCGTGTTCGCAGAAGCGGTGCTCGATGCGCGGCTGGACGTGCGGGTCGGCCGATGTCAGCGACAGCCGGCCGCCGGGCGACTTCTGGCGCTCGATGACGGAACCGATCGAGAACACCAGCGTGCCATCGCGCGTCGGGATCTGCGACACCGGCATGAGCTGCATGTCGTTACGTTCGCCGCCGATGCCGGATGTGTAGCGGTACGTCACCTGCACGAGCGGGTCTTCGAACTTCAATATGCCCGGCTTCGCCGCGAAGACCGCGCCGAGCATCGGATGGTCGTCGAGGAACCCGCCCACGCCGGGCAGGTCGCGCACCACGTCGATCCCGTACTCACCGCAGGTGTGCGGCGGGGCCGATGCCGGAACGCAGCAGCAGCCACGGCGATCCGATCGCGCCGCCCGCCAGCACCACCCGTTCGCCTTCGACGATCTGCGTCGTCCTCCCCGTCTCCACCTCGACGCCCGTGACGCGTGTGCCGTCCGTGATGATGCGCCGCGTGAAGCAGTCGCCGCGTATCGTCAGGTTGAGGCGGTGCCGTGCCGGCTCGACGTAGCAGATGGCGACGCTCATCCGCGTGCGGCCGCGCTTGTTCATCGGGTGCGGTGCCAGCCCGGTCGAGTCGGGATCGTTGTTGTCTTTCGCTTCCGGGTAGCCAAGCTCGCGCATCGTCCGCATGAACGCCGCCTGCACGGGCACGAGCTCGTCTTCGCGATAGCGGCGGATCGGGATCGGGCCGTTGCGGCCGTGGAAATCGTCGTCGAAGTCGAGATCGTTCTCCAGCCGGCGGAAGTACGGCAGCACCTTCTCCCACGACCACTCGCTGTTCCCGAGCGACGCCCACTCGTCGTAGTCCTCCGGCACGCCGCGGATGGCGATGGCCGTGTTGATCGCCGACGACCCGCCGACGACCCGCCCGGCGGGCAGCGCAAATGGACGTCCCGCCAGGTTTGCCTCGGCCGTGAAGTCCCAGTTGTGCGGGGCATAGGCGTTGTTATTGCCATTCAACAGGTCGTCCGGCATCTGGTCCGTGGTCGGGTAGTACGGACCGGCCTCCAGCAGCAGCACGCTGCGCCTCGGGTCCTCCGACACGCGCGCCGCGATCGCCGCGCCCGCCGCCCCCGCACCGATGACAATCACGTCGTACTTCATGGCATGCCTCCGGGCCGCATCGTAGCGGGCGCGGCGCGAACGTGCACGGGCTGGCTGGCGACCAGCGCCAGCCCAACCGATACAATTCCGTCGAGATGGATATCTACCACGACCCCTATTGCGACGAACAGCACACCCCGCGCCAGCGCTGCAACGACGCGCTCGCCCCTGCTGCGCCAGTTGCGGCGTTCGACATCGACCCCGTCGAATCCCGGGTGGAGCCTGAAGACGCCGCCGAGCCACTCGCACCGAGCGCCGTGCGCGAAGCGGTCGCGACGGCCGAGATGCCACAACCGGCACCCGACGTCACCCATGCGTGGGAGCGGACGGCTGCAGCCGTCGAAGCGACGCCGGACAGCAACGCACTCGGCACGCCGAGCACGATGCACGCCCCGCCCGGTCGACGACGCGGATTGCCGTCCTGGCGCTCGCGCTCGTAGCGGCGTGGCTCGTCGTACGCGCGCTTCGTCCTCGCCCGCACGAGTAGCGCCGCTACCCTGACTCCGTCTGTGTCATCTGTGAAATCTGTGGATGAACCCTGACGTCAACTCCAGAACGCCGGCACGTACGCGCGATGCGCCGTGAGGATGTCGTCCAGAAACGCCTCGGCGGCCCGGGCGCTGTGCACGCAGGGGTCGATGAGCAGCGCCTGCAGCGCCAGGTCGCGCGATCCCGTGACGGCAGCCTCGACCGCCAGCTCCTGGATCGCGATTTCGTTCTGCACCATCGCGGCGACCGGCCCGGCCAGCCGCCCGACCTGCATACCGCGGAAGTCGCCGTCCTCGATGATGCCCGGCACCTCGACGACGGCGTCGCGGGCGAGGTTCTCGACGTAGCCGTCGTTCGGGATGATGAACGACGGCCGGCGGATCGTGCGACGCGCGATCAGCGCCGCGATGATCTGCGTCACGCCGTGGCCGAGCCGCGATTCCCGCGACGACTGCTGGAGGAGCGACGCGACGGGCTTCGCGCCCGCCGCCCACGCGTCGACGTTGGCGTGCGCGAGTTCACGGACGCGGGCGTAGCCGCCGAAGTCGTAGCCCTTCGTGCCGATGAACTCCGCCGCGTAGCCGATGTACTCCCCGACGTGGTTGTCGCCGGTCGTCGGGAAGACGCCGAACCGATCGAAGAGCCACGCGCAGAAGCTCCACTTCTCCGGATCGGCCTGCGGGAGGCGCTCGCGCAACAGCGGCAGCAGGTCGCGACCCGACGAGCGCTCCGTCAGCGACGTCGTCCACACGAAGTGGTTCGTGCCCGCCCCGCGCAGGTCGATGTCGTCGCGCGGGATGTCGAGCAGGTGCTCGATCATCTCGACCGTCTCCGCGACGCCGTGACAGAGGCCGATGCTGCGCACCTTCGTGTAGCGGTGGATCGCCAGGCACACCCGGTTCTCGGGATTCGTGTAGTTGAGCAGCAGCGCGCCGGGCGCCAGCCGCTCGACGTCCTTCGCGATCGCGAGCATCGGCGGAATCGATCGCAGCGTGTGCGAGAGACCGCCTGGTCCGCCGTTCTCGCTCAACACGCTCGGGAAGCCGTGCTTCAGGGCGAGCCTGTGGTCGGTCTCCCATGTGCGGTCGCGGTCCACCGCGATCGACGTCACGACGTAGTCGGCGCCCGGCAGCGCTTCGACGCGCTCAGGCGTCGTCCGCAGCGTGACGTCCCAGCCCGACGCTTCGTTGAGCTTCTCCGCCAGCCCGCCCATGCGCCGCAGCGCGCCGGGGTCGAGGTCGACGAGCCACAGCTCGGCGCCGCGCAGCTCGGGCGTCTGATACACGTCCCGTAACAGCTCCACGCCGAACACGAGGCTGCCCACGCCGATGGCGACGATCTTTGTCATGACACTGCTCCTGCCGAGAATCTGGCTCGCACGTCCTCCGCGGCGCGCAGCCCTGACGTGAGCGCCGCTTCCGTGTACGGGCCGACGAGGTAATCACCTGCGAAGAAGATGCGGTCGCTGCGCTGGCGCCGCTCCTTGAATGCCGCGAGCGAGCGAATGTAGCCGGGGTAGAACTGCGGCACGAGCTCGGGCCAGCGGTGGACCGCGTGCCCTTCGGCCTTGTCGAGCCCGCGGATCGGCAGCTTGCGTAGCTCGCCGTGCAGCGCCTCGACGACGTCGCCATCGGGCTTCGTCATCAGCTCGGCGGCATAGTCCTCGCTGAACGCGCAGTTGAACATCGTCTTGCCCGGCGGGACGGCTCCCTCTTTGGGATTCTCCATCGCCATGCCGTACAGCCGTACGCCCTCAGGACGGCTGATGCCCACGCCGTAGATGCCGGGATCGGCCTCGGTCGTCGACGTCATGACGAAGACGATGATGCTCGACGCGTAGCGGACGCCCTCGAAGAACCGGCGTTCGTCCGCGCTCAACGTGTCGCACAGGCGCGCGACGTGGTTGCCCGGCGTGGCGATGACCGCGGCGTCCGCCGTCAGCGTCTCGCCGCCGGCCAGCGCCACGGTCGCGCCGTCGGCCGACTGCGTGATGCGCGTGACGTCGGTGCCGGTGCGCACGCGGAGCTTCGAGGCCAGCGTCTGCGTCAACAGGCCGTTGCCGCCGAGGAACGCGCTGAGGCGGAAGCCCGAGAACATGTAGTGGATCGTCGCGAGGACGAACGCGCGCGAAAGGTTCTCCGGCAGCACCGTGAAGGTCGACGCGAAGGGCGGTTCGATGAGATAGTCGAGCACCTCCCGCCCGAAGCGGTGCAGCGCCCAGTCGTGCGCGGACGCGTCATCGATGGGCGCGGCCTTCTCGATGGCGTAGAAGTCGAGCATGTGCCGCGTGCGGCGCAGGTCGTTGAGGATCAGCGGCAGGCGGAGCTTGCTGCTGAGGCGGAGGTCCCTCGCCTTCCAGATCGCGCGCAGTCCGGCGTAGTTGGAGCTGACGAACTTGCCGTCGCGGAGGACGGCGCCGCTGCCGGTCTTGAGCCGGCGCACCTGCGACTTCAGGCCGAGTTCGTCGACCAGCGCGCGCATGTTGCGGTAGCTGCTCGCCACGAACTGCGCGCCGCGATCGACGACGAACTCGCCGTGGCGCTCGCTCCGCATACGGCCGCCGGGCGTGTCGTTGCGCTCGATCACCTCGACGTCGAACCCGGCGTTCTGGAGCGTGTAGGCGGCCGTGAGGCCTGCGATGCCGCCGCCCACGACGATGATCTTCCTGGCCATGGGCCAAGCGTACACACGCTCGTCAGCCAAGGCGAGGCGAGCTCATCCCCGGGCTGCCCACTCCCGCCTTCGGCGTGAAGAGTGCGTCCCCATCACCGTGCTGCGGGCTGGTCCGGTCAGTGCGTTTGACACGCCTCGACCGCATGGCGTACGCTCCACGCAGTTCGGTGGCGTGGACGCCCGTCCGCGTGGCGCCGATCGCGTGAGCCTTCCGGAAGGAGGTGCGACAGATGAAGGACAACGTGTTCAGCCCTGCATCCTCGCGCACCCGGAAGGACCTGGAGTAGACGGCCGCTCGCCGCAGTTCGTCGTGATACTCAGACCGCCTTCGGGCGGTCGTTCTGTTTCCAGAGCCGTGCGCGTGACGCCACGGCTCTTTTCGTTCCGTACGCAACAGCAGGAGGTGCGACATGACCAACCACAACGTTTCGACGACCGCTACCCGGAAACGATGCGACACACGACGGGCGGCGACGCCCGGGAGGACGGTTTGGGACAGAACAAGGACAACGAGCAGATGGAGGCGCTCCAGCACTTCATCGATCAGGGCGGGTTGATCGGTGGAACCGATCGCGGCAGCGACGCGCTGGGGCTGATCGACGAGGTGCTGGGCGTCGTGAAGAGCGGGAAAGAGGCGACGGTCTATCTGTGCGCGGCGTCCGCCGGGGGCCTCGTGGCAGCCAAGGTGTACCGGTCCCGGCAGGTGCGTCAGTTCGCAAACGCGGCGGCGTACGGCGACGGGCGGATGCGCGGCGTGCACCGTCGCGACGCGCTCGCGATGACGAAGAAGTCGCGCGTGGGGCAGGAGATGTCCTTCTCGCGATGGGTGTCGGAGGAGTACACGACGTTGCAGGTGCTCCACGGTGCGGGCGTCGCCGTGCCGAAGCCGATCGCCATGTCGGACAGCGTGATCGTGATGGAGTACATCGGCGATGAGGATGCGCCGGCATCGCCGCTCGCGGCCGCGCGACTGGATCGAGCGGAAGCCCGGCGCGTGTTCGGCGTGCTTATGCGGAATGTCGAGATGATGCTCGCGTGCGACCGCGTGCACGGCGACCTCTCTGCGTACAACGTACTGTATCGCGACGGAGAGGTGCGGATCATCGACTTCCCGCAGGCGGTCGACGCGCGGTTCAATTCGAACGCGTTGTCACTGCTGGAAAGGGACATCGAGAATCTCTGCGGTCACTTCGCGCGACTGGGTGTGGAGGCGGACGGGTATCGGATCGCGCGCGGGCTGTGGGCGCGATTCCTGCGCTCGGAGTTGAGACTCTGACCGCTGCCGTGCGCGTGCGCCGGCAGCGGTCGCTGTTAGAATGGCTGCATGGTCACACACGAGACGATGCGACGGGTTCTGCAGGAGCACGTGGACGCCGAGAATGCGCGCGACCGCGAGCGCGTCCTCGCCACGTATGTCGAAGAAGGTCCGGAGTTCGACGACGTGCCCACGGGGCGTCGGTTCACGGGCGGCGACGAGATCGTCGGCAACTACCGCAACCTGTGGGACGGATTCCCCGGCCTCGTGCGTCGCATCGACCGCTGGACCTTCGGCGAGGATGCGTGCGCCATCGAACTGACCCTGACCGGCACGCATGACGGCGACTATCGCGGCATCCCGCCGACGGGGCGGAAGCTGGAGCTGCGCATCTGCGCGCACTTCGCCTTCGACGCGTCCGGCCGCATCAAGCGCGAAACGGCGTATTACGACTCCCTGACCTTCATGCGACAACTCGGCCTCACGAAATAGCCCCATCCGTAGCGCGGACTTCAGTCCGCGTGAACCAATAGCCAAGAGCCAACCGTCAGCAGGACGAAGACCCCACTCGACGAGTGGGGTCTTGTCACACAGGCAGAGGAAGGAGGTAGCCGGATGACCGCCCCTGCAAAGCGATCCGCCGCTACGTTCAACATCGGCGGTATCGCGCGGACCTGTTGCCGTCGGCGCCACGAATTCTCCGCGGAATCTCTCGCACTCGAACGCTCGGCGGCACGGCGCGCATCTCCAGCGCCGGCGCATACACGACGGGTTGGTATGCGCGTCGGCGTCGCCATATAATCGCAGCGTGAAGCGAGACTTGAATCGACGGATCATGGCGCTGCCGATACGGGCGAAGCTGACGCTGGCCTGGCGCATGTTCCGCGATCCCGGCGTGCCCGCCGCCGCGAAGGCAGTGATGCCGGGCGTGCTCGTCTACCTCGCTTCGCCGATCGATATCATCCCCGACTTCATCCCGGTGCTGGGGCAGCTCGACGACCTCCTCGTGCTGTTCCTCGGGCTGGGCATCGTGCTGTGGCTGACGCCACGGCACGTCATCGAAGACCTCCTCGGCGAGCTGGAATGAGCGCCCTCCGCGCAGGCGCCGCCCGCGTGTCGATCGCGCCTCGCTTCGATGACCTCCGCGACGGCGTCTACCTCGGCGGTTTCGGAAGCTACCGCCAGCGCCGCGCGACGGGAGTCCACGACGAACCGTTATGTCGCGCCATCGCCATCGGCGACGGCGATACGACGTTCGTCGTCGCCGCTCTCGATCTCGTCGGAGCGAGCGGGCCGCTGCTCCAGTCGATACGCGAGCAGGCCGCGCGGCTGACGCGCCTGCCCGCGACCCGTATCCTCATCGCCTGCACGCACAGTCACGCGAGCCCCGACATGCAGGGTCTCTGGGGCGGGGCGGGCGCCGCCTACGAGACCTACGTCGCGCATCGCGCCGCCGGCGGGATCTCACAGGCGTTCGAGGCCATGGTGCCGGCTGCCGCGAGCGTCGCCACAACGTCGCTCGGCGGCGTGGTACGGAATCGCCGCGGCTGGCCGGAGACCGACGAGACGCTGACGACGCTGCGGTTCGCGACGACGGACGGCGCGCCAATCGCGGCGCTCGTCAACTACGCCTGTCACCCCACCGCGAGCGGCCCGGCCAACACCGAAGTCTCGCGCGACTGGTGCGGCTACGCGGCCGACGCCGTCGAGTCGGCGCTGGGCGGCGTGGCGGTGTACGTGAACGGCGCCGTGGGCGACGTCAACCCGGCGGCGGACGGTGCGTTCGAGCACGCGGCCTCGCTGGGCGAGGCGGTGGCGCGAGCTTCGGTTGCGTCGCTGGACGCGGCAGAGCCTCTGGACGGCCGCGTCGAGGTGCGGACCGAGCCGCTGCTGCTGCCCGTGAACTTCGAGCGCCTGTCGCAACGGGTGCAGGACGCGGTCGGTCGCGCCGTGCCCGCGCTGTCGGTGCTGAGCAAGGCGGGCGGCATGCGCGCTGCGTCGTGTGGCGCTGCACGCGGCAGGCCGCGCGGACCTCGCACAGCTGGTGGCAGCGCTGGACGGGTTCGCGCAGCGAAAGCTGGTGCACCGCGACGGGCGGACGTTCTTGCCGACGCATTGCGGCTACCTGCGCCTCGGCGGTGATGTCGAGGGCTTCGCGGCGCCGGGCGAAGTGCTGTCGCGGCTGTCGCTGCCGCTGCGGGCGTCGCTGGGCGCGCGGCACCGGCTCTTCTTCGGCCTTACGCACGACGCGCTCGGCTACTTCATCCCGGAGGACGAGTGGATGACCGGCCGCAACAACAACTACGAAGAGTCGGTGTCGATGGGGAAGCACGCCGGCACCGTGCTGGCCGACGCGTTGCTGGCGATGGTGCCGCACGCGCGCTGAGTCGCCAGTCATCCGTGTCCCTACGGACCGTTGATCCGATACCATCGGGCTATGAAACCTCTGCTCGCTCCCGTACCGCAGTCGATCGATCTCACCGGCGGCTGGCACACGCTTTCGCGTGACCGCACCATCGTTCTGTTTGGCGAGGCGGCGTCGCTGGCGTGGCTCCAGGCGCGCGGCCTGCGCGACGCGATCCAGCAGTACGCGGGCGTGCGCTGGGACGTGCGCGCCGCGTCCGGGCTGGCCGAGCGCGAGGGCGTGGTCGCCAGCATCGATCACAAGATCGAGAAGCGCGAAGGCTATCACCTGACGATCGGCGAGGAACGGATCGGCATCGTTGCGCGCGATGGTGCGGGGCTGGCGCACGGGTTCGCGACGCTGACGCAGCTGGTACGGCAGTTCGGCAAGCGCTTGCCGCGCCTCCACATCAAGGACCATCCCGACTTCCCGAATCGCGGCGTCATGCTGGACATCAGCCGCGACAAGGTGCCGACCATGGCGACGCTCTACGGCCTCGTCGACATGCTGGCGGGGTGGAAGATCAACCAGTTCCAGCTCTACATGGAGCACACCTTCGCGTACGACCAGCATCGCGCCGTATGGAAGGACGCATCGCCGATCACCGGCGAGGAGATCATGGCGCTCGACGCGTACTGCCGCGAGCGCTACATCGACCTCGTGCCGAACCAGAACTCGTTCGGGCACATGGAGCGCTGGCTGACGAAGCCGGCGTACCGTGACCTGGCGGAGGTGCCGGGCGGCGTGACGCTCCCGCATCGCAAGCTGCTGCTGGTGCGGCCGGAGAAGTTCGGGACGGCGCTCAACCCGCTCAACCCGCGATCGATCGCGCTCATCGATGGCCTGTACGCCGAGCTGCTGCCGCACTTTTCGAGCAAGAACATGAACGTCGGCTGCGACGAGACGTGGGAGCTGGGGCAGGGCCGGAGCAAGCGCGAGTGCGCGAAGCGCGGGACCGGTCGCGTGTACCTCGACTTCCTGCTGAAGATCCAGAAGCTGTGCGAGCGGCACGGACGCAAGATGCAGTTCTGGGGCGACATCATCATGCAGCACCCGGAGCTGATCGCCGATATCCCGGGCGACGCGACGGCGCTCGAATGGGGCTACGAGGCGGACCATCCGTACGACGCGGACACGAAGGCGTTTCGCAAGGCCGGCGTGCCGTACTACGTGTGCCCGGGCGCGGGCGGCTGGATCTCGCTCATCGGCCGCACCGACAACGCGATGGCGAACATCCGCAACGCCACGACGAACGGCCGCAAGCACGGCGCGATCGGCGTGCTGAACACGGAGTGGGGCGACGGCGGCCACATGCAGCCCCTGCCCGTCGCGTACCTCGGCTTCCTGTACGGCGCGTCGATGAGCTGGTCGCCGGGCGCGAGCGCGGACATGAACCTGCCGGGCGCGCTGAGCCTGCACGCGTTCGACGATCCGTCCGGCGTCACCGGGCGCGCCGCCTACGATCTGGGCAACGCGTACCAGACGTGCGGCGCTCGCTCTCGCAACGGGACGCTGCTTGCGCAGCTCTACTTCCAGCCGCTGGACAACGACTGGCCGATGCAGCGCGTACGTCCAGGCGGATTCGAGGACACGAGCGGCGAGCTGGCGGCGACGCTCGCGCGCATCGACGCCTCGCGCATGCGCCGGCCGGACGCGCAGCAGATCGCGGACGAGTACGCGTGCGCGGTCGAGATGGCCGACATCGGCGCGGCCATCGGCGCCGCGAAGTACGCCCGCGTCAACGGCGCCGGCGCGACGAAGCTGCGGCCGGCCGTACAAGCGCGCCGCGAAGCGCCTCGACGCGATCGTGCCGGAGTACGAACGCCTGTGGCTGGAGCGAAACCGCCCCGGCGGCATGCGTGACAGCGTCTGGCGCATCGCGTCGATGGCATCGCAGTTGCGGCGGGCCGCGCAGTAGGCGACGATCCATTGGGAGCGCGAACTCCACGAAGGGGATTATCGGGAAACTGTACTACAGCCTGAAGCGGGATCGGCATCATGAGTAGTGCGCGCTACTATCAGGCCCTTCTCGTTGGGCGGGGTCGCTCTAGCTCTCGGCGGTGCGATCCGCATGCGGCTCGCCGTTTGTGTTCGTCGGGCTCATCGCTGGACTGATGGGAAGCGCCTGGTCTCGGCATCTTTCCACGGAGAAGACTCGTTTCGCCCGACGACCAGAGGAGAGGTGCGGCAACTCTCGTCGTATGTCAACGCCGGCGCGCCGATCGCAGTGGTTACGGTGCTGCTCCTCGGTGGCAACGAAACGGTGTTCTCGACGGTGCTCGGAATCGTTCTGTTGATCGACGTTTGCGCCTACCTGTGGATGTCTCGGTTAGGCACCCCGCTGTCGACCCGTTCCCGTAGCACCAAAGACTGACGCCGTACGGCGAGTCCATCGGGCACAATCGCCGACACTCAGACCGCGCTGCGAAGCGTGCGGACAGGCCTCCGGACGTGTCCGTACGAGCGGCGCGATGCCGCGTACGGGCGCTCGCCTAGATGTGGCAGGTGCTGAGCCCGCGCTTCTCCAGGTACTGCTGGTGGTACTCCTCGGCCTTGTAGAACGTTGCCGCGGGCGTGATCTCGGTGACGATCGGCCGCCGGTAGCGGCCTTCGCGCTCGAGCCGATCCTTTGAGGCTTGCGCGGCCGCCTGCTGTTCGGGCGTGTGGTAGAAGATCGCGCTGCGATACTGCTCCCCGACGTCGGGTCCCTGGCGGTTGAGCGTCGTCGGATCGTGGTTCTCCCAGAAGACGTCGAGCAGCGCGTCGTACGAGACGAGCGCCGGGTCGTACTCGACCTCGACGACTTCGGCGTGGCCGGTGTCGCGGTAGCAGACGTCCTCGTACGTCGGGTTGTCCATCGCCCCGCCCATGAAGCCGGCCGCCGTGGCCTTGACGCCCTTGATCTGTCGGAACGCGGCCTCGACGCCCCAGAAACACCCGGCGCCAAACGTCGCTTTCTCCGTAGTTGTCGTTTCGGTGGTCATGGTTGAGTGTAACGCGTCTCTGTCGGTCTCGATGTGAAGTGTAGCGCGGCGAAGTCTGCTGGTGCTACGGGCCGTGGTCGTTGGCGGCGTATCCGAGTACAGTGGAGCGTCCTGCGCCGCGCGCGGCCACGCATGCGCCAGGACAATCGATGTGAGGTTGATGATCGGGAACGTGGGTAACGGATGACGGCTTTCGGCGCCGCTCAGGAGCGGCGGGACGTGTCTTCGGGCACCGCGCAGGCACCGAGCGCGATCGACAGGATCTTCGGCTTCGACCTCTCGCGCTCGTGGGCGTTCGCGGCGCTCGCGCTTGCGTTCGTTGCGAGCCGCGCTCCCTTCATCAATAACGGCTACGGCACGAAGCCCGACGCCTGGCGCATCGCCCTGTCCGGCTACTGGCTGTGGGACCACCACGAGTTCTACCCGTCCCGCCTCCCGGGATACCCGGTGCCGGAGCTGTCGTACGCGGCCGTCGTGAAGGGCGGCTGGGTCGCGACGAACTCGCTGACGATCGCGGTGTCGCTGCTGGGCCTGTGGTTCTTCGCGAACATCGTGCGCGAGCTGAAGCTGCCCAACCCGGCGCTGCTCGTCGTGGGCTTCGCGTTCCAGCCGCTGCTCTGGATCAACAGCATGAACACCATGGACTACGCCTGGGCGCTGACGTTCATCCTCGGCGCGTACTACTTCCTGATCACGGAGGAGACCGGCTTCGCGGGGCTGATGCTCGGGCTGGCGATCGGCTCCCGGCTGCCGTCCGCCGTCATGCTGCTGCCCTTCGTGGTGTACCTCGTCCGCGACGATCGGCGCCACGAACTGCGCGAGTTTCTCGTGTGGTCGGTCGTCGTGCCGATGGTCGCGTTCCTGCCGATCATCTGGACGTACGGTGCCGGCTTCCTCAACTTCTACGACGCGAAGATCGGCCTGCGGACGGTGATCCGGCTGCTGGCGAAGGACTCGGTCGGGCTGCTCGGGACGGCTGGCATCGGGCTGGGCGTGCTGCTGTCCATGCCGCGGCTGGCGAAGCTGCCACGCGACTTCCTGCACGACAAGCACGTCATGACGTGGGTGCTGGCGATCGCGGGCGTGGCGTTCGTGTTCAGCCGGCTGCCCCACGAAGCCGCCTACCTGATCCCGCTCTTCCCGTTCGCCTTCCTGCTGGTCGGCCGCTACTTCAGCCGCTGGGTGCTGGCGGGCACGATCGCGCTGATGCTGATCGCGAGCTTCGCCGACCTGACGACCACCAACCACGAGGTGAGCCTGGTGTCGGTCACCAAGCTGCGTCTGGGCCAGGGGATGTTGCTCTCGAACCGTGACACGCAGAACGCGCAGCTCGCCTACACGCGAGACATCGAGAACCACGACCTGCCGGACAACTCGGTGATAAGCATCGGCTTCCTCTATCCGCAGTTCGCCGTGCTCAACCGGAACAGGATGAAGCTCGGCATCCTCCAGAAGGACACCGGCTCCATCAGCCAGCTGACGGACAAGGGCAAGGCCGAGGATCCGGCGCATCACCGGACGTTTGTCTGGCTGCTGGACTACACCGACTTCGAGAAGTTCAAGAAACAGGGCGTGACGCTCCTGTACACGCAGGACGCCGGCATCAGCACGGCCGCGTTGTACGGATACCGGTTGGGCGTGCTGGGCGGGAAGGTGCTCGACCTGGGGCGGTCGCCGTCGGGCGCATCCGGGACGGCACGCACGGACCGCTGACGGCGTCGCGCGCGACTACATGCGCCGGAGCACGACCGTAGCGGCACCGACCACCGCCGCGAGCAGCAGCGCCGCCAGCGCGATGATGATCGCGATCGTGACGACCGACGTGCCGCCGTCGCCCGAGGACGATGGCGACGCCGCTGTGCCGGCCGGCGTCGCGGCCGCACGCGCCTCCTGCGTGTTCTGCGGCGTCGCGGTTGCCGATGCGCTGCGCGCGGCGAGGCCGACGGACGCGCGCCACGCGTTCTCCATGCCGAGCTGGTCGAACCCGTAGACCGTCTGGAATCCTTTATCGGCGGTCGTCCCGTCCTTGAAGACCTTGAGCAAGTCCGCGAACTTGTCGGCGCCGTAGGTCTCGACCAGGAACTTCACGATCGAGCCCGCTTCGCCGTAGTAAAGATCGACGGTCGCGGCGACGGAACCTGACGCCGGCGAGTTCAGCTCCTTGAACGAAAGCACCCGGTTGTTGTCGATCGCGCTCTGCAGCGCGTCCGCGTGACCCTCGAGCAGCCGCGACTGTGCGTACACCGATATGCCTTCGTTCAGCCATCCCGCGATCCCGAATGGGCCCTTGGTCGCCAGTCGCGTCACGATGTGCGCGACCTCGTGGCGTGTGATGTCCAGCGTGGACACGTCCGCCGACACCATCACCGTGTCCGAATACACGACCTCGCCGAGCGTCTGCACGCCGCGACCGGGGCCACCCTGGGCGATGGCGGGCTGCATCTCGTCCGCGGTGGCGTAGAGGTACACCTTCACCGGAAAGGTCACCTGCACCCGCTCCAGGGCGCCGATCTTCTGCAGCGTATCCGCCGCGGCATTGAGCACGCCCTGTGCCTGCCCGTCGCTTCCCGAGTGGTAGTACAGCGTGAGGTTGTCCTGCGTCAGCGTCTTGAACGTGAACCGCGTGTCTTCGTGGACGTAGAGCTTGTCATCGGTCGAGAGCTGGTCGCCGGCCGTGTCTTCGATGTCCCAGTGGTACGTGATCTCGGCTCCCGGGATAATCGAGATACCGGCGCCGCTGACGAGCGAGAAGGTGCACGTCGTCGTCGCGCCGCCCGTACACGATGCGACGGCCGTTGCGCCTGTGCCGTCGGGCGCGAGATGGTACTGGAGCCGCACCTCCTTCACCTCCGCGGGCGCGCGAAAGCTGACCGAGAACGACACGCCGCGCGGAAACTCGTTCTGCGTCTCGTCGGAGACCACGCTGATCGCCTGTTGCGCGTGGGCGCTCGCCGGCGCGCCCGCGACAGAGGAAGGCGATCGCCATGAACGCCGCGAGGCACATCAGCAAAGGCTTACGCATCGGCCGCTCCTACCGTTGTCTTCAGGTACGCCTTGATCGCGTCGTCGAGATCGCCGTCGAGCACGCTGGCCGCGTTGCTCGTCTCGTAGCCGGTGCGGTGGTCCTTCACCATCTTGTACGGGTGCAGCACGTAGCTGCGGATCTGGTTGCTCCAGCCGGCGCTCACGTGCTCGCCCTTGATCTTCGCCTGCTCCTCCGCGTGCTTCTGCAGCTCCAGCTCGATGAGCCGCGCTTCGAGCACGCGCATCGCCGACTCGCGGTTGCGGCCCTGCGAGCGCTCGTTCTGGCACGTCACGACGATGCCGCTGGGCAGGTGTGTGATACGGATCGCCGTCGAGTTCTTCTGGACGTTCTGCCCGCCGTGTCCGCTCGCGCGGTAGACGTCCACGCGCAGGTCGTCGGGGTTGAGCTTCACCTCCGCCGCGTCGTCCGCCTCCGGCATCACTTCGATCAGCGCGAACGACGTGTGGCGGCGATTCTCCGAGTCGAACGGCGAGAGGCGCACGAGGCGGTGGACGCCGCGCTCGCTCTTGAGATAGCCGTATGCGTGCTCTCCGGTGACTTCGACGGTCGCGCTCTTGATGCCGGCCTCTTCTCCGGGCATCAGGTCGATCACCTCGGCGGGGAATCGGCGGCGCTCGCACCAGCGGAGGTACATGCGGAGGAGCATCTCCGCCCAGTCCTGCGACTCCGTCCCGCCGGCGCCCGCGTGGATGGCGATGATCGCGTTGCGCTCGTCGTAGGGGCCGGAGAACGTAAGCTCGAACTCCAGGTCTTCGAAGTGTGACTCGATGCCGTCGGCCTCGTGCTCGATGTCGGCCCCGGTCGCCTCATCGGATTCCGCTTCGGCCAGGTCGACGAGTTCGAGCAGGTCGGCGACCTTCGTCTCGAGGCCGCGCCACGTGGCCACGCGCGCGCGGATCGACGACAGGCGCCGCATGACACCTTGCGCGGACTGCGGATCGTCCCAGAAATCGGGCGCCGTCGACTGCGCTTCGAGCGCCGCGGCCTGTGCTTCTAAACGGGGGACGTCAAAGACGCACCATGACATGCGCGATGCGGTCGCGGAGCGCGTGGAGCCTCTCGCGGAGTTCCTGCATGTGGTGGTGCTCGTCCTTTCGTCTGAAGTCGACGCTGTCATGGTAACGGATTCTATGGTCGAGATCGTGCATCGCCGCGGCGTCACGCGCGCTGTTCGGGGTATCCGCGGGCCGAGATCGGCCACCTCTCGACGACGTCAGTCCCCTCGATGGCGTAGAGGACGTCGTGGAGGTTGATCGTCGGATCGGTGTGCGACGGCCACAGCTCGATGCGACCGCCCACAGCGATGTCGCATTCCGGCGGCAGCGCGATCGTCGCGTGCTCGTCGCTCAGGAACAGCACCTGCGCGCCCTCGATGCCTTTCACGGACGGGTTGCCGTGATCCACCGCGCAGGCCTTGAGGCCGCTGTCCGTCGCGCACTGCTCCGGCCGTGGGCGGCTCAGCACCGTGCCGAGGACGCTGAACGCCCGCTCGAACGGGACGTCGAGCTTCGCGTAGGCGGTGTCCATCAACGCGTACGAGCCGGCCTGTACCTCGGTGATGGTCTCCATGCCGCCGGTGATGTCGTATGTGCCGGTGCCGCCCGCGCTCACGATGTCGCAGCGCAGCCCGGCGTCACGGATCATGCGCACGGTCGAGAGCAGGCGCTCCATCGCTTTCGCCGCCCTCGCCTCGCGGTCGGCGCGGTCTTCGATGCCCACGACATGGCCCTCGTAGCCCATGACGCCCCGCAGCACGACGCCGTCCGTCTCGTCGACGCGCTTCGCGAGCGCGACGGCCGGCTCGCCCGGCGCGATGCCGCAGCGCGGCATGCCGACTCCGACGTCGACGAGCACCCCGACCGTCGTGCCCGCGGCGCGCGCAGCTGCGGCGATGTCATCGAGCCCGTAATCGGAGTCCACGGCGACGATCATCGTGACCGTCGCCGCGAGCGCCGCCGCGCGCGCGGCCTTGCCCGGCCCGATGATCTCGTTGGCGATCAGGATCTCTTCGCACAGCCGCTCGCGCGCGACGACCTCGGCCTCGCCGACGGTGGCGCAGGTGAGGCCCGTGCAGGAGCCAGCGGCAAGCTGTCGTCGAGCGATCGCGGGCGTCTTGTGCGCTTTGAAATGTGGCCGCAGCTTGCACGTGCGGCCGGCGTAATAGTCCGCCATGCGCCGTATGTTGCGCTCCATGGCGAGGAGGTCGACGACCAGCGCTGGCGTGGGGATCTCGTGCACTTTCATCGGTGGTGCGATGATAGCGTACGCTCGCATCGACCGCTGCTTCCCGGCGATCGGCAGATGCGACGAAGCCGCAGCGTCAGTGTCGGGACGGCTCTCAGATACGAAAGACAAGCGAACCGGGGAGTCCGCGGCCCGCTGAAGCTGGCCCGTAGATCGTCATGCGATACCCTTGTCCGCATGAGCGAACCAACAGGCAAGCGGCCGCGGCGACGGCGCGGCGGGCGGGGCGGCCAGGGCCGCCCGCGTCCCCAAGACGCCGCCCCGCAGCAGCCATCCGACGTGCAAGAGCCCACCCCGCCGCCGGAGCAGCCGCCGCGAGCTGACGCACGCGGTCCCCGGCAAGATAGTCGCGGGCGCGGGCGTGCCGAACGGCCGCCCGGCGCGGGAACGCCGCCCGGCCCTCCCGGGCCCGGCGGCCGCACGCACCGTAGCCCCAGCGCAACCGAGCGCCCACGCGGCGGCGATCGCGATCGGCCGCCGCGGACGGGTGAACGCGAACGACCGCAGCGCGGCGACCGAAGCCGCGAGGCCCCATCGCGCGACCGCGGACCGCGTGTGTTCGAAGTGCCGGTGCCGCAGGACGAACGATCGATCGAACTGGGCGCGGCCTTCAAGGAAGCGCAGATCCTGGTGCGCGACGCGAAGAAGGCGCTGGCCAAGCGCAAAGCGGAGTTCAGCGACGAGCCGGACTGGATGCTGGAGCAGCTCGCAGCCGCCGAGCAGCGGTTCGAAGCGGCGGCGACGGAGTGGACGGCGTACCTCGAGACGACGGGGCGAAAGGTCGTGCGCGGCGACCGGCGGTAGCCCTCCTCCGGCCTGCGCCGCGTTCGGGCGACGTTTCGTCCGTCTGGAATGTTGCCACCATCGCCCTGACCGGCTAACGTAGACTCCCACGACAGCAAAGGAGACAACGGATGGTGTTCAAGAGCCCGTGGCCCAGCCTGGAACCCTATGCGCCCCTGAGCGTGCCGCAGCTGATGGAAGCGACGGTCAGGCGCCTGCCCAACAAGCCGGCATTGATGACGGCCGACGGCCACGCCTATACGTACGGCGAGTGGTGGGCGGCAGTCAACGGCATGGCGCGCGCGCTCCAGGACCAGGGCCTGCGCAAGGGCGACATGGTCGCCATCTACGCGCCGAACTCGTGCGAGTACGCCGTCGCGCTCCACGGCTCGCTGCTGGCGGGGGCGACGGTCACGACGCTGAACCCGCTCTACCGCGAGCGCGAGGTCGAGCACCAGCTGCACGATGCGGGCGCGAAGGTCGTGTTCACGCTCCAGCAGCTCGCGCCGATCGTGAACGAAGCGAAGCCCCGCCTGCCAGCCCTCGAGCACGTCCACGAGCTGGAGAACGCGTGGGACATGGCGCGCGCGGCCAAGGGTCCGCCCGCCGCCGTGGCAATCGATCCGCTGAAGGACATCGCCGTCCTGCCGTACTCGAGCGGTACGACCGGGCTACCGAAGGGCGTGATGCTCAGCCACCAGAACCTGACGGCGAACATCCGCCAGACGATCGCGCTCGGCATGACTGAAGAGTCGTCCGTGGTGCTGGACTTTCTGCCCTTTTTCCACATCTACGGAATGATGGTGCTGCTGAACTGCGGCCTCGCCGTCGGCGCCACGCAGATCATCCTGCCGCGCTTCGAGCCGGAGGCGGCGCTGAACATCATCCAGAACCATCGGGTGACCGACCTCTACTGCGTGCCGCCGGTCGTGCTGGCGCTGGCGAACCTGCCAACGCTCGAGGACTTTGACCTCTCGTCACTGCGGTTCCTGATGTCTGGAGCGGCGCCGCTGCCCCCGGAAGTCGGCCGCCAGGCCGCCGCGAAGCTCAACTGCGTGGTGATGCAGGGCTACGGGATGACGGAGTCCAGCCCCATCACGAACGTCAATCCGCGCTCGACGCCGCGCGACGGCACCGTAGGCCCGCCAGTGGCCGACACGCTCGAGAAAGTGGTGAGCCTCGAAACCGGCGAGGAACTCGGGCCGGGGGAAATCGGCGAGTTGCTGGTGTTCGGCCCCCAGGTGATGCAGGGCTACTGGAACAACCCGGACGCGACCGCCGAAACCATGACGCCCGACGGCTGGCTGCGCACCGGCGACATCGTCTCGGCCGACCCGGACGGCTACATCCGCATCCACGATCGCAAGAAGGAGATGATCAAGTACAAGGGCTACCAGATCGCGCCGGCCGAGCTCGAAGCGGTGCTCATGGAGCATCCGGGCGTGCGCGACGCGGCCGTCATCCCCAAAGCAGACGCCGAGGCGGGCGAGGTACCGAAGGCGTTCGTCGTGCCGCGCGAGCCGGGGCTGGACCTGAATCAAGTCCTCGCGTTCGTGGCGGAGAAGGTGGCGCCGTACAAGAAGATCCGCCACATCGAGATCGTCGATGCGATCCCGAAGAACCCGTCCGGTAAGATCCTGCGGCGGGAGCTGATCGCGCAAGAACGCGCGCGTCCCGACTGAACGAACGAAGACCACACGGCTGGTAGGCCGAGCGAGCAAGCGACGGAGACAGGAGCGACGACGATGGCTGACGATGTCTTGATCGAGAAACGGGGCGACGGAGTCGCGAAGATCACGCTGAACAGGCCGGAGAGCCTGAACGCGATGGGCGGATCGCTCATGCCGATGCTGGCGCAGTATCTCGCCGACGTGAGCGCCGACCGCAGCGTCCGCTGCGTCGTGCTGACCGGCGCGGGGCGGGCGTTTTGCGCCGGCGGCGACGTCAAGGGCATGGCCGCGGGCCGCGACGCCGTGCTGAACCCGAACGGTGGCGCGGGCCCAGCCACGGAGGTCTCGCCGGCGGCGATCGTCGCGACTGCCGTTCAGGGGCTGCGGCAGGCGCAGCGCGCGACGAGCCTGGTGCTGCACACGATGCCGAAGCCGACGATCGCCATGGTCAACGGCCACGCCGTGGGCGCGGGCCTGAGCCTGGCGCTGGCATGCGACATTCGCGTCGCATCGGAGAACGCGAAGCTCGGGACGATCTTCCGCAAGGTCGGCTTCAGCGGCGACTTCGGCGGTTCCTACTTCCTGCAGAAGCTCGTCGGGATCGGCAAGGCGCGCGAGCTCTACTTCACCGGCGACATCCTGAGCGCCGCCGATGCGCTCGCGATCGGCATGGTGAACCGCGTCGTACCGCACGAGCGGCTCGAAGAAGAGACCATGGAGCTGGCGGCACAGCTGGCCAGCGGACCGACGCTGGCATACGCGCGCATGAAGGAGAACCTCAACCGCGCCGAGGACTGCGACCTCGTCACGCTGCTCGATCAGGAAGCGTTGAACATGACGCTCTCCGGCCAGACCAACGACCACCGCGAGGCGGCGATGGCGTTCGTACAGAAGCGCACGCCGACGTTCAAGGGCCTGTAGCGCGCGGCGGCGGCTACGGCTGCGGCGTGCCCATCATCGCGCCTGGTAGCCGCTCACGAACGGGTTCGCGAGCCACGCCTTGAGGTCGGCGTCGTCCGCGCGCTCGGGCAGCGCTTTCAGCATGTCCGCGGCGTGCATCGGATCGTGCTGCGCCCAGCCGACGAGAAACGCCTTCAGCGGGAAGTCGGCCGCGCCGTGCTTCGAATCGGTGTAATGCATCGGCCGGCCGATCTGCTCCTCGTCCAGGCGGCCCAGCGTTTCGATGAGCTTCGCGCGGTTCGTCTCCGCCTCAGCGAACAGCTCCGCGATCGGCCTGCCGCGCCGCGCCGCCACCTGCGCGTCGTTCCATGCGTCGAGATCGAATGCGGCCCCCTGGGAGTCGCGGCTCATATCGATCTGCCCGCCGCGCTCGACCACGCCGAGGAACTCGTCGAGAAGGGTGTCGAGTGTCGCGAGGTGCGTGGCGAAGTCCTTCACGATCCACGTGCTGTCCGGCACCGGTCGCGCCAGCTCTTCCTCCGACAGCGAGTAGCAGAACTCTTCGAACTTCCGCCGGTTCTCGCGGATGGCGGCCACGACCTGCGCGAGGGTCTCGTTCATACGTTCGTCTCCTGATCCTTCGTACGTGCTTACAGCGCCTTACAGCGGCACGACCTCGTCGCCCACGGCGATCTCGCCCTCCTGCTCCACGCTAGCGTACACGCCGAAGTTCGTCTCCTTCGGCTGGTCGGTGCGGTAGGCCGAGATCAGCGTCAGCGTCTTCATGTCGCGCACTCCGGTGTCGGGGTTGTGTGTCGTCATGTCGCAGCGCGGGTCCGCCATCCGGATGCGGACGACGGCGGTCGCGCCGAGCCGGACGTCACCGCCGATCCACGCGTCCTCGCCGTGCGCCGCCGGGCCGGAGATGTAGAAGTTCGGCCGGAAGCGGCGTTCGT
Organism: uncultured Chloroflexia bacterium; assembly: GCA_963743185.1. Lineage (GTDB taxonomy): Bacteria > Chloroflexota > Dehalococcoidia > DSTF01 > JACRBR01 > JANXYW01. The sequence continues at coordinate 350,497 of CAVUOT010000006.1, read as the reverse complement.
CGATGCCACGCTCGCCCGAACTCGTGCGCAGCGCCTCGACCGACGCCGCCGACAGGATCGACACCGGGAAACCCGTCAAACGCGGACTTCGCCGCGCGAACGAGGCGCAGCCGCATCCCGGCGAACTCCGACAGCGCTGCGCCCCAGTCGCCGCCGACGACGAATCCCTCGACGTCGCGCTCGCCGAAGAAGCGCGCCGTAATCGGCTCGCCCGATACCGGCGTCCCCTCGACTGTGCGCCCATCCGGAAACCGCAAGCGCAGCACTTCCGGCTCGATCGTGTACGCCGCGCGCACCTGCGTCAGCGGCGCGACCTCGCGCTGCGTCACGAGCCGCGCCCGGTCGTTTACGAGAAAGAAGCGCCGGTCTTCGACGATCCCGTGCTTGCCCAGCGTCACGCGCTGCGCCGCCAGCAGCGCCAGCGACTTCACGGGCGAGATGTAGATGGCTTCGACGCGCATGCGCCCTCCCACACCGATTCTCCGTGGCTCGAACGTATGGGGCAAGCGTGGCATGATGTGCTGCGCCCGCGCCGCGCGGGCGAGGCGGCCGCCTCAGACAGCACCAGCGATTCGCGAAGGAGACACGTGATGGGCAAGCTCGACGGCAAAGTGGTCGTGGTCACAGGGACGAGCCGCGGCATCGGCGCGGAGATCGCGCGCCTGTTCGCGGCGGAGGGCGGCAAGATCGTCTGCGCGGCGCGGACGCTGCACGAGGGCGAGCACCAGTTCGAGGGCTCGCTCGACAAGACCGTCGCCGCCATCCGCGGCGCGGGCGGCGAGGCGACGCCCGTCGCGGTCGACATCTCGGAAGAGTCGGAGTGCGAGAAGCTCATCGCCGCCGCGCACGACGCCTACGGCCCCATCGACGTGCTCGTCAACAACGCGGCGCTCACCTACTTCATCCCGATCAAGGACTACCCGACGAACCGCTGGCTGCGCTCATGGGCGGTGAACTTTCACGCGCCGTTCATCCTCAGCAAGCTCGCCCTGCAGGACATGATCCCGCGGAAGAGCGGCAGCATCGTCAACATCTCGTCCGGCGCGGCCATCGGCCCCGGGCGCGGCCCGTACAAGTCGAACCCGCGCTTCGAGATGGGCGGCACCTGCTACGGCGCCGAGAAGGCCGCGCTCGAGCGCTTCTCGCAGGGGCTCGCGGCGGAGGTGTACCAGCACGGCGTCTCGGTGACGTGCTTCTCGCCGTCACAGGTCGTGCCGACCGCCGGCACCATCCACCACAAGCTCGTCAGCGGCCTCGACGATCCGCGCGGCGAGCCGACCTTGATCATGGCGAAGGCCGCCCTCCTGCTGGCGACGGAGCCCATCGAGAAGGTGAGCGGCCGCGTCACGTACAGCCAGCAGATCCTCAAGGAGTTCGGCTGGATCGAGAAGGCAGCAGGTATCGGCGTCGATCCCGCAATCCCCGGCACCGGCTACAGCCAGATCTGACGTCGCGCGTCGCAATAGGCGTTGAGATCCGTGGCGCGGGCTTTCAGCCCGCGCTCGCGCGACGCGAAGCGACGGACCGCCGCCGCGTGCGACGTCACTGGCGAACCACGAGTGCTGAAGCGCTATCCTACGCCGGCAGCAGCTCCAGCGCGTTGAGGTCCGTGATCGCCGCGTTCAGCCGGTCGAAGAACAGGTCGAACAGCGCCTTCCCGCGCTCGTTCGCCATGTCGAGCGTCGCCGCGTTCACGATCCAGATGCCGAGGCTCACGAGCAGCGACGCCCTGTAGTCTTCGACAAGCTGTTCCCACTCGTAGCCGGTAACGCCGTTCGCAAGGAGCGTGCGATGGTACTCGCGCAGCACGTCCATCTCGTGCTTGCGTCGCGTCTCCGTGTCCACGTTGCTGTACAGGAAGTAGGCGACGTCGTAAGCACCCCACGCCATGTTCGGGCTCTGCCAGTCGAGCACGGCCACCTCGTAGCCGCTCCCGGCGTTACCGAAGAACATGTTGTCCAGCCGGTAATCGCCGTGCCCCATCGTCATCGGGACGGTCCGCGAGCGCCTCCAGCAACCTCGTGATGCGCGGCCCGAGCGTCGGCATCACCTCGCGGATCTCGCCCGTGATGTGGTCGGGGAAGATCTCGATCGTTTTCTGCCACGCCTGCGGGTACGACTGCTCCATCGCTCCGTTTACGAGGTCGACGCCCGGCGTCAGCCAGTCGATCTGCGTCAGCCTCGGGTCCTGCCACCAGCGCGCGTGGTGCAGCGCCAGGTGCGCCATCGCGATGCGCGCCTCCTCTGCCGTGCAGCCCTTCACCTGGTCGCCCGCATGTCCCGTCGCCCCGAAATCCTCGAGCAACAGCACGTACTCCACCTTCTCGGCGTCACCATCGCTGTAGTAACAGCGCGCGGTGCGAAAGGTGACCTCGTCCGCCAGCTCGCGATAGAAGCGATACTCGCGCTCGTACAGCCCGTAGATCCCGGCCAGTTCTCGCGCGCCCGGGTCGAGCGCCGGCATCTTCGCGATCAGCGTGGCCGGCGCGCCCGCGACCGGGCGGTCGTACGTCAGCGTCACCCGCGCGAGCTGCCCGACGAACCCCGCGCCGCGCCCCAGCACTTCGTACGACGCCGACGCGACGGCCGCGGTGCCCGGGATGACGCCCCCGGCGCGCAGCGCCTCGGTCAGCCACGTCGCCGTCAGTTCTTCCGGTTTCGTCGGAATCGAGAGTTTCGTCTTCATATGCACCGCTTTGCTAAGCCACAATTACGCTATTCGTCCAACAAGAGCGTACGAAAAAACCGCCGCCCGGCGCGAATGCTCGCCTGCCCGGGATCGTCCTCCCTCTCCGCCGGGCGGAGAGGGCCGGGGTGAGGTCGCCACCGCCTACTCCGGCCGCCGCGCCTCGAGCGCCATCGTCTCGTACGCGTTCATCTCTTCGTCGCCGATCACCCTCCCGTGCGCCTCGAGGCCGCGCAGCGCCGCGTCGGCGCTCTCGCCCGCCGCGTGCCGCGTCACATCGACGAGGCCCGCACGGTGCATCTCCTGCGCCAGCGTCGCGAAGTCATAGATGAACTGGTGGTCCCAGTTCCGCACGTCGCAGTTGACGACGAAGCACGGGCCGTAGTCCGACGTCTCCGGAATGAAGCTGTCAGTGACGAACCGGATGTACCGCTGCTGCAGGTTCGTCTTCTCCGGCGCGTACAGCCCGACGATGCGCTCCAGGTCGGGCGTCGCGATCCGCAGTACGCCGCCCGGCTTCAGCACTCGGAAGCATTCGTGCAGCATGAAGACGCCATCCCGATACGGCACGTGCTCGATCTGGTGCTCGCTGAACACATAATCGAACGACCGGTCCGCGAACGGCAGCCGCTCCGTGGCATCGACGTAGATCTCGCCCGGCTTCGGGAACAGGTCGCTGCACAGCCAGCCGTCGAGCGCATTGCCGCCCGCCCCAAGCTGCAGCTTCTTCGCCCCGCCTTCCGCAAGGTACGCAGCGATGACGCCGCGACGCTTGCGCCGCCCGGTGCGCCGTATCCTCGTGCTGCGAGCGGACCGCACGACCGCCACGAGGATCTGCGAGCGTTGCAGCCGCCGTTTGACCGCACCCATCATGGCTTCCATGGTCCCTTCTCTACGCCGCCACGCGGCGGGACTTCGCATCCCGACGATCATACTCGACACGGCGCGGACCAAGACGCAGAGGCGGACCCGCGGGTCCGCCTCTTCATCGACAATCTGCCACGCCGCGCCCTCACGACGCCTGCGCCACCACCTGAACCTGTAGCGTCACCGCGTCCTGCACCGAAACGAACCCGGCGATGTTCAGCACAGGGATGCCGAAGTCCGCGAACTTGAACTTCAACGTCGCCAGCGCCGTGATGATGTTCCCGTCGCGCTTCGCCTGGACGTCCCACATGACGTCCTTCTTCACCCCGTGAAGGTCCAGCGTCCCGCTGAGCTGCAGCGCCTGCTCCTGGTCCGCCGGCATGCTCTTGTCGAACCCCGTCACCTTCGTCGCCGTGAACGTCGCCGTCGGGTACGTGCCCGTCTCGAGCCCCTGGTTCTGCACGCGCTTGTCGCGCTGGCTCTTGTCGCTCGTGAGCGTCGTGAGGTTCACCGTAAACGTAGTTGGCTGCGACGTGTCGAGGTCAAAGCCATCAGACGTCAGGTGGAATGCGCCCGCAATGTCTTTCGTCGAACCCTTCGCTTTCGACGGAAGCGGCAGGCTCGCCAGCTTCTCGTCGGCGAAATACGCCGCCTCCGAGCGATCGGGGATGATCGTGAATGTCAGCCCGTCTCCGGTCGCCGCCCCGCCCGGCGTCTTCGCCGAGGCCGCGGGCGTCTGCTTCAGGTCGGCCGGGATCGCTGGTGCGTTCGTCGCGAGCTTCGCGTCCTCGCGGACGAAGAACCACCATCCGCCCACAGCGGCCGCGACGAGTACCACGACGACCGCGACGCCGCCGATCAGGATGCGGGGTAGCGTCATACGCTTCGACTCCTCTTCCCGGCCGGCAACACGCCGGCCCGACGTTCATACGTGCAGACATCGTAACGAGATGCGCACGCCAAGGAAGTTACCGAATCGTTGCCACCACTCGGACCGAGACTGACCGGTGGACAGGCCGATAAGCTGACCGGCTGACCGGCTGACAAGCTGACCGGCTGACGCGCTGCCGCCCCTCAGTTCACGCACACGATCGAGCAGTCGCCGCCGTGCGCGCGCTCCGCATCGCGGATCGCGTCCTCGACCGACGCCGCGTACTCGAACCCGACGTGGCGCGGCACCGCCGGATCCTCCGCGCCCGCGACGATCACGCGCGACGCGTGCTTCAGCCGCCGCAGCGGATGCGTCGCCAGCACCGCGTGTACCGGATGGAACGCGACGCCGTTGCGATACCGCTCGATGTAGCCGGCGTTCGTCGCGAACTCATCGCCGAAGCGCCGCATGATCTCGTACGGGTCGCGCGTAACCGGCAGCACGCGGTCCCACGCCTCGCGATACGACGGGTGGTGCTCCATGTCCCACGCCTCGGGGCAGGGCGATGCCAGCACGACGGTGCAGCCCGGCTTGCCCAGCGCCTCGATGTACCCGCCCAGGTAGCCGAGGCCCGACGAGATCAGCGTCAAGATCGGATTCATCGTGCCGAACACCGCGTACGGGCTCCACGCCGGCAGTCCGTACACCACCACGTCGGCCGGCTCCGCCTGCGAGCGCCGGGGCGGGTTGCGCGACGCCATCACCTCGAGCGCCGCCGCGCGCGTCTCGCTGACGCCGCCCGCCCACACGTGCGCGATCTTCGCCGGGCCCGCCTGCACGCACTCGATCTTGTAGATCCGCTTGCCCATCGACGCTTCGAGATGCGCGCCCATTTCGTTCAGGACGTCGTGCATCCGATTGTGCAGCACCGACATCGACATGCCGTCGGGATGATGCGTGTGCCGGATCGACCGCCACGTCGAGAGCCCGACGGCGACCGACTTCCAGCCGCCGCTGAACCCCAGGTGCAGCCCCGCGTTGACGTACACGCACAGGTCGGCGTCCGCTGCATGCCTGCTCAGCTCGACGTCGTACCCGTGCTCGGTCGTACCGAAGTACACCAGGTTCGCGGCGTCCTCCGCGTCGTGGCAGAACAGCCGCTCGCCGAACCGGTCGACCAGCTCCCGGCCGATGATCGTCGCCAGCTCGTCGCGCGTGAACTTCCGGTGCAGCGCGTTCGCGCAGATCAGCCGCACGTCGCTCTCGCGCACGCCCGCGTCGGCCAGCTGCGCCAGCACGCCCTCGATCGCCACGCCACGGATCGGTCCGAACGACGTCACCGTCGGGTCGTCGAACGCGATGACGACGCGCGAGCCCGGCTTCACAAGATCACGGATCGGCGGCAGCCCCAGCGGACGTGTCGAGCGCGTCCCGCACCGCCGCGGCGAGATCGGCGACCGGCTGCAACCCGCCGCCCGAACCGGCCCCGCCGCTACGCGAGATCACCCGCGTCCGCGCCGGAAGCTCCACATCGACGGTCGATTCGCCAAATGGCAGCGTCGCCTGAGTCATGCTCGCGATTGTACCGCCGTCACGCCCCGCGCGACACGAAGCCAGGTTCTAGGTTCTAGCTTCTCGGTTCCAGGTTCTAGGTTCCAGGTTCTAGGTTCTGCGCCCCTTCGCTACACTACGCGCACGGAGGTACCACCATGCCCGAAGGCGGACTGCTCGCAATCTTCGCACACCCCGACGACGAGACATTCGGCATCGGCGGCACCATGGCGCGCTGCGCCGCGCGCGGCGTCCCCGTGACGATGATCTGCGCCACCCGCGGCGAGGTCGGCGAGATCACGGAGGGCAGCAGCGCGACGGCCGCGACGCTCGGACACTTCCGCGAACAGGAGCTGCGGGACGCCATGGCCATCCTCGGCGTCACCGACGTCCGCTTCCTCGGCTTCCGCGACTCCGGCATGCAGGGCACGCCCGAAAACGATGATCCGCGCGCGCTGATCAAGGCCCACCCCGACGCCGTCACGCACCTGCTCGTCCGCGCGATCCGCGAGTTGAAGCCCGCCGTGATCGCTACATGGGACGCCAGCGGCGGCTACGGCCACCCCGATCACATCGCCGTGCATCACCGCGCTACGGACGCCTTCCACGCCGCCGCCGACGCGAGCAAGTTCCAGACCGCGGGCGCCCCATGGGCGACGCCCCGTCTCTTCTACAACGCGATACCCATCCGGAGTTCGTCCGCATCATGGCGGAGATGCGCGAGCGCGGCATCGACGTGCCGAGCATCGGCGAGGGCGACGAAATCATGAAGCTGCCGCGCGTCGAGCCGAACTGCACGATCGACGTGATGGAGTTCGTCGAGATCAAGGAGCGCGCGATGCTCGCCCATCGCACGCAGATCTCCGACATGGACCCCTTCATGCGGATACCCGAAGACCTGCGCCACCGCTTCTTTGGTCGCGAGTACTTCCACCGCGCCCATCCGCCGCTGCCCGCCGGCACGATGCTCGACGACCTCTTCGGCTAACAGACCAGGCGCGGCCTCGCTACGCGGGCGTCGGACCCACGAGCAGCCGCATCCGCCGCCGCCGTCGCTCGACGCCGCGGCGCAGCGGCGGCAGCATCACGTGCGCGCGCCGCTCGTACGTCGCGATGCGTTGATACGTCCGCGCGTGCGTGTGGGCCGCTGGCGCGTCGGCCAGCGTTTCCGTGGCTCCCGCCGTCAGCGCCACCACCCGCTCGACCGCTCTCTGCTTATCGAGGATCAACATTGAGCGAGTTGATCTCTTGCCGAACGATCTGGCTCACCCGCTGGCGCGTGACGCCGAAGTGCTCCGCCAGCCGCGACTGCAGCCCCCACCGGCCGCCGTTGCCCGCCACGCCTCGCTTGATCAGCACCCTCGCCGCAATCCGCAGCTTCTCGGTTCTGGTCAGCTCCTCGTCCTCGAACGTCTGCAACTCCATGGTCATCCTTGCCCTCCCAGTGAACGCCCGTCGCCGGGCCAGTGTCTGTGCCACCCGCCGCACTTGACGAGCAAGATCGACTTTACATAGACGCTCTCACCGGGCGCGTGCGCGCCTCTCACCACGTTTTTCGAAGTCAGAGTGCAACCTAACCACAGCGCGAAGAGCGTCCCGACTCCGCGCGCCGCCTGACGACACCCGCCGCGATCCGCACGATGCGTCCTGCGTCGGCCGCACGGTCACGACTCCTCCCTCGTAGCGAAGAGGGCTGGAGGTTAGGTGCTACGCTCCATCCATGACCCGCCGCGTCCTTCCCGTGCTTGGCCGCCTGCGCGCTCGCCATCCTGGCATCCGCCTGCTCGGGCGGCAGCCCGGCCGCCACGTCCACGCCATCGCCGTCCGATACCGCCACGTCCGCCCCCGCAACGAAGACGCCCTTCCCAACCTTCACGCCTACCCCCGTCCTTGGCGCGGGCACCGAGATCGTCGTCGGCGGCGACCTCCGCGTGCGCAGCGCGCCCTCCACCGGAGCGCCACCCGTCAAGACGCTGAAGGACATGACGCGCGTGCAGATCGACGCCGCGGTGGAAGGCGAGAACGTGCTCGTCGGCGCCCAAACGTGGTTGACGACCATACCCGACTGGACGCGCACCTGGTTCCGCCTCACCGACGGCACGTTCCTCTACTCGGCGTTCGTCTTCATCCAGCAGCCGGGCGAAGAATCACCGCTCGTCGACGCGCGCGGCGAGGAGCGGTGGATCGACGTGAACGTCACCGACTCAGACCGCCAGCGCCATGGTCGGCGCGCGCGCCGTCTACACCGCCCCCGTCTCTACCGGCTCGCCCGATTTCCCGAGTCCGCTCGGCTCACACCGCATCGAGAAGGACGGCCGCCTCGCCGTTGAGCGCATGACCGCCTCGCAGGCCGGCTACTCCCCCGAACAGGCGAAGTACGATGTCGAGCGCGTGCTCTTCACGCAGTACTACGACCGCGGCGGCGACGCCCTGCACCTGAACTACTGGCGCCCGAAGGAAGTCTTCGGCCACACCGCCACCAGCCACGGCTGCGTCGGCATGCAACTCCACGACGCCCAGTGGTTCTGGCTCTTCGGCGCCCCCGACATGCGCGTGGAGATCCACACGTAGGGTGGGCTCGAAGGTTCGGGGTGCTAGGTCCAGTTCCGGTCAATTCTGGTTCTAGGTTCTAGCAGTTCCACGCCAACCGCCAAGAGCCGACCGGCCCTTCCCCATAAGCGCGCCAGCGCTAATCTTTAGCCGGAAGCGAAACAACGCGGGCCGCCGCGTCTTCTGTTCTCTGCTGTCTGTTCTCTGTTTGTGCGACGAAGGAGCACCCCATGTACACCGACCTCAACAAAGGACTCACCGACGAACAGAAGATGCTCAAGCAGCGAACCCACGAGTTCGCCGCCCAGGTGCTCCGGCCAGCCGCGTGGGAGCTCGACAAGATGTCGCCCGAGGACGTGATCGCGCCCGGCTCCCGCATGCGCGACGTCTTCCGCATCTACTACGAGCAGCAGTTCCACCTCCGCGGGTTCCCCGAGGCCCTCGGCGGCGCCCATCTCGGCCCGCTTGAGTCACACATCGTCAATGAAGAGCTCGGCTGGGGCGCGTCCGACTTCGCGGTGGGCCTCAGCGTCACGTCGTTCCCGTTCGCCTTCGCGTCCAGCCAGCAGGACCCCGACATCATGAAGGACGTCGTGATGCCCTTCGTGAACGACCGCAAGGGCGAGTTCATCGGCTGCTGGGCGATCACCGAGCCCGGCCACGGGTCCGACACGCTGATGCCGGGCACGTCGATGTGGTCCAACCCCGATATCCACTACGGCCTCACCGCCACTGCCGACGGCGACGACTACGTGCTCAATGGCCAGAAGGCGGCGTGGGTCTCCAACGGCACCATCGCCACGCATGCCCTCGCCTTCCTCGGCGTCGATCGCAAGATGGGCATGGCCGGCGGCGGCGTGGCGCTCGTTCCCCTCAATCTGCCCGGCGTCACCAAGGGCCCACCGCTCAACAAGATCGGGCAGCGCGCGCTCAACCAGGGCGAGATCTTCTTCGACGAGGTCCGCATCCCCAAGAAGTACATGCTCGTCCCGCCCGAGGCGTACTCCTTCGCCATCGATGCCGTCCTCGCCGGCGCAAACGCCTTCATGGGATCGACGTTCACCGGCCTCGCCCGCGCCGCGTTCGAAGAGGCCCTCGAGTACTCCAAGAACCGCGTGCAAGGAGGCGTCCCGATCAGCGAACACCAGCTCGTGCAGAAGAAGCTCTTCGACATGTTCACCCGCGTAGAAACCAGCCGTCACCTCTCACGCGCGGCCTTGATCTACAACGAGAACCAGTTCCCGCCCGGCACGCAGTTCTCGATCACGTCCAAGGTCTACTGCACGCAGGCCGCGTTTGACGTGTCGAGCGACGCACTGCAACTCCACGGCGGCTACGGCCTCACCAAGGATCTGCTGATCGAGAAGCTCTTCCGCGACGCCCGCGCATCGATGATCGAAGACGGCTCGAACGACATCCTCTCGCTTACCGCCGCCAAGAAGATCATCGAGCAATATGTCGTCTAGCCCGGCCCGCCGAACGTTCGACGAATAGCGGTCGCGCCCGATTAGCGACGTTCAGCCCTGACGCCAGGGGGCGCCCCCACGACCATGGGCAAGCTGTCAACCGACGCGGAGACGACCGTAGCGCCCGCCGGCCGGCTCTCACCCGTACGCGCGCTGCGACACCGCGACTACTCCCTGATGTGGCTCGGCATGCTGTTCGGCAGCGCGCTGATGCCCATGCAGTTCGTCACGCAGATCCTCTTCCTCTCGGAGCATAGCGGCGAGAGCTCCCGCCTCGTGCTGTCCGGCCTTCTGGGCGCGGCACGCGGCGCCGCCATGCTCACCTTCAGCCTGTTCGGCGGCGCGCTCGCCGACCGCTTCGACCGGCGTCGCCTGCTCATGGTCTCGCAGTCGTTTGGGCTCCTCACCGGCGTTGCCATCGCCGTCGTCATGCTCACGACGCCCGGCGGCCAGGTACTGACGCTCTCGCTGTTCATCGCGCTCATCTTCGTCAGCTCCGGGCTCGGCTCGATCGATGGTCCGACGCGCCTGTCGATGGTCCCTGAGCTCGTCGGCCGCGAGGATCTCCCGAACGCCATCGCGCTCGACGCCGTCGCGTTCCAGCTCGGATTCCCGCTGGGCCTCCCGCTCACCGGCGTGCTCATCGACACCATCGGCTTCGGCTGGACCTACGTCGTCACGCTGGGCGCCTACGCCTCGCTCATCATCACCGTCGCGCTCATGAAGTACCGTCCGCAGCGCCGGACGGGCAGCGTTCGCCCGTCGTTGTTCGCCGATATCCGCTTCGGCGTGTCCTACGCGCGTCAGCGTCCGGCCGTCCTCTGGCTCATCGCCATCTCCTTCGCCGTCAGCGGACTGGGCATGCCGGTCGTCGCGAACCTCGGCCCGGTATGGACGAGCCGCGTGCTCGGCCTCTCGCCCACCGGCGTCGGCTTCCTCGCCATGACCTGGGGCGTCGGAGCGATGGTCGGCTCGCTCCTCATGACGAACGTCGGGCACTTCAAGTCCAAGGGATACCTCGTGCTCGCTGCCGCAGCGGGATTCGCCGCCTGCGTCGTGCTGTTCGGCTACTCACGCATCGTCCCGCTGAGCGCCGTCATCAATCTCGGTCTCGGCAGCATGCTCACCGTCTCCAGCGTCGCTTCCACATCGCTCGTGCAACGCATGGTCCACAACGACGTGCAGGGCCGCGTCATGAGCCTGTTCATGATGAGCGGCGGCCTCTCGCAACTCCTCACCCTGCCGATCGGCGGCCTCGCCCAGTGGGCGACGTTCGAGCTCACGATGCCGTTGATGGGCTGGATCAGCCTCGCGACGATCGCCGTCATCGCGCTCACGCAGCCGGCCGTCCGCCACGCCGGCCGCGAGGAAGCGGCGTACGACACCTGACGGCCGCGCCTGGCGCCGCAGACGCCACGGATAGCCGTCCCGTTACGCCTAACCCGCCCGCGCGCTACCCTTCCGCCATGGAGAAGGAGCGGTACTTCACCACGCCCATCCAGCGCTTCGCGCCCGACCCGGACGCATCACTGCGCTCGTTCATCGACGCGCTCGGCCGGACGGGCGGACAGCCGCGCCGCCTGAGCACGGCGATCGACCTCTGGAACAAGATGCTCGAGCGCGAGCGCGTCGTCTTCTGCTCGATCGCCGGTGCGCCGGTACCGATGGGCTTCGGCGCCGCCATCGCGTCGCTCGTCGAGCGGCGGCGCATCGATGTGCTCGACATCACTGGCGCCCAGCTCACCCACGACATGCTCGAGACCATCGGGAGCCTGCACTATCAGGGCGCCGTGAACAGCGACGATGTCGCGCTCGCGAAGGCCGACGTCAACCGCTTCTGGGATACCTTCGGCGACGAGGCCGACTACCGCCGCGTCGAGCCGATGATCTTCGACTTCGCGCGCGCACTGCCGGACCGGCCGATGACGACGCGCGAGTACACCTATCGCCTCGGCGGCTACTTCAAGACCATCGGCTCGCAGTCCGGCGTCATCACCGCCTGCTACGACAGCGGGACGCCCGTCTACTGCCCCGCCATCGGCGACTCCGTGCTCGGCATGGACCTCGGCTTCTTCCGCCACGAAGAGGGCAAGCGCATCGTCTTCGACGTCGTCCAGGACGTGCTGGAGATGACCGCCATCGTCCTGCTGGCCGAAGAAGTTGGCCTGCGTACATCGACGGTGATCTTCGGCGGCGGCGCGCCGCGTAATCACATCCAGCAGTCGCAGATCGGCGTCTACATGTTCAAGCTGCCCGGCAAGGGCCACGCCGAAGCCGTGCGCTTCAGCATCGAGCCCGCCGAGACCGGCGGCCTCTCCGGCTCGACGATCTCCGAAGGCATCAGCTGGAAGAAGTTCGACCCGAACGTCGAGGCCGCCGAAGTCTTCCTCGACTCCAACCTCTCGATCGCCATCGCCTCGTCGCTCCTCAACAACCGCGACGCCGCCACCGGCTTCCAGTTCCGCCACGAGGACGACGGCACCCTCACCGCCACCTACGCCGGCAAGAGCTACAACCTCAGCGAGAAGTACGGCTTCTAGCCGGCGCCTCTGGCATACTCAATCCGCCGTGGGCGAGGCTGTGAACCCGGACGCTCGCCCGCGCCATGACGCAAGAATGCCCACGATCCGCCGATGCGGCCCCTGCCCTCCTTGTCCGCCCGCTTCAGGAGTTCCTCGCGCACCGAGACCGCCGGCGGCGCGCTGCTCCTCGCCGCGACCGCAGCCGCGCTGCTCTGGGCGAACGCGCCGTTCGGCGGCACCTACACCGACTTCTGGGGCGCTCGACCTTAGCGTGAACCTGCGCGCCGTCACGCTTCGACGAGTCGCTCGTGTCATGGGTGAACGACGGGCTGATGGCCATCTTCTTCTTCGTCGTCGGCCTCGAGATCAAGCGTGAGCTGCTGCGCGGCGAGCTCGCCTCACCGCGCAAGGCCGCGCTGCCCGCGTTCGCCGCGCTCGGCGGCATGGCCGTGCCCGCGCTCATCTTCCTCGCCTTCAACCTCGGCCGCGATGGTCAGCGCGGCTGGGGCATCCCGATGGCCACCGACATCGCCTTCGCCGTCGGCATCATCTCGCTCGCTGGGCATCGCGAGCGCCGCTCCCGCTGAAGGTGTTCCTGCTGGCGCTCGCGATCGTCGACGACCTGGGCGCGATCGCCGTCATCGCCATCTTCTACACCGAAGGCGTAGCGCTCGGCTGGCTCGCCGGGGCCGCCGCGCTGTTTGCGCTCACGCACCTGCTCGGCCGCGCCGGCGTGCGCCACGTCGCGATCTACCTGGCGATCGGCGTCGCGGCGTGGCTCGCCGTGCACGAGTCCGGCGTGCACGCGACGATCGCCGGCGTGATGATGGGCCTTCTCATACCGACCCGCGGCTCCACCACCGAGGGCGCATCCGTGCTCTACCGCCTCGAGCACCTCCTCCACCCCTGGACCAGCTACGTCGTCGTCCCGGTCTTCGCGCTCGCGAACGCTGGCATCGCCCTCGACGGCGGCGCGATCCGCGACGCCGCTTCGTCGCCCGTGTCGCTCGGCGTGGCGCTCGGGCTGATGCTCGGCAAGCCGATCGGCATCACCCTGTTCGCGTTCCTGGCCGTGAAGCTCGGCCTCGCGTCGCTGCCGGACGGCGTCCGCTGGAGCCAGCTCGCCAGCGTCGGCATGGTCGCCGGCATCGGCTTCACCGTCTCCCTCTTCGTCACCGGCCTCGCCTACACGGACGCCTCCCGCGTCGAAGAGGCCAAGCTTGGCATCCTCGCCGGCTCCACGCTCATGGGCGTCGCTGGCTTCTTCGCCCTGCACCTGGTCAGCGCGCGATCGGCCGGGCCCGCGCGAGTCGATTCCCGGAAGCGTACGCCGCCGCCCGCATAGTCCCGAACCTGCTATCGGCGCCATATTGTTATGGCGACTATGCAGATGCGCGCCGGCACGATACCTTTTCGCCGTTTGCGCGTTATAATTGAGTAGTGGCCGGGCGCTTTCGTCCGGCCCGAAGGACAGCGATGAGCGCATCGTTCGAATCCGGCGTGAACATCGTCTCGTGGCGCGTTGCCGCCTCGATGCTAAACCTCTGCGGTCGCTGCCATCAGTCATACACCGACGCACACGTCTGCGACGCCTGCCTGCGCGAGGCCGACGCCGACATCCGCCAGAAACGCGGGATCCTCTTCCCCCAGGCGTACGACGCGCCCGACGTGCTATCGGCCATCGCGTAGCCGCTCCTCCGCCCGCGCCACAAAATGAAAAGGCCTCGATTGCTCGAGGCCTTTGTGCCGTGCATCGTGTGAAGGGGAGCTGCTAGCTCACGCGTTCGGACGAACCCTCCGACTCCGGCGGGCGCACCTTCGAGTAGCAGGCGCTGCAGTACACCGGTCGATCGCCGCGCGGCTGGAACGGCACTTCCGTCATCATCCCGCACTCGGCACACGTCGCCGGATGCATCTGCCGCGGCGTCCGCCCGCCGAAGCTCGCGAACACGCCGTAGCGCACGTACCCCTCTTCCGGCTCGCTGGTGCGCGTCGTCTTGCGGTTCGAACGGCAGGACGAGCAGCGGACCGGCTCGTTCTGTAGCCCCTTGTTCGCGTAGAACTCCTGTTCACCCGCCGTGAACGTGAAGTTCTGCTTGCAGTCGCGGCATACCAGCGTCTTGTCTACGAAACTCAATGGACGACCTCTTCCCTTCGGGGACAAAAATGTGCGGCCCTCAAGGCCGCACCCGATACATGCCAAGCCTGTGACCACCCACCCTGCTAGTATATCGGCCCGCTCCGAAGCCTCACAAGCTGGGGAAATGCCTATCTCGACCCGCCCAGATACGCGCGAAGCCCCTCCGGAAGCGGCAGGCGCTGCACCAGCACCTCCGCCTCGTCGCTCCGCAGGATCCGGCTGGTGTAGAAGAACGTCACCGTCCCCAGCGCCAGCGCGCCCACAACCGCGAACGCCGCCTCCGGCTTGCGGTCGAGCTGCAGCAGCCCGGCCAGCCGCAGGAGCGCCAGCCACAGCAGGATCACCTCCGCCATCAGCACGCTCGATACGATCGTCCGCGTCAGCGAGAAGACCAGGTGCCCCGCGTCGAGCCCGCCCAGCCGCTGCTCCAGGTTGCGGATCAACAGGGTGAATTCGACGATCGTCGCCACCGAGAGCGCTGCCGCCAGCCCCTTAATGCCAAACGGCCACACCAGCACGAGCGACAGCACCAGGTTCACGATCATCGAGATCACCGCGAACGCCACCGGCGTCCGCGTGTCGCTCAGCGCGTAATAGCCGCGGCTCAGGATCTCGATGCCCGCGTGCGCGAAGAGCGCGATCGAATAGAACACCAGCGCCGACACCACGAGGTCCGTCGACGTCGCGTCGAACGAGCCGCTCCGCAGCAGGAACGCCGTGATCGGCTTCGCCAGGATCACCAGCCCGACGCTCGCCGGGATCGTCAGGTACAGGATCAGCCGCAGCGCCTTCGACACCGTCTCCTGCAACTCGCCTTCGTCCCGCGCCGCCTGCTCCGCCATGCGCGGGAAGATGGCGGTCGAGATCGCCATGCCGAAGAGCCCCAGCGGCGTCATCACCACCAGCCACGCGTAATTCACCGCCGAGATCGCGCCGGAACCCACCGTCGAGGCGAAGAACGTGGCCACCACGAAGTTCAGCTGGAACGCCGCGAGGCCGATCACGCGCGGCCCCATCAGCCGCCCCACTTCGCGCACGGCCTTGTCGCGCCAGTCCCAGGCCGGCTGCCAGCGCATGCCGATGAGCCGCAGCGCCGGCAACTGCACGGCCAGGTGCAGCACCGCGCCCAGCACCACACACATCGCCAGCACCTTGACGTCTTTCGAGATGAGCGCGCCCACGATGATCGCCGCGTTGTAGAACATCGGCGCGAACGCGGGCGCCAGGAAGTGATGCCGCGCGTTGAGGATGCCCATGAACATCCCGCTCACCGCGAACAGCACCGGCGACAGCATCATAATCCGCGTCAGGTCGACGGCCAGCGATGTCAGGTGCGCGTGCTGCCCCGCGTCATCGCCCAGGCCCGGCGCCGTCAGCGGCACCAGCAACGGCGCCAGCAGAAGGCCCAGCACCGCGAAGAACAGCGTCGCCGCGAACAGCAGGTTGAGCACGCCCGACGCCAGGCGCCAGCCCTCGCGCTCGCCCCGATCCGCGACAACGCGTGCGAACGTCGGAATGAACGCGCTGCCGAGCGTCGCTCCGGCGAGCAGCTGGAAGATCAGATCGGGGATGCGGAACGCGACGAAGTACGCATCGAGGTCCGGGCTCGTGCCGAACTGATGCGCGATGACTACCGTGCGCACCAGTCCGAGCAGCCGGCTGCCGAGAAAGCCCAGCGCGACGACCGATGCGGCCATCGCCAGGCTCGGCGGCTCCACCGACGAGCGTCCAGCGGCAGGCTCACCCTCGTCCGCACCGAAACGGGATTTCAACGTCCGCATCATAGGATTCCGTGTGTCGGGGCGCCCACGCGCGGCCATCTGGCGCGTTGTCGCATCATACTACGGCCCGCCGCGCGCTTACCAGCGATCGCGACGCGCCGTTATGTTCAATCGGCTGGACTCACATCGGCCCCGACGGTACCATGACCCGTTAGTTCTCATCTGCGGCGTTCGCCACCGGCGACGGCCTCGGACCATGGAGGTACGCTCAGTTGGCACACTCGAAATCCGCGCTCAAGCGCTGGCGCCAGGCCGACGCGGCCAGCGAGCGCAACAAGTCCGTCCGCAGCGAGGCACGCACGGCTGTGAAGGTAGCGCGGGCCGCCATCGCGTCAGGCGTCGCCGACGACGCCCAGGCCGCGGTCCGCGAAGCCGCCGGCATCCTCGACCGCGCCGCCAAGCGCCGTGTCATCCACAAGAACGCCGCGTCGCGCCACAAGTCGCGCATGATGAAGCACGCGAACCAGGCAGCCGGCGGCACGGCCCAGGTCGAAGCGCCGAAGAAGGCGCGCAAGACCGCCGCCAAGCCCGCGGCCAAGGCCAAGGCGCCGGCCAAAGCGAAGGCACCGGCGAAGGCGACCGAGAAAGCTCCCGCGAAGCCCCGCGCCACGAAGCCGAAGGCCGCGAAGGAGTAACGACCGGCACCAATCCGGAAACCGAGCGCCCGCCAGACGGGCGCTTTCGTTTGCCCTCGAACGCGAGGGCTCTCGCACCGCTCCGAGGTATGAGATGGACGAGGACAGGCTCGAAACAGTGCGTTCGTGGCAGGACTCCGCTGCGGCGTACATCGCGTTCCAGGACGCGGGTGACGCAAACCGGACACTCCTCCTCGACCCCGTGATGCTCGATCTCTGCGGCGACGTGCGCGGCCAGCGCGTCCTCGATCTCGGCTGCGGGGAGGGTCGCTTCTGCCGCATGCTCGCCGAGCGCGGCGCCAGCGGTCATCGGCATCGACCCCATCGCAACGATGGTCGGCGCCGCCCGCGAGCGCGGCGGCGCCGATCACACGTACGCCCTCGGCGCCGCCGAGGCGCTCCCGTTCGCCGATGCCGCGTTCGACCTCGTCGATCAGCTACGTCACGCTCGTCGACATCGTCGACTACGCGTCGGCCATCCACGAGGCGGCGCGCTGCCTGCGCCCCGGCGGCCGCTTCGTCGTCGCGAACCTCAACTTCGTCACCGCGTCACAGGGCTGGCAGCGCGACGACGACGGCAACCGCCTCTACCACCGCGTCGACCGCTACGCCGACGAGTTTCCGCAGGTGTACGAGTGGTCCGGCATGCGCATCGTCAACTGGCACCGCCCGCTAGCCAACTACATGCGCGAGTTCCTGTCGTCCGGCCTCACCCTCCGCGACTTCCTCGAGCCCGTCCCCGAAGACCAGTCTCTCCGCGCCGATCCGTTCTTCGAAGACTGGTTCCGCGTGCCCATCTTCACCGTCATGCGCTGGGATAAGCCCGGAGCGTAAGCCATCCCGCACCGCATTCGCTGTAGGGGCGCAGCCTGCTGCGCCCCTTCGCGTCGATGATCGCGCCACTGCCGCACAGATTGCGCGACCTTCACGGCGTCCGCCACGACGTCTCCTCCCGCCACCCTCGTAACGATGTCGCCGAGCGAATCGTCGGTCGTGTCGATGTCAGCGAAGCGGACGTGGTCGGCACCGACGATCTGCACGTAATACTTCGGCGGGGTCGCCGACAGATACGCGTGATAGATGCTCGATGGGTCGACGATCCGTTCCCGCGATCCGCCGATGATCAACGCGGGCACCGTTGCCGCGCCCGGAAGCGCGCCGGGAAGCAAGCACCCCACCGGCGAGATCGGCGCCACGGCCGTGATGCGCGCATCGCGCCGATCGCCGTACGCCGTCAGCATCGTCGTCAGACCGCCGAGCGAGTGGCCCGTCATGCCGATGCGGTCCTTATCGATCGTCCCCGCGAACACGCCGCTGCTCGCACCGTCGAGCTTCAGCAGTTCGTCGATGACGAACGACACGTCCGCCGGCTGGTCGAGCACGGCCGCGATGCGGGGGCCACCCGGCGTGCCCGCGCGGCTCTGCGGAAAGTCCGGCGCGGCGACGATGTAGCCACGGCTGGCGAGATGTTGCGTGTACGACGCCGACTGCCTCCGGAACGCCGAGAAGCCGTGTGCGAAGATGATCAACGGATGCCGGCCGCTCGACCGGTCGACGGCAACGTCCCGATCCTCCGGTGCCTGCGCGCCGGCGTCCGCCGGGTACCAGACCTCCACGGCGATGTCGCGTTCCGGCGACCCCGGCGCGGCGCCGTTGGGTGCCGTCGGGCGCGTCGTATCGGCGAGTTGGAGCGTCGTCACACCAACGCCGTAAGGCCCGCGCTCCGCGTAGCTATCCAGCGTCCGCGTAGGCGTCGGGCTCGGTGAAGCGCCGCTGCCGGACGAGCACGCCGCCAGCAGCAGCATACAAAGCAGCGAGAGCAGCAGCGGTGGTCGAAGCATCCGCCTCACGGGCCTGAGTGTATCGCTGGCATCCCGATGCGGGTAGCCGCGCATACAGCCGCCACCAAAGAAGACGCCCGCCAAATTGGCGGGCGTCTTGTGCATTCACTCTGCTAACTAGCTGACAGGCTGACTCGCTGACCACGGCCCCTACCGCTTCGTGTACTGCGGCGCCTTGCGGGCGCGCTTCAGGCCGACCTTCTTGCGCTCCTTCATGCGGGAGTCGCGCGTCAGCAGACTCTGGCGGCGCAGCGCGGGCTTCAGCCCCTCATCGGAAACCACCAGCGCCCGGGCGATGCCGTGCGAGACCGCGCCCGCCCAGCCCGTGATGCCGCCGCCCGCGACCTTCGCCTGCACGTTGAAGCGCTGGTCCGCCGCGGCGGCCTTCAGCGGCGCCAGCACGGCCGCCTGGTGCGATCCGCGCGTGAAGACGGTCAGGTACCCCTTCCCGTTGATCACGATTTCTCCCGTGCCGGGGTACAGCCGCACGCGCGCGACGGCCGTCTTGCGCCGTCCCGTGCCGTAGAAGTATCGCTCGCCCGCTGTCGCCATAGTCCTGTTCCTTTGTTACCTGTTACGCCTTGACCTCGTGGCCCTTACCCTTACCGGCGTTCACCTGCGACTGGTGCGGGTGGTCGGGGCCCGCGTACACCTTGAGATGCTTTAACAGCCTCGCGCCGTGCGCGTTGTGCGGCAGCATGCCCTTGATCGCGTACTGCACCACCCGCTCCGGCTTCGTCGCCAGCAGCTTCTCCTGCGAGATCGCCTTGAGCCCGCCCGGGTACATCGAGTGCCGGTAGTACTTCTTCGCCACCATGTCGCCGGTCACCTTCACCTTCGCCGCGTTGACGACGATGACGAAGTCGCCCGCGCCCATCGACGGCGTGAACGTCGGCCGGTTCTTGCCCCGCAGCGTCGCCGCCACCGCGGACGCCAGGCGCCCCAGCGCCTTCCCCTCCGCGTCGACGACGTGCCACTCCTCGACGATATCTTTCGGCCGGAGTACGTACGTGCTCATTCGCTCTGTCCGTTTCCCTCTTCGAGCTCGAAGTCGAGCCCATCGTACGCGATGCCCACCAGGTACAGCCCGCACGAAGGCGCTGCCGGCCCTGCCGCCGATGTCCGCGCCTCATCGAGCCACGCCATCAGCGTCTCTTCCTTGATCCGGCCGAGTCCCACCTCGACCAGCGGTCCCACCGTGCGGCGCACCTGGTGCGGCAGGAAGGCCTGCGCCTCCATCTCCACCGTCACGTGCCGGCCGCACGCCGTCACCTCGCACCGCCGCAACGTCCGTTCCGTCCGCCCGTCATACGGGCCCGCGAACGCCGCGAAGTCGTGCGCACCTTCCATCCGCCGCGCCGCCCGCTGCATCGCCGCGACGTCCAATCGCCTCGGCACATGCCACGAGCGGTCTCCGCTCCAGCGGCGACCGCACCGCGCGATTATCGATGCGGTACCGGTACACCCGGCTCAGCGCCTGCCGCCGCGGATCGAACTCCCGCGCCACCTCCCTCACCGACCGGACCGCGATGTCCTCCGGCAGGAAATGGTTCAGACCGCTCACGAACTCCGCCGGCGTCAGCCTCGAAACCGTCTCGAAGCTTGCCACCTGGCCCAGCGCGTGGACCCCGGCGTCGGTGCGGCCCGCAAACGCGGCCCGCGCCGTCTCCGACGTCAGCCTGTGAATCGCGGCCTCCAGCTCCGATTGGATGCTGGGGCCGTTCTCCTGGTACTGCGAGCCGCTGTACGCGGTCCCGTCGTACTCCAACAACACGGCGATGCGTCGCCCATCCGCGCGGGCGCCTGCCTCGCCGTCCATCGCGCTAGCCAGCGCGCTCCACCAGCTCGAGCTGCGCCATCTGCGCGCCGTCACCGACGCGCGGGCCCAGCTTGATGATCCGCGTGTAGCCGCCCGGCCTCGTCGCAAACCGCGGAGCGATCTCGTCGAACAGCTTCTTCACGACGTCCTTGTCGTTGATGAACGCCATCGCCTGCCGGCGCGCGTGCACGGTACCGTCCTTGCCCAGCGTGATCATCTTCTCCGCGAGCGGGCGCACTTCCTTCGCTTTCGCCTCGGTCGTCTTCATCCGCTCGTGGCGCATCAGGTCCTTGACCAGGCCGCGGAACAGCGCCTTGCGCTCATCACCCGCGCGGTCGAACTTGCGGCCGCTTACCTTGTGGCGCATCGCTATTCGTCCTTATCTTTGCGGCTGATCAGCTCCGACGGGTCCTCGCCGGCCTCGCGCAACGCCTCGATCAGCGCCGCGCCCAGCGGGCTCAGATCCTCGCCGTCTTCGCTCGAAGGCCCGGAGGGAGCACGGCCGATCGGCGCGCCGCCCGTGTCCTCGTCGCGACTCTCCGCCGGCAGCAGCCCCAGCTCCACCAGCTTGTCGCGCAGCTCGTCGTACGACTTGCGGCCGAAGTTCCGCAGCGAGAGCAGCTCGTCTTCGCTCTTCTCCAGCACCGAACCCACCGTCATCAGGCCGCTGCGCTTCAGGCAGTTGTACGCGCGGACGGAAAGGTTCAGCTCTTCGATCGGCATGTTGTACTTGTCCGGCGGCAGCGACGTGCCGACGCCCAGGCCACGGTCCACCGTCGGCGGCAGCGGCTTGCCAAGCAACGTGAACATCCGCAGCTCATCGACGATGATGTCCGCGCTGCGGCTGATCGCGTCGACGCCCGACATCGTGCCGTCCGTCCACACCTCCAGCGTCAACTTGTCGTAGTTCGTCATCTGCCCGACGCGTGTGTGCGTAACGTGGAAGTTCACCCGCCGCACCGGCGAGAAGATCGCGTCTACCGGGATGACGCCGATCGGCAGGCCGTCGCTCTGACCCGCCGGCGCGTAGCCCTGCCCCGGCTCGACGTTCAGTTCCACCGTCAGCCGCGCTTCCGGCGTGTCCAGCGTCGCCAGCTGCAGGTCCGGGTTCACGATCTCGTAATCCGCCGTCATCTGGATCGCCCGCGCGGTCACCGGACCCTCGCCCTGCGCCTCCAGGTACAGCTTCGCCGGCCGGTCGCTCAGCGAGCGCAGCCGGAGTTCCTTGATGTTCAAGAGGAACTCGGTCGTGTCCTCCTTCATGTGGGGGATCGTCGAGAACTCGTGCTCAACCTCCTCGATCCGCACGGAGGTGACGGCGGCGCCCGGCAGCGAGCTCAGCAGCACGCGCCGCATCGCGTTGCCCAGCGTCGTGCCGAAGCCGGCGTTCAGTGGCTCGGCCACGATGCGCACGTACGTCTCGGTTTCTTCCTCTACCTCGATGTGCGCGGGCTCAAGTTCGTTCAACGTGTTCCTCCCTGGGCGAAAAGCGAGCGCGTCCGCCACGGCCGGCGTCGGCGCCTCCCCTCCCCGTACTGCCGCTAACGTGAGTAGTACTCGACGATCACGGCCGGATCGAACTTCGTCGGCGTCTCCGCGATCCCCGGAGCTGCCACGATGCGGCCCGTCATCTGCGCGGCATCGACGTTCAGCCACGACGCCGCGGACTTGCTCGACATCGCCGCCTGCGCGGTCTTGTAGTACTCGGTCTTCTTGCTCGTCGCCGTCCAGCCGATGACGTCGCCGGCCTTCGTCGCCGCCGATGGCACGTCCGTCTTGCGGCCGTTCAGCATGATGTGCCCGTGCAGCACGACCTGGCGCGCCTGCTTCAGCGAGTCCGCGAAGCCCATCCGATGCACGATGTTGTCCAGCCGCAGCTCCAGCGCGCGCACCAGGTTCTCACCCGTCACGCCCGGATGCCGTACGGCATCCTTGTAGTAGCGCACGAACTGCTTCTCCAGCACGCCGTACGAGTAGCGCGCCTTCTGCTTCTCACGCAGCTGCAACGCCCGGTCCGACAACTTGCGCCGGCGCGTTTGCGGCATGCCTGGGGGCGATGGCCGCTTGTCCAGCGTGCACTTCGTCACGCACTTGTCGCCCTTCAACATCAGCTTGTCGCCGTAGCGACGGCAGATGCGGCAGACGGGTCCCGTATACCGTGCCATTCGTCTCCTCCCGCCGCCTAGACGCGACGCCGCTTCGGCGGCCGGCAACCGTTGTGCGGGACCGGCGTCGAATCCTTGATGCTCAATACCATCAGCCCGCTCGACTGCAGGGCGCGCACAGCCGCCTCGCGCCCACCGCCCGGACCCTTCACAAACACCTCGACCTGGCGCAGCCCGTGCTCCATCGCCCGCCGCGCCGCACCCTCCGCCGCGATCTGCGCGGCGTACGGCGTGCTCTTGCGCGAGCCCTTGAAGCCGGACTGTCCGGCGCTCGCCCACGAGAGCACGTTGCCGTTCGGATCCGTCAGCGTGATCAACGTGTTGTTGAACGTCGACTGCACGTAGGCGCGCCCACGCGGAACCGACTTCTTCTCACGCTTGCGCGCCTTCGACTTCGTTGCTGGCTTTCGCTCGGCCATACGTCTCCTCTAACGCGCGGGTCATCGAAGTCCGGTTCGCCTGCCGGTCCCCGCGCGATCGTCTACTTCTTCGCGGCTGCCTTGCGCTTGCCCGCCACCGTGCGCCGCGCACCGCGCTTCGTGCGCGCGTTCGTGCGCGTCCGCTGCCCGCGTACGGGCAGCCCGCGGCGGTGCCGGACCCCGCGGTAACAGTTGATCTCGATCAACCGCTGGATGTTCTGCCGCACTTCCCGCCGCAGGTCTCCCTCGACGGTGAGCCCCTTGTCGATCAGCTCGCGGATGCGGTTTACCTCTTCGTCCGTCAGGTCGCGCACCTTCGTCGCCGGGTTCACCTGCGCCTGCGCCACGATGCGCGACGCCGTCGTGCCCCCGATCCCAAAGATGTACCGCAGCGAGATGTCCACTCGCTTATCCCGCGGGATGTCGACGCCGGCAATACGTGCCATCTTCTTACCCCTGCCGCTGCTTGTGTTTCGGGACCTCGCAGATCACCCGCAGCACGCCATGCCGCTTGATGATCTTGCATTTCTCGCACCGCTTCTTGATCGAAGCCCGGACTCTCATGTTCGTTCCTGTCTCGCCTTACCTGAACCGGTACGTAATGCGGCCGCGAGTCAAGTCGTATGGTGACAACTCGACGAGTACGCGGTCGCCCGGCAATACCTTGATGAAATTCAGACGGATCTTTCCGGAGATGTGCGCCAGCACCTGATGGCCGTTTGGCAGCTCCACCTTGAACATCGCGTTCGGCAAGGGCTCCTTCACCACGCCCTCTACCTCGATCGCGTCCTTTTTCGGCATGCGCTCCTTCCCCGAGATCCGCCACGGGCGAATTGTTATACCAAATACATCGCCCAAGCGCGAACGAAACATTTTATATCGCCGCGCATCTAACGTCGAGTCCGCCCGCAGCTCACGGCACCGTCAGCACCACCGGATCGCCGTCCGTCACCGCGATCGTGTGCTCAAAATGCGCCGCCCAGCTCCCGTCCGCCGTCACCACCGTCCAGTTATCGTCAAGCTGGCGGGTTCGCCAGTCGCCGACGGTCACCATCGGCTCCAGCGCGAGGACCATACCCTTCTTCAGCACCGGCCCTCTGTCCGCCGGCCCGAAGTTCGGCACCTGCGGCTCCTCGTGCATCGCCCGCCCGACGCCGTGCCCCACATACTCCCGCACGACGCCAAACCCTCGCGCTTCGATATACTCGCCGATCGCGTGTGACACCTCGCCCAGTTTGTTCCCGGGCCGCAGGTGTTTGATGCCCTCCTGCAGCGCCTCACGCGTTACGTCAACCAGCTCGCGCATCCGCGGCTTCGGCGTCCCTACGATCGCCGTGATCGCATGGTCCGCCACGAACCCCTTGTACGTGCATCCCAGGTCGATGCTTACGACGTCGCCGTCCTGCAGCACCCGCTTCCCGGGATCCCGTGCACGATCTCGTCGTTCACCGACACGCATACCGTCGCCGGGTACCCGTGATACCCCAGGAACGTCGGCACCACGCCGTGCTTCGCGAACTCCCGCCGCACCGTCGCGTCCAGCTCTTTCACCACGAGCCCCGGCCGCAACGCCGCGAGCAACTTCTCCAGCGTCTGCGCGACGATGCTGCCCGCCTGCCGCATGATCGCGATCTCATCGTCCGACTTGATGATGATGGGCATCTCGGGAACGTTGCCTACTTCCCGGCCCGGACCGCGTCGTTCGCGCTCAGCGCGTTCACGATCGCCATCGTCACGAACGGGATCTCCGGCATCCCATCGACGTCCTTCAGCTTGCCCGCCGCGCGGTAGTGCGCCAGCAGCTCCGCCGCCGGCTTCTGCACGTCGAGGCGCGTCTTGATCGCTTCCGGCGTGTCATCCGCGCGGCCGGAGTCTTTCGCACGGTTCAGCATCCGGTCGATCAACACATCGTCCACCGCCGTGATGTTGATCGCGATGTCGATCGCCTTGCCCATCTTCGCCAGCGCGTCATCCAGCGCCTTCGCCTGCACCAGCGTCCGCGGGAAGCCATCCAGCACGAACCCCTGGTTCGGCTCCAGTTCGCCGAGCCGCTGCAGGAACATGTCGATCACGAGGTCGTCTGGCACCAGCAGCCCCTGGTCCATGATGCCCTTGGCCTTCAGCCCCAGCGCGGTGCCGTTCTTCACGTGCGCCCGCAGCATGTCGCCGGTCGAGATGTGCGCCCAGCCCATGCGCTCGGCGATGATCATCGCCTGCGTCCCCTTGCCGACGCCCGGGGGTCCGAAGAAGATCACGTACATCTAACGAATGAACCCCTCGTAGTTGCGCATCAACA
Source organism: uncultured Chloroflexia bacterium (assembly GCA_963743185.1). Lineage (GTDB taxonomy): Bacteria > Chloroflexota > Dehalococcoidia > DSTF01 > JACRBR01 > JANXYW01. The sequence continues at coordinate 324,888 of CAVUOT010000006.1, read as the reverse complement.
GCTGCGCTTCGAGCTGCTTCATCGTGTCGAGCACAACACCGACGACGATCAACATCCCCGTGCTGCTGATCGTCAGCGAATTGATGGCGAACCAGTTCGTCACCAGGTACGGGATGATCGCGACGATACCCAGGAAGATCGCGCCCGCCCATGTGATGCGTACCAGCACGCGCATGATGTACTCGCCCGTCGGCCGGCCCGGCCGGATACCCGGCACGAACCCGCCCTGCTTCTGCAGGTTCTCCGCCAGGTTCTGCTGCTGGTACACGACCAGCGTGTAGAAGAAGCTGAACCCCACCACCAGCAGGAACACGAACACGTAGAATCCGGGCGCGCTCCCCTGCCCGCCGCGCCCGGCGCCGGGCGAGAGCACGTCGGTCACCAGGTTCGCCGCGCTCCGAATCCACGGCGTGCTCGACGAGTCGTGGACGAACTGCGCCATGTACGCCGGCAGGATCACGATCGAAAATGCGAAGATCAGCGGGATCATCCCGGCCGAGTTCACCCGCAGCGGGATATGGCTCTGCCCGGACTGCCGGTACATCTTCCCGGCGCGAAACACGCTCTTCGCGTACTGCACCGGCACCTTCCGCGTCGCCTCCTGCATGTAGACGATCGCTGCGATCAGTGCGACCGTCAGCACCGCCAGGATCGCGATGGCGAACAGCCCGAGCGACGAGTTGAAGAGCTGGTTCACAAGCCCCGGCATGCCCGAAACGATGCCGCCGAAGATGATCACCGAGATGCCGTTGCCGATGCCGTTCTCCGTGATCAGCTCGCCGATCCAGACAAGAAACAGCGTCCCGGCCGTCATCGAGAACAGCGCCGTGAACGTGACGAGCGCGTTCGTGCCATTGAACGACGGATTGAACATCGCACCAGGCGCGGTTGAGCCCACCGCCTGGTGCAGAATGACGAGCTGCGCATAGCCCTGCACGAAGCACAGCGGCACCGTCATCCAGTACTGGTACAGCTCGAGCCGGTGCCGCCCCTGCTCGCCTTCCTTCTGGAGGTTCGCGAGCGATGGGAAGATCGGCGTCACCAGCTGCATGATGATCGACGCCGTGATATACGGGTACACGCCCAGCGCCGCGATGCTCACGCGCCTGCAGCGCGCCGCCGCTGAACAGGTTGAAGAAGCCGAGCAGCGCGCTCGAGTTGAACGCCTCCTCCAGCCGCCGCGGGTCCACGCCCGGGATCGGGATGTGCGCCACGAACCGGAACACAACGAGCATCGCCGCCGTGAACAGCAGCTTCTTCCGGATGTCCGGCTGCTGCACGGCATCGAAGACCGCCTGGAGCAGCCTCGGTCTCGTGCTGGCCTGTTGTCGGCTCGCTGCGAGCGCCATACTACGCCTCCGCCGCCCCTGCCTCTGCCTTAGCCTGCTTCTCGGCGGCCTTCGCCTGCTTGCCCGCGGCGTCCGAGACTTCCTTCTGCGCCTGCTTGGTCGCCGCCGCCGCCGCCTTCGCCGCCGTGCGCACCCGCACCGAGTTCGGCTTTCGCTCGGCCGGCCTCTCGACGGGCTCGCCGTTCAACCAGCGTATGCTGCCGCCCGCGGCTTCGATCTTCGCCCGCGCCGACTTCGAGAAGCTCGCCGCCTCCACCGTCAACGCCAACGACAGGTCCCCGCTGCCCAGCACCTTCACCGGCTTGCCCGTACGTACCAGCCGCGCCGCAGCAAGCGATTCGGCGTTCACCTCGGCCCCGGCCGCAAATCGCGCCAGCATGCCGACGTTCACTTCTTCGTAATCCACGCGGAACGGATTGCGGAAACCGCGCTTGTACGCCATGCGGCGCACCAGCGGCAGCTGGCCGCCCTCGAAGCCCGGACGCACGCCGCCGCCCGACCGGGCCTTCTGGCCCTTCATGCCCTTCGTCGCGTACGTGCCGTGCCCGCTCGCGTTGCCGCGGCCGATGCGCTTGCGCTTGTGCGTTGCGCCCGCGGGCTGTCGCAGTTCGTGCTGCTGCATCTACGCCTCCTCCACGGTGACAAGGTGCCGCACCTTCATCACCATGCCGTGGATCGTGCGGTTGTCGTCATGCACAACGGTCTGCCCCAGCTTGTGGAGACCGAGCGCGCGGATCGTGCGCTTCTGGTCTTCCTTCTGGTTGATCCCGCTGCGTTCCCAGGTGACTTTGATCTTCGCCATCGCTTACGCCTCGGCCGTTGCTGCGCTCGACTGCCGGCTCACGCTCGCCCGACGCCGTGCGGTGACCGCCTTCGGGTCGCGCAACTGCGACAGGCCAGCCATCGTCGCCTTCACTACGTTCAACGCGTTCGACGAGCCCAACGACTTCGTCAGCACATCCTTGATGCCCGCCGACTCCATCACCGCGCGCACGCCGCCGCCCGCGATCAACCCCGTGCCGGGTGATGCCGGCTTCATCATCACCTTCGCCGCGCCGTAATGCGCGACGATCGGGTGCGCGATCGTGGTCTTGTTCATCGGCACCGAGATCAGGTTCTTCCGCGCCACCGCGGAACCCTTCTTGATCGCGTCGGGCACTTCGTTCGCCTTGCCCATGCCGGCGCCCACGTGTCCGTGCCCGTCGCCGACGACGACCACCGCGCTGAAGCTGAAGCGGCGTCCGCCTTTCACCACCTTGGAGACGCGGTTGATGAAGACCACTTTCTCCTGCAGATCCAGTTCGCGCGGCTCAATCTTCGGCATTCTCGGTGCACTCATACTCGTTGTCCTCGTCCGCCGTACGCGGACACGTTACCTAGAACTGCAACCCGGCTTCGCGCGCGGCTTCCGCCAGCGCCTTCACCCGTCCGTGGTACCTGTTGCCACCGCGGTCGAACACGACCTTCGTCACGCCCGCGTCCATCGCCTTCTTCGCGACCGCCGCACCCACGGCCTTCGCCTGCGCTGACTTGTTGCCGCTTGTGTCCTTCAGCGCCTTCTCGACCGTCGATGACGCCGCAAGCGTGTGACCGCGCTCGTCGTCGATCACCTGGGCGTAGATGTGCGTCAGGCTCCTGTACACCGCCAGCCGCGGCCGCTCGGGCGTGCCGGACACCGTCTTGCGCACTCGCTCGTGCCGCCGTACGCGTGCCGCGCGGCCCGTCTTCGATGACTTCATCTACTTGCCTGCCTTGCCGGCCTTGCCGGCCTTCTTCCGCACGAACTCGCCCAGGTAGCGGATCCCCTTGCCTTTGTACGGCTCCGGCTTCCGCACCTTTCGAATGTTCGCCGCGACCTGCCCGACCAGCTCCTTGTCGATGCCGCGGACGTGTACCTTCGTCGTGCCTTCCACCTGCAGCTCGATGCCCGCCGGCGGTGCGATCTCCACCGTGTGCGAATACCCGACCGCCAGCGTCACCTTCTCGCCCGCCTGCGTCGCGCGATAGCCGACGCCCTGCAGCTCCAGCGTCTTCGTGTACCCGTCCGCGACGCCCGTCACCATGTTCGCCAGGAGCGAGCGCGACAGCCCGTGCAGCGCGCGCGACTGCTTCTCGTCGTTCGGACGCAGCACCGTGACCGTGCCTTCGGCCGTCGTGAAGGAGATGCCCTCCGGAAACTGGCGCACCAGTTCGCCCTTCGGCCCCTTCACCGTGACGGTCCTGCCGTCAACGTCGACCTGCACGTTCTTCGCAACTGGGATCGGCAACTTGCCTATTCGTGACATTGCTCTACCACACGTAACAGATGACTTCGCCGCCGATGCTGCGTCGCCATGCGTCCTGACCCGTCATCACGCCCTGTGGCGTCGAAAGAATCGCGATCCCCAGCCCGCCGTACACGCGCGGGATCTCCCGCTTCTGCACGTACACGCGCAGCCCCGGCTTGCTGATGCGCTGCAGGCCCGAAAGCACCGGTTCTTTCTTTCCGGTGTAATTCAGATGCACGCGGAGCAGCTTGCGCACCCCGTCTTCCTGCATCTCGAACTCGCGGATGAACCCTTCGTTGCGCAGCACGCTCGCAATCGCCAGCTTCATCTTCGAAGCCGGGATGTTCACGTACTCGTGCTTCGCCGTCACCGCGTTGCGGATACGCGTCAGCATGTCCGCGATTGGATCCGTCATGTTCAAGGCTTCCGCCTCCTCATTCTCCCGCGCTTTCGGCCGCCACACGCGGCCGAGCTTCGGAAAGGCCCTCCGGCCGCAGTCCTCACCAGCTCGACTTCATCACCCCGGGCAGATGCCCCTTCAACGCAAGACCGCGGAAGCAGATCCGGCACAGCGCGAAGTGGCGAATGAACGCCCGCGGCCGGCCGCACAGCTTGCACCGATTCTTCTTGCGCGTCGTGAACTTCTGCTCCCGGTTCGCCTTGACGATCATCGAAATCTTCGCCATGGCTAGACACGCTCCTTCGAGAACGGCATGCCCATCAGCTCGAGCAACCGCTGTCCCTCTTCGTCCGTCCTCGCGCTCGTCACGATGTTGATCTGCATCCCCCGGATCTTGTCCACCTTGTCGTAGTCGATCTCCGGGAAGATCAGCTGCTCCCGCACGCCCAGGCTGAAGTTGCCGCGCCCGTCGAACGCCTTCGTCGGCACGCCGTGAAAGTCACGGATGCGCGGCAGCGCCGCGTTCAGCAGCCGGTCCAGGAACTCGTACATCCGGTCGCCGCGCAGCGTCACCGCCACGCCGATCGGCATGTTCTCGCGGATCTTGAAGTTCGCGATGGCCTTCTTCGCCTTCGTCACCACCGGCTTCTGCCCCGTGATCGTCGCCACTTCCGCCGTCGCCGACTCCACGGCGCGCGCGTTGTCGCGCGCTTCGCCCAGACCGATGTTCACGGTCACCTTCTGCACGCGCGGCACCTGCATCACGTTCCCGTAGCTGAACTGCTTCATCAGCTCCGGCGCGATCTCCGCCTCGTAACGTTCCTTCAATCGTGGTGCCATCAGTCGACGTCCTGGCCGCAGTTGCGGCATACCCGGTGCTTGCCGTCAGCCCGCGTGATGAATCCCACGCGCGTCGGCTTATTGCAGCTCTTGCACACCAGCATCACCCGCGCCAGCGGCATCCCCATCTCTTTCTCGATGATCCCGGCGTGCGCCGCGCCCTGCTGCTGCTTCTTGTGGCGCTTCGCCATGTTCAGCCCGGTCACGAACACCTTGTCTTCGGTCACCTTCGGCCGGTGCCCCTTGACCTTCACCAGGTCGCCGCCACCCAGTATCTGCCGGACCACGCCGACCTTGCCGCGGTCCTTGCCCGCCAGGATGAGCACGTTGTCGTCGCGTTTGATCTTCCGCATGTCGTTACACCACCTCCGGCGCCAGCGACACGATCTTCATGAAGTTCTTGTCGCGCAGCTCGCGCGCCACCGGCCCGAAGATGCGCGTGCCCTTCGGGTTCTGCTTGTCCGACAGCACCACCGCCGCGTTCTCGTCGAAGCGGATGTACGAGCCGTCCGCCCGCCCGTACGGCTTCGCGACGCGCACGACGACGGCCTTCACCACTTCGCCCTTCTTCACGCCGCCCCCCGGCTGCGCCGTCTTCACCGAGCACACGATGATGTCGCCCACGCTCGCGTACCGGCGGCCCGAACCGCCGAGCACCGTAATACACATCAGCGACCGCGCGCCCGAGTTGTCCGCCACTTTGAGCCGTGTGTACTGCTGGATCACGACTCGGTCTCCTCAGACGCCGCGTCACTGGCCGATGCCGCCTCGCTGGCTGGCGCCGCTGCTTCCGCGCTGGCGGCCGCCGCCCGCGCCTCCGCGGCTGCTGCCGCCGCCTTCGCGGCCGCCTCGGCCTGCGCCGCCCGGATCTCGCCCGTCAGGCTCGCACCGATCTCCGTCGGCGCGACTTCCGCGACGTCGCCCTTCACAACGACCTCCACCACGCGCCAGTGCTTGTCGCGCGACAGCGGCCGCGTCTCGGCGATCTTCACGATGTCACCCAGGCGGCACTCGTTGTTCTCGTCGTGCGCCTTGTAGCGCCGCGTCACGTTCATCGTCTTGCCGTACAGACGGTGCCGCTTGTGCCGGTCGATCCGCACCACGACGGTCTTGTCCATCTTGTTGCTCACCACCGTGCCGAGCTGGAGCTTCTCTTGCGAACCCATACGCCCTCGCTACTTTCCCAGGTGCGCCGCGTACGCGGCCGCAAGCTGGCGCTCGCGCTGCAGCGTCCGGATCCGCGCGATCTGACGCTTCACTTTCGTCTCTTCCGTCGTGTTCGTCTGCTGGCGCGTGCTCAGCTGCAACCGCACCGTGAACAACCGGCGATACGCCTCGTGCAGCTCATTCGCGAGCTTCTCGTCGTTCATCGCGCGCAGCCCCTCCGCGCGCTCCTTCGTCTTGCGACCGGCCATCAGATCCCCTCGTGTTCCTTGATCACCGTGCGCGTCTCCAGCGGCAGCTTGTGCGCCGCCAGCCGGAGCGCCTCGCGCGCCAGGTCTTCCTTCACACCCGCGACCTCGAACAGCATCCGCCCGGGCTTCACCACCGCCACCCAGTGGTCCGGCGCGCCCTTGCCGCTGCCCATGCGCGTCTCCGCCGGCTTCGACGTCACCGGCTTGTCCGGGAAGATGCGGATCCACACCTTGCCGCCGCGCTTCAGCTCGTGCGTGATCGCGCGCCGCGCCGCTTCGATCTGCCGGCTGTCGACCCACGCGTGTCCGACCGCCTGCAGCCCGAACTCGCCGAAGCTGATCTCGTCGCCGCGGCCGGCGATGCCGCGCCGGTGGCCCCGGTGCTGCTTTCGAAACTTGGTGCGCTTTGGTTGCAGCATTGGTCGTTACTCGCTCACCGCGCTAACCGGTTCTTCGGGCGGGGCTGCCGCGACCGGCGCCCGCGGCGTACCCATCGCCGCCGCCTTCTGCTCCGCGTCCAGCCCGGAGTAATCGCCCTCCGCGCGCGGCCGCTTCGGCGCCGGCATGATGTCGCCCTTGTAGATCCACACCTTCACGCCGATGCGTCCGAACGTCGTGTGCGCCTCGGCGATGCCGAAGTCGATGTCCGCCCGAAGCGTGTGCAGCGGGATCCGCCCCTGCTTCTCCGACTCGCGCCGCGACATCTCGGAACCGCCCAGCCGGCCCGCCACCGCCACCTTGATGCCCTTCGCGCCGCGCTGCATCGTCCGCTGTACCGTCTGCTTGATCGCCCGGCGGAACGCCACGCGCCGCTGCAGCTGCTCCGCGATGCTCCGCGCCACCAGGTACGCGTCCAGCTCCGGCGTCCGGATCTCGTTGATGTTTACCCGCACGCGGTGGCCCGTCGTCTTCTCCAGCTCCGTCCGCAGCAGATCGACGTTCGCGCCGCTGCGCCCGATGACGATGCCCGGCTTCGCCGTGTGAATCGTCACCGTCATCTGGTTGACGTTCCGTTCGATCTCGACGTGCGAGATACCGGCGTCCGTCGCGCCGCCCTCCATGATCCGCTTGCGGATCGCGATGTCCTCGTGCAGCTGCGTGCGGTAGTTCTTGCCCGCGTACCACTTGCTCTGCCAGTCGTAGATGACGCCGAGGCGGAACCCTGTCGGATGTACTTTGTGACCCAACCTAACCCTCCTCGACCACGACCGTCACGTGACTCGTGCGGTGCAGGATCGGCGCGACGCGCCCGCGCGCCTTCGCCTTGAATCGCTTCAGCGTCCGCGACTCGCCCGCGTACGCCCGCTTCACGCGCAGCTCCGCGGCATCGAGCGCGTAGTTGTTCTCCGCGTTCGCCGTCGCCGACTTCAACACCTTCGCCACCACGCGCGCGTGCGGCGTCGGCAGAAAGCGCAGCAGCACCATCGCCTCTTCGACGCGCTTGCCCGGCAACTGGTCCAGCACCAGCCGCACCTTGCGGGCCGAGATCGGGAGATACTTCGCCGTCGCGCTCACTTCCATCGTTTAGCCCTTGCCGGCGGCCGGCGCCGCGCCGCGCTGCTGCGACGTCTTCTCGGACTTCGTCGTGTGCCCGCGGAAGTGCCGCGTCAGCGCGAACTCGCCCAGCTTGTGGCCCACCATGTTCTCCGACACGAAGATCGGCACATGCCGCCGTCCGTCGTGCACGCCGATCGTCAACCCCACCATCTCCGGCAGGATCGTCGACGCCCGCGACCACGTGCGGATCACCGTCCGCGCGTTCGTGCGCTTCACTTCTTCGACCTTCTTCATCAGCTTGGGCTCGATGAACGGGCCCTTCTTGATTGATCGGGACATGGCTTACTTCTGCCTCCGCCGCACGATGAACTTGTCCGACGCCTTCGTCCGCGCCCGTGTTCGCTTGCCCAGCGTCGGCTTGCCCCACGGCGACTTCGGGCTCGGCATGCCGATCGGCGCCTTGCCCTCACCACCACCGTGCGGGTGATCGTTCGGGTTCATCACCACGCCACGCACCTGCGGCCGGCGCCTGCGGTGCCGCGTGCGGCCCGCCTTGCCCAGCTTGATCAGGCTGTTCTCCGGGTTACCCACCTGCCCGACCGTCGCCTGGCAGCGCGAGAGCACGCGCCGCATCTCGCCCGAGGGCAGCCGCAGCAGCGTGTAGTCGCCTTCTTTCGCCATCAGCTGCGCCGACGTGCCGGCGCTGCGTACGATCTGGCCGCCGCGTCCCGGCGTCAGCTCGATGTTATGGATCACCGTGCCGTTCGGCATGTTCTGCAACGGCAGCGTGTTCCCGACCTTCACCTCGGACTCCGGGCCGGCCTGGATCATCTCGCCGACCTTCAGCCCCACCGGCGCGACGATGTACCGCTTCTCGCCGTCCCGGTACGCGATCAGCGCGATGCGCGCGCTGCGCCCGGGGTCGTACTCGATCGCCGCGACGCGGCCGGGCACGCCCACCTTGTCGCGCTTGAAGTCGACGATGCGGATGCGCCGCTTCGGCCCGCCGCCGCGATGCCGCACCGTGATCTTGCCCTGGTTGTTGCGCCCCGCGATGCGCTTCCGCGTCGCCAGCAGCGACTTCTCCGGCTTCGTCTTCGTGATCTCGTCGAAGGTAAAGCCGGAGCTGCCGCGGCGCCCGGGTGATGTCGGCTTGAACTGCTTTACTGCCATCTCTACACGCCCTCGAACAGTTCGATCTTCTCGCCCGGAGCCAGCGTCACGATCGCCTTCTTCCAGTCAGGCTGCTTCGTCAGCGCTCGGCCGTAGCGGCGGCGCTTGCCCTTCATCACCGAGGTGTTCACTTCCTGCACCTTGACGCTGAATGCCACCTCGACCGCTTCCTTGATCTGCATCTTGTTGGCGCGCTTGTCCACTTCGAAGGCGTACTTGCCCTGGCCCGTCATGATCTGCGCCTTCTCCGTGATCAGCGGTCGCATGATGATGCCGTAGGCGTGCAGTTGCTTGGGCATCGCTTACGCCTCCACCTTCGCCGCGCGCTTCTTCGCGCGCTCGCCGCCCCACAGCGCCTCGGCGCCGCGCACCGCGTCGACCGTCATCAGCAACCCCTGCGCCGCCAGCATGTCGCCGACGTTCAGGTACGCCGCCGGGATCTGGTTCACCTTCGCGAGGTTGCTCACGCTCGCCTTTACCGCGTCGTCGGCCGCTCCCGTCACGACGAGCACCGACCGCTCGAAGCCCAGCGCCTTCAGCACGCCGCTCATCGCCTTCGTGCTCGGCGTGCCGACCCCAAGGTCTTTCACCACCCGGAGCGAGCCGTCCGCCGCCTTCGCCGAAAGCAGCGACCGGATCGCCAGGCGCCGCATCTTCTTCGGCAGGTCCTTCGCGTAGCTGCGCGAATGCGGCCCGAACACGACGCCGCCGTGCCGGTGCTGCGGCGCGCCGATCGAGCCCTGGCGCGATACGCCGCCGCCCTTCTGGTTGCGGATCTTCCGCGTCGAGCCGTGCACCTGGCCGCGCGTCTTCGTCGTCGCCGTGCCGACACGCTTGTTGGCCAGCGTCGCGAGGAGCGCCTGGTGCACCACCGGGCCGTTCGGCTCGATGCCGAACACCGCGTCGTCGACGTCGATCGTCTCGACTTCTTTTCCTGCCGCGTCGTGGACCGAAAGTTTCATCTCAATACTTCTGGGCGCACGCCCCCGCACCAGCGGCCTGCTACTTCTTGTCCTGCTTCTTCGCGCGCCGAACCCGCACCGTGCCGTTCGTCGCGCCCGGGACCGCGCCTTCGATCAGCAGCAGCCCTTTGCCTTCGTCCTTCGCGATGATGCGCAGATTCTTCGACGTCACCTGCACCGCACCCATGTGTCCGGCCATCCGCTGGCCCTTCAGCACGCGTCCCGGCGTCGTGCCCGACCCGATCGACCCCGGCGCGCGATGCCGGTCCGACTGACCGTGCGTCTTCGGCCCGCCGTGGAAGTTGTGCCTGCGCACACCGCCCGCGAATCCGCGTCCGCGCGACGTGCCCGTCACGTGAACCAGGTCGCCCTCGCTGAACAGCTCCAGCCCGATCTTGTCGCCGACGCTGTACTCACCCTCACCCGCGACCTTGAACTCGCGCGTCATGCGCGCGTTCGTGCCCGCCGCCTTCAGGTGGCCGCGCATCGGCTTGTTGACGCGCTTCTTCTCGCCGTAACCGGCCTGTATCGCGTTGTACCCGTCCTTCACGACCGTCTTCACCTGCGTCACCACCATCGGCCCCGCCTCAACGACGGTAACCGCGTGGATCTGGCCGTTCGCGTCGAACACCTGCGTCATGCCGAGCTTGCGTCCCAGCAGTCCATCGATTGGCATCGTCCGCCCTCTACAGCTTGATCTCGATGTCCACGCCCGATGCCAGCTGCAGCCGCATCAGCGTGTCCACCGTCTTCGATGTCGGCTCCAGGATGTCGATGAGCCGCTTGTGCGTCCGGATTTCGAATTGCTCCTGCGAGTCCTTGTCGATGAACGGCGAGCGGATCACGCAGAACTTCTTGATCTCGGTCGGCAGCGGGATCGGGCCCGCCACCGCGGCGCCGGTGCGTTCGGCAGCCTCCACGATCTGCTCGGCCGACTGGTCGAGGATGCGGTGGTCGTACGCCTTCAGCCTGATCCGGATCTTCTGCCTGGCCATAACTTCCTTCTTCGGTCGCGGCTCTGACCGCGGCCTTCGTTGCGGGCGCAGCAGGCTGCACCCGACACGGCGCTACACGCCTGCGCGCACAGCCTTCTTCACGCGCAAGCCCATGATCTTCTCAGTCGCCCCTCTTGGGATCTCTTCGTATCTCTCGAACTCCATGCTGTAGCTCGCGCGGCCCGTCGTCAGCGACCGCAGATCGGTAGCGTAGCCGAACGTCTCCGCCAGCGGAACAAGCGCGCGGAGCACCTTCAGGACGCCGCGCTGCTCCATCTCCGTAATCTGGCCGCGGCGCGCGCTGATGTCACCGAGCACGTCGCCGTAGAACTCCTCCGGCGTGCTGATCTCCAGCCGCATCAGCGGCTCCATCAGCACCGGCGTCGCCCGCTCCATCGCCGCCTGGAACGCCATCGACCCCGCGGTCTTGAACGCCATCTCCGACGAGTCGACGTCGTGGTAGTCGCCGCCGATCAGTTTGACGCGGACGTCGATCACCGGATAGCCCGCGAGCACGCCGCTCTCGAGCGCGCTGCGCACGCCGTCCTCGATCGGCTTGATGAACTGCTTCGGCACCTCGCCGCCGACGACCTTGTCGACGAACTCGAAGCCGCCACCGCGCTCCAGCGGCTCGATCTCGACGCGCGCCACGCCGTACTGGCCGTGTCCGCCCGTCTGCCGCACGAACCGCCCTTCCGCCTTCGCGGACGACTTGATCGCTTCCTTGTACGCCACCTCCGGCTTGCCGACGTTCGCCTCGACGCGGAACTCGCGCTTCATCCGGTCGACGATCACGTCCAGGTGCAGCTCGCCCATGCCCGAGATGATCGTCTGGCCCGTCTCCTGGTCGTAGCGCATGCGGAAGCTCGGGTCCTCTTCCGCCAGCTTGGCAAGCGCCTCGCCCATGCGGTCCTGGTCGTCCTTCGTCTTCGGCTCGACAGCAATGTGGATGACGGGTTCGGGGAACGTGATCGATTCGAGGAGGACCGGGTGCGCCGCATCGCAGAGCGTGTCACCCGTTGTCGTGATCTTCAGGCCCATGGCGGCGATGCCGCCGGCGGCCACTTCGGTCACGTCTTCGCGATGGTTCGCGTGCATCTGCATGATGCGGCTGACGCGCTCCGACTTCTCGCGCGTCGAGTTGTATACGCTCGAACCCGCCGTCAGCTTGCCCGAGTACACGCGGAAGTACGCCAGCCGTCCCATGTGCGGGTCCGTGACGATCTTGAACGCCAGCGCCGAGAACGGCTCCTCGTCGGTGGGCTTCCGCAGCTCCTCTTCCTTCGTCTTCGGGTTGATGCCTACCAGCGGCGGCACGTCGTCCGGCGACGGCAGATACTCGACCACCGCGTCCAGCAGGATCTGCACGCCCTTGTTCTTCAGCGCGCTGCCGCACAACACCGGCGTCGCCGTCACGCCCTCGCCGGTGCGGTTCGCCAGCAGCGTGACGCGGCGCAGCGCCGCCATGATCTCGTGCGTCGTCGAGCGTGTGCCCCTCGACGAAGCTGATCATCGTCTGCTCATCGACTTCGCCGATGGACTCGATCATCTTCTCGCGCCACTTCGCGGCGTCCTCGGCGTACTTCGCCGGGATCGGTCCCTCGATCGGCGCGTCGTCGCGCTCGCCCGTGAACGTCCACGCCTTCATCTCGACCAGGTCGATCACGCCCTCGAAATCCGACTCGGCGCCCATCGGGATCTGGATCGGGATCGGCTTCGCGCCCAGCCGGTCGACGATCATGTCCACCGTCCGCCAGAAGTTCGCGCCCATCCGGTCCATCTTGTTCACGAAGCAGATGCGGGGCACGCTGTACTTGTCCGCCTGCCGCCACACCGTCTCCGACTGCGGCTCCACGCCCGCGACCGCGTCGAACACGACGACACCGCCGTCGAGCACGCGCAGGCTGCGCTCCACCTCGACGGTGAAATCCACGTGACCGGGCGTGTCGATGATGTTGATCTGGTGGCTCTTCCACTCGGCCGTCGTCGCCGCCGCCGTGATCGTAATGCCGCGCTCGCGCTCCTGCTCCATCCAGTCCATCACCGCCGTGCCCTCGTGGACCTCGCCGATCTTGTAGGTCCGGCCGGTGTAATAGAGGATGCGCTCGGTCACCGTCGTCTTGCCCGCATCGATGTGAGCAATGATGCCGATGTTCCGGATGCGCTCGATTGGTATCGTTCTCGCCATGTTCCCTGTTCGCGCCCTACCCGCGCGGATCTCTGGTCCCTCAACAACTTCAGTCCTGCGATCTCCCTCTCCCCTTGTGGGAGAGGGCCGGGGTGAGGGGCCCCGTTCGCTGGCAAAATGCACCGCCGGCGACCCTGGGTCTCCGGCGGTTCCGTCCGCCCGAAAGCGGATGTCTATCCCGCTACCACCGATAATGCACGAAGGCGCGGTTCGCCTCCGCCATCCGGTGCGTATCGTCCTTCTTCTTGATCGTCGCGCCCTGTCCGCCCGCCGCGTCGATCAACTCCGCCGCCAACCGCTCCGCCATCGAGCGTCCCGCGCGCGACCGCGCCGACTTCAGCAGCCAGCGGATCGCCAGCGCCATGCGCCGCTCCGCTCGGATGTCGACCGGCACCTGGTACGTCGCGCCGCCGACGCGTCGCGGCTTCACCTCGATCGTCGGCGTCGCGTTGCGCAGCGCCATTTCGAACGTATCGATCGGGTTCTTGCGCGTCTGCGCCTCCACCTTGTCGAGCGCCGCGTACACGATCCGCTCGGCCGTGCTCTTCTTGCCGCGCTCCATGATCTTGTTCACGAACATCGTGATCGTGCGGTTGCCAAACTTGCCGTCCGGCAGAATCTCTCGCTTGACGATCTTTGCGCGTCTCGGCATCTCTAATCTCCGACGTTAAGTCTTGCGCGTCCCGTACTTGCTGCGGCCGCGCTTGCGGTTCGCCACTCCCTGCGCGTCCAGCGCGCCCCGGATGATGTGGTAGCGCACGCCCGGCAGATCCTTCACGCGGCCGCCGCGGATCAGCACCACCGAGTGCTCTTGCAGCGAGTGCCCCTCGCCCGGGATGTACGCCGTCACTTCGATGCCGTTCGTCAGCCGCACGCGCGCGATCTTGCGCAGCGCCGAGTTCGGCTTCTTCGGCGTCATCGTGCGCACCTGCGTGCACACGCCGCGCTTCTGCGGCGAGCCCTTGCCGCGCACCGTGCGGTTCTTCAGCGAGTTGAAGGTGAACCGCAGCGCGGGCGCCTTCGTCTTCTTGGTGGCCTTCTTCCGGCCTTTGCGCACAAGCTGACTAATCGTGGGCACGATTCACCCTGCGTTTCTGCTACGTAACCGATGGGCCGTTGGCGTCAGGCACGCCCGTGTCATGGGCGCACGAAAGGCCGGCAGCCTTATTGCTGAGCCAGTCCGGCGTAGCCACCACGCCCAGCGGGCCTGTGACCACTCTTGCCGGCCGTTGTCACTTTGGGGTCTTCCGACCTGTGTGTGAGTCTGGCGTCATGATGCCGCCGGCGAGTCCGGAAGCAACGCCGAATAGTATCAGCGCTTCCCCGATACTGTCAAGGAATCTGAGCATGGTCGCCGGATTCAGCGACAAGTTCAGCGCGCAGCATGACCAGTCGAGTCAATCCGAACGGCCCACACGACACCACGCCGGCGCCGAGGCACCAGCCAGCCACCAGTCACCGGCCACACCAGCCGACCACGCGACTAACTACTACACCACGAGCCACCTTGACAAGCATGTTCTACACCCGTACGATTGCATCGACCAGAACAGGCGTTTGAAACATACGGTTGCCCGGTTATGATCATCAGAGCGCCGGGCGCCACGAGGGAGGAGCATCACGATGAAGGGACTGTCCGCCAAGCAGCAGGGCATCCTCAAGTTCATGCGCGAGTTCATCGATGAGCATGACTACCCGCCGAGCATCCGCGACATCCAGGTCGGCTGTGACGTCAGCTCCACGTCCGTCGTCGACTACAACCTCAAAGCGCTCGAGCGGCTCGGCTTCATCCGCCGCGACCGCGAGGTCTCGCGCGCCATCGAGCTGCTCGACCGCTCCGGCGGCCGCCGCTCGCGCACCGTCGCCGTTCCGCTCATCGGCACCATCGCCGCCGGCCAGCCGATCCCCGTCCCCTCGCCCGACAACGTCGACTACGACAACGTCTTCGAGGCCACCGAGGACATGACCCGCGGCCGCGAGAACGTCTTCGCGCTCAAAGTCCGCGGCACGTCGATGATCGACGCCCTCGTCAACGACGGCGATATCGTCATCCTCGAGCAGACCAACTCCTGCGACGACGGCGATATGGTCGCCGCGTGGCTCAAGAAGGAGAACGAGGCCACCCTCAAGAAGTTCTACCGCGAAGGCGACCGCGTCCGCCTCCAGCCCGCCAACAGCACCATGAAGCCCATCTTCACCGAGGCCAGCAACGTCGAGATCCAGGGCAAGGTCCTCGCCACCGTCGGCCGCCGCGACTAACCGCCCGGCGTAAGCACAAACACCGAAGGGCGGCCCATGTGGCCGCCCTCCTGTCTAATCGGCACCGTAGGGGCACGCTGCGGCGTGCCCGCATCGCGCGAACACTCCCGTCTTCGCGTGGTGCTCGCCCTGCGCGCGCCGCGCCGCCTACCGGCTGTACGCCGGACGCGCCGCGCCCTTCGGCGCCATCGCGCACAACTCGTGCACCAGCAGCTGCAGCGCCGACTCGTCGTCCTGCAATCCGCGCTTCACGCTCAGGTCCGCCGCCAGCAACCGCGCGTACGCCGCCCGCACCTGCGCCCACGAGTACCTCGACGCCAGCGCGCTGACTTCCGCGACCTTGAACGCCGGCACTCCCGACGCGCGCGCCATCTCGTCCTGCGACGCCCGCCGGTCGCGCATGTCCTTCACGATCGCCAGCTGCCGGTACTGCCGCACCAGCATCGCCGACAGCATCGCCGGCGCCGCTCCGTCCGTCAGCATGCGCTGCAGCGACGTCAGCGCCTTGCGCTCGTTCCCCGCGATGACGGCGTCGGTGATGCTCCAGAACTTCGTGTCGTCCGTAGCCGTGACCAGTTCACGCACCATCTCCTCATCGATCGTCTCGCCGCCCGCGTACGCCGCCAGCTTCGCGATCGCATGCTTCAAGCGCCCAGAGGTCCGGCGCCAGCGCCGTCAGCAGCGCGCGCTCGCCGCCCTCGGTGAACTTCACCTTCTCGGTCTTCGCCGCCTCGCGCACCCACTTCGCCAGCTCGTTCTTCTCGAGCGCCGAGAACTCTTTCGTCCGCGCGATCGGCGCGAAGATCGTGAACGCCGCGTTGGTCTTCGGGATGTCGCCTTCGACGAACACCAGCGTTGTCGTCTCGGGCATCGTCGCCTTGTCCGCCAGCTGCGCCGCCGCGTCGCGCCACGGATCGAGCGGGTCGTCGCCGTCGCCCTTCTTCTTCCGCCGCCCGCCCTTGATCGCGCCCAGGCTCCCGAGCAGCCCCTCGACGATCACCAGCCGGTTCGACGCGAGAAACGGCACCGCCGTCGCGTTTGCCAGCAGCTCCAGCGGCGTGGTCGTACGGCCGTCCAGCACGGTCGTGTTGCTGTCCAGCATGTCGTCGGCTTGCTTCAGGTCGTCGCGAATCGCGCGCAGCGCCGCGCGCACCTGGTAGTCGTCCTTGCCGTGGAAGAGATGGATCACAGGCGCATTGTAGGCCAGCGCGCGCTTACGAGAACGCCGGCCAGCCCCCTAACGGAGCGGCTCGATGCCCGCGAGGTCGCACACCCGCTCGCTCGCCGCGATGAAGCTCGTGCTCGCGATGCGCGCCCGCGCGCACCTGCCGTCGTCGAGGCGCAGCACGATGTCCCGCGCGCGCTCCGCGAAGAACGTCGAAGCGATCGCGCCCGGCCGATCGAGCTGCGTCAGCCGCGCCGCCCACGGTGCCGGCGATTCGACGATGTCCGCGACACCGCGCGTCAGCACGCGCCCGTCCAGCGCCTCCACGACAGCACCGAGCCGCGCCAGTCCGGGCGTAACGGCCCGCAGCGATGCGTCGTCTGCGACGTCGAAGTGTTTGGGGGCGGGCATCATGTCGATCTGGTTCCTCGTTCTGGGCCGTGCCGCGATACCGGGGAGCCGTGCGGCACTCGACTTCAGTATCGGCCACCGGGCCGGGGCGTTGATTAAGCCGGCGTTAAAGCGGCATTAACTCAGCGTATACACCGTTAATCGGGCAGCCGTCCGCGCATGACGCCGAAGCTACATCGCCAGCTGCAACTGTCCCGCCGACGGCTGTTCGCGCCTCGGCGCCGCCAGGTCGTACTTCAGCCGCAGCCGATCGACGACGCGGTGAACGTCCTGCGTGTACGACTTCAGCGCGTACGGTCCGCGATAGTACCGGGAGTATCGTTCGGAGAGATGAGGATAGGCTTCACGCAGGAACGGCATAGACCATTCCTTCGTGCCCGGCTTCAAGTATAGCACGTTATCGTGAATGAACGATGCGCCCCGCTCGCGCGCAGCTTCGACGACCTCTTCCAGCGACGCCGGATCGTCCGTCAGCCCCGGCAGCAGCGGCGCCAGCATCACGCCGCAACGGATGCCGCGCTCGCTCAATATGCGTATTGCCTCCAGCCGTTCGCGCGGCGTCGCCGTCCCCGGCTCGATGCGCGCCCACACGTCCTCGTCCAGCGTCGGGATGCCGACGCTCACCGTTATGTCCGTGACGGCGCTCAGCTCCTCGAGCACGTCGACGTCGCGGATCACGTTCGGCGACTTCGTCACGATGCTCGCCGGGTTCGCGAAGTCGCGCAGCACCTTCAGGATGCGGTGCGTCAGCGAGTACTTCAGCTCCGCCGCCTGGTACGGGTCGCACGCCGTCCCGATCGCGATCAGCTCCCGCTGCCAGCTTGCCCGGCCCAGATCCTGCCGCAGCATCTCCGGCGCGTTCACCTTCACGATGATCCGCGTATCGGAATCCCCTCCCGCTCCGTGGCCCGCATGGTCGTGCGCGTCCCCCGCGACGCAGTACACGCACGTCTGTCGCCAGCCACGGTACGGATTCAGCGTCCAGCGGAACGGCAGCATCCGCGCCGACGCCTGCGACACCCGGCTCACCGCGCTCTTGCACTCGATCTCTTCGAAGATGACGTCCGCCATAACAGGCTCCTTAGAACACCCGTTCTATCTATGGGAGCCTGAGCATACGCCCAGAACAAATGTTTGTCAAGCCGCCTCCGACCACTAGCCCTCTATCCACTAGCCACTATCCACCACCGTGCCACTCCTCCCGCAACAGCGACATCACCACCACGTCGCAATACGCACCCTCCGCGTAGTGCGCGTCCCGCATCCGCCCCTCATCCACAAACCCGCACTTCCGGTACGCCGCCTGCGCACGCTCGTTGAAGTCGAACACGTGCAGCTCGATGCGGTTCAGGTTCATCTCCTCGAACCCGAACCGCACCAGCGTCGCCACCGCATCCGTCCCGTACCCCTT
Source organism: uncultured Chloroflexia bacterium (assembly GCA_963743185.1). Classification (GTDB taxonomy): domain Bacteria; phylum Chloroflexota; class Dehalococcoidia; order DSTF01; family JACRBR01; genus JANXYW01. The sequence goes on along the minus strand of CAVUOT010000006.1, from coordinate 306,556 downwards.
CGACCAGTACGCCTTCTCGCCGACCATGATCCCCAGCTCCGCCGCGCGATTCTCCGGCGATGCCCGGTGCAGCCCCGTGCTGCCGATGTGTACGCCGTCCTTCGTCTCGATCGCGAACGACACGTCGCCGTACGCCATCGGCGCCGACGTGCGGTTCCGCAGCCACGCCTCCTCCGTCGCCGGACGACCACGGATATCGCACGCTCAGGAATCTCGTTACCTCGCGGTCGTTGACCCAGCGCGTCATCCGCTCCACATCTGACATCTCCTGCGCCCGCAGGTTCACCAGCTTCCCTTCGATCATGGCGCCACCGCCTCCGTCCCGGCGACGCCTGGGTCCCGTGCCGTGCTATCGCGCCGCACTACAACTCGTCCCGCAGCACCCCCATACGAGCTGATCGCCGTACGCGCCGCGCACATACCGCACCTGCCGCATCCGCACCTCCTCCACGAACCCGCACTTCCGGTAGCAGGCGATCGCCCGCGGGTTGTCCGCGTCGACCGTCAGGTCGATGCGGTGCAGGTTCATCTCGTCGAACGCGAACCGCAGGAACGTCAGCATCGCGTCGGTCCCGTACCCCTTCGACCAGTACGACTTCTCGCCGATCACGATCCCCAGCCGCGCCTTCCGCTGCTCCGCCGATGTTTCGTGGAAGTTGATGTTGCCGATATGCTCCCCGTCCTTCGTCTCGATGGCGAAGAACACGCCGGTGCCGAAGGACAAGGGCTGCGACGCCCCTTCGCGCATCCACGTCTCTTCCGCCGCCAGCGAGATCGGATAGCGCATGCTCAGGTGCCGCGTCACCTCGCGGTCGTTCATCCAGCGGTAGTTCCGCTCCAGATCGTCCATCTCCCGCGCTCGCAGGTTGATCAGCTTCCCTTCGATCATCGCCGTACTCCTTCAATGCGCCGTCACAACGACAAAGCCCACCGAACTGGTGGGCCTGCTCCTCGTCTGATGTAGCTGGTTCTGTTGGTTCGCTACGGTCTCGCGATAGCAGGCCCCGGCCGTCCGTTGGCAAGCGACAGTACACGGTGCATCGACCGCGTATCGCTCGTCCGTCCGGCGTTTCCTGCCTGGCGACCCTGCATCACTTCTCCTCGCGAAAGTTGACGCAGTATAGCCGCCCGGCCAGCACACGCCGCAACCGGCAGCCCGACATGCGTCGCCCGCCCGGTTCTAGGTTCTTGGTTCTCCCAACGCCCGAAAAACCTCAAGAGAAATCGCTCCAAACCACTGGACGGACTGCACTCCGCTGGAGTACTACATGAACAACAGCAACACACTACGAAAGGAGTCAGTCATGACCGACGACCCGACGACCCTCAAGGATGAGGAGCAGCAGGCGATCATGGGCGCCAACGGCGCTTCAGCCGGATCGCCGCCACAACAGCAGATCTCGCTTCCCGGCCTGACGGCGCCGCCCGCCGCCGTGGCGCCCGCCCCGCCGAAGCCCGTCGGCTCCGAAGCCCGCGATGACGAAGGCGGCGCCGAAGGCGAAGCCGGCGGCAAAGAAAGCCACCGCAAAGAAGGCTGCACCGAAGAAGGCGGTGAAGAAGCCCGCCGCGAAGAAGAAGGTGGCGCCGAAGAAGAAGGCCGCCGCCGCGAAGGCCCCTGCGAAGAAGAAGCCGGCCAGCGAAGAAGGCCAGCAGCCAAGAAGAAGCCAGCCGCGAAGAAGGCCGCAGCCAAGAAGAAGCCAGCCGCGAAGAAGACCGCAGCCAAGAAGAAGCCGCCGCGGCCAAGAAGACCGCTGCCAAGAAGAAGCCGGCAGCAAAGAAGACCGCAGCCAAGAAGAAGCCGACGGCCAAGAAGGCCGCCTCGAAGAAGGCTGCGCCTCGGAAGGCCGCTGCCAGGAAGAAATAGCGGAACGCACGACCGAACATCGTAGGGGCGCACGGCGGTGCGCCCCTCTCCGTACCACGCAGCAACGTCGTAGCTAGATCGCCGCCGGGCGCCGTAGCGAGGCGCTGCCGCCCGATAGCAACGCCTCGCAGGTGACTCGAAAAACATGACCGCACCGCTCGCCGGCATCCGCATCCTCGACCTCACGTCCGGCGTCTCCGGCCCGTGGTGCACGAAGCTGCTCGCCGATTACGGCGCCGACGTCATCAAGGTCGAGCGCCCCGGCACGGGCGACGAGTCGCGCGGCCACGGCGCCTTCCCCGGCGGCCTGCCGCATCGCGAGAAGAGCGCGCTCTTCCTCTGGCTCAACACCAGCAAGCGCAGCATCACCCTCGACGTCGAGACCGCCACCGGCCGCGCGCTCGCGCTGCGCCTCGCCGCGCGCTGCGACGCCGTCGTCACCGACTACCGTCCGTCCGAAGCGCGACGCCTCCGCCTGGCCCACGACGACTTCGCCGCCGTGAACCCGCGCATCGTCACGACGTCCGTCACCGCGTTCGGGCAGAGCGGCCCATACGCGGACTGGCTCGCCACGAACCTCACGTCGTACGCCGCCGGCGGCCAGCACTATCTCACCGGCGAACCCGAGCGCGAGCCGCTGCAGAACGGTGGCTACCAGGCGCTGTACCAGGCCGGCACGTGGGCCTTCGGCGCGACGCTCGCCGCGCTCTGGAACGCGCGCGAGGTCGGCGCCGGCCAGCAGGCGGAGATCGCCGGCCAGGAGGTGATGGCAGCCGTCCTCGAGATCTTCCTGCCCGACTACGCCTACCGAAAGTCGGAGGCGCTGACGACGCGCCGCGGCAATTTCGCCTCAGCCGCGGTCGGCATCTACCCGGCCGCCGACGGGCACATCGGCATCCACGCCATGCCCAAGAACTGGCCGCAGCTCATCCAGGCCATGGACGCCGAATGGATGGGGACCGACGAGCGTTTCGTCGACAACCGCGCCCGCCTCCGCAACAACGACGAGCTCATGGCGCAGATGTTCGTCTTTGCCGCCGGCGTCACGCGCGAGCAGGCGTACGAGCGTGCCGGCCGCTTCCGCGCGCCGATCTCGCCCGTCAACACCGTCGCCGATCTGCTCGAGTCGGAGCACCTCAACACCCGCGGATTCTTCCGCGAAGTCGACCACCCCGTCGCCGGCACGTACCGCTACCCGATGCCCGGCGCCCGCATGCCCGCCACCCCGCCCGACCTCCGTCCCGCCCCCCTCCTCGGCCAGCACAACGCCGAGGTCTACGGCGATCTTCTCGGCCTGACGCCCCGCGAGCTGAGCCGACTCTCCGCCGCAGGTGTCATATGAGCGCCGACTCCCCGGACCGCTGTAGGGGCGCAGCCTGCTGCGCCCGCGTGCGTCAACCACGGCTCGCCTGTGTCGCGGAGCGATCGAATGCCTGATCTCCAACTTCCAACAGCCAACAGCCCACAGCCAACAGCCAACGACCATCTCCCCCTCCACGGCGTCCGTATCCTCGACCTCACGATGGTCTGGGCCGGCCCCTCCGGCACGCGCCTCCTCGCCGATATGGGCGCCGAGGTCATCAAGGTCGAGTCCGCGCGCTCGTGGGACATGCTGCGCTCGCTGCACTTCCTCAGTGGCTCGCCGCACGGTTGGTGGAACAGGGCCGCCTACTTCAACCACAACAACCGCAACAAGTACGCCATCACGCTCGACCTGCAGACCGAGCGCGGCCGCGAGCTCGCGCTGCGCCTCGTCGCCATCTCCGACATCGTCGTCGAGAACTACCGCGCCGACGTCATCGGCAAGCTCCGCCTCGACTACGACGACCTGCGCGCCGTGAAGCCGGACATCATCCTGGTCTCGATGCCGAGCCACGGCAAGAGCGGCCCCGAGTCGCATCACGTCGCCTACGGCACCAACGTCGAGCAGCTCTCCGGCCTCACCTCCATCACCGGCTATCCGGGCATGGGACCGCACAAGTCGCCGATCGCCTACGGCGACCCCAACGCCGGCGCCATCGCCGCCGCAGCCGCCCTCGCCGCGCTCCACCACCGCCGCGAGACCGGCGAAGGCCAGCACGTCGAGGTCGCGCAGTGGGAGGCGATGATCGGCGTCATCGGCGAGCACATCCTCGGACACCAGATGGGCGAGCCGACGGAGACGCTCGGCAACCGCCACATCTCCCGCGTCCAGGGTGTCTACGAATGCGCCACGCCCGACGAGTGGGTCGCCATCTCCGCCGGCTCCGACGCCGAGTTCGCCGCGCTCGCCGCCACGATCGGCCGCCCCGAACTCGCCCGCGATCCCCGCTTCGCCGACGTCGTCTCGCGCCGCCACCACCACGACGACCTCGACGCGCTCATCGGCGAGTGGACGCGCGGCCGGTCGCAGGACGACGCCGCGCACGCGATGCAGGCCGCCGGCGTCTCAGCCGCGCCCGTGCTCAAGATCCCGCGCCTGATGGAGAACGAGCACCTGCGCGCCCGCGGCTTCTGGGAAAGCGTCACCCACGCCGCCGCCGGCACCTGGGACATCGAGGGCCCCGTCTGGCGCATGTCGCGCACCCCCGCCCACATCCGCCTGCCCGCCCCGATGTTCGGCGAGCACAACACCTGGGTCCTCCGCGACCTCCTCGGCCTCACCGACGCCGAGATCGCCGCCCTCGAAGCCGAAGGCGTCACCGCCCGCGAACCCAACCTCGGCGTGCACGCGTAGGCATCTGCGCAATCTGCGGTTCCCTACACCGCGGCGAGCCGCTCCGCAAGCGCTGCCATGATCCGGCGCGAACAGGATCGTCGTGCCCACGATTCGACTCGACGACGAAGTCCCGCAAAGCATCGCTCGCCGCGACATGCGCGGCGATATCGCCAACCACCGCGAACTTGAAGCCGTAATTCAACACCTTCTGTATGACCTCACCCGCCAGCCCCGACCGCAGTTGGAAGAACGACGCATCGAGCCGGCTGACAGGCACCACGATCACCGACGCGCGATGACCCATCGCTTCTTCGATCAGCCGCCTCGCGCCCTCCGCGTCGGCAACGAGCGGGCCATCCGCCATCCGCGACGAGGCAGCGTTGCCCTTCGATCTCGATCAGTCTCGGCCGTCATGTGCCTGCGACGTCCTCCGCACATCCCTCTCGCCGGTGCCAGCCCAAGCATAGACGAGGAGGCAGCGCATTCCCGCGCTGCCTCCCACAACCGCAACCGTAGCCGCCGTCGCAATCGTCTCTGCGTAATCTGCGGTTCCTCGCGTCTCTCCCCCTCTCCGCCCGGCGGAGAGGGGGCCGGGGGTGAGGTATCAGCTCTCCGCAATCTCCATCTGTGAAATCTGTGAAATCTGTGGTTCCTCGTCCCCCCTGATCTGCGGTTCCTCCTCGTCCTCCGAGATCTGCGGTGCTCCCGCCTCCCCCAGCAACTCCCCGCGCACGAACCACAGGCACGCCGACAGCACCACCAGCAGCGCCGTCATCACGCTCGCGCTCGCGACGCACCACACGCAGATCGCGTACAGCACGCGCAGCTCGATGTACGTCAGGTACATGGAGAACCCGAACGACGCCAGCGCGATGCCCCACGCCGCCAGCAGCGTCCCCGGCGACCGCCGCAGCCACGCACCGGCGATCAGCACCAGCATCGACGCGTACGCCCCGAGCCCCATCACCGCCACCGGCAACCCGCCCAGCGACGCGTACGTGCTGCTGTTCACCAGCTCGCAATCACCGATGCTGCTGCACACGATCGGTTGGTCCGCGTAATGCACGGTCGTCAGATACCCCGCGATGCCCATGCCGGCGACCGTCAGCAGTCCGGCGATCACCAGCAAACCCGTGATCCACCTCCCCCTCTCCGCCAGGCGGAGACGGGGCCGGGGGGTGAGGTCCCCGCTCATTGCCCTACCTTCGCCAGCTCGGCGTCGATCGCCGCCTGGAACTGCCCATACGGCTGCACCCCGACGATCTTCTTACCGCCGATGAAGAACGTCGGCGTCGACGACACGCCGTTCGAGCTCGCCGTGTCGGCCTCTTGCTGGATCGCCTTCAGATATTTGTTGCTGCTCAGCGTCGCTTCAAACTCCGGGATGTCCAGCCCCACCTGCTTCGCCAGCCCGACGAGATTCTCGTAAGAGAACGTGCCGCTGTTCTCGACACCCTGCGCGTTGTACAGCGCGTCGTGATACTCCCAGAACTTTCCTTGGTCGCGCGCCGCCTCGGCCGCCTGCGCGGCGTTGAACGACTCCTGCCCGACGATCGGGAACATGCGGAACTCGATCTTCACCTTGCCCTGCTGGACGTACGTCTTCTCGAGCTCCGAGATGATCGACGTCTCGGCGCGCTTGCACACCGGGCACTGGAAGTCGGCGTACTCGACGACCGTCACCGGCGCCCGCTCGTCGCCGAGCACGCGGCCGTCGCCCGTCGCCACGCGCGGCGGGATCTTCGCCTCGCCCGAGCGCGTCGCCTGGAACGCGATCAGCCCCACGACTACGACGATCGCCGCGAGCACGACGCCGCCCATCATGAACACGGGTCGCCGATTCGATGCGGGACTCAGTTGCGCAGCGCGCTTGCCGCGACCGGATGTAGTTGATGCAGACACGGATATCCTCCGATTTCAAAGCTGGTCATCGCATGCGGCGCGCGCCTGGCGCACTGCGCATCGTGCGCGTCGCATCGTTGATTGCGGGCGTGTGCCCGCCGATCAGACGCTGACCGTGGCTATCGGAGGACGTTCGATTCGAGACGGGGGAGATGGATGAAGCGCCGCAGGCGCCACCGGCTCGATCAGCACGAGCGCGCCGAACGCAGGCGGAGGCGGAGCGTCGAAGTGCGGCAGCCCCACAGCGGGCGGTGGTATCAGCGGTTGTTCGGCGCAGCCCGGTCCGCCGCCCTGGCAGGCCGCCGCGAGCGGCAGGTCGCCGTGGCGCCCGAGGTCCGGCGGATCCAGCCGCCCCACGACGAGCAGGTTCGCTAGCAGCCCCGTCAGCAGGACCACCGAGACGATGCCACGATGCCGCAGCGCCAGTCGCCCAATGCGCCTCATCATGCCTTCATTCTCGTCCTCCGCCCCTCCCCGCCACAACGGCCAATTGGCACAATCTTGTGAAGAACCCGTTGCCAGATCCTCCTGCGTCCCGTCTCCCGGCTTCCCGCTTCCCGCCTCCCACCTCCTACCCGCACGCTCCCGCCCGCTACACTGCGGAAAACGCACGGAGGCCGCACCTGACCCTCGATATCGCCGCCATCAACGAGCGCGTCCGCGCCCAGAGCCGCTTCGTCGACGCCGTTCGCAACGAAGTCGCAAAGGTGATCGTCGGCCAGGATCTCCTCGTCGAACGCTTGCTCATCGCGATGCTGTGCCGCGGCCACATCCTCATCGAAGGCGTGCCCGGCCTCGCCAAGACGCTCACCGTCAGCACGCTGGCGAAGGCGATCGACGCCACCTTCGTCCGCATTCAGTTCACGCCCGATCTCCTGCCCGCCGACGTCACCGGCACGACGATCTACAGCCCGCAGGACGGCGAGTTCCACGTCCGCAAAGGCCCGATCTTCGCGAACATCGTCCTCGCCGACGAGATCAACCGCGCGCCCGCGAAAGTACAGTCGGCGCTGCTCGAAGCCATGCAGGAGCGCCAGGTCAGCATCGGCGGCAGCACCTTCCCGCTCGAAGATCCGTTCATGGTGCTCGCCACCCAGAACCCGATCGAGCATGAGGGCACGTATGCGCTGCCGGAAGCGCAACTCGACCGCTTCATGCTCAACGTCCGCATCACCTATCCCACCCGCGACGAGGAGAAGCGGATTCTCGACCGCTTCGTCGTCCCCGGCGCCGAGCAAGACATCGCGCGCGTCGTCACGCCCGACGCAGTGATCACCGCGTCCGCCGCCCTCGCTGATGTTCACATGGACGACCGCCTGCGCGATTACATCGTCCACATCGTCTATGCCACGCGCGAACCTGAGTCGTACCGCATGCCCGACCTGAAGCCACTCATCGAGTACGGAGCGTCGCCGCGCGCGAGCATCTTCCTCGCCCGCGCCGCGCGCGCCCACGCCTTCGTCAACGGCCGCGGCCATGTCGAGCCGGACGACGTGAAAGCGATCGCGATGGACGTGATGCGGCATCGCATCGTCGAGACATATGAAGCCGAGGCGGAGAACGTCTCGCGCGACGAAATCGTGCGCCGCGTGCTCGCCGGCGTGGAGGTGCCGTGAGCGACGACGTGCTGTTCCATCTCGTGCCCGCCGAGTACTACCGCGACTGCGATTCGTCCGAGCCCTACACGCCGGCCGACTTCGAGACGGACGGCTTCATCCACTGCACCGATGGCGTCGACAACGTCGCCGGCGTCGGCAACACCCACTACAAGGACGACCGCCGCATGTACATCGTCCTCGTCATCGACCGCGCCAAAGTGCGGCCCGAGATAAAGTACGAGGATGCGGCGCGCATCTACCCGCACATCTACGGCCCCCTCAACCGCGACGCCATCACCGACATCCTCCCCGTCCTCCGCGCCAGCGACGGCTCCTTCCTCCGCCCCAACCTCAAACTCCGCTAGCCTCATGCCCTCGATGTGCGCCGGTGAGCGCGACGCGAAGCGAGTGGCACAGCCGTCCCCGGCTGTGAGTCCCGCGAAGCCGGACCGACGCGGTACATCGCCTTGTCTGACCAACTGCCGTCGCGTGCAAGGTCTCCCGCCGAACCGCCATATTCGCCATGTTAAGAAGCCCAAGGAGCAAGACGCTGGGGCGCTGGGAAACCGCCTGATATCGTGGCGCGGGCTGTAAGCCCGCGTTCGTAGATTCGATCGCCGCAGGCCCCCACAGATCGCCCGCGCATTGTTCGATGCTCATGATCGGGGGATCCGGCGTCATTCCTTCGTATACCCCACGGCACCAGCGTGCCAGCCCGAAGTCTGGCGAATCGGAGCACGGGGATGTGCCTAAGGGAACGCCCGATCTTGCAGCAACTTCTTTACACTCTAGGGCACGATCCGTAGCTGGAGGCCGTTAAGATACTCATGCATCCCCGCCCAATACCGGCCGATACGTTCGCTGGAGTCTAAAGGTCTCAAGGCTTGGCATTCTTCGCCTCCGCGCTTGTCGCATCGTTTACACTCATCGCGGCCATCGTGCCCGCGATCAACATCCCCGGGCGCCCCGGAACGGAACCACCCCTGTTCCCCGCTCCACCCGGCTACGTGCTCCCCTGGGCCGGCGGTGAAATCCACGGCGTCACGCAGGGCGAAGAGACCACCTTCACACACAACGGCCTCGCCGCCTACGCCTTCGATTTCGACCTGAACTACGAGACCGTGGTCGCCGCCCGTTCAGGCAAGGTGCTGATCGCCTACGCCGGCTCCAACAGCGGCGGCTGTAGCCGCTACTACTCCAACTCCACCAACTACGTCGTCATCGACCACGGCGACGGCACCGCCGGCCTCTACATGCACCTCGCCTACAACTCCGTCACCGTCAAGCCCGGCGACCTCGTCGAGCAGGGCCAGCCGATCGCCGTCTCGGGTGAAACCGGCGTCACCTGTTCCGATGACGGGCGCGATCCCGGCCCGCACCTCCATTTCCAGGTTGAGCGACTGGATCCCGACCACTACTTCACACAGTCGCTACCCATCGCCTTCGACGACATCCCGGACAAGAACGGCGTCCCCGTCGAGGGACGCTCGTACGTGTCGGGCAACTTCGGCCGCGGCAAGCCGCAGAAGATCAAGCTCACACCCTACCGCGTCTCGCGCGAGTTCAACCCGAAGGCGGTCCCGCTGAACGCCGACCTCATCCCGCAAGAACCCGTCGCCGCGCCGACGTCCACGCCCACAGATACGCCGACCGCGACCGACACGCCGCTGCCGCTCGCCGAGACACTGATCACGCCAATCCCAACGAACACGCAGCTCCCCACCGAGACGCCGACGGACACCCCCACGCCGGAGCCCTCGTCCACGCCGGTGCCGCCGCCGCCGCCGACAGCCACGGACGCGCCGCCCACGGCCACGCCCGTGCCGCCCACGATCGCCCCGACGGTCGCGCCTGCCAACACGCCGGCTCCGCCTCCGCCCACGAGCACGCCCGTGGCGACGCCAACACCGACCCCCACCCCGTAGTCCGGACCCAGCCGCAGCGCCGCGGCACGTCGGAATCCGCGTGCTACGCTGGATCGCGCCGCGACCGGCACCCACGCCGCCGGACAGCCACAGACAGCAGTTGCGAGGATCGATGGCGGCCGAGACCGAAGCCGTACCGCCCGTTCACGTCTCGACGCTCGACCTTTCCGGCAAGCGCATCTCGCGCACGATCCTCAAGCTGGCGTGGCCCGTTGTCATCGAGCGCCTCTCCATCTCGGTGCTCAGCGCCGTCGACGCCGCGCTCGTCGGGCACTACGTCGGCGCCGATGGCCTCGCCGCCGTCGGCATCGGCTCGCTGATGTTCTGGATCCCGCTCTCAGGCGCGCTGGCGATCGACGTCGGCTCCACCGCCGTCGTCGCCCGCGACGTCGGCGCCGGCGACCGTTCGCGCGTCCAGTTGGGTCTGCACACGGCCATCATCGCGGCGCTCGTCTGGGGGCTGCTGTGTACCGCCGTCGTCTTCACGGCCGCGCCGTTCATCATGCGCGTGATGGGCGCGAAATCCGATGTCGTGCCCCTCGGCGTGGAGTACCTGCGCGCCGGCTCCCTCGGCTTCCCGATGCTGATGGTGCTGTACGCCGTCAGCGGATCGTTGCGCGGCATGGGCAACACCTGGATGCCGATGATCATCCTCGTCGTCATCAACCTCACCAACGCCGCCGTCACCTTCCTGCTGATCAGCGGCCACGTCGCGGACCTCGGCGTGCGCGCGTCCGGCATCGGCTATGCGACGGCGGGCACCGTGGGCGGCGTGCTGGCGCTCGTCCTCGCGGCGAGCGGCGCCGCGCCCGTGCGGATGAACGTCGCACGCCTGTTCCGCGTCTCGCGCGACTCCTTCGGCCGGCTCGCCCACATAGGCCTGCCCGTGGGTCTCGAAGAAGCGCAGTTCATGCTGGCCTTCCTCGTGTACACGCGGATCATCGCACGCCTCGGCACGACCCAGTTAGCCGCGCACACGCTCGCCCTGCGGTCCCTCGAGATGGCGATCCTGCCCGGCTTCGCGCTCGGCACGGCCGCGACCGCGCTCGTCGGGCAGTACCTCGGCGCTCGCCGCCCCGACATGGCCGAGGCAGTGGCCAAGCGCGTGCGCTTCTTCGCCTTCTGCACGCTGTGCGTGATGGCCGTCCTCCAGTTCCTGCTCGCGCCGTACATCGTCCGCCTGTTCGTCGATGATCCCGACGTCGTCGACACCGGCACGAAGCTGCTGCGCGTCTTCGCGTTCGCGCTGCCCGCGCTGGGCGTCCACGCCTCGCTCTCGGGCGCCCTGCGCGGCGCCGGCGACGTGCGATTCGTGCTCGGCACGTTCACGTTCACCGCATGGGGCATCCGCGTGCCCGTCGCCGCGTTCATGGTCATCGTCCTCGGACTCAGCGCGCCCTTCGCCTGGCTCGCCGCCGTCGCCGAGAACTGGGTGCGCGCCGCCCTCATCCTCCGCCGCTTCGCCCAGGGCAAATGGAAAACCCTCCGCGTCTGACAAGCGACGTGGCACAGCCGCCCCCGGCTGTGATCGCCCATCCGCAATCTGCGTCAATCTGCGGTTCCCGTCCCCCCTCCGCGTAATCCGTGTAATCCCGGTTCCGCTCGTCCCCCAACTCTGCGTAATCTGCGTAATCTGCGGTTCCCGTCCCCCATCTGCGTAATCCGTGTAATCCCTGTTTCCCGTCAACCTGCGATACTGAGCCCCATGCGGATCGGTATCGTCTCAGACGTCCACTGCAATCACGAAGCCCTGCGCGTCGCCCTCGACCGCATGGGCGACGTCGACGAGCTCCTCTGCGCCGGCGACTCCGTCTACCAGTTCCGCTTCTCGAACGAAGTGATGCAGCTCCTGCGCGAGCGCGGCGCCCGCTACATCCTCGGCAACCACGAGGACGCGCTGCTCGGCAGGTGGGGCGAGCGCGCGCGTGCCGCGGCCTGGGTGCGCGCCGACGACCTCGCGTACATGGCGGATCAGCCCGACCGCCTCACGACGACGCTGCCCGGCGGCAAGTCGCTCGTGATGGTGCATGGCAGTCCGTGGGAGCCGCACAACGAGTACATCTACCCGAACAGCCCCGCCGCTCGCGCGCCTCGCCGACATCGACGCCGACTACGTGATCCTCGGCCACACGCACTACCAGATGGCCGAGCGCGTCGGCCGCACGCTCGTCATCAACCCCGGCTCCGCGGGCGAGGCGCGCGACGCCCGCAACGCCTTTCGCCTGTCCTACGCCGTCCTCGACACCGGCACCGACGAAGTGACCTTCGACGACTTCCCCGACCCCACCCGCGCCGCCGTCGATCCGTCGATCATCCCCGGCGGCGCGCCGGGCGAACGCCGCCCCGGCAGCGAGACCGCCATGACCAACCGCGACTTCTGGACCCCCGGATGACACCGACGATCTTCGAACCCTCGCCCGTTCCGACAGCCCGGTACGAAGTAACACTCCCTCGGTACGAAGTTACACCGCAGCGGATTTATTACCGAACGTTGATGGAACGTTTACACGCAGCGACGCCTGTGCGATGCATCACAACCCCGCCGTCGCGCGGCGCTGCTCGCCCCAAGTCGACGTGCGGAGCTGGATCACAGCCGCCCGGCTGTCAGTCGATGTGGCACAGCCGCCCCGGCTGTGAGTCCGCGCACCGCAAGCGCTCACCCCTCGGTGCTCGCAACAACCGCACCGGTTGATCCCCTCTCCGCGACGTGGAGAGGGGTGGCCGAAGGCCGGGGTGAGGTGCCGTGTCAGCACGACACGCTCTGGCTGTGACAGGCGATGTGGCACAGCCCGCCCCCGGCTCGTGATCCCCCATCCGCGTAATCGTGCGCAAATCTGCGGTTCCCGTCCCCGACGTCCCCTCACCCCCGCGCCTTCAGCTCCTCCAGCCCCCGCCACGTCGCCGCATCGAGCGGGATCCAGTCGTTGAACGCCAGCCCGTCCGGGTCGTTCGCCGGCGACGCCAGCGACTCGAACCGCATGATCCCGATGCCGGGCTCGTCCCACACGACCGGGTACGAGAAGCGCGCCTTCCTCTCCCACGACGACGGCGCCGCGTTCCACGCCTTCAGGAACCGCGCGACGTACCGCTCGTCGCCACGCATGAACTGCTCGAGCACCGCCGCGAAGTACGGCCCCGGCTGCTCGACGCGCTCCGGCGCCCAGTCGTGCGCCTTGAACACCGACGAGATGATGCCGATCATTTCGTCCCAGTTCACGCAGCGGTCCGCGAAGCGCGGGTTGCTCGCGACGCTCAGCAGGTTGCGGTCGACGCTGCTCGTGAACTCGTGCCGCAGGTCGACGCCCCACAGCCGCTGCGCCGCGTCGTTCGCCGCCACGAGCCGCGCGAACTCGTCGAGCACGAACGCCGGCCACGCGTGGCGCTGCACCTCCGCCTCCGCCTCGTCGGCCGAGTGCCAGAGATCTCGCGAGCCGTCGCTCCGCATCCGTCGTTCGCGACGAACCCCGCGCCCTCGAGGATCGGGCGCTGCTCCTCGCGGTTGAGCCGGTACGCCGTCAGCACCGCGCCCAGGTGGTGCCGCGACGGCCGCCGCCGCCCCAGCTCGTACGACTTCACCGTGTTCATCGACACGCCGCTGAGCCGCGCCGCCTCGTCGCGGCTCAGCCCCAGCCGCTCCCGCGCCTCCCGCAACGCCCGCCGCCACTCGTCCATGGCCGGCATAATAGCGCGCATCGGAGCACAGATCGCAGCGCATTGGAACGTTCCACGAAGCCGCCGCCCGCACTACCCGCCGAGCGAGCCCGCAAACGCGACGCCACAGGCTCCCGGCCACGGCACCATCGCTGCACCTCGCCGAAGGGGCGATATCGAAGAGGTTCGCCGCGGTCGCAGAGACCACTCGCTCGGCAGCACGGCCGCGACTCGCTTCTCCTAGCGATGCACGGCAAGACGCGTCCGTCGAGTCGCGCTGGGCGGCAGTTAGCGAGCAACTCCAGTCAGAGCCTGAACGCGTACGGCTACGCTTACCGCACCCCGTTGTGGGCCAGCTTGCGAACAGGTCCCTTTGAGGTCGATCGTCGGCTTGATGCGATCTCGAGTACCATAGATAGTCTTCTCGCCGGTTGCGGCTCAGCGATGACGAGACGATCTGCTTCAGTTCACGGACTAACTCGAAGTGCCACACCACACGTTCCTCGCAATCATCGACGGCTCCGCACGCGCGCTAGGAAGTCTTCTACCTGTCGACGGAGGCATAGGCCTCGTACGTCCCGCCCGTACGTTAGCCGCGACGCGCATTCCAGAGCAAATGGTCTGTCACGCCTGATAACACGTGGCTCGGTGCCTCGAACAGGAACGACCAACTGTTGTGGGCTCCGCCATGTCCAACGCGCCGCTGCTCGAGCAGCGGTCCAGCTAAGACAACTGGCGGAGCGGGTGATACCTCGCGTAGAGATCGTCTAAATAGTCGGAGCGACATCTTCGGCTGAGTTGCTTCGACACCGGTGCGGGAGGCTGAGTGCCTCGGAGACGCGCTAGGCCTTGGACCCGAGTCCACGTTCAATCTTGCGATCTCGAGCAACGCGCACCAGCTGTCCGTGAGACTCGCGCCTGTCCCGCAACGTACGTAGTTCTCAGCTCAACCGGTCGACAGGTCGGTCTTGTAAACGCATGGTGACAAGCTCGGTGATGTAGTCGTCAAGCGAGATTCCCGACCAAAGCTCCTTGTGAGTGCCTCCGTACGGTGAGCGCTCGCGACTCATGCCAACGTCTGATGCCCTCCGCGACAGTTGGCACTCGGACAACAAGTGACCGCGACGGTGTCTTCTCAACTCGTCTTGAACCACCCACAAGAGCGGCTGCCTTCCCGAGGATTCGCCTTGAGCCGCCAGCGGTGACCCTCCAGCGGTCGTAGAATCGCATCAGAACCCGAGATCGTTCGAGAGACCATGTAAGCGTCGAGGCATCGCGTCGACCTCAATCTGGTGTCTAGCGGTCGATAGTTTTCGGACTCTCGTCGCAATGCGTCTTCGCGTTCACCGACGAGGCCACACCCGACTTCTTCTGCGCGGCCGCGCGCCAGCTTGCGTCAGCACGCCGGCAGTAGCCGCCGGACATTTCGCACTACGAGCCCGAGCTATGATAAGGACGGATGGTGCGTGAACGAACCCCAGGCGGCAATCAAGCATGCGTCACTCATCCCTTTGGCGGGGGCTCCACAGCCAAGCGACCGAGGCTATACGAATGATGAAGAACAGCAGCCACACGGGGACGTCTATCGCAGCAGACAAGATGAACTACTCCGCTCCGGACATCCCGGCAAAGCGGTGGTGGCTCGTCGACTATCGGCAGGGCTGCTACTGCACCTGTCATCAGCAGGAAGAACAGCACCGAGTCTCGGGAATGTACAAGACCTGATCCTTAGTCTTCGACGACGCGAGATCTAGCCTTCACGGCTTCGACCAACCGACTCCAGACAGACTTGAACTTCAGCCAAAGAAGACCCAGCTAATGCCGAGGCGAACGATGCCATGGCGGCGCACACATAGATCGCTCCGAAGATTTCGCGAGCTACTGATGTCCAACGTCGCTTTGCGCATATTAGGACACTGTGAGCTCAGACTGGAAGCGAGGCCAGTACCTCAGCCAGAAGCGTGCGCCCGACCTGACGATTCACCTCATCGGTCGACATCCTTGAGCACCGCTCGAGCCAGCGAGGCGACGCTAACTCCGTGAGTTCCAGTCAGCGTTCGATGATTTCCGCACGATTACGAAGCGGCTGTATCGTCCGGCACCGCGTCCCGTCATGCCCCCTCTCCCCTCCCTCGCTATACTCACTACATGCCCGCAGACCAGCAGTTCCTCGACGAGATCGAGCGCAAACTCGCCGTGCACGCCCCCTCCCTCGCGGCGGAGTACCGCGCCGCCGTGCTCGAAGTGCAGCCCGTCCTCTCCGAGGCCGACTTCCGCACCTGGGCCGAGGAGGGCGTCGCGCTCGCGAGCCACTCGCTGCGGTCGTGGGAGGCCGCCGTCGACTACTTCCGCGTCTCCGGCGAGGTGATGCGCGTCCTGCCGTCGGCCGCCTTCCGCCACTGGACGCACGCCGGCCGCGGCCTCGCCGAGTACTCGTCCGTCATCGCCGCCGCCTTCTTCAAGGCCAGCCCCAGGAGCGTGCCCTTCCTCGACGGCAACCAGATCACCGAGTGGGCCGCGCTCGGCCAGCGCCTGTACAAGGGCCACTGGAAGTCGATCTCCGCTCGCCTCCGTCTACTTCGGCGCCAGCCCCGGCATGCTGCCGTCGATGACCCTCGGCGAGCTCGCGCGCCTCGTCGCGCTGATCGACGCCGTCGCCGAGCGCTCGTACGAGCTGGCCACCGCCTGCCTCGACGCCGCGCCGAACCTCTTCCAGTCGCTCGCCAAGGCCGACCGCGCGCCGTTCCTCACGCTCGCCACCGCCGTCGGCGAGGCGTCCTGGGCCGACGTCCGCATCTGCTTCGAGCGCTCGCCGAGCCTCCTCGCGCCCATCGACCCGTCGGCGCGCAGCCGCTTCATGGCGCTCGCGTCGAACGTCGCGCGCCGCAGCGGCCGCCACGCCTACGCGCTCTTCTCCGAAGGCGCGATGGCGCTCGCCGTCGTGAAGAAGGACAGCCACCACGACCTGCTGGCGATGGCCGAGGAGCTGTCCGCGGCGTCACCGGCGGCGGCCATGGAGTTCCTCAAGTCCTCGCCGGAGGTGCTGAAGCGCATCCGCATCTCCGAGCTCGCGAGCTGGCACGCCGCCGGCAACAAGATCCTCCAGCAGAGCGTCGATGGCGGCGAGGCGTTCTTCCGCCTCGAGTCCGGCAAGGGCGAGGAGGTGCTGCTGCAGCTCTCGTCCCGCGTCGACCTCTCGCGCGTCGGCGAAGTGCTCCGCCTCTACTGCAAGGCGCTCACCGGCACCAACGTCTCCATCCAGCCCGTGTCGTACCTCGCCGAGAAGGGCATCGGCTGGGTGAGCGAGAAGCGCCCGAGCACCGAGGGCACCACCGTCTTCCTGCCCGAGTTCGTCGAGGAGTTCGTCGAGCGCGACCAGAACTTCTCCGTGTACAAGGTCTTCTCGACGCACCAGGCCGCCCACCTCGAGTTCGGCAGCTTCTTCTTCCGCTTCGCCCGCCCCGCCGCGCTGCTCCCGACGCATCGCCACGACCGCGAGCGCGAGCGCATCGCCTCCGGCGCGCAGACCGTGCGCGAGCGCGGCTACCTCACCGACATGGAGCGCTTCTTCGATCTCTTCGACGACCGCCAGGTCGCCTCCGACCTCTTCGCCGTCGCCGAGGACACCCGCATCGATACGCTCGTCCGGCGCGAGTACGGCGGCATCCGCCGCGCCTGGATGCGCACGCAGGAGACCGAAGTCGAGACGCGCCGCCTGCCCAGCGAGCTGCCCCTGCGCGAGGCGCTCGTCGAAAACCTCATCCGCGCCAGCCTCGACAGCCCGCAAACCATGATCTGGCCGAAGCCGCTGAACACCGTCCTCGGCGACGCCCTCCGCGCGCTCTTCGCGCTGCGAGACAAAGGCGTGCACGTCGAGGACGCTGCCGAGGCGACGATCACGCTGTACGACATCGTCATGAGCGTGCCGAACATCACCGCCGAGGAACTCTCCGAGATGCAGTGGGAGACCGTCACCGAGGACGCGCTGCAGATGATGATGAACGCCGGCGAGGGTGACGGCGGCGAGCAGCCGATGCCCTCCGGCGAAGAGACCGACTACGAGAGCCCCGAGCAGGTCGACTTCCGCGGCGACTTCAAGCCGGAGCTCGTGCAGCTCCTCATGCGCATGCGGCTCAAGGACGGCGAGGTCAGCGAGGACGGCTCGCTCTCGCCGCTCACCGCCGAGCAGCTCAAAGAGATGCTCGAGAAGAGCGTCGAGATCACCGTCGGCGCCATGGCCGAGGGCGACCTCGCCTCGACGATCGGCCTCTTCCTCTCGAACCTCGAGAAGGAATCCGGCACGCCCATCGGCGACCAGAAGCAGGGCGAGGAGAAGGACGGCGACGGCGGACCCGAGGAGGGCGGCGACGACCAGGAGCTCCCCGTCGAGGTGAAGTCGTTCTACTACGACGAGTGGGACTTCCGCGCCGCCGACTACAAGCCCCGCTGGTGCCGCGTCCAGGAGCGCCCGCTCGAAGAAGGCAGCGACCAGTACTACGACGACACCCTCCGCGAGCACGCGTCGCTCGTCAACGAAACGCGCAAGCAGTTCGAGCTGCTCAAGCCCGAGATGTTCCGCAAGATCAAGCGCCTCCTCGACGGCGAGGAGTTCGACCTCGACGCCGCCATCGACTGGGCGATCGAGCGCAAGTCCGGCCACAGCTACACCGACAAGGTCTACTGGCGCCGCAACAAGGTCGAGCGCGACGTCGCCGTCGCCTTCCTGCTCGACATGAGCGCCTCCACCGACGAGGAGATCGAGAAGCGCAAGCAGAAGTACGCCGACGACAACGACTTCGACGACGACCCGCGCAAGTACTTCCAGTGGCTCGCCCAGCGCCGCGCCTCGCAGGCGATGGCGCCCCCCAAGCGCATCATCGACCTCGAGAAGGAGAGCACCGTGCTCTTCATCAAGGCGCTCGAGACCATCGGCGACAGCTACGGCATCTTCGGCTTCAGCGGCTACGGCCGCGACAACGTCGAGTTCTACGTCATCAAGGACCTCACCGAAGCCTTCAGCGACCACGTGAAGAAGCGCATCGACAAGATCGCCCCCATCCGCTCGACCCGCATGGGCCCCGCGATCCGCCACGCCGTCGCCAAGCTCGACGCCTACGACGCCAAGGTCAAGATCATGATCCTCGTCTCAGACGGCCGCCCCCAGGACCACGGCTACGGCCGCGACCGCACCGAGAAGGAGTACGCCATCCACGACACCAAGCAGGCGCTCCTCGAAGCGCGCCGCAAGGGCATCACCCCCTTCGCCCTCACCGTCGACAAGGAAGGCCACGACTACCTCGGCCAGATGTGCGAAGACATGGGCTACGAAGTCGTCGCCGACATCGAGCAGCTCCCCCAGCGCCTCCCCACCCTCTACCGCCGCCTCACGGAGTAGCGCCGGCGTCGGGGCATTCAGCCCGCTGAAGCCCGCGACCACGTGGCGCGGGCTTTCAGCCCGCGTGTGTCCCTCCGCACGTGGCACAGCCGCCCCCGGCTGTGAGTGCGGCGACGCCGCACCGACGCAGTACAGCGCCCTCGCCTCACGAACTTCCGCCGCGTGCGATGCCTCCCGGCGAACCCGCTACGGTAAAGAAGCGTTCGAAGCACCACGTAGCGCGGTCTGAACTTGACGCAGTGCGCGCCGCAGAAGCGCTCGCGAAGCTAACTCAGGACTTGGCAGGCCGATCGGCACATAGGCAGCGCCGGCTCGCGGGTGTAGCCTCGATCCAACGCGCGTCCTGGGCGAACGGCCCCGGCGCTGCCAGCCCGGAGGTGCCCGATGTTCGCGTCCATCTCGAACCGAGTCAACACGTTCCTGCTTCTGCTGCTCGTCCTGATGGCCGCGGCGATCATCGCCATCCTCGCCACGCGCTCAGCGGCCGGCCCGCTCGACCCGCCCGGCCCGCCCTCATCGACGCTGCCGCTGGTGGAGCCGCGCACGCCCATCTCCTCCCTGCCGTACACCATATCTTCGCCAGGCTCGTACTACGTTACCAATGCTCTTTCCAGTACGACCGGCGGCATAACGATAACGACAAATGACGTCGAACTTGACCTCAACGGCTTCACGCTCACGGGGACGGCGGGACTTTACGGCATCTCGAGCTCTTTCAACCAGATAACGATCAGGAACGGACGGGTGCACTTCTGGGGGATCGGCATTTCCCTGGCCGGGACGACAACGAAGTCGACGACGTGGTTGTCAGCAACAGCACTGTGAATGGCGTGCGCATCGGTGACCGTGGTGTAGTCAGACGCGTGCGGGCGATTGCCAACGCGGGACCGGGAATCGCGGCGTTCGGCTCTGACGACCGCATCTCGGTATTCGACTCGGAGGCGGATTACAACACCGGTGACGGCATCAACGCGACAAGGGTGCCTCGAGGATTGAAGGAAGCACCGTGCTCTTCAACGCCGGACACGGCATCAACGTGACCAACGACAACGTTGTCATTGGCAACACCCTTCAAGGGAACAACACCGCGGGCGGGGGGCACCGGGGCATCTAACGTCGCCGGCAGCCGCAACCGCATCGAGGGCAATAGCGTGCGCGCGACCCCCTAGACCACGGTATGTATGTAACGGGCGATGACAACACCATCAACAACAACCTCGTAGCAGCCAACGCCGCGCTTGGCATCGGTGTCATCGGCAACCGCAACCGCATCGAGGGCAACCACTCTAACAGCAACGCGAGCGCCGGCATTTGGATCGGCGGCGGCTCGGGCAACACGGTTTTCCGCAACAGCGCGAGCGGCAACCCGCTAGGGAACTACTCTATCGCGGCCGGGAACGACGTGGGTCCCATCGGGACGGCGGCGACATCCACGAGCCCCTGGGCGAACATCGAGAACTAGGCGCACGCCTCACGGCGCCCGTGCACGCCGCGCCCGCACGGCTACGCCCTCGGTGCTGCCGTCGCATCTATCGCGTCACCGCCATCGATCGGCACTGGATCCTCGTGACGTTTAGCTCTGTCTGAGAGATCTCGAGGCGAGCCACGCTGCTCATAGGCCAATGAAGACCATCGCGTCGCCCGCAGAGGCCGCGCAGCGGTCGCCCGTCGAGCGTAGAAGCGTAGAAGGGAGACGGCAACATGCATGCCACGAAGCGGACGCTGGTGCTATGCGGACTCATTGCGGCGGGCCTGGTTGCCCTCTCCGTCGGTTGGGGGCATGCGGGCAGGTGGCGTGCGACCATCGCCGGCGCGGAAGCGCGACGCAGCGCTGCTCCGGCCCAGGGCTTCAACCCCGCGACCACCGTGAGCCCGGCCAACACGGAAGCGGACCGGCCCTCTGACCTGACGATAAGCTCCGAGATCCCCGAGGGAAACGCCTACTTCTCAGACCTCATCGACTTCTTCCCGACCGCGTGGCAGATCACCCCCGGCAACGAAGTCGCCATCGGCGTTCCGCGCGACCGCACGCGTGTTGCGGTGCAGTTGGGGCTCTCGAACGCCCCCTGCAATACGCAGCTTCCCATCACTGTCGACCTGCTGAACGCCACCACCGACAGGTCCCGGCTCGTGACGTTCGAGCACGGCTTCGACGACACGAACGGCGACGGGTATCCGGACTTCATCGACATGTATCCCGACTTCATCGACCGCATCATAGGGCCGGACCAGCCCGTCCAGCGGGACGTCGGAATCGCGGACGTCGGAGGAGTCAAGGTGCTCTTCCAGTACATCACCTACCGGCCCGGCGCGACGATCGCCGGCGGGGCCTTCAACCCGACGCTGGGCGCGCCCGTTGTTACGCTGCTCAACAACACCGGCGACCCCCGGGCAGCATTGACGCCCGGCGCGGTCACCGACGCCTGCTCGCCGGCTCAGTGGGACACCGTGTCGTTCGCCACGGCGCCCGACGGCACCGTCTTGATCAAGAATCCCGCGCAGCCTGGCACTTACACGTTCAGGATCATGTGGCGCGGGCAGCGCGACGCCGACGGCGACGGCATCGAGAACACGCTCGATCCCTGCCCCTTGAACCGGGACGCGGCTTGGAACCCTCGCGCGGTGACGGCCGCGGGGCCTGGCGATGCCGACGGCGATGGCCTGCCTGCGTCTTGCGATCCCGACGACAGCAAACCCGTGCCCGATCAGGACGGCGACGGCTACTTGAACCGAGGGGATAACTGCCCGACGGTCACCAACGGCGTGGCCCAGGCCGGCGCCGCCGCGGGCAATCAGGCCGACCGTGATGCCGACGGCATCGGCGACGCCTGCGACCCCCATCCCGGCGACGCCGATCGCGAGGGCGAGGCGCCGGAGGTGATCCTGCGCAAGGACGTGACGATCGGCGCGCCGGCCCCCACCGTCATGCCGCAGCCCGCTGCGCCCGTACCGGCGGCCCCGCCGGCAACCGGCAGCGGCGGCTCACAAGCTGAGCGCGCAACCGCCGCGGCCACATGGTCGTACGCCCTGGCTGCGATAGGTGCAGTGCTGGTATCGATCGGCGCCTGGCAGGTCAGAAAACGGTGGCACAAGCCGTAACGACGTTGCGCGGACGCCCCTCACCCGTGGCGCGGGCTTTCAGCCCGCGCCCTTCAAAGATGCGGCGCAGCCGCCCCCGCGAACTACAAACTACGAACTACGAACTACGAACTCCGTCCCCCCTCCCGCAAGAACGCCCGCCCCGCCGGCGTCACGTCGACCATCGCGCCCGCACCGTCACGATGCACCCGCACCACGAACCCGAGATCGACCGCGTCCTCCCAGATCGGCAGCCGAGGACACGACGTCCGCCACGCCTCCATCACCTCCGCGTACGGCCGCGCCCCCGCCGCGATCCACTCGACGAGATCCAGCACCAGCGCCTTGTTCTCCACCGTCATCACGCACGCCCTCCCGCGCCCTCAGCCTAGCGCCCCGCCTCACCGCCTGCCTAGGCCAACGTCGCGCAGCCCCCCCGCGCCTCCCCATCTTGACCATTCGCTTCCCGTCCAGTAGCCGTTCGTGAGACGCTTCACGTACTGATTACGTACGAGCACAATGCATCTCCCGTTCTATGCCATAATCGAATCTACCGTCACGTCCATCGTTCGCGTCAACTAGTTACGTATCGCGCCGCGAACCTTAACTGAACGCCGTTTCTGGCTTGACACCTTGGTTGCTCTGGTCGTAAACTGGGCAGAGCTTAAGTTATCAGGAGGTCGCGGGCCGTGACTACAGATGGAGCCGAACAGCAGGCGAACTTCCGACCATACCCACCGTCGAATCTATCGACCGTGCTGGCGCGTGTCCGCTCCCGCAACCTTCCAGATCGAACTCCACGCCGAATACCTACGCGATGCCAATGTCCCTGAAGGTACTCTGAATCGCACGTTATCGGCGGCGCGGTTCCTAGGACTCATCGAGGAAAGCGGCGTCCCGACCCAAGCACTGCGCTCGATCCAGACGAGCACCGACGAGGAATACCGTTCAATCCTTGGCGGCTTGATTCGTGAGGCATACGCGGACGTCTTTGGCCCCATCAACGTCGCCGAAGATGGGCAGGATCGTATCCTCAATTTCTTCCGCCGCTACGCGCCAGCGTCGCAACGATCCCGGATGGTGACGTTCTTCTTAGGCATGTGTCGGGAAGCTGGGATTCCCACGCTCGACGTACCGCGTCAACGCCCTATGAGCGGATCGAGGCCCGGGAAGCCACAGATCGCCCGTGCGGTAGCGGGCGTCGTGAAGAAGGCGGCCCGTGTGCCTCGCGGCGAGCAAACAGGATATGCGGGAGGCGGAGCGGGGACGGCCTTGAAGGCGTTGATCGACAGTCTGCCCGCGCCGGGATCACCGCTGAGCGAGACCAGACGACAGCAATGGCTGAAGATGGCCGAGGCCACGCTGGGGTTTGTATACCCCGAAACGGAAGCATCGCCCTCTCTCGATGATCAGGAGCTTAATCCGGCGGACGCCGATTAAGGTCAAGCATAAAACGCTCGCCTCCGAGTGGGGCTATCATTGCCGATAACAATGACCTGTGCGAGGCTTTAGACGATCAGAAGGTGGAACAAGCATGAACGAAGACGATCTGCCCATGATTTCGGGCTATGTGCTCACCGAGGTAGATATTCCATTGTTCGCGGACTTCGACTGCGGCCAAGACGTTCTTGGCAACGAGTGGCCTGCTGAACTCAATGGATACATCCGAGAGAACGCTCTAGAAGACGGCGCAAACGATTTCAGCCGGACGTACGTCTTCTATGACGGCGCAAAGCCGTACGCATACGTGAGCTTGGCGTGCGCCCATATTCAGATCGAAATCGACGGCGATATCCGCGCGGTGCCGGCCATGCTGATAGGTCGCATTGCTGTGGACAAGGGCCATCAGAATAGCCAGTACGGGGCCGCGATCCTTGCCTGGGCAAAGACCAAGGCTCGCGCATCAGCGGCCGACGTGGGATGTCGCTTCGTCGCTCTCCACGTACAGCAAGACAATGTGAGCGCGATACGCTTTTACGAGCGATGGAGGTTCTTTACGCCGGAATACCAGACGGCGACTGATGTGTTGATGTTGTTCGATCTCCACGAGGGGCAAAAGGAAGCCCCGGCAAGTTGAGCCGGGGCTTCTTCGATTCTACGTCGCCGACGGGTTATCAGCGCGGCTTGATCTCAACGCGCCGGGCCATCTTCTGCTCGATCTCTTCTACTTCGCGCTGCTTCTCCAGATCTGGTTTGAAGGACGCGAGGTAGTTTGTCATCCACTCGGCCGACTTGCCGGTGAATGGCTGGATACCTTGAATTGGCTTCGCCATGGCGCACCTCCAATGCGTGGGCCGACACGCGCCCATGCCACCACTACACCCTAATAGTCGACATCTGTCAAGAGCATGACCAGCTTTGTGACGGGGGTATCGGTGAGGATTTACACTCCATTACCGACGTAATGGAGCGTAACTTCCAGGCTAAAAGATCGCAAATATGCAGCGCTAGCGAACTTCTCTGGTTGTGGTATTTCCTCGCGCCAGGTGTCCGCTCAGCCGGGCGAAACCGATTCGCAGAGTGCAACCAAACAGGGTGACACACCCCGCTCGGACTTCGCCACCGCGCTCCCCCTACACTCGCCCCACGCGCAGATCCCGGTAACAGGCAACAGCCCCCGCCCGCCATCTGTGCCCATCTGTGTCATCTGTGAATAGAGAAAAGCAGACCCTCGCTCCAACCAACCCCATCGCCGTCCGCGCCCTCTGCGTCTCTGCGGTGCACCCCCACCGGGTGACACACCCCGCTCGGACTTCGCCCTCCGCTCCCCCTTACACTCGCCCCACGCGCAGCCCTTCGCCCGCGCCATCAACGCAGCGCAATCGCCCGCCCGAGGCCCTCTCCACGTCGTGGAGAGGGGTGGCCGAAGGCCGGGGTGAGGTGCAGAAAAGGCGACCCGCCCATGCCAAGAGCACCGGCCCCGCTAGGCGAGCTTGATCTGGATCGCCTTGGTCTCCATGTACTCGTCGAGTCCGTGGTGCCCGAGCTCGCGGCCGATGCCGCTCTCCTTGTAGCCGCCGTACGGCATGAACGGCAGGCCCGCTGAGTGGTACGCGTTGATCCAGACCGTGCCCGCGCGAATCCCCTTCGCCATCTTCAGCGCCGTGTTCAGGTCGCGCGTCCATACCGCCGACGCCAATCCGTAGGGACTGTCGTTCGCGATCCGCAGTGCTTCATCCGCGTCCTTGAAGGTCATGACAGCCAGAACCGGGCCGAAGATCTCCTCGCGCGCGATCCGCATGTCGTTTGTCACGCCATCGAAGATGGCGGGCGTCACGAACAAGCCCTTGTCCAGCCCATCGCCCTTGCCGCGCTCTCCGCCGACGAGCAGCTTCGCGCCCTCCTGCGTCCCCACTTCGATGTACTCCATCACCGTCCGGAGCTGGTCTTCGTTCACCACGGGGCCCATCGTGGTCGTCGGGTCGAGTGGATTCGCCGAGCTTCACCGTGCGGGTGAATGCCATCAGTTTCGCGAGAAAGGCGTCCTTGATGGACTCGTGAAGGAGCAGCCGCGACCCGGCCTGGCAGACCTGCCCGGTGTTCAGGTAGATCGCGAAGAACGCGCCCGCGACGGCGGCATCGAGGTCGGCATCGGCGAAGACGATGTTCGGTGACTTCCCGCCGAGCTCCAGCGAGATCTTCTTCACGGTGCTCGCGGCGTTTCGCATGACGGACTTGCCCACCTCTGTCGAGCCCGTGAACGCAATCTTGTCGACGAGCGGACTCGTAGCGAGGTATGCCCCGAGGCTGCTGCCCGGACCGGACACGACGTTCATCACGCCGGCTGGTGCCCCCGCCTCCAGCACGATGCGGCCGAGTTCCAGCGACGTCACCGGCGTGTACTGTGACGGCTTCACGACAAGCGTGCATCCCGCGCACAGCGCAGGCGCAACCTTCCACGTCAGCAGCAGGAACGGGAAGTTCCACGGCGTAATCACGCCCACGACGCCGAGCGGCTCGCGCACCGTGAGCCCGATGGCATCGGGCGTGAAGTTGGTGATCGACTCGCCTTTCTCGTCGAGCGCAAGACCGGCGAAATACTCGAACACGTCGGCTGCCATGGCGATTTCCGCCGCGGCCATCCCGACGGGGCGGCCGACCTCAAGCGACAACAGCCTTCCCAGCTGCGGGATCTGCGCCCTGATCTTCTGTGCGACGTTCGTCAGCACGTCGTGGCGCGTCTTCGCAGACGACCGGCTCCAGCCCCCGTCGAAGGCGCGTCGAGCTGCCTGGATGGCGCGCTCGATGTCCGGCTCGCCTGCCCACGGACAGGTGGCGACGACCTCCCCGTTTGCGGGGTTGCGCCGTTCGTAGCGCTCGCCCGACTGCGCCGCGACCCATTCTCCGTTGATCAGAAGTTCGTAGGTGGCCGGTGCCGTCTCGGTGCGTTGTGGTGCAGCTGTTGTCATGGGTTCCTCCCTTTCGTTGCCGTATCGCGGTTGTTCTTCGCCCGGCGCACTCGCCATCGTCATGCTGGCATTAGCATAACGCTGTGTCAGTCAGCGCGTTAGAGATGGCCACGCATAACTTCCGCGTCTACGCTCGATGCCCCACATCTGCGAGCACAACGCATGGGCCCCGCGAGTCAGGACCCCACTGCCCTCTCCTCCGCCGTGCAGATCCCGGCAACAGGCAACGTCCCCGGCCCGCCCTCTGTGCCCATCTGTGTCATCTGTGGATAGAAGAACCCGGCGCCCGCTCACCACGCCGCGCACGTCACCGACAGGATCGGCGGCAGCGTCCCCGGCAGCCGCTGCCAGTGGTCGCCGCCGTCCGTGCTCCCGTACACCTGCCCGTTGCTCGTCCCCACGTACACGCCCTCCGGCGACTGCCCGTCCGTGTCGAGCCCCTCGCGGTACGCGCTCTGGTAGTCGTGCGGCCCCGGCAGCCCGTTCGTCGTCGCCTGCCACGTCTTGCCCAGGTCGCGCGTGCGGTACACCGCGAACTGCCCGTCGGCGACGCGGAAGTTGTCGTTGATGCCCGCGAATGCCAGCGGCACCACGTACGCCGCATCCGGCGCGCGCCGCGTCACCGCGATCGGAAAGCCGTGGAACGACGGCAGCCCCGACGTCACGTCCTCGAACGTCGCGCCCCTGTCGTCCGAGCGGAACACGCCGACGTGCGTCTGCGTCCACAGCCGGTCCGGCTGCTTCGGGTCGATCCACAGCTTGTGCATCTCGTCGATCGCCAGCGGGTCCATATCGTCGGGCCGGGGCGCGTCCGGGAACAGCTTCGCGATCTCCGTCGTGAACTCGACGCCCCGCTGGTTCCGCACGATCGCCGCGTGCGAGAAGATCTTCCACGTCTCGCCGCCATCCGTCGTGACGTACGATCCGCCGGAGCTGACGGCGACGTACACGCGTTTCGCATCGCGCGGATCAATGACAATCGAATGCAGGCACGAATCCCCGCCCCCGCTCATCCCCCAGCGCGCGCTGTACTCGCCGTCGTTGAGCCCGCCGACGGGCGACCACGTGTGCCCCCAGTCCTCGCTGCGAAACAGCCCCGCCGGCTGCGTGCCGGCATACACCACGCCCGGCTCGCTCTCGAGCCCCGGCCGCACGTTCCAGACGTTCTGCGTCACCTTGCCGCTGTCCTTCGGGAAGGCGAGCCCGCTGCTGCGATAGTCCCACGTCTTGCCCTGGTCCGCTGCTCTTCGCCACCGACGGCCCCCACGCCCAGTGGTTCGCCGCCGCGTACAGCCGCACGTCGCCGCCCCGCGTGTCCGCCGCCATGTGGTACACGGACCACCCGGTGTAGATCGGGTCCGAGACCTGCCACGTCTCGCGCCGCTCGTCCGCCGTGTAGATGAACGCCGCCTTCTTCGTGCCTACGAGGAGTCGAACGCGCGCCATATCGAACCTCCGGATCGTCGCTTGCTGACCGCTGCTCACCCGCCCTCGGCGGGCATGACGGAGATGATGCGGCGCGGCGCCACCGTAGTCAAGATCGTGAACGCCCGCACGGACGTGCGGTCCCGCCCGGCATCACGACGAACGGAAGTGGGTGAGATCGACGCAGTCGCCCCGCATCGGGGACGAGGGCGCGCGCTACTTCGCCAGCCGAGCGAGGACCGCCTCGGCCTCCGCGACGACATCGCGCAGGATCGCCGCCGCCGGCTTGATCTCGTGTACGAGCCCCGCCGCCTGGCCGGCGTACGCGCTGTGCGCGCGCTCCGGCGCTTCGTTCGGCGTCGTCGACTCCGCCATGATCTCGGCGCGCCGCGCGGCGAGGTCGGCTTCGTGGCCGTGCCACTCCTGCGCGAACGGCGTGCTGATGCTGCGCCCGCTGATCCCCGCCGGCCACTTCATCCCGTCGACGATGTCGAAGACGTCGGTGAAGATCGTGTCGTCGGCCGTCGCCGCGACGATCTTCTCGCGGTGCTCGTGCGCCGTCGTCGTGCACTCCTCGGACGCGACGAAGCGCGTGCCCATGATCACGCCCTGCGCGCCCAGCGCCAGCGCCGCCACCAGTCCCCGCCCGTCGGCGATACCGCCCGCGGCGATCACCGGGATGCCGCCCGCCAGGTCGACGACCTGCGGCACGAACGCCATCGTCGCCACCGAGCCCGTGTGGCCGCCGGCCTCGCTCCCCTGCGCGATCAGCACGTCGACGCCCTGCGCCACCGCTTCGCGCGCCGCGGCGATCGTCTGCACCTGGCGGATCACCAGCAGCCCCGCGTCCTTCACGCGCGCAACGTGCTTCGCCGCGTCGCCGAAGCTCAGCGTCACCGACGGCACCCGCTCCTCGATGCACACGTCGAGGAACGCCGGCGCAACGTCGACGATCCAGGCGATCAGGTTGACGCTGAACGGCCGGTCCGTCGCCTCGCGGACGGCGCGGATCTGCTGCCGCAGGAACTCCGGCCCCCGCCGGTCGATGCCGCCGATCGCGCCGAGACCGCCCGCCTTCGACACGGCGATCGCCAGTGGCGCCAGCGCGGTACCCCCCGCCATGCCGGCGTTGCCGATCGGGATGTCGATGCCGAGGCGATCGCAAAGCGGAGTGCGGATGGTCACGGTGTTCTCCTTCTTGTCAGCGTGCGCTTCTCGGTGACAGCGGCGATGGCCGGTTCCGGGCCGACGACCATCAGCCGATCGCCCATCTCCAGCCGGGCGTCGTCGCCGGGCCCGACGATCAGCTCGCCGTTGGCGCGCTGCAGCCCCAGCACCTTCACCTGCTTCGATGCCTCGACCAGGTGGCGGATGTACAGCCCGAACAGGCCGGAGTCCTCGGTGACCTCGATCTCGGCGAGCATCTGCTCGGCGTTGTGCCCGACGGCGAGCGTGTCCATGAAGTCGACCATGTTCGGCTGGATCGCCGACAGCGCCATGCGCCGCCCGCTGATCGCGTACGGCGAGATCACGCGGCTGGCGCCGGCGCGTCGGACGCGCTCCTCGCTCTCGCGCTTGCCCGCGCGCGCGACGATGAAGACGTCCGGGTTCAGCGCCCGCGCCGCCAGCGTGATGTACGTATTGCCGGAGTCGGAGTCGGACGCGGCGAGCAGCGTGCGCGCCCGCCGGATGCCGGCCTCCTCGAGAATGTGGTCGTCCGCGGCGTCACCCTCGACGACGAGGCAGCCGGCCGCGACGGCGCGGTCCATCGTCTCGCGATTGTTCTCGACCACGACGAACGCCATCTTCCGCTCGACCAGCTCGCGGGCGATCTCCTCGCCGACACGGCCGTAGCCGCAAAGGATGTGGTGATCCTTGAGCTGTTCGATGCGGCCCTTCATGCGTGTCACCCCCAGCGCCGCGCTCAGGTCACCTTCGATGACGAGCGCGACGAACGTCGTCAGCAGGTAAAAGGCGGTGCCGACGCCGAAGAGTACCAAGAATATCGTGAAGATCTGACCGCCCGTGTCGAGCGGCGCCACCTCGCGGTTGCCGACGGTGGAGACCGTCGTCACGGTCATGTAGAGCGCATCGAGGAAGGAGAAGCGCTCGATGATCTCGTAACCGGCGGTGCCACCGGCGATGAGCACGGCGAAGATGGCGATTCCGGTCGCCAGGCGGGCGCGAAGCGCAGCGACGCTGGGGCGGCGGATCATGCTGGGAGTGTACGAGTTTGTAGTTCCTAGTGAGTAGCTCGTAGTTGTCTCGAACGGGCGGTTGCAGTGGAATCCCCCGACGACCGACGCCCGGCGACCCCCACTACAAACTACGAACCACCAACTACAAACTCACAACAGCACCAGCCAGATGCCCGCGATGGTGACGGCGGTGCCGAGGAGGATGCGCGGCGTGAGCTTCTCGCCGAGGAACATGACGCCCATCGGCAGCGCGAAGACCGGCGCCGACGTCGTGACGAACGCCGTCTTCGCCGCGCCGATCTCGCCGACCGAGTAGATGAAGAGGATGCTGCCGATGCCCGGTGCCCAGCACGCCGGCCGTAGCGACGATGCCGATGCTGCGTCTCGTGAGCTGGCGCAACGGCTGCTCCCCGCGGCCTCGCGTCATAGCGATCGTCAGCCAGACGGCGGCGGAAGCGGCCGGGATGCGCAGGCTCGCCGCGCCGAGTGCGTCGAGATTGCCTTGCTGGCCCCGCAGCCAGACGGTGGCCGCGGCCCAGGCAGCACGCGGCGGCGAGCGCGAAGACGACGCCGCGGATCAGTTCGACCTTCACGTCGCCCGCCGCGTCTGCGCGCCGCTGTTCGAGCACGATCCAGGTGATCCCGGCGACGATGAGCGCGCCGCCGATCGGCAGCGTCCACGTCACCGCCTCGCCCAGAAGCACGACCGCGAGAAGGAAGGTGGCGAAGGGGTAAGCGCTGTTCGTGATCGGGAACGTGCGGGCGACGCCGAGGTAGCCGAGCGCATTGATGTAGAGCGTATCGCCCACGGCCTGGCCGATGATGCCCGAGCCCATCATCGAGAAGCCCGTGAGGAACGTCATCTCTTTGAGCTGGACGAGGCCGGCCGTGGCGACCAGCAACCCGATGAGCATCAGGCTGGCCGTGAGGCTGCGTACAGCGGACATCAGCAACGGGCGAAGCCGCCCGGACTGCGAGGCGAGCAGCACGGACGTAAAGGCCCAGAGGGCGGACGAAGCGAGAGCCGCAGCGGCGCCCACAGTGGGAGTCCTTTCCGGCGATGCGCGATCGCCGACAGGCCAGCGTAGCGGCAGGCGCGGGCTGGTGCGAGCGCGGCTACGTGGTGTCCCACCTTTCCGATGCTCTACTAGCCACTAGTCACTCGCCACAGATCTACTCCGACCAGACCGGGTACGAGCCAAACACTTTGAAGAAGTTCGCCTGCTCTTTGACCGCCGCAAGCGCCTGGGCGACGAGCGGATCGTCCCGGTGGCCTTCGACATCAATGAGAAAGACGTACACGCCCAGCTCCGCGCCCGACGGGCGCGACTCGATCTTCGTGAGGTTGATCGAGCGATCGGCGAACTCGTGGAGGACGCTGACCAGCGTGCCGGGCCGGTCGTGTGCGACGCCGAACGCGAGCGATGTCTTGTCGCGCCCGGTCGGCGCCGCGCCCTCGCGGGCGAGAACCACGAAGCGCGTCTTGTTGACGGCCGAGTCTTCGATGCCGCGTTCGAGGATCTGCGCGCCGTAGATCTCGGCGGCGCGCGCCGGGGCAATGGCCGCCGAGCGGGGCGTCTTCATCATCACCGCCACCGCCTGCGAGTTCGAGAGCGCCGCTTCTGTCCTGACCTCGGTGAAGTGCGATTCGAGGTACTGGCGGCACTGCCCGAGCGACTGAGGGTGCGAGTAGATGACGTCAATTCCCGTGCGGTCCGCCCCGGGCTGCACCATGAGACAATGCTCGATCTTCAGGACGATCTCGCCGCAGATGGCGAGCCCATCGTCCCGGATCAGCAGGTCGACGGTCTCGGTAATCGTGCCTTGCAGGCTGTTCTCGGCGGCGGCGATCGCACGGTCTACGTCGCCGGACTCCACGGCACGCACCGCTGCCGCAACAGTGGGAAAGGGGATGCGCTCGGCGTCGGGGTAGTAGCGCAGAGTGGCGACTTCGCTGTTCGTGCCAGCAGGTCCGAGGTAGGCGACGCGTGTGACCGGTGCCACTAGAAGCTGCGGGCCGGCGCCGGCGCCAGCAACGCATCCCGCAGCTGGGCTTCGCTCTCGTGCAGCGTGACCGCGACGACTTCGTCGCCGGCGTGGATCACGGTCTCGCCGGACGGCACCTTGGGCAGGCCATCCTCGCCGACGACGAGCACTACCATCGACTGGTACGGCAAGAGGATGGTGCGGACGGGCTGGTTGACGACGCGCGAGTCCTCCGGGATCCGTACTTCGACGAGTTCCAGTCCGCTGCCTTTGAGCTTTACGAGCACGGAGAGGTGATGGGTCGGCAGCTCCTGCTCGATGTGCGCCATGATCGCCGAAGTGGCGCTTACCGTGATGTCAACTTCGAGCTTGCGGAAGACGTCTTCGTTCTTGGGATCGTTGATACGCGCGACCGTGCGTGCGACATTGAAACGTTGCTTGGCGACCTGGCAGGCGACGAGATTGTCCTCGTCATCGCCGGTGACGGCGAGCAGCATGTCCGCGCGGGCGGTGCCGGCTTTCTCGAGGACGCTCGCCTCGCAGCCGTCGCCGTCGAGGACGATATCGCCCAGTTCGTCCGCGATCGCCTTCACACGCTGCGAATCCATCTCGATGACGAGCACCTCGTGGTTCGCTTCGACGAGTTCCTTGGCAAGATGGAAGCCGACTTTACCGCCGCCGACGACGATGATGTACATGCCCTTCTTCGCCTCGTCGGTGGTCATGAGAGCCCGTCCTGTCGCATGAACTCGGCGACGAGTTCGTTCGCGGCCTCGTCGGACGGCGCGTCGATGACGCGTTTCAGGCGCCTCGCCTGGACCCGCGTGGGGTTGATCGTGCGGAGGCCCATGTTGCGGTACATCTCCTCGCGCAGGGGGTCGAAGACCCGCGTGGCGACGATCTTGACCCCGAAGATGTGCTTGGCCATCTGAGCCGCCATCACGTTGCGATTGTCACCGCGCGTGGTGCTGACGAAGACGTCCGCGTCAGCGACACCGATCTTCTCGAGCACGTCGAGGTCGATGCCGCTGCCGACGTAGGTCGTGCCGCGGAAGTCGTCAGGAAGGAATCGAAACGTCGAAGGATCGATGTCGAAAACAA
Organism: uncultured Chloroflexia bacterium; assembly: GCA_963743185.1. GTDB lineage: Bacteria > Chloroflexota > Dehalococcoidia > DSTF01 > JACRBR01 > JANXYW01. The sequence goes on along the minus strand of CAVUOT010000006.1, from coordinate 273,326 downwards.
GCACCGAGTGGCCTTCGCCGCTCAGCTCAGCGGCTAGCGCGGCGCCAACGCGACCGCAGCCCATCACCACTACCTTCATCTATGCTCCAACCCCTGGCAGCTATTCTCGTACCGGATGACGCCACAGCCACACGTTGCAGGGTGCCGCCCTCAGTACGTACTGCGTGAGGCGCCCCATTTGGTACTCGCCGAGCGGCGCCTTATGCTCGGCGCCCATCAAGATCAGGTCGACGCCCCGCTCCATGGCCTCATCAACGATCGCGTGCCCCGCCTCGCGTGCCTGCAACAACTCCCCTTCGATCTTGAAGTCGGCGTCGCTCGCGATCCGCTCGGCGCGCATCAGGACATCCTCTCCGTTCGCCGCGTCTTCGGAGAGTTCGGCATCGAGCGGAAGCGAGCGCTTCACCTCGATCACGTGTACCGCGTAGACCTTCCCTTTGTTCTTCTTCGCTATCGAGCACGCGAGCGTCACCGCGTCCATGCTGGCGGGAGATCCGTCGACCGGGACGAGGATGGACCGGACGCCAGACGTGGGATCAGTAGCAGCCAAGGTATCGTTGCACTCCGCGTCCGCCGCGGCGGACGTCACTCGCAAAGCGTCCCGCCATTATAGGAACGGTCAGATTCACCGGCAATGCGAGAAGCCGGGATACCGCGCGGTGTCTTGACGCGCGAGCCGTGTTCCGCGCGAAGAGGCACATCGGCGCGAAACGAGACGCCCCGACGGACGTGTCGCAAGCGGCGACTCCGGGATCGCCGGAGCTCGGGCGGGGGTCACGGTGCAGCGCCCGGGACCGGCGTTCGCTGCGTCAGGCGGGCTTCCAGGTCGTGCCCTGCGGTCCGTCTTCGAGGACGACGTCAAGCTCCGCCAGCCCGTCGCGGACGCGATCGGCGAGTTGCCACTGCTTGGCCGCGCGAAGCTCGGTGCGGATCCGTACAAGCAAGTCGATGAACGGCGCGGCCGCGATCGGCTCCTCGGCCTGCTCCAGGCGCAGGCCGAGGACGTCGGCCAACTCGATGAGCAGGCCCTGCCCGATCGGCGACACCGCTGCCTCCGTCGCGTGCCTTGTTTACTTCCTTTGCCAGGTCGAAGAGGACAGCCAGCGCCTGGGGCGTGTTCAGGTCCTCGTCCATCGCGGCGATGAAACGATCGCGGAACGCGCCGAGGTCGACACCTCCATCGCCATCATCTCCGGGCGCCCGGGCCGCGGTGCGCAGACGCTCGGCGCCCGTCTTCGCGGCCTCGAGGGTGTCCTCGCTGAACGTGAGCGGCTTGCGATAGTGCGACGTCAGCACCCAGAGGCGAAGGCCATCGCCTCCGACCTTCTTCAACCCATCACGGATGGTGATGAAGTTGCCGAGCGACTTGCTCATCTTCTCTTCGCCCATCTTTACCCAGGCGTTGTGGAGCCAGCAGCTGACGAACGGGATGGCACCGGTGTAGGCCTCGGTCTGCGCGATCTCGTTCTCGTGGTGCGGGAACACGAGGTCCTCGCCGCCACCGTGGATGTCGATGCGCTCGCCGAGGTACTTGAGCGACATGGCGGAGCACTCGATGTGCCAGCCGGGACGGCCCTTGCCCCAGGGGCTGTTCCACGACGGCTCGCCTGCTTTCGCCCCCTTCCACAGGGCGAAGTCGGCCGTGGTCTCCTTGTGCTCTCCCGGCTCGACGCGGGCGCCGGCCAGGAGCGACTCTTGCGTGCGGTGCGCCAGCTTGCCGTAATCGGCCTTTGCCGAGACGCGGTAGTAGACGTCGGACCACTCGCTCTGCTCGGACGCGGCCACGTACGCGTAACCCTTCTCGATGAGACGCTCGATGATCTCGATCATCTCCGGCACCTCGCGCGTTGCCCGCGGATAGACGTCGGCAGGCAGCACGTTGAGGTCGCGCATGTCGTCCATGTACATGCCGATGAAGCGCTCGACGAGCTCGTCGGTCGTGATCTTCAGGCGGTTTGCGCGCTCGATGATGCGGTCGTCGATATCGGTGAAGTTCTGGACGTGCTTCACCTTGAGACCCCGCCACGTGAGATACCGCTTGAGCACGTCGAACACGATGTAGCTCATGGCGTGCCCGATGTGGGACTCGTCGTACGGCGTGATGCCGCAGACGTACATCGTGACGACGTCGCCGAGAGGCTCGAACGGCTCGAGCCGCCGCGTAAGCGTGTTAGTGAACCGGATCAACCGCCAATCGCCTCCCGGTCCGGGGGTGACGGTGCAAGCGACGCGGCGGCCGCGGCCGCATCGTCCGGCGCATCGTCGCGTCGGCGGTGGAGATGGATGGGCTCGTTACCGTCGGGTTTCGCTTCCCCGACGTGCGTACCCAGGCTCTCGAGCCGCTCCTGCAGCGTGCGTAGGCGCCGGTCCATGCGCTCCAGGTGCTCTTCGAGTGCGTCGATCCGGTCCCACTCGGGATCCGGAAGCCTGGTGAGCGTGTCGCTGCCAGGATCGTGGAACGAGACGACGTGTCCGGGCACCCCGACGACGGTCGCGTTGTCGGGGACGTTCGTCACCACCACCGAGCCCGCGCCGATCCGCGCGTTGTCGCCGATCTCGACGGCGCCGATGAGCTTGGCGCCCGCCCCGACCGTGACGCGGTTGCCCAGCGTAGGGTGCCGCTTGGCGCGATGCATACTGGTGCCGCCGAGCGTGACGCCCTGCATAATGTTGCAGTCGTCTCCGATCTCCGCCGTCTCGCCGATGACGACGCCCATGCCGTGATCGATGAAGAGGCCCTCGCCGATGTCGGCGCCCGGGTGAATCTCGATGCCCGTCACGAAGCGGCTGAAGTTCGAGATAACCCGCGGGACAACGGGCACGCCGCGGCGGTGGAGGGCGTGCGCAAGGCGGTGCATCTCGCGGGCGTGGAAGCCGGGGTAGGCGAGCACGACCTCAGCGGCGCTGCGCGCTGCGGGGTCGCGATCGCGAATCGCGTCGATATCTCGCTTGATGGACCTGAATACGGACATGAGGACGAGGTCCCCCTTCCTTCTGCTCCGAGTCGTTTGTCGGCCGCGTTTAGGGGCTCCGCTAGGCGGAAGACCCCTCGGGACAAGCGCAGAGGACTCCTGTTGCCGCCAGGGGTCCGATGGCCCGACCGGGGAAAGAAGAGATCGCCACCAACATCCTCCGGCCTCGCATCGGTCCGAATCTGGCCGACCGAGGCGCACCTTCGCCGTCGTTTACTCTAGCAGCACCACCGCGAGCGCGGCAATGCCGTCGCCGCGGCCTGTAAAGCCCATGCCGTCAGACGTGGTCGCCTTCACGCTCACAGCCGTTACGTCTACTTCCAGGGCCGCCGCGATGACATCGCGCATGGCGCCGATATAGCCGCCCAGGCGCGGCTCCTCGGCGATGACCGTCGCGTCCACGTTGGCGATCCGCAGGCCCGTCGCCGACACGCGTTCGCGCACAAGCCGGAGCAGATCGGCGCCTGTCGCGTCCCTCCACTGCTCGTCCGACGACGGAAACATGCCGCCGATGTCGCCGAGGGCGGCCGCGCCGAGCAGCGCGTCGATGATGGCGTGCGACAGCGCGTCGGCGTCGGAGTGGCCGGCGAGGCCGCGTGGGTGCCGAATCTCGACGCCCCCGAGGATCAGCGGACGGCCTTCGGCGAACGCGTGAACATCAATGCCCTGCCCGATGCGCATGGCCGGATGATAGCGCGCGCCGGGGTGCGGGTCGATCCAGAAGTCGCCCGCCCGCGCAGGGGCGCCGCCTGCTTCGCCCGCACGACGAGTGCGCCTCACACCCTCCGACCGACCCGCACTGCGACGGGAGGGGCGTGCGCCGCCACGTCCGCTATCATGGGCGCAGGTCATGGAAGACTTAGAAGCGTATGGACAGCTGCGGGACAGGCCGCTGCCGGCCGGTCCGGGTGGGGCGGCTGTCCCCGGCGCACCGCCGCGGGTGCTGGCGCCGCCGCGCCGCCGCAAACGCTCGCACTGGCTCCGCAACACGATCCTGATCATCGCCGCCTACTTCGTGCTGGCCGTCGGCACAACGATGCAGCCGCTGCCGCTGCCGCTGACGTCGGTGCGGGTATCTGTGCCGTTCCCGGGCGGCGCGCCGATGCTATTCGGATTGCCGGACCGGCCGTTCACGGTGCTCGTCGTAGGACTCGACCGCCGGCCGACCGAGACGGGACCGAGTCGCACAGACACCCTGCTGCTGCTGCGCATCGACCCGAGCGCGCACAAAGCGGCGTTCCTGAGCATCCCGCGCGACTCGCTGATGGAGGTTCCGAATCCGGATGGCAGCTTCAGCCAGGATCGGATTAACACCGCCTTCGTGTACAACTACTCGTCGAAGGACAGCAGCGCCGCGCCGAAGGCGACGATGCGGACGATCGAGCACAACCTGGGGATCAAGGTCGACCATTACGTGATCTTCGACCAGCGCAGCGCGGAGAAACTGATCGACGCGATGGGCGGCGTCACAATCGATAACCCGCGAGACTTCGGCCAGACCGACTACTCCGATGACGACGTACACGTCGTGCCGCAGCACTTCCCGCTGGGCAAGCAACACCTCGACGGCTACCAGGCGGTGGCGTACGGCCGCATCCGCGAGGGATCGACGGACTTCGACCGCATCATGCGGCAACAGCGGGTGGGATCAGCCTTGATCCACGGCGCAGAGTCGCCCACGTCGATCTTCCATCTGTGGGACGCGTATCGCGCATATCACAAGACGATCAGCACGGACATGAGCATGCGGCAATCGGCGGGCGTGCTCTCGATGCTGAAGCGCGTTTCGGACAGCGACCTGAAGACAAAGTCGCTGGGCGATGCGGCGGTATCGTGCCAGACATGCACCGCATCCATCCAACTGCTCGACCCGGCGAAGGTCGAAACGATCATCGGCGAAGCGTTCGGCGACCAGACGGCGGGCGCGCGCGCCGCGGAACTGCTCGTCGCGGCCGGCGTCACGCCATAAAGGGAGCCAGCACATGGCAGACGGCATTTCGGCGGACTTTCTCATCCTCGCGGACTCGGCGCAGGTGCAGGGCGAGAAGCTCTTCATGCTCGGCGGCGGCTGGTCGCTGGTCTGGGCGAAGGAGTTCCCCGCGCAGCACCAGATGGCCGTCGCGGCCGGGATCTTGATCCCGTGGATGGAGACGAACGTCCGGCATCAGTTCAAGGTGATCGTGCGGAACGAGGATGGCGCCACGTTCGGTGAGATCGCGGGCGAGTTCGAGCAGGGGCGCGCGCCTGGGCTCCCCGCCGGCACGACGCAGCGGGTGATGCTGGCCATCAACTTCGGCATCCGGATCGAAGCACCGTGCGAGGCGGTGGCGGAGCTGTTCCTGGACGGGACGTTGGCGAAGACGGTGCCATTCCGGATCGCCGCGTCGCCGGCGCGCTAAGCACGCACCTTGTTCGCCTGGGCAACGAGCGCTTCGAAGAGCCGTCGCATGATGGGCGCGAAGGCGGGCTTGTGCTCCTCGATGCGCTCGGGATGCCACTGGACGCCGACGACCCAGCCATGCTGTAAGCTCTCCGTCCCCTCGATCAGTTCGCCGCCGTGATCCGCGGCGAAGGCGACGGGACGGAGGCCGCGAGCAAGATGCACGGCCTGCGACGGCCTGGTGATGGCGCGAGTTAGTCTCGAGGCGCGTAGCGCCCAGCGCCGCCGCCAGCCGGCTGTCGTCCGCGATCCGAACGTCGTGCCAGCGCGACGGATACCCGGGTGCGCTGAAGTCGGCGCGATGGTCACCGCTGTCGACATGCTGGAGCAGCTGCCCGCCGAATCCGACGTTCAAGAGCTGATGGCCCCGGCAGATCGCCAGCACCGGGATGTCCCGCTTCAAAGCGTGTTCGAGGAAGGCGAGTTCCATCGCGTCGCGTTCGGGCGCGGTTTCTTTGACCTTCGCATGCCGTTCGGCCGCATGATATGTCGCCGGGTCGACGTCAATGCCGCCCGTGAGGACCAGGGCGTCGAGCGTGTCCCCCAGTTCAACGACGCGCCCGGCGGCCTCTTCGTCAAGGTCGATAACGTCGCCGCCGGCCTCGCGGGTGCGCGACCAGTAGCGGTCGACGGCCTCGGGCGGGACGTCCTCCCAGCGGGTGACGCCGATGCGCGGTCGTCCAGTCATGCGGACATCGTACCGGCGTGCGAGGTGACGATCCACGAAGCCCTCGTCCCGCCATCCATGTTGCAGCGGGGCTCTACTCTTCGAACTCGACTTCGTCGGGCTCTTCTTCGCGGGCGGCGTCGAAGAGGTTGACTTCGCGCGGCTCGACCTCGGGCTCGGCCTCGTCTGCGGTGTCATCCCATTCTTCGGTCTCGTCCGCCACGTCCTCGTCGTCCTCCATATCGGAGCGTACAAGGCTCTCCTTCGTGTAGGCGCGGACGACGTCGCCCGCCTTGCCGGCGGGGAAGGAAAGCCGGCCGACCTGGCTGGGATCCTGGAAGGTTTCCTTGATGATGATCCGGACGCTGTCACTCGTAACGCCGGCGACGGCAGCCGCGTACTTGTTGCCGCCGGTGATCAGCTTCGTGAGCCGCACCGCGAGCTTCGGCTCGATGTCGCTCAGGTACTCCCCGGCCATCGTTTCGACGGTCAGCCGGGAGCCGACGCCCTTGAGCGCGACCTCGTCGCCTGCGGAGAGCGTTGGGAGCATCTTCAGGTTGGCGGGCCTCAGTGACGTCACGCCGGACTTGCCCATCTCCGCGATGAAGTGGCTTGTATCTACTTGCTGTGCCCGGTCTGGCTCGGTCTTGGCGCGAGAGCTGGCGAGCCGGTCGAGGTTCTTGCGGGCGATCATATTAGTCGGTTCGAGCTCGAGCGCCTTCGTATACGCCTGCCGGGCTTCTTTGATCTTTCCCGTCTCGCTTAGCGCTTTGCCGAGGCGGTTATACGCGTCTGCTTCGTCCGGAAAGACCGCGATGATCGCCTTGTTGGCCGTGATCGCGTCGTCCCAACGGCTCTGCGTGGCGAACTGGACCGCCTGGTCGGTGCGGACGCGCTTGATGCGGTCTTTGTCTACTGCTTTGGATATCATGTGTCCTCTGAGCTACCCCTTGCGGTCTACGTCGCGAGATTGTAGGCGGTTCTCTTGAGCAATACAAGAGGCCGATCGCCGGTTCTACTATCGTCCGAAGCGCCTGCCGCTCAAGGGCAACATGTACGTAACAATACGCATTTCGTAGGGCGAAAGATCCTCGCCCGCGGCCGCAGGAGCCCGTATATTCGATCTGATGATTGATAAGGACGCGGTAAACGAGATCATCGTCCGGGGGATCGTCGTCGGGTCGTTCCAGGAGAACTGCTGGGTCATCGGAAACCGGCGGACCGGCGAGGCGATCTGCGTCGATCCCGGCGGCGAGGCTGACGAAGTGCTGGCGATGGCACGCGACATGGGCGTACGCATTAAGTACATCGCCAACTCCCACGCGCACATCGACCACATCCTCGGCGTCGGGGCGATCCGGGAGGCGACCGGCGCCAACTTCCTGCTGCACCCCGGCGATCTGGCGCTGGCACGCGAGACGTCGGCAATGGCGAAGCGTCTTATGGGGCTCGACATCCCGAATCCCCCCGACCCTGACGCCTTTCTCGACGATGGCGATGAGATCGACATAGACGGGCTGAAGCTGACGGTGTTGTATACGCCCGGGCATACGCGGGGGAGCGTCTGCTTCTACGCCAACGGCATCGTGTTCGCGGGCGACACGCTGTTCCAGGGGTCGATCGGGCGTACGGACCTGCCAGGCGGCGACTACGACGAAGAGATGGCGAGCATCGTTGAGCGCCTCCTCCTGCTACCGGACGAGACCATCGTGCTCCCGGGCCACATGGACCAGACGACCATCGGCCACGAGCGGCAGCGGAACCCGTACGTCCGGATGGAGCTGGCAAAGCGCGCGGAGGCAGGTGGCGCCTGAGCGCCAGCCGTCAACGATCGGATCTCAGCGATCAGGTGGTTCGCCGGGGCCCGGCGATATGTTCGCGCCGCCGTCGGCGATAGCGGAACCTCTACCTCGGCTTTGAGGTTGGCGAGAGCCTCGACGAGGGCGATGCCGAAGCCCTGGTCGCGCATACCGAACGTGATGATACGAAAGAACGTGTATTTCCAGCCGAACGGCACCAGTCGCGCCACCACCTCCGTGTAGTCTGGTCTCGCGTCGAGCGTGTACGTGAACCAGCACGGGATCCCGCCGATGGTGACGCGCAGCTCGATCGACCTCGGTGGATCGCGGCGGATCACCTCGAATGTGTCGCCGGCGTGCTCGTCCGCGGCGTTGAGGTCGCGCTCGATCGCGGCGTAGATCTCCGCCGGTCCCGAGTTGATCGCAAACGCCTTCTCGATCGGCATGTATTGGCTCCAGGCGGAATGCGCAGGTAGCGGTGTACGGCGCCCACCGACATAATACGCGCGGTCACGCTTTACACCCGCGTGCCGAATTGAGGGGGAGCATGGCAGGGCGCCGGACCGTGTGGCTGGGCGGCTTGACGGCCGCGTTCATCTGGTCGGCGTGCGGCGGCGGCGCGAGCCCAACGCAGACCACGCCAACGGCAGCGCCTGAGCCGGCCACGACGATCGAACTTGCCAGGGGACAGTCGATCAAGATCGGTGTGTCCGCCGCGTTGAGCGGCGACCAGAAGACCCTCGGCATCGACCTCGCCGACGCAGTCGAATTGGCGGCGAACGAGCGGGGCGCCACGCTGCGAGGCCACACGGTAACGATCCTCCGGATGGATGACGGCTGCGGCGATGCCGAGCGGGCCGTGAGCGTGGCGCGCGCGCTGGTGGGCGACCGGAGCATAGCGGGCGTGATCGGGCCCATGTGTACCACGGGGGCGCAGGCAGCCGACAGCGTGTACGAAGCGGCGCACGTCGTCCACATCCTCCCATCAGCGACGCGCGCCGACCTCTCTCAGCAGGGCGAGCAGTTCCTCTTCCGCACGGCGTGGCTGGACGAGGCGCAGGCGCGCACCCAGGCGGACTACGTGCTCGGCGTTCTGCACGCCACAACAGCAACGGTCATCGACGACGCCGAGCCGTACGGGAAGACGCTGGCCGACGCTTTCGCGGCGGCGTTCGAGGCCGGCGGCGGCAGCATCGCGTCGCGCGAGCGGATCCGGCGCGGGGACACCGACTTCGCCACGCTGTCACGGAAGGTGCAGAGTGCGAACCCCGACGTGGTGGTGTTCGAGGGGCTGAACCCGGAAGGGGCGCTCATCGTCCAGGCGATCCGCAAGAACAGCTACTCCGGCTACTTCGTAGCGCCGGACGGTGTGCTCAACGTGCGCGACTTCATCGAGTCCGGAAAAGACGCCAAGACCGGCGCGACACCTGCCGACGGAGCGATCCTGACGGGCGGTCCCACGCCCGACGACCAGTTCGTAGCGAAGTTCAGCGCTGCGTTCCATCGTCCGCCCGCCACGCCGTTCGTATTGCAGGCATACGATGCGACGACAGCGCTCCTGAACGCGATCGCCGCTGCGGCGACTGACGGCGCCGACGGCTCGCTGGTAATCGACCGCGTGCAACTCGCCGAGACGCTTCGCGCTCAGGGGCTCGACGGGCTGACCGGCACGATTCGGTTCGATGAGCATGGCGACCGGAGCGGCAGTAGTGCGAAAGAGGCGGGGCTCACCGTCTATCGCGTAGTCGGCGGCCGCTTCGTGGCACAGTGAACTGGAGTGTCCCGCGCGCGTCTCGGCTACGCCGCTCTCGACGTGAGACGCAGCTCGTCCAGGGCGCGCGAGAGCGCCTCGTTGAGCAGCCGGATGGTCTCGTCGCGTTCGTCGAGCAGTCCCTGCATCTCAGCGACCCGTGATGGCTTGCGTGGCGTCTTCAGCTCAGGTGCGGCGTGTCGTTGTTCCATAACGCCGCGATTATCCCGCCATCCATACCGGCTGACCATGAGCGATTTCCCTCGCTTTTCGTCGCCTTCCGCACGCTCCCTCTAACCGAAGGCCCCCGGAGCTTCCAACTCACGACGCGGTGCGCGTCTGCGTTACCGAGGCTTTACGGAGAGTTTCCGGTGCGGCGACCGCGCCTTAACACCGCAGACGCCCATCTCGACGATAGTGGCAACGTAGACGTGAACCGTGAGCCTTCGAACGGCGAGGGCACGACCAGCAAGAGGAGGAAGGGACATGTTCAAGAAACTCGGGACCGCGGCGGCAATCCTGGCGGTCGCCGGCGTGGCGTTCGCGGCGCTGGCGCCCGTCGCCTCGGCGGCCGGGCCGGCGCCGGCGACGCCGGTGCCGAACGTGCTGCTCCGCGGCACAGGCGTGCTCGACGCGCACGGCACGGGTGTGGCCGCCGTGAAGGGCAAGCTCGACCTCCACGCACGGGCCGACGAAGGCATCGTGCTGGTCAAGGACCTGAACGGCGACGCGCGCGTCGATATCGACGGATTCGGCGGCAAGGGCGAATGGAACGGATTCCAGGCGTACTTCGGTATCCGCGGCAACGTACGCATCGTCGGCACGGATGTGGCGGTGATCGTCGTCGGACACGACATCGACCTGCACGTGACCGGCAGGGGCTGGGCGTTCCTGAAGGGCCATGGGACGTTCACCGCGAACGGGCACGGACCGCTCCCGTGGACGGAGGACGGCGCCTTCGGCTCCGTCACGCCATAGGGCGAGCGCCAGCGACCCGCAGCTTCCGGAAGGGCGCCCACTCGGGCGTCCTCCCCATTTCCGTGCGTTTTTCGGTGATTTTCCGCGCGTTTTACACACCGGACACACCCTGCCCGGGAGTTCTTGCGACGATACTTGCAGGAGTCGACCACGAGAGGACCCTCGGATGCCAATCACCGACAAGCCAGCACCGACGACGCGACCGGCGACGCCTGCGACGACGGGAGCGAAGGTCGTCGTGGTCGACGACGACGAACACATCCGCCAGCTCGCCTCGCTGTACCTCGCGAAGGAAGGATTCGACGTCACCTGCGCCGTCGACGGCACAAGCGCCGTGACGACGATCCAGCAGCTGAATCCGAGCCTCGTGGTACTCGACCTCATGCTCCCGGGACTGAGCGGCTTCGAGGTATGTCGGGAAGTGCGGCAGACGAGCAACGTCCCGATCATCATGCTCACCGCGCGTGACGAGGACGTAGACAAGATCGTCGGACTCGAGCTGGGAGCGGACGACTACCTGACAAAGCCGTTCAACCCGCGCGAGCTGGTGGCTCGCGTGAAGGCCATCCTGCGCCGCGCGGAAGCCGGCCAGGCGCAGACGGCCGGGCCGGTGATCCAGGTCGGCGCGCTGCGTATTGACAAGCAGCGCCGGGAGGCGTGGTCGGGCACCCAGTCGATGACGCTGCGGACGAAGGAGTTCGACCTGCTGGCGACGCTGGCGGAGAACGCGGGGATCGTGCTGACGCGGGAGCAACTACTGGACCGCGTGTGGGGCTACAACTTCTACGGCGAGACCCGCACCGTGGACGTGCACGTGCAACACGTGCGAGCGAAGCTCGCGGGTACCGGGCTCGGCATCCAGACGGTGCGTAGCGTCGGTTACAAGCTCGTCGAAGATCCGGGCGGCCAGGACTAGCGCGTGTTCAGCAGCCTGCGGTTCCGCATCCTGGCGTCGTTCGTGGCCATCGTACTGATCACGCTGTTCGCCGCGGGAGCGGGGCTCTACGCCCGCCTCGACGGCTACCGCGAGCAGCTGACGGCAGCGACGCTGCGGCAGGTCGCGGCGCCGATCTACTACAACCTGACGCTGACACCGGTCGGCACGAACACGCAGCGCGGCGGCGCCGCCCTGCGCGCCGACCTGCTGGAATACCTGAGCCTGCAGAGGGAAGACACCGGCGTCATCGTGCTGCTGCTGAACAGCAAGGGAGGCGTCATTCGCGAGGCGATCAGCGACGAGTCGCTGGTCGGCGAGCGCTTCGATGTGCCGCCGGCGCCGCAGAAAGGCCCGAATTTCTCGCAGCTCAAAGAAGGCAAGCACAAGACGCTCGACGGACAGACGCTGCTGTACGTGACCGTGCCGATGCCCGCGGCGGTGCGGCTTCAGCCGGCAGGGGTGGCGGCGATCGTTGTGGCACTCCCGCAATCGGCTGGGCCCAACGTCTTCAAAGACCTTCGGCAGCGGCTGTTCTTTGCGGGGCTCCTTGCGCTGGGCGCGGCGCTGGTCGTCGGGCTGGTGCTCTGGGCCTCGCTCTACCGGCCGCTGGGCAAGGTAACGAGCGGGATCCGCGCGGTCGCGCACGGCAACTACCGCCAGCGCGTGCCCGTCTCAGGGCCGAGCGAAGTGCGCGCGCTGGCCCAGGACGTGAACAGCATGGCGGATTCGGTGGAGGCGTCGCAGCGCGCGCTGCGGGAGTTTCTGGCGAACGTCTCGCACGAGCTGAAGACGCCGCTCACGTCGATCCGCGGCTTCTCGCAGGCGATGCAGGACGGCACGCTGGACACGCCCGACGAGCGGGCACGCGCAGCGCGGGTGATCGACGTTGAGTCGCGCCGGCTGCTGCACCTGGTCGGCGAGCTGCTCGACCTCTCGCGCATCGAGTCCGGGCAGCAACGCATGAACGTCTCCGACGTGCGCGTCTCGGAGCTGCTCGCGCAGGTCAGCGATGTCTTCGCGATGCGCGCCGAGGAGTCGGGCGTCCACTTCGAAGTGCGGCAAGAGCACGACGCCACCGTCGTGGCCGACTTCGATCGCATCGAGCAGGTGCTCGGCAACCTCATCGACAACGCGTTCCGCCATTCCCCGAAGGGCCGGACGGTCACAGCCGGCGCGCGCGACGCAAAGGGCGGCTTCGTGGAGATGTACGTATCGGACGAGGGCGAGGGCGTCGCACGGGAGGATCTACCGCACGTGTTCGACCGCTTCTATCGCAGCAAGAATGAGTCGGCCGCCGGCGCCGGGCTCGGCCTCGCGATCTCGCGAGAGATCGTGCGTGCGCACGGCGGCGAGATCCACGCCGAGTCGCCGGCGAGCGGCGGCACGACGTTCACGTTTACGCTTCCGGCGAGCGCCAAGCCTGCCGGCGCTACAGGACCCGTGCCGCGGAAGACGCTCCCGGCGGACGGCGCGACCAGCATTCCCACCAGCGACATGTAGAGGTGCCGCGAACAACACTAGCGTTTCTGCGGCACGTAGTAGGCGCGATACAGCGTTTCCTCGCCCTTTGTCGCCTCCGTGATAGTGCCGCCCGGGTAGCGCCCGACGACCTCGTCCAGTTGGTCGAGATATGAATCGAGGAAGACGAACGCAACGTCGCCGCTCAGGTCAGCGGAGAGATCGATAGGATCTTGCGTGATCTCGCGAGACTCGAGCCGGAACTCACGCGACCGGTCGACTCCGGCGGCATCCGGCGCGATGAAGCGCCGCGTCTCGTAGTCGAAGCTCCAGTGGCTGCTGAAGAAATAGACGGTCGTCCCGGGCGGCAGCCCCGCGATGAAGTGCGACGCGGCGTCCATCTGGTACGGGTAGATGAACCTCATGGCGGCGGTATCCTGCACCGGCCCGAAGTACTGGTACGTGGTCGTCGCGCCGAGAACTGCCGGCACGGCGAGCACGAGCGCCGCGGCGTACCGCCGGCGACCGGGCGCGCGTAACAGGCGCTGCCACGCCCAGGCGAGCGGAAGCGCGGCCAGCAGCGCGACGAATGGTGCGAGGCCCATCGTGCGGCGGGACATGCCGGCGCCGACGGTGAGCAGCGCGCCCCAGGGCATCGCCACCAGCGCCGCCAACACGACGGCGTACTCGGCCTTGCGCCAGTTCCAGAGGGCGACGGCCGTGCCGGCCAGCATGAGCACGAACGTCGCGCGTCCGACCGGCGGGTGATGTTTCGTCGCCAGCCCGTCTCCGTAGTCGGCTTGGTCTCCGTTAATCAGCGCGCTTTGCCATTCGACGGCGCGCTTCCAGACGAGGTCGGCGCGTCCGGCAACACCATCGGCATCCCTCCACTGGTCGGAGTTCGTCAGGCTGACGAGCTTCTGGTGATAGCGATAGTCGCCGGGGTTGTTGACGATGTACTGGAGCATGGGGATCGACACGACGAGACCGGCGGCGACGAACGCAGCGACGTGGAGCACGATCCAGCGTCGCCCCTCGCGGCGGCGCCACGGGACGTAGGTCCAGAGCATGGCGACGAAGGGCAGCGGAATGAAGAGGTAGAACGCGTTGTACGTGTAGATGCCGAGGCCGGTGAGCGCGCCGGCGACGCCGAAGAGCGCTAGGCTACGCAGCCGCATCGCGTGCCACAGCGCCAGCAGCACCGCCATCTCGACGAACGGCCACGCGACGACCATGAACCCCGTGCGGCTCAGATGCAGGTGCCACATCATCACCGCCAGCAGCAGCGAGGCGAATGCTGCGACCGTGCGGTTGAACATCGTGGCGAAAGCGGCATAGGCGAGCGGGATCGTGGCGATGCCGAAGAGCGCCATCGAGAAGCGCAGCGTAAAGGTCGTCTGCGGCATGAACTTGAAGAGCAGCGCCGTGAAGTAAAGCGGGCCGATCGGCTGGCCGACCGCACTCATCAGATAGGGGCCGATCCATCCCTCGTGCAGGACTCGACGCGCGTCGAGTCCGGTCCACGCCTCATCGCCGTGCAGGCCGAGCGGCACGGTGCCGAGGTGCCACGTGCGAAGGACGGCGCCGAGCAGCGTGATCGTGGCCACGATAGCGAGGTCGACGCGCGCGGCGGCGGCGGCATGTGCGAGGCTCTCCGCCCGAGCGCGAAGGGCGGCGATGGCCCGCGCGGTCGGCGACGCTGATCTCGCTTCGACCGAGTTAGCCGCCGAATCGCCAGTACGCAACCCGTCGCTCCTTCACATTCGTCGCAGGCATACTAGACGATCGTCGCGCGGCGCTCGATTGGACGCGGAGCGGGCGGTACCCGGTCAGCGATGGCTCATGTAGGATGATCCCGAGCCAAGGAGGAGCCGATGGCGAGAACAAGTACCCGGTCGACGCTCGTGCCCGTGAAGGCGCTGCGGCGGGTCTGCGACCTGCTCCCGCTGAAGTTCAAGACCACCGCGGAGCTCAAACCCCTCGACGGCACCGTCGGGCAGGACCGGGCGGTAAGCGCGCTGGACTTCGGGCTCAGCATCGAGGCGGAAGGGTTCAACGTGTTCGTCGCGGGCCTGCCCGGCACCGGTCGCACGACCGAGGTGAAGGCGCAGCTCGCCCGCGTCGCTCCGACACGACCGGTGCCGCGCGACTGGTGCTACGTATTCAACTTCAGCGATCCGTCGCGACCGCGCGAACTAAGCCTCCCGGCCGATCGCGGACACCAGCTCAGCGACGAGGTCGACGAGCTGGTCGAGGCGGTTCGGCGCGAAGTGCCGCGGGCGTTCGAGAGCGATCAGTACATCCAGCGGCGCGATCAGGTCGCGCACGAGGTGCAAGCACAGCGCGAGCAGTTCTTCGAGGCGGTTGAGAAAGAAGCGCACCAGCGCAATATGACCGTCAACGTCACGCCCATGGGCATCACAACCGTGCCAACGATCGATGGCAAACCCATCACGAAGGAACAGTACGACCTGCTGACCGACGAGCGGAAGCGCGAGCTGCAACAGCACACGACGGAGCTCGACTCGATCATCGCCCAGATGGCGCCGCAACTTCGGAGGCTGGACCGCGGCGCGCACCTCCTGCTCGCCGAGCTCGACAAGCAGGTGATGAAGGCCATCGCCTCGCCGCGCATCGAGGAGCTCAAACGCGACTTTCGGGACGAAGCGGCCGTGGTCGAGTTCCTCGACGGCCTCGATGCGGACATGATCGAACACATCGACGATTTCCGCGCGCAGGACGAGACACCGCAACAACCGATCATCCCCGGGCTGCCAGCGATACCCCGCGACGGCGTGTTCAACCGCTACAAGGTCAACGTCATCGTGACGCACGCGGCGGACGCGACGGCGCCCGTCGTGTTCGAGGAGAACCCGTCGTACTACCACATGTTCGGCCGGATCGATTACCGCGCGAGCTTCGGATCGATGGTGACGGACCACACCATGATCAAGCCCGGCGCGATGCATCGCGCGAACGGCGGCTTCCTCGTCGTGCAGGCGATCGACGTACTGACGCAGCCGCTGGTCTGGGAGACGTTGAAGCGGGCTCTGCGCACCGGCCAGATCCGGATGGAGAACCTCGGCGAGCAGTTCAGCGTCATCCCTACCACGACCCTGTCGCCGGGACCGATCCCGCTCAGCGTGAAGGTCGTGATGATCGGCACAAGCCGCGTATTCCAGATCCTGCAGACGGCCGACGAAGATTTCCAGAAGCTGTTCAAGGCGAAGGCGGACTTCACGACCGACGTAGAGCGCACGGCAGACCACATGCAGCTCTACGCGCGCTTCGTGGCGAAGCACGTGACGGATCTGGGCATGCGCCCGTTCGACCGTGCGGCGGTGGGGCTGGTGATCGAGCAAAGCTCGCGGATGGTATCGGATCAACAGAAGCTCTCGCTGCGGATGATGGACATCGTCGACCTCCTGATGGAAGCCGACTACTGGGCGTGCGAGAACCAGAGCAAGACCGTGGGACGGAGGCACGTCGAGAAGGCGATAGAGCAGAAGGTGTACCGCTCGAACCTGCTCGAAGACCGCGTGCAGGAGTTCATCACCAACGGCACCATCAAGGTCGACGTCGATGGCGCGATCGTCGGTCAGGTGAACGGGCTCTCGGTATACGACCTCGGCGACTACTCGTTCGGGCGGCCATCGCGGATCACGGCGCGCGTCAGCATGGGCCGCGGGCAGGTGATCAATCTTGAGCGCGAGACCCAGAAGAGCGGACCGTCGCACAGCAAGGGCTTCCTCATCCTCCAGGGCTACCTGAACGGCAAGTTCGCGCACCGGCAACCGCTGTCATTCGCCGCAAGCCTTACGTTCGAGCAGGTATACGACGAGGTGGACGGCGACAGCGCATCGTCGACGGAGCTGTACGCGCTGCTCTCGGCGATCACCGACGTGCCGCTGAAGCAGGGGTTCGCGGTCACGGGTTCCGTGAACCAGCTGGGCGAGGTGCAGGCCATCGGCGGCGTGAACGAGAAGATCGAGGGCTTCTACGCCGTCTGCAAAGCGCGCGGGCTCACCGGCCAGCAGGGCGTGATCATCCCGAAGGACAACGTGCGCAACCTGATGCTCAAGCCCGAGGTTGTGCAGGCGGTGACGCGCGGGCAATTCCACATCCACGCCGTGTCGAGCATCGAGCAGGGCATCGAACTGCTGACGGGCGTGCCGGCCGGCAAGCTGCGCAAGGACGGCACGTACGCCCCCAACACGCTGTTCCGCAACGTGACCGACGCGCTCGAGGCGATGACGAAGCGCGCGATGGAGGTGAACCGCGGCGCGCGCGAACCCGTGGCGCCGACGTCGGTGGCGGAGGACGGAACGAAACCGAAGAAATCCGGGGAGCGACCGCGAAAACCACGGAGAGCCTGACCGGACGCAACCACCGATCACGCAGACGCCGCGGATGGGGCTGGATTGAAGACACGCGACGAAGTTTCCGCTGGCGGGGTGGTGTTCCGGCTACGCGAGGGCGGCGGCGTTGAGGTGGCGCTGATCCTCACGCACGAGCATCGCTGGCAACTGCCGAAGGGATGGATCGATGAGGGGGAGTCCCCCGAGCAGACGGCGGTGCGCGAGGTGCGCGAAGAGGCCGGCGTCGATGCGGAGGTCGTCGCGCCGCTCGGCGACATCGAGTACTCGTACGTCTCGAAGTACGACACCGAGCCGGTGCGGGTGCGCAAGCGTGTACACGTGTTCCTGCTGCGCTACGCCGGCGGCTCCACCGACGATCACGACGACGAGGTGATCGAAGCGCGCTGGGTGGAGATCGGAGAGGCGGAGCGCATGCTCGCCTTCAAAGACGAGCGGCAGATGCTGGCGAAGGCGCGCGAAGCGCTGGAAACGGCCGCGGCATCCGAAGAAGAGATGTGGCACAGCCGTCCCCGGCTGTGAGTGAGCCACGAACCAGAGCTAACAGCCAACAGCCAACACCCAGGAGGCGATCATGCCCGACGTGAACAACATCCCGCCGCTGCGAGGGCCGGTGCTGGGGACGCACGGCATGGTCGCCTCGGAACACCCGCTCGTGTCGCAAACGGGCGTCGATGTCTTGCGGCGCGGCGGCAACGCCTTCGACGCGGCGCTGGCGATGTCCGCGCTGCTCCCCGTCGTGAAGCCGCACCGCAACCACCTCGGCGGCGACGCGTACATCCTCGCCTACCCGAAGGCCGAAGGGCGCGTGACGGCGATCTGCTCCGGCGGCAAGGCGCCCGCCGCCGCGACGCCCGAGCGCTACCCGGACGGCATCCCCGCGCACGGCGGCGGCGCCGTCGCGATACCCGGCCTCGTCGATGCGTGGCAGGAGTTCCACGGACGCTGGTGCACCATGCCGATGGCCGACCTGCTGGCGCCGGCGATCAGCCTACGCGCGCGACGGATTCGCCGTCACGCGCGAACTCACGCTGATGCTGTCGGTGGCGAAGGGGCTGTTCGCGAAATACCCCGCGCTCGCGGACGCGCTCTACGTCGACGGCGCGCCGCCCGCGTTCGGGTCGATCCTGCGGCAGCCCGCCCTCGCGGACGTGCTCGACGGCATCGCGACGTACGGACGCGCCGCGTTCTACGAGGGCGCGCTGGCGAAGCGCATCGCCGCCGGCGTGCAGGCCGCCGGCGGCCACATGACGGCCGACGACCTGGCGTCCCACCGCGCCGACGTGCTGGAGCCGCTGTCCGTCGACTATCGCGGCCACACCGTGTACGAGACGCCGCCGAACTCGCAGGGCCTGATCCTGCTCGAAATGCTCAACCTCATCGAGGCGTACGACCTGGGCGCGTGGGGGCATCTGTCGCCCGACGCCGTGCACCACATGGTCGAGGCGAAGAAGCTGGCGTTCGAGGACCGCCATCGCTTCGCCGGCGACCCGTCGCGTCGTCGCGTTCGAGCCGCAGCGCCTGCTGACGAAGGAGTGGGCGGCCGAGCGGCGCACCGCGATCGACCCGCAGCGCGCGCGACCCGCGCCGGCGGCCGCACCAACGCACGACACGACGTCGTTCGTCGTCGCGGACGCCGAGGGCAACGTGTGCTCGTTCATCCAGAGCATCTTCGCGCACTGGGGCTCCGCCGTGGCGATCGAGGGCACCGGCATCATCATGAACAACCGCATGTGCGGCTTCTCGCTCGACCCCGCCAGCCCGAACGTGCTGGCGCCGGGCAAGCGCACGATGCACACCCTCAACACCTACCTCGTGTTCCGCGACGGGCGGCCGTACATCATCGGCAACACGCCCGGCGCCGACTTCCAGGTCCAGACGAATCTCCAGGTGATCACGAGCATCATCGACTACGGCCTCGATCCGCAGGCCGCCATCGACGCGGCGCGCTGGGGCGACACGCCCGGCGGCCTGCTCGTCGAGGAAGAGATGCCCGCCGACACGCAGCGTGAGCTCGCCCGCCGCGGCCACGACGTGAAGCCCGTGCCGCGCGTCACAGCGCCGATGGGCCGCGCCCAGGCGATCGTCATCGACCCCGCAACCGGCGCCATGATCGCCGGCAGCGACGCCCGCGGCGAGGGAGCGGCTGCCGGGTGGTAAGCAGCCGGTGCACCTCCGTGTCTACTCGGTAACTGAGTACACCCTCCAAGTGAGCCCCCTCTCCACTGCGTGGAGAGGGGTGGCCGAAGGCCGGGGTGAGGTGTGCGGCTGCCGCCGCCCCGCCTGTTACGCTGAACGGCCAAACAGAAAGGCCGTCGTCTATGTCCGACACGCCGTTCCACTTCTCCCCCCGGCCGAACCGCGCGCACGAGATCGCGTGGCAGCCGTGGTCGCCGGAGGCGTTCGAGCAGGCCCAGCGCGACGACAAGCCCGTGCTGCTCGGCATCTCGGCCGTCTGGTGCCACTGGTGCCACGTCATGGACGAGACGTCGTATTCGGACAGCGACGTCATCGGCCTCATCAACGACCGTTTCGTGGCGATCCGCGTCGACAACGACCAGCGGCCCGACATCAACGCGCGCTACAACGCCGGCGGCTGGCCCACGACGGCGTTCCTGACGCCGGCCGGTCAATTGATGGCCGGCATGACGTACGTCCCGCCCGACCAGATGCGCGACGTGCTCAACCAGGTCAGCACCTACTACAAGGACAACAAGACGTCGATCGAAGAGAAGATCGCGCAGATCATGGCGAGTCGCGACACTCGCGGCGCAGCGGCCGGCGGCGTCGGCGCGGACGGCGACGACGCGCTGTCGGACCAGATCCTGCGCGACGTGCTGAACGCCACGCAGGACGCGTACGACCCGGTGTTCGGCGGCTTCGGCAGCGAACCGAAGTTCCCGCACACCGACGCCATCGACCTGCTCCTGCACGCGTACCTCCGCGACGGAGACCGCGACGCGCTGCACATGGCGCGCAAGACCCTCGAGCATATGTGCAAAGGCGGCACGTACGACCAGGAGTGGGGCGGCTTCTACCGCTACTCCACGAAGCGCGACTGGAGCATTCCGCACTACGAGAAGATGCTCGAAGACAACGCGCTGCTGCTCCACTGCCTGCTGAAGCTCGACCGCGCCTCCCCAGGCGACGAGCACAAGCGCTACATCGACTTCACGATCGAGTACCTCGATACGTGGCTGAGCGATCCCGAGACCGGCGCCTTCTACGGTTCGCAGGACGCCGACGAGAACTTGTACCCGCTGCCGGGCGAGGAGCGGAAGAAGTTCGCGCCGCCGTACGTCGACAAGACCGTGTACACCAGTTGGAACGCGATGGCGATCGCGGCGTACCTCGAAGCGTCGTGGACACGCGGCCGGCCTGACCTGCGCGAGCGCGCGCTCCGGGCGCTCGACTTCCTCTGGGAGCGCCTGCACACCGATGCAGACGGCATGTTCCGCTTCCTCGCGCCCGATGGACCGAAGATCCCCGGCCTGCTCGGCGACCAGGCGTGGACGGCGCTCGCCTGCCTCGACGCGTACGAGGTCGCGGCGCGCCCGCAGGACTTCGAGCGGGCGAAAGAGCTCGCGGCGTTCATGGCCGAGCGGCTGAGCGTCGATGGCGGCGGCTTTCGCGACACGCCGCGCGAGCACGAGACGCTCGGACTGCTCGCGCAGCCGCAGACGCCGGTGAAGGAGAACAGCATTGCCGCGCTCGTATTCATCCGCCTCGCGCGGCTGACGCACGACGAGCGCTACGAGGCGATCGCGCGCGCGGCGCTCGCGCAGTTCGTGCACGTCGCCGAAACGCAGGGCTACTTCGCCGCGGAGTACGCGAAGGCCGTCGACCTGCTGCTGAACCCCGGCGCGGACGTAAAGATCGTCGCGCCTGCCGGTGCCAAGGCTGCCGAAGCTCTACGTTCGGCCGCACTGGCGCTCCCGGTCGCCGACCGGGTGCTCCGCACGATCGATGCCTCCGACGCGCAAGCACTTGCGTCCGAGGGCCTACCCGCACACCCGTCGCCGGCCGCCTACGTGTGCTACGGCACGTTATGCTCGGCGCCGGTGACAACGCCGGCCGACCTCTTCGAGATCGTCGAGCGGACGAAGCAGGCCTACGAGGCGACACGGCGTCCGGAGCCGCTGGCGGGGCCGCGCGGCGGCGGAATGGCCAGCGACTAGTCGCAGTCCCTTCGAATTGGCGCGCGTTGAACGCGCCGCGAAGCATGTGGCACAGCCGTCCTCGGCTGTGAGTCCGGCGATTGCAGAGTCGCCACAAGAGACGGCCGGACCGACCGCCACGGTAATGAAGCGATAGAATCACTCCAGCAGCTTGCGAGAGGCGAGGAGCTGAACGATGACGCGAACGCAACACGAGGCCCAGCCGCCTGAGCCCGCGACCGAGCGCCTCGGGCTGCTCGCGCGGATACGGCTCGCCGTCGGCGTCGTCGCGACGCTTGCGGTGATGCTCTTCCTCCTCCAGAACCTGCAGCAGGTCGACGTGCGCTTCCTGTGGTTCGACTGGAGCATCCGCATGACCTGGGCCTTGATGGCCAGCACCGCGTTCGGCGTGCTCGCAACGGTGATCTTCGTGCTGGCGGCCGCGCGGCGGCCGAAAAGCGAGCGCTCCCGGGATGCCCGCGGTCCTCACGCATAAGAGTTGCGCCGTGCCGCGCTTCATGCCGTCGAATTGAAACACCTTGTCGCAGCCCGTCACCTCCTGTCCTTGACGCACTCCCTGCTTAACTTCGCGTTAATCCCGCCGCGCTAAGCTGTAGCCGGACCCTTGAGCACGCGGATCGGGAGGCGGCGGTGACAGACGGCGAGCGCGACGAGCGCGAACACGACGTGAACGAAGCCATAGCGGAGCAGGTCGATGAGCGGGCGGCGCGTCAGCGCATGCCGGCGCCGTTCGACATCGCCTTCCTCTCCGGGCGCGAGGATGTGACCGAACTGCTGCTCGTGCGGCACGGGCAGCAGGACTACGACGCCAACGGGCCCATGGCGCAGGTCATCGATCCTCCGCTGAGCGACCTGGGGCGGACGCAGGCGCGGCTCGTCGGCGAAGCGCTCTCGACGCAGCGCATCGACTACGTGTACGCGAGCCCGCTTCGGCGCGCGCTCGACACCGGGCGCGAGATCGCCCGGCACCACCGGCTCGAGCCGATCATCGTCGACGACCTGCGCGAGGTCGGCATCTTCCGCGACGTCCCGCCGGAGAAGACGCCGCTCGAGCACATCGGCCGCCTGGCGCTCGTCGGCACGCGGCAGCGCATGGTCGTCGAGAAGAGCTGGGACGTCTACCCGTTCTCGGAATCGAGCTACGAGTTCCGCAAGCGCGTGATCAACGCCATCGAGGGGATCATCGCGGCGCACCCGTGCGAGCGCATCGTCGTGGCGTGCCACGGCGGCGTCATCAACGCCTACATCGGGCACATCATCGCGTCGAAGTACGACATGTTCTTCCGCCCGGCGCACACGTCCGTCAACATCGTCGCCGGCGCCGAAGGCATCCGCGCCCTCTACTCCCTGAACGACGTCCGCCACCTCATGACCGCCGAGGGCAGCTTCCACTCCGTCTGAATTCGTAGTCCCGCTCGCGATGCGCTGCGCAGACTATGGACTACGGACTACGAACTCAATTCTCATCGTCCGTCAACCGCTGTCGACGACGATAGCCTCGCCGTCTCCCCTTGAGGGAGAGAGTCGCCGTAGGCCTGTTGACGGCCCCCGGGCGACCTCCGCGACGTCCGAGACGCTTTGTAGTTGTCTCTGCTCAATCTCCCGTCGCGCGCGAGTCACAACCTCTGCTTCGTCGAGCACATCGCCGGAGCTAAGCGCGACGATCTGCGGCGTGAGAATGTGGCGCTTAGCCTGCGTTGCGCCGTCGTAGACTTGGTTTCCCGTGGTTATCGCCCTGTCGGTGGCAGCAACGATCGTCGGATAATTGGGCACCTGAGCCATCGCAGCTACGCAGATAGTCATCGGACGTCTCCAGCCGGGCGTTAACGCTCTTCAATCCGCATTATATGTGCGAGGACAATCTAACTATATTCAGTACAGCGATCGCGGTACTACAACTCCCAATCGTCGTACCGCTGATCGGCTGCGCCTCGCTCCACCACGGCCACGACGCCGCCGTCGCCGCATAAGCGCCCGGCCGCGCGCGAACGATGGCGTCCGCGATGCGCGCGGCGCGAACCGCTCGTGCGCACGTCGTGCACGCGGACGATGTCCGCCCCGTACGCGATGTTCAGCGCCGTGACGGCGGCCGTCGCCTCGTCGCGCTGGTCCGGCGGCAACCCCGTAACGCTGCCGATGAAGTGCTTGCGCGACGCCGCGACGAGCAGCGGACGGCCGAGCGCGCGGAACTCGCCGAGCCGGCGCAGCACCTCCAGATCCTCGTCGTGCGACTTGCCGAACGCGATCCCCGGATCGAGGATCAGCGAGTCGGCGGCGACGCCGGCGGCCTCCGCCGTCGCGATGCGGTCGCGGAAGAACGCCATGTGCGCGCCGATCAGGTCGTCGTAGCGCGGCGGCTCGGCCGGGCGGATCTTCGGGCGCTCGTACGTGTAGTTGATGACCAGCGCCGCGCCGTACTTCGCCGCGGCCTGCGCCGTGCCGGTGTCGTACATGAAGCCGCCGATGTCGTTGACGATGCACGCGCCTGCCTGCAGCGCCGCTTCGGCCACCACCTGCTTGTACGTGTCGACCGAGATCAGGATGCCGGCTTCGGCCGCGATCCGGCGCACGGCCTCGCCGACGAACTGCGCCTCCTCGTCGGCGTCGCGCACGGGCACGTCGGCGCGCGCACTCTCCGCGCCCACGTCGATGATATCCGCGCCGTCCGCCGCGGCCTGCACCGCCCGGCGCACCGCGGCATCGATATCAGCGCCCGTACCGTCGCCGGAGAACGAGTTATCGGTGAGGTTGAGGATCGCCATCACGTACGTGCGCGCCCCGAGCGGCAGCACGTGGTCGCGGGCGCGAAGCGGCGGGCGCGGCGGCTCCACGGCTAGTCCCCGACGTCCCGTGTCGGCTCAGTCTGTCGCATTGAACTCCGGCAGGCCGTTCAGCGCTTCATCGTCGATCTCGACGCGCACGATATCGGCGACGACCTCGACGACGAAGCGCATCGGCAGCACCACGTCCTTCGTGAACACGAAGCCGCGCCGGATGACCAG
Source organism: uncultured Chloroflexia bacterium (assembly GCA_963743185.1). Taxonomy (GTDB): domain Bacteria; phylum Chloroflexota; class Dehalococcoidia; order DSTF01; family JACRBR01; genus JANXYW01. The sequence goes on along the minus strand of CAVUOT010000006.1, from coordinate 248,769 downwards.
GTCGGTGACCTTCTTCTGTCAGCGTCGTAGATGACGCGGTCGACCTCGCCGATCTTCTTGTGCGGATTGAGACGCCAGACCGGCGAGTCCTTCTTGATCTCGACCTCATCGGGATCTCTCGCCAGTATCTCGTGCAGCACGTACGGCCCGGGCTCGCCGGGCATCGATGCGAGCAGGCGACGGAGGTCGGACGCGTCAGGCCAACCGCGCCTGGAGTCGGGCATCTGCTCGAACTGCTCCTCGATGTAGTCAACCGACAGGTCCTTGAACTCATCGGCCGTCATCGTGATATGCACGGCCTCGTCATCGGCGTCCTTCAAGACGCCGAGCGGCAACACGCGGTCGTGCGAGAGGCCCCAGCCGCCCTTCCACAGTGGCTCGCCGCTGCGCAGGATGCCCGTATCCACCACGATGTGCGTGAGCTTCAGTGAATCCTTCTTGATGACGAAGCGGCTGAGCGTGCCGAGCTTGTGGCCGTCGGCGCTCACCACGCTCGTGCCGGGATGCAGATCTTCGAGCTTCATGCGGGCATACCTTCCGGCTCAGGATGCGGCGGAGGACGTGGAATCCTCACGCTCATGCTAGCCGATGCGCGCCGTAACGTCAGGCGACCTCGCCGCGTCACCGCTCGATGCGGAGCGGCTTCAGGCAAGGCAGCTTGCGCACGCGCTCGCGACGCGGTCGTCATCGGCGGGGTCGATGGTGCGCGGATCGAGGAGGACGCGGTCGTCCTCGACCCGGGCGACGATGTCGCACGCCCGGAGCCGCGCGGCCAGCGCGGTCGCGTTGAGACCCCTCGGCGCCGTGATCGCGACGAGTCTCGTCGGCAGGCTCTCCTCGGGCAGCGAGCCACCGCCGATCATCGAGCGCCCGTCGAGCACCGTCGCGGTCGATCCGATCGCCACAACGATCGCGGTCGCGCGCGTCGCCAGCGCGTCGAGCGGAGTCGCGATCATACGCCACACCGGGATGCGCCGCTCGGCCGCGCCTTCGAGGTAGAGGCGGAGAGTCGCCGCGAGGCCGGCGATGCTGGCCTTGTCCATGCGGACGGCGCGCGCGAGCGGGTGCCGCTTCAGCCGATCGAGCGCGGCCTTGCGTCCGACGATGAGCCCGCCCTGCGGTCCGCCGAGCAGCTTGTCGCCCGAAAACATCACGACGTCCGCACCGGCGGCGACCGATTCCTGCGGCGTCGGCTCGGCCGGTAACCCGTACTTCGTGACGTCGAGCAGGCAACCGCTGCCGACATCGTCGATCAGGAGGACGCCGCGCTCGCCCGCGAGTTGCGCCAGTTCTTCGATCGTCGGCGATTCGGTGAAGCCCGTAACCTTGAAGTTGCTCGGATGCACGCGCATCAGCGCCGCTGTCTTCGCCGTGATCGCCGCCTCGAAATCGGCCATGCGCGTGCGGTTCGTCGTGCCGACCTCGACGAGCTTCGCGCGCGACTGACGCATGACGTCCGGGATGCGGAAGCCGCCGCCTATCTCGACGAGTTGGCCGCGTGACACGACGACTTCCTTGCCGGCGGCCAGCGCCGCCAGCGCCAGCAGCACCGCCGAAGCGTTGTTGTTGACGGCCATCGCCGCCTCCGCGCCGGTGATCCGGCAGAGCAGCGGCTCCAGGATCGTGTGGCGCGATCCGCGCGCACCGGACTCGACGTCGTATTCGAGATTGCTGTAGCCGCGCGACACCTCGATCATCGCCTCGATCGCTTCCTCCGCCAGCGGGGCCCGACCGAGGTTCGTGTGAATGATCACACCGGTGCCGTTGATGAGCGGGCGCAGCGGCGGCCGCAGTTGCGCCTCGATGCGGCCGGCGACGTCGGCCACGATGGCGTCGAACGCGAGGCGCGGGTTCCCCGGCGGCGATACGGGCACGCGCGCCCTCGAGCGCCTCCCGGGCCAGCACGACCGCCAGGCCGTCGGCTCCGGCGGCCCGCACGCGCGGGTCGGCGAGCAGGCGATCGACGGAAGGAAGGCCGCGGTACAGGTTTGAGGACATATACGCGATCTTAACACTCGCCCGATAGCAGGCCGCCGCCCACCGGGGCTATAATCGGTTCGTCCCTCTCAGTGCAAGGAGGCAACATGATGGACCGCCTCGCAGAGCTTGCCGCCGAACTCAGCAACGTGCTCGCACAGCTTCACGAAGAGGCCGCGCATCGTGGCTTCCGCCAGCTGAACGTACCGCTCGCCTGGCTTGACGAGGCGAACGGCTGGCTGAAATATGAACTCTTGCGCCTCTACTCGGTGGAGCGCGATCCGGTGCCGTTCACCTACATCCCGGTCGACTTGCGCCGGTAGCTGGCCCCTATAGCCTGCAATCCGCCAGCCGCGCGCCGTTCCGGCGGGCGCCGCGCACGTCGTACGCCCTGAACTCGGGGCCGCGTCCGTCAGGATCGCGGCCGGTGAAGATGACGTGCGCCCTGCCCTGGTGCTCGAACTCCCGCAGGCGCACGTCTTCGTTCTGCGAGAACTTCCACGGGTACGAGCGCTCCAGCAGCACGACGTCGACGCGCTTCGCGCCGAGGAAGCAGGAGTACTGCTCGGGCGTGTTCCACCAGCGCCGGAACTGGCTCTGGTCGAAGAACTCCTGCGTCAGCACCGCGCCGCCCCGCACAAGCTGGTACGCGCCATCCTCCCAGTCGTTCGGTTCCAGCACGCGGTAGCGGAGTCTGCGATCGAACTGTGGCGACGCCATGAACGTGCCGTAGAACGGGTGCGACGCGTTCGTCAGCCCCACCGTGTCGACTTTCTTGGCGTCGAGGCGCTGCACGAAGGTGAGCGCCATCGCCGCGAAGACCACAAGAAACATCGCACGGAACGCGGGCGCGAAGGCGGAGACGGCGATCGGCAAGAGGACGACGCTGCCCCGGTATCGCGCCATCCAGCGCAGCGTGCCGAACAGGTCCTTCTCTCTCGTCATCCCGACCGCGGGCGCGGTGTGGATATAGAGCGCGAACGGCACCACGACGACCGCCGCGGCGAGCATCGCCGCGCCCAGCGGCACGATGTCGCGCGGACGGCGGGCGGCGGCGAAGATCGCGTAGCCGCCCACCGCCGCCGTGCCCGCGAACGGATGCGTCGTGACGGCGAGCACGGCCAGCAGCGCGGCGAGCGCCCAGCGCCGCTTGTCGACCGCCTCGATGAACAGGAAGAAGAACACGCAGGCCCAGATGAACGCCAGCTGGAACGAGACGAACCCCTCGATCAGGAACGTGTTGATGTAGATGACCGCGAGCAGGCGCGGGTCGCGGAGCGCCGGGCGCGCGCGCGTCGCCGCGTATCCGTAGAGTGCGAACCCGCCGACCATCGTAAACGTCACGGCGCGGTCGCCGACGATCGCATACGGAACGGCGGCGACCAGCCACGGCACGACGGCGTACGGGAACGTCAGCGCATCGCCCGACTCGAGGTACGGTACGTGAAGCGGCAGCCTGCGCATGATGGAAGATCTGGTCGGAGATGTACCAGACATGCACGTAATCGTTCGCCGAGTCGGCGCCGAGCAGGAAGCCGCGGCTCAGCGCGATCGCGCAGAGCAACGAGATGCCCAGCAGAGCGAGCGCGGCCACGGCGTACTGCGCTCGCACGTGCCAGCGCGCCGCCATACGGCCGATCTCGGAGGGCGAGCGCGGGATCGTCAACTCACCGAGCACGCCGGCCTCCGCTTTCCGCCGTGTTCGGCGGGTGCTCCGGTGAGATCGGGCACGGTCACGAGCGTGTAGCCCTGCTCGCGCAGACCGTCGATGATGCGCGGAAGCGCGGCCAGCGTCGTCGAGCGATCGGGGTTGCCGCCGCCGAGGCCGCCATCGTGCATCAGCACGATCGCGCCGGGGTGAGCGTTGTCGAGCACAGCGCGCACCACCTGGTCGGCGGACGCATCGCTCCAGTCGGTGGAGTCGAGGTCCCAACCGATCGAGACGTATAACCCGCCGCGCGCAGTTCGGCGAGCATGTTGTCGCTCGTGTGTCCGTAGGGCGCGCGATAGAGCCCCGGCGCGTAGCCGAGCGCCGGCGTCAGCGCGGCCTCGGCCTGCCGCAGATCGCGCCCGAAGTCAGCGCGCGACATCGACGGCAGGTCCGTCGAGTGCATGTAGGAGTGCGAGCCGACCACCATGCCCAGCGCCAGCTCCCGCTTCACGACGTCCGGGTTGGATGCGGCCGCCTGGCCTTCGTCGAAGAACGTGGCCACGGCTCCGTGGGACCGGAGGACGTCCAGGACTTGCTCCGTGTACGGCGGATTCGGCCCGTCGTCGAACGTCAGCGCTATGTGGCGGCCTTCGCGGCAGCCGAAGCTCAGGTGCTCGGCTTTCGCGGTGCCCGCGCTGCAGCCCGTCACAAGCATCAGCAGAAACGCCGCCGCCAGCATCCGGATACAGCGGCGATGTGACCGGCGGTTCGCATTTCCCATGGCGCGTTGCAGTATCGCTGACGACGGCGGCACGCTCAATTGCGGGGCCGGTCGCGTCAAGCGGCCTGCGTATGCGATGCGCTGACGTCGATGGCCGCGACGAGGCGCCGCCGCTCGCCGCGCGTGCTCATCAGGTAGATGCCCGCGACCGCGCCGATCAGCGCTGCTTCCAGCGCGCACATGGCGCCGAGCACGATCGTGATGTCGCGCCAGAACCCCTGCGGGAACATCTGGATCAGGTGATCGCGGTCGGGATCGAGCTGCCACAGGTTGTTGGAGAAGAAGAGTTCATGAAAGCGCGTGAACGCCGCGTCGAAGCCGAACGCCGCGACGACGGCGATGCTGCCGACAACGAGCGTGCCTAGGCCGAGGCCGATCAGGCTCTGCGTCGCGAGCTGGCGGACGTCGCTGTCGCGCGCCCAGAGAAAGAACGCGACGACGTAGGCGAGCACGAAGACGACGCTCAGCTCCTGCAGGCGGTTCACCCCGACAAAGAGCTGCTTCACGTCCTCCATGTGGCGCGTCTCGCGCGCGTTGAACACGGAACCCGGCAGGCCCCCTTCGGTAACGGTGTGATAGAAGGTCTTCTCGTCGTTGTTGAAGTACTGGCGAAGCGCCTTGGCGGTGGAGTCCAGATCGGCCCGCGAGAGGCCCGTCGCATCCTCGGCGTTGTAGCGGTCGAACGCGTAGCTGTAGACGACCGGCGCGTTGGCGAGCAGGCGAATGTTCGTCGTGACGAGTGCGACCGGGCAGCGCGATGATGAAGAGGAGCGTCGCGAGCGTGCGGGCAAAGCCCATGTGGGTCTCCCTCTGCCGCCCCGCCACCGCGACACCCGTAGTCTGATCAGCCGGATCCGGCTTGTCAAGCAGTTCGGGAGAGATCGCGTCGGTCGCTGCGCTGTCCATAGTGATGAGCTTACTCCGCGTTCGCGGACCGGAATCCGGCCAACACCGCGCGGAGTACGAGCGGTCTGCGAGCTAGGTTCTAGGCTCTAGGTTCTGCCGAAGGAGCAGCCATATCCCGCTGCGCCACGGCGCCGAAACGCCGCCCCTCCGCCGCTCCGTCAACTTCCACCGGCCGCGGGCGAGGGAGATAATGGCCGCATGGGCGATCTCATCGTCGTCGGACTCGGACCGGGCGACGCTTCACTCCTGACCGTCGAGGCGCGCGACCTCATCGCCGCGGCGCCGGAGGTGTGGCTGCGCACGGCGCGGCATCCCACGGTCGCCGGCCTGCCCGCCGGCCCGCGCTACCGGTCCTTCGACGAGATCTACGAGCGTGAGCCCTCGTTCGATGCGGTGTACGAGGCGATCGTCGCGCGCGTGCTCGAACTGGCGGCGCGACCCGAGGGCGCCGTGTACGCCGTGCCGGGACACCCGCTGTTCGGCGAGGCCACCGTCCGATCGCTCCTGCTGCGCGCGCCGGCGGCCGGCGTGACGATGCGGATCGTCGCCGGCGTCAGCTTCGTCGACACCATCGCCACGACGCTCGGGCTCGATCCGCTGACGGACGGGCTCCTCATCCTCGACGCGCTCTCGCTGGGCGACCATCGGCGCATGCTCGTGCCCGAACGGCCGACCGTGATCGCGCAGGTCTACGACCGGCGTGCGGCGTCGCAGGCGAAGCTCGCGCTGCTCGACGCGTACCCGCCCGAGCACCCGGTGCGCATCGTGCGCGCCGCGGGCACGGGCGAGGGCGCCGTCATCGAGACCTCCCTCGCGCGCCTGGACCACGAGGACGCGTTCGACCACCTCGCCACCCTGTACATACCGCCGCTCGCGCTGACGGACGACGTCCGCTCCTTCGAGGGGCTGCGCGCCGTGATCGCCCGGCTGCGCTCGCCGGACGGCGGCTGCCCGTGGGACCTGGAGCAGACGCACGAGACGCTGAAGCGCTTCCTCCTCGAAGAGGCCTACGAAGCGCTCGACGCGCTCGACGCCGGCGAGCCGCACAAGATGGCCGAGGAGCTGGGCGATCTGCTGATGCAGGTCGTGTTGCAGGCGCAGGTCGCGGAGGACGGCGACGAGTTCGCGATCGAGGACGTGATCGCGTCGATCACCGCCAAGCTGATCCGCCGGCATCCCCACGTCTTCGGCGACGTCCAGGTGGAGGGCGCGGCCGACGTTCTCCGCAACTGGGAGGCGCTGAAGAAAGAGGAGCGCGGCGAAGCTCCGCTGCTCGACGCGGTGCCGAAGGCGATGCCGGCGCTGGCGCAGGCGCAGTCGGTGCAGGGGCGCGCCGCCAAGGCAGGCGTCGGCCCGGCGCTCGTGTCGCCGGACGCGGCGACGCGGATGCTGCGCGACCTGACGTCCGCGACGGACGCGGTCACGGCGGCGCAGCTCGGCGAGCTGCTGTTCGCCATCGTCGCGCTCGCCCGCGAGCGCGATCTCGACGCCGAGGAATCGCTGCGGCTCGCGGTGCGCCGCTTCCGCGACGACGTAGCCGCAAGCGAAGGCGCCGGAGCGATCACTTGAGCGCCACGGCAAGAGTGGCACAGCCGTCCCCGGCTGTGAGTCGCCCGGCAAGACCTGTGAGTCCGTGGCGCGGGCTTCCAGAACCGCCTTGGTGATCGTGGCGCGGGCTTTCAGCCCGCGTCATCGCGCGCGCGACGGGTCGAAGCAATGTGGCACAGCCGTCGCCGGTCGAGGAGTCGCCGAAGGAGACCTGTCAGTCCGCCGATCGCAAAGGTGTCACGCACCCCTCGGAGATCGCCGCCCCATCCGCCTATGCTGGCGCCATGACCACGCGCCGTCTCCGCATCCACGCGCTCATCCACGCGATCGCTCGGCGTTTGATTGCGCCCCACACGTCCAATCAAACGCAATCAAAGGGCAGGCGATCGCAACCAAACAGCCGCCCGCCAACCGCTCAGCCGAATCTGCGCGACGCCACCGGCGGCCGAAAACATGAAAAGTGAGCGTTTAATGTCGTCTATCACCGCGGCCGCTCGCCATAGTTGTCGCCCGGCGCGTCACGGGCCGCGCACAGCCTCAACCTTCGCCTGCACCAGCGGCAGCCATTCGCGCTCGTCCTTCTCGCCGAAGTCCCACCAGACGTGCTCGCCGTTCGTGGTCTCGACGCAGAGGCACTGGCGGCGGCTGGCCGGCGCGCCCAGGTGGAGGTTCGGCGCCGGATAGAGGCCGGCCGACTTCATCTCGTCGTATGGCACGATCATCCAGCGTGCCTCGCCGCGCTGCGCTTCGAACATCAGCCGGCGGTTGGTCATGAAGAGCGCCCCCCGCATCGCCGTCTTGCCGTACAGCAGCTCGGCGTTCACGGCGCGCTCCACTTCCTCGCCGGACGGCAGTTCGATGGAGATCGGCGGCGGCGGCTTCGGCTTGCGACGGAACAGCGGCATCTCACGCGCCTCCGTACGCGCGCACCCAGCGCATCGCCGGGCGCAGTTGCTCGAGGTGCTGCCGATCGTGGCGCTCGAAGCCGTTGAGGTAGTCGAGAACCGTGTGCGGGTTCGGACGTCCGTTCCCACCACAGCTCGATCTTGAGATCGAGGTGCTTCGGCTTGAGCTGCGACAACAGGACGAACGTCTCGTGGCGCATCGAAAGGTATTCCTCGGTCAGCGCACGGTCGGTCGAGTGGCGCCGCTCGTCGAGAAGCTGCGCGTTCCCGGCATCGATATCCGGCCACGCGCCGACGGCGTCGTGTTCGATGACGTGGCGCAGGTGCCCCTGCAGCACCCAGTCGCCGGTCGCGATGTGCATCAGCAACTGGCGAAACGACCAGCCCGGCACCGGCGACGGGCGCTCCCAGTACACGGGATCGACGTTGTGGATAACGTACAGCGCCGCATCGGGCGCCAGCGCGTCGACGGCAGCCCGCACTTGCGGCAGGAACTTCAGCCGCTGCGGCTGCCACGTCAAACGCAGCGCGCGCCGTACGTCGGCGGCGTGCAGGCGATCGTGATAGCCGACCCAGATGCGCTCGCGGACCGAGTTGTGCGTGTCGCCGTACGACCGCAGAGCGAGCGCCAGGTGGCGTGGCTCCAGCAGGTCGTAAAGACCGAGGAGAAGCTTGCGGCGCTGCTCCATCTCTTCGATCAACTCCGCGGGCGTGCGCGAGCGGCCGCGCTCGATGGCGCGCTCGCGCGCAGCCTTCGCTTCGGCCGGCGCCAGCGGCGGCGCGACGTCGCCTTCGCCGCGAAGCAGCCCCTGCGCCGCGAGCGCCCACGCCTGGTCGGCGCCCGCCACGTGCGCCAGCAGGTCGTGCAGCGTCCGCGAGCCGTACGGCACGAAACGGCCCCAATCGCCCGGCCCGATGTCGCCGAGCGCCGATACCAGCTCGGCGCGCGCCATCTGCATATCGAGTACAGCATCGTGGACGAAGGGCTCCATCGCGTCAGTGTAGCGAGGCGCGCCGCCCGCCGCAGCCAATGTGGCACAGCCGTCCCCGGCTGTGAGTCTGGGGGCTCACAACCCCGCACACATAACGTGCGTTGACAAGCCGCACGTTGTCATGCGGCAGCGATGGTGGTATCACGGTCGAGATGGAACCGGCATTTCGACCTACGACCGTGATCACAGACGACGACGCCATCGCCGAGGCGCTGCGCACGTTCGTGTGCGCGCTCGGGTCGGCGGCGGCCGACGTGCGCGTCGACTATCGCGCGGGCGTCGTAACGGTCGCCGGGCAGGTCGCCTTCGGAGACGCAGCGGCAGGCGATCGAGGATCTGCTGCTCGCGCATGACGGCGTCGAGAGCGTCGTCAGCGAACTGTGCGTCGTGGCGCCCGGCGTCATCGCCTCGGGGTTCTGATCTCCAGTCGTCGCTTGTCGCCGTCGAGGTCGAACGCCAGGCTATCGACGCGGCCGCTGGGACGCAGACTTCGTCTCACTGTCCTTCGCGTTTCCGGCTTCCCGTTTCTCGCTTCCCGCTTCCACCTATCTGTGTTATCAATCTCCGAACCCATACCGGGCCGGGAGTGAAGGCTTGTTCAAGAAGATCCTGGTCGCCAACCGCGGCGAGATTGCGCTCCGCGTCATGCGGACCTGCCGCGAGATGGGTATCGCCACGGTCGCCGTGTATTCGACCGTAGACCGCAGCATGCTGCACGTCCGGTACGCGGATGAGGCGTATCACATCGGCGAGGGACCGCCGCTGGAGAGCTACCTCAACTACGAGAAGATCGTTGAGGTGGCGAAGGCCGCCGGCGTCGACGCCATACACCCCGGCTACGGCTTCCTGAGCGAGCGGACGGAGTTCGCCGAAGCCTGCGCCGACGCCGGCATCACCTTCATTGGCCCCGACCCGAAGTCCGTCATCCTGCTCGGCGACAAGGTCAACGCCCGCCGCACCATGATCGCCGCTGGCGTGCCCGTCGTGCCGGGCACCGAGGGGCGCGTCGAAGCCGACGAGGCGGTCCGGCTCGCGCCGGGCATCGGCTTCCCGCTGCTGATCAAGGCATCGGCGGGCGGCGGCGGCAAGGGCATCCGCCTCGTGAAGAGCGCCGAAGAGATCGAAGGCGCCGTCCGCGTCGCGTCCAGCGAGGCGCAGTCGGCGTTCGGTGACGGCGGCGTGTTCCTCGAGCGCTACCTCTCCCCCGTGCGGCACGTCGAGATCCAGGTGCTGGCCGACAAGCACGGCAACGCCGTCGCGCTCGGCGAGCGCGAATGCTCGGTGCAGCGCCGTCACCAGAAGCTGCTCGAAGAGTCGCCCTCGCCCGTCCTGAGCCAGGCAACGCGTGTGAAGATGATGGCGGCGGCCGTCGCGGCGGCGAAAGCCTCCGGCTACTACAACGCGGGCACGGTCGAGTTCCTGTTCGACCCCGCGACCGACGAGTTCTTCTTCCTCGAAGTGAACACGCGCCTGCAGGTCGAGCACCCCGTCACCGAGTGGCTCTGCGGCCGCGATCTCGTGCGCGACCAGATCCGCATCGCCGCGGGCGAGCCGCTGGGCTTCACGCAGGACGACGTCGTGCTGCGCGGCGCGGCGATCGAGTGCCGTATCGCGGCCGAGGACCCGTACAACAACTACCTGCCGTCGCTCGGCCGCATCGACTACGTCAACGAGCCCAGCGGGCCCGGCGTGCGCGTCGACAGCAGCATCTTCAGCGGCATCGACATCCCGTACTTCTACGACCCGATGCTCGCCAAGCTGATCTGCTGGGGCGCCGACCGCACCCAGGCGATCGAACGGATGAAGCGCGCCCTGCGCGAGTACGTCATCGCCGGCGTGAAGACGAACATCCCGTTCCACCTGCAACTGCTCGACGACCCGCGGTTCGTCGCCGGCGAGGTGCACACGGGCTTCCTTGACAACGACTTCAAGATGATCGAGCCCACCGGGTACACGGACCAGGAGCACGTCGCGCTGCTGGTGGCGGCGGTGATGTCGCACAATCGCCGCGCGCGCAACGGCGCCCAGCCGGCGGTGATCGTGGGCCCGGAAGGCGGCTGGCGAGAGTCCGGCCGCGACCGGCAACTGGCAGCGCACGCGGGCGCGCAACAGGGGAATCGATGGCGGCGAAGTACCGGCTGAGGCTGGGCAACGAGAATCGTGAGGTCGAAGTCGAGCCCGATCACGCGGGCGGATACCGCGTGACGATCGACGGCATCACGTCGTCGGTGAGCCTCGAGCGCATCAACGAGTCGGCGCGCTACTCGCTGATCGTCGACGGCAAACCCCATGACGTCTTCGCCGAAGAGGGGCCGACGAGCTACCACGTCATCGTCGGAGGCCACACGGTCACGGTGGGCACGCAGACGGGGCGCCGCGGCGGCGGCACCGCCGATGGCTTCGACGTCGACGCCGGCGGCGAATGGGTGCTGAAGTCGCCGATGACCGGCGTCGTCCGCGAGGTTCAGGTGAAGGCCGACGACGAGGTCACCGAGGGCCAGATGCTCGTGGTCGTCGAGGCGATGAAGATGCAGAACGAGCTTCACGCGCGCCGCGCCGGCACCGTGAAGGCGGTCTACGTCAGCGTCGGGCAGCGCGTCGACCAGGGGACGCCCCTGCTGGTGCTGGTGTGACCGATTTGCCCTCCGTTGCCGCCGTGGCTTCGAATGGCTTATAGTAAAGCTCCGTTACAGGGCGCCTCCGGAGGCGCTCGCTTGCTGATAAGGGGTCAACGATAGCCAGAGATCTCCGCATAAACGAAAAGATCCGCGTCCGCGAAGTCCTCATCATCGACGACGAGGGCCAGAAGCTGGGCGTGACGCCCATCATCCAGGCGCTCGAGATGGCCCGCGAACGCGGCCTCGACCTCGTCGAGGTGGCGCCGAACGCCAACCCTCCGGTCTGCCGCATCCTGGACTACGGCAAGTTCAAGTACGAGCAGTCGAAGAAGGAGCGTGAGGCCCACAAGCACCAGAAGCAGGTCGTCCTGCGTGAGGTGCGCTTCAAGCCGAAGATCGGCGCCCACGACATCGCTGTCAAGAGGCGCGTCGTCGAAGGCTTGCTGGCCGGTGGCGACAAGGTCAAGGTTTCGGTAATGTTCCGCGGTCGCGAGATCACGCACCCGGAGATCGGCCGCGAGCTTCTCCTCGGCATCTCGGCGCAGCTGAAAGAGGTCGCGATCGTGGAGCGGCAGCCCTCGATGGAGGGCCGCTTCATGAACATGTATCTGGCGCCGGTGCCGCCGAAGCAGGAACCGAAGGTCAAGACGCCGCGCGCACCGAAGCCAGCCGCCGTCGCGACCTCGGGCGAGCCTGCCGGCGAGACGGCGATGGCCGCTGCGCTGAAGGCCGCGGGTGCGGACGGCGCGGCCCCGGAAGCGATAGCCGACGCCGCCCCCGCCGAGGCGTAGACGCAGACAAGAACAATGCGCCCCACCGGCGCGAGAGGACGAAGACATGCCGAAGATGAAGACGCACCGTGGCGCCGCCGCTCGGTTCAAAGTGACCGGCACCGGCAAGTTCACCCGGCGCAAGGGGAACATCAGCCACAACAAGACGCGCATGTCAAAGGCCGCGCTCGGCGCTATTGATGAGATGATCGTGGTCAGCAAGCCGGGCCAGAAGATGCTGCGCAAGCTGATGCCGTACGCGAAGCGCTAGGGCGCGTTCGCGGAACTGGAGCTGAGAACCCAGAACCGATCGCGGTCCGAGCCTCAGGTTCTTGGTTCTAAGTTCTAGGTTCTTCCGAAGGAGTAGACGATGCCACGGGTGAAGAGAGGCGTGCCGGCGCACGCGCGACACAAGAAGATTCTCGGCCTGGCGACGGGCCACAAGGGCCAGCGCCACCGCGTGTTCAAGCGCGCGAACGAGTCGGTGCTGCACTCGCTCGACTACGCGTACGGCCACCGGCGCGAGCGCAAAGGCGACTTCCGCAAGCTCTGGATCGCGCGCATCAACGCCGCTTCGCGGATCAACGGCATCACCTACAGCCGCCTGATCGACGGCCTGAACAAGGCCGGCATCCGCATCGACCGCAAGGTGCTCGCTGACCTGGCCGTCCGCCAGCCGCAGGCGTTCGCCGCCATCGCGCAGAAGGCCGCTGCCGCGGTCTAGGGTCTGTCCACAGATTTCACAGATTTCGAGAAGGGTCGCCCGTCGGCGACCCTCCTTCGTTTTCCAGCCACACACTCTCAGCACCGTCAAACCCCTCCGTGACATCCGCGTAATCCGTGGATTCGTCCCGTCTACAATGCGGCGATGATCATCGTGCGCGGCAAGCAGACTGCGGAGATCGACGCGGCGGCGTTCACGGCGACGATTGCACCGTACGCCGGCGTCACGATCGACGTCGGCGCGGGCGACGGGCGATTCGCGTATCGCTACGCCGCGGCGCACCCCGAACGCTTCGTCGTCGCCATCGACCCCGTTGCGGAGAACCTGCGCGAGCTGTCGGCGAAGGCGGCGCGGAAGCCGGAGCGCGGCGGCCTCGCGAACGTGCTGTACGCCGTCGCGAGCATCGAGCACCTGCCGGCGGAGCTGCGCGGCATCGCCGACGAGATCTTCGTCACGCTGCCGTGGGGCAGCCTGATGCGCGGCATCATCCTCGCGCGACGACGCGGTGCTCGACGGCATCGCGTCGCTGGCGCGCGACGGCGCGGCGCTGCGCATCGTGCTGAACACGCGCATCTTCGACGACCCGGTGCCGCTCGACGTGCGCGATCTGCCCGACGTCACGCCCGACTACGTGCGCGAGACGCTGGCGCCGGCGTTCGCGCGCCACGGCATCGCCATCACGGAGACGCGGTTCATGGACGCCGACGAGGTCGCAGCGATCGAGACGACGTGGGCGAAGCGCCTGTCGCACCGCCGCCCGCCGCGGTCCGTGCTGATCGCAGTGCACGATTCACCAAGACGGCGTAGGGGCGCAGCCTGCTGTTGCTCGCTTGATCGTCTTTCGGAAAAAAATCGCGAATAATAATCAGTCAAGTTGATCGTCGGTGCTGCGGTCGGGGTCTGCTGCGAGGGCGCGGTTGGCGTAGGCATGGGCGTATTGTGCGGCGGAGCGGCGGCGAACTCCTAGCGCCCGGTTGCACCCGCCGGGAGCAACGCGGACCTCAAGGACCGTGTCGGCTCCTTACCGGAGGCCCAGGCGCTCCGAGCCCACAGCGACGGCGTTAGAATGGTCAATCGCCGCTCGGCCAGCGGGAGCGCCGACGTGTGTATCCAGGAGGAACCGATGGCACGCATCACGGCACTCAGCTTCATCGTCCCGGTGCGGGATCTCGATCGCGCGGTGGAGTTCTACCGCGACGCGTTCAAGCTCGAGGAGGTGTTCCGAGCGGAGCAGATCGTGTTCGTCGGGCTGCCCGGCACAGACAGCGCGCTCGGTTTGCTGCTCGATCACGAGCACGCCGGCAGCGGGCCGCGGAACGTCGGCTTCCACGTCGACCACGCCGTGCCGCTGGACGATGCGGTGCGCGACGTGGAGGACGCTGGCGGGACCATCGTCGAGCTCGGCGAGCACGCGCCGGGTGTGCCGTTCGCACGCATCGCTGACCCCGACGGCAACGTGCTGTGGATCTGATCGCCCGGCGCGCCCTGATCGCTGCGGGCCGGTTCTGACGTTCTCGGCTTCGACACCGAGCGATCGACCGACCACGGCTGGGGCCCGCGCGTCACCATCCTGTTTGAGGATGGCTTCGACCTCGGTCGCGAGCGGCGTATAGAGCTACTCAAGGCGATCGATGCGCGCATCCCGGTCACGTTTCTCGGCCATCGCACACGCTTCGTCGCGTCGGAGGGCGGTCCCGAGCGTCACCAGGTGATGCTCACAACAGTGGGAGAGTGGTTCACGTTCGCCCTGGGCTTCGACCCGCGCGGCGCCGTCAGCGATGCGGACTGGCTTGGCGCACCCGCACAGCTACTGCTGGAGGCAACTGCGGGCGCAGTCTTCGAGGACGCGACCGGCGAGCTGACCTCGGCGCGCGAGCGCCTTCGCTGGTACCCCGACGACGTTTGGCTGTATCTGATGGCCTGCCAGTGGCGACGCATCGAACAGGAAGAACCTTTCGTGGGTCGCACAGGCGAGGTTGGAGACGATCTCGGCTCGGCCTGACACCGAGCGTCAGCAGGCCATCGACGCGACGAACACGCGTGCTAGAATGGCGATCCGACGATCGCGGGACGCGCGGCCGGGGCGGACAGGTCTGAAGACCTGTCCCTACGAAGACTGCAGGGGACACCGCCGCCCGCCTTTCCGCATACACCGGGCGCAGCAGGCTGCGCCCCTACCCGTCGCGTAACGAGCGGCGAACGACTTCAGGAGACCAGATGCCACTGGACGCCATCATCGTCAAGGGCGCCCGCGAACACAATCTGAAGGACATCGACGTCACGATCCCGCGCGACAAGCTCGTGGTGATCACGGGGCTGTCGGGGTCCGGCAAGTCGTCGCTCGCCTTCGACACCATCTACGCCGAGGGCCAGCGGCGTTATGTCGAGTCGCTCTCGGCCTACGCCCGCCAGTTCCTCGGCCAGATGGAGAAGCCCGACGTCGACTACATCGAGGGCCTCTCGCCCGCCATCTCCATCGACCAGAAGGGCGCGAGCCGCAACCCGCGCTCGACCGTCGGCACCGTCACCGAGATCTACGACTACCTGCGGCTGCTGTACGCGCGCGCCGGCACGCCCCACTGCCCTGCCTGCGGCCGGCCGATCGAGCGGCAGACGGTGCAGCAGATCGTCGACGCGATCCTCGGCATCGAGCCGGGCAAGAAGCTGATGATCCTGGCGCCGATCATCCGCGACCGGAAGGGCGAGCACCTGCACGTCTTCGAGGACGCGCGGCGCGCGGGCTACGTGCGCGTGCGCGTCGACGGGCGCATCCGCGACCTGGGCGAGCAGATCGACCTCGACAAGAAGAAGAAGCACACGATCGAGATCGTCGTCGACCGGCTGATCACGGAGGGGCGCGAGGGCGAAGGATCGGCATCGAGCGCGAGCCGGCTGTCGGACAGCGTCGAGCAGGCGCTGAAGCTCGGCGGCGGCACGGTGCAGGTGGACATCGAGGGCGAGGGCGAGCGGATGTACTCCGAGCACTACGCCTGCGCGTTCGACGGCACGAACATCGGCGAGCTGGCGCCGCGCAACTTCAGCTTCAACAGCCCGCACGGCGCCTGCCCGGACTGCACCGGTCTCGGCGTGAAGATGGAGATCGATCCGGCGCTCGTCATCCCGGACCGCGGCGTATCGGTCGAAGAGGGCGCGATCGCGCCGTGGTCGCGCGCCGCCGCGACGAACACCTGGTACATGCGGATGCTGCAGGCGATCGCGAAGAAGCACGGCTTCCGCCTCAACGTGCCGATCAAGGAGATGCAGCAGAAGCACATCGACCTGATGCTCTACGGCGATGAGGACCCGATCACGCTGAAGTACACCGCGAGCGGCGGCCACACGAACAAGTGGGACACGACGTTCGAGGGCGTCGTCCCGAACCTGTCGCGCCGCTACAAGGAGACCGACTCCGACTACATCCGCGCCGAGATCGAGCGGTACATGGCGGCCGTGCCGTGCGGCGCGTGCAAGGGCGCGCGGCTGAAGCCGGAGATCCTCGCCGTCACGGTCGCCGACCTCAACATCCAGCGCGTGACGTCGATGGACGTGCGCGAGGCCGTCGAGTGGGTCGAGCGGCTCTCGGGGCACGACACGCCGCTGAACGAGCGCGAGCAGCTGATCGCGCGGCAGATCCTGAAGGAGATCCGCGCGCGGCTGACGTTCATGTTCGACGTCGGCCTCGACTACCTGTCGCTCGACCGCAGCGCGGGCACGCTTTCCGGTGGCGAGGCGCAGCGCATCCGGCTGGCGACGCAGATCGGCTCGAGCCTGATGGGCGTGCTGTACGTCTGCGACGAGCCGAGCATCGGACTGCATCCCGTCGACGACGAGCGGCTGATCAAGACGCTGGAGCGGCTGCGCGACCTCGGCAACACCGTGCTCATCGTCGAGCACGACGAGTCGATGATGCGCGCGGCCGACCACATCGTCGACATGGGGCCGGGCGCGGGCGAGGCGGGCGGGCGCGTCGTCGCGCAGGGAACGATCGACGACATCATGGCCTGCGAGGGCTCGATGACGGGCGCGTACCTCAGCGGGCGCCGCCAGGTGCCGCTGCCGGAGACGCGCCGCCCGGGCACCGGCCACGCGATCCGCATCGAGGGTGCGCGCGAGAACAACCTCAAGAACATCGACGTCGAGATCCCGCTCGGCAAGTTCGTCTGCATCACCGGCGTCTCGGGATCGGGCAAGAGCACGCTGATCAACGATCTGCTGTACAAGCGCGCGGCGCAGGACCTGTACAACGCCCGCGAGCGCGCCGGCAAGGTCGACGCGATCCGCGGCCTGAACTTCATCGACAAGGTCGTCGATATCGACCAGTCGCCGATCGGGCGCACGCCGCGCTCGAACCCGGCGACGTACACCGGGCTGTTCACGCCGGTGCGCGAGATGTTCGCGTCGGTGCCCGAGGCGCGGCTGCGCGGCTACACGCCGGGACGCTTCTCGTTCAACGTGAAGGGCGGCCGCTGCGAGGCGTGCTCCGGCGACGGCTACATCGAGATCGAGATGCACTTCCTGCCGGACGTGACGGTCCCGTGCGAGGTGTGCAAGGGCAAGCGCTACAACCGCGAGGCGCTGGAGATCACCTTCAAGGGCAAGAGCATCGCCGACGTGCTCGACATGACGGTCGAGGAGGCGCTCGGGTACTTCGAGAACATCCCGGCGGTGCGCCGCAAGCTCGAGACGCTGCACGACGTCGGACTCGGCTACATCCGCCTCGGCCAGCCGGCGACGACGGTGTCCGGCGGCGAGGCGCAGCGCATCAAGCTGTCGACGGAGCTCTCGAAGCGCTCGACGGGCAAGACGCTGTACATCCTGGACGAGCCGAC
Organism: uncultured Chloroflexia bacterium; assembly: GCA_963743185.1. Taxonomy (GTDB): domain Bacteria; phylum Chloroflexota; class Dehalococcoidia; order DSTF01; family JACRBR01; genus JANXYW01. Next base: position 231,068 of record CAVUOT010000006.1, on the reverse strand, counting down.
GACGGGGCTCTCGTTCGAGGATACGCGCGCGCTGCTCGTCGTGCTGCAGCGGCTCGTCGATGCCGGCAACACGGTCGTCGTCATCGAGCACCACGTCGACGTGATGAAGAACGCCGACCACATCATCGACCTGGGACCGCTCGGCGGCGACCGCGGCGGCGAAGTGATCGCGGAGGGCACGCCGGAGGAAGTGGCGCTCGTCGAGCACAGCTTCACCGGCAAGTACCTGCGCAAGGTGCTGCCCGCGGAGCGGCTTGCGGAAGTGAAGCGCGCCGCGAAGCGCAACGCGGCTCAGCCGCCCGCTGCGAAGCCCGGCAAGAACGGGAAATCGAAGAATGTGGCACAGCCGTCCCCGGCTGTGCGTCCGGCGGCCGCCAACGGCACAAGACCCAAGACTGCGAAACGAAAGGCCGCCGCGCCCTCGAAGAACGGCCGCGCGAAGGTCGCTGCGGCGAAGGCGCGGCGATGACCAAGAGCGAACTTCTCGCCAACATCCGTCGCGAACGCGCGACGCTCGATGCGCTCGTGGCGTCGCTGAGCGAGGCGGAGATGATCGCGCCGGAGCTGGACGCCGGCTGGTCGGTGAAGGACGTGCTGGCGCACATCAGCGTCTGGGAGGAGCGGTGCGCGTCCTGGCTGGAGACGGTGGCCCGCGGCGAAACGCCCGAGCGGCCCGAGGTGCAGGACGTCGACGACGAGAACGCACGCGACTACGCCGCAGCGAAGGACGCGGCCCTGGCGGCTATGCTGGCACAGTCGCGCGAATCACACGCGGCGCTGCTGCGGTCGGTAGAAGCACTCGCGGAAGGTGACCTCGCCGACGAGCGGCGCTTCGGCTGGCCGACGTGGAAGATGGTGAGCAGCAACAGCGACGAGCACTACCGCGAGCACATCGAGCAGATCGAAGCGTGGCTGCGAGGCCGCACTTCGTGAACCCCGCGCCGAAAGCGATCTTCTTCGACCTCGACGGTACGATCCTTGACTGGCAGACGGGCATGGAGGAGTCGTGGCTCGCGTCGTGCGAGAAGCACTGCGACGGTTCGTACGCGCCCGCGCAGCTGCACGAGGCCATCCGCGTGCGCCGGACGTGGTTCTGGGACGACCGGGATCGCGCGTACCGCGGCCGCATGGACCTCGACGGCGCGAGCCGCGAGATCGTGCGCCACGCCTTCGCCGACCTCGGGCTCCGGGACAACGACGTCGCGCACAGCCTCGCCGACTACTACCGCTCCTTGCGCACCGCTGCCATCGCCCCCTACCCGGGCGCGATCGAGACGCTGCACGCCTTCCGCGAGCGCGGCATCGCCATGGCGCTGATCACGAACGGTGAGGCGCGCAACCAGCGGCGCAGCGTCGAGACGCACGCGCTCGAACAGTACTTCGACTGCATCGTCATCGAAGGCGAGTTCGGCGCCGGCAAGCCAGACGAGCGCGTCTTCCGCCACGCGCTCGCGGCGACCGGGCTGCGATCCCGAGCGGGCATGGATGGTCGGCGACAACCTCGAAGCCGACATCGCGACGCCGCACCGCCTCGGCATGCACACCGTCTGGGTGGACGCGGAGTCGCGCGGACTGCCGGAGTCAGCGCCGGTGCGGCCGCACCGCATCGTGCGGGCGATCGCGGAGTTGGTGGCGTCAAGCTGAGGGCTGGAGCCTCGCCGATGGTGGTACAATCGTGGTTGTGAACACGTCCAGTTTCCACGTGATCAAGGACGGAATCCTCTACGAACTCCGCGAAGAGCCGGAGGGCGGGTTCACGATCAACGTGCCCGCGCTGCCCGGCTGCATCAGCTTCGGCGACACGTTCGAGGAAGCGATGACCATGATCGCCGAAGCGATGGAGCTGTGGCTCGAAGTCGCGCGCGAGCAAGGGTTCGCGATCCCCGCGCAGTTCGAGCTGCAACAAGCGTCGTAGGAAACTTCACCCCCGCGCGACGTGAGACACCGCCCTCGTGGAGAGGTTCCGCAGGCAGCGTTGACCCGTTATCATAGGGGCCGGGCAGTCCCCGGCGTAACATGAACGCATGCCGACAGCGAGAATGCCCGCCCTCCGCCCGGAACGCATTGTGCGCGCGCTCGAAGCCTGCGGTCTCGTCGTGGTGCGCCAGCGGGGAAGTCATGTGGTCATGACCAGGGCCGGACTGCGCCGGCCGGTTGTTGTCGCGCAGCACAACCGCGAGTTGCCGCCCGGAACCGTAGCCGACATCGTCGCACAGGCCGACGTGTCCGCCGAAGAATTCCTCAAACACGTGTAGCCCAGCTTAGAACCAGTCCGGGCAGAAGGGCGCGTACTCGGTGCGCCACATCGCGTCCCAGAGCGATCAGCGGTGCATCAGGCGCCGCGTCGGCGCGGGCGTAGCGCACGGCCTGCGACGGCGACACCTGCCCGAACAGCAGTTGCGCGAGCGCGGAGACGTCGAGGGTGAGCTGCGGCGACTCCTTCGTCCGCGTGACCGATGCGCCTTCGGCGCCGGCTTCGAGCGCCCAGCGCCCGGCGTTCCACGGGCACATCTCGTCGCGCAGCTCGAACACGACCCGGCCTTCGGCGCCATACGGCCGCAGCGGCAAGGCGCGCTCGACGTCGATGATGCGACAGAGCAGGTGGTCGCGATGCGTCGCGTGCAGCTCGCGCGGGTCGAGCATGATGTGCGGCGCCGGATCGTCGACGGGCGCGCTGTTCACCCAGATGCGGTTCGCGAGATCGAAGGTCTTCAGCAGCTCCCAACCCGCCCGGTACGCTCCGCGGGTGTTCCAGACGAAGTCGCGGACCAAGACGCGCTGTCCGGCGCCGGCGCCGTCGACCGGCGACTGCTCGAAGTGCTTCGCGACATACACAACGTAGCCTCGTGGCTCGCCACGCTCTTCGTACACCGCGATCAGGCTGGGGCCGAAGCCTTCGGGTGCGAGCCCCCCGGGCATGTTGCCCATCACCTGGCCGTCCCAGATAGCCGGGCGCGCGATGCAGGTAGCCGTTGCGACGCGCCGAGAACTCGCGGTACATGCGTTCGAGCAGCGGGAGCTCGTCCTTCGAACCTTCGCGCCACGTGCCCTCGGCCGGCGGCACGGCCGGCGCGAAATTCACCATGCGCGGGTCGATCTGGTAGCGGACGGCCGTCGAGCAGACGGCGTAGCCGTAGCGCTGGTAGATCGCGGCGATCGACGCCAGCAGGCCGGCGATCGGCTCCATGCGCTGCTCGTAGCGCCGCTTGAAGTCGGTCTCCGTGATCTTGCGCAGATGGCCGCGGCGGCGGTACCACGGCAGCGTGCCGACGACCGAGACCCCGGCCATCGGCGCCTTCGCGCCGTTCAGGCGAATGACGAGCGGGAAGGCGCCGTACGACGTCGCGAGCTGGCCGTCCTCGAATGCGCAGAGCGACCATTCGGGCCGGATACCGGCGTCGCCCATGGCGTTGCGGACGAGACCGGTCGCCGCGCCCACGCCCTCCTCGCCGGGGTAGTTGCCGAAGACGATCGCGGGGATGCGGAGGAACGCCTGAAACTCTTCCTCGCGAAACGGACGAATCTCCAGCGCCATCAAGCCTCCTCGCTACGTTCAGCAATGATAGGCGATCTGTACGCAGGGGCGAAGCCGTCGTAGAGTATCCGGCATGAACGCCCGTTCGCTCCTGGCCGCGGCCACATCGATCGCGCTCGAAGCGCCCGCGCCAGCGCGCCGAGGGTCGCGGTCGCCCGTGCCGAGGAGGAGCCGCAACCGGCGCCATCGCCGGCCGTCCGCGTCGACGCGACCGCGGTGGCGGTGCTGCTGCTGGGCGCGGTGATCATCGTGAGCTTCCAGAGCTTCGGCTCCGTCGGCTTCTTCGATCGGAACCTCGCCGCGCATTTCGACGGCTGGCCGAAGGCCGGCATGTACGACTACGTGTACTGGTTCGGATCGAGCATCGCCTGGCTCTTCGTGCTGCCGGTGTTGGCGATCGCGCTGATGCCGCGCCGGCGGCTGCGCGACTTCGGTTTCGGGCTGGGCGACTGGCGCTTCGGCGTGCGCGCTGCGATGACGATGTATGCCGTGATGCTGCCCGTGCTGGCGGTCGCGTCGTTCCGGCCGAACTTCATCGATTACTACCCGATGAGCGGCTGGGTGCGCGACGAGATCAGCCTCTACGCCGCGGGCGGCTCGAACGCGCACCTGGCGTCGTTCGTGCTGTACGAGATGGCGTACGCGGCGTACTTCATCGGCTGGGAGTTCTTCCACCGCGGCTTCCTGACCATCGGGCTGCAACCTGCTCTGGGATGGTATGCCGTATTCGTGGTCGCGATCCCGTTCGGCATCCTGCACGTCGGCAAGCCGATGCCGGAGGCGTACGGCGCGATCATCGCGAGCGTCGTGCTGGGCTGGCTGGCGGTGCGCACGCGCAGCTCGTGGTACGGGTTCGCGCTGCACGCTTCGATCGCGATAACGATGGATCTCCTGGCCGTCGCGCACCAGGTGTGACGGCGTTCTGAAGACGAAGGAGGCAGCCATGCCGCGCAGCGGTCCTGAGGGCGTTTCCCCGACAGAGATCTTCCCCTTCACCATCGGCGAGACGCCGGCCGACGAGCGGGCGTATTTCGAGATGCTGACGTGGTTCGTCTTCGGCGCCGGCCTGAACTGGCGCGTGATGCGTTCGAAGTGGCCGAACTTCACGAAGGCGTTCCGGAATTTCGACGTCGCGAAGGTCGCGAAGTTCGGCGAAGCCGACGTCGACCGCCTGCTCGCCGATGCGGGCATCGTGCGCAACGGCAGGAAGATCGTCGGGACGATCGCGAACGCGCGCGAGCTGCGGACGATCGCGAAGGAGCACGGCAGCACGACGGCGTGGCTGCGCAGTTATCGCGGCGACGGCGACGAGCTGATCAAGGCGGTGAAGAAGCGCTTCCACCACATGGGCGAGACGACGAGCCGCATGTTCCTGACGGCGGTCGGCGCGATCGAGTACCAGACGTGGAAGCCGACGGCGCGGCAGCGGAGCGGGAAGGCGTGAGCACCGGCCTCCACCGGGCGGCCACGTGGGGCCGCCCCTACGTCGTTCCGCCCTCCCGCTGCTGCTGCGCGCGGAGCGCCGCCTGCTCTCTCATGACGCGAATGATCGGCGACGGCTCCTTCGGGTGCCAGGCCTTCTTCCAGACGTCGAAGTCGCCGGGCCACGGCTCGTCGAAGTGTCGCACCACCGGTGGCGGGCCCTCGGCGGTCGCCAGCAGGTCGAGCGCAGCGCGGACGACGCGCGACTGCATCGCGGCGTCGCCGGGCAGGCCGCAGGTGTGCCCGAACGGGAATTCGACGCCGAGCGTCCGTGGCGTGCCGAAGCGCTCACCCCAGACGGGCATGATGTTGATGACGGCGGTCGCGAGGCCTGCCGCCTCGAAGGTCCGTGCCAGCGCATTCACGGCGCGGCAGCAGTCTGGTCAGACGGGTGTGAGGAGGACGCCGTCGACGCGCTCGTCCTTCATGCGTTGCGCGACTTCCGGCGCGTAACGCTCGCGCCACTCCGTCGTGTCGGGCTGGTATCCCATGAACGAGTAGTTCGACGGCGCCAGCGAACCGATGACGCCTTGCGCCTCGAGTTCGAGCATGCGGCTGATCGGCAGCGCGACGTTGAAGTCGGCGTCGATGTCGTCGTTGTTGATGTGCAGGTGGCCGGTCTGCACCTGCTCCTGGCGCAGGTCGCGCGGCAACACACGGTAGGTCGGGTCGCCCCAGCCGGGGTTCGCCTGCTCGCGCTCGTAATCGAACGGCGGATCGATGCCGCGCACGTTGATGCCGGCGGTGGTGACGAGCGCGACGCGCGCTTCGTTCAGCGGCTTCGCGAGGGGCGCCCACGGGATGTCCGCCGGCGTATCGATGCGCATGTTCTCGAAGTAGACCTTGAGCGAAGGCGGAAGCCACTTGTAGCTGTCGACGGCCATGCGTGTACTCCGATCGGTTGCAGCGACGTCACGTTAGCAGACGGCCTGCGGCCAGCACAGAACAGCGTCGTGCGGGGCTTGCGGCGGACGGGCGTCTTGTGCGAACATATGGTCTGATCGGGGCACAGCGGTCGGGCGATAGAACTAACTGATGCTCGATGCCGGCGGAGCGATCAACAGAACCGATGCGTTGACATGGGGCGGCAGGATTTCGGGCATTCTCGAACATAATTCTCGGAGATGAAGCCTTCCACGTCTGCCCATCGGCTGCGGGCCGATGTAAGATGGCGTCAGGCAGCCGCGAAGCGCGCGGCAACAGCCCGGAGGCCCACCCCCACCGTGGCAAGTCGGCGAGATACTCCGATGATGAGAGCACGCAGCAGCGTCCGTTCCGCAGCGCCGCCCTACCGCGTACGAGGTTGCTTTGGTTAGTCGAATCGCGAACGTCGAAGGCTACATGCTCCCGCTGGGCGGCCCGGAGTTCTGGCTCCAGGCCGAACTGCAGGACGCCATGGACCGGCTCATCAAGAATCACTTCCGGGATGTGCTGGCGATGCCACGCGCGCCGTATCCGCGGCTGGAGATGAGCGGCCGTATGACGTCGAGCGCCGGGCGCTGCTACCCGGACAGCGGCTCGATCAAGCTGGCGACGCTCTATCACCGCGACCACGGCATCGACGCGACGCTGATGGTACTGAAGCACGAGCTGGCGCACTGGGCGGCGCGCTGGCGTTACGGCCGGCGCATCACGCCACACGGGCGCGAGTTCCGCGCCGTCGCGCACGAGCTGGATCCGCGCATTACGATCACCTGCCCGCCCTTCGCGCAGAAGGAGCGGTCCCAACGGCGTGCCTGGCACATGACGTGCCCGAAGTGCCGCCGCCGTTATGTTCGCGGCCGCCGCGACAAGGTCGCCTGCCGCTCCTGCTGCGACACATACGCCGGCGGCCAGTACGACCGGCGCTTCCGCCTCGTCGTTACGTCGCGTGCGGAGTGACGTCGCCGTCCTGTTCGACCTGGACGGCGTGATCGTCGACAGCCGACCGCACCACCTCTCCGCCTGGCATCAACTCGCACGCGAAGCCGCGTTGCCACATGCGCCCGACTACTTCACCCAAACGTTTGGGCTGCGCAACGAGCCGATCATCCGCGGACTCGCGCCCGACATCGACTCGGGCCGTCTGCGCGCGCTTGCCGACCGCAAGGAGCAGCTCTTTCGCGGGGCCGCGCGCGGCAAGCTGGAACTGCTGCCGGGCGTGCAAGAGCTGCTGGCGTTCCTCGACGAGCAGGCCGTGCCGAAAGCGATCGTAACGTCGGCGCCGCGCGCGAACCTCGACATGGCCGTCGAGACGCTGGGCATCGCCAGCCGCTTCCAGGCGCTGGTCGCCGAAGAGGACGCCGCGAAGGGCAAGCCCGACCCGGAAGGCTTCCTCGTCGCCGCAAGCCGCGCGGGGGTCGAGCCCGCCCGCTGCGTCGTTATCGAAGATGCGCCGGCGGGGCTGCAGGCGGCGAAGAGCGGCGGCATGCGCGCCATCGGCGTCACGACGACGCACCCGGCACCCGACCTCGGCGACGCCGGCCTCGTCGTCGATTCGCTTGGCGAGGAGATCGTGCGGCGGTTCATACTCGGGTAGCCTCCCGCAACAGCGATTCTGCGAAGCTAGATCCGGACGCAGGACATGCGGCGTAGGCCAAGCGTCAGCGAAACGTCAGCCTGGCGACAGCTTCAACGCCCCCGAAACGCCGTACCATCGACGTATGTTGACGGGACGCACCTCGGGACGGCGCGCCACGCCGGAATCGCCGGCGCCTTCGTGGTATGCTTCGCCTCGCGCCGGGGCTGAGCAGTCACGAGGGGTGGTGGCAACACTGGCGGAGGTTGCATCGACGGGGCGCCGAGGCGGGCGGCTGCTCATCGCGCTTGCCGCGATACCGGCGATCGCCGGAGCGGCTCTGCTCGTCGCGCGCGCACTCCAGCCCTCAACGGGCACCGGCAGCCAGACGCCGACCGACGATCCTGCCCCTCTCGCGGTTTACGCACGGCAGGTCTGCTCACTCTCAAATGACGACGCGAAGGCCGCAGACATCCAGGGCGCTGACGGCGGCCAGTCCCTCGTCGTCGGCGGCCGGACGTGGTGGCTCTTCGGCGACACGCTCTTCCGTCCGGAAGCCGGTAAGCAGATCGAGCAGAACTCGATCGCCTGGTCGGACGCGCTGCGGCGCCGACGGCTGTCCCAGGCTCACCTACTACGCCCGCGACGGCATCGCCGTGCCGTTCATACCCAAGGACGGCTCGCTTACGGTATGGCCGTCGGGAGCGTGGCCGGTCGACGACCACACGTTCGACTTCTACACAGCGTACGTCTACGGCTCGGGACCATACGCGTACTGGATCGGTGAGATCGGTCTCGCCAGCCTCGACACCACCACGATGCAGACGACCATGCGTTCGCGGAAGCTCTGGGACGGCCAGCACAGCACCTCGGACCAGGTGATTGGCGCCGTGCCGATCGAGATCGGCGCGGACGGCCTGCTGCGCGTCACGCTGCAGGCGAAAGCGCCCGGCGCGAGCGGGTCCGCTCCGGCTCACGAAGTGCTGGCGCGCGTCGCGCCAGCGCACATGTCCGATCCGAGCGCGTATGAATACTGGGACGGCGCTCGGTGGACGGCGTCTCTCTCCGGCGCACAGGCCCTCTGGGACGTACCGGACCCGGTCGATCCGGTGGAGAAACTGTCGGCATTCGAGAATGGCGCGAGCATCGCGTGGAACGGCGCGCTGCATAAGTACGTCGCCCTCGTGAACACGACCTTCGCCTCGATCGGCGCACGCACGGCGGACCGGCTCGAAGGCCCGTGGTCGGACGCGCAGCCGTGGCTGGACTGCCTCACATTCGCCCAGATGCGCGTGCCCGCGTGCTACAGCCCGCAACAACACGCCGAGCTGGCGTCGGACGGCGGGGGCAGCATCTTCGTCACGGTGAGCAGCATCGAGCCCTACGCGACGGCCGCGTTTGAGCTGCGGCCGGGCGTCGCGATCCATGAATGGCGCGACGCGCACGACGCCGCCACCTACGCCGCGGTGTCGCCCGGCGGCGGCCGGTCGGATGAGGGCATCGCGTTCTACGCGTCGGCGACGCCAATCGACGGATTCGCCCCGATCTACCGCTGGCAGCTCGGCGACGAGTCGCGGTACGCGGCCGCGTCGCCGGGCGAGGGTTTCGTGCGCGGAGACGTGGCGTTCTACGCGCCGAACGCGCCGTCCGTCGCCGGGTCGTCGCTGACCTATCGGGCGGTGTTCGACTGGCACAAGGGGACGTCGCACCTGTTGTCGCCGAAAGGCGCCGGGCTCGAGCAGTACGGGTACACGCGCGGGGAACCCGCGTTCTACGCACCATGAGCAGGATCGGTTTGGCTGAGAGAAGGCACGCAAGGTGACGTCATGAACAGGAAGATCGCCGTGTTCGTCGTTGGACTGCTGGCGCTGGGTGCGCTGGAGTTCGGTCTGCTGGGCGCCAGCGCGGCCGGCTTCGGAGGCGGAGGTAAGGACAGACTGCCCCCGCTGGCGGAACGGAACGTCCGCCGCACGCCCGTCGCTTCGCCGACGCCGGCGCTGCCACCGCGGCGCCGACAGCATCGAGCTGCACCGCCCGGACCCGGACGCCATTCCCTGCGACGGCGCGCACCGTTCGTCGCTGAGCGTCGAGGTGCGCGATAGCCACGGCAGGCCGGCGAAGGATGGGACCAACGTGTCGTTCGGCGTGTACAACGGCTCCGCGGACCCGGCGATCGCGCAGACCCGGCATGGCGCCGCTTCGACGTCCATCGTCCTGTACTCGGACGCCTACTCGTCCAGGCCGAACGTCGAGGTGCGGAGCGGCGATATGGAGACGGCGATCCGCGTGCGCTGCATCCCGAACTCCGGATGCCCGCTGTCGCCGCCACCGAACGCGAGCCCGCCGTGCGGGCCGACGCCGTTCCCGTGCAACCCATCGCCGGGCGCCGGGCTGATGAGCCCGCCGTGCGCGTTCGTGCCGCCGCCGAGCCCGCCGATCTGCGCGCCGAACCAGACGTCGCCTCCGTGCGTGCCGCCGAGCCCGCCGCCGTGCGATCCGAACGTCCCATCGCCGCCGTGCGCGCCAGTCTCGCCCCCGCCCGGGCCGACGAGTATCGGCGGGCAGATCTACATCGGCGCGCCGGAGCTCATCGGTGGCAAGATCCGCGTGCCGGTGAACACGACGTCGGCCCAGGATCGGTTCAGCGGCTTCAACGTAAGCCTCGTGTTCGACGGCACGTTCGCGTCCGTCGCGAACCTGAACACTGACGTCGCGATCGGATCCGCCTTCGAGGCCTTGGGGGGCGGCACATTCTGCGTCCGGGCAACCCCGCCTTCTCCGTCGCCGTCGATGGAGGTCGTCTTCGGCTGCGTGGCTCTGGACCTCTCAAACGGGGGAACTTCTGGTCCCGGCACCCTCGCATACATCTCGCTCACACCGAAGAGCAACTCTTGCCTGACTCTACATCTCGTCACCTACGGGCTACCCGACAACGGGTACGCGACCGAGGGGACGTTCACCATCGATTCCCACGGCAGCGCCGCGCAATCCAACACCTACGGTCCCGATGTGTACGTGAACACCGCCGACGGGAGCGACTGCGGATCAACCACGGGAATCGGGAGTTGCATCGACTTCAGCAACCCGGCGGGGTGCGGCGTGACGGCGACGCCGACGCCGGCTGGGACGCCGACGCCCATGCCGACGGCCACGTTCGCCACCGTGAGCGATGGAATCGCCACAACGTCGACGGCAACGCTCCGGCAGAGGCGGCGATGACGCACGCGCGCGGCTCGTAGACCAGCTCGGCCACCGCTGCTTGCGCAGCGGACGAACGAACGGAGGCGCCCGAACTGGCGCCTCCATTGGTTGTGCGAGTGGGGTCGTTGCGGCTATCGCTGTTCGCGGCCCATGCGGAGCATCAAGTCGAAGATGCGGCGTAGCTCCGCGACGGGATTCGGGTGCTCGTCGACGCGGATGTTCAGCTCGGCGCGGCGAGGGTCGAACGCGGCGGGCGGCGGACCTTTCGTCGCGTCCATTGGCGTGACGAGCAGGGCAGCCGACACGCGTCCGCGCTTGTCGCCGCCGGCGGCCTGCCCCGCTTCGAGCGCGGCCATCAGCCGGATGCCGAGCCACTTGCCCGCGCTCGCCTCGAATGCCTCGGCCATCGCGTCGATGGTCGGCTGACCGACGAGCATGTTGCCCTGCACCGAGTAGTCCTGGCCCTCGCGGCTGCCGAACCACGCGACACAGTCCGCGCCGCTGTGCACGAACGTGCGGCCCTTCGCGTCGATACCGGCGACCTGCCGCGTGCTGGCGCCCGGATCGTCGGCGAGCATGCCCTCGAGCGCCGCGCGCGGGCTGAGGCCCAGCTCGAGCAGCTTCAGGCCTTCGCGGCCCAGCTCGACGTTCGTGTACGACTGCGTCGCGATCGCGCCGACGCCGCTCTTCGCGAACGGCACCGCGGCGCCGACGCACGGCACGGCCGTCGAGACGGCGACGCCGAACGCGTCGGAGGCGGGATCGCGGGCGATGATGGAGAAGGTCATGAGTCCGGTGCCCTGGTCGCTGGTGACTGGTGACTGGCGGGCGGCCTCGCGGGTGATGCGATCTACGACGCCGAGGATCTGCTGGATGAGGACGCGGTCGCCGGGCTGCGGGTCGTCGTAGATCATGTCGAACGAGAGGCGGGCTTCGCGAGCGGCGGGATCGCCGTCTAGCTGGTAGACGACCGCGTAGTAGCGCGTGCCGTGCAGCTCGTACGGTCGCACGACGGCGATCGTGCCGGGTTGCGGCTTCGCGCGCTCGCCGCCGCGGACGAACTTCGGGCTCACGCCGACGCCTTCGTGAAGCGGATCAACGTCGTGTCGTCGGAGACGTCATCGAAGACCGCCTCGACGGGCATGTCGCAGCGGAGCTCACCGTCCGGCACGCCGACGATGTTCGAGACGATGCGCGGGCCTTCGTCGAGCTCGACGACCGCGTAGTTGTACGGGCCGTCATCGGCGAAACCGGAGAACTTCTGGTGCATGATGCCGAAGCTGTAGAGCGTGCCGCGGCCGCTGGCCTTCGCCCATTCGGTATCGGTCGACCAGCAGTCGGGACAGCGCGGACGCGAGGGCAGGCGCCAGGCGCCGCAGCCGCGGCAGCGCATCAGCATCAGCTCGTGGCGGCGCGCGCCGTCGTAGAACTCCTGCGATTCGGCATCGGCCTGGGGGATGGGCCTGGTGTACGTGTCGGTCATCGTTGGGAGCCTTTCAGCCGGTCAGCTTGTCAGCTCTTCGCTTACACAACGGTGCGTGCGCTTCCGCGTCGCCGTCGTACCATGCCCCGGCTACGACCGCCAGAACTGCGCGAGCGCGTCGGCGACGGCCCGGTGCTGTTCCGGGCTCAAGCGGCTCCCGAACTCACGCTCGACGTCCGAGCGATGCTGGGCCATCGCAGGCTCGAACGCCTGTTGGCCCTCTGTAGTGAGGATAACGAATACGCCCCTGCGGTCGCCCGGTACCTGTTCGCGACGGACGTACCCGGCCTTTTCGATGCGATCGATGAGCCGTGTCATCCCGCTGCGCGTAAACAGCGACCGTTCCGCGAGTTCCTGCATGCGGAGCCGGTGCTCGGGCTCGTCGTAGAGCCGGCTGAGTACGTCGAGGAACGCGAGCGAAAGGCCCGAGCGCTTCTGCAGGTCGGGCTCGACCGCCTGCAGGACTCTGGCATTCGCGAAGACGACGCCCCGCCAGGCATCCCACCACAAAGGGTCAGCGTGAGTCCTGGTTCCGGCCATGCGGGAAGGCTACAGCACTACGTGTGAGAACACAATCACTGTATTGACAACTTTTCATCTCACAATCATTGACATTACATACTTTGCTGTGGCAGTATCTGTTCTGGCGAGCGTGGTCAACCGCTAGCGAGACCATCGCTCAAGCGGGAAGACAGATTCACATATCCAAGGAGGAAAGAACCCATGGCAACAATGTTCGTCCGACACCAGGTGGCCGATTTCGCGAAGTGGAAGCAGATCTACGACGAGTTTCGGCCGACGCAGCAGCGGTTGGGTGTGACCGGCGCGGCCGTGTATCGCGCTGCCGACAACCCGAACGACGTGACGGTCACGCACGAGTTCGCGGCGCTCGAGGCTGCGCAGCAGTTCGCCGCGAGCGACGATCTGCACACCGCGATGAGCCGGGCGGGCATCATCGGCGAGCCGACGATCTGGTTCGCCAGCCGGGCGTAGCACGACCGCACTCGGAAGCACCCGCGAGGCCCCGGTTCACCGGGGCCTCGTCTTACATGTGCACGACATCACCCCGCATTCGGCGACAGCACGAGCGTCGAGTGGTGGTCGAGGATGCCGCCGTTGCCGGTGACGAGCACGACGTCGTGCTTCGCGACCTGGCGCTCGCCGCCGGTGCCACGCGCCTGGATGACGCCTTCGCTGAGCGGCGTCATGCCCCACATGTAGAACGCGCTGAGCTGGCCGCCGCCGGTGTTCGTCGGCAGGCTGCCGCCGGGGCCGAGCTTGCCGTCGGCGACGAACGGGCCGCCTTCGCCCTTCGCGCAGAAGCCGTAGTCCTCGAGCGTCACGAGCACGGTGTAGGTGTAGCAGTCGTACGCCTGCAGCACATCGACGTCGCCGACGCCGATGCCGGCCATGGCGAACGCCTTCTCCTTCGACATCGGCGCGCCGGTCTGCGTCTCGACGTCCCAGCCCTTGCGGCGCATGTCGCCCGGGTGGCCCTGGCCCATGCCCCAGATGTAGGCCGGCGGCTGCGCCAGATCGCGCGCTTCGTCCGCGCGCGACACGATGACGGCGACGCCGCCGTTCGACACGAGGCAGCAGTCGAGCAGGTGCAGCGGCTCCGCGACCCAGCGCGACGCGCGATAGTCGTCGAGCGTGATCGGATCGCGGTGTGCGGCGATCGGGTTCTTCGCGGCCCACTGGCGCTCGGCGACGGCGATGGCGCCGAGCTGGTCCGACGTCGTGCCGTACATCGCCATGTGGCGGCGCGTCGGCGAGCGCGTAGTGCGCGTTGACGCCCAGCACGCCGAAGGCGGAGTACAGCCCGCCCATGCCACGCGGCCGCATGCCGCGCCCAGCGCCGCCGTACGCCGCGCCGCCGCCGCGCTCTTCAGTCAGCGGCGCGTCGGCGAACACGCAGACGACGTGGTTGGCGAGGCCATGGACCACCTGCATGGCGGCGTACTGCACCATGATGTTCGCGGTCGCGCCGCCGCAGTTCATGCTCGAAAGCAGGCGCAGGTGGGTGAGGCCGAGATAGTTCTGCAGCGCGACGCCACCCATGCCGCCGATCGGCGTCACGCCCGGGTTGACGAGCAGACCGTCTATCTGGTCCTTGCGCAGGCCCGCGTCGGCGACGGCGCGCTGGATGGCCTCGGCCGCGAAGTGCTGCGCGTCGTGGCCGTATACGCGTCCCATCTCGGAGATGCCCAGGCCGGTGATGGCCGCTTTGGCTTTGAGTTCGCGTCCGTCCATGCGGGCAGGTTATAGGTTGTAGGTTGTAGGTTCTAGGGAGGTCGTCAGTCATCTGTCGTCAGGGAGCCCAACTTCGACGTGCGGCCAGATACAATGGCCGCGCTGGTGAGGGGCTCCGAATTAACGACGACCGGGGATTGCCGACGCGCCCGCGCAGCTGTGGACGCCACTGACGATCGCGCTGCTCGCGATCATCGTGCTGCTGGCCGTCGGTGCGCGGGCGGCGTGGATCGCGTACGCCAACGTGAACCCGCTCGACGGGCGGTTCGACGACACGATCTTCTACTTCACCTCGGCGCAGTCGCTGGCGCGCGACTTCACGTTCCGCGACAACTTCGGACGCTACTCGGCGCACTGGCCGCCGGGCTACCCGCTGGTCGCTGAGCAGCGTGTTCGCGACGTTCGGCACGCATCTGCTGGCGGCAAAGGCGCTGAACGTCGCGATCTCGGCCGCGACGGTCGTGCTGACGTACGTGCTCGGTGCGCGGGCGTTCGGCGTGCGCGCGGGCATGCTGGCGGCGCTGCTACTCGCGCTGGCTCCGGGCCACGCGTACTTCTCCACGCTGGTGATGACGGAGGTGCTGTTCGCCTTCGGCTTCCTGGCAGTCGTCGCGCTGCTGATCTGGTGGACGATCGACGCGGAGCGCGCGATCGTGGGTACGACTGCTGGCGCTGGGTGCCGCGACGGGCTGCCTGGCGCTCGTGCGCGTCGAGGCGGTGTTCCTGCCGGTCGCGTTCGCGCTGCTGTGGAAGGTGGCGCTGCCGGGCTGGCGGCCGGTGCTGCGTTACAGCGCCATCTTCGCGATGCGGCTTCGTGCTGGCGCTGACGCCGTGGACGGTGCGCAACGCGCTGCGCTTCCACGAGTTCCTGCCGCTCCGCGACAACTCGCAAAGCGCGCTCGCGAACGGGCTCGACCGCAACTATCTGAACCGGCCGGACCGCTTCAGCGCGCCGGCGCCGCCGCTCCGCGACGTAGGCGGGCCACTTGGCGCGGCATCCGTGGGAGGTCGTACCGCTGGAGGTCGACAAGCTGCGGTACCTGTATCGCAACGACTCCGACGCCGTCGAGTGGCTGCAGCACGACAACCACGGGCTGCTGACGGCGTCCGAGGTGCGGCGCTGGTCGCGCGTGGCCGACTGGTACTTCTTCGCGATCGGCGCCTGCGCGCTGCTCGCCGCGCCGCTGCTGCTGCGCGCGCCCGACCGGCGCCGCGCCGCGCTGGCGTACATGATCGCGGCGTGGACGGCGATCGAGATCATCACGTGGCCGGAGACGCGGTACCACCTGCCGGTGGTGCCGCTGGTGTGCATGTTCGCGGCGTGGGTGGTGGTGACGGCGTGGGGGTGGGTGGTGGCGCGGGCGCGAGCGTGAGTCACGTCAGCCGCCGCGCCCGATGTGCGCTCCATCAGTCTGCTGCCGGGAACCGAGTTCTTCGGACGAATCACATCCCGTCCGAGGCAGCTGTTACCCGTAGACGTGGGAATCGAAGCTGTTGCGGCGATTGTCGCCCAGCACCCAGACGAACGCTGGTACGGTCTTACCGCGTACGTGTAGTTCGGTGTTTCGTTACGCGAAGTATCGCCCTTGACGACCGCTCCGTTCCGGATTTCTCATCGCGACTCTACGTCTCGCCTGGCAGCGCACGACGCATGATCGTCCAGACGGATCGAGCGGAAACTCGAAGACGGCGACATCCCATCGCTTGATCGGTTCGTCGGGCCCGCGACAGGCGATGCCACGCAGCCAGGAGCGGCGAGCGAATCTACACCCGCACCACCGACAGCGTCACCTCGTGCCCGTCGATGTCGGCGGTCTCGCTGTGGACGCCGTGCTCGGGGGCGTCGTCGGACAGCGCGACCGATAGCGTCTCAGCGCTGATGTAGGCTTCGTGCTGGCGCATGACGTCGGCGATCTCGGCGTCGGCGCGATAGTACGTCTTGATGCGGTCGGCGATCTCGAAGCCGGCGTCCTTGCGCAGGTTCTGGATGCGGTGCACGATCTCGCGCGCGAGGCCCTCGCGCACCAGCTCCGGCGTCAGCTCCGACGAGACGATGACGACGGCGCCGTTCTCCTCGGCCGAGGCGAAGCCCTCCTTCTCGCGCCCGTTCACCAGCAGCTCCTCCGGCGCGAGCGTCTTGCCCGCGACCTCGACCGGCTCGCCCGGCGCCCGCCGCGCGCGCGACCTGCGACAGCTCGGCCTCGGGCATCGACGCGAGCGCCTTCGCGATGTCCTGCACCTCGCGGCCGTACTTCTGGCCGAGCAGCTTGAGGTTCGGCTTCACCTCGAAGCGCAGGAAGTCGGTCTCGTCGCGGACGATGCGCAGCGCCTTCACGTTCAGCTCTTCGAGCAGCTGCGGCGCCAGGCGCTCGAGCGCGTGCTCCTCGAGCTGCGTCGGCAGCTTGACGAACAGCTCCGCCACCGGCTGGCGCACCTTGAGCTGCGCCTTCGCGCGGGCGGCGCGGCCGAGCGACGCGATGCGCATCACGAGCCGCGTCTCGTCGGAAAGCGTGCGGTCGATGCGCGACGCGTCGCTCGACGGGCCAGTCGGTGAGGTGGACGCTCTCCGGCGCGGTCGGCGTCGAACGTGCAGACGAGATTCCCGTACATCTCCTCCGCGAGGAACGGCGTGAACGGCGCCATCAGCTTCGCGAGCGTGACCAGGCACTCGTACAGCGTGGCGTAGGCGGCGAGCTTGTCGCTGTCGCTCTCGGACTTCCAGAAGCGGCGGCGGCTGCGGCGCACGTACCAGTTCGACAGGTCGTCGACGAACGCCTCGATCAGCTTCGTCGCGGCAGCCGCGTCGAAGTCCTGCAGCGCGTCGGTGACGCCGGCGACGAGCTGGTGCAGCTCGGAGAGGGCCCAGCGGTCGAGCTCGGTGTAATCGGAGGACTCACAGCCGGGGACGGCTGTGCCACTCTGTTGGCCCGCCCGACAGGTCCTCTGTGCCTCTGTGCCTCTGTGGTGAACCTTCGGCGGCGTCCAGCCGTCCAGCTCCGCATACGTGACGAAGAAGGCGTACGTGTTCCAGAGCGTGAGGAACATGCTGCGGCGGACCTCGTCGGCGGGGCCGTAGCCGAAGTTGATGTTGTTGGCGGGGTTGTTGCGCAGGAAGAGCCAGCGCATCACGTCGACGCCCATGTTGTCGGCGGCGTCCTCGAACCAGATGGCGTTGCCGGCGCTCTTGTGCATCTCGGCGCCGTGCTCGTCGCGCACCATCGCGTGGCCGAGCACGGCCTCGAACGGCGGGCGGTTCTCGAGCGCGGTGGACATCGTCAGCAGCGAGTAGAACCAGTTGCGGAACTGGCCCGGGAACGCCTCGGTGATGAACTTCGCCGGGAACCACTCGTCGAAGTACGCCCGGTCGCTGCGGTACTTCAGCGTCGCGTACGGCACGATGCCGGCGTCGAGCCACGGGTTGCCGACGTCGGGGATGCGCGAGACCGGCGCGCCGCACTTCGCGCAGGCGATCTTCACCGCATCGACGAACGGCTTGTGCGGCGAGTGGCCCTCGAACACGTCCCATCCCTCGACCGCGCGCGCCTGCAGCTCCGTCTCGCTGCCGATGACCTCGAACGCGCCGCACGCCTCGCAGTCGTAGATCGGCAGCGCGAGGCCGTAGTAGCGCTTCTTCGAGATCATCCAGTCGTCCATGTTCTTCAGCCAGTCCAGCTCGCGCGCGAGGCCGAAGTCGGGGATCCAGTGGATCTGCCGCGTGACGTCGGCGATCTGGTGGCGCAGCTCGTCCATGCTGATGAACCACTCATCGACGAGGCGGAAGATCAGCTCGGTGCCGCAGCGCCAGCAGTGCGGGTAGCGGTGCGGGTACTGCTGCGTGCGATACATGAAGTGCTTGTCGCGGAGCTGCGTGAAGATCGCGTCGCGCGTGGCGTCGTCGGAGACGAAGCTGCCGGTGAGCGCGCCGAAGCCGTCGATGTACACGCCCTCGTCGTCGACGGGCGCGATGACGGCGAGTCCGAACTCCTTGCTGAGCGCGAAGTCCTCCTTGCCGCAGCCCGGCGCGATGTGGACGATGCCCGTGCCTTCTTCGTCGGACACGTCGGTCCAGGCGATGACGCGATGCTCGATGCCCTGCGCGACCGGCAGTTCGTCGAACGGGCCGCGGTACGTGAGGCCGACGAGGTCGGCGCCCGTGACTTCGCCGATCACCTCGAAGCCGGGCTTCAGCGCGACCTTCGCGGCGCCCTTCGAGACGTAGAGCACGTCGTTGTCCTGCCGCACCTTCAGGTACGTCAGCTCCGGATGCACGGCCGCGGCGACGTTGCCGGGCAGCGTCCACGGCGTCGTCGTCCAGACGAGCAGCGATTCGCCGGGGCGTTCGAGCAGCGGCAGCTTCAGGTAGACGCTGGTGTGCGTGACCTCGCGATAGCCCTCGGTGACGATCTCGTGCTCGGAGAGGCCGGTCGCGCAGCGCGGGCACCAGGGCATGGTGTCGTGGCCCTTGTACACCCAGCCCTTCTCCCAGCACGTCTTGAGGAACATCCAGATGGTGTAGTTGTTCTCGTCGGAGTTCGTGAAGTACGAGTTGTCCCAGTCCATCCAGTAGCCGAGGCGGATCGACTGCTCGGTGATCTTCGCGGCCAACGCTAACGGTTGCGATGCGTTCCTCACGACCGACTACCGGACGATCATCGGGCGCCGTCACTTGCTTCCGCCGTCAATGACCCGGTGTTGACTCCATCTGAGTGGTGGTCGGAAATGAAGCCGTGGTCCAATCTATTCTTTTTCGAGTCTACACCCGCACGACCGACAGCGTCACCTCGTGCCCGTCGATGTCGGCGGTTTCGCTGTGGACGCCGTGCTCGGGGGCGTCATCGGACAGCGCGACCGATAGCGTCTCAGCGCTGATGTAGGCTTCGTGCTGGCGCATCACGTCGGCGATCTCGGCGCCGGCGCGATAGTACGTCTTGATGCGGTCGGCGATCTCGAAGCCGGCGTCCTTGCGCAGGTTCTGGATGCGGTGCACGATCTCGCGCGCGAGGCCCTCGCGCACCAGCTCCGGCGTCAGCTCCGACGAGACGATGACGACGGCGCCGTTCTCCTCGGCCGAGGCGAAGCCCTCCTTCTCGCGCCCGTTGACCAGCAGCTCCTCCGGCGCGAGCGTCTTGCCGGCGACCTCGACGGGCTGCCCGGCGCCCGCCGCGCGCGCGACCTGCGACAGCTCGGCATCGGGCATCGACGCGAGCGCCTTCGCGATGTCCTGCACCTCGCGGCCGTACTTCTGGCCGAGCAGCTTCAGGTTCGGCTTCACCTCGAAGCGCAGGAAGTCGGTCTCGTCGCGGACGATGCGCAGCGCCTTCACGTTCAGCTCTTCGAGCAGCTGCGGCGCCAGGCGCTCGAGCGCGTGCTCCTCGAGCTGCGTCGGCAGCTTGACGAACAGCTCCGCGACCGGCTGGCGCACCTTGAGCTGCGCCTTCGCGCGGGCGGCGCGGCCCAGCGATGCGATGCGCATCACGAGCCGCGTCTCGTCGGAAAGCGTGCGGTCGATGCGCGATGCGTCGCTCGACGGGCCAGTCGGTGAGGTGCACGCTCTCCGGCGCGGTCGGCGTCGAAGGTGCGGACGAGATTCCGGTACATCTCCTCGGTGAGGAACGGCGTGAACGGCGCCAGCAGCTTCGCGAGCGTGACCAGGCACTCGTACAGCGTGGCGTAGGCGGCGAGCTTGTCGCTGTCGCTCTCGGACTTCCAGAAGCGGCGGCGGCTGCGGCGCACGTACCAGTTCGAGAGATCGTCGACGAACGCCTCGATCAGCTTGGTCGCGGCAGCCGCGTCGAAGTCTTGCAGCGCGTCGGTGACGCCGGCGACGAGCTGGTGCAGCTCGGAGAGGATCCAGCGGTCGAGCTCGGTGTAATTCGGAGGACTCACAGCCGGGGACGGCTGTGCCACTCTGTTGGAGCCCGCCCGACCAGCGACCTCTGTGCCCTCTGTGCCTCTGCGGTGAACTTCGCGGCGGCGTCCAGCCGTCCAGCTTCGCGTACGTGACGAAGAAGGCGTACGTGTTCCACAGCGTGAGGAACATGCTGCGGCGGACCTCGTCGGCGGGGCCGTAGCCGAAGTTGATGTTGTTGGCGGGGTTGTTGCGCAGGAAGAGCCAGCGCATGACGTCGACGCCCATCTTGTCGGCGGCGTCCTCGAACCAGATGGCGTTGCCGTCGCTCTTGTGCATCTCGGCGCCGTGCTCGTCGCGCACCATCGCGTGGCCGAGAACGGCCTCGAACGGCGGGCGGTTCTCGAGCGCGGTGGACATCGTCAGCAGCGAGTAGAACCAGTTGCGGAACTGGCCCGGGAACGCCTCGGTGATGAACTTCGCCGGGAACCACTCCTCGAAGTACGACCGGTCGTTGCGGTACTTCAGCGTCGAGTACGGCACGATGCCGGCGTCGAGCCACGGGTTGCCGACGTCGGGGATGCGCGAGACCGGCGCGCCGCACTTCGCGCAGGTGATCTTCACCGCGTCGACGAACGGCTTGTGCGGCGAGTGGCCCTCGAACACGTCCCAACCCTCGACCGCGCGCGCCTTCAGCTCCGTCTCGCTGCCGATGACCTCGAACGCGCCGCACGCCTCGCAGTCGTAGATCGGCAGCGCGAGGCCGTAGTAGCGCTTCTTCGAGATCATCCAGTCGTCCATGTTCTTCAGCCAGTCCAGCTCGCGCGCGAGGCCGAAGTCGGGGATCCAGTGGATCTGCCGCGTGACGTCGGCGATCTGGTGGCGCAGCTCGTCCATGCTGATGAACCACTCATCGACGAGGCGGAAGATCAGCTCGGTGCCGCAGCGCCAGCAGTGCGGGTAGCGGTGCGGGTACTGCTGCGTGCGATACATGAAGTGCTTGTCGCGGAGCTGCGTGAAGATCGCGTCGCGCGTGGCGTCGTCGGAGACGAAGCTGCCGGTGAGCGCGCCGAAGCCGTCGATGTAGACGCCCTCGTCGTCGACGGGCGCGATGACGGCGAGGCCGTACTCCTTGCTGAGCGCGAAGTCCTCCTTGCCGCAGCCCGGCGCGATGTGGACGATGCCCGTGCCCTCTTCGTCGGAGACGTCGGTCCAGGCGATGACGCGATGCTCGACGCCCTGCGCGACCGGCAGCTCGTCGAACGGCCCGCGGTAGGTGAGGCCGACGAGGTCGGCGCCCGTGACCTCGCCGATCACCTCGAAGCCGGGCTTCAGCGCGACCTTCGCGGCGCCCTTCGAGACGTAGAGCACGTCGTTGTCCTGCCGCACCTTCAGGTACGTCAGCTCCGGATGCACGGCCGCGGCGACGTTGCCGGGCAGCGTCCACGGCGTCGTCGTCCAGACGAGCAGCGACTCGCCGGGGCGCTCGAGCAGCGGGAGCTTCAGGTAGACGCTGGTGTGCGTGACCTCGCGGTAGCCCTCGGTGACGATCTCGTGCTCGGAGAGGCCGGTCGCGCAGCGCGGGCACCAGGGCATGGTGTCGTGGCCCTTGTACACCCAGCCCTTCTCCCAGCACGTCTTGAGGAACATCCAGATGGTGTAGTTGTTCTCGTCGGAGTTGGTGAAGTACGAGTTGTCCCAGTCCATCCAGTAGCCGAGGCGGATCGACTGCTCGGTGATCTTCGCGGCGAAGCGGTTGACGCGGTCCTTGCACTCCTGCACGAACTTGTCGATACCGAACTCGACGATGTCCTTCTTCGACGTGAAGCCATGCTCCTTCTCGACCTCCACCTCGATCCAGAGCCCCTGGCAGTCGAAGCCGTTCTGGTAGCGCTGCTTCTCGCCGAGCATCGTGTGGAAGCGCTGGTAGAGGTCCTTGTACGAGCGCCCCCACGCGTGGTGCACGCCCATCGGGTTGTTGGCGGTGATCGGTCCGTCGATGAACGACCAGCGGCGGTCGGACGCGTCGTTGCGATGAAGATACTTCTCCATCAGCCGCTGCTCGCGCCACCACTCGAGCGTACGCTTCTCCATCTCGACGAAGGAGGGTCTCGTGGATACTGGTTTCATGTCGGTCCCTCACCCTGGTCGCCTGTCGGCGACCTGTCCCTCTCCCACTGGGGGAGAGGGATCTCAATTCATCATTTCCGGTTTGAATTTCGCTGCGATCATCGCCAGCGCCGCTCGCGCGTCGCTCATCACGAGGTCCGCCGAGATGCGCACGACGCGAATATCGAGCGACTCGATCAGGCTCTGACGTTCTTGATCCAGGCGCGCCTGTTCAGAATCGTCATGCACGCCACCATCGATCTCAACGGCGAGACGCTCCTCAGCGCACCAGAAGTCGAGGACGAACGGACCCATCGGCTGCTGGCGCCGGAACTTCCGTCCGTGGAAGTTGCGATCGCGCAGGGCCGCCCACAGCCGCTGCTCGCTCGGCGTCGCTTCCGTGCGCAGTCGCTTGGCCGCTCGCACCGCGCGATCGTGCATCGAGGCCGTCACGTCGAGGCGCACCCGGCCTTCATCAGCGTGTGTCCTTCGTCCGCTGTTCTTCATCGCTCCGCACATCCATCCGAGTCCCTCTCCCCCAGTGGGAGAGGGTGGCCGAAGGCCGGGTGAGGGCCGCCGCGCACAACGCAAAAGCCCGCCCCACGAAAGGGACGGGCCGACTGATCGGTGCCCGCGGTACCACCCTTGTTCTCGCCAACGGCGAGCGCTCTTCGGGCGCCATCACGCCCTGCCCTGCTAACGGGGGCTTCCGGGTCCGCTTACGTGCCGTTGGCGTTCAGCGGACCGGCTCGGGAGGGATCTTCCGTCGTGGCGGCTGCGTCCGGCTCGCACCATGCCCGGACTCGCTCGGCAGCGCCGTCGGCGTACTCGTCTCCGTCATCGCCTGTGCGCGCAGTATAGGGCGCTTCGCGCGACGCGACAATCAGGGAGACACCGCACCGGCGAAACGGGACATTCGGCACGTTAAGCGCGCGACGGTGGGCGGTACGCTCGGCAGGCAACCATCCATCCAGCCCCAAGGAGAGGAGCACCGCCGTGGCGAACCCTGTCGTGCACTGGGAGATCGGAGCGAAGGACGGGAAGAAGCAGCGAGAGTTCTACGCAGGCCTGTTCGGCTGGGAGATCAAGGTCGACCAGAACCCGGACTACGGCATGGTCGAGCCCGCCGGCGAGGGCGGGATCGGCGGCGGCATCATGCAGATGCAATCCGGTGTGCCGCCGTACCTGTCCTTCTACATCGCCGTCGACGACCTCCAACGGTATCTCGACAAAGCGGCGAGCCTGGGAGGAAGAACGGTGGTCGGACCGACGCCGATCCCGGGCGTCGGCGCGTTCGCGATGTTCGCCGATCCGGAAGGCAACGTGGTGGGGATCCTGAAGCAGGGGTAGATTTCGGTACCCCTCTCCCGTTCGCCGACTACGGCACCAGCACCACCCGCCCGAGCGCGGCGCGCGACTCGATGTAGGCGTGCGCGGCGGCGGCTTCGCTCAGCGGGAATGTCTTATCGACGACGACCTTCAGCTCGCCCTTCGCGATGTCGCGCAGCAGGCCATCCATCATCGGCACGACGCGCGCGGCGCTGCGGAACGCCTCGAGTCCGAAGAAGACGCCCGTGATCGACGCGTTGTTGCCGCTCAGCCCGCCGATGTCGATCGCCCGCCCCTCGCGGCTGACGTTGCCGACGGTGATGACGCGGCCGCGGTAGCCGACGCAGAGGATGCTGCCCTCGAGCGTCTTGCCTCCGACGGAGTCCACGACGAGATCGACACCCTGGCCGTTCGTCGCCTTGCGCACCGCGCCGACGAAGTCGCCGCTGCGGTAGTTGACGCCGATGTCCATACCGTACTGCTTGAGCCGCTCGAGCTTGTCGTCGCTGGACGACGTGGCGATCACCGTGGCGCCCGCGCGATGCGCGAGCTGCACGCAGGCGATGCCGACGCCGCTGGTGCCGGCCTGGACGAGCACCGTCTCGCCCGCTTTCAGGCGGCCGAACTCGAACAGGCAGTCGTGCGCCGTGCCCCACGATACCGGCACGCACGCGGCGTGCTCGATCGCGCAGCCGTCCGGCACGAGGAAGGTCGACGTAGACGGCACGGAGACGACGGATGCGTGCGAGCCGCTCGCCATCAGCGCCGTTACGCGGTCGCCGGGCTTGCGGTCGGTGACCTCGGCGCCAACTTCGCGGACGACGCCGGCGCAGTTGTAGCCGACGATGTGTGGCTTCGACGTCATCTCGCCGCCAGCGCGGTTCAGGACGTCGCCGCCTTCGATGGCGATCGCCTTCACGTCGACCAGCAGGCCGCGGGGGTGCAACGGCGGCTCGGGCACTTCTTCGTACTTGAAGACGCTGGGGGCGCCGGTTTCGTAGTAGACGGCTGCTTTCATGTCGTTCGTCTCCTTTTTGCGATCGCGAGTTGTGCGCGATCCACGACGGGCGCAGCAGGCTGCGCGCGCTGACACCGGGCGGCGGTACACGTCCGGGTCGGCCTTCTCCATCCAGCGGTCGGGCGCGGCGACCGCTTGAAGCCGGTCTTCTCGTACAGCGTGTGCGCGTCCTTGGTGCCGAGCATCCAGCGGCGGAAGCCCTGCAGGCGCGGATGCGCGGCGACGCAGTCCATGAGCCAGACGCCAAGGCCCTGGCCGCGGAACTCGTCGAGCACGAAGACGTCACAGACGTAGGCGAAGGTCGCGTAATCGGTAACGATGCGGGCCAGACCGATCGTCCGGGCGCCGCCATCGGCGTACAGGCCGAAGTTGAGCGAGCCTTCGACGCCGCGCTTGACCACGTCGAACGGGATGCCCGGCACCCAGTACGACTCCTCGGACAGCCAGCGATGCACGACGTGCAGATCGAGCTTCGACGCGTCGGTGCTGACGACGAAATCGCCGCGCCGCCACTCGACCGGATCGCTCATGCCAGGTGCTTCTTGTAGAACGCGATCGTGCGCTCCCACGACTGCTTCGACGCGGCGGCGTTGTGGACCTCCGGGCGCGTGTCGTTGAAGAACGCGTGCTCGGTGCCCGCGTACTGGTGGAACTCGACGGACTTGCCGAGGTCTTTGAGCTGCTTCTCGAGCGCGGCGGCCGCTTCGGGGCTGGCCCAGCCGTCGTTCTGGGCGTAGTGGCCGAGCACGGGCCCAGCCACCTTCGAGAGGTCCGGCTGCACGCCGGGAAGCGCTCCGTAGTAGATCACCGTCGCGTCGATCGGCCGCAGCGTTGAGACATAGAGCGAGAGCCCGCCGCCGAGACAGAAGCCGATGCTTCCGACCTTGCCCGTGCATGCAGGCTGCTTCTTCACGTAGTCGTAGGCGCCAGCCATGTCCTTGGCGGCCTCGTCCATCTTCAGCGCCATCATCATCTTGCCGGCCTCGTCGGGCTCGGCGGTCACCTTGCCGTGATACAGGTCAGGGCGCAAGCGCCAGGAAGCCCTCCGCGGCGAACCTGTCCGCAATGCCCTTGATGTTGTCGTTGAGGCCCCACCACTCCTGGATGACGATGACGCCCGGGCCTTTGCCGGATGCCGGCGTGGCGAGATAGCCCTCGGCCGTGCCGCCATTACTGGGAAATGACACCATCTTTCCCGCCATGCCGTGCCTCCTTCGCAGAACCTGAAACGCAGAACCTAGAACCGGATGATACGCGGCTTCGGCTCGAAGCTCCAGATCCCGCGGGAGCGCGATGGCTACGGGCGCGGGTACAGCACCATCTGCGTGCAACGGAAGAGCGCGATGACAGCGCCGGTCGCCTCGGCCGAGACTTCGGCGTCCCAGACCTGCGTCGTACGGCCGCCGTGGACGAGCGTCGCGCGGCATGCGATGCCACCTTCGGTGACGGTGCCGAGAAAGTTGCTCTTCAGCTCGATCGTCGTGAAGCCGACGCCTCCTTCCGGAAGGTTGGCGGCAGCGCCGTAGCCGCACGATGTGTCGGCCAGGGCGATGACGGTCGCGGCGTGCAGGAAGCCGTTCGGTGCGAGCAGATCCGCCCGCACGTCGAGGCGGCTCTCCACGACGCCGGGACGAACATCGACGATATGAATGCCGAGCAGCCCGGGCAACCTCGTGAGCGAGCGCGCGTTTAGCTCGTCGGCCGAGAGTTCCCCCGGGATCGCGCCACGTTGTCTCGCGCTCCCGCTGGGGACTGTGTCAGTACCATCGCCGGACATTGGAGCCTCCTCTCGACGGGGGTCGCGGTCGCCTCGGCACGCGCGGCTGGCCGCCGGAACATCAATCGGGCGATCCCGCGCGCCGGCCACCCACGACTGCGCGCCGCTCCGCTCGTCGATCGGTCCGATCGCGACGCCGCTCGTGCCTGCGCAATCCGCTGCATGTGGTCTGCTTCGATTGCCCGGTCCCTCGCGATCGACCAGAGCCGCAGTTCCATGTCCATGCTCGCCTCCCTGGCACCCTCTCGGTAGTCACTTGTTTGTAGCAAGTTACTACACTCCGAGAAGTTACACAAGAGGCTGGGCCGGTGCGATCTCGCGCCGACCACACGGGACAGCGGCGGACAGGGAGGCGGTGCTCACCCGGTCGTCCGGCCGACCGCGGCGGCGGCTTCTCGCCGGCGGTACTTCATCCGGCGGTCGCGCGCCCGGACACGCTCGCCGCAATGCTCGCACACGTCACGAGCGTCACGTCGTGTCCGCAGGCGTCGTGTACGACGCTGACGCCGTCATAGAGGTGTTTGCCGCCCCACTGCAGGAGCGCCTGCATGACGGTCCGCAACTCCTCGCCCTTCGGCGTGAGGCGATACCGCGCGCGGGGCGGATGCTCCTCGTAGAACTCGCGGTCTACGACGCCGTTCGCTTCCAGGAGCTTGAGCCGGTCGGACAGGATGTTTGGCGCGATGCCTTTCAGCGATTCCGCCAGCTCTACGTATCTGCGCGGTCCCTGCATGAGCAGATCGCGGATGATGAGCAACGTCCAGCGGTCGCCCACGATGTCGAGCGTCTTCGCTACCGGACAGGGCAGGTCGTATTGCTTGGGCATTCCACCTCCTCCCGCCAGTCTACGATGGTCGCTACAGTTCCGCAAGTGACCTTGTCGGCCTCGGCGCCTGCAACCCGCCGCGGTTAAGACTGTGTTACGCACCACCGCCGTGACCGCGCCACCACGCGCCGCGAAGGCGAGGCGCC
The DNA here is from genome assembly GCA_963743185.1 of uncultured Chloroflexia bacterium. Lineage (GTDB taxonomy): Bacteria > Chloroflexota > Dehalococcoidia > DSTF01 > JACRBR01 > JANXYW01. The sequence continues at coordinate 203,564 of CAVUOT010000006.1, read as the reverse complement.
GATACAATGACAGCGATATCGCCCAGGGGAGAAGGATGAGCATGCTCGACGACCAGAAAGACTACGTGCTGCAGACGTGCCGCGACCACGACGTGAAGTTCATCCGGCTGTGGTTCACGGACATCCTCGGCTCGCTCAAGAGCTTCGCCATCACTGTCGAGGAACTGGAGGAGGCGCTCGAAGAGGGACAGGGCTTCGACGGCAGCAGCATCGAGGGGTTCGCGCGCGTCGACGAAGCCGACATGATCGCGATGCCGGATCCGGCAACGTTCGCGATCCTGCCGTGGCGGCCGCGAGAGCGCGGCGTCGCCCGCATGTTCTGCGACATCCAGCACCCGGACGGCACGGCGTTCGAGGGCGACCCGCGCTTCGTGCTGAAGCGGCAGCTGAAGCGCGCGGCGGACCTCGGCTACACGTTCTATGTCGGCCCCGAGTTGGAGTTCTTCTACTTCAAGTCGTCGGACGCGCCGGAGGGGCTGGACAAGGGCGGCTACTTCGACCTGACGCCGCTGGACGTCGCAAGCGACCTGCGACGTCAGACGATCATGACGCTCGAGGAGATGGGCATCGGCGTCGAGTTCAGCCACCACGAGGTCGCGCCGAGCCAGCACGAGATCGACCTGCGCTACACCGACGCGCTGACGATGGCCGATAACGCGATGACGTACCGCCTCGTCGTGAAGGAAGTGGCGCTCGCGAACGGCGTGTACGCAACGTTCATGCCGAAGCCGCTGGCCGGCGAGAACGGCTCGGGCATGCACACCTACCAGTCGCTGTTCAAGGGCGACCGAAACGTCTTCTTCGACGCGGACGACGAGTACAACCTCTCGCCGATCGCCAAGTCGTACATGGCGGGGCTGCTGCGGCACGCGCCGGAGCTGACGCTGGTGACGAACCAGTGGATCAACAGCTACAAGCGACTCGTGCCGGGGTACGAGGCGCCCGTCTACCTGACGTGGGCGCGCCGCAACCGCAGCGACCTGATCCGCGTGCCGCACTACCGTGCCGGCAAGGAAGCGTCGACGCGCATCGAGTATCGCGCGCCGGACGCCGCCTGCAACCCGTACCTGGCGTTCGCGGTGATGCTGGCCGCGGGCCTCGAGGGCATCGAGCGCGAGTACCCGCTGGCGCCGCCGACGGAGGAGAACGCGTTCGAGCTGGGCGCGGACGAGCGCAAGCGCCGCGGCATCGAGATGCTGCCGGGCAGCCTCAAGGAGGCGATCCAGGTGTTCGAGGGCAGCGAGTTCGCACGCCGCGCGCTCGGCGACCACGTCTTCGAGAGCCTGCTGGAGAACAAGACGATCGAGTACGACGCCTACCGCCGCCACGTCACGGACTTCGAACTCGAGCGGTACCTGGCGGTGCTGTAGGCGCAGCGTGGCTCCGACGTGGCCGGCGACGACCATGGCTGGACCAAACAACTCCCGCGCAACGCCAGCGAGCACACGCATTCGCGGCGGCTTCGTTAGTGGCGGCGTCTATGGTTGGCGACAGTGGTGATACATGACATTAAACGCGCAGTTTTCGCATTTTCTGAGTGACTGGCCTCTTCCCACTCGAGGGACCACAGGGGACAGGAGGGCACTGGCGTATTCTGCGACAGCGGCGGGGCGAACGCCTAGCGGCGTGTGTCACTGACGACGGACCGGAGCTCAGCGCGGTCCCGATACCGCAGCTTCCCGGTGTCTATTCCGCAGCCCCGAGCGCGCGCAGCGCCTCGCCTGTAAGCCGGTACGTCGTCCACTCCTCCATCGGCTGCGCGCCGAGCGAGCGGTAGAACTGGATCGAGGGCTCGTTCCAGTCGAGGACGCTCCACTCCAGCCGCCCGCAGCCGCGCTCGACGGCGAGCCGCGCGAGGTGCGCGAACAGCGCTTTGCCGTGGCCGACGTCCGCGATGCTCCGGCCGCACGAACAGGTCTTCGAGGTAGATGCCCGGCTTGCCCAGGAACGTCGAGAAGTTGTGGAAGAAGAGCGCGAAGCCGATCGCCTCGCCCGCGTCCTCGGCGAGGATCACTTCCGCGTAGCGGCGCTCGCCGAACAGGTGCGCGCGCAGCTCCGCCTCGTCGAGCGTCACTTCATGCGCGAGGTGCTCGTACTCGGCGAGCCCGCGGATCAGCTCCGCGATCGCGGGCGTGTCGTCGGGGGTGGCGGCGCGGATCATGGCGTGATCGTAGCGGGGGCGAATGCGGGACGCGAGAGGCGAGCCGGTTCCGCACGCAAGGGCACGCCACCGCGTGCCCCTACAGCGCGCTGCTGCTACACGAAGAGGAACGACGTGGCGTTGTCGATGGCGTCGAAGAGCTGCTGGGGGTAGACGCCGACGTAGAAGACGCCGAGCATGAGGGCGGCGGCGAGGCCGTTCATCAGCAGCGGGACGGAGAGCGGGGCTTCCTCGCCCTCGGCCGGCTTGATGACGAAGGCCTGCTTCATCACCTGCAGGTAGTAGTAGAGCGAGATGACGCTGGTCACCACGGCGATGGCCGCGAGCCAGTAGTAGCCCTGGTCGGTCACGGCCTGGAAGAGGATGAACTTCGTCACGAAGCCGGCGAACAGCGGCAGGCCGGCGAGCGAGAACAGCGCGCCCGCGAGCACGCCGGCGAGCAGCGGCGCGCGCTCGCGCATGCCGCGGAAGTCGGCGATCTCTTCCTTCCCGGTCATGTTGTACCAGGCGATGATGACGACGAAGATCGCCATGTTCGAGACCATGTAGCCGGTCATGTGCAGCACGAGCGCCGACGCCGTGTTGTGCGACAGTCCGGCGATGCCCATCAGCATGTAGCCGACCTGGCCGATCGACGAGTACGCCATCAGCCGCTTGATGTTGTGCTGCTGCAGCGCGACCAGGTTGCCGAGGATCATCGTCGCGGCGGCGATACCGGCGATCATCCAGCTCCAGTCGTCGTGGACGATCTGGAAGGCGCCGCCGAACAGGCGCAGCAGCAGCGCGAAGCCGGCCGCCTTCGACGTCGTCGAGAGGTAGGCGGTGATCGCGACGGGCGCGCCCTCGTAGGCATCGGGCGTCCACATGTGGAACGGCACGGCGGCGACCTTGAAGCCGAGGCCGGTGATCATCAGCACGAGGCCCATCAGCAGCGCCCACTCGAACTTGTCGGTGCCCTGGCCCAGGTTCGCCGAGATGTCGCTGTAATACGTGGTGCCGGTGACGCCGTAGATCAGGCTCATGCCGTAGAGGAAGAACGCCGAGGCGAACGCGCCGAGCAGCAGGTACTTGAGCCCGGCTTCGTTCGAGCGCAGGTCGAACTTCTCGAACGAGACGAGAATGTAGAGGCTGAAGCTCAGCAGCTCCAGCGAGAGGTACGCCGTCATCAGCTCGCGCGACGCCGCCATGCCGATGGCGCCGATCGTCGAGAGGATGATCAGCGCGAAGAACTCGCCCGGGTGCCGCAGCTTGTCTTCGACGAGTTTGCCCGAAGCGAGGCAGACGACGGCGCCCGTCGCCATGAAGAAGACGCGGAAGTACGTCGTGTAGTTGTCGATGGCGACGATGCGCGCGAAGTTGCTCTCCTTGTCGATCCAGGCGAGCGACACGCCCGCGGTCGCGGCGAGGCCGGCGGCGGCGATGTACGAGAGCCACGACTTGCGCACCTGCGGCACGTAGAGGTCGAGCGCGACGAGCAGCACGACGAGGCCCGCGAGCAGGAACTCCGGGATGAACAGCGTGTAATCGAGGTTCAGCTGGTTCATGAGACTCCCGGCAGCACGCGCACCGTCTCCTGGATGCGGTCGATGAACGGCGCGGGCCAGAGCCCCATGAAGAGCATGAACGAGAGCAGCAGCACCGCGGTGCCGCGCTCCAGGTACGTCATCTCCTTCAGCTCCTGCCACTTGTCATCGACCGGGCCGAACATCGACATGCCCATCATGCGCAGGATGTAGACCGCGGTCATGGCGGCGGCGAAGATGCCGAGCGCGGCTGCCCACGGGTACGTGCGGAAGGCGCCGACGAAGATGTGGAACTCGGCGACGAAGCCCGCGAGCCCTGGCAGTCCGAGCGACGCCAGCCCGGCGAGACCGAAGAAGAAGACGAAGAGCGGCATCCGGTGCACCAGGCCGCTGTACAGCCGCATGTCGCGCGTGTGCGTCTGGTCGTAGATCGAGCCGACCATGGCGAAGAAGGTGGCCGTCATCACGCCGTGCGCGAACATCTGCAGCACCGCGCCGTTGATCCCGATCGTGTTCATCGTCGCGAGGCCCATCAGCACGAGGCCCATGTGACTGACGGACGAGTAGCCGATCATGTACTTGAAGTCGCGCTGCGCCGTCGCCGCGAAGGCGCCGTAGACGACGTTGCACGTCGCGAGGATCATCAGGCCGGGCATCCAGAACGTCGCGCCCGCCGGCAGGAGCTGGATGCCGAGGCGAATGATGCCGAACGCCCCGAGCTTCATCAGCACGCCGGCGTGCAGCATCGAGACCGCGGTGGGCGCCGAGACGTGGCCGTCGGGCGACCACGTGTGGAACGGCCAGAGACCGGCCAGCACGCCGCAGCCGATGACGAACAGCGGGAACACGAGCTTCTGGAAGTTATCGTCGAACTGGTAGGCGTAGAGCTGCTGCAGGTCGAACGTGCCGAGGCCCGCTTCCTTGAAGACGGCGAAGATGCCGAGGAAGATCAGGATCGATGCTGAGACCAGCATGATCGTCAGCTTCATCGCGCTGTACTCCTTGGTGCGCGCGAACGTCTCGAACACGCTGCTGGAGCCCCAGACCGCGATGAGCAGGTACATCGGCAGCACGGCCACCTCGTACCAGAAGAAGAAGAAGAACAGGTCGAGCGACTCGAACGTGCCGTAGACGCCCGAGACCAGCACCCAGAACAGGATGAAGAAGTCCTTGTTGTGCTCCTCGATCTTCCAGGAGATCAGCGCGCCGCCGAACGCCACGATGCCGGTCAGCAGTACCATCGGCGCGGCGATGCCGTCGAGCCCGAGCGCAAGCGAGATGCCGTGCGGGCCGAGGAACGCGACGTTCTCGAGCCAGTCGTAGCGGATGAAGAACTGGTAGCCGCCGCCGTGGTCGACCTCGTACGCGAAGAAGACGTAGAACGACATCAGGAACAGCGCGCCGCCCGTAGTCGCGCTAATCCAGCGCACGACGTCCTTGCGGTCGTCGGGCACGGCGACCAGCACCGCCGCCACAATCAGCGGCAGGAAGAGCATCGCGAGCAGCCAGTAGCCAGAGTGCATCCTAGGTCCTGTATCCAAACGCTACGATGACGATCACGACGACGCCCACCACGATGCCGAGCGCGTAGTTCGGGAGCTTGCCGGTCTGCTGGAACTTCCCGAGCCAGCCGAGGTAATCGGTGGCCTCACCGGTGCCCTGCACGCCGGCGTCGTTGACGACGGTCCGGTCGAACCAGGCGACCGCCTGACCCGAGGCGAGTACGACGCGGTCGATGGCAAGCTGGTACACCTCATCGATGTAGAAGCGGTTGAGCAGCAGGTTGTAGATGAACGGAGAGAACGCCGCGGCGCGCTTCGACGGCACCGCTTCGCCGCCCCAGATCCAGACGCCCGCGAGGATGCTCGTGCCGACGCTGAGGACCGACGCGATGGAGATCCACCAGACGACCTTGAACTCTTCCGGCCCCTCGCCCAGGTTGTAGACGAAGCCAAGCCAACCGCTGTGGAATCCGAGCGCCTTGCCGACGCCCTCGAACACGACGAAGCCGCCGACGAGTGTGAGCGCCGCGAGGAGCGCGATCGGCGCCGTCATCGCAGGCGGCGACTCATGCGCGTGCTCGAACACATGGTGGTCCTTCGGTTCGCCGAAGAACGTGAGCATCACGACGCGCGTCATGTAGAGCGCAGTGATCGGCAGCGAGATCGAGCAGAGCACGAGCACGCCGGACGTGAGCGGGCCGTGGTAGACGCCGGCGAGGATCTCGTCCTTCGCCCAGAAGCCTGACAGCGGGATGAGGCCGGCCATCGCCGCCGCACCGATGACGAACACCGGCGCCGTGACGCGCATCTTGCTCCAGAGGCCGCCCAGCTTGTCGACCTCCTGCTGCTCCGTCGCGTGGATGACGGAGCCGCTCGCGAGGAAGAGCAACGCCTTGAAGAACGAGTGGACGAACAGGTACAGCATCGCCGCGCCGACGGCGCCCGAGCCGAGCGCGACCATCATCAGGCCCAGGCTGTTGAGCGTGGAGTAGGCGACGACGCGCTTGATGTCGCGCTGCGCGAGGCCGATGAACGCGGCGAGGAGCGTCGTGATCAGGCCGATGACGGTGATCAGCTCCGGCATGCCGTCGACGGACTCGAACAACGGCAGCATGCGGGCGACCAGGTAGATGCCGGCGACGACCATCGTCGCGGCGTGGATGAGCGCGGACACGGGCGTCGGGCCCTCCATGGCGTCGGGCAGCCAGACGTGCAGCGGGAACTGCGCGGACTTGCCGCAGGCGCCGGCGAACATGCAGATCGCGGCGCCGGTGAGCCACTTGCTGTTGATATCGCCGGCTTCGGCCATGTGCAGGATCTGCTGGATGTTGAAGGTGTGTGTCTGCGTGAACAGGATGATGATGCCGATCAGCAGCCCGACGTCGCCGATGCGCGTCGTGATGAACGCCTTCTTCGCGGCCTCCGCGGCCGACTGCTTGTCGTTGTAGTAGCCGATCAGCAGCATCGAGCAGAGGCCGACGAGCTCCCAGGCGAAGTAGAGCAGCAGCAGGTTGTCGGCGAGCACCAGCGTCAGCATCGACGCGACGAAGAGCGAGATGATCGCGTAGAACCAGCCGTAGCGGCGGTCGCCGTGCATGTAGCTCGTCGAGTACACCATCACCAGCGTCGTGACGAGCGTCACGCAGAAGAGCATGACGAGGGTGATCTGATCGACGAACGTGCCCATGCGGATCTCGATGAAGCCGGGGATGTTCGACCACTGCCAGCTGCGCGCAACGCCGTGGAAGCCGCCGTCGCCGATGGCGTTCTGCACGTCGCGGCCGATGATGAGCGTCAGCACGAACGCGACGGACATCAGCGCGATGGCGAGCCAGTCGCCCTTGCGAGGGAGCCACGGGCTGAACAGCAGCAGGAAGACGAAGCCGGCTGCCGGCAATGCCGGCAGCACCCACGCGTCGCCCATACCGAATCCGCTGATGGCTACTCCCCCTCGATATCGCGCGTGGCGCGCGGCGCCGCGGCGCCTGCGCTCACCACTTGAGCGTGTCTAACTCGTCGACGTTCGCGGTCCCGCGGTTTCTGAACACTCGCAGCACGATCGCCAGCGCGAGGCCCACCTCGGCCGCGGCGACGGTGATGACGAAGATCGCAAAGATGATGCCGGCGAAGAATGTCGGCGCAGTGTATACGGCGAACGCGACCATGTTGATGCTGACGGCGTTCAGCATCAGCTCGACGGACATGAGGATCAGCACAGCGTTCCGCCGCGCCAGCACTCCGTACACGCCGATCGAGAAGAGAATCGAGCTGAGCACGATGAAGTGCTCCAGCGGGATGCTCTGGCTTACCGTCTCCAACTAGCGCTCCCCCTCTTCCTGCATCGCGATGACGACGGCGCCAACGAGCGCGACCAGGAGCACACCGGACGCGACTTCGAACGGCACCGCCCACCGGTTGAACAGCGCGTCACCTATGGTGCCGAACGGCACAACCGTTATCTCGTTGATGTCGCGAGGCCACGCCGTCTGGCTGATCATCGCCAGGAAGGCACCGAGCAGCGTGACCGCGGCGACGGCGGCCAGGGGCTTCTGGTCGCCGTCGAGCTTCGCTTTGAGATCCTCCGTTCGGGTGAGCATCAACGCGAACAGCACGAGCACCGTCACGGCGCCGCCGTAGATGAGAATCTGCACCAGCGCCAGAAATTCGACCGAGAGCAGGATGTAGATGCCCGCAACGCCGAGCAGCGACATGATCAGCAGGAGGGCGGCATGGACGACGTGCCTGACAAGGACCACCCCCAGGGCGCCCATGACGACGATCGCAGCCATGATGTAGAAGAATACTTGTGTCATGCCCTGAGCCCGGGCTCGACTTTCTTCGCCTTCGACTGCGATAGCAGTTGATCGACGTCCATCACGAGGTGCGAACGGTCGTACCGCGACAGCTCGTGCCCGGCCCAGGTATTGTTCATGCCGATCGCCTCGAAGTTGCACACTTCGACGCAGATGTTACAGCGCATGCAGCGCCCGTAATCGATCCAGAACTCGTCGATGATCTTGCGGCGCTTGCTCTCGCCGCTGGCGTGCTTCGGGTTGTCCTTCATCACCACCGTCATGCACTCGACGGGGCAGGCGCGCTCGCAGGCGTGACAGCCGGTGCAGAACGGCTCGTCGTGCTCCTCGTCCCAGATCAGGATGGGGAACGCACGGTCGCGGTTGGGGATCTCGCGGTGCACTTCCGGGTACTGGATGGTGACAGGCTTGCGGGTGAACGCCACCTTCGCCGTCACACTCAGACTTCGCAGGATACCCAGCATTACGTCGCACTCCTCGAGGGCATGGCGGTCGCGCGTACGGGCACCATCTGCAACGGCTTTCGCGGCACGCCCCGGCGCACCACGCGAAACGCCAGGTACATCAGGCCCGCTGCGCCGAGCCCGGACGTGACCAGCAGCGCCACATCCGGCAGATCATAGACAATCACCAGGCCGTTGAGGAAGATCTGCAACAGCGCGAACGGGATGAGCACTTTCCACGCGTACGACATCAGCTGGTCGATACGCATGCGGGGCAACGAAGCGCGAACCCACAGGTAGAAGAAGATGAAGATGCTCATCTTCGCCACGGTCAGAAGCAACTGGTAGCCCCAGCCGACATCGCGACCGAACGGCCACTCCCAGCCGCCCAGGAAGACGAACGCGCCGAGCAGCGCGAAGACGTACATGTTCACGTAACCCGTGAGCTGGAACATCGACCAGCGGATGCCGCTGAACTCGATGAACACGCCGCCCGCCACCTCGGATTCACCCGTCGGGATGTCGAACGGCGGTCGTTCCACCTCCGCGACCGACGCGGTGAGGAAGATCAGAAAGCCGAGCGGCTGCCAGACGATCAGCGGCACTTTGTCCTGGAACAGGATGATCTGATACACGTCGGCGCTGGCCACCACCATCACAACGCCGACCATCGCGAGGATCAGCGGGATCTCGTACGAGATGAGTTGCGCGGCCGCGCGCATGCCGCCGAGCAGCGCGTACTTGCTGTCGGAGCCCCAGCCGGCCATCAAGAAGCCGATGAACGACAGGCCGGAGATGGCAAGCAGGTAGAGGAGGCTGAGCGGCAGCGGGCTGATCAGCCAGTCGGACGTGAACGGCACGGCGACGAAGGCGAGGAAGGCCGGGATGAAGATCGCGAACACCGCCAGCTCAAACGCGACCCGATCGGCCGTTGCGGGGCGGAGGTCCTCCTTGACGAGGAGCTTGACCATGTCGGCGATGGGCTGCAACAGGCCGAACGGGCCGGTGCGCGTCGGGCCGAGGCGCAGCTGCATGCGCGCGACGATCTTGCGCTCGTACCACGTGGCGTACGCGACGCCGACCGTCATGAGCAACGTGATGGCGACGAGGCCGACGACCGACGCGAGCCATCCGGGCATATCGATCATCGGAGCGGAAAGCAGCATCGAGTTACCTGTCCACACAACAGAGCACGATATCCATCGAACCCAGGATCATCACCGCATCCGCCAGGTACTGCCCGATCGTCATGTCGCGCAGCGCCGAGAGGTTGCAGAACGACGGCGACCGCATCTTCAGCCGGTACGGCTTGTCGCCACCCTTCGACACAAGGTACACGCCCCATTCGCCGCGCGGCGATTCGACCTTCGCGTAGACCTCGCCAGGGGGCGTACGCAGGCGGCGCGGCATCTTTTCGGGCACGATCGGCCCATCGGGCGGGAGCTGCTCGAGCGCCTGCTCGATGATGCTGATCGACTGCCGCATCTCTTCCATGCGGACGAGATAGCGGTCGTAGACGTCGCCGTAGTTGCCGACGGGGATCTCGAAGTTGAAGCGATCGTAGACGGAGTACGGCTCGTCCTTGCGGAGGTCCCACGGCACGCCGGACGCGCGCAGCATCGGGCCGCTGAGGCCGTATGCGATTGCCTGCTGGGCGCTGAAGTTACCGATGTTCTGGCAGCGCGCCATGAAGATCTCGTTCTTCGTCAGCAGGTCGTCGATGTCTTTCAACCCCTGCTGCGTGTGCACGAGCACTTCGTGTACCCGCTGCGTGAAGTTATCGGGCACCTCCCATGCGAGACCGCCGACGCGGAAGTAGGCGTACATCAGTCGATCGCCTGAGACCTCCTCGAACACCTCCTGCAGGAACTCGCGCTGCGGGAACGCGTACGTGAAGCTCGTGCCGAACACGCCCGCATCGATGCCGAACGCGCCCGCGAACATGAAATGGCTGCTGAGGCGGTTCATCTCGGTGAGAATGACGCGGATATACTCCGCGCGCTCCGGCACCTCGATGTCCATCAGGCGCTCGACGGCGAGGCAGTACGCCAGCTCGGCGCTGAACTGCGCCAGGTACTCGGTCCGGTCGCAATAGCCGATGCCCTGGCGGAAGTCCATGGCCTCCATCAGCTTCTCACCGCCGCGGTGCATGTAGCCGATGTGCGGCACGACGTCGACGATCTTCTCGCCGTTGATGACCAGCACCATGCGGAACACGCCGTGCGTGCTCGGGTGCTGCGGGCCCATGTTGATGGGCATGTCGACGACTTCGAGCGCCGGGTCTCGCTCGATCACCATCGCTATTCCTCTCCCTCGGCCGCGCCGCCGCGGAGGTTCTCGCCCTGCCACTCCTCGATCTCCTGCAGCGGGTTGTCCTTTCGGAGCGGGAAGTGGTCGGTCATGTCCTCCGGCAGCAGCAGCGGCAGCAGGTTCCAGTGCCCCTCGAAGTTGATGCCGAACATGTCGCGCGCCTCGCGCTCGTGCCAGTCCGCCGCCGGGAAGATCGTCGCGATGCTGGGCACGTTCGGATCGGCGTAGGTAACGCGCGTCTTCACCTGGAGGCTGTGTTTCTTCGTGAACGACCAGAGGTGGTAGACGACTTCGAGCCCTTCCTCCTGCCAGTCCACGCCGGACAGGCAGCGCAGATACTTGAGGTCGAGGCGCTCGTCGTCGCGCGCGGCGGTCATCACGGCCGGGACGTCGTCGCGCGAGACCTCGACGGTCACACACTGACCCTTCATTTCGGGCACCATGTAGGCGTTGAGGGTGACGCCGGGCAGCGCGGCCGCGAGCGTCTCGTTGATGCTGCCGGGCGGCGGCGCCACTCGAGGCGCTTCCTTGGGCTCGGCTTCCTTCGCGGGGCGCGCCGCTGGCTTCGCGCGGCTTCTCGGCGGCGGCGCCTTCCGGCGTCGCGCCGCTCGTCGCTTCCGGCTCTTGCCCTTCCGGTGGCGTCATTACTTGCTGCGCTCTTCCATGATCTTGTGCTGCAGGGCGAGCATGCCGTCGATCAACGCTTCCGGCCGCGGCGGGCACCCCGGCACGTAGACGTCGACGGGGATGATCTTGTCGACACCCTGCATCACGCGGTCATAGCGCGTGTACGGGCCGCCGTTCGTGGCGCAGGCGCCCATGGCGATCACCCACTTGGGGTTCGGCATCTGTTCGTAGAGCAGCTTCACGGCCGGCGCCATCTTCTTCGTCACGGTGCCAGAGACGATCATCACGTCCGACTGTCTGGGCGACGGCCACGGCACGATGCCAAAGCGGTCGAGGTCGTGGCGCGACATGAACGTCGCGATCATCTCGATGGCGCAACAGGCGAGGCCGAATGTCATCGGCCACAGCGAAGACTTGCGCGACAGCGCGAGCAGAGCGTCGGCGGGAACCTGGATGATGCCGGGGAGGATCTGCCGGTAGAGCGCGGTGCCAGGCTCGTATGGCGCCGGCGTCAGGCGCTCGGCTTCGCGCTCGACGCTCGTCTGCTCGCGCTGCGGCGCGACGACGGGCGCGCCTTCGACCTGCTTCTCCGGGAGTGCCGGCGGGGCGGCCTTCTGCGCGGTCACTTGTTCCACTGCAGAACCCCCTTCTTCCAGGCGTAGCCGAGGCCCGCGCCGAGGATGCCGATGAACAGCACCATCTCCCAGAACGCGGCCTTGCCGGCATGGGCGAAGCTGATCGCCCAGGGGAAGAGGAACACGGCTTCGACATCGAAGATGAGGAAGAGGATGGCGAACAGGTAGTAGCGGATAGGGATCGACGCGCGCGTACTGCCGATGGGCATCATGCCGCACTCGTACGAAACCGACTTACCCTTCTCCTTCGAGAAGGGAGCGAGCACGCGCGCGGCGATCAGCGCGGTCGCAACGAGGAGGAACCCGATGATCGCCGCGATGAATACGGCGAGGTAACTGTCGAGCAGAGCCTGGAACGGCAAGCGATCCCCTCCGGCCCGGACGGCAACTTCAGTACGCGTCGCGCGGATCCGCGCGCGATCACCCCTGCCCAGGTTCGGGCAGATCGTATCAACGAGTCACTTGTAAGTCAATTCACAAAGCACTCGCGGATGAGGACGGGAGTAACGCCGATCCGGTCTGTATACTGCGGAGGTTGCCGCCCGGATGGCGTGCCGCCAGAGACGAAAGGGAGTTCTCCGTGAAACGATACATCTCGCTGGCGGCGATACTCGCCGCTGACCCTGTTCGGCGCGTTCGCCCTGTCGCCGCACGAGCCCGCTTCGGCAGGCAACACGCATTCCATCTCCGGGTTCGTCTACGAAGACCTGAACAACAACGGCGTCAAAGACGCCGGGCGAGCCGGGCATCGCCGGCGTCACCATCACGCTCAGCGGGACCGAGCGACACCGCCGGAGTACGCAAACAACCACGACGGATGCGAACGGTGCATATCTGTTCCGCCCGGATCAGCGTGCTGTCGACTACACCGTCACCGAAACGCAGCCGGCGGGGTTCGCGGACGGCATCGACACGCGTCGGGCTCACAGGATGCGGCCTGGCACCGTTGGCAACGACGTCGTTCTCAGACATCTGCATCGAGGGTGACACGGTCATCGGCCTACAACTTCGGCGAGCTGCCGCCAGCTACGACGCACGCCGAGCCGCCACCCAGCTGCGGCTGAAGACCCACACGCCGACGGCAACGCCGACCAGCACCGTGACGCCGACGCCGCGCCCCGCGACCTCGACACCGGTGCCAGCGTCCCCGACGAAGCCGGCAGGCGGCGCGGCCGGTGCCGTACGCCCGCCCGATACCGGAACGGGCGGATCGAGCTCAAGCGCCACATCGACCCGCGAACTTGCGATGCTGGCCGTCGCGTTGATGGCCATCGGTGGAGTGGCCGCAGGGCAGGGCATCCGATCGCGCACGCGACGTCGCGCCTAGCGGCGAAGTCAGTCAAACCGGGATCAATCTGTGAGGCGCCGCTGGCAATCCAGCGGCGCCTCTCGCTTGCTCAGCTACGGCTGTGCACATTGACGGCGCACCGGCACCGCGCTATCCTCCGGCCACAACAGAATAATGGTGAGCACGCGGCGAAGCCGGTGAGATGCCGGCGCTGTCCCGCAACTGTATGTCCGCCCTCGGCGGGCGAGCCAGGTCGACCGGTGCTCACGATGTCGCAGGCCTTCGAGGAAAAGGCGCGGGCACCGCGCAAGCGATCGCTCGGCCCCTGTCTTCAGGCAGGGGTCTTTCGTTTGTCGCAGCAGCCACGCCAGAACCCTCCGATGCCGGGCGGCACCAGTGCTCGAGGAGGCGCGGACGTGAACCACCCCTGGATACATCGGCTCGGATTGACCCTGCTGGCGGCGATGCTGCTCGCGGCGGCAGCGTGCGGCGGCAGCAGCACGAAGAATTCGACGCCCACACGCGCGGCGACGTCGCCCACCGCGGCGGCGGCCGCCTTCCCGCTGACGGTGCAACGTAGCGACGGCAAGTCGCTCGCGATCGCGGCGGCGCCGAAGCACATCGTCTCGCTCTCACCGGCGGCGACGGAGATCATCTACGCGCTCGGCGCGCAGTCATCGCTCGTCGCCGTCGACAAGAACGCCGATTACCCGGATGACGCCACGAACTTCGCGACGAAGGTCGATGCCTATGAGCCGAACATCGAGGCGATCACCGGCCTGGCGCCGGACCTCGTGATCGTCGCCAGTGACACCGGCGGCATCGTCGCCAAGCTCGACGAGTTGAAGATCCCGGTGCTATTCGTCGACATCGACACAAGCGTCAAGACCGTCGACGACGTCATGGCGCAGATCACGCTGATGGGCAAGATCACGGGCACGACAGACAAGGCATCGGCGCTCGTCGCGAGTCTGAACGCGCGCGTGAAGAAGGTGAAGGACGCCGTGGCAGACGTGCCAGCGACATCTTCGATGAAGGTCTACCACGAGCTCGATTCGACGTTCTACAGCGCGTCGGACGGCACGTTCGTCGGCGACCTCTACCGGCTCCTGAAGCTGCGGAACGTCGCCGGCGACGGCAACGGCGTCGCGTACCCGCAGCTCACGCAGGAAGCGATCATCGCGGCCAACCCGAGTGTCATCGTGCTCGCCGACGAGGAGTTCGGCGTAACGGTGGATTCGGTGAAGTCGCGGCCGGGTTGGTCGGCGATCGACGCCGTGAAGAACGACAAGATCGTCGCGCTGAATGCGTCGGTGATCAGCCGGCCGGGGCCGCGCATCGTCGACGCCCTTGAGACGCTGGCAAAGGCGATCTATCCGGAGAGGTTCAAGTAGCGATGCAGCTCGCGCCGCCGCGGGCGGCCGTCACGCGCGCCGTCGCCGAGCGAGAGCCGGCGCTCGTGACATGGCGCTCGCTCGCGCCGGCGTACGCGGTGGCGGCGGCGACCACGCTGTTGATCGCACTGCTGGCCGTGAGCTGGGGGACCGTCCACATCCCGCCGCAGACGACGCTGTCGATCGTGCTCAACCACCTGCCATGGGTGTCGACCGGCGAGCACAGCGCCACGTACGACGCGATCGTGTGGCAGGTGCGCATGCCGCGCGTCGTGCTGGCGGGGCTCGTCGGCGCGACGCTGGCGTTCGCGGGCGCCGCGTACCAGGGCGTCTTCCGCAACCCGCTCGCCGAGCCATACGTCATGGGCGTGGCGGCGGGCGCCAGCGTGGGCGCGACGCTGATCATCGTGTCGCCGCTGTTTGTGACGGCGGGCTTCCTGAGCCCGGTGCCGCCGGCCGCGTTCGCAGGCGCGCTGATCGCGGTCGCGCTGGCGTACAGCCTTGCCCGCGTGGGGCACATCGTACCGACGACGTCGCTGATCCTCAGCGGCGTCGCGGTCTCGTCGGTGGGCACGTCGCTCGTCACGTACCTGATGCTCGCGTACAACACGCGCACGCTGGCGATCCTGAACTGGCTGCTGGGCGGCTTCAACACGGCGACGTGGACGAAGGTGGCGATCGCGCTGCCGTACATGATCGTGGCCGCAGTCGTCGTGCTGCCGTACGCGCGCATCCTCAACGTGATGCAGCTCGACGAGGACCAGGCGCGCCAGCTCGGCGTCAACGTCGAGCGCGTGAAGCTGCTCGTGCTGGGATTCGCGTCGCTGGCGACGGCAGCGGCGGTTTCGGTGAGCGGGCTGATCGGCTTCGTCGGGCTGATCGTGCCACATACGGTGCGCATGATCTGGGGCCCGGACTACCGCCGCGTGCTGCCGCTCTCGGGTTTCTTCGGCGCTTCGTTCCTGATCGTCGCCGACCTGATCGCGCGCACCATCGATCCGAC
Organism: uncultured Chloroflexia bacterium; assembly: GCA_963743185.1. Classification (GTDB taxonomy): domain Bacteria; phylum Chloroflexota; class Dehalococcoidia; order DSTF01; family JACRBR01; genus JANXYW01. The sequence goes on along the minus strand of CAVUOT010000006.1, from coordinate 187,865 downwards.
GTTCGAAGTGCCGATCGGCGTCATTACGGCGCTCGTCGGCGCGCCGTTCTTCCTGTTTCTGCTGCGGCGCCAGGGCCGCGGCGCGCGGGGGCGGATCTGATGCTGACGGTACGCGACCTCTACGCCGGCTACGACGGACAGCCCGTGCTGCGCGGCGTCGATCTTGATGCGACGCGCGGCGAGCTGCTGGCGATCATCGGCCCCAACGGCTGCGGTAAGACGACGCTGCTGCGTGTGCTGAGCGGCGTGCTCGCGTTCGAGCGCGGCGGCGTGGCGATCGACGGCGTCGACGTGCGCGGCATTCGCCCCGCGGCCATGGCGCGGCGCATCGCGGTCGTCGCTCAGGGCGCCGGGCTGCCCGAGCGCTTCTCCGCGTTCGAGGTGACGCTGATGGGGCGCACGCCGCACCTGGGACTGCTGCAGTCCGAGGGCAGGCACGACATCGACGTCGTGCGCGCGGCAATGCAGCGCGCCGACTGCTGGCACCTGCGGTCGCGACCCGTCGAAGAGCTGTCGGGCGGCGAACGCCAGCGCGTCATCATCGCGCGCGCGCTTGGCGCAAGAGCCCGATCTGCTGCTCCTCGACGAGCCGACTTCGCACCTCGACATCCAGCACCAGGTGGACACGTTCCGCCTGACGCTCGAGCTCTGTCGCGAACACCAGCTGGCCGCGGTCGCGGTCGTGCATGACCTGACGCTGGCGGCGATGTTCGCCGATCGCGTCGCGCTGATGGCGGACGGCGCCATCGTCGCCTGCGGCGCGCCCGGCGAGGTGCTCGTGCCGGAGACCATCGAGCGGGTGTATGGTCTGGCGGTACGCGTGCTCGAGCATCCGGCGACCGGGCGTCCGATCGTCGTGCCCGACGCGGGACCTCACCCGGCCGTCGGCCACCCTCTCCAGAGTGCGGAGAGCGCTCGGTCCGGGCGAGTCGATCGGCAGAGAGGAGCAGTCGATGAGCGAGCGAACACGAGAACGACGAGGGCTCGGGGGGCGACGAGCACAAGCTCCCGAAGAAAGCGCTCGTCGTCGTCAACACGGGCAACGGCAAGGGCAAGACGACGGCGGCTCTTGGGGTGCTGTTTCGCGCGTGGGGCCGCGGCTACAACGTCTGCATGCTGCAGTTCATCAAGAGCACAACGTCCAACTACGGCGAGAACAAGGCCGCGAAGAAGATCGGCATGGAGATGGTCTCGCTGGGCGGCGGCTTCACCTGGCTGTCGAAGGACATCGAGCAGGACAAGGCGCTGGCGCGCGAGCTATGGGAGCAGTGCAAGGCGAAGATCGCGTCGGGCGAGTACGACGTCGTCGCGCTCGATGAGTTCACGTATCCGCTGGCGTACGGCTGGTTACCGACGAGCGAGGTCGTCGAGTTCCTGAAGACGCGTCCGGCGCGCACGCACGTCATCATCACCGGCCGCGACGCGCCGCAGGAGTTGATCGACTACGCCGACCTGGTGACGGAGATGCGCGAGATCAAGCACCCGTTCCAGCAGGGGCTCAAGGCGCAGCCCGGGATCGAGTTCTGATGGACGCGAACAGTACGATCGACGAAGCCATCGCCGCGATCCGCCCGCCCGACGAGCAGGCGCGTGAAGCGGCGCGCGCGCTGCAGCTGCGACTGACGAAGCCTGCGGGTGCGCTCGGCCGGCTCGAAGAGCTGCACGTGTGGGCGGCGGGCGTGCTGCGCGATGCGGCGCCGGCGCTGCGGCGCAAGGTGATCGTCGTCGCGGCGGCCGACCACGGCATCGCGGCGGAGGGCGTCAGCGCGTACCCGCAGGACGTGACGTGGCAGATGGTACAGAACTTCCTCGCGGGCGGCGCCGCTATCAATGCCCTCGCCTCGCACGCCGGAGCCGAGGTGCGGGTCGTAGACGCCGGCGTCATACAGGACATCAACCACCCACGCCTGCACGTCGCGAAGCCTCGCCCCGGGACGGCAAACATGGCGATCGGCCCGGCGATGTCCCGCGACGACGCAGTAACACTCGTCGCGCGCGGCGTCGACTTCGCGCGCGGCGAGTGTGAACGCGGCGCCGACGTCATCGCGCTCGGCGACATGGGCATCGGCAACACGACAGCGGCGGCGGCGATCACGTCGGTGCTCGCCGGCGCACCGGCGCGCGCGACGGCCGGGCGCGGCACGGGCGTCGACGACGCCGCGTTCGAGACGAAGGTCGGCGCGATCGAACGCGCGATCGCCGTCAACGCGCCCGATCCACTCGACGCGATCGACGTGCTATCCAAGATTGGCGGCTTCGAGATCGGGTTCCTCGCCGGTGTCGCTGTCGGCGCGGCGGCGTGCGGGCGCCCGGTCGTAGTCGACGGCTACCCTACGACCGCGGCCGCGCTCATCGCCGCCGCGCTGGCGCCGGCGTGCGTCGACTACATGCTCGCGTCGCACGAGTCGGCGGAGCCGGGGCATCGCATCGCGCTGGCGCATCTTGGCCTGCGGCCGCTGCTGCAACTCGAGATGCGGCTGGGCGAAGGCACAGGCGCCGCGCTCGCACTGACGCTGCTCGACGCCGCGCTTCGCATCCCGCGCGAGATGGCGACGTTCGACGGCGCCGGCGTGTCGCGGGCGGAGCGCGAGACGCGGCCGGAAGCGTGAGCTCACCTCTCGTCGCGATCGAGTTCCTGACGCGGCTCCGCGTGCGCCGCACGCCGCGCGGCGATCTGGAGCAGGTCGCGCGATCGCAGATGTGGTTTCCGGCCGTCGGCCTGCTCATCGGCGCGCTGCTCGTGGGGCTCGACCGGCTTGCGATGAAGGCGCTGCCGCCGCAGTCCGTCGACGTGCTGCTCGTCGTAGCGCTGGCGCTGATCACGGGCGGCCTGCACCTCGACGGCATCGCCGATGCGGCGGACGGCCTGTTCGGCGGCTACACGCCCGAGCGGCGGCTGGAGATCATGCGCGACGTACACACCGGCAGCTTCGGGGTCGTCGCGATCGTCGCGGCGCTGGCGCTGAAGTGGGCGGGGCTCGCGGCGCTGCCGCCGGGCGTCCGCGTCGAGACGCTGCTGGTCGCGCCGTGCGTGGCTCGATTCGCGATGCTGCTCACGGTCGTGGCGTTCCCGTACGCGCGCGTCGAAGGCATGGGCGCGATCCAGCACGAGCGCACAGGCGTCGCAGCCATCGTGGTAGGTGGCGCGACGGCGGCTGTCGCCGCGGTGCTGCTGCTCGGCGCCGGGGGCATGTATGCGCTGGCGCTGGCGATCGGCGTCGCGCTGGGCGTGGGCTTGGTTGCGAAGCGGATGGTCGGCGGCATGACGGGCGACCTCTACGGCGCGACGGTCGAAATCGCGGAGGTTGCGCTGCTGCTCTTCATCGCGGCGTTCGCTAACCGCGGCTGGATCGACGCGTGGCTGCTGGGATGAGCGCATGCTGACACTGATCCTCGGCGGCGCGCGCAGCGGCAAGAGCGACCTGGCCGAGCGGCTCGCCGCGGCGTCCGGGCGGCCGGTGCTCTTCGTAGCGACGATGGAGCCGGGCGACGACGAGACGCGGGCGCGGATCGCCGCGCATCGCGCGCAACGGCCCGCGACCTGGCGCACCGTCGAGGAGCCACTCGACGTGCTCGCAGCGTTACGCACGCACGCGACAGCGGGCGACTTCATCATCATCGACTGTGCAACGCTCTGGGTGAGCAACCTGCTGCTCGCGCAGGTCTCGGACATCGACGATATCGCACCCAAAGCCGCGCGAGCGATGATCGACTGATGTTGACGTGCGCGCCCGCGAACTCGTCGAGTGGTGCATGTCGCTCAATGGCCAGGTCGTGGTCGTGTCGAACGAAGTCGGTGCTGGCATCGTGCCGTCGTATCCGGTTGGGCGCGTGTTCCGCGATGCGCTCGGTGCCGTGAACCGGACCGTTGCCGAGCGCGCCGATCGCGTCTACTATCTCGTCGCCGGGCTGGCGCTCGAGTTGAAGGCACTCGGCGCCGCCACGCTCAACACGTTCAGCGAGACACACGATGCTCCCGATCAGAGATAGCGAACGATCGCGATCGATCCCGTTTGTGAATATCACGATCATCGCGATCAACTTCGCGGTGTTCTTCTACGAGGTCTCGCTGAGCAACCATGCCGCGTTCGGCGTCATCGGCAATACGCGCATTACGTCGGAGCTCGACCGGCTCATCTTGCACTGGGGCAACATCCCCGCTTGCACGTTTGATGCGCTCGGCTGGGATCGCAACCTGCACGGCGTGGGCGTGAGCGTATGTCGCGCGCAGCCGCATCCGGAGTGGACGATCTTCAGCGCGATGTTCATGCACGGCAGCTGGATCCACATCTTCGGCAACATGCTGTTCCTCTGGATCTTCGGCGACAACGTCGAAGACGCGATGGGGCACGTGCTGTACGCGGCGTTCTACCTGATCGTTGGGGCGGCGGGCGCGGTTACGCACGGGGTCGTCGATCCCAACGCGCTGACGCCGGCGCTCGGCGCCAGCGGCGCGATCGCTGGCGTGATGGGCGCGTACATCGTCCTCTTCCCGCGCGCAACGGTTGCGGTGATCATCCCGATCTTCTTCTTCATCCCGTTTCCGCTGCCCGCGTTCGTCCTTATCGGGTTCTGGTTCCTCGCACAGGTGATGAGCGGCTTCTCGTCGCTCGGCGTCAGCACGGTCGGCGCCGAGGGCGGCGTGGCGTACTTCGCGCACATCGGCGGGTTTGTCGCCGGCGCGGTGCTCGTGAACGTGTTCGCGGCCAACCGTCCTCGACGCGGTCCAAAGCCGGCGCGCGGGCCGCTCGACCTGTGGTGATTCGCGTGAGTCTCTTCTTAACCTTGACGTACGCGTTAACTTACCGATAGGATCCAGTCGATGGCTTCCAGGCGCACACCCACACTCGAACCGGCATCGCAGGAGCAGGCGTACTTGCAGATCGGCGAGGTCGCCGAGCGCACGGGCGTCACGCAGCGCACGTTGCGCTTCTACGAAGAGCGCGGCCTGCTCAAACCGCCATCACGCCTCGAGGGCGGCTTCCGGCTGTACTCCGAAGACGACGTGCGCCGCGTCGAGCAGATCAAGCGCCTGCAATCGTTGCTCGGATTCACCCTCGCCGAGATCAAGGAGATGGTCGAGGCGAACGAAGTGAAGATGCAACTCCGCGCGACCTACCGCAAAGACGCCGCGATCCCGGAGCGGCGCGCGAAGCTCCTGAAGGCGAAAGAGGTCACCGAGGCGCAGGTCGCCGTGATCAAGCAGAAGCTCGCGGCTCTCCAGGAGATGAACGGTCACCTCGAAGAGAAGCTCGCCCAGTACGAGAGCTGGCTCGAGAACCTCGCCGAGCAGGAGCGTGCGCAGCCGGTCTAGCCGACAGCGCGGCGGGTCCTTCCGGCGAGCGAGCTATGCGCTCGGCGGCCGGCCGTTGCCGCCTCCCGCTTCCGCTTCGTCTTCCTCGTCCTCGCCTTCATCGTCTTCTTCTTCCGAGTAGACGCCGGCCGGCACGCCGCGCCACACCGTGACGACGAAGTCGTCGCGATAGGCGTCGGTGCTCAGCACGAGGCGCTCGTCGATCTCGCCGATCAGGTCCTGGATACCTTCTTCATCAAAGTCCTGCGGGACGCAGATGCGTGGCGTAGACGATGCCGGACGGTGTGAAGTGAATGTCGGCGCGGCCGATCACATCGCCATCCGCTTCGACCGTGTACGCCTCCGAGTATGGGGTGCGTGACTCGCGCTCGAACTGGTAGTCGGACACGGAGTGATCCTTTCGCTGCGAGGCGTGACGCTGGCGCCATCATACGCGCACGCGCCGCCACTGTGAAGCGCTCGCGGCGCGTAGAATACCGTCGATGCAGGAGTTCAGCTTCGACTTCCACGACCCAGTCTTCGAGATCGACGGTTGGCGCCTGTCGGCGCAGGTCATCTCGTTCGAGAACACATACGGTCTTCCGCACGACGCCACAGTCGAGCGAAGCGCTGGCGGTTCAACCGTGCGGTCATCCAGCCTGACGTGGGCCGGCGGCCAGCGCACGGCGCCCGGCAGCGCGTCGATCGACGCCGCACGCACCGATGACGGCATCGCCGTAACCGTGAGCGCGTCGATGCCACAGAAGATCCGCTGCACGAAGCTCATCGTGAGCGGCTTGCCGGCCGGCGAACTCCTCGGCCACCGCTGGTCCCGGCAGCGCGTGACGCGCGGCGGCACCACGGTGCACTACCCGAACACCACGCACACCGCGCTCGTCTTCCTCGCGCTCCCCGACGGCGAGCATCTCTACTTCGAGTCGCTCGACGACCGCGTGCGGGCGAAGCGCTTCGCCGTCATGGAACGCGACGGCGCGTGCACGGTCGAGCTCATCCACGAAGACGCCGCGACGGAGATGTCGACGTCGACGCGGACGCCGGCGTGGCGCATCGGACGCACGCGCGATCCGGAAGCGATCGTCCGTCGCCACGATGCGCATGTGGCCGCCGCGTTCGGCATCGAGCCGTGGGCGACCCGCACCGACGTGCCGGCATGGGCGCGCGATGTGTCGTTGGTGGTGGCGCTCCACGGCATGCACTGGAGCGGCTACATCTTCAACACGTACGACGACATGCGCGCCGCGATCGAGTTCATCGCCGGCCGCATCGAAGGGCGGCGCGTGCTCGCGTTCCTGCCGGGATGGGAGGGGCGCTACTACTGGCAGTACGGCGACTACCGCCCGGAGCCGATGCTCGGCGGCGAGGCGGGCTTCGCGCGGCTCGCCGCGACGGCGCGCGACCTCGGCGTCCACCTGATGCCGATGTTCGGCGCGAACTGCGTGAACACGGGCGTGCCCGGCTACGCCGAATGGGGCGCACCTGCCGAGATGCGATCGCCGTCCGGGCTGGCGTTCCAGGGCAACCGTCCCGACTGGGACGTCAGCCGCGCGCACGATCCCGGCTGGCAGGCGTGGCTCAACCCCGGTGCGCCGTCGTGGCGGGCGCGTCTCGTCGACCAGGTGAGCGCGCTGGTCTCGAAGTACGACCTGCCGGCGGTGTTCTTCGACACGCAGCACGTGTGGATCAACGACCCGAACTACGACCTGTACGCAGGGCTCGTCGCGCTGCGCGACGAGCTGAAGGCGCGCTTCCCGGACCTGCTGATCACGGGCGAGGGCTGGTACGACGCCCTCGGCGCTGTCACGCCGATGTCGCACGCGGGGCTGCCAGCGGCGTGGCCGGACGTCTTCGCGCGATACAATCGCAGCTGGCTGCACCTTTCGGCGGGCGACCCGTCGCGCGGCAGCACCGGCGTCCACGAGCTGGGCCATAACCCCTTCGCGCTCGCGCCCGACGAGCAGCACATCCTGCCGACGCTGACGGTGGTCGACGGCACCCTCGCGCACGGAGCGGAAGGCGTCGAGCAGGTGATCGCGCAGGCGCGCGAGTACGCCCGCCGCTGGCTTTAGCGGTGCGGTAGCTCCGCACGGTGACGTCATGTGCGGGCCACGCACGGCATTCCTCCATTCGAGCTAGAGGTCGAGGTTACCGAGGATTTCGCTGCCGCTGTTGACTCGGCGGTGCGCGTGCTCCTTCCCCAAGCGCGACCTTATACGATGGAACGTGGTAAGGCTATGGCGGTCGCGCGCACCGTGGCTATGTCCACCGACTGGTCGATGCAGCGCCTCATATTCGACGCCGCCGCACTGCGTGGATCGGATCGCACCGCGAACATCGCGCATGAGTTCGCCCACCCCCTATTGAGTAGAACATCTGCGGCTGCCGGTTTGCAGGCGGTTCCCGGCACGGCACTCGACTTCATGGGCATGACTTGGCACTACGCTGATCTGATTGCGGACGAATACCGGGCCGACCTTCTCGCGCACGCCACCTTGAGTGAACTGTCGCCTCACAGCGAGCCGGTTCACGGCGTCGCTGAATGGACCCAAGGTACGCGGGAGACGCTGGCGGGCGCCTACCCTGCTTGGCCTGACTTGGTTGAGTGGTGCCGGGGGAGGGGCTCGAACCCTCAAGGTCTTGCGACCGGCGGATTTTAAGTCCGCTGCGTATGCCAGTTCCGCCACCCCGGCTCGCGGGCGACCCGCACCGCCGGACGCGCCGGCGGAAGCGCGTCGAATATAACACGATCCGCGCGAGCCACGACGTAGCCGTAGCCGCCGCGTCTGATATCGCGCACACTTCGTGCGGGAGGACCGGATGACGCACGCACCAGGCAGCGCCGAACTCACCGTCGAAGCGTTCCTCGACAACGAGGACAGCGACGACATCCGCAATCCGATCCACTCGACCGGCTTCGCGCGGCGCTACGGGTTCCGCGGCCCTCTCGTCGGCGGCGTCACCGTCTGGGGCTGGGCGACGCCCGCGATCCTCGACGCGGCCGGCGAGGCGTGGCTCGATCGCGGCTGGTCGGAGTTCGTCTTCCGTCAGCCCGTCTACCCCGGCGACCGCCTGCTGATCCGCGTGCGGCCCGACGCGGACCGCGGCGACGGCGCGTTCAGCGTCACGATGACGAACCAGGACGGCGTCGACTGCGTCGTCGCCGGCGTGGGACTGGGTGATGCGTCGTGGCTCGGCGAGCTGCGCACGCCGCGGCGGCTCGATGCCTCGCACGCACCCAGGCCGAAGCCCGCGCTACTGCTGGAGTCGGCGCCGATCGGCGAGGACCTGGTGCCGGCCGCATTCCCGTGCTCGGCGCAGGACGCGCGCGACTACATCGCCGAGAGTCAGCGCACCGAACGATCCCCGGTTCGTCGGCGATCGTCCGCGCCTGCACCCCGGATGGCTCACCGGGCGCGTCGAAGAGCTGCTGCGCCACCACTTCGCGCTCCCCAGCTCCATGCACACGCGCAGCCGGGTGCAGCAGCTCGCGCCCGCCTACGCGGGCCAGACCGTGACCGCCGCCGCGACGATGATCGAAGCGTACGAGAGCAAGGGCCACCACATCGGCGTCTTCGACTGCCTGTTGATCGGCGAAGACGGCACGCGGCTCGCGCACATGCGGCACACGACGATCTTCCGCATCGCTCCCCCGGCCGAGCGCGGCTGAGGCGGCACGACGCGGTACCATGGCGTCGTGAGCCGTACTATCGTCATCGTTGTGGTCGACCTCCTGTTCCAGTCGCGCATCAGCGCCGTGGCCGAGGCGCTCGGCCTCGACGCGCGCGTCGCCGACACGCCCGCCAGCGTCGACGCGATGATGGCGGCAGCGCCGGCGGCCGTCGTCGTCGACGTGGACGCGGCGGGCATCGATGCGGCGTCAGTCATCCGTGCCGCGAAGGCGGCGGGCGCGAAGGTGCTCGCCTTCGGCCGGCACACGCAGCCCGGCGCGTTGCGCTCGGCGCGCGACGCGGGCGCCGATACTGTCGTCGCCCGCTCGCAGCTCGCCGAGGAGCTGCCGGAGCTGCTGGCAGGGCTCGCGGGAGTTGCGCCCCAAGGACACAGCGGCGCGGGAGTCTGACGCGGGTTTGGGCAGGCGGCACGTTCTCCTTCTCGGGTACGCACCGCGCGCACCACGCCACAGCTTTGTAGCCCGATCGGCCCCCTGATATAGTTCAGCGGGTTTATGACCACCGCTTCCGCCACTCGCTACGAAACCGTCATCGGCCTCGAAGTGCATGTCCAGCTCCTGACGGAGCGGAAGATGTTCTGCGGCTGCCGCGCCGCCTACGCCGACGCGCCGCCGAACACGCACGTCTGCCCGGTCTGCATGGCGCTGCCCGGCGTGCTGCCCGTGATCAACCGCAAGGCCGTCGAGTACACGGTGATGACGGCGCTGGCGCTGAACTGCGAGATCCCGTCGTTCTCGAAGTTCGACCGCAAGAACTACCCCTACCCCGATCTGCTCAAGGGCTACCAGATCTCGCAGTTCGACCTGCCGCTCTCGCAGCACGGCTGGCTCGAGATCCAGGTCGAGGGCGAGGCGCCGCGCCGCATTGGCGTCACGCGCTGCCACCTCGAAGAGGACACCGCGCGGCTCACCCACAAGACCGATGGGGCCGGCCAGACGTACTCGCTGATCGACATGAACCGCTCCGGCGTGCCGCTGATGGAGATCGTCGGCGAACCGGACCTGCGCTCGCCCGAGGAGGCGCGCGCCTACCTGGTGAAGCTGCAGCGGATCCTGCGCTACATCGGCGTCAGCAAGGCGAACATGGAGGAAGGCAACTTCCGCTGCGACGCCAACATCTCGCTGCGGCCGATCGGCGCCACGGAGCTGGGCTCCAAGGTCGAAGTGAAGAACATGAACAGCTTCCGCGCGGTCTACAACGCGCTGCACTCGGAGGTCGTGCGACAGACCGCCGAACTGGATGCCGGTCACCGCATCCCGCAGGAGACGCGCGGCTGGATCGAGGCCGACGGCAGCACCGTGAGCCAGCGCTCGAAGGAGCACGCGCACGACTACCGCTACTTCCCGGAGCCCGACCTGCCGCCGGTCACGCTCGACGCCGCATACGTGGACGCGATCCGCGCCCGCCTGCCCGAGCTGCCCGACGCCAAGCTCGCTCGCTTCGAGCGCGAATACGGCCTGCCCGGCTACGAGGCGAACCTGCTGACGGAGACGCGCGCGAAAGCCGACTACTTCGAGCAAGCGTTGGCGCCCGCGAGCGGTGACGACGCGTCGCGGCAGCGCTATGCGCGGCAGGTCGCGAACTGGATGGTCGGCGACTTCGCGCGGCTGCTCCACGCATCGGGGCTGGACATCGCGGAAGCGAAGGTAAGACCGGACGATCTCTATGGTATGATCGACCTCGTAGAGCAGGGCACGATCTCGGGCAAGATCGCGAAGACGGTGTTCGAGGAGATGTTCGCGTCGGGCAAGCCGCCGGCAGCGATCATCAAGGATCTCGGACTCGAGCAGATCAGCGGTTCCGACGAGATCAGCGGCATCGTCGACGGGGTGCTGGATGCGAACCCCAAGGCAGTCGAGGATTTCCGCGCCGGTAAGCAGGAGGCTGTCAAGTTCCTGGTGGGCCAGGCGATGCGTGCGACGCGCGGCCGCGCGAATCCCGAAACGCTCACCGAGATCTTGAAGGCGAAGCTCGAAGCGAAGGATTGAGAATTGCTAAGTAGGCTAATCCCTTTCCTCGAACCCGTGCTAAACTGGCGGGCGACATGCGCCGACTGATCAAAGACCCCTCCTTCATCAAATGGTTCTACTTCGGGATGCACATCAAGCGCTGGCTGCTGCTGCTGCTGGTCGGCGTGGCCGTCATGGGCCTGGGCTTTGGCTACTTCCTGCGCCAGGCCTACGGGACGTACACGTTCCCCGCCTGGGTCTACTACGCGACGCTGCAATTCATCCCCCGCTACGTGCGTGGCGGCATCTTCCTCATGGCCAGCCTCGGCATCATCGGGTTCGCGATCTGGAAACTCAACCAGTCGCTGCTGTCGGCGTTCATCAAGCCGGAGCGCAACGAAAGCATCGTCGACATCATCTACAACCACCGTTACCTGCGGCGCGGTCCGAAGATCGTCGTCATCGGCGGCGGCACAGGGCTTTCCACGCTCTTGCGCGGGCTGAAGGAGTACACGGGCAACATCTCGGCGATCGTCTCGATCGCCGACGACGGTGGCAGTTCGGGACGGCTTCAGCGCGAGCTGGGTGTGTTGCCGCCAGGCGACATCCGCAAGAACATCGCGGCGCTGGCGGATGCCGAGCCACTGATGTCACGGCTATTCGAGTACCGCTTCTCCGAGGGTGAGGGGCTTGAGGGCCACAGCTTCGGCAACCTGTTCATCGCGGCGATGACCGACGTCGCGGGCAACTTCGAGGAGGCGGTGCGTGAGACGAGCCGCGTGCTCGCGGTCCGCGGCCAGATCCTGCCGGCCACGCTCTCGGCGCTGACGCTGTGCGCGCGGACGGTCGACGGGGAAGTCGTGCGCGGGGAATCGGCGATCACGGAGCGCGGCCACGTGAAAGAGATCTTCCTCGACCCGCCGACGATCCAGGCGAACCCGGACGCCATCCGGGCGATCCTCCAGGCTGACCTCATCGTCTGCGGACCGGGCAGCTTGATGACGAGCGTGCTGCCGAACCTGCTCGTCGAGGGCATCCGTCGAGCGGTCGAGGTCTCGCCCGCGCTCAAGGTGTATGTCTGTAACGTCGCGACGCAGCACGGGGAAACAGACGCGTTCAGCGTCAGCGATCACTACGCCACCCTGCGTCAGCACTTGAAGGTCGCGCCGTTCGACTTCGTGCTGGCGAACAGCAATACGGAAGCAGTGCTGCCGGAAGAATGGCATTCGGAGCCTGTGCGCGTCGACCGCACGAACCTCGACGGCGCCCGCGTGGTAAAGGCGGACGTCGTTTCCGAGGAGAATCGCTATCGCCACGATTCGAAGAAGCTCGCGGACGCGTTGATCCGCGTGTACTACGAGCGCAACCAGATGGCCGAGTCCGAGTCCGTACCGGCCGAAGCGGAACGCGAGCCGCAGCACGCCGGCGTGGGATAGCACGCCGCCGACCTGTACCGAGCGCCCGGCGATCAGCGCGTCACACTAGTCTTGCATACGGCTAAGAGCCGAGCGCGGCGAGGCCAGAGCGTCCGCTAGCTGGCGGCGCTCATGCCGCTACTGCGGCGAGCCAGCGCCTCGATCCCCTGCACGGCCACGTCAACGAGTTGGGGTGGCAGCGGCCACTCACCCGGCGACCAGCGTGGGAAGGCGTGAAGCCCCTTGAGATTGACGAAGTAGGAATTGCGGCGCCCCTGCTTCTGCCGGACGATGATCTCCTCATCTTCGAGCTGGTTCAGAATGGCGACGACGGCGCGCTCCGTGACGCCGACGCCCACGGCCATCTCGCGCACGGTAGCGTTCGGCTCCATCGCGATCGACAGCAGCAGCAGCGCGTGGTTCGTGAAGAACCCCCACGTGCCGATCTTCGGCTCGAGCGCACCCGAGTCCGGTGCTTCCTTCCTCGGTCCGCCTTCGCCGCGGTAGTCGGTGATGGCGAGCAGCGTCTTGATCAGCGCGTCGACGAACACGCGTGGCGTCAGCGAGACGGTCCCCTCGCGCCGGTACGCGGCCATCACGTCGAAGTCCACGGAATAGGTGTTGCGGCGCCCGTCGCGATGGCGTTCGACGATGCCCTCTTCGCTCAGCACGCGCAGGATCTCGAGCGTCGCGCGCTCTGTGACGCCGACACCGGCAGAGATCTCGCGCACAGTGGCGCCGCTGTGCTTCACGACGAATATCAGCACCAGGGCATGATTCGTGAGGAAGCCCCATCGTTGCCGCTTCATAGACTCAGCCGTCCTTCCTGGGACAGTCCCCACATCCAGTCTGCCGGAAAAAAGTTTGAAAATTCTTCGCCAAGGTACTTGACAGCTCGGTTTCACGAACTACAATGCATGCATAAGCAATCAGGCATATGCAATCAGGCTATTCGAATCACGGTTCACCGTTCATGTGCTGGATTTCACGAACTAGTACACGTGTTATGGCAATCAGTTCTCGAACATCATGCATTAGTTTTCACCAGTTGGCAAGAGCCTGAGAAGCCATAACGCTGCGAAAATCGAAATTTGTTCCCGCCGCGCCCGGCGGATGTTGCGGAGGAGCCTCACCGGAAGCGAGGCGGATGGGCGTGGTGGATCCGAAAGGAGAGGGTCCCGGGAAGGTTGTCGAGTCCGAGTCGACGGATGCTTTGGTGGCAAACAAGGCGGGGGTCCGGAGGCAAGGGCGCGACACCGGGGGCGGTTTGGCCGACCGCCCTTCCCTGCAAGAAGCACTGGTAGGGGTTGTCCAAGGCAAGGAAAGGCGAAGAAGCCGGCAGGAGGGCCGGCTTTTTCGTTTGTCTGCAGCGATTCGACGCCCCTGGATGCATCCGACAGCCCGGCAGCAGCGAGCGTCCCGACGAGCGGTCTCTTCTACTTCGGGCCGCCGGACGCGGCGAGCACCGTGTTGTAGAGCAGCATCGCGCGGGTCATGGGGCCGACGCCCCCGGGCACGGGCGTGATCGCCGACGCTTTCGCAGCGACCGCTTCGTAGTCGACGTCACCGACGAGTCGCGTCCCCTTCTTCTTCGTGGCGTCGGGAACGGCGTTCACGCCCACATCGATGACGACGGCGCCTTCCCGCACCATGTCTGCTGTGATGGTCTTCGGGCGGCCCATCACGGCGATGAGGATATCGGCCTGCCGCGTGAACACGCCGATATCAGGCGTGGCGGTATGGCAGACGGTAACTGTCGCGTTGCCGCCTTTGCGCTTCTGCATCAGCAGCCCCACCAGCGGCTTGCCGACGAGGTTCGAGCGGCCGCAGACCACGGCGTGCTTTCCGGCGGGATCGTTGCCCGTCCGCAGCAGCATTTGGACAACGCCGTGCGGCGTGCAGGACAGGAATGCCGGTTCGCCGCGAAACAGGCGGCCTACGTTGACTGGATGCAGTCCGTCGACGTCCTTCTCTGGCGACACCGCCGACGTCACAACGGTCTCATCGATATGCGGCGGCAGCGGCAACTGGACGATGATGCCGTGCCAGCGCGCGTCGCCGTTGAGGTCAGCGACCATTCCCAGCAGGTCCTCTTGCGTGATGTCAGCTGAGACGTGGATGGTCTCGGAGCGCATGCCGACTTCGGTCGCGTCGCGCGCCTTGCCGCGCACGTACGACACCGACCCGGGATTGTCGCCGACGAGCACGACCGCAAGGCCGGGTTCCACACCCGTTGCACGGAGACGTTCGACATCGGCACGCACCTCGTCGCGGACCTGCTGCGCGATGGCGTTGCCGTCGATGATCGTCGCGGTCATGGCTGCTCCGTCGCTTCGTGGCGCCTGCGAGGCCAGTGTAGCGGCACCTTTGGCGACCCTCCAGCCTCGAAGCTCCGCGTGCGATATGCCGATCGCGCTCGTACAATCGAGGCATGGAGATGGCCGTAGGCATCGACGTCATCGTCATCTCGCGCGTGCGTAAGGTGCTGGAGCGCCACCCCGATCGCTTTCTCCAGCGCGTCTACACGCCGGAGGAAGTCGCCTTCTGCCGCGGCCGCGTGCACGAACTGGCGGCACGTTTCGCGGCGAAGGAAGCGGTGATGAAGGCGCTGGGCACTGGCGCCCGCGGACTGGCCTGGCGCGAGATCGAGATCCTGCCGAACCGTCGCGGCAAGCCGCTTGTCTACCTGCACGGTGCCGCCCGCAAGCGCGGCCAGACGATCGGTATGCGCGGGATCGACATCAGCCTGACGCACGAGGGCGACCTCGCGATCGCGGCGGTCGTCGGCATGGTCGAGGCGTCGCCCACGAACCGCGAGGAGCATCGCGCTTACCTCGTGAACTGGCTGAAAGAGCAGGGACGGCTATGAAGCTCGTCACCGCGGCCCAGATGCGCGCGCTGGAAGCAGCGGCGGTCGCCGGCGGCACGTCGCTCGATGACCTGATGGAGCAGGCCGGGCTCGCCGTTGCGCAGGAGGCATGGCTGAGCCTGGGCGTCGTCGAAGGGCGGCGAATCGTCGTGCTCATTGGTCCCGGCAACAACGGTGGCGACGGTCTCGTTGCGGCGCGGCATCTCGCGGACTGGGGTGCGGACACCAGTGTGTACATGTTGACGGCACGTCCCGGCGACAAGAACCTCGACCTCTTGAGAACCGGCGCTGCCCGCCTGTTCGTTGCGACAGACGACCTGGACTATGCCTCGCTGCAGCAAGCGCTCGACGGCGCGGAGATGGTGATCGACGCGTTGCTCGGCACCGGTCGCAGCCGCCGGATCGACGGCGCTCTAGCCGACGTGCTGCGCCGCCTCGACGCCGCGACGAAGCGGGCTGCCCCTCCGAAGATCATCGCCGTCGACCTGCCGACAGGCATCGACGCCGACTCGGGCCGCGCGGACCCGCTCGCCGTCACGGCCGACGTGACCGTGACGTTCGGGCTGGCGAAGGTCGGCCTGTACACGCTTCCCGGCTCCGAGCACGCAGGACGCGTAGAGGTCATCGACATCGGGCTGCCGAAGGACGCCGAGGCGGCATTGCCGCTCGAACTGCTGGCGACGCCGTGGGTGCGGGAGCGCCTGCCGAAGCGCGACAAGTCGGCGAACAAGGGCACGTTCGGGCGCGTGCTGGTTGTCGCCGGATCGTCAAACTACGTCGGCGCGGCGCGGCTCGCGGCGGAGGCGTGTTATCGCGTGGGCGCCGGCCTCGTAACGATCGCCTGCCCGGCGAGCGTGCAGCCGATGATCGCACCGGCGATCGCGGAAGCCACGTGGCTGCCCCTCGTCGACGACGCCGGCGTGCTCTCGGGGCGGGCGACCGGGCAGATCATCGACGCGCTCGCGTCGTACGATGTACTGCTCATCGGGCCGGGATTGAGCCAGCGTGATGGCGTGCGCGATGCGGTGGTGCGCGTACTGGCGGCGGTGCCCGCGAACGTGCGCGCGTGCGTGATCGATGCCGACGCGCTGAACGCGCTCGCGTCGACGCCGGGCTGGCCGGAGCGCATCTCGACGCCCGCGATCCTCACGCCGCATCCGGGCGAAATGGCGCGCCTGCTCGACAGCACCGTCGCGGCGGTACAGGACGATCGCCTCGACGTCGCGCTGCGCGCGGCTGCCGACTGGCGGCAGGTCGTCGTGCTGAAGGGCGCACACACCGTGGTCGCCGCACCCGACGGCCGCGGGGCAATCAGCCCGCACGCGAACCCGCTGCTGGCGAGCGCGGGCACGGGCGACGTCCTCGCGGGCGCCATCGCCGGCCTGCTCGCGCAGGGGATGGCGCCGTTCGAGGCGGCAGCGTGCGGCGTCTATCTGCACGGACTCGCCGCGGAGGAAGTCGCGGAGGAGTTGGGCGACCGCGGGATGCTGGCGAGCGAGCTGCTGCCCGCCCTGCCGCGGGCGATCCGCACCGTGCTGCACGGCAGGCCATCCCGTGGCGGCGCGCTGCCGTTCGCGGGGCTCGGCGACCTCGGAGCACTGGCCGGGCTCGGCGGCGCCGGCGCAGCCGGCGATCTCGGCGGCGTCTGAACGACGTAAAGCCCGCGCTTTACTTCTTCCACCGCGGCGGCTACGCTCAGATCACCCTATGGATCGCCTGATCTACCTTGACCACGCCGCCACGACGCCGCTGCACCCGCGGGCGCTCGACGCGATGATGCCGTATCTCAGCGGCTCGTTCGGCAACCCGTCGGCGACCTACCGCCTCGCGAAGCAGGCGAACGATGCCGTCGTGCGCGCCCGCAAGACCGTCGCGTCGATCCTGGGCGCGCGCCCGGCCGAGGTCGTCTTCACGGGCGCCGGGACCGAGTCGATCAACACGGCGATCAAGGGCGTCGCGTTTCAGCAGAAGAAGGCGCGCGCGGGCAACCACATCGTCACGTCGCAGATCGAGCATCACGCCGTGCTGCACGCCTGCCAGTATCTCGAGCGCTTCGGCTTCGAGGTGACGTACCTGCCCGTCGACCGCTACGGCCTGGTATCGCCCGACGACGTTGCTCGTGCCGTCACCGACCGTACGGTGCTCGTCAGCATCATGACCGCGAACAACGAGGTCGGCACCATCGAGCCGGTGGCCGAGATCGCGGCGGCCGTGCGCGAGCGCGCCGCGGCGATGAAGAAGCGCATCCCCTTCCACACGGACGCCGTGCAGGCGCCGAACTCGCTCCGCTTGGACCTCGCAAGCCACGGCGTCGACCTGCTGAGCCTTGCGGCGCACAAGTTTCGCGGGCCGAAGGGCGTCGGCGTGCTGTACATCCGCAAGGGCGTGCCGTTTCTCGCGCAGCAGAACGGCGGCGGGCAGGAGCGGCAGCGCCGCGCCGGCACGGAGAACGTCGCCGGCATCGTCGGCACCGCCGAGGCGCTGCGCATCACGCACGACGCGCTCGACGGTGATCGCGAGCGCATCGCCGGGCTGTCGCGGCGCCTGCGCGACGGCGTCCTGCGTACGATCTCCGCGCACCACGCTGAACGGCCACGCCGAGCAGCGCCTCGCCAACAACGTCAGCATCAGCTTCGATGGCGCCGACGCCCGCGACCTGCTCGGCGACCTCGACGACGCTGGTATCGCCTGCAGCGCGGGTGCGGCGTGCGGCGCGACAACGCTGGAGCCGTCGCACGTGCTGCTGGCGATGGGCGTGCCGCTCGAGCGCGCGGTCTCGACGCTGCGCTTCAGCGTCGGCCACGAGACGACCGCCGCGGACATCGACTACGTGCTCGCGACCCTGCCGGCGATCGTCGAGCGGTCGCGCGCGAAGCACGCGCTCGAGCCCGCCACATCGGCCGCCGGCTGACCGGCACGCGCGCAACACCGAGGGCTGCAGGCCCGCGCTCCGGGAAGACACCCCTGATATCATTGCGGCGATGGACGAGCCTGATCTGGTCGCGGCGTACGTCGGCGTATTGCGTCATACGCTGAAACTACCTCGCGGCGCCGACGCGCTGCTGGAGTTGGAAGTGCGGCTCGCGCCGGCCGATCCGAACCAGCGGCCGCCCGCGCGCGCGCCGGGCATCGCTCGCCTGGCGAAGGCGCTGAAGCGCCTGCGCGCGCACAAGCCGCCGGTCGACCCGCTCGACCAGTTCGCCGAGGACCTGCGATTCCTCCGCGTCTTCGAGGACGATACGAGCGCCTGGTCTGAGGAGGCGCTCGACGACCTGATGGCCAACGTCATCGCCATGCCCCCGCCGACCACGCGGCGCAAGTCGACCGCGACTGACACAGCCGCGGAAGCGCCAGCGCCACTCTTGCCGTTTCGCGCCCGGAAGCCGCCCAGGCCGCGGGAGGACGCGTGACCGGCTTCCTCAAACGCATCTTCGGCGGCAGCGAGCGTGAGCGGGACGAGGACAGCGACTACGACGTCCGCCTCGTATTCGCGCTCGGCAATCCGGGCAAGGAGTACGCGGGCAACCGGCGCAATGTCGGCTTCTGGACGGTGAGCAGGCTCGCGAAGAAGCACGGGCTCGATTTCGCGACAAAGACCGGCACCTACGCGCTGGCCGAGGGCGAGATCGGCGGGCGGCGCATCGCCATCGCCAGGACGCGCACGTATAACAACGACAGCGGCCGCGCCGTCATGGCGCTGGTCTCGAAGCTGAAGCTCGACCACGCGCGGGAGATGCTCGTCGTCTGCGACCACCTGGACCTGCCGACAGGCAAGGTGCGCATCCGGCGCGACGGCAGCGGCGGCGGCCAGAAGGGCGTCGCCGACATCATCGCGAAGACGCGGACCGACAACTTCCCGCGCGTGCGTATCGGCATCGGCCGCCCGATGCATCGCGGCGAGCCAACGCGCGACCCCGAGCACGTCGCCGCCTGGGTGCTCGGCGACCCGACGCCCGACGAGCGCCGCCTGCTCGACGCCGGCGTCGACCGCGCCGTCGAAGCGATCGAGTGCGTGCTCGCGGAGGGCGTTGAGGTGGCGATGAACCGCTACAACCGGGATGAGTGAGGGCGTGCTCGCGCGCGTCCGGCTCGCGATCGCCGCGGCCGTCGTGATCGCGTCGCTGCTGGCGATGACCGCCTGGTTCAAGAACGCGACGTGCGGTTGCGGCTCGGCCGGGCTGCCGTGGGACACGATCGCGCTGGCGGCGTCGGTCGTCGCGGCCGTGGCGGTCGCGGCGTACGTGGTTGTGGGTGTGATTTCGCGACGACGTTAGGGGGCTCCCGCGGCGCTCGCGCGGGTCATCCGCCCTGCTACACTGCCGTTGCCACAGGGGCTGATCGCGCGATCAGGCCCTGTTCGTGTTATCCGCGAGGCGTCGCGGAGAATCGGGGCGGATGGATCTTTCGGCGCTGCTGCCTGCTATCGACGGGGCGGTCGAGCTCGACCGGCTCCGCAGCCGCATGTCCGCCGAGGGCGCGCTCACGCTCGGCGTCAGCGACGGCGCCAAGGCCGCCGTGCTCGCCGCACTCGCCCGCGACGCGTCGCAGCCGATCCTCATCATCACGGCGAAGCCGCAGCACGCCGAGGCGCTCGTCGACGAGCTGCAAGCGTGGCTCGGCGACACCGCCGGCCGCGTGCTGCTCTTCCCCGAACGCGACGCGCTCCCGTACGAACGCCTCGCGCCCGACCCGGACGACGTGCAGCGGCGGCTGGCCGTGCTCGACGCGCTGGTGGCACACGAACACCTCACCCCCCAGCCCCCTCTCCACGACGTGGAGAGGGGGAGCAATGCAGCGGCGTGCTGTCATCCGCTCCCATCGTCGTCGCCTGCGCGGCGGCGATCGCGCAGCGCACCCTGACGCCGGACGAGCTGGCGCGCTCGACGGTCGCGCTGGCGCGCGGCGGGACGATCCGGCAGGACGACCTGCTGCGCGCACTCGACGCGGGCGGCTATCGCATCGAGCCGCAGGTCGGCGCGCCGGGCGAGGCTTCGCGGCGCGGCGGCATCGTCGACGTGTGGCCGCCAGCCGAGGAGCTGCCGCTGCGCATCGAGTTGTTCGGCGATGAGGTCGAGAGCATCCGCTCGTTCGATCCGGCGACGCAGCGCTCGAGCGGGATGCGCGACGCGGTGCGCATCGGTCCGGCGCGCGAGATGGTGCTCGACCACGCTCGGATGCAGCACCTCGCCGACCAGATGCAGGTCGCGGGGCTGCACGGCGAACAGCGCGCACGCTTCGCCGCCGACGTCGAGGCGCTGCGGAACGGCGAGTCGTTCGCCGGCGACGATCTGTACGCTCCGTTTCTCGCAGCGGGGACGTTGCTGGATTATCTGGCCGGTGCTGGCGACGACGCACTCGGGCTGACGGCTCGCGCGACGGATACGCGCGCCACGAAACGCAAGACTGCATCGCCGTCGCGCGGCGCAGCAGGCTGCGCCCCCGCAGCGGAACGCGGCGCTCGTCGTGATCGACGAGCCGGCGGACGTGGCGGCGGTGCAGCAGGAGCGCGACGAGGCTGCGCACGAGGCTCGGCGCGAGCTGGAGCTGCGCGGCGAACTGCCGCTCGGCATGCCGGACCCGCACGTCTCCTGGCCCGAGCTGCACGCCGCCGTCGAGGCGCTGCCGCATCGCCTGAGCCTCTCGCGCTGGGCGACGGGCGAGCACGAGGCGCCGGACGCCTACGCGGCGGTGCGCCTGCCGTTCGGGCCGGTCGCGGCGTACGGCGGCCGCCTGCGCGTCCTCGCCGAAGAGCTGACGCAGACACTGCGCGGCAGACAGCAAGTCGTCATCGTATCGACGCAGTCGAAGCGGCTGGCGGAGCTGCTCGAAGAGCACGACGTGTTCGGCCGCGTCGCCACGACGATCGAGGCGCCGCAGCTCGGACGCGGCGCGCTGACGATCATCCACGGCTCGCTGCCGCACGGCTGGTCCGTCGGCGAGGAGGGCGCGGGCCTGACGCTGCTCACCGACGCCGAGGTCTTCGGCTTCAGCAAGCAGCGCCGCGCGCCGCCGCGCAAGGGCGCCTCGCGCGAGGCGTTCCTCGCGGACCTCGTCGCGGGCGAGTACGTCGTCCACATCGAGCACGGCATCGCGCGCTTCGCGGGGCTCGTGCGGAAGGACGTCGGCGGCAACGAGCACGAGTTCCTGGAGCTGCAGTACGCGGACGGCGACCGCCTCTACGTGCCGACGGAGCAGGTCGACCGCGTCAGCCGCTACGTCGGCCCGAGCGAGCACCGCCCGTCCCTCACGCGGCTCGGCTCGCAGGAGTGGCCGCGCGCGAAGGCCCGCGTGCGCCGCGCCGTGCAGGAGCTGGCGACGGAGCTGCTGCGGCTCTACGCATCCCGCGAGGTCGCCGAGGGACACGCGTTCTCGCCGGACGCGGCGTGGCAGACGGAGCTGGAGGCGTCGTTCCCGTACGTCGAGACGCCCGACCAGGTCGGCGCGATTCGCGACGTGAAGCGCGACATGGAGGACGTGCGGCCGATGGACCGCCTCATCTGCGGCGACGTCGGCTACGGCAAGACGGAGGTGGCCGTGCGCGCCGCGTTCAAGGCGGTGACCGACGGCAAGCAGGTGGCCGTCCTCGTGCCGACGACGGTGCTCGCCCAGCAGCACTTCAACACGTTCCGCGAGCGCCTCGCCGGCTTCCCGGTGAAGGTCGAGATGCTGTCGCGCTTCCGCAGCGACCGGGAGCAGCGCGAGGTGGTGTCCGGCGCGGCGGCGGGCAGCGTCGACATCGTCATCGGCACGCACCGGCTGCTGCAGAAGGACGTCGCGTTCAAGAACCTCGGGCTGATCATCATCGACGAGGAGCAGCGCTTCGGCGTCACGCACAAGGAGCGGCTGAAGCAGATGCGCAGCCAGGTCGACGTGCTGACGCTGACCGCGACGCCGATCCCGCGCACGCTGCACATGGCGCTGACGGGCATTCGCGACATGTCGACGATCGAGACGCCGCCCGAGGAGCGGCTGCCGATCAAGACGTACGTGACGGAGTTCGACGACCACCTGGTGCGCGAGGCGATCATGCGCGAGATGGAGCGCGGCGGGCAGGTGTACTTCGTCCACAACCGCGTCCACAACATCGAGCTGGTGACGCGGCAGCTGCGCGACATCGTGCCCGAAGCGGAGATCCTGATCGGCCACGGGCAGATGCACGAGGACCAGCTCGAGCGCGTGATGCTCGACTTCGCCGAGGGCAAGGCCGACGTGCTGGTCTGCACGACGATCATCGAGTCGGGGCTGGACATCCCGAACGTCAACACGATCATCATCAACAACGCCGACCGCTTCGGGCTGGCGCAGCTCTACCAGCTGCGCGGGCGCGTCGGGCGCGGCGCGGCGCGCGCGTACGCCTACCTGCTGTACGAGCGGCACAAGGCGCTGAGCGAGGTCGCGCAGAAGCGGCTGCAGACGATCTTCGAGGCGACGGAGCTGGGCGCCGGCTTCCAGATCGCGCTGCGCGACCTGGAGATCCGCGGCGCCGGCAACCTGCTGGGCGCGGAGCAGAGCGGCCAGATCGGCGCCGTCGGCTTCGACCTGTACGTGAAGCTGCTGGCCGATGCCGTCGAAGGGCTGAAGGCGCTGGCGCGCGGCGAGCCGCCGCCGCCGTCGCGGATGCAGCCGCCCGTGCAGATCGACGTGCCGCTGACGGCGTTCATCCCGGAGAGCTACGTCGGCGACCTCAACCTGCGCCTGTCGCTGTACCAGCGCATGGCCGCAGCCGACGCGCCGGACGCCGCCGCCGACCTCGAGCGCGAGTTGAACGACCGCTTCGGCCCGCCGCCGGCGCCGGTGCGCAACCTGCTCTACATCGTGCGGGTGCGCGTGCTGGCGAAGCGCGCGCACATCGCGTCGATCTCGCGCGAAGAAGGCGCGGCGGGCGGGCGCGTGCTCTCGGTGCGTGCGCTCGACGGCTACGACTTCCGCGCGCAGCTCGCCCCGTCCGCCCGCCGCGAGCTGGAGCGCGCCGACGGCGTCACGATCGGCCACGCGCAGCTGCGCATCGACCTGGCGCTTGCCGGCGACGCGTGGCGCGAGACGCTGGTGCGAGCGCTGGAGGCGGCGGCCGGAGGCGTAGGCGGCGCGCCTTGAATCGCACGTCTTCATGGCGCGACGGCTACGAAGGAGGCGTCCTGGGTCTCGTTCGCTCGCCTCCGCGAGCCGCCGCACGTTCTGCCATCGATCGCGCGAACACGCGCAGCAGGTGCGGGCGCACCACGAGCGCGAACACGAGCTCGCCGAGCGGGCCCGAGCGGCGGGGCGAAGTCTTCGATCCAGGTGAAGATGGTGCCGTTGTCGACGCGTTCGAGCAGGAACTGGCCGCTGCCGTGGAACTGGCCGCGATGCTCGACGTCCATGCGGTGCGGCGGCTCCCACGCGGTGATCGCCATCACGTCCTTGACGATCGGCTGGCCGAACAGCTCGCTCGTCACGTGCATGACGGCGCCAACGCCCTGCTTCTGCTCCGTGACGATGTCGAGCGTGCGGACGTCGACCATCCACGCCGCCTGGTGCTCCAGGTCGGCCAGCACGGCCCAGACGGCCTCGGGGCTGGCGGCGATGAACTTGCGGATGTCGAGGTGGGCCATGCGCCTGCGACCGAGAACAGAGAACCAGAATCAGGCAGCAGAGTAGCGATCTTGGTTCTAGTTCTCTGATCTCTGGTCTCCTCCTCCTACGTGTCTAAGAACTCGCCAACGATATCCACCACAACCTCCGGATGACTCCAGATCATGCCGTGGCCGGCGCCTTCGATGACTTCGAGGCGGCTGTTCGGGATGTCGCGCGCGAGCCGCTCCGAGAAGCGCATCGGCGTCAGGATGTCCTCGGCGCCGGCGAGGATCAGCGTCGGCGCGGCGATCTCGTGCAGGCGACCTTCGGTGTTCCCGGACGTGACGGCGCGGACGTGGCGCTCGTAGGCGTCCTGCGGCTGCCAGAGGTCGTTGCCCGCCGTGCGGGCGATCATCTGCTCGACGAAGCCGTCCTCGCGGCGGTAGTCCTGGTGGCTGTAGACGCTCCAGAACGTCGCGCGGCAGTAGTCCTCGCGCGAGAGCGTGCGGCGCAGCAGCGCCTGCCCCTCGAAGATCGCCGTGCCGCGCGGGTCGCCGCTGGTGTACGTCGTGACCAGCACGAGCTTCCGCACGCGCTCCGGGTGCCGGATCGCGATCTCCTGCGCCATGACGCCGCCCATCGACGTGCCGACGATGTCCGCCTGCGCGATGCCGAGCGCGTCGAGCAGGCCGAGCGCGTCGCCCGCCATGTCCAGCACGCCGTACGGCGCGTCGACGGCCGACGAGCGTCCGACGTCGCGGTTGTCGAAGGAGATGCAGCGGAAGCGCTTCGAGAGCGGCCGCGCGACGCCGGCCCAGCCGCGGTGATCGACGCCGAGGCCCTGGATGAAGAGCACCGGCTGGCCTTCGCCATCGTCGCGGTAGAACAGCTCGATGTTGCCGGCGGTGACGGTGGGCACGCGACGCTCCCTTGCAGCTCCGGGCGCTGCCGCTATACTCGCCTCATGCGCGCACGATGGCATGCGTTCACGGCGAAGACGCAGCGCCTGTTCCGGCTGGTGGTGCTGTTCTGCGTCCTGCGGTTCGTCGTCGGCATCGGCGTCCTGCTCTTCTTCGACCGCGGCGCGGTAGCCTGGGGGCCGGAGCTGACGTTCGTCGTCGTCGCGATGGTCGCGGTGTACGTGCTCGTCGCGCTGGCGGTGCGGCGCTGGTCGCCGCCGCGGGCGCCGAGCCCCTGAACGAGCGTCGTATCGAGCCAGGCGAGCCAGCACACCCACCGAGGTCGCCGCGCGGGCTGAAAGCCCGCGCCACGGAGACGGAGCGCGGGCGGTCGCCGCTACGAGACGACGCCTTCGTGCGAGCCGGGCTCCAGGCGCTCGGGCGGTGTCATCGAGTCGGCAGGGTCGCCGGCCGGCGCGGCGCCCACGCGCACGCGCGGCGGCCGCCCGTCGCCAGCGCTCGTGCTTTCGGCGATCTTCGTGATCGCCTCAAAGAGACCGAACGGCACCGGCAGAACGATGGTGCTGTTCTTCTCGGTAGCGATCTCCGCGAGCGTCTGCAGCAAGCGCAGTTGCAGCGTCACCGGGTTGCTGGACATGACAAGGCCTGCCTCGGCGAGGCGCTGGGACGCCTGCAGCTCGCCGTCGGCGTTGATCACCTTCGCCCGGCGCTCGCGCTCGGCCTCCGCCTGGCGCGCCATGGCACGCTGCATGCTCTGCGGCAGCTCTACGTCCTTCACCTCGACCGTCGACACCTTCACGCCCCACGGCTCGGTCTGCTCGTCGATGATCATCTGCAGGCGCGCGTTGATCTTCTCGCGCTCGGACAGCAGCTCGTCGAGGTCGGACTGGCCGAGGACGCTGCGGAGCGTCGTCTGCGCAATCTGCGACGTCGCCCGGAAGTGGTCCAGCACCTTCGTCACGGCGTCCTCGGGACCGGTGACGCGGAAGTAGATGACGGCGTTTACCTTCACGGTCACGTTGTCGCGGGTGATGCACTCCTGGCTGGGAACGTCCATCGTCACGGTGCGCAGGTCCATCTTCACCATGCGGTCGACGATCGGCAGGATGACAAAGAGGCCGGGTCCGCGCGCGCCGACGAGGCGGCCGAGGCGAAAGATGACGCCACGCTCGTACTCCGAGACGATCTTCACCGAATAGAACCAGACGAGGAAGCCCCACGGCGGGATGAGCAGGAAGAACGCGAAGACGGTGAGCAGCAGCCGGACGACGGACGCCAGCCCTGCTTCGTCTTTGGCGCGGTCCTCGCGAGCCGGGGTGGGTGGGATCTCACTCGACATGGCCAACTCCTTTCGGTAACGAGGCGCGACCGCGCCTATTGTACGTGCTCTCGCGCCGTTGCACACGCGGGCCGCGCCGGGCTAGGATGGCGCACCACAACGGCAGAGCGCCGACGTTCCGCAGGGAGGAGCCACGCCATGCTAGAGCACGTCGACCGCATCCAGATCGCGGTGACCGACCGCGCCGCCGCGGCGCAGACGTTCATCGACGTCTTCGACGCGAAGATGGTGAAGGACGACGAGGTGCGCGCGCTCGCCGCCAGGCGCCGCGTCGTGCACGCCGGGACGAGCGAGTTCGAACTGCTCGAGCCGAGCGGCGCCGGGCCGGTGCAGGCGTACCTGGACCAATGGGGTGAGGGCCTGTTCGCGGCGGGGTTCTCGACGAACGACGTGCAGGCGCTCGCGACGCGGCTGGGCGCGAAGGGCGTACGGTTCGCCGACGAAGGCGGGCAACTCTTCATCGCGCCGGACCAGACGCCGGGGCTGCGCATGGTGATCTCGCAGGAAGTCGCGCGCCCGATGGTCGGGCTGATGCGCTATCTCTACGAGGCGACGAACCTGATCAACGACCACGCGTCCGCGGCGGCGTTCTACGCCGACCGCTTCGGCCTCGACGCGTCGAAGTTCGTGCCGATCAAGAGCCGCGACTACGGCTACACGGGGCAGCTCACGATGTTCAATCCCGCCGGAGCGTCTCGATCGCATCGAGCTGTCGCAGATCACCGACGCGACGAAGCCGATGGGGCGCTTCATGACGCGCCGCGGTGGCGAGACGCTGTACATGTGCTACATCGAGGCGGAGTCGGTCGGCCCGATCTGCGAGCGCCTCGACAAGAAGGGGATGCGCTACGCGCGCGGCGGCGAGAACGCACACAACCCCGACAACATGTTCCTGCACCCGGCGACGCTGCACGGCGTGCTGATGGGCTGCAGCCGGACGAACGCCGCATGGGTGTGGTCGGGGCGGCCGGAGCTGTTCGGCGTGAAGGCTGCGCCGGAGCACTGAGCCCCTACAGCGCGCGCCAGTAACGCCTGCCGTCAGTGCGGACCACGCGGCCGAAGCCGGGCTGCGGGAAGTGGCCGGCGATGACGGTCATTCGCTCCGCCTCGATGCGCGCCAGGAGCCTTTCGCGCGACTCCGCCGAGAGCGCGGGGTTGGTGTCGAAGATCCCCGACCACCCTTCCGTGATCTGTGCGGGGTGGTGGCAGACGTCGCCGATGATCACGCCCGCCTCGCCAGCCGACATGATGGCGACCGAGACGTGCCCGGGCGTGTGACCCGGCGTCTGGACCAGCGTCAGCTCGTCGGTGACCCGGTGCTCACCGTCGACGAGCGCGATGTCGGCAACGCCCTCGAGCGGTTGCACACAGTCGATCACCCACGGCGTGGCCTTCGCGACATCAGGCGCGGTCCAGTACGCCCACTCGTCGCGGTTGAAGACGTGCGTGGCTTTCGGGAACGTCGGGACGAACGCGCCGTCGTCGCGCGCGGTGGTGTGCCAGCCAACGTGATCGATGTGGATGTGCGTCGCGAGGACGATATCGATGTCCCCGAGCTTGACGCCGGCCTCGGCGAGCGCATCCGGCAGGCGGCCGTTCGCCACGCCGGGGCGATTCTTCGCGCCGATGCCGGAATCCACCAGCACCGTCTTGCCGCCCGCCCGTACGACGAAGCACCCGACGGAAAGCGGTAGCTTGCTCCCGTCCCCTTCTAGTTGATCCTTATAGGGCGCCCATGCGTCAGGCGGAACGCTCGGGAAGACGGCACTGACGGGCGGCGCGGGGATGGCCGCGTCCAGCAGCGGGATGATCTCGACGTTGCCGATGCGGATCGGGCTGGCTCCCATGTGCGGCGCCTCCAGTGTGCGGCGAGTGTGATGCCGGCTCGCGCTGACAGAGGTCCGCACGTAAGCCGCTCAATGCTGCCTCAGACGGTAGCTATCGGCAGGTCGCCGGTCAACGGGTGGCGAAGCGGTTGGCCGCGGCCTATACTCAGCGCAACCCCCAGAAGAAAGGAATGCAACGTTATGGCAACTCCCTGCTGCTACTTCCAGAAGCGCATCGTCCCGCTGGAGGAAGCGAAGGTAGGCGTCATGACACACGCCTTCCTCTACGGCACGGCCGTCTTCGAGGGCGTCCGCGGCAACTGGAGCGAAGAACGCGGCCAATCGCTGATCTTCCGCCCGGTCGACCACTTCCGGCGGCTGAAGCAGTCGGCGCACATCATGCACATCGCGCTGCCGCAGTCGGCCGAGGAGCTGACGGACATCTGTCTGCAGGTTGTGGCGGCGACCGGCTTCCGGGAGGACACGTACATCCGCCCGATCGCCTACAAGAGCGGCGAAGTCATCGGACCGCGGCTGGACGGCGTCGCCGATGACTTCATGGTGTTCGCGATCCCGTTCGGCAACTACCTGGACCTGGACGCCGGCATCCGATGCCAGACGTCGACGTGGCGCCGCGTGCCGGACACGTCGATCCCCGCGCGGGCCAAAGTGAACGGGCTGTACGTGAACTCGGCGCTCGCGAAGACGGAAGCGCTCGAGAACGGCTTCGACGAAGCGATCATGTTGAACGACGACGGCCACGTCTCGGAAGGGTCCGGCGAGAATCTGGTGATCGTGCGGCACGGCAAGCTGATCACGCCCGCGCGCAGCGACAACGTGCTCGAGGGGATCACCCTGGAATCGGTGTTCGAGCTGGCGCGCGCGGAGCTCGGGATGGAGATCATCGAGCGGACCGTCGACCGCTCGGAGCTGTACATCGCCGACGAGTGCTTCCTGACAGGCACGGCGGCGCACATCTCGCCGGTGATCGAGGTGGATCGCCGGACGGTGGGCAACGGCGCGCGTGGGTCCGACGACGAAGAAGCTCCAGGGCCTGTTCTTCGATGCGATCCGCGGACGGAATCCGAAGTACGCCGGCTGGGTGCGAGGCGTGACGCCGGCGGCTGAGCCCGCCGCCGCGAAAGTAAACGCCTGATGGAGTTCCGCCCCTCGCGCACGATCGGTTCGCTTGTCGGCGGCGGACTCGCCGCGTGGTGCTTCATCGTCGCGCTGGCGCTGGTGGTGCGCGGGCTCACGCAGGACGTCGCGCTGGGCGTCATCTCGCTGTACGTCGCGGCGTCGGTGTTCTTCTTCATCGGGCTCCTGTTCGCGTACTGGACGTACAGCCTCAGCACGCTGCGCTACACGCTGGATCGCAACGCGCTGACGATCACCTGGGGCGACATCCGGCAGATGGTGCCGATGTCGCAGATCGAGCGGCTGGTGCCGGGGCGCGAGCTGCCGAACCCGCACGTCGCGGGCGTGAGCTGGCTCGGGCCACCACATCGGCCGCGCCGAGATCGAGGGCGGCATCGGCGACACGCTGTTCTACTCGACACACCGATCGCCGGCGGACCTCCTGTACATCGTCACCGCGAACCAGTCGTACGCCGTGAGCATCGACGACGAGGTGGCGTTCGCGGAAGCGGTGCAAGCGCAGCAGCGGCTCGGGTCGCTCGTCGCTGTGCCGCAGGCGCCGGACCGCCTGTACCTGGCGGCGCAGCCGTTCTGGGAAGACCGCGCCGCACAGGCGCTGGCGCTGGCGGCGTTCGCGACGTTCTTCGCGATGTTCGCGTACGTCTACCGGCAATATCCGGGGCTGCCCCAGAGCATCGCCCTCTCGTTCCCGCAGCTCAACGGCGTCACACGAGTCGCATCGAAGGACGAGCTGTTGAAGCTGCCGATGACCGGCGTCGGACTCTTGCTGCTCAACCTCGGCCTCGGATTCGTCGCGCACTCCTGGGAGCGGATGGTCGGCTACGTGCTGCTGGTCGCCGCGATCGGGGCCGAGGCCATCCTGCTGGCCGCCGCGATCATCGCGCTGCACTGACATCCGACATGGGCGCCAGGCGAGCACCTCACCCCCAGCGCCGCGCGTTGCGTAGACTGGATCGATGACCGACCGATACGACGCCATCGTCCTGGGCGCGGGGCCCGCGGGCAGCACCGCCGCGCGGCATCTCGCCCGTTCGGGCGCGAAGGTGCTGCTCCTCGACAAAGCCACGTTCCCGCGCGACAAACCGTGCGGCGGCGGCGTCACGTTCCGCGCCGACGAAGCGAATGACCTCGACCTGTCGCCCGTCACCGAGCGCGAGATCTACGGCGTGCGCGTGAGCGCGGCGATGGGGCGGCGCTTCGACCGCACGAGCCCGCGGCTGCTCGCGCGGATGACGCAGCGCAGCACGCTCGACCGCTTCCTCGCCGAGCACGCCGCCTGTGCCGGCGCGGACTTTCGCGACGGCGCCGGAGCGCGATCGATCGAGATCGACGGCGCGACGGTGCGCGTGCGCTCGAACGGGGACGTATACGAAGCGCGAGTGCTCATCGGCACCGACGGCGTCAACGGCATCTCGGCGAAGACGCTCGGCTTGCAGCCGGCGGGCGAGCACGCGGTGGCGCTGGAGGCGAACTATCCGGCCGACGCGCACGTGATGGAGCAGTGGGAGCACGTCATCGCGCTCGATCTCGGCGGCATCCCCGGCGGCTACGGCTGGGTCTTTCCGAAGGGCGACCACCTGAACGTGGGCGTCGGCGGCTGGCAGTCGGTCGGGCCGGACCTGCGCCGCCTGCTGTCGAAGTACTGCGCGTACTACGGCTTCGATGAGTCGCGGCTGTTCGCGCATCGCGGCTACCGGCTGCCGCTGCGACGCGACGATCAGCCGATCGTGCGCGGCCCGGCGATGCTGGCGGGCGACGCGGCGGCGCTCGTCGACCCGCTGTCAGGCGAGGGGATCTGGGCGGCGTTCGTCAGCGGCCGGCTGGCCGCGGCGGAAGCGCAACGATACCTGGCGGGCGACGTGGTCGATCTCTCCGGCTACCAGCGCGCGCTCGACGCGGAGATGCGCGAGGAGATCCTGACGTCGCGCCGGCTGATGGCGGTGTTCCAGCGCCTGCCGTCGTTCTCGGTGCTGATGCTGAAGTACAACGGCCTGTTCTGGCGCTACCTGACCGAGATCATCCGCGGCGAGATCACGTACCCGGACCTGCCGAAGAAGCTCGGCCCGCTGCGCCACCTGATGTATCGCTGGGCCGATCACGAGATCGCGCGCCACGAGCGCGACCTGGCGCGCGGGCGGAGTTGACAGCCGCGCTCCGTCACTTGCTGTTCGGCGAGACGCGCTCGCAGGCGCGAGGCGTCGGCGTGCCTTCCATCGTCGGTGACGGCACTTCTGGCGTTGCCGTCAACGCCTCGACGGACGCGGTTGCCGCCAGGACCGTCGCGGTTGCCGGAGCCGGGGTCGGCGGGATGTAATCCGGGCCGCAGTAAAGCTTCCGCGTATCGACGATCACGCCTTCGACGCCCGGCTGCGTCGCGAACTCATCGAGGCCGTGGTCGGCCGGGCCCGAAACGAGTGCACCATCACGATCGAAATGGGAGCCGCCGCACGGTTCAAGATAGAGCCCGGGGCCGACCTTCCCCTTTTCCGTGTCCATAGTCGCCGTGCCGTCCCACACGACCTTGCAGCCGCGCGCGTGGCCGAAGTAACCGGGCGGATACACATAGAACGCGCGCACGTGGCCCTCGCTGTCGCGGCCGGCAATAAAGTCGTCGATCGGAAAGAACACCGGCTGACCGGTGTACTCGTTGGTGAGGCGCGTCTGCACGAGACGGCCCGGCCTGACGCTGTCGTCGCGCACCGTCGACATGAACGCGACGACCGCCATCGCGACGGCGATGATCGAGAGCACGAGCGCAAGCGCGGCGCCGACGCGAGAGCTGATCAAGCCGTACGCCGTTTCGCAGGCACCGTGACAAGCGTCATTCTGCCCATCGCTCGATGAACATTATGTCGCGAGCGTGCGCGCGGCGCTTGTCGGACGGGTCTCCGTATCGCATCGTCGCATTATACGCGCGGCATCTGCCGGACAGGCGGACGTCACCCGCCTCTGCGCGGCGGCATCCCGCATCGCCGGGCTACCACCGCTTACGGCGTCGGCGTCGCACCGGTATCGCCGCCCAGGCTCGTGGGCAGCTCGCGCTCTTCGTACGGGAGCTTGAAGT
Source organism: uncultured Chloroflexia bacterium (assembly GCA_963743185.1). Lineage (GTDB taxonomy): Bacteria > Chloroflexota > Dehalococcoidia > DSTF01 > JACRBR01 > JANXYW01. The sequence continues at coordinate 155,772 of CAVUOT010000006.1, read as the reverse complement.
CATCGGCGCTGACGCTCTTGCTCACCGTCTGCGCTTCAATCACGGACGCGTTATCACCTTCCGTATTCACGTAGAGGATGGCGCCGTCCTTGTTGAAGCACGTCGTGCTGATCTCGGACGTGGTGTTGTCTTTCGTCTTGAAACACTGGCCATCCTGGCCGGCGACCTTCTTGCTGCTCTTGTCGAGCACGGTGACGTCCGCGTTCTCGAAATCCTTGAGCGAATCGCGCAGGCTGCCGACGGGGTTGTTCGGGTCGGTCGCGGACGTCTTGAAACACACGCCCTGGCCGGCCTCGATGCCGAACAGAGCACCAAATTCCGCCGCATCCTTCAGACAGAACGCAGAGACGTCGCCAGCTTCGATGAAGATGATGGCCGTCTCCTTGCCATCCTGTGTAGTGGTGAGGTCGAGCCGGAACTTCGTGTCGCCGTCCTTTATCATCGCTAGCGTTCCGCCGGAGAGCTGGTCCGAGCCAGATCCCGTGAGCTTGTACGTGGCGTTGAACGTGCTCTGGGCGAACTTCTTGCCCATCGCTTTGACCTCGGCATCGCCACCGCCGCTGCTCCCTCCGGAGTTGCTGGTCGCATCGGGCGTCGTGCCTGACGCGACGGTCTTGCCGGACGACGGGGTCGAAGCGGCGGACCCTTCGGCTGCGGCGGTGGGCGTGCTGTCCGTCTTCTTGCTGCTACCGCCGCACGCGGAGACGGCCAGCGAGCCTGCGATCAGCACGGCAACGAGCGCGATCCATCGTGAATCCTTCATCCGATACTCCTCCCTGCAACGTGAACTCCCCGCGCCGGACACACTATACTCGATGGCCCGCAGGCCACACCGTTGATCGATCCCTGCGATCATCGAGGGCCGCCGTGAACCGCGGCACGGCATCTCGTCCCCGAAGGCCGGGGCAGGATCGTGCTATAAAGACGGACCATGTCTCACTCCGCCCCCACCGCTGACATCACCTTCCGACCCGCCCGCGCGGAGGACGTGCCGCGCATGGTCGCGCTGATCAGCGGCGCGAACCTGCCGCCGCTCTTCATCGAGGAGTATCTCGACGGCTTCATCGCGGCCGAATGCGACGGCCGCATGCTGGCGTGCGGCGGCGTCGAAATGTACGGGGACTGCGCGGTCATCCGCAGCGTCGTGGTCGACGAGGAAGCGCGCGGACAGGGACTCGGCGGGCGGCTGGCCGAGATGCTGATGGCGCACGCGCGCGACGCGGGCGCGACGGACCTGTACCTGTTCACCGCAGACGCGTTGCCGTTCTGGCAGCACTACGGCTTCGCCGAAGTGACGTTCGATGACTGGAAGGAGACGGCACGCGCCTGCTGGCAGTACCAGTTCATTTCGCAACACCACGAGTCAGATGCCGGAAGTGCACACCATGTGGCGGAAGGCGTAGCGGCCGTGCCCTCGCGCATCACGGTACGCCTGACGCCGCGCGGCGGCCGCGACGCCATCGACGGATGGGTCGGCGATACGCTGCGCGTGCGCGTCGCGTCCGCGCCCGTCGATGGGAAGGCGAACGATGCGCTGATGCGCTTGCTCGCAAAGGCGCTGGGGCTCGCGCCGTCGCGGATCAGTGCTCGTTTCGGGCGCGCAGGCACGGGTGAAGACCATCGAAGTCGATGGGATGTCAGCAGACGAGGTGCGGCGCGCGCTCGAAGCGTGATACCCGCCCTGACACTAGCGCCGTGGTAGGCGCATCGTGAACGTCGAGCCGTGGCCGGGGCGGCTTTCCACCGAGACGTTGCCTTCGTGCGCGAGAGCGATGTGCTTGACGATTGCGAGGCCGAGGCCGGTCCCGCCGGCACCACGTCCGCGGTCGGCCTTGTAGAAGCGCTCGAAGACACGCGCCTGCTGCTCCGGTTCGATTCCGATGCCGGTATCGGTGACGCTGATGGCGATGTGTCCGTCATCGGCGTCGGCCGCTACAGTCACGTTGCCGCCGGCCGGGGTGAACTTGATGGCGTTTGCGACGAGGTTGCCCAGCGCGCGCTCAAGCCGCTCGCCATCGCCGATGATCGGCAGCGGGCTGCTGGACGTGCGCGCCGCCAGCGTGAGGCCGGCGCGATCCGCTTGCTGAGCGAAGCGCTTCACGGCGTCCGTAGCCAGCACCGATGCGTCGAGCTGCGTGAAGCGCAGGGGCACGGCGCCGGATTCGATACGGGACAGCTCGAGCAACTCTTCGACGAGCTGCGTCATGCGGTCCACCTCGCGCTGAATATGGCCCATGAACTCGATGGCAGCGGGCTTATCGTCGAGAGCGCCCTCCTGGAGGGTCTCGGCGGCAGCGCGGATGCCGGAGAGCGGTGTGCGCAGCTCGTGCGAGACGTTGCTGATGAAGTCGCGACGCATGCCTTCGAGCCTGCGCACCTCCGTGAGGTCGTGAAAGACAGCCAGGGCTGCCCATGCGCCGGCATCCTGGATCGGCACGGCCGTCGCCTGCAGCCAGCGTTCTGCCTGTCCGTACGCCACGACACGCACGCTGCGCTCGCCGTGCTGAGCGGCGGCGACGAGCAGATCGTTGAGGTCATGGTCGCGCACGACCTCGATAAACGGGCGGCCGATGCTCTGCTCGGCGGCGTGGGTGAACATATGCTTCGCCGCGTCGTTGAGGTAGACCACCCCGCCTGAGCGGTCTATCGCGACCGTGGCGTCGCTGCTGGCGTTGAGCAGCGCCTCGAGCTGGGCGCGTTCCTGGCGGAGCGTGTCCATCGTCTGTGCGATCGTCGCGCTGGCGCTGTTCAGCGCGGAGGCGAGCGGTGCGAACTCGCCGTCGGCCGCGGCGACGCGGACGTCGAAGCGCCCGCCCGCGAGCGCCTCGGCAGCGACGGTCGCGTCGCGGAGGCTGCCGGAGCCGCGGGAGCAAGAGCGCGATCGTGAGCACCGCGGCGCCCGCAGCGCCGATCGCGAAGGCGATCCACGATGTCCACGCGCCGCCGCCGCCGACCCGCACGACGAGCATGGCGCCGCCGATGACGGCCACGTAGAGAGCGATCGCGCGCAGAATGACACGGCGTGACGTGCCGTCAGCGGACAAACTTGTATCCCACGCCGCGGAGAGTGAGGAGGTGCTTCGGGCGGCCGGGCGCATCTTCGAGCTTCTCGCGCAGCCAGCGGATGTGGACGTCAACGGTGCGGCTGCCGCCGAAGAAGTCATATCCCCACACCTGCTCCAGCACCTGCTCGCGGGTAAAGGCCTGACCGGCGTTCTTGGCCAGGAAGTAGAGCAGGTCGAACTCCTTGGGTTTGAGCGCCACCTCCTGACCCGACCTTGTGACCGTGCGGCCACGCGGATCCAGCTCAAGCTTGCCGGCGACGATCTTCGCGGCGCCGTCGTCGTCCCTGCGTGCCCCGGAACGTCGAAGCAGCGCCTTCACGCGCGCCATGAGTTCACGGATGCTGAAGGGTTTGGTCAGGTAGTCATCGGCGCCGACCTCCAGGCCGACGATCTTGTCGGTCTCCTCGCTCTTGGCGGTGAGCATGAGGATCGGCACGTCCGACTCGGTGCGCAGGCGGCGGCAGACCTCGAGGCCATCCATCCCCGGCAGCATGAGGTCGAGGACGATGACGTCCGGGTGGTCGCGGCGGGCCGTGCGGAGCCCGGCGATGCCGTCAGCCTCTGACATGACGTTGAACCCGTTCTTGCGCAGGTTATAGGACAGCGTGGAGGCAAGGGCCGGCTCATCCTCGACGACCAACACAGTCCTTGCGCGCGCGTCCACCGTGGCTGGCTCGCCGGTCATGCGGTGTCCTTCGTCGGGCCTCCGCTAATAGCGGGAGACGTTGATCTCCTCGAGCTGTCCCGTGACCATGAAGATCACCCGCTCGCAGATGTTCGTGACGCGGTCGGCGATGCGCTCCAGGTTGTGACACGTCCAGATCAGGTAGGTGATGCGCTGCACGTCGGCGGGCGTGCGGATCATCTCCTGGACCAGCGTCTGGTAAGACGAGTCGTACAGGGCATCGATCTGGTCGTCTTCGTCGCAGATGAGGCGGGCCGCGCCGTCGTCGCGCTCAACGAACGCCGTAAGCGCGCGGCGGAGCATGTCGCCGGCTTTGGCGGCCATCTCGGCGATGTCGCCGATTACCGGGGGGAGGGGCTCGTCGCCGAGCATCAAGTTGATGCGGGCGATGCCTTCGGCGTGATCGGCCATGCGCTCCAGTTCGGTGGCGATGAAGAGGATCGCGACGAGCACGCGCAGGTCGGCTGCCATCGGCTGCTGGAGAGCCATGGTGTGGATGCACTTCTCTTCGATCTCGTACCGTTTCGCATTGATCGCCTGGTCGTCCTGGATGACGGTGCTCGAGCGCGCGGCGTCGCGGGTGCGCAACGCGTCCATGGAGCGCTGGATGGCTTTTTCGACCATGCTGCCGAGGATCAGCACGTCGTCCTGCATCTCCCGAAGCTTCTTGTCGAACAGCTCTCTCGTCATGGGAGCGATCTTTCTAGCCGAAACGGCCGGTGATGTAGTTCTCGGTGCGCTGATCCCTGGGCGTTGTGAACATGTCCTCGGTCAGGCCGAACTCAATAAGGCGGCCGACGCGTTCTTCGCCGGCGAGCATGAACGCCGTGTAGTGCGATACGCGCGCCGCCTGCTGCATGTTATGGGTGACCACGACGATCGTATAGTCGCGCGTTAGGTCGTTCATCAGGTCCTCGACCTTCAGCGTGGCGCGCGGGTCGAGCGCGCTGCACGGCTCGTCCATCAGGATAACGTTCGGTTCGACGGCGAGGGCGCGGGCGATGCAGAGGCGCTGCTGCTGCCCGCCCGATATGCCCATCGCGGACGCGCGCAGGCGGTCCTTCACTTCGTCCCACAGCGCCGCCCGGCGCAGGCTCTGCTCGACGATGCCGTCGAGACGGTCCTTGCCGCGAACGCCGTGCTGCCGCGGGCCATAGGCCACGTTGTCGTAGATGCTCATCGGGAACGGGTTCGGCTTCTGGAACACCATGCCGACGTGGCGCCGCAGCCTGACGACGTCAATGTCGCGACCCAGGACGTCGACGCCGTCCATCTCGACGCGGCCCTCGCAGCGAGCCCCTGGAATCAGGTCGTTCATGCGGTTGAAGACGCGGAGCAGGGTGCTCTTGCCGCAGCCCGACGGGCCGATGATCGCGGTGACGGCGCGGTCGTAGACATCGAGGCTGACGTCGCTGATCGCGGGGGCCGAGCCGTACCACACGCTGAGGTGCTCCGCTTTCAGCCTGACGACGCCGTGAGCGGCGGCGGCGCGACTCACGTTGGCGCCGAGTGCGATCGGACGGGCGGCGACGGGTCTCGCTTCGGTCATCACGGCCTCACCGGGCATCGTACCACTCATCCGAACCGCCCCGTCACGTACGCTTCGGTGCGCGGATCCGCGGGACTGATGAAGATCGCGTCTGTATCGGCGAACTCGACGAGCCGGCCGCCCGCCCCGTCCTCGGCGAGCAGGAACGCCGTAAAGTCGGAGACGCGCGCCGCCTGGTGCATGTTGTGAGTGACGATCACCACGGTGTACTCGCGCGCCAGTTCCCGCATCAAGTCTTCTATGCGCAGCGTCGCGACAGGGTCCAGCGCGCTGCAGGGCTCGTCCATCAAGATCACGTCGGGGCGGACCGCGATGCAGCGGGCGATGCACAACCGTTGCTGCTGACCCCCGGAGAGCGCGATCGCCGGCGTCCGGAGCTTGTCGGACACTTCGTCCCAGAGTCCCGCCTTCTTCAGCGCCCACTCGCTGATGTCCGACAGCTCGCTGCCCCGCGCGCCTCCGAGCTTCGGACCGACGCCGACGTTGTCCCAGATCGACATCGTGGGGAACGGGTTCGGGCGCTGGAACACCATGCCCACGCGTTCGCGGATGTGCGCCGGATCGACGTCGCTCGCGTAGATGTTCGCTGCCTTCGAGCAGCACCTGGCCATCGACGCGGGCATGCTTGACGATCTCGTGCATGCGGTTCAAGCAGCGGAGCAATGTCGACTTGCCGCAGCCCGACGGTCCGATGATCGCCGTGATGCGATTCGCCGCAAAGTCGAGACTGACGTCGCGCACGCCCGCGGCGGCGCCGTACCACGCGGTGAGCCCGACGACCTGCATGCCGGAGGGCTGGCCGGGCGGGCGCGACGCGGGTGCTGCAGCGGCTTCCGTCGTCATCGCTGTCTCCTCTGCAGCGCGAGCCGTGCCCCGATGCTCAGCAGCAGTACCAGCATCACGAGCACGAACGAACCGGCGAAGGCCTGCTCGTGCTGGTACTGGAACGGACCAGTGGCGTAGGTGAAGATACGCAGCGGCAGAGCGTCGATCGGGCGGAATACGTCGGTGCTGTAGAAGTTGTTGCCGAGCGCGGTGAACAGCAGCGGCGCCGCCTCGCCGGCGACGCGAGCGGTCGCCAGCACGACGCCCGTCATAATGCCGCCGGACGCGGCGGGCACGACGATCGTCAGGATGGCGCGCCACTTCGGTACGCCGAGCGCGTACGCCGACTCGCGCGTGAGCTGCGGTACCAGCAGGAGCATCTCCTCCGTTACGCGCGCGACGACCGGCAGAAGGATCAGCGCGAGCGCAATCGCACCCGCGAAGGCCGTGAACTTCTGGTCGGAGCCGGTCAGCCGATGCAGCCTGCCCATGTTCAGCACGACGGCCGTGTACACGAAGATGCCGATCGTGATAGACGGCACGCCGGCCAGCACGTCGACGAGGAAGCGGATGACGAAGCCCAGCTTGCCGCGGCCATACTCCGCGAGATAGACGCCGGTCGCGATCGCCGCCGGCAGCCCGATGATGAGCGTCAGGCCGAGCAGAACGGCGGAGCCAACGATCGCGTTCTTAATGCCGCCGCCCGCGACCCCGGTCGGGCCGGGGTTCTTGGTGATGAGATCGAGGTCGAGCGCGGGAATGCCCTTGACGAAGATGAAAATCAGGATGGCCAGCAGCGGGACGATCACCCCAACGCCAGCGGCGATGATCGCGCCCGACGCGACGGTATCGATGGTCTTCCTGCGGCGGCGGTGGCCGCGCACCGGTGCGGCGATCATTCGATCACCGTCGTAATCTGACCGCGCGTCACGCGCCAGACGAGCGCGCGGGCGATCGCGTTCACGAGCAGCGTGATCAGCAGCAGCAACAGACCGATGTAGATCAGCGCCGCCTCGTGCATCGAGTTCTCGGTCTCGCGGAACTGGTTGGCGATGACGCTGGCCATCGTGTAGGCGGGCGAGAAAATCGAATCCGGCACGTCCGTGCTGTTACCGATGACCAGCGCCACCGCCAGCGTCTCGCCGATCGCGCGGGCGAGTCCGAGGATCGCGGCGCCGAGGACGCCCGAGCGCGCGTACGGCAGGACGGCGATGCGGATCATCTCCCACCGCGTGGCGCCCAGCGCCAGAATGCCCTCGCGCTGTGAGCGCGGGACGGCGGCGATCACATCGCGCGAGATCGCGATGATCGTCGGCAGGATCATGATGGTGAGAATCAGCACGGCCGCGAGGACGCCGACGGTGAGCGCGGGTCCTTTCACGAACGGCAGCCACGAGAAGTAGTCGAGGATGAACGGCCCAGCCGTCTTCTGGATCCACGGCCCGAGGACGAACACGCCCCACAGCCCGTAGACCACGCTGGGGATCGCCGCGAGCAGTTCCACGATGTAGGAGACGGGGACGCGCACCCACGGCGGTGCGAACTCGACGAGGAACAGCGCCGCGCCGACGCCGATCACCGTGCCGGCGACCAGCGCGAGCAGCGAGGTGACGAGCGTGCCCGCGATGAACGGGAGCGCGCCGAAGCGTTCTTTCGGCGGGTTCCACTCGGTCGACCAGATGAACTTCAGCCCGAACTTGTCAATGGCGGGCCATGCCTGGTGTGTAAGTTCGGCGATCATCAGCACGAGGACCACGACGACGGTCAGCGCGGCAAGTGTCACAAGGCCGCGAAAGATGCTCTCGCGTGGATCGAGCCGGCGGAGCACGCCGGCTGCGCGCTTGAAATCGGGCTGTACCGGTGCATCCGTGAGTTGCATGCAGCCGAAAGATAGCAAAGGCGGGCCGGTAAGGAATCTTGCCGGCCCGCCCGCTTACCTCGTCCTTATTGGGCTTTCAAGATCGGTTGTCCGTTCGCCGTTATGTCGGTGGTCAGCGTCTTCTCGACCGCCGCCACGACGTCCTTCGGGAGCGGCGCGTAATCGAGCGTCGCATTAGTCTTCTGTCCATCGTGGATCGCCCACCAGAGGAAGTCGACCAGCGCCTTCCCCTTGGTCGCGTCCTTCTGGTCCTTGTAGAGAAGGATGTACGTGAAGCTCGCGATCGGGTACGCGCCCTTCGTCGCCGAGTCGACGATGCTGACGCGGTAGTCCGCCGGCAGCGTCACGCCGCTGGCCGCAAGCGACGTCGAGTCCGTTGTCGCCGCCATGTACTCGCCGGCCTTGTTCTTGACGAGCGCCACCGGCAGCTTGTTCGAGTTCGCGTAGATCAGCTCCACGTAGCCGATCGAGTTCTTGTTCTGCTTCACCTGCTGGGTGACGCCATCGTTCCCCTGGCCGCCCAGTCCCACCGGCCACTGCGGGTTCTTGCTGGTGCCGGGGCCTGCCTTCCAGTCGGCGCTGACGTGGCTCAGGTAGTCCGTGAACACGTAGCTCGTGCCGCTCCCGTCCGAGCGGTGGACGGCGGAGATATCGGTCGTCGGCAGTGTCACACCAGCGTTCTGGCCCGCGATCGCCGGGTCGTTCCACTTCGTGATCTTGCCGAGGTAGATCTTCGCGATCGTGTCGCCGTCGAGCTTGAGCGGCGCCGTCACTCCTTCGAGGTTGTACGTGATGACGACGGCGCCCAGCGTCGTCGGGATGTGTTGGACGCCCGCCGCCTTCGCCAGCTCATCGTCTGACAGGGGCGCATCGCTGGCGCCGAAGTCGACCGTCTTCTCCGTGATCTGCTTGACGCCGCCGCCCGAGCCGATCGACTGGTAGTTCACCTCGACGCCCGACGCTACGCCGGACTTGTAATCGGAGAACCAGCGCGTATACAGCGGGTTCGGGAACGTCGCGCCCGCCCCGGTGAGCTTCGCCTTATCGCTCTTACCGACGTCCGACGGAATGCTGCTGCCGCCGGCCGCCGGTGTCGTCGCACCCTTCGTCGCGGCCGCCGTCGCGCCCGCCGCCGGGGTCGTCGCGGCGGATTTCGTCGGCGTCTTGTCGCTGCTGCTGCCGCCACACGCCGCGAACGCGACGACACTAACCGCCGCGAGCCCAGCGGCGAGGCCGGCCAGCTTTCCGACTGTCCTTCTACGTTGCTTCACGTTTCTCCGTTCTCCTTCCGGTCTCTCGCCGGCGAGCGCCCGCCCGTGCTCGGACGAACGCTCCAACTCCTCCAACTTCGCTCGATTGCAGACTAGTCGGGAGTCATTAACGTGCGGTTAACAGCGATTAATGGAGGGTAAAGATGGCGTGCGCTCTGGCTTCGCCGCGTTAACGTGGAGGGTGCGGTTATCACCGATTCGTTTGTCGCGCCATGCGGCCTGATAACGCGCTGCGAGCCGTAGGTGCCAGCTCGTTTGTCCTCTGCCCGTCAGCTGGTGCCTCATCTCGATCCGACGGATCAATTTCCGATGCGAGATGGGCGCGCCTGCGGGCGAGCCTGACGTAGCTGGTCCAGATTCTCACTTGCCGAACGCTGCCACGGGCTGGGTCGACAGGCATGACGGTGGTCATTGATGTCGTCATCGCGCGCCACCTCCGGCGTTTCGGCGAGTATGCAGCGCCTTTAATGATCGGCGCGACCTGCGCGAATCTCGATCGGATGCATCGATGAGCAGGTCTCCGCGGCATCGCGGGCAGGCTTTGAGCAACGCTTTCACAGCAGTCCCGCAAGTGCGACCGCGGCCGCAATCGTCAGGACGAACGCGTGCGCCACGTAGCGCGTCGGGCAGCGACGAAGAGCCGCGGACAGGCGCCGCGCCCGGGATTCGGCCGGTTCGATTGGCCGGATATGGAACCGGAGACGAGCGTCCGTGGTGCTGAACATCGTGTTGCCTCCTTTGGCCCCACTTCATGTTGCGGACGTCCCCGCCGGACGGGGGTGTCCGGCGGGGTGCCCTCGCGCCGGGGGGCAGCGCTCTCAGCTGCGGCGGAGTCTCGTCAACGGTCTCGACTCGACTTGGCTTCCGCTTGTTTCGAAAGATGCTTCAGGAAGCGCGGCACCTTGCTCGTCGCCGTCGCGCCTTGCGTAGAACGACGACTGATGTAGCTGGGCAGGTTCGCAGCGGGCCGATACTCGGCGCCTGCCGGCGCCTGCACGGGGAGCTTGCTCCTCGACGCGCGACAGGCAGCTTGTGATCGATTCGGTGGAGCGGCCTGACCCGAGCATCTCGAGGATCGACGCGACGTCCGCTACGACGTGCGGGCTCTGTCCGTCGTGCTGCTTCACCCAACCGATCACATGCCGCAGCAACTCCTCACGTGGCGGTGCGGGTGCACCACGTTTGCGCCTTGAACGACGGCGGCGTGGCGCGGCAGCAGCCGTCGTCGCGCCGGGCGCGAACATGTCGAGAGGCGAGGCTGTGGTCTGTTGTTGCATCGCTGCTGCCTCCCTGGTGCAAGAACTATGCTGCTCCTCCGCGCGGCACGTAATCAGGGGCAGAAGGCAGGTCTCGCGAGTGACATATGGCTCTGATAGGATTGGTAATTAGTAGGTTTCTAAATGGCATGAATTACGGCGTGTAGTGGTATTGGTGATGGAGAAGGTTGTTCGCTGCGCCCGCTCACACGCGCGTTTCCTCGACGTCTGAAATGCGATTGATGGAAGGCAAACCTGGCGCGCGCCGTGGCTTCGCGGCGTTAGCGTTGCGCTACCCTGTTGGAGTCGGAAGGAGGCCGGGCGTTATGTCGCTACCACGAAACTTCACCTTCGCAGGCATGTTGATCGTCGCGGCGATGCTGCTCACGGGTTGCCCGCAGCCGAACTCGTACACGATACGACACGCGTTCCCGCAGCTCCGGTTCGCGAGCATGGTCGGCTTGCAGCCAGTGCCGGGTGACGGCGACCACGCACTGCTGCTGACGCAGGACGGCATCATCCGGCGCGCGAACCTCGCCGACGATACGACGGAGCCGACGGTATTCCTCGACATTCGCGACCGGATCATCCAGGGTCCCGGACCGGAACAGGGGTTGCTCGGCCTGGCGTTCGCGCCCGACTACGTGACGAGCGGCCGGTTCTACATCTACTACACGTCTGGCCCACCGATGATCAACAGGCTGTCACGGTTCAACGCGCTGGGCGACCACGCGGACCCGGCGTCCGAAAAGATCCTGCTGCAAATCAACCAGCCGTTCCAGAACCACAACGGCGGTTCGCTTGCGTTCGGCCCGGACGGCGATCTCTACGTCGGCGTCGGCGATGGCGGATCGGCGGGCGACCCATCGGGGTACGGACAACGTTTCGACACGCTGCACGGCAAGATCCTGCGCCTGGACGTTTCGGGCGACGCGTACTCGATCCCGCCGGACAATCCGTTTGTCGGGCAGGACGCGCGCGGCGAGATCTACGCGTACGGCCTGCGCAACCCGTGGCGCATCAACTTCGACCCGGCGACCGGACAGCTCTGGGTGGCCGATGTCGGCCAGAACCTCTGGGAGGAGGTCGACAACGTCGTCTCCGGCGGCAACTACGGCTGGAACCGTATGGAGGGGTTCCACTGCTACCAACCGGCCGACGGCTGTGATACGTCAGGCATCACGTTGCCGCGCATCGAGTACAGCCACGAGTTCGGCTGCTCGATCACGGGCGGCTTCGTGTACCGCGGCCACGACATGCCGGAACTGACGGGCTGGTACATCTACGGCGACTATTGCAGCGGCCGCGTGTGGGGCGTCGATACCGCCAGCGCGACCGGCGCGGCGATCCCGCTGGCCGACACAGGGCGGAGCATCACGTCGTTCGCGCAGGACAAGGACGGCGAGCTCTACATCGTCACGTTCAACAACGAGATCGACAAGATCGTACGCAAGTAGCGACACGCGCGCGACGGGGCTTGGTGAAGCTGTCCGGCCCGGGCTGGATCAGCCGGCGCAGTTCGCCGCCAGGCTGCCGATCGCGGTGATGCGGCGCCCCATCGCCATCGGATCGACGAAGCCGTTGGTTGCGTAGCCGACGCTGATGCCCGTCTCGGGATCGCCCCAGGCGATCTGACCGCCGGCACCGCCGTGGCCGAACGCGCGCGGCGAGCACGTGCGGCCGAAGCCACGGTACACCGCATCGCCGTCGCCTCCCGCGACGACAACGCCGAGCGCGCGATTCGTGTTCACGTTCAGCGACGGGTCGATGAGCTTCAACATCAGGTCGATGTGGTGCGGCTTCGCGCGCACCTTCGTGGCGAATTCGATCGTCTCGCGCTTCATGATGCGCGTGCCGTCCGCGGTCTCGCCTCCGTTCACGAGCGGCTGGTAGAACAGCGCCATAGTCGCGGCGCTGGCGACGCCGCCGCCGCCAGGGACGCCGGCGGCGCGGACGGCGGGCTCGTTGAAGCGCAGGATCGCTTCCGGCGTCACCTCGCCCCAGCCGCCGGGCGGCTCGATCGGCGGGCTCATGTAGCGGACGTCGGCGACGCGATGCTGCCGGTCGAGCGGGCAGCCGATGTACAGCTCGTCGAGCGCCATCGGGCCGGTGATGCGCTCGCGGATGAACTCCTTCCACGGCAGGCCGCCGCGCCGCTCGAGGATCTCGGACAGCACCCAGTGCATGGACGTCGCGTGATACTCGTACCGGCTGTCGACGGGCCAGTTGAGCCGCCACTCGCTGAATGCACGCAGGAGCGCCGCGCGATCCGTCCACTTCTCGGCGGCGAACGGCGCCAGCGGGAACCCGCCGGCGTGCAACATCAGCGTCTCGACGTCGATCGCCTCTTTGCCGTTCGTTCCGAACTCGGGGATGATGTCCGCCACCTTCTCGTCGAGCCGGAGCTGGCCTTCCTCGAACAGCAGCCACACCGCCGCGGACACGACGGCCTTCGTCGACGAGAAGAAGTGGTACAGCGTGTCGTCCGACGCCGGCTTCTCGACGCCGCCCTGCACGGCCGAGCCGTACGTGCGCGTGCCCGCGAGCTTGCCGCGGCGCGCGATCGCGACCTGCGCGCTGGGCAGCGTCCCATCATCGACGTCGCGCTTCGCGCGTGCGAAGACCGCCTCCAGCTTTTCGCTGTCGATGCCCAGATCCTCCGGCTTCGCTGCCAGCTGCTTCGCGTCGATCATGGTGTCCTCCATTTCGCGGGCGCCGCCGCCAGTGGAGCCTCAGGATACTGCGTAAGCCGCGTCCATCGTGTAGGGGCAGGGCACGCGGCGGCGTGCCCGCCGCCCACGCCTTCACCGCACCAGCAGCACGACGACCACGACGAGCCCGTACGAGATCACCACGATGCGCAACCACTGGCGGCCGAGCCTCCGTGCAACGCCGACGCCGAGGTAGCCGCCCGCCATCGCGCCGGCGGCCATGACGGCGGCCGGCGCCCACTCGACCGGGCCGAACAGCGCGAAGTAGACGACCGCGATCGCGTTGATGATCAGCGAGAGCATGCCCTTGAGCGCGTTCGAGTGCTGGATATCGTCCGGCAAGAGGATGCTGAGGAACGCCAGCGTGAGGATGCCGAGCCCTGCGCCGAAGTACGCACCGTAGATCGCCAGCACGAACGTCGATGCCAGCAGCGGCAGCGGCACGTGCCCGGCGCCGCGCGACGCCAGCTGGTGCGTCTGCGCGAACGACGCGAGACGATCCTGGAACGCCATCAGCACGCACGCGAACAGGATGAGGAACGGCACGATGACGTCGAACGCGGACTGCGGCGTGGAGAGCAGGATCACCGAGCCGGCGAGCGCGCCGAGGACGCTGGGCGCGGCGAGGGCGACGAGGCGCGACCGCTGCCGCCCCAGCTCCGTCCGATAGCCGACGGAGCCGGCCGCGTACCCCGGCCACAGCGCGACGGTGTTCGTGACGTTCGCGGTCTTCGACGGATAGCCGACCGCGATGAGCATCGGGAAGCTGATCAGGGAACCGCCGCCCGCGACGGCGTTGATCGCGCCCGCGGCGAACGCCGCGAGGAGCAGGCCGAGGTACTCGATGATGCTCATCGGTCGGTCGGTCGGTCGGTCAGCCGGTCAGCCATCAGGGCAGAGGATAGCGGTTTCTGATTCTAGATTCTCGGTCCGCTGCCTGGTTCTTGGTTCTGGGCCGAGCGTGATACGCTTACGCCACCGGCCACATACACCACTCATGAGGGATGCGCCATGACGACAGAAACTCGCTCCACCACCGCGGGCGGCATCGACTACACCGCCATCGACAGCGCGATCGGCCTGAACTGGTACGACGCCGACCCCAACCTGCAGCAACTCGTCGAGCGGATGGCGCTGCCGGAGGACCGGGCGTTCGCGGAACAGCACCTGCGCAACATGGGCGGCGTGATCGGCGGGCCGATAGCGGCGCGCGCGGAGGTGACGGACAAGCATCCGCCGAGCCTCGAGAAGTACGACGCGTCCGGCAACGAAATCAACGACGTCGTGCACCACCCGGGCGCGCTCGATACGAAGCGCGACCTGTGGGAGAACGGCTTCATCGGCCTGCGCTGGACGGATGAGGTGCGGCGCACGCGCGCCGGCCATCTGCCGGCCGTCGTCAACAGCGGCTTCTCGTACTTCCTCAGCCAGGCCGAGACGGGCATGCTGTGCGCCATCGGCATGACGAGCAGCGCCGCCGGCATCGTCGACCAGCACGCGCCAGCTGACGTGCGCGAGCGCTTCCTGCCGCACCTGACGACGATGGACTACGCGGAGGCGTGGGACGGCGGCATGTTCTTGACGGAGATACGCGGAGGCAGTGACCTCGCTGCAAGCGAGTGCAGCGCCGTGAAGAGCGCCGACGGCTGGCGCGTCAGCGGCTCGAAGTGGTTCTGCTCGAACCTCGACGCCGAAGCGATCCTCGCGCTGGCGCGGCCGGAGGGCGCCGACCCCGGCCTGCGCGGGCTGGCGCTGTTCCTCATCCCCAGGCGACGGCAGGACGGCACGCGCAACGGCATGCACGTCCGTCGCCTCAAGGACAAGCTGGGAACCCGCGCGGTGCCCACGGGCGAGGTTGATTTCGTCGACGCTGAGGCGTACCTCATGGGCCGCGAGAGCGGGGAGGACGCCGCGCGCGATGGGCGCGGCATCAACCGCATGATGGAGATGGTGCAGGGCTCGCGGGCCGGCGTCGCCCTGATGGGGCTCGGGATCATGCGCCGGAGCTTCCTCGAAGCGGCGATCTACGCCCACCACCGGACCGCCTTTGGGCGGCTCATCGCCGAATTCCCGCTCGTGCGTGAGACGCTGGTCGAGATGGCGGTTGAAGTAGAGGCGGGCTGCGCCATCGCGTTCGAAATGGGCGAAGCGGGCACCCGGCGGGACGAGGAATCGAAACGCCTGTACCGCATCCTGGTACCGCTGGCGAAGCTGCGGTGCGCACGCCGCGGCCTCGATCTCGCGTCGCAGGCGGTGGAGATTCACGGCGGCAACGGCTACATCGAGAACTGGCCGGTCGCGCGCCAGTTCCGCGACGCGCAATGCCACACGATCTGGGAGGGCACCGAGAACATCATCTGCCTCGACGTGCTGCGTTCGATGACGAAGGAGCATGCCGACGAGGCGCTGTTCGCGCGCGTCGAGCGCGCGCTGGGCGGCGCGGAACACCCGGTGCTCACGACCACCGCGTCGCAGGTCGGCAAGGCTGTCGACGAGGTGAAGGAAGCGATCGCCTGGCTCGAACACGCCCCGCAGGAGGTGCGGCTGCTGCAGGCGCGCCGGCTCTCGAACTACATGGCCGACGTCGTGCAGGCCGGTCTGCTCGTCGAAGAAGCGGTGTGGGAACTCGCGCACAAGAACTCGGCGCGGAAGGCCGTCATCGCACGCTACTTCGTCGCGACGCGGCTGACCGACCGACCGCTCCGCGGCATCACGTCGACCGACGCGACGGTGCTCGACTTCTTCGAACCGATCGTCCGCTACCAGCCGGTCGCGCCGCAGGCGCTCGCCTGAGATGGCGCCGGGAGATGCCGTCGACGGCACGCAGGCGCCGCTCACGGTCCGCCGCAACGCCGAGATCTACGAGACCGACGGCGGCTGGTTCCACGCGCGCTGGCACTTCAGCTTCGACCGGTACTACGACCCGGCGAACATGAACGTCGGCCTGCTGCGCGTGTTCAACCACGACACGCTGCGCCCCGGCGCCATCTGGCCGATGCACCCGCATCGCGACGTCGAGGGCATCACCTACGTGGTCGCCGGCGAGTTCGAGCACGCCGACAGCCTCGGCAACGGCGGCGTCCTGCTGCCCGGGCGGTGTGCAGCGCATGACGCTCGGCTCCGGCGCCGAGCACTCGGAGCGCAACCACTCGCAGACGGAATCGATGCAGTTCATCCAGATGTGGATCATCCCGGCCCGCGGCGGCCTGCAGCCGTCGAACGAGCAGCGCCAGTACACCGCGGACGACCGGCACAACCGGCTGCTCAGGATCCTCCGGCCGGAGGGCGCTGACGGCGACGGCGTGATGGTGCACCAGGACGCCAGCATCTACGTCGCGCGGCTCGACGCGGCGGCGCGCGTCGAGCACGAGTTCGCCGCCGGTCGCGCCGGCTACTTCTACCTGATCGAAGGCGCAGTGGACGTGAACGGCGTCGCGCTCACCACAGGCGACGCGGCGAAGGTCACGGGCGCCGGCCACCTGCGCATGAGCAGCCAGGCGACGAGCGAGATCATCCTCGTAGACGTGCCGGCGACCGCACCGCGCGCGTGACGCCGCAATCGCCGCGGCGAGCTTGCGCCGGGCGCAGGCTCAGAGCTACCCGCCCGCTGGCATCTCCACGCTGACGGCCGTACCGCCGCCGGGCGCACTCTCGACGCGGAAGGCGCCGCCCGCGGCGAGCACGCGGTCGGGCATGTTACGCAGGCCGCGGTGCCCATCCGATTGCCTCGTGGCGGTGTCAAAACCGACGCCGTTGTCTCGCACTTCGAGACGCACCGTCCCGTCCTCCGACGTCAGCGCCACCGTCACCGCGGTCGCTCGCGAGTGCTTGCGCGCATTGGAAAGAGCTTCGAGCGCCACGTGGAAGATCGCGAGTCCGCGCTCTTCGTCCAACGGCGGCACGTCCGGTGCGATCCGCACGGACGTGTCGATCAGCGAATTCACCTTGAACTCCTGCGCGAGGTTCATCAGCGAATCCGGGAGATTGCCCGAGAAGCGCGTGGGCCTCAGCTCGAAGATGTAGCTGCGGATGTCGCGGATCGTATCGCTGAGCTGCTCGATCGCCTGGTCGATGCGCTGTCGCGCCTCCGCCGGATCGTTGGTCACGTCCTCGGAAGCGGCTTCGAGGTTCAGTCCGACGGCGTAGATCGACTGGATGATGCCATCGTGCAGGTCCATGCCGATGCGCGACCGCTCGTGCTCGGCTTGCGCCTCGACGCGGAGGCGCTCGCGATCTTCCTGCATGCGGCGCTGCTCGGTGATGTCGCGGAGCACGCGGCTGAAACCGCGGAGCTTTCCGTGCTCGTCTCGCAGCGCGGTGGTGACGATGCTCGCAAGATAGTGACGTGCCGTCCTTGCGCACGCGCGTGCCTTCCACCTCCGATCGGCCGTCGAGGGCCGCCTGCGCCAGTTCGCTCTGCGGAGCCCCCCGCTCGATGGCGTCGCGCGGATAGAAGGCCGAGCAATGCCATCCCGCGCATTCCTTCGCCGCGTACCCGGTGATGAGCTGCGCGCCGACGTTCCAGCTCAGCAGATACCCGTCCGGGTCCAGCATGAAGATGCCGTAGTCCTTCACATCGTTCACGATCAGCCGGAAGCGCTCGTCGCTCTCGCGCAGCGCGGCTTCGGCGCGCCGGCGCTCGCTGATATCGCGGATGATCGCCATCACGGACGCGGCGCCATGCGACCGCGTGGGGCTGAGGCTGATCTCGACCGGGAACTCGCTCCCGTCCTTGCGCCGCCCGACGAGCTCAAGCCCGCTTCCCATCGCCCGCAGCGCCGGCGACTGCGCATAACCGCGCTCGTGGCGGGCGTGCGCGTCGCGGAACCGCTCCGGTATCAAGAGGCCGACGGGCTGGCCGACGAGTTCTTCTCGCTCGTAACCGAACAGCCGCAGCGTCTCGCCGTTGATCAGCACGATACGGGCGTGGTCGTCGACTTCGACGATGCCGTCAGGGGCGGACTCGACGAGTGCGCGATAGCGCGCGCCGGCCTCCTCCGCCGCGGCGCGCGCCGCCCGCTCGCCGGCCAGCGCGCCTGCGCCCGGAAGTCCGCTCTCGCGCCCATCCGCCTCGTCGCTCGTCACCCCGTCGTCTGCCAGTACCATCGGATCCAGCGTAGCGCAGCACGCGCCGTGACGTCATGGCCGCGCGCTGCGGTGCCGGGCGAGGCAGCGAAAAGGCCCCGTAGTCGCGGAGACTCAGCTCGTGGCGGTTGTCCTAACGGGCGATACTTCGAAACTCGACGCGTTCCAAGCGCCGGACTTCTAATCCAACGGCCGCAGGTTCGAACCCTGCCGGGGCTACGAGAGCACGTTTATGAATCTGCGCCGACCGTTCGCAACCACTGGATTCCTCCAGGAACAGGGCCAGATGGGTTCGGGCGGAATTCATGCCGGTCGCGCGGTACATGCCGTCGCGCTTAACGCTTGCTTTTCTGGGCCTTCGGACGTGCGAGACTGAGGTTCGCGTCGCCGCTCCGGAGCGTGACGACTGCGGCGCGCTCCAGGATCTTGCTCGCCACGGTGCTCCTGACCTCAATGAACGTTGCGTCAGCCTGCACGTCGATGTTCCCGATATCCGAACCCGGGATGCCCGCGTCGGTCGCGATGCTCTTCACGATATCGCCCGGCCGCACGCCGCGGCGCCGCCCGGCATCGAGCACGAGGCGCGTCATCTCAGCCTGATTCATGCGACCGTCGGAAGCAGGCGTGGCGGGAAGGACGGGCCCTCCGGTGGCCTCAAATGCGAGTTGGATCGCTCCGGCTGCGATCTGCATCGGGCTGAACTCCTCCGCCAACTCCGCCGCAACCAGTCCGTACGGCTGACTGGTACCGGCGCGCAGCGTCTTGCGAAGCGATCTCCATGAACGCCGCGGTGCGGCGCGCTGCGACATCTTCCGGCGTAGGCAGTTGCAGCGGCTTGAGCTTCTTGTGGATGTCCTTCTCGATGATACGCAGCAGTCGTAACTCGCGCGGCGTGACAAGCGTGATCGCCTCGCCCTTGCGGCCCATGCGCCCGGTCCGCCCGATGCGATGCACGTACGCGTCGGCATCGTCCGGTATGTCGTAGTTGATCACGTGCGTCACGTCAGGGATGTCGAGACCGCGCGCGGCCACATCGGTTGCCACCAGCAGGCTGACCTTGTTCGCGCGGAACTTGCCGAGCACGCGCTCGCGCTGCGACTGGCTCATGTCGCCGTGAATGGCGTCGGCGCCGTAGCCGCGCGCCTGCAAAGTCGACGCGAGATCCCCCGCCTCGCTCCGCGTACGGCAGAAGATGATCGCGGAGTGTGGCTCCTGCATGTCCAGGATGTTGGTGAGGGCGTCTCGCTTCCCGCGCGGCGGGGTCTCGTAGTAGACCTGGTGGGTCAGCGGCACTTCTTTCGCTTCGTGGGCAAGGGCGATCGTCTGCGGATTCTTCATGTAGCGCCGCGCCAGTGCCTGAATGCGCGGCGGGATCGTGGCTGAAAACAGCGCCATCTGCCGGCCCTTGGGCGTTTGATCGAGGATGAGCTGGATGTCGTCGATGAAGCCCATGTCCAGCATCTCGTCCGCCTCATCCAGAACGACGATGCGGACGGTGTCGAGCTGCAGGGTGCCGCGTCGGATGTGATCCATCACGCGTCCCGGCGTGCCCACGACGAGATGCGCACCGGCGCGCAGGCCGCGCAGTTGGTGTTCGTAGGCCTGTCCGCCGTACACGGGCAGCACGTTCACCCGGCAGTATCGCCCTATCGCGTGCGAAGCCTCGGCGACCTGCACCGCGAGTTCGCGCGTGGGGGCGAGCACGAGCGCTTGCACGACGCGTTTTGTGGGATCGATGCGCTCCATGATCGGAATCGCGAACGCGGCTGTCTTGCCGGTGCCGGTCGGCGCCTGCGCAACCACATCCGCGCCGCTCATCAGCGCCGGAATCGCCTGCTTCTGGATCGGCGACGGTTCCTCGAAACCGAGCGCATCGATCGCCTTGATGATCTCGGGCTTTAACCCAAGTGCGTGGAATAACGTATTCACGAACGAATCCCCCGGGCAACGGAGCTCAATCTAGCCATACGCCCACTCCTTCCCGCGATCGTGCGCGCGCCAGCGCACCTCGCGAGTCGCCCAGAAGGCGACGCTCGACCCCTTTGATGTGCCTGTGGCGATCCAGAGAGCTCCAACAAACTACGCGTTATGTAGTTTGAATAGCGACGAAGTGGTAGCGCGTGCGGGATTCGAACCCGCGATCTCCGCCTTGAGAGGGCGATGTCCTGGGCCGCTAGACGAACGCGCCAGATGGCTGGGGATGGAGGACTCGAACCCCCACATACAGATCCAGAATCTGCTGTCCTACCATTAGACGAATCCCCAACGTCCCACCAGTCTAGCATGGGCGTTTTCAGCCCGACAACCGGCGGCACCCTGATCCGCTACAGCGAATCCGCTGCCGCCCGTAGCCGCGCCAGGCAACGCTCCTTGCCCACGATCTCCATGCTTTCGAACAGCGGCGGCGTCACGCGACGCCCCGTCACCGCCACGCGCACGAGCGAGAACAGGTCGCCCGCCTTCACGCCCAGCTCCTCCGCCAGCGCGCGCATCGCCGCCTCCAGCGCGTCGTGCGACCACGCCGCGGCGTCGATGCTCGCGACGGTGCGTGCCAGCGCGTCCTTCGCGTCGGAGGCGCGATCTTTGAACGCCTTGCCGAGCAGCTCGTCGCGCGAATAGTGCAGATCGTCTCGGAAGAAGAAGTCGCAGTAGTCGGCGACCTCCGTCAGCAGCTTCACGCGCTCGCGGATCAGCGGCGCGATGCGCGCGACGAGCGCGCGGTCGATCGGCCGGCCGATCGACGCCGGCAGATCCCGCTCGAGCTGTCGCGTGAACGTGTCGGCGAGCGCGTCCTCCGGCATCTCGCGGATGTACATGCCGTTCATCCACGTCAGCTTCTCGACGTTGAACACGGCCGGGTTCTTGACGATGCGCTCCAGCGCGAAGTGCTCGATGAACTGCTCGCGCGAGATGATCTCCGTCTTGTCGTCGAGCGACCAGCCGAGCAGGCCGAGGAAGTTGAACACGGCCTCGGGCAGGTAGCCGGCGTCGCGATACTCGAACACGCTCGTCGCGCCGTGGCGCTTGCTCAGCTTCGCGCCGTCGGGCCCGAGCACCAGCGGCAGGTGCGCCAGCACGGGCGGCTCGTAGCCGAGCGCTTCGTAGATCAGCAGGTGGCGCGGCGCCGACGAGATCCACTCGTTGCCGCGCAGGACGTGGGTGATCTTCATCATCTCGTCGTCGACGATGTACGCCAGGTGGTACGTGGGGTAGCCGTCCGACTTCAGCATCACGAAGTCGTCGATCGTCGCAAGGTCGAACGTCGACTGGCCGAAGATGGCGTCGTGCAGCGTCACCTCGCCTTCGAGCGGCGTCTTGAACCGCACGACGCAGTTACGCCCCTCGGCTTCGGCCTCGCGGCGCGCGGCCGCCTGCCCTTCGGGCGCGCGACAGCGTCGGTCGTATTTCGGCGGCTGCTTCAGGCGCGTCTGCTCGGCGCGCATGGCGTCCAGCCGCTCGGACGAGCACCAGCACTCGTACGCGTCGTCCTGCGCGAGCAGCCGGTCCGCCGCCGCACGGTAGTACTCGATGCGCTCCGACTCCACGTACGGCCCGTACGGCCCGCCGATGTCCGGCCCTTCGTCGTAATCGAGCCCCAGCCAGCGCAGGCTCTCCGAGATCTTCGCGATGGAGTCGGGCACGAGGCGCGTGCGGTCGGTGTCCTCCAGCCGCAGGATGAACTGGCCGCCGTGCCGTCGCGCGAGCAGGTAGTCGAACAGCGCGGTGCGGATGTTGCCGATGTGCGGCACGCCGGTCGGGCTGGGCGCATAGCGCGTGCGGACCTTCATGGTTGGAGTCTACAGTTCACGGTTCTCAGTTCACAGTTGCGGCTCACAGGGCGTGCAGCGATTTCACTTCGGCGAGCATCGCGTCGAAGCCTGGCGGCGTGCTCGGCGCGACGGTGCCGAGCGGGTCCGGCGTCGGTGCGTCGCCGCGCAGCACTTCGATCGTGCGGCGCACGCACCAGGGCAGCGCCACGAGGTGGTAGCCGCCCTCCAGCGCGACGAGCAGGCGTCCGTCGCACAGCTCGGCCGCGGCGTCACGGACCATCGCCGCGAGCGCGCCGTAGCCGTCGACGCTGAGCTGCTGGCCGGCGATGTCGTCGGCGAAGTGCGCGTCATACCCGGCCGAGACGATGATGAGCTGCGGCCGGTAGCGTCGCAGCGCCGGCATCACCACCTCCTCGAACGCGCGGCGATGTTCGGTGTCGCCGGAGCGATGCGGCATGGGGATGTTGATGTTGAAGCCGCGCCCGGCGCCCGCGCCGATCTCGTGCGCCGGACCCGTGCCCGGATAGAACGGGTACTCGTGCGTCGAGACGTACAGCACGCCCGGATCGTCGTAGAACGCATCCTGCGTGCCGTTGCCATGGTGGACGTCGTAATCGACGATCGCCACGCGCTCGAGCCCGTGCGTCCTGCGCGCGTACGCGGCGGCGACCGCGACGTGGTTGAGCAGACAGAACCCCATCGCCTGGTCGCGCGTCGCGTGGTGCCCCGGCGGCCGCACCAGGCAGAACGCCGACGTCACGTCGCGCGCCATCACCGCATCGAGCGCCGCGAGCGTGCCGCCGACGACGCGCATCGCAACGTCGTACGAGCGCGGAGTGATCAGCGTGTCCGGGTCGACCCAGCCGCCGCCGTCCTCCGCCGCTTGCCGCACCGCCGCGACGTACGCCGGATCGTGCACGAGCGCGACTTCGTCCGGCGAGGCGTCGCGCGCCGGGATGCGCGTCAGCTTCGCGAGCAGCCCGCACGCTTCGAGCAACGCCATGGTCGCCAGCATCCGGTCGCCGCACTCGGGATGCGACCCCGTGTCATGTTCGAGAAACAGCGGATCATAGAGGAATCCGGTCACGGGAAGGAGTTTACGCTACCAGCCGCCCACTACCCACTACGAACTACAAACTACAAACTACCCTCATGTACGTCATTGGCACGGCAGGCCACGTCGATCACGGGAAGTCGCTGCTCGTCGAAGCGCTCACGGGCATCGATCCCGATCGCCTGCGCGAGGAAAAGGCGCGCGGCATGACGATCGACCTCGGCTTCGCCTGGCTGACGCTGCCGGGCGGGCGCAACGTCAGCATCATCGACG
This sequence comes from uncultured Chloroflexia bacterium, assembly GCA_963743185.1. Taxonomy (GTDB): domain Bacteria; phylum Chloroflexota; class Dehalococcoidia; order DSTF01; family JACRBR01; genus JANXYW01. The sequence continues at coordinate 132,349 of CAVUOT010000006.1, read as the reverse complement.
TGCCGGGCCACGAGCGCTTCATCAAGAACATGCTGGCGGGCGCCGGAGGCATCGACCTGGCGCTGCTCGTCGTCGCCGCCGACGACGGCGTCATGCCGCAGACGCGAGAGCACCTGGCGATCCTCGACCTGCTGGGCGTGCGCCGCGGCGTCGTCGCGCTGACGAAGCGCGATCTGGTCGACGCCGACTGGCTCGCGCTCGTGACCGCTGACATCGTGGAGTTGCTGGCCGGCACCGCGCTCGAAGGCTCGCCGATCGTCCCGTGCTCGTCCACCACGCGCGAAGGGCTCGACGGCTTGCTCGCGGCCATCGACGGCGCGCTCGACGCGCTCCCGCCGAGGCGCGACATCGGGCGGCCGCGGCTGCCGATCGACCGCGTGTTCACGATCGCGGGCTTCGGCGTCGTCGTCACCGGCACCCTGATCGACGGCCAACTGGCCGTCGGCGACGAGATCGAGCTGATGCCCGGGCGGTTGCGCGGGCGTGTCCGCGGCCTGCAGTCGCATCGCGACAAAGTAGAGCGCGCATCACCCGGCATGCGGACAGCGGTGAACATCACCGGCATCGACAAAGACGCGATCCGCCGCGGCCTCGTCCTCGGCGCGCCCGGCACGCTCCGCGCCGCCGATGTTGTCGACGTACGCCTGACCGCCGTATCGGGCCTGCCGCATGCCGTGCGGCACAACATGAAGGTCACGTTCCACTGCTACGCCGACGAGGCGAACGCGCAGGTGCGACTGCTCGAACCCGGCGATCTCCGCCCCGGCGAGACCGCATGGGCGCAGATCAGGTTCGAGACGCCGGTCGCCGTCGAGCGCGGCGACCGGTTCGTGCTGCGCACCCCGAACGACACGATCGCGGGCGGCGTCATCGCCGACGCGGCGCCGAAGCGCCACCGGCGCGGCGACGCCGCCGCGCTCGCGGCGCTCGAGCTGCTGCTCTCCGGCTCGGCGCGGGACATGGTCGCCGCGGCGCTCGTGCGCACGCCGTTCTCCGACGCGGCGGCGCTGGGCGCGAGCCTCGGACTGCCGCGCGATGAAATCGACGCCGCCCTCAGCGATCTCGCCGCTTCCGGCGAGATCGTGCTGGCCGGCGAGGGCGATGGCGCGCGCGCCGTGCCCGTTACCCACGTCGCGCGCATGCGGTCGGACGCGGCCGCGCTGCTCGACGCGTACCACCGCGAGCACCCGCTGCGGGCGGGCATGCCGCAGGAGGAGTTGCGATCGCGGCTCGGACTCGAATCGGGGGCGCTGTCCGCCGTCGCGAAGCTGCTGCCGGACGTGCGACTCACCGGGGCAACGGCGGCGCTGGCGGACTTCCGGCCACAGCCGACGCCCGCACAGCAAGAACAGATCGATGCGTGGGTCGCGTCGCTCCGCGCGTCACCGGGCGGCGCGGACGCCGCGATCGATCCCGCGCTGCAGGCCTACGCGATCGACGCCGGCGTCGTCGTCGACGCCGGCGGTGGCGTCCTGTTCGAGCGTGCCGCCTTCGACGAAATGGCCGCCGCGGTGCGCGCGCACATCGACGGGAACGGCGCGATCACGCTCGCCGAGGCGCGCGACCTCCTCGGCACGAGCCGGAAGCACGCACAGGCGCTGCTCGAGCATCTCGACCGCCTGCGCATCACCCGCCGCGTCGACGACCGCCGGGTGCTCCGGTAGCAGGCGCGAAGACGAAAGGCCGCCCGAAGGCGGCCTTTCTCTACAACCTACAACCTACACCCTACTCGGCCGGCGCAACCTCGATCGGGTGCGCTGGCGTCTGGCGCCCCGTCATGCGGCGCCAGAAGCGCGGAATATCGCCCTGCTGCCACGTCACCAGGAACATGCTGGCGATGAAGACGGAGCTGTACGTGCCCGTCGACACACCGATCAGCAGCACGAGCAGGAAGTCGCGGATGCTGCCGCCGCCGAGCAGCAGCAGCGAGAGGATCGCGAAGATGACGGTCAGCGACGTCATGAACGAGCGGCCCATCGTCTGGAGCAGGCTGTGGTTCACCGCGTCGGGGAAACTGCGGATCTGCCCGCGCGCGACGTTCTCGCGAACGCGGTCGAACACCACGATCGAGTCGTGTACCGAGAAGCCGACGACCGTCAGCAGTCCCGTGATGAAGAACGTGTTGACCTCGACGTCGAAGATCTTGCCGAGGATCGAGAACGCACCGACGACGAGAAGCACGTCGTGGAGCAGCGCGACGATCGCGGACACTCCGTAGCGCAGCGAGTTGGGCACGTTGCGGAACGCGTACGTGATGTACGCCATGATGAAGATCGACGCCAGCAGCACCGCGTACGCGGCGTTCTTGCCGATCTGCTTGGAGACGGCCGCCGAGACCGAAGAGAACTCCGTGAACTGCGTCGTCGGGTTGCCCTGCGTATCGAGGAAGCCGCCGTTCTCCTTGCTCAGCCCCAGCTCCATCGACTCGCGCTCGGACGGCAGCGCCGGTCCGACCGGCGGCGTCGTCGCGGAGCCCTCGATCTCGTTCGTCTGCACCAGGAACGTGTTGTTGCCGCTGGTCTGGACGCGTGCCTCGGCGTGGCCGAGGTTCGAGATCAGCGTCTTCACCTGCGCCGACGTTGTCGCCTGCGCGTAACGGAACGAGAACGTCGTTCCGGATGTGAACTCGATGCCCGGTTGCAGGCGGGGCGGGATCAGCAGCGAGATGACGCCCGGGATCACGAGCAGGAACGAGAACAGGTAGAACCAGTTGCGCTTCGCCACCAGGTTAAGCATCGGCGGCCTCCATCCCGGCGACGCCGCGCGTCGACATCGGCGTCTCTTCGTCCGACTTATCGTCGGTCCAGAGCCAGAGCGGGCGCGCGAGCGGCGTCCCGATCGCCAGCCGCAGGAACGTCCTGGTCACCGTGATCGCCGAGAACAGGCTGACGATGACACCGATGGCCAGCGTCAGCGCGAACCCTTTGATCAGACTGGACGCGAACGCGTTCCCCATCCAGTACAGGATGCCGCACGTGATCAGCGTCGAGATGTTGCTGTCGCGGATCGATGACCACGCACGTGAGAAGCCCGTCTCGACCGCCGGTATCAGGCTGCGCCCGTTGCGCAGCTCTTCTTTCGTACGCTCGAAGATCAGGATGTTGGCATCGACGGCGATGCCGACGGAGAGCACGAACGCGGCGATGCCGGCGAGCGTCAGCGTGACAGGGCCGGAACCCGGGATGCCGATCTTGAAGATCGCCAGCACAACCGCCGTGTACACCACGAGCGCCAGGCTCGCCAGGACGCCCGGCAGCCGGTAGTACAGCGTCATGAACGCCATGATCAGCAGCATCGCCACGAGACCGGCCTGCACCGAGTGTAACACCGCCTTGTCGCCCAGCGTGGCGTCGACGTCCTGTTGCTGCACGACCTTCAACGGGATCGGGAAGGCGCCGTTGTTCAGGAACGTCTTGAGCTTCTTCGCGTCGTTGAGGCTCAGACCGGTGGTCTGGCCGGTGCTGGTGATCTGCGACTGGATCGTCGGCGCGATGATCAGCCCGTCCTTGCCGCGGATCGGTTCACCGTCGAGAAACGTCGCGAGCGGTTGCCCGATGAGCCGCTGCGAGAGCGACCCGAAGACCTTCTGACCGTCACTGTTCATGTTGAAGACGAGGAGAGGCTCTCCGAGGGAGCCGAATTGCACGCTGTTGTTCGACTTGAGATACGAGCCCGTCATGATGGTTGGGGAGCCGTTCAGGTCGCCCTTGGCGGGGATCCAGACGATGTTGTCGCGCACCGGCGTCGTCGTGAACGTCGGGGTGACGCGCGTGATCGTCCCGTTCGCGTCGCGGACCGGGATCTGGCCATTCGCGTCGAGGTCCGGATCGCACGTTCCAGGCTTGTAGACGATGGACCGGCCATCGGGGACGGTGCCGAGCGGTGTGCCGGCGCCGCCGGCCTGGCCGCCGGGCTGCAGACCTTCACAGAACATCAGCACGGCCGGACGCGTGATGTCGCGCGCCGTCTGCGCGCTCACGCCCGGCAGCTCGACGACGAGCCGGTCGTTGCCGGAGCGCTGCACCTGCGACTCGGACACGCCGAACGGGTTGATGCGATTCTCGACGATGCTCTTCGCCGCGTTCAAACCTTCATCCACGTCCGCGGCGGTGACCTTCAGGCCGCCGACGTCCGCCTGGAGCACGATGCGCGAACCACCCTGGAGGTCGAGCCCGAGCGTCATGCCGCGGCAGTTGCTCGACGGATTCGTGTCGGTGGTATCGGCCGACTTGCACGGCAGATCGATGCCAAGGAGCGTGCTCGGGACACCCTTGCCGCTCGGCCAGGGGATCGCGTCGGGCAGGTAGCGATCGGGCTGGTCTGGCCACACGGCGTAGATGGCGCCCGCGGCGACCGCGAAGATCAGCACGACGAATATTCGACTCCACCACCTGCGCATCAGCTTCCCTTTTCTTCAGAATTCGCGAGCGTCCGCGAGAAGATCGTCTGCCCGGCCGCCACGCGTTGGGCGATCGCGTTCGAGAGCGCGCTGATCACGACGCCATTCCCGAAATCGATCACAATCTGCACCGGTCCCGTCTCCGGGATCACTACGTCTTTCACCGTGCCCAGAAACCCGGAGGTCGTGAGCACCTCGTCGCCGACCTGCAGGTCCTTGATGTCCTTCTGCTGGCGGCTCTGCTCCTGCTGCTGCGGCCTCAGCACGATCAGGTAGAACGCCACCACGATCCCCAGGATCGCGATGAAGCCGATCTCCGCTGCGTTCATCGTCCTTTTCCGTCCCGCGCCCTTTCGGGCTCCGCCCGCGCCAGCCGCTCGACGAACTCGAGCGCGCCGTCAACGTCCGCCACCTCACCCGCGGCCTGCGCCTCTCGCAGCGCTTCGAGCAGCCTGCCGATAATCGGACCCTCAGGCACTCCAAGCCTCAGGATTATGTCATGTCCCGTCAAGAGTCGAGGCGGGTTTACTATACCCTCCTCCTCTCTGGAACGCACGAGAAGGCTGTTCATATACCCTACGTGCCTTGACCACCCGTCGGACGTCATCTTCTCCCCGCGCGCCGCCGCCGCGTCCGCAAGCGCCAGCAGCAGCACCGCTTGCGCCGCGTCGCCCAGATCCCGATGGAATCGATACAGCGCCCGCCGCGTGGGCACTTCGCCGGCCTGCGCGAGCTGTACGGGCCGCAGGTGCTCCGCGACCAGCACCGACACGAATCGCACCTCCTTCGCCGAGAAGCGGTAACGCCGCAACACGCGCCGCGGCCACCTCAGCGCCTAGGTCGGCGTGGCCGAAGAAGCGCACGCGGCCGTCCGGCTGCTCGGCGCGCGTCTGCGGCTTCGCGACGTCGTGCAGCAGGGCTGCCAGCTTGAGCAGCGCGGCTCTGGTGCGGCCTTCGGAGATCTCTTCGCCGAGGTAGGCGCGCAACTCCGCCTCGCACCAGGCCAACGAGCGCCACAGCTCGTCCCACAGCCATGCGGCCGGCCCGGCAGGGCGCGCCGGTGCGAGCATCACGTCCATCGCTTCGACAGCGTGGAGGGCGTGCTCGAACACGTCGTAGGCGTGGAAGGCGCCCGGTTGCGTTACGCCCCTGCCCGCGGCCACCTCCGGCAACAGCGCGTCCAGCAGGCCGGTGCGATCCAGCAGCCGCAGTCCACCGTACGCGTCGTCCAGCGCGAAGATGCGCGCGAGTTCGTCGCGCCGGCGTTCCGCCGCCGCTTCGTTCACGCGCGACGCCCGCTCGCGGATCGCGGTCTCGGTCGCCGGCTCGATGTCGAATCGCAGCTCAGCGGCGATGCGCACGCCCCGCAGCAGCCGCAACGGGTCCGCATCGAACACGTGATCGCCGTTCATCCGCACGACCCGAGCGGCAAGATCGTCGAGCCCGCCGCAGACGTCGATCACGGCGCCGCCAGCGATCGGCGCCGCCAGCGCGTCGATCGTGAAGTCGCGCCGCCGCATGTCTTCCTCGAGCGTCCCCTGGAGCTGGGCGATGTCGACGTATCGCACCGCCCCCTCGTCCAACACGACCCGCGCCACCGCGTTCACGTCGTCCAGCTCGACGAAGTGCCCGCGCAGCGCGTCCGCGATACGTCGCGCCACGCCCATTGCGTCGCGATCGACCCCCAGGTCGACGTCGCGCGTCGCCCGATCGAGCAGCACGTCGCGCACGGTGCCTCCGACCACGTACGCGTCCACGCCGGACGCGCGCGCGAGTTCGCCAAGCTGATCGAGCAGCGGTTGCAGCGACGCGGGTGGACGGAAGCGGATCATGCGGCGAGGTCCTTGTACCGCGCCCGGGCGGCGACTCTGCGCGCGTCGAGCTGACAACCCGCGCCTCTGTACGCGGGCGTCGCGGCCGTCAGGCGAGGCTGACCTCGGCCTCCTCCGGCTCGTTGTCGTCGATCGATGGGCGGATCGGGATCAGCTCGTCTTCGCTCGATAGGTGGTCGATGTAGAGGATGCCGTTGATGTGGTCGATCTCGTGCTCCAGTGCCTGCGCCAGCAACGTTTCGGTCGCCTTGATGCGGACCTCCTTGCCTTCGCGGTCCAGCGCCTTCACCGTCACCTGCTTGGAGCGCGTGATCTCCGCCTGGTAGCCCGGCACCGACAGGCAGCCCTCGGTCACGCGCCGTCTCGCCGGACGCCTTCACGACCTGCGGGTTGATCAGCGCCATCAGCCCGTCGTCGGGCGTCTCGATGACGACGACCCGCAGCGACACGCCGACCTGCGGCGCGGCGAGTCCGACGCCCGGCGCGGCGTGCATCGTGTCGATCATGTCGTCGATCAGCTTCAGCAGCGACGCGTCGATCTTGCGCACCTTCTTCGCCTTCTCGCGAAGGACGGGATCGCCCGCAATGCGGATCGGCAGGATGCCCATGGCCGGTTTCACCTTTCAGCGGTGCGTGCGTGATGGAAGAAGGGTACAGGTTCGCGGCCCGACGCCGGTAGCGGCACGCGAGTTCGAGGTCGCAGAGTCCGGTCGAGCCTACACCGACGCCGTCTCGAAGCGGTCGCAGAGGCGGCGCAACTGCCAGAGGTGCGCGAGGTCGTGCTCGTTCATCTCGCGCGCCACCTGCGTGACGGTCAGCGGGCCGAGGTATGGGTGGATGCCGCGGCGGTCCCAGTCCTCCGCGTCCAGCGACCAGAGCAGGTACACGGTCTGCTGACGCTGCACCGAGAACTCGTCCATCACGTCGAACGTGTCGTCGTCGGCAGAGGCGGACGGATCGGCCGAGTCGCCGTCGAACGCCTCGATGCGCGGATCGTCGGCGCGCACCATGCGCTCGAGCCAGTCCGTATAGCGGCGCTCCATGTGCGCCATGTGCGCAACCAGCTCGCGGCACGACCACTCGTCCGCGTCCGGCCGGCGGTCCAGCGCGGCGTCATCGACGTTCCAGATAAGCGACTCCATGGCGTGCGCCGTCTCCCGCAGAGCCTTCAGCAGCCAGGCTTTCGCGTCGTAATCCGGCACCGGTCGCATGATCGCCTCCTGATCATCGATTGATCGCGATCGTACGCCGATCGGCCCCCGGTTACAAGAGTCAAATGCGCCCCACTATCCACTCTCCACTCTCCACTCTCGACTCCCGGCCTCCTGCTACCATGCCGGTGCATGAATCTCGACGCGCTTCCCTACACTTCGTTTATCGTGCTGCTCGAATTCTCCGTCGGCAGCCTGCTCGTCTGCCTCTTCGCCGATTGGCGCGGTCGCGTCGCCGCGAGCTTCGTCAAGTTCAGCGCGGCGATGGTCACGGTCGGCGCGATGCTGATGCTGCTGAACTCCTTCGCGCTCGACCCGAAGTCCGCGATCGGCGGCTATCGGCTCGACGACGGCATGCTTACGGCGGTGAAGGCCACCACGATCGTCTTCCTGGTCACCACGCTCCCCTACAACTGGTTCGTCCTCAAGGGGGACCGCCCGATGGCGATGATCACAGGCGTCGTATCGGCGCTTGCGGGCATCGCGCTCGTCGCCGTCGTCGCCTACTACGTCAGCCTGCCGACGTGGGGCTACGCAGGCGTGCTGGCGAGCATCGCCGCGGGGACGCTGGCCGTCGGGCTTGTGGTGCTGGCGATGACGCTGGGCCACTGGTACCTCGTGACGCCGCGACTCCCGCGCGAGCCGCTCGAGGAGCTGACCCTGCTGCTGGTCGCGGCCGTCGCGTTGCAGGCCGCGCTCCTCATCCTGAACGTCGTCATCCCGGCGCGGGAGGTGCCGGATGCGACGGCGTTCCTCGGATCGACGACGCTGGCCGCGAACCCGGCGTTCTGGCTGCGCGTTGCGATCGGCCTGCTGTTCCCGGCGGCGCTCGGCTACATGTCGTTTGTCTCCAGCCGGGGCTACCCGGCGAACGAGAATGCGATGATGTCGGCGACGGGGCTGCTGTACATAGCGGTGGGCGCCGTGCTCGTCGGCGAGGTGCTGGCCCGCGGGCTGATGTTCCTGACGGGCGTGCCGGTGTGATGCGACATCTCTACCTCATCCGCCACGCCTCGCCCGCCATCCAGCCCAACGCTCCGGCCGAACAATGGACGCTGTCCGAGCACGGCATCGAGGAAGCTCGCGACCTGGCGCGCGTGTCGGCGGCGTGGGGGCTGCGCGCGGTGTACAGCAGCGCCGAGCCGAAGGCGCAGGCCACCGCGCTCATCATCGGTGACGCCGCCGGCGAGCCGGTGCGCGTCGTCGATGGCTTCCAGGAGTTGCGCTTCGATCGCTGGATCCCGAACGCCGACGCCTTCGCCGAGATGATCCGCGGCATCTTCCGCCAGCCGGCCGCGAGCGTGCACGGCGCCGAGCGCGCCGACGCGGCGGCGGCGCGCTTCGCCGCGGCGGTCGCCATCGTCGAAGAAGGCCCGTTCCCGGCGGCCGTCGTTTCGCATGGACGGATAATCACCGCATATCTGACCCAGCGCCTGGGCCTCGACGATCCGTTCGAGTTCTGGCGTTCGATCCCGATGCCGGGCTGGGCGTGCCTCGATCTCGACGCTTCGAAGCTGATTACGCCCTTTCACGGCCTCCCCGCCGACGCGTAGCGGTTTGCCAGCGAGGACCTCAGCCGCTATCCTTCGTCCGATATGGACGTAAGCCACCTTTTCGAACTTCCAGAGAAGCCAGCAATCGAGCAATTCGGCCCCGGCGACACCGTCAAGGTGAGCGCCAAGGTCGTTGAAGGCGAGCGGGAGCGCACCCAGGTATTCGAAGGTGTCGTCCTGCGCCGCAACAACGGCGGCGCCGGCGCCAACTTCACGGTGCGCCGCATCGCCAGCGGCGTCGGCGTCGAGCGCACGTTCAATCTCGCCTCGCCCCGCCTCGAGAAGGTGCAGGTCGTGCGCCAGGGCAAGGTGCGCAGCTCGCGACTCTACTACCTGCGCGGCCTCACCGGCAAAGCCGCCCGCATCAAGGAGAAGGTGCGAGCCTAGCGCGCGCCATACCAGCGACGGTCAAAGGGGAAGGCACAAAGGCCTTCCCCTTTCCTATTCTCTCCCCTCTCCACTGCGTGGAGAGGGGCCGGGGGTGAGGTGCGTGCCTGGCGTCGCCGCTCGGCCGCCGGTGAGGTGACATCCGCCACGATGAGGTCGCGCGGCCGTTGCAGTATGCTCACCTCACACCACCCGCGGCAGGCTCGAAGGATCACGTGCTCTACGCCGAAGTCGCCGTCAACTCCACCTTCCCGCACCGCCAGACCTTCAGCTACAGCGTGCCCGACGGCATGGACGTCCGCGCCGGCCACGCCGTCTACGTCCCGTTCGGCCGCCTCACGCTCCAGGGCGTGATCGTCGAAATCCACACGACGCCCGTCTTCTCCGAGCCCGAGAAGATCCGCGCCATCCGCTCGATCATCGGCGACCGCCCGCTGCTCGACGCCGACCGCGTCGCGCTCGCGCGCTGGATCGAGGAGTACTACCTCGCGCCGATCTTCGACGCCGTCGCGCTGATGCTCCCGCCCGGATTCGAGCGCAAGCCGGTGACGACCCTGTACGCGCTCGTCGACGCCGGTGAGGTCGAAGGCCTCGACCTCACGCCGCGCCAGCGCGACGTGCTCGCCGCGATCGCCGCCGGCGGCCGCATCGAGCTCGACGCACTGCGCACGCGCATCGAGTTCGCCGGCGCCGACGCCGCGCTCACGCTGCTCGAGCGGCGCGGCCTGATCGCCCGGCAGTACGACCTCGCCCGCCCGCGCATCGCCGCGAAGACCATCGAAGTCGCCGCGCTCGCCGTGCCGCCCGACGACGCGCTGCGCCGGATCGCCGCCTCGGAGCCGCCGAAACACTCGCGGCGCGCCGCCGTGCTCGACCGCCTGTTGGCGAAGCGCACGGTGTCGGTCGAAGAAGCGATCAAGCTGGCCGGCAGCCGCGCCAACCTCGAGCGCCTCGTGCGTGCCGCCAGCATCCGCTACGACCGGGAGGGCCACCACGTGCAGCTCGCCATCTCGACCGCGGAGGCCGCCGACGAGTCGCGCGCGCTGACGCAGACGAAGCGCGCGGCGCAGGCGACCGCGATCGTGCGCCACCTGGCCGCGGAGGACGAGCGTACGCTCGCCGAGCTGCGCGAGGCGCTGCGCATCGATACGTCGACCGTCCACTGGCTGCGCGACATCGGCGCCGTCACCGTGCGCGAGCGGCCGGTCGAGCGCGATCCGCTCGCCCACTTCGCCGTCGTCGCGGCGCCCGCCCGCGGAGCTGCTGCCCGCGCAGGAGGCCGCGGCCGACGCGATCTGCGCCGCGCTCGACGCACGCCGGCACGAGACGTTCCTGCTCCACGGCGTCACCGGCAGCGGCAAGACGGAGGTCTACCTGCACGCGCTCGACCGCTGCGTCGCCGCAGGGACGGCGCGCCATCGTCCTCGTGCCGGAGATCGCGCTGACGCCGCAGACGGTGCGGCGCTTCCGCGAGCGCTTCGAGCGCGTCGCCGTGCTGCACAGCGGCCTCAGCGACGGCGAGATGTTCGACCAGTGGCGCGGCATCGCCGCCGGGCGCTACGACGTCGTCATCGGCTCGCGCTCCGCCGTCTTCGCGCCGCAGCCGGACCTCGGGCTGATCGTCATCGACGAAGAGCACGAGTGGACCTACAAGCAGCACGACGTCCACCCGCGCTACCACGCGCGCGACGCCGCGATCGAGCTGGCGCGGCTGAAGCGCGCGGCCGTCGTCCTCGGCAGCGCCACGCCCGACGTCGTCTCGTACGAGCGCGCGACGCGCGGCGCGTACACGCATGCTGACGCTGCCCGAGCGCATCCGTCCCGTCGCCGCCGCCGACGGCGTCGTGCGCCCGCAGGCTTCGCTGGCGATGCCGCGGATCGACGTCGTCGACCTGCGCGAGGAGCTGCACAGCGGCAACCGCGGCATGTTCAGCCGCGCGCTCACCGGCGCGATCGAGGCCGCGTTGGCCGCCGGCGAGCAGGCGATCCTGTTCCTCAACCGCCGCGGGCTCGCGGGCCACGTGCAGTGCCGCGACTGCGGCCACGTGCCGGAGTGCGCCAGTTGCGCCGTCGCGCTGACGTACCACAAGCAGTACGACCGCCTGGTCTGCCACCAGTGCAACCGCCAGGCGCGGCTGCCCACCGCCTGCAAGCAGTGCGGCTCGCCGCGCGTGCGGCTGCTCGGCGTCGGCGTCGAGAAGGTCGAGGCGGAGGCCGCGCGCGCGTTCCCGCACGCCCGGCTGCTGCGCTGGGACCGCGACGTCACGCGCGGCAAGGGTGCGCACGACCGCATCCTCGCGTCGTTCCTGGCGCACGAGGCCGACATCCTCATCGGCACGCAGATGCTGGCGAAGGGGCTCGACATGCCGGCGGTGACGCTGGTGGGCGTCGTCAACGCGGACGTCGGCCTGCACCTGCCCGACTTCCGATCCGGCGAGCGCACGTTTCAGCTGCTGACGCAGGTGGCGGGCCGCGCCGGACGCGGCGAGCGCCCCGGCCGCGTCATCATCCAGACCTACACGCCGGATCACTACGCGATCGACGCCGCCTCGCGCTACGACTTCGACGGCTTCGTCGCGGCGGAGCTGGCGTCGCGGCGCACCGCCGGCTACCCGCCGTACGGCCGCCTCGTGCGCCTGACGCTCACGCACCCGAACCCGCGCTTCGCCCGCGAGGACGCGCTTCGCCTGCACCGCGTGCTCTCGCACCGCCGCGCCGAGCTGGGCTCCGATACCGCCGTCATCGGCCCGTCGCCCGCATACGTGCCGCGCGTCCGCGGCCGCTGGCGCTGGCAGCTGCTGCTGCGCGGCCGCGACCCGTCGGAGTTGGTACGCGACTTCGTCCTCCCGCCGAACTGGGCGGTCGATGTCGATCCAGCGTCACTCCTCTGATTCGATCGAGCTCCCCTCTCCGCCGGGCGGAGAGGGGCTGGGGGTGAGGTCCCCGAAGAAACACGAAAACTGCGAAATAAAGTCATCTATCGCCACGTGCGCCGTTCATAGAGTACGACGACGCCGACTGTCACGGTCAGCCCGTCGCTCGCACCTTCCGCAGCGCGGCGTCGAGATCGGCGGGCAGCGGCGCATCGAACTCGACGCGCTCGCCCGTGCGCGGATGCGCGAAGACGATCCGCCGCGCGTGCAGGAACTGGCGGCCCACGAGCTGCGACGGCTTGCCGTAGACGCGGTCGCCGATGATCGGATGCCCGATCGCCGCGAGGTGGACGCGGATCTGGTGCGTGCGCCCCGTCTTCGGCCGCGCCTCGACCAGCGACATGCCCGAGAAGCGCTCGATCAGCTTGTACGCCGTCGTCGACTCGCGGCCGCGGTCGACGACCGCCATGCGCTGGCGGTTGCGCGGGTCGCGCGCGATCGGCGCGTCGATAACGCCCTCCGCCGGCTTCGGCGTGCCTTCGACGAGCGCGACGTACGTCTTCTCGACGCTCCGCTCCTTGAGCTGCTTCGCGAGCGCGTTGTGCGCGGCGTCGTTCTTCGCGACGACGATGACGCCCGACGTGTCGCGATCGAGCCGGTGCACGATGCCCGGCCGCAGCACGCCGCCGATGCCGGAGAGGTCGTGGCAGTGCGAGAGGATGGCGTTCACGAGCGTCTTCGACGTGTGCCCCGGCGACGGGTGCACCGTCATGCCCGGCGGCTTGTTCACGACCAGCATGTCGGCGTCTTCGTAGATGACGTCGAGAGCGATATCTTCGGCGACGGCGACGCCATCGACCGGCGGCGGCACGTCGACCGTCACGCGCTGACCGGCGTCGAGCCGCAGCGACGGCTTCGCCCGCTGGCCCGCGATGGTGATGCGCCCCTCCTCGATCAGCTTCTGGACGCGCGCGCGCGTCAGCGACGGGATGCGGCGCGCGACGAACACGTCGAGGCGCTCGCCCGGCGTTTCTGCTTCGAGTTCAGTCGTCGGCAGCGGCGTGGGTTCCGGCATCGGGTGGGAGCTGCGGCTGCGGCTTCTTCGCGCCGTCGGCCTCCTGCAGCGCGAAGAAGAGCAGGACGACGACGATGCTCGTCGAGATGCTGGCGTCGGCGACGTTGAACGTCGGGAAGCGGCCGACGTCGATGAAATCCGTGACTTCGCCCATCCGCACGCGGTCGATGAGGTTGCCGGCGGCGCCGCCGAGCTGCATGCCGAGCGCGACGCGGATCAGCCCGTGGTCCATCGGCGGATAGACGTAGTAGAGCACGATCGCCGCCAGCCCGAGGAAGCTCGTCACGATGAGGAACGGCGTCTGCCCCTGCAGGATGCCGAACGCCGCGCCGCTGTTTACGACGTGGATGATCTTCACGAACGCGAAGCTGCGGTCCCACTCCTCGCCCAGCAGCAGGTTCGAGCGCACCAGCGACTTCGTGAACTGGTCGGCGCCGATCACCGCCGCCGCGATCAGGAAGAACACGAGATCGCGCCGCCAACGCGCGCCGATGCGCTGAGCCAGGGACCTGCCGGGTACGGGGTTCGCGTCGGGATCGTTCACTGCGTGCAGGATAGCATTCGCGTTCCCGAGGCGCTGTAGATGTTACACTGCAACTCCTGACGATCGTCGTACCTGCCGAAGGAGTAAACGCCGTGGTGCAATCCAAAGAGAGCGTTGTCACGCCCGAGCGGTACAGCAAGGGGATGACCTACGCCGAGTACGTCGCATCGATCGAGCGCAACCAGAAGCGCTTCGAGGAGAACTACGCCGCCACCGAGATCGCGCCCGCCGACGTCGCGGCGCTCAAGGCGCTGATGGCGAAGCCCAACGGTCCCGCGAAGATCATGCTCATCGGCGAGGACTGGTGCCCCGACGTATTTCGCGGCGCGCCCGTCTTCGCCCGCCTGGCCGAGGCCACCGGCCTGGAGTTGCGCGTCTTCAAGCGCGACGACAACAAGGACATCATGGACGAGTTCCTGAAGGACGGCGAGCACGAGTCGATCCCCGTCGCCGTGTTCTACACGAAGGACCACCGCTACATCGCCCACTTCATCGAGCGCCCGCAGCTCGCCAACGACGAGATGCGCAGCGTCCTGGCGCCGATGTACGCGCGCCTGCGCAAAGCCAACGTCACTCCCGAGGAGAAAGAGGCGATGAAGCAGGAGTACATCGCCTTCCAGAACGGCCCCATCTGGTCGAACTGGCGCCAGGAGACCGTCCGCGAGTGCATCCGCCTGCTCGAGGCGAAGGTCTCGTAGCACGGCGCCCTTTCGACACCGGTAAACGACATCCGCCGTAGGGGCGCAGCCTGCTGCGCCCGCGCCTGCTACCAGCATCTCCATCGCGCCGACGCCGCAACATTCCAGCGCTCTCTCTCCCCTTGTGGGAGAGGGCCGGGGTGAGGGGCCGTTCGGCACGCGCCTCGCGGCCAAAGAGCCCGGCCTCCACCACCGCGGTTGCCGTATCATGCCTGCATGGGCAGCTCGATCAAGCTCTTCCGCATCTTCGGCATCGACATCGGCATCCACTGGAGCTGGGTCTTCATCTTCTTCATCGTCACCTGGACGTTCGCCGACGGCATTCTGGCCGACAGCTATCCGGAGTGGACCGATGCGCAGCTCTGGATCGCCGGAGCGCTGATCGCCGGCGTCTTCTTTCTGTCGATCCTTGCGCACGAGCTGTCGCACGCGGTCGTCTCGAACCGCAGCGGCCTGCCCGTGAACAGCATCACGCTCTTCGTGTTCGGCGGCGTCTCCAACCTCACGCGCGAACCCGATACCGCCGGCCTCGAGTTCAAGATCGCCATCGTCGGGCCCCTGACAAGCCTGCTTCTCGGCGGCCTCTTCGCCGCGGCGTGGCTGGCGCTTCAACCGGTGAACGAGGGCGTAGCGGGCATCTGCGGATACCTCGGCTTCATCAACGCCTCGCTCGCCGTGTTCAACATGCTGCCCGGCTTCCCGCTCGATGGCGGCCGCGTGCTCCGCTCGGCCGTATGGGCGCGCAACAAGAACCGCCTGCGCGCCACGCGCACCGCCGCACGCACCGGCGAATGGATCGCCTACGGCATCATGGCCGTCGGCGTGCTCGAGTCGGTGTTCATCTCGCCGTTCAGCGGCATCTGGTTCCTGTTAATCGGCTTCTTCCTCAAGAACGCGGCCGCCGCCAGCTATTCCCAGCTCGTCATCGAGACCACGCTGAGCGGCATCGCCGTGCGTGACGTGATGCGGACATCCTTCGACACCGTCGCGCCCGACGTCAGCGTCGACGAGCTCGTCCACGACTACGTGCTGAGGAAGAACGCGCGCTGCTTCGCCGTCATCGCCGCAGGCGACTTCGCCGGCCTCGTGACGCTGACCGACGTCCGCAAAGTGCCGCGCGAAGAGTGGCCGACGACCAGCGTCTACCGGGCGATGACGCCGGCCACGCGGGTACACACCGTGGAGCCCGCCGAGGGCCTCACCAGGGTCCTCCAGCTCATGGCCGTACACGACGTCAACCAGCTGCCCGTCGTCCAGCACCGCGAGCTCGTCGGCATGCTCGATCGCGCCGATGTCATGCGCTTCATCCAGGTGCACCGCGACCTCGACGAACGCGCCACAGGAGACGGCCGGCGCATCCGCCGCGGAGCAAGGCAGCGTGCCGACGGCGGCGCCTCGCCGCTAACCCCAGGGCGTCTTGACACCCTCGCGCTGGAACGCTTCGAGCAGCCGCGCGCGGAGCACCCCGGCGACTTCCCACTGCTTGCCCGGCACAACCGTCCCGTTCACCTGCACCGATACGCCGCCCATCATGTCGATGCTGTCAACGCGCAGGTACTTCGGCGCGGCCAGGATCATCGGCGCGTACTCGGGATCCTCCGCCAGCGCTCGTCCGACCTCGTCCGCCACGCTGCGCACCTTCGCCAGATCGCTCGCCGGCGCCACCGGGATCGATACGCGGACCTTCGAGAAGTCGCGCGTGAAGTTTGCGGATACGACGACTGTGCCGTTTGGAATCGTGTACAGCACGCCGTCGATGTCGCGCAGAAGCGTGCGGCGCAGCGACACGTCCTCGACGGTGCCGGTGACGCCCGCAAGCGTCACGATGTCGCCCTTCGCATACTGGTTCTCGCTGAGAATGAAGATGCCGTTGATCGCGTCGCGCACCAGCGACTGCGCGCCGAGGCCGAGGGCGATGCTCGTGATGCTGACGCCGGCCAGCACGGCGCGGATGTCGAAGCCGAATTCCGGCAGGATCGTCAGCACCGCGAAGGCGATGAGCACGATCTCGGCCGTGCGGACGATGACGCTGCTCAGCGTCTCGACGCGGCGCTCCGTCTCGACTTCGGGCCGCCCGCCCATCTGCCGCGCGATCGCCGGCCGCAGCGCGTGCGGCACGACGCGCCGCACCAGCACCGACGCCACGAGCACGAAGATCAGCGTGCCCACGACGGCGGTGCCGTGATCGCCGAACCAGTTGTTCACATCGTGGCGCGTGATCTCCAGCAGCAGCGTCGGCGTTCGCATCGCGGGCAGTGTAGGCGCTGCCACCGACGCGAAGCTAGGCATCGTGACCCGACTCGTGCGCCACGCCCGTCGGGCGGTGGCGCGACCGTGAGATGCGCGTCTCGCTACGTGGCCCGCCACGCGCCGCGGGTTGACGCAGACGCGGTGCCGTGGTGTAAACTAAGTGAGCGCTTGCCAAACTAAGCACAAACAGGCCGTTTGGCACTGTCCCGTAACGTTCCCGATTCGTCGCGTTCCCGTCCAGGAGGTCATTCCCCCATGGCGCACCCGTGGACTCCCGAAGTCAAGAAGTGCCCGTACCCCTACTACGACGCGTGGCGCTCCGAGAGCCCCGTCCTTTGGAACGACGAGATGGGCGCGTGGCTCGTCACCGGCTACAAGGAGGGCGCCTACGTCCTCGAACACGACGCGATCTTCTCATCGATGAACAGCGTCTTCCAGCCGCAGGCCGACCTCGGCGCGCAGGAGTTCTTTCCGTCGATGATCAACATCGATGAGCCGCGGCACAAGCACCTCCGCGCGCTCGCCGCCAAGGCGTTCACGCCGCGGTCGCTCGAGCGCGACTGGGTGCCGCTGATCAAGCGTGTCGTCGATGAGCAGCTGGCCGGCATCGATCCGCACACGTTCAACGTGGTCAGGGACCTCGCATTTCCGTTGCCCGTGCGCGTCATCGCCACGGTGATCGGCGTCGAGGCGGAGAAGTACGAGTGGTTCAAGTGGTGCTCCGACGAGGCGGCGAAAGGCATCGGCTGGCCGCTCGAAGAGGGCTCGGAAGCGGCGATGAACTTCTTCAACGCCATCACGCAGCTCCAGGCCTACTTCCTGGATCAGGCGGAGCTCCGCCGCGCCCAGCCGCGCGAGGATCTGTTCACGCGCCTCGTCCATGCGGAGATCGACGGCGAGAAGCTGACCGACGCCGAGCTCCAGGCGTTCCTCGTCCTGCTGCTCGTCGCGGGCAACGAGACGACGACCAACAACATCGGCTGCACCGTGCGTCTGCTCGCGGAGGATCCCGCGCTGCTCGAGCGCGTGCGTGCCGACCGCTCGCTCGTCTGGAACCTGATCGAGGAGTCGCTGCGCGTCGAATCGCCGATCCAGGGCTTCTACCGCAAGGCGCTGGTCGATGCCGAGGTCTCGGGCGTGCAGATCAAGGCGGGCGACCCCCTCCTCGTGCTGTACGGCGCCGCCAACCACGACCCCGCCTTCGTCGCCTGCCCGGCGAAGTTCAACCTCGACGGCGCGCGCCGCGACCACCTCGCCTTCGGCAAGGGCGTGCACTACTGTCTCGGCGCGAATCTCGCACGCATCGAATCGGAGCTCGCGATCAACGGCGTGCTCGACCGCTTCGAGACGATGACGCCGCTCGTGAAGGACGCCGCCGTCGTCGATTGGCGCCCGACGCCGTTCTTCCGCGGCATGGTCGAGTATCCGATCGCGTACACGGCCTACCCGCGCGCGCTGAACACGCCGTTCGAGTCGGCGTACCGCTTCAACTAGCCGTTGGTGCCGTCGTATTGCCTTCGTTGCTGTGAGCGCGAAGCATGGATCACAGCCGCCCTCGGCTGTGAGTCCGGCGAAGCCGGACCGCCCCGCCCCTCCATCGCACGCACCACTGACGTTACAATCCCACCGTGAGGGTCCACTTACCATACGGGGAGCACGGCATCGACGCGGACGTGCCGGACGGCGCGACTGTACTCCTGCCCGAGCACGTCGATCCGATCGCCGATCCGGACGCCGCCGTACGCGCGGCCATCGCCGCGCCCATCGGGCGCCCGCCGCTGCGCGAGACGGTGCGCGCCGGGCAGCGGGCGGTGATCGTCGTGTCGGACGTGACGCGGCCCGTGCCGAACGCCGTCATCCTGCCGCCGATCCTCGAGACGCTCGAGGCAGGCGGCATCGCGCGCGACGACATCACGATCCTCGTCGGCACCGGGCTGCACCGCGCGTCGCGGCCCGACGAGCACGCGCGCTTCCTCGGCGAGGCGATCATGTCGCGCTATCGCGTCGTCGATCACGACGCGCGCGACGCCTCCACGCACGTGTTCTACGCGACGGGGCCGGGCACGATCGGCGTGTGGCTCAACCGCGAGTATCTGAACGCCGACCTGCGCATCCTCACCGGGTTCGTCGAGCCGCACCTGTTCGCCGGCTACTCCGGCGGCGGCAAGGCGGTGCTCCCGGCCATCGCGGGCGCCGACGACATCATGGCCAACCACGACGCGCACATGATCGGTCACCCGAAGTCGACGTGGTGCACGACGCAGGGCAACCCGATCTTCCAGCGGATGCGCGACGTGGCGCTGAAGACCGACCCCTCGTTCATCGTCAACGTCACGCTGGACGAGGAGAAGCGCATCACGGGCGTCTTCGCCGGCGAGCTGGCGGCCGCGCACGACGCGGCGATCGCGCAGGCGGCCCGGCAGGCGATCCGGCCGATCCCGCACCTGTACGACATCGTCGTGGTGACGAACATGGGATATCCCGCCGACCTGGTGCTGTACCAGGCGGTGAAGGGCATGTCCGTCGCGGCGCAGGCGTGTGCGACCGGCGGCGCCATCCTGCTCGTCGCCGAGTGCCGCGAGGGCGTCGGCGGGCCCGAGTACGTGGAGCTGATGCGCAGCGCGGAATCGCCGCGCGCGCTGCTCGAACGCTTCGAGCGCGGCGATCATCGGACGGCGCTCGACCAGTGGCAGGTGCAGGTGCAGGCGATGGTCCAGAGGCGCTGCGACGTCTGGCTGTACTCGTCGCTCGACCGCGCGGCGGTGAAGTCGGCGCACCTGCGCTACGCGCCCGACGTGGGGTCGACGCTGGCGGCGGTCATCGGCGGCAAGAGCGCCGCGCTGGGCCACCAGCCGACGGTGTGCGTGCTGCCGTTCGGACAGCTCACGGTGCCGCGGCTGGACGGAGCGTAGGGCACAGCGTCAAGCCGGATGAGAAGGGAGTCTCAGATGCGCGTTCTGATGTGTGCGCTCGCGGCGGTCGCGATGTTCGCCGCATGCGGCGGCGATTCGAAGAAGGCGGCGACGCCAACGGCCGGCGCGCAATCGCCGCCAGCGGTACAGACGCCCGCGCGAAGGCCACATCCTCGCCCTCCGTCTCGTGCGCGCCGCCGCCACCGGGGCCACCGAGCTCGCTTCAGTACCAGGCGCCGGCGACATCGCAGGCGCAGGCCGTGCTGAACAGCGTGCAGGTCACGACTGGCCCCTGCACGGACCGCGCGGTGTTCACGTTCGCCGGGCCTGGGCTGCCCGGCTACGACGGCCAAGTACGTGCAGGCGACCTGACGTGCGGCTCCGGGCGAGCCGGTGACGACGGCCGGAGCCGCGCAGATCACGCTGCGCCTCGAACCGGCCGTCGCGCACGACAGCAACGGCAACGCCGACGGTCAGCCCGCTATCGTTCGCGCCCAACGACCCATCGATCAAGGAGCTGAAGTCGACCTGCGACTTCGAGGGCGTCGTCGCCTGGGTCATCGGCACACAGGAGCGCTACTACACCGTGACCACCGCGCAAACCCCGCCCCGCATCATCGTCGAGGTGTACCACTAGCCTTAGTTAACGCGACGCGAAGCGCGGAGCGCAGCCGCCCTCGGCTGCAAGTCCGGCGATCGTAGCGTCGCCGCAGGAAACGGCCGGATCGACGCGGGACAGCGCCTCGCCTGACCGACGTCCGCCGCGTGCGAGGCATCCGGCCGCGCCACAGAAGCGGGATGACACCCGCCCGTAGGAGTTCCCGCGCCCCGCGGTGTACCCTCGCCTCAGCGCGAGCGATCATCGCATCCCTGCCGCGCGTCAGGAACGGCGAACGAGACAGACATTGCTTGACTCATTATTATTCGCGAATTTTTTTCTGCACGACAATCAAACCGGCGCCGCCGCGCTTCGCCCGCGAGGATGACGGCGAACAGTTCGGCCCGGGCCTACCAGCGCAGCACCGGCTTGCGCGCCGCCGTCGCCTCGTCCAGCCGCCGGATCGGCGCGGTGTGCGGCGCCTCGCGCAGCAGCTCCGGCTGCGTCTCGGCCTCGGCGGCGATCTTCAGCATGGCGTCGCAGAACGCGTCGAGCGTCTCCTTCGTCTCGCTCTCGGTCGGTTCAATCATCAGCGCCTCGTCGACGACGAGCGGGAAGTAGATCGTCGGCGGGTGGTAGCCGTAGTCGATCATCCGCTTGGCGATGTCGAGCGTCTTCGCGCCCTGCGCCTTCTGCCTGCGGCCGCTGAACAGCACCTCGTGCATGCAGGTGCGGTCGTGCGCCAGCTCGTAGGCGCCGCGGAGGCGCGCCTGCACGTAGTTCGCGTTCAGCACCGCGGCCTCGCTCATCGCGCGCAGGCCGTCCGCGCCGAGGCTCCGGATGTACGCATAGGCGCGCAGCAGCACGCCGAAGTCGCCGTGGAAGGCGCCGAGGCGGCCGATGGTCTGCGGGGGATCGATCAGCGCGTAGGTCGCCGAATCCGCAACGTCGCTTCCCGGCCGCGCGCGCCGCATGCTCCGCCTCTGCCACCACATGAGGGGATGGCAGAAACGGCATCAGGTGCGGCTTGACGACGATCGGTCCCGCGCCGGGACCGCCGCCGCCGTGCGGCTGGCTGAAGGTCTTGTGCAGGTTGATGTGCATCACGTCGAAGCCGAGATCGCCCGGCTTCACCTGGCCGACCATCGCGTTGAGGTTCGCGCCGTCGCCGTACATCTGCGCGCCGTGCGCGTGCACCATCTCGGCGATCTGAACGATGTTGCGGTCGAACAGGCCGAGCGTGCTCGGCAGCGTGATCATCAGCGCCGCCACCGTCGGGCCGTGCTCTTCGAGCGCGGCGCGGAGCGCCTCGAGGTCCATGTCGCCGTCCGGCTGCGACTTGACGGCGACGACGTCGAAGCCGGCCATCGACGCCGTGGCGGGGTTCGTGCCGTGCGCGGAGTCGGGCACGAGCACCGTCGTGCGCTTCTCGCCGATCGACTCCAGGTACGCCTTGATGACGAGCACGCCGGACAGTTCGCCCTGCGCGCCCGCCAGCGGCGCCAGCGACGTGCCGGCCATGCCGGTGATCTCGGCGAGTGTCGCCTGCAGGCGGTACATGACGGCGAGCGCGCCCTGCACGTCCTCGGCCGGCTGCATCGGGTGCGCCTGCGCGAAGCCCGGCATGGCGGCGATGGCGTCGTTCACCTTCGGGTTGAGCTTCATCGTGCACGACCCGAGCGGATACATGTGCGTATCGATCGACCAGTTGAGCTGCGAGAGCCGCGTGTAATGGCGCACGACGTCGAGCTGCGACAGCTCGGGCAGGCGCAGGTCGCGTCGCAGCAGCTCCGCGGGCGGCGCGGATGCCGCCGGCACGTCGGACGCGCGGCATCGCGACGGCGGTACGGCCGGGATGCGAGCGCGCGTCGAGCGCCGGTTCGAGGATGTGGGCGTCACTCATGGGATTGCCTTCAAGTCCGCCAGTGCCTCCACGAGTGCGTCGATCTCGGCGCGCGTGTTGAGTTCGGTGGCGCAGAGGAGCATGCGGTTGTGGACCGCGTCGGAGACGTCGAGCCCGCCGATGATCTTGCGCGCGATCAGCGCGCGGTTGATCTCGGACGGCGGTTTCGGCGTGCGGACGACGAACTCGTGGAAGAACGGCTCCTCGCGCTCGACGCGGTAGCCGGGCAGCGCGTCGATGCGATCGGCAAGATAATGCGCCTTCTCGTAGCACAGCTCGGCGACGCGTCGCAGGCCGTGCGGGCCAAGCGTCGCGAGGTACATCGAAACGGAGAGCGCGATAAGCTGCTGGCTCGTGCAGATGTTGCTCGTCGCGCGCTCGCGGCGGATGTGCTGCTCGCGCGTCTGCAGCGTCAGCACGTAGCCGGTGCGCCCTTCGAGGTCGACGGTGCGGCCGACGATGCGGCCGGGCATCTGGCGGACGTACGCGTTGCGGCAGGCGAACAGTCCGACGTACGGTCCGCCGAACGACAGCGGCACGCCGAGCGACTGCCCCTCCGCCACGACGATATCGGCGCCGTACTCCGACGGCGGCCGGTACATGCCGAGGCTGATCGGCTCCGCGGCGACGACGTACAACGCGCCCGACGGCATGCGGCGGCGTCGCCCCACGCGGCCGCGTCGAGCGACATGCGTCCGGAGAAGTCGGGCTGCGCGACGGCGAGGCAGGCGTGCTCGTTGCTCATCGGGAAAGCGTCGCCGGACGCGGGGTGCGGCATGACATCGACGGCGATATCGCGGCCCTGCGCGTAGCCCTTCACGACGGCGAGCCAGTTCGGGTGCACGCGCTCGGACACGGCGACGCGACGCCGGCCCGTGACGGCGCACGCCATCAGGCACGCCTCCGCCAGCGCGGACGCGCCGTCGTACATGCCCGCGTTGGCGACGTCCATGCCGGTCAGCTCGCAGACCAGCGACTGGAACTCGAAGATCGTCTGCAGCGTGCCCTGGCTCACCTCCGGCTGGTACGGCGTGTAGCTGGTGAGGAACTCGCCGCGCATCAGGATCGGATCGATGAGCGACGGGCGGAAGTGGCGGTATGCGCCCGCGCCAAGGAAGCACGCGTAGTTCTCGGCCGTGCGGTTGCGTGCGGCGAGCGTGCGCATCTCATCGAGCAGCTCCAGCTCCGTCAGCGCATCGGGAATGTCGATGCGGGGGTTGCGGTACGCCGCCGGAACGTCGGCGAACAGATCGCCGATGGAAGCCGCGCCGATCGTCGCGAGCATCGCGTCGCGGTCGTCGGGAGTGAGAGGGATGTAGGGATGGGGTTCGGTCACGTGGTGTTGCGCCTCGACGCGGCTGATCTCCGTGGTCAAGCATCGTCTCCCTTCGAGCTAGCTTGCGGCGATGAGCGCGTCGTACTCGGCTGCCGAGAGCAGCTTGCCAGCCTCCGACGGGTCGCTGAGCCTGATGCGGAGCAGCCAGCCGTCGCCGTGCGGGTCGCTGTTCACCAGCTCCGGCTTCTCGACGACCTTCTCGTTCACTTCGAGCACCTCGCCCGACGCCGGCGTGAAGAGGTCCGAGACGGCCTTCACCGACTCGATCTCGCCCATCTTCTCGAACTGCGTGATCGTCGCACCGGGCTGCGGCAGGTCGACGTAGACGACGTCGCCGAGCTGATCCTGCGCGTAGTCGGTGACGCCGATGACCGCGGCGTCGCCATCGATCTTCAGCCATTCGTGTTCTTTCGAGTACCTGCGGTCGTCTGGGCTGGCTGCCATCGGTGCTCCATCTAGTGTGAACGTGCGTGCGGACAGGTCTGAAGACCTGTCCCTACGGTGTTTCGATTTCGCCCCCGCTCTTCGACACGAACGGCCGGCGCACGACGACGGCGGACAGCATGCGGCCACGGACGTCGACTTCGAGTTCCGTACCGTACCGCGTGAGTTCGAGCGGCAGATACGCCATCGCGATGCTCTGGCCGAGCGTCGGCGAGAAACCGCCGCTGGCGACGGTCGCCACCTGCTCGCCGTGCCGCAGGATCGAGTAATGGCTGCGGATGACGCCACGGTCGGTCGCCTTAAGGCACGTGAGCTTGCGCGTCGGTCCCGCCGCTTTGAGCTGCGCGAGGGCGTCGCGGCCGACGAACCCGGCGCCGTCGTCGAGGCTGACGACCCAGCCGAGACCGGCCTCGTACGGCGTGGTCGTTTCGTCGATGTCGTTGCCCCAGAGCGCGAGCGCCGCCTCCAGGCGCAGCGTGTCGCGCGCGCCGAGCCCGCACGGCTCGACGCCCTCCGCGACGAGCTGGCGCCAGATGGCGCGCCCCGCCTCCGGCGACGTAGCGATCTCGAAGCCGTCCTCGCCGGTGTAGCCGGTGCGCGAGACGAAGAGCTTGAACTGCATGAACGGAAGCTCGGTGCAGGCGCGATGCTCGAGCGCCGCGACCTCGGCACCGATGATGCGCGCCATGTGCCCGGCGGCGGCGGGCCCCTGCACGGCGAGCATCACCGTCTGCTCCTGGCGGTCGAGCAGCTCGACGGTCCGTGCCGGGCCGCACGAGCGAGCGGATCTGCGCGAGGTCTCGGTCGGCGTTCGACGCGTTGCCGACGACGAGGAACCGCTCAGCATCGAGGCGGTAGATGTACGGGTCGTCGACGATGCCGCCCTGCTCGTTGCACAGCAGCGTGTAGTGGCCGCGGCCCTCGGCGATCTTCGCGACGTTGTACGTGACGGCGCTGCGCAGCAATCGTTCCGCGTCGGCGCCGACGACGAACAAGCGCCCCATGTGCGAGACGTCGAAGACGCCCGCGCGCTGGCGGACGGCGTTGTGCTCTTCGACGATGCCCCTGTACTGCACGGGCATCATCCAGCCGGCGAACGGCACCATGCGACCGCCCTGCCGCTCGTGCAGGTCGAAGAGCGCGGTGTGCCGCAGCGTTTCCGTCGGAAGTTCGGACATGGCTCGCCGCATTGTACCTGCGGCTTTCCGGTCGGCGTAGGGCGTTATGATCGGTGAGCGCGGGCGCAAGGAACGGAGGCCAGGACTTGGCCTCCGTTCCGTCCCCATTACGTCACGCTGTCCGCTCAATGTCCATAGACCGCGCCGCCTGCCTGACCCGCGGTTGTACGACCGGGAGGCGCATCACGGCGGCGAAATCATCGTCGGCAGCGATGCGGTTATGCCGCTCGAAACCGCAACTCAGGCACCGATGCACGATGGCGTGCTCGCCTTTCGCGCGCGTGAACGCGCCGACGGGCGCCATCGAACCGCCACAGTCGCTCGCGCGGTCGCCGGGCGTCTTCCCGTCGACGTGGCGCGAATACAGGCATATGCGGGCAGTGGTTGCGATGTTTGCCTCCATACAACGTCCTTCCTACGAACGTCCGGCAGTGCCGGCAGCGAAACTCCTCGCTCGAACCGGTAAAGCGGCGCGATCGCCGCTGATCTCGATACGTTTTCGACACGGTGTACGTCGCCTCTCTCGGAGGCCGCGGCCACCGCGCAGGCGGCGCGGCCACGTAGCAATCCGGTTGACGATGTGCCGTGTTTGAACAATGGGCTTAGGCATGCTGCAACTCCTCTGTTGTGCTCGTGAAGACGAACAAGTGTCTCAGGAGCGGAACCAGTGACCGGTGTGCCGATGGCAACGCACGCCGCACTGCGACGACGGGCCGCCGACGACATCGAAGCGTCTGGGGCCGACGACAAAGCCGCGGGCGCCGCTGCGTCCGTGACCGGTGTCAGGTGCTCAAAGGGATGGTGCTAGTGAGCCGTTCCGGCAGGAGACGCAGCGGCCGAGGCCGACATGGCGACGGTGGGGTTGCTGGTCATCAAGTCCTGCCTTCCACGCATGGGGCGCGCTTCGCTGGCCCCGTCGTGAGGCGAGTATACGCCACACGAACGCGACGTCGCAACGGCCGCCGACGCAGAAGGTACTACGCCAGGGGCTTGTACGGATGCGGCGCCACCAGCGAATCGGTACTCTGTTCCGGTCGTAGATGCAGGCCGAAGTGGCGGAATGGCAGACGCGACGGTCTCAAAAACCGTTGGGCCGCAAGGCTCATGTGGGTTCGACTCCCACCTTCGGCACCATTTTGAATCTAAGATCGACGAAACGCGGGCACTTTCGGCATGTGCTCGAGTCGGCCATGTTCACCTCTTGTTCACCCGTTACCGATTATGTGGCGACGCGCGAGCCCCTCGCGCGCTTTCTAACCGTGATTCAACGTAGACTCACGTCACGTACTGATGACGAACGAAACGAACCGGGATGAAGCGCGACGGTCGCGGAAACCGCGGAGCGGACACGAGTGCCAGGCCCACCCGATGGCCGATGTGCGTCACCTCGGACACCGAATCGCCTGGACTGCGGCGTGGTACTCGACGTCGATGGTCTTCGACTGACGTCGACGCCCGCGCGTCTGCGGCTCTGCCCGCAGTCGAGTTTCGAGCTCCTAGACGCAGGCCGCGACATAAATTGAAGCGAGCCGCAGCCTTTGCTCACCTTTTGCTCGCGCACTTGACCGAAGCCAGGGGCTGTTCGACGCCGAGTGACCCTCTGTGACCTCATCTGTGACCTCATCGGTCCCGGGGCCAGTGCCCAAGTCGTCGATGGCCAGGCACCCGGATCGTTTTCAACCCCTTCCCCGCGATACGTGACGCCGCGCTCGCGCCGCGAGGATGCGGCCCGGCGCGTATACTCACCGAGTCGCGCACGCCAGTTCGAAGGGCCCACCATGGACGCCGTCACGCTCATCACCCGTCAGCTCGAATCCGAGTCGCAAGTCGGCCGCGGCCTCGCCGGGGAGATCCCGGACGAGCTCTGGCAGCGCGCCGCTTACCCCGGCGCGAACCCGCTTGGCTTCATCGCGTGGCACCAGGTGGCCACGCGCGACTGGACGCTGCACACGGCTATCCAGGGCGTGCCGGACATCCGCGAACGCGCGCCCTTCGCCTCGGCCGTCAACCCGGCGCACCCGCCCTTCGGTATGTCCGCCGCGAACGCCGCCGCCATCGCCGCCGCCGTCACGCGCGCCGACGTGCTCGCCTACGCCGACGCCGTGCACGTCGCGATGATGGAGTGGCTCGCGACGCTGACCCCGGACGCGCTCGACCGCGTGCCGGACCTGCGTGGCAACGGAGCCCGCCTGCCCGGGTACAAGGTGCCGGGCTACGTGGCCGAGGTCGAAGACATGGCGGGGTACCCCGTGTGGGCGCTGCTCTCAGCCCCCTGTTTCGCGCACCAGCGCGAGCACGTCGGTGAGATCGTCGCCGGCCTTGCCGCCCTCCGTGCGACCTAACCCGTGCGCCGCTAGTGCGGCACGGCCAGCTCGCCGATAACACCGAGCTTCATTCGATCCCTCCGTCTCCGACACCCGCGAGCATGCTGCGGCCATCGCCGGGCGGATCGTCATCGGCAACCGCCCGCGTCCCGCCGTCACCGTCCTTCGCGCGGAGGTCGCAGAGGTCGCCGCGACGGCTTAACCAGGACGACTAGGGTCGGACGTGCGAACCGAGGCAAGTTGACAGCACGTGCGTCTGCTCACATTTTGTTCACGCTCTTGTTGTGAATAGATGTGAAAAGATGGGATTAAACGCAACGTAGCCACCGAAAATCAGTGACGAATCGAATCTAGTTGGGAGCTAACGGGACTTTGATGGTACGAAGTGCGGCACTCAAGACCGTTGGGCCGCAAGGCTCATGTGAGTTCGACTCCCACCTTCGGCACCAGACTAGAATCGACCTCGACATGCCGGGATGGCGTACGCGGCGTCAACACTGACATCATACGGCGCATCGAGGCGCTCTTGCCGATGCAATGCGGCGCACCCGCCCGGCTCGCCTATCACGCCTTCGAGCGCCCGTCAGCCTTCCTTGTTGTTGCCACCAGCCATGAACGTGAGGGCAACGTGCTCGATCTCGATTCGACCCGATCTGTGCCGTGACGGTGAATACATGACCGGACGCGCCGCGAGCGGGCGGGAGAAGGGTCTCCCGGCAGGAATAGTGGCTGACGCCGACCACGAAATCTATGTCCGCAGTGGCTGTCGACGTTACCGGCTCTCGCCCCCCTCTTGCCGCTTGAGGAAAAGCCCTGCAACGACAAAGAAGGCGGAGAACGTACCGACCGAGATAAGCGACATGATCAGCATAGCTGAGCACCCTTCCGACCTGCCGGCGAACCTGTCGCAGGCCTCTCTGCTTTGGATCGAAAGATACATGCCTTCGGTCAAATGTTCAACAGCCGAATGGCCCGGGCCGAACGGCCTACTGGAGGAGAGGTCCGCGCATCCTCCGCGAGCAACCCCGATCGGCCTACCATCTCCACGACTACGACCGGGTACCCGCAGTCGCCGACCCCGCGTATTCTTGGCACATGGCGACAACACCCTACATGCACGACGAGCCAGAACTCACCGCCCCGGTGCTGCTCTGCGGACCCAACGGTCACCTCAACCGCCAGTCCATCGGCTGGTCACGCCATCCCCTGCACACGTGCAACCTGCCGCCATCGCTCGCGCGCAAGAAGAAGTGGAACTACTGGGCTGTCACCAGCAACGACCTGCTCTTCTCGGCGACCATCGCCGACGTCGACCGACTGCAACTGGGAGGCGCCTACATCTTCGACCGGCGCACGCACCGCCACATCGACAAGACGGTCGTGCGGCCGCCGCACACCATCGCCATGCCCGAGATCGTGTCCGGCGACATGATCATCGAGCATCCCGCCATGCGCGTCGCTCTCACCGACGAAGGTTCCGGTACGCGCATCCGCGTCGAGGCGAGCGACTTCGGCGGCATGCGGCTCGAGGCCGACATCCGCGTCGAGCGGCCAGCTGGCCACGAGACACTGAACGTGGTCATCCCCTGGAGCGACGTGCAGTTCCAGTTCACGTCGAAACAGAACACGCTTCCGGCGACCGGCTTCGTGCAACTCGACGATGAGCGGTTCGAGTTCGCGGCGTCCGCGTTCGGCTGCCTCGACTACGGCCGCGGCGTCTGGCCCGAGCACACGGTCTGGAACTGGGGCTCCGCGTCGGGCGTGCAGGGCGGACGCACCGTCGGGCTGAACCTCGGCGGCCAGTGGACCGACGGCACCGGCATGACGGAGAACGGCCTCTGCGTCGACGGCCGCCTCACCAAGATCAGCGAGGACCTGATCTTCGAGTACGACCGCGCCGTCATGATGAAGCCCTGGCGCGTCCGCACCGCCGCGACCGATCGCATCGACCTGCGCTTTGAGCCGGAGTTCGAGCGCACTTCCGAGAGCGGTAACAAAGACGGCTACTTCACCAACGCGCACCAGATGTTCGGCCGCTACTCCGGCCGCATCACGCCGGACGGCAGCGGGCCCGTTGAGCTGCGCGACCTCTTCGGCTGGATCGAAGAACACGAAGCGCGTTGGTGATCCGCGCGGGACCAGCTGGATGTTCCGCGCTACGCCACGCCCGCCAGTTGCTGCAGCAGCCGCCAGTTGGCGAGACGGTCCTCCTGGCCAGCCAGCAGCGCCTTATCCGGCCGGCCCTCGCCGTCGAAATGGCGCGAGAACCGTCCCTCGGTGCGCGCGAAGTGCACGAAATCGACCGGCTCGCCTGTCCGCGGGTGCGTGTACCAGTCCTCTTTGATCGCCGGGTTGCCGCGCAGGCTGATCCGCTCGGCGAGCGTCCTGCCGGCGCGTGGGTCGTGCACGAACACCGGAAAGGCGCGCGAATCGCGCGCGAGCTTCGACTGGTGCGACGCCATGTCGTCGCCGATACCGTGTTCCGGCTGGCATGGCGTGTACACGTTGATGAGCGCCGGGCCGGGGTACTCGTTCGCCGCCATGATCGCACGGTAGAAGTGGTTCAAGTCGGCTGTGATGGTCTGCGCGACGAAGACGTCAGGATGCATCATCGCCAACAGCGCTAGCTCCTTGCGCCGCTCGCTCTTGCCGTGGCGCACCTTGCCCGACATGGCCATCTTCGCGTCCTGCCCGGTGAACGACGACGTCGACGCCTGGCCGCCCGTGTTCGAGTATGCCTGCGTGTCGAGCACCAGTATCTTTACGTCCATCCCCGACGCCAGCAGCCGCGATAGCGATCCGAATCCGATGTCGTACATCGCGCCGTCGCCGCCGATCGCCCACAGCCGCTTGTCGGGCCACCCCTGCTGGTCCCAGCGCATGCGGACGCCCATCGCCACCGCCGGCGCGTTCTCGAACAGCGAGTTCGTCCAGGTCACCATGTACGGGTTGTACGGATACGTCGCGCCGAACACCGAGTTGCACCCGGTCGCCGCCACGATGCCGATGCTGTCGCGCCCGTGCACAAAGCCGGTCGCCGCCAGCATCATCCGGATCGCCGTCGCCTCCCCGCAACCGGTGCACGAGCCGGCGCCGCCCACATACAGCTGCGACCGCTCCGCGAGCATCATGTCCGCCAGCGTGCGCTCCTCCACGAAGTGCGCCGGCGTCTCGGGCAGCCGTCGATAGAACGCGATGTCCTGGCGCTCTTCCTCCAGCCACATCGGCGCCTTCGGGCGCATCTCCAGCGCCGCGTGCACGCCGCAGACCTCGACGCATTCGCCGCAGCCCTTGCACTTCGTCGGATCGACGAAGATGCCGAACAAGCCCGGTTCCTCGCCGCGCTTCTCCGCCGTGTCCCAGTATTTCGCGGTCTTCGTGAAGCGACGGCGCGCGCGCGTCCGCGCGCCTTCGTCTACGAGGGCCGCCAGCTCCCGATCAAGCGCCGGCTGTTCGAGCACCTTCCCCAGGATCGCCGTGTCCGGGCAGGCGGTGACGCACTCCATGCACCCCACGCAGCCATCGGGCAGGAACGCCGGCATCGACGGCGCCACGTAGCTGAAGTCACGCTCGGCGCCCGTGCCTGCCGGAACGAAGCTGGTTGCGACCGCATCGTCCGCGATGAGCTGCCAATCGGCGGCTCCCCGGTTGTACGCACCCACGACGCATTCGTGGAAATCGGCACGCGGCGCTACGCTCGGCACGAGTTCGATGATTTCGCCTCGCTCAGGCATCACATCCTCGATTCTCAATCATAGCTTCAGCCGGCGCGGGCACAGATCTGCTCGTCGATAATATGCTTCGGCAATTCGAACACGTCGTCGTAGCCCCGCCGTACGCACGTCAGGTTCTCCTGGATGACTTGCTCGCTGCGCTGTCCGAATTGCTTGCGCAGGAAGCCCTCGATGCGGCGCATCAGTTCATCGCGGTCGATGCCGGACTCACGGGCGTACGGCGTAGCCCGCAGGAACACGCCCAGAATGGCGATGCCCTGCATCCGCACCACCAGGTCCGGGCTCGTTGCCACCGATCGGGCGACGACTGCAGTGTCCAGTGCCAGCACCCGCAGCTGGCGCTCGCGGATCTGCTCGCGCGCCCGCTCCGGGATGTTGTTCCAGACGGCCTCGGGCGTGGTCTCCTGCGCCTGGACGAAGATCGTTCCGCCCTCACGCAGGCCGCCCAGCGCTTCGTCGCCCCGCAAGGCGTTCACGTCGTTCACGATCACGAGCTCGACCCACTCCAGCTCCGAGTGCGTTCGGATCGGCTCGTGGGCCATCGTCAGGTAGTAGGTTGTCGGCAGCCCCTTCTTCTCCGAACCGTACTTCGGGTAGGCCTGCACGTGCAGCCCGAACAAGTCCGCCGCCACCTGCGCGATCAGCTTGTTCGTCGTGATCGACCCGAACCCGCCAACCGAGTGCCCCCGCATCGAGAAGGAGCCCGGCGGGCGGATGTCCGGCCGCTCGTCGGCGTGGATTGCCAGCGGGTGGCTGATTCCCAGCGTGAAGGTCCGCTTGCCGCTCTGCATCATGTTCCGCAAGATGGCGACGAAATGGCGGGGCCGGATGTCGCGCCCGCCGAGCCCGCCTGTCCCTGAGTAGATCTCCGGGACCCGCGCGATCGGCGCGTAGCCCTCCGCCCCGGACGCCGCGTCGGCGAATGCCGCCTTGATCTCGGCCGTCAGCGGGTTCGACTGCGCCAGCGGCACATCGAGCCGTTCGAGCACCGAGAACGCCCGGACGCCTTCGAGCGCTGCCGTGATCTGCGGGCCGGGGAACGGCCGGAACGATGTTACCGCCAGCACCCCCATGCGGATGCCGTCGTGTTCGCGCACCCAGTCGGCCGTGGCCATCGCCGTCTCTGCCGCTGAGCCCATAGCGACGACCGCGTACTCCGCGTCGTCAAGACGGTATGACCTCGTCAGACCGTAGCGGCGGCCCGTGAGGTCTCCGTACTCGTCCATGGCGGCGACCAGGGCGTCCGGCACCCGGTCGTAGTAGACGCGCTGGGCGATCTTGCCCTTCATGTAGGCGTCCTGGTTCTGCACCACGCCCGACTGCACGCCCGTCTCCGGATCAAAGACGGCGCTTAGCCGGTCTTCCGGGGAGCCGATGAATCGCCGCATGAGTTCTGGCTCGGGCAGCAGAACGCTCTCGACGGTGTGCGTGGTCACGAACCCGTCCTGCACGTTGAAGAACGGCGTCTTGCTGTCCTCCGCTGCGCGCCTCGCGATGAGCGCGAAGTCCGCCGCCTCCTGAACGTTCATCGCCACCAGCATGCCCCAGCCGGTGTCGGCCACACCCATGATGTCATCGTGGCCCGCGTGCACATTGAGCGCCTGCGACGTCAACGCTCGTGCGCCGATGTGAAAAACAACAGGCAGCCGCTTCCCGGCGATGGTGTAAAGGACCTCCTTCATCAGGATGAGTCCCTGACCCGACGTGAAGTTGCTCACGCGTCCGCCCGAGGCGGCGAACCCTTCGCACGCCGACGCCGAGCTGTGCTCGGACTCCGTCTCCAAGAACACGAGCCGCTCGTCCCAGAGGTTGCGCTGACCGTTCGCCACAGCCATCTCATATGCCTGGCCCATGCCGCTCGACGGGGTGATCGGGTACGAACAGGCTCCCTGAGTGACGTGCGTATCTACGTACGCGACGGCCGTGACTCCGTCGGCGGTCGAGGTGATGCCGGGAAATGGGGCTGCGGAGCGTTCTTCGGTGGTCATATGCGGCACCTCCAGGGATCCGGACCGCGGCCGCGCCGCCGGAACCTTCGTCTACTAATCAATATACGGCAGCTCGGACCGAGCAGAGGATGCCGAATGGCACTCTATTGACTCGGCTCACGTGGATTCCACGACCTGCCGAGCGCCGCGAGCAAGCTCGGCCGCGGTTGCGGGCAACATCGCAGGGTCGCCTTGACACCCTTCGACATCGGCTGTATTATACCATTGAGTTAATTAACCGAGAGGTTCATCACGCATGGCGCCCAACCATCTCAACAG
Source organism: uncultured Chloroflexia bacterium (assembly GCA_963743185.1). GTDB lineage: Bacteria > Chloroflexota > Dehalococcoidia > DSTF01 > JACRBR01 > JANXYW01. The sequence goes on along the minus strand of CAVUOT010000006.1, from coordinate 98,831 downwards.
CACGTTCGCGGCACTCGCCGATCCGACGCGACGGGCGATCCTGGCGCGCCTCGCTTCGGGTGAGGCATCCGTTACCGAGCTGGCGGCGCCCTTCAAGATGACCCTTCCGGCTGTCTCCAAGCATCTCAAGGTGCTGGAGCGCGCCGGCCTGATCGCTCGCGGTCGCGAGGCGCAATGGCGGCCATGCCGGCTGGAGGCGGGGCCGCTCAGAGATGTCGCTGATTGGGTGGCAGAGTATCGCGAGCACTGGGAGCAGAGATTCGATCGCCTGGACGCTTATCTGCGGGAACTGCAGGGGAAAGAACGAGAGGAACCAACGTGACAGCAAGCATACGCATCGAACCGTCGAACCGGAGCCACAGCGAGTCACCGCCAAGGCCGCTCATGTCATACGCGCTCTGGACCTCGCAGGCCCTCCTCGCACTCCTGTTCGTCTACGCCGGCGCCATGAAGTTCGTTATGTCAGCCGAGGACATGACGAAGGACATCGACCTGTCGGTCGCGTTCCTGCGGTTCATCGGCATCTGCGAGGTGCTCGGCGCGTTCGGCCTGATCCTCCCCGGCCTCCTGCACATTCGCCGCGGGCTGACGCCGCTGGCCGCTGCCGGGCTCGTGATCATCATGATCGGCGCGGTGGTGGTGACCGTCGCGAGCATGGGCGTCGCCCCGGCAGCGTTCCCGCTGGTGGTGGGAATCCTCGCGGCGTTCGTGGCGTACAACCGCCTGCCCTGGTTCACGGCGGACTGACAGCCGTCAAGACGAGATTGAAACAGGTCCGCGCCGGGACGATGCGCGAATTGCAGAGGAAACGTGACTATGGCGGCACAAGGACATCCCACAACACATGCAGAGGAGCCGGTGTTCGAGATCGAGCGCACCTTCGATGCACCTCGTGAGCTCGTCTGGAAGGCGTGGACCGAGCCCGAGCGTTTGGCGCAATGGTGGGGGCCGAAGGGCTTCACCATGCTCGCGAGCAAGATGGAGCTCCGCCCCGGCGGCATCTACCACTACGGCATGCAGGCGCCGGGCGGCCAGGACATGTGGGGCACGTTCACATTCCGCGAGATCGATCCACCGCAGCGACTCGTCTTCGTCGTCTCGTTCGCGGACAAGGACACCAACGTCGTCCGGCACCCCATGAGCCCGAACTGGCCCCTGGAAGTCCTGACTACGCTGACGTTCACCGAGCGTGAGGGAAAGACGACGCTGACGCTCGCGGGTGGACCGATCAACGCGACGGAGGTGGAGCGCGCAACGTACCGCGACGGACACAAGTCGATGCAGCAGGGCTTCAAGGGAACCTTCGACCAACTCGCCGAATACCTGTTGAGCAACAAGGAGTAGCACCATGCCAGAGCCAATCAGTACCTCGACAAAGACGGCCGGACGCGAGCTCGTTATCACGCGCGTCTTCGACGCGCGGCGCGAGCTCGTGTGGAAGGCTTGGACGGAGCCTGAGCGTTTCATGCGCTGGTGGGGGCCGAAGATCTTCACGTCGCCGCGCTGCGAGATCGATCTGCGTGTGGGCGGCAGGTACCTCTGGTGCATGCGGTGGCCTGACGGCCGGGACAACTACACCACGGGCGAGTACCTCGAGATCGTCCCGTTCGAGCGCCTCGTGTACACCGACTTCTTCGCCGATGCGGACGGCAACGTTGTGCCGGCGACGCACTACGGATTGGCCCCCGACTTCCCAACCGAGACGCGCGTGACGGTGACGTTCGAAGAGCACGAAGGCAAGACCACGATGACGCTGACACACGCGGGTCTGCCGGCCGGCGAAATGAGCGATATGACCAGCCAGGGCTGGAACGAGTCCTTCGACAAGCTCGCCGAGAGCCTGCAGTAACAAAAGGAGCAACGCACGATGACGCAGCATGCCAGGACAGAACGATCTACCCTCCACGCCAATTTCACGGTCGAGCGTACGTTCGATGCCTTGTCGGCGCGCGTCTTCGCCGCCTGGGAGGACGTCGAAGCACGCTCGCGCTGGGCCGTCCCCGCGGGCGACGAGATAGTCTTCACCGAGTCGGACTTTCGTATCGGCGGCCGCGACGTGAGCAAGTGCGGTCCCGCCGGCGACCTGAGCTTTCAAATCGAGACCAGGTACCACGACATCGTGCCCGAGGAGCGCATTGTTGTTACCGAGAGTGTCACTCACGGCGCAACGCGGCTCTCCGTCTCGCTGATGACGGTCGAATTCAAACCCGTCGGCTCGAACACCCGGCTGGTCCTGACCCATCAGATGGTCGCACTGGACGGCTCTGACATAGCGGAGGGAAGTGAGGCGGGCTGGACTGAGGTCCTTGAAAACCTGGCGCGCGAATTGCAGCGCACGGGGACCGTCCAGGGGAGGAGCGACGCACGATGACAGAGTTCGATATCGCCGTACCGCCGGGCAAGCAAGAGGTCGTCATCACGCGGACCTTCGATGCACCGCGCGCACTTGTGTTCAAGGCGTTCACGGATCCGGAACTGATACCGAAGTGGTGGGGGCCGCGTGGGCATACCACGACAGTTGACGAGATGGACGTGAAGCCGGGCGGCGTCTGGCGATTCGTCGATCACGACGCCGAGGGCAACGAAAACGCGTTCCATGGCGTGTATCACGAGATCGTCGCACCCGAACGGCTCGTTAACACATTCGAGTGGGAAGGGCTGCCCGGCCACGTGTTGCTCGAAACCGTGACGTTCGAGGGGCACGACGGCAAGACGAAGGTGACCGACACATCCGTGTTCCAGACGCTCGAGGATCGCGACGGGATGGTGGCGAATGGCATGGAGCGCGGAGCGAGGGAGAGCATGGACCGCCTGGCCAAGCTGCTTGGAGCAATGGCATGAGCGCTACGGCACGAGACATCGACGGTTACATGGCAGATCTGCCGGAGGAGGCGCGCGTCGTGCTCGAGGCGCTGCGCAGGGCGATCAAGGCCGCCGCGCCGGATGCCACCGAGAGCATCAGCTATCAGATCCCCACGTTCAACTACCGCGGGCGGCTGGTGGCCTTCGCGGCGTGGAAGAATCATTGCGGGCTGTACCCGATGAGCAAGGCAGTCGTCGAAGCGCTGAAGAACGAGCTGAAGCCATACGCCGCAGCCGACACCCAGAACACCATCCGCTTCCCGCTCGGCGAGCCGCCGCCGGCCGCGCTCGTGAAGAAGATCGTCAAGGCGCGGATGAAAGAGAACGAGGCGCGCGCGAAGAAGTGACGGACGGTACCCACGGTCGCGGCAGGCCGCTCCGTCGCTCTGAGAGACAACATCGAAGGAACTTCGAGGGAGAGGAGCAAGACCATGGTCCCAACGAACAGTGACGCAGCGGCAATTGCGGATCGAACCATCGTCATCACGCGCGTGTTCGATGCGCCGCGTGAGCTGGTGTTCAAGGCGTGGATCGATACGGCGCACATAGGTCACTGGTTCGGCCCGGACGGATTCACCATCACGACTCACGAGATGGACGTGCGCCCCGGCGGCGTGTGGCGTTTCATTATGCACGGCCCCGACGGCGTCGACTATCCAAATCGGGTCGTCTACGACGAGGTCGTGGAGCCCGAGCGTCTGGTCTACGACCATGATGATGACGACGGAGGCACGCAGGCGCCGTTCCACGTGACGGTGACCTTCGCCGAGCAAGCCGGCAAGACTGAGCTCACCATGCGGAGTCTCTTCGCGTCGGCCGCCGAGCGCGAGAGGGTTGTCGAAGAGTTCGGCGCCATCGAGGGCGGGAAGCAGACCCTGGGCCGGCTCGCGGAGTACCTTCGAACGATGCAGTAAGCCGGGTAGAGAACACCGAGTATCAGCATCATCCAGGCCGCTGGACTCGCCGCCCGGCTAATCCGCGGGGCGCGTTGCGAGTGCCTCCGAAAGGTATGCGACGATGCTGTCCAGCGTATTGAGCTTCGGATAATCGGCCTCGGGGATATCGACCTGCAGCTCGGCGTCGACGGCGATCAGGAAGTTCAGCGCGTCCATCGAATCGATGTCGATCTGATCGCGCAGCCGCACGCCCGGCTGGATCGCCGACATGTCAGCTTCGGGCGCGACCTGCGACAGCAGGCGCAGCACCGCCGCGCGGATCTCCTCGTCGGTCATAGCCTCTCCGGCTCCTGCAACAGCCGCTCGAGCGCGGCGAGAAAGCGGCTGGCTCGATGGCCGTCGGCGACGCGGTGGTCGGCCGCGAGCGTCGCGATGATGGTGGGGCGGGAGACGACCTGGCCGTCGATGGACATCGGCCGATCGAGTAGCCGGCCGAAGCCGACGAGCGCCACCTGCGGCGGGTAGATCAGCCCGGACACCGCCTCCGCTCCCTCTTCGCCGAGACTGGTGATTGTGATCGTCGGATCGGACATCTCCGAGCTGCGCAGGCTGAGAGCGCGCGCACGCGTCACGAGGTCGCGGAGGTCCTTCATCAGCTCGTCGAGGCTCTGCCTGTCCGCGTCGTGCAGCGCCGGCGCGACGAGGCCGCCGCCGGGCAGCGAGACGGCGATGCCGGTGTGGATCGATTCGTGCGGCACGACGTGCTCATCGACCCATGACGCATTGAGCTCCGGCACGTCGCGCAACGCGAGCGCGACGGCCTTGATCAGCAGCACACCGTAAAGCAGCCGGTCGGCAATCTTGCGACGACTGTTCTCCTCCGTAAGCCACGTCACCGCGCGGGCCATGTCGATCGTCGACGTGATGTGGAAGTGCGGTATCTCGCGATTCGAGCGCGCCATGGCGGCGGCAATCGCCTGGCGCATGCGCGCGCGGCGGTCGGCCTCGGCTACCGGCTGCGACGGAGCGGCGCGGCGTGCGTCGGCGGCGGCCTGGATGTCCCGGCGCTGCACGCGGCCGCCGGGTCCGGTGCCCGCGATGGTGGCGAGATCGACGCCGAGCTCGGCGGCAAGCTGGCGCGCGGCGGGCGAGATCGGCGCGCGGCCTTCCGGCGCCACAGCGGCCGGGCCCGCGCGCCGCGGCGGCGCGACTGGCGCTTCGGCTGGCACGGCCGATATCGGCGGCGCCGGGGCGATCGGTGGCGGCGCTTCCTCACCGGCGGCGAGCGTGATGATCGCGAGCGGCGTGCCGACCGGCACTTTCTCGCCCGGCTCAACCAGTATCTTCTCGATCACCCCGTTCATGAAGATCTCGACTTCGACGTCGGCCTTGTCCGTCTCGACCTCGGCGATGATGTCGCCGCGGCGCACGGCGTCGCCCGGCTGTCCTGCGCCACTCGACGAGCGTGCCGGCCTTCATATCGGCTCCGAGGATCGGCATCAGGAACTCGGCCATGTTACGCGAACATCTCCTGCACGGTCTGCACTATCGTGGCGGCCTGGGGCAACGCGGCGTCCTCCATGTGCTTCGCGTACGGCGCGGGCACCTCGGCGCCGCAGACGCGAGCGACGGGCCAGTCGAGCGCGTTGAAGGCGTGCTCCATGATCTGCGCCGAGACCTCGGCGGCGAAGCTGCCAGTGCGCCACGCCTCGTCGACGACCACGGCGCGGTGCGTGCGCCCGACGGACTCCAGAACGGTCGTTATGTCGAGCGGACGGAGCGTGCGGAGGTCGATCACCTCCGCCGCGATGCCCTCCTCGGCGAGCGTCGGCCGCTGCCGTAAGCGTCTTGCCGAGCGAGCCGCCGTACGTCACGAGCGTCACGTCGCTGCCGGCGCGGCGCACGACCGCGTGATCGATGTCGGCGGGTCCGGCGTGCTCGTCGATGTCGTCCTCCACCGGGTACAGCGTGGCATGCTCGAAGATGAAGACAGGGTCGAGTTGCTGGAGCGCCGCGAGCAGCATGCCGCGCGCGTCCGCGACGGTCGCGGGCGCGAGGACACGGATACCGGGGATGTGCGCGTACCAGCCCTCGAGGCTGTGCGAGTGCTGCGCGCCGAGCTGGCGGCCGCCGCCGGTCGCCATGCGCACGACCAGCGGCACGTGGAACTGGCCGCCGGACATGTAGCGCAGCGTGGCGGCGTTGTTCAGCACCTGGTCCATCGCCAGCATGCTGAAGTTCACGGTCATCACCTCGACGATCGGGCGCATGCCGTTGAGCGCGGCGCCGATGCCCGCGCCGACGAACGTCGACTCCGAGAGCGGCGTGTCGCGCACGCGCTCCGGCCCGAACTCCTGAATCAGCCCGTGGCTGACGGCGAAGGCGCCGCCGTACAGCCCGACGTCCTCGCCCATCAGGAAGACGCGCGGGTCCTGTTTCAACGCGTCGCGCATCGCCGAGCGGAGGGCTTCGCGGTAGGTCATCCTCGTCATGGTTGTTCGCTCGTCAGGTACGTCAGGAGATCTTCGACGGGCTCCCACGGCCCGGCCTCGGCGGCAGCGACGGCGGCATCGACGAACTGCGCGACTGACGCTTCGACGCGCGCCAGATCGTCGTCGCCGATCATGCTCGATTCGCGCAGACGCGCCTCGAAGAGCGCGATCGGATCGCGGTGCTTCCACTCTTCGACCTCCGATTTCTGGCGGTAGAGCTCCGGGTCGGCCGTCGAGTGGCCGCGGAAGCGGTAGGTGGCGAACTCCAGGAAGTACGGCCCGTTGCCCGCGCGCACCGACTCGACGGCGCGTCGCGTGGCCGCTTCCACCGCCAGCACGTCCATGCCATCGACGGTCTCGGCGGGCAGCCGGTACGCTTCCGCCTTCTCCGCGATGCTCGTCTCCGACTCCGAACGCTCGATCGCCGTGCCCATGGCGTAGCGGTTGTTCTCACAGAGGAAGACGACCGGCAGCTTCCAGAGCACGGCGAGGTTGAGCGCCTCGTGGAACTCGCCCTCGGCGGCGGCGCCCTCGCCGAAGAAGCACGCCGTGACGCGCGGGTCGCCGCGCATCTTGTCGGCGAGCGCGAGGCCGATCGCGATCGGCAGGCCGCCGCCGACGATCGCGTAGCCGCCGAAGAAGCGGCGCGACGCGTCGAAGAAGTGCATCGAACCGCCGCGTCCACGGCTGCAGCCGTTCGCTTTGCCGTACAGCTCGGCCATCAGGCTTTCTGCCGGCAGGCCGCGCGCGAGCGCGTGTCCGTGCTCGCGATACGTCGATACGACGGCATCGTCGGGCGCGAGCGCCTGCGTCGCGCCGACGGCCACCGCCTCCTCGCCGATGTACAGGTGCAGGAAGCCGCGGATCTTGCCGGCCTGGTAGAGCTCGGCGCACTTCTCCTCGAAGCGCCGGATGCGCAGCATGCCTTCGAGCAGCGCGAGCGCGTGGACGCGATCGACGGGCGGTACGGGTTGGCCAGCGTTGGCGGCGCGCGCGCTCACTTCATCTCCTCCAGTGTCGACGTGTCACCCTCGGGCAGGCCAAGCTCGCGCGCCTTGAGCAGCCGCCGCATGATCTTGCCGCTGCGCGTGCGCGGCAGCGACGGCAGGAAGTCGATCTCCTTCGGCGCGACGGCGGCGCCGAGGCGCGTGCGCGCGAACGCGAGCAGATCGCGTCGGAGCGACTCGCCGGGCTGGTAACCGTTCTTCAGCGCAACGAACGCCTTCACCACCTCCATCGCCACGGGGTCGGGCTTGCCGATGGCGGCCGCTTCCGCGACGGCGGGATGCTCCATGAGCGTGCTCTCCACCTCGAAGGGGCCGATGAGATGTCCCGACGATTTGATCACGTCATCGGCGCGGCCGACGAACCAGAAGTAGCCATCGGCGTCGCGGCGCGCAAGGTCGCCCGTGAGGTACCAGCCACCGGCGAAGCACTTGTTGTAGCGCTCCGGTTCGTTCCAGTAGGCGCGAAACATCGATGGCCAACCGGGGCGCAGCGCGAGCTCGCCTTCCTCGCCCGGCTGCTCGACCGGCTCCACGCCGCCGCCGTCCGCGCGGCGCACGATCGCGGCATCGATCCCCGGCAGCGGCTTGCCCATGGAGCCGGGGCGGATGTCCATCGATGCGTAGTTCGCGATCATGATGCCGCCCGTCTCGGTCTGCCACCAGTTGTCGTGAAACGGCAGCCCGAACGCCTCCTGCCCCCAGACGACGGCCTCGGGGTTCAGCGGCTCGCCGACGCTGGCGAGGAAGCGCAGCGCCGGGAAGCGATGCTGCCGCGCGAGCTCCGCGCCCGCCTTCATCATCATGCGGATCGCCGTCGGCGCCGTGTACCACACGGACACGCGCTCCGTCTCGAGGATGCCGTACCAGCGGGCGGGGTCGAAGTCGGCTTCGTCGACGATCATCGTGACGCCGTTCGTCAGCGGCGCAATGATGCCGTACGACGTTCCGGTCACCCAACCGGGATCGGCGGTACACCAGTAGACGTCGTCGGGGTGCAGATCGAGCGCGAGCTTGCCGGTGATGTGGTGCGCGACGACGGCCTGGTGCACGTGCAACGCGCCCTTCGGTGTGCCGGTCGTGCCGCTGGTGAAGTGGAGCAGCGCGGGATCTTCGGGATCCGTCGGCTCGATCTGGAAGTCTGCGCTCACAGACGCCATCAGCGTCGCATAATCGAGAGTGCCCGCGATCGCCGCGGCGTCGCCGCCGTCGCCCACGAGCAGCACGTGCTGCAGGTCGCGGAGCTGGTCGCGGATTGCGGCGACCTTGCGCTGATAGAGCAGCGGCGTCGTGATCAGCACCTTCGCCTGGCCGATCGACATGCGCGCGCGGATGGGCTCTGGGCCAAACGCGGAGAAGAGCGGGCAGAACACACCGCGGTTCTTCAGCGTGCCGAGCGCGGCGACGTAGAGTTCGGGCACGCGTCCCATCAGCGCGTACACGCGGTCGCCCTGCTCGACGCCCAGCGACCGCAGGACGTTGGCGAAGCGGTTCGTGAGCTCACGGAGCTGAGCGTACGTGATGTCTTGCTCGGCGCCGTCCTTGCCGAGCCAGCGGATGGCGACCCGGTCGCGCAGCGGCCCCGCCGCGTGGCGGTCAACCGCCTCGTGGGCGATGTTGAGGCCGCGGCCGCCGGGCAGGCCATCGAGCAAGCGACGCGCGTCGTCCCACGTGAAGCGTGCGCGCGGCGGCGGCGTAATCGACGAGGTTCGGCGGCACGGCCCAGCCGCTCCGCGGCTTGCGGATCTGCTCGCGCGATGTCCGTCCGCCCTGCACAACCATGGACGCGCTGCTTTCCGGTGCCGCCGGGCAGGGCAAGACCTGCCCGAGCGTTGCGACGTCGGCGCCTACGATGGGATTCTCGATACCCCGGCGACATCCGGCAAGGGCCGAGCATCCCCGGTCGCAGGGGCAGATGGCAGGCGGCGAGCCTGCGAGCCTGCGCGGACTGGCCGTTCGCTACCATGTCAGCGAAAGGGCAGACAGCCATGAAGATCATCCAGATCGTCGCGGAGAGCCTTGGCGACGCCTCGTACCTGGTCGTTTCGGACGGTGTGGCGGCGGCGATCGACCCGCAGCGCGACGTGCGACCGCTGTTGGCGGCGGCGCGCGAACACGGGGCGGAGATCCGCTTCGTCTTCGAAACGCACGTCCATAACGACTACATCTCGGGCGGCCGCGAGCTGGCGGCGCTCGGTGCGACGGTGATCGCGCCAGCGGCGGCGGGCCTCGCGTTCCCGCACACAGGCGCGAACGACGGAGACGTGTTCGCTGTCGGCGGGGCGCGGCTGCGCGCGGTCGCCGCTCCGGGTCACACGTACGAGCACACGGCGTACCTGGCGATCGACGAAGGCGGCGCGACGTACGGGGCGTTCACGGGCGGCTCGCTGCTGGTGGGGTCGGCGGGACGCAGCGACCTGCTGGGCCCCGACCACACCGACGAGCTGACACGCCTGCAGTGGCAGTCGGCGCACCGCATCGCGGAGATGCTGACGCCGGAGGCGCAGATCATGCCGACGCACGGCGCCGGCTCGTTCTGCAGCTCGACGGCCGTCGGCGGGCAGCGGACATCGACGCTGGCGAACGAGCAGGTAGTGAACCCGGCTCTGGCCAGCAGCGACCTCGATGCGTTCCGCGCGGTGCATCTGGCGTACAGCGCGCCGATCCCCGGCTACTATCAGCACATGGCACCGATCAACCGCGCAGGGCCGCGCGTATACGGCGAGCCGCCGCGTCCGGCACGTCTCGAGGCCGACGCTGTCGCAACGCTTGACCGGACTCAGGTGCAACTCATCGACGTACGGGCGCGGACCGGTTACGTGCGCGCACATGTGCCCGGCTCGCTGCTGATAGAAGAGAGCGACGTGATGCTGGCGTACTTCGGCTGGCTGGTGCCTTTCAACGCGCCGCTCGCGCTCGTCGCCGGCGATGCGGCACAGGCCGAGCGCGTCACGGCCGACCTCTTCCGCATCGGCTACGAAGACGTCCGCGGATACATGTCGTTCAACGACTGGACCGCGAGCGGATCGCCGGCGGCAAGGATCGAGACAGTGACGGCGGCGCAGGTGGCCGGTGCGCTGCACGCCGCGAACACAGCCGGTACTTGATGTGCGGTTCGCGTACGAACACGCCGCGCAACCGCTGGCGGGAGCCGTGCCGCGACCCGTCGACCGGCTGCACGAATGGGCGCCGTCCGTACCGTCGACGCCGGTATTGGTCGTCTGCCAGAGCGGGCAACGCGCCGCGATGGCTGCGAGCTTTCTGCGGGCGCGCGGCCATGACGTGCGGTGCCTCGTCGACGGCGGCGCCGCCGAGGTACAAGCGGCCCGTGCTGCCACGTTAGCCGCGAGATAACGGGAGTACGACGCCTGTGGCCCCTGCCGGCGCCGCGCGCGTTCACTCAACGCCGCGGTTGTAGCGTTCGATGGCGCGGTTGGCGCGATCGGCGGCGCGGCGGAGCGCTTCCTGCGGCGTCTTGCCGCCGACAAGCACCTCCTCGAACGCATCCATGATGCCCTCGCGCACCTGCGTGAAGGGGCCGATGACGGCGCCGGACGTAACCACGTTACGCGGCGAGCGCAGCACCTGGTCGCGCGCGACGGCGAACTGGGGAAAGTCGCGGTGCAGTGAGGCGGCCGGCTCCATGTCCCAGGCAGAGACACGGATCGGGAAGTAGCCCGTGTCAGCGTGCCATTGTGCCTGCACCTGCGGCTGCGTCGCGTACTTCAGGAACTCCCAGGCGCCGCGCTGCTCGACGTCCGGGCGGTCCTTCATGATCCAAACAGCAGCGCCGCCGAGGACGATGCCGCCCTGCTCGCCCGCAGGCGCCGGCATCGGCCCGGCACCGAATCTCGATGCGGCCGGGCCGAGCGCGAGCAGGATCGTGCGCAGCGACGCCGTCGATTCGAGCGCCATCGCGCTCTTGCCGGTCACGACGGAGAGCAGCGCCTGGGTGCCCTGGCGCCCGACGTTCGTGGCGAGCCCGGAGCCGACCATCTGCTGCCACCATGCGAGGATCGCTTCGCCCTGCGGCGTATCGAAGACCACGCCGGTTGCGCGGGCGTCGCGGCCGTTGCCGTTGTTGGCGTAGAGGGAGCCCTGCTTCGCAAGCATCTGCTCGAAGCGCCAGGCATCGATGCTCAGCGCGATGCCGTTGCGCTTGATGGAGCCGTCGCCGTTGCGCGTGAGGAGCCTTTCCGAGTAAGCGCGGACGTCATCGAGCGTGGCGGGCGGGTGATCGGGATCGAGGCCGGCCTCGCGGAACGCGTCTCTGTCGTAATAGAGGATCAGCCCGGAGAGGTTGAAAGGCATAGCCTGGAGTTTGCCACCGAGCGTGTAGTAGTCGAGGGCGCGCGGTTCGAAGTCGGCGAGATCGATGGGCGCCGGGTAGCCCTGCGCCGCGCCGGATGTCGCAGCGTCGCGGTCGATGAAGTCCTGCGCCGGGACGACGGCGCGGCTATCGACCATGAACTGCAGCTCGATGTCGTCGAGCTGGATCATCGTGGGCATGCTGCCGGTGCCGAACGAAGCGACAAGCTTCTTCAGAGAATCGGGATAGCCGCCCTGGTAGATCGGTTGCACTTCGTACGCGTCCTGCGACGCGTTGAAGCCATCGATCATCTTCTTGAGCGAGTCGCTGTTGACGCCGCCCATCGAGTGCCAGAAGCGCACGACGACGCGGCCGTTGCTGTAGCGCAGGCCGTGGTCGCCGCACGCGGACGAGGCAGCGAGCGCGAGCAACGAGCGCGACGAGCAGCGCGAAGCGTCGCATCGCTCAGCCCTTCACTGCGCCAGCGGTGAGGCCGCGCACGAGGAAGCGCTGGAACGCGATGACCAGGAAGAGCATCGGCAGGAGGGCGATGATCGTGCCGGCGAGGACGACGTTCGTGCGCTGCACCTCCTCCGACTGCAGCGTGGCGATGCCGATCTGCACCGTACGCATGTTGGGATCGTTCGTGACGAGAAGCGGCCAGAGGTACTGGTTCCAGGCCTGCAGGAAGCTGAAGACGGCGAGCGTCGCGAGGGCGGCGCGGGAGAGCGGGACGACGACGAAGAGCAGAAAGCGCAGGTCGCCGTACCCGTCGATGTCCGCGGCATCCTTCAGCTCGTGGGGGAGCGTCATGAAGTGCTGGCGCAGCAGGAACGTCCCAAACGCCGTCGCCATGAACGGGATCGTGAGCGCCTGATACGTGTCGAGCCAGTCGAGCCGCTGGATGGTCTGGAAGTTCGGGATGACGGCGACCTCCCATGGCACCATCATGGTGGAAAGGAAGAGGAAGAAGAGCGCCGAGCGGAACGGGAAGCGCATGAACGAAAACGCGTACGCCGCAAGCGCCGACGTCGCGACCTGGCCGACCGTAATGATCGCCGCGACGATAAGGCTGTTCAGCAGATAGCGCGGCATGGGGATGTCGGTCATAGCGGCGCGATAGTTCGACCAGCGCGGCGCGTCGGGCCAGAAGTCCGGCGGGAACGTGAGCAGCTTGCTGATGGGCTGCAGGCTGTCGACGACGGTCATGTAGAGCGGGAACAGGATGACGACGGCGGACGCGGCGAGAAGGACGTACATCGGCACGCTGGCGGCGGCGCGAAACGCGAAGCGGCGGAGCTTCTTCTTGCGTCTCATCGGTAGAACACCCACCGTTGCGCGATCACAAACTGGGCCAGCGTGAGCAGCAGCACCATCAAGAAAAGAACGACCGCCTGCGCCGACGCGAGGCCGGCGTTGTAGTGCAGGAAGGCCTCGCGGTAGATGGAGTAGACGATGACGGTGGTGGAGTCGAGCGGGCCGCCCTGCGTGAGGATGTGAATCTGGCCGAACGACTGGAACGCGAAGATGACCCCGACGACCGAGACGAAAAGCAGCGTCGGAGAGAGGCCAGGAAGGGTGATATGGAGAAACTGGTCGAGCGGGCCGGCGCCATCGACGCGAGCGCTCTCGTACAGCTCTTCCGGGATGTTCTGGAGGCCGGCCAGGATGACGATCGTCGCGAAGCCGACGTTCATCCAGACGGTGGTCATGGCGACCGCTGGCAGCGCCCACTTCGGGTCGGTGAGCCAGCTAGCGGTGGGTACACCCCCCTGATCGAGCAGGTAGTTCAAGACGCCGACACCCGGGTTGAGCAGCAGCAGCCACATGACGGATGAGACGGCAACGGACGACGCGACCGTCGACGAGAACACGGTGCGGAAGAAGAGGATGCCGGGCAGGCGCTGGTGCGCGAGTAGTGCCAGGTAGAGGCCGATCAGCGTCGCCGGCACGACGGTGTAGACGGCGAACTGCCCCGTGACAAAAAGGCTGTAGCGGAAGTCGGGCGAGGTGAGCACGTCGCGGTACTGCTCGATCCCTATCCACGTCTCGCGCCGCCCGAAGGGGTCAGTGGCGTGGAAGCCGAGGTAGACCGAGCGGACGAGCGGATAGAAGACGAACACGCCGAAGAGCGCGAGCGATGGCAAGACGAACGGCGCAGCGGCCAGCAACTCACGGGCCGACTGTGCGGGCCGCCGGCGGCGCGGCGGCGGAGCCGGCGGGCGCGACGCTGGCCGCGTTCATTCAAGCCTCCTGCCGGTTTCCGGGTCGAAGAAGAGCAAGTGCTCGGGCGCGATGACGAAGCGCTCGGTCTCACCCGATGGGGGCGGATTGTCCGCGGGCAAGCGCGCGACGATACTGCGGCCTTCGAGCAAGAGCGTGGCGTGGACCTCGTTGCCGAGCGACTCGACGACATCGACGTGCGCGGAGAACGTCGAGGCGGCGGGACGCTCGCCTAAGCGCTTGCGCGCGCTCGATGTGTTCCGGCCGCACGCCGATCGCGACCTGTGCGACCTTATTACGGCGCACGACCGCTGCCTGCTCGCCGCTCAGGACAAACGGCATGGCAGCGACGTCGATAGTGAGCGTGCCGTCGCCCGCATCCCTGACCGCGCCGTGGAACATCGCCATCGACGGACTGCCGATGAACTCGGCGACGAACATGTTGGCGGGACGGGCGTAGATGTCGTCGGGCGAGCCGACCTGCTGGAGGCGGCCGCGATCCATGACGGCGATGCGACGGCCCATCGTCATCGCTTCGACCTGGTCGTGCGTGACATAGAGGACGGTGGTCTGCAGGCTGCGGTGGAGCCGGATCAGCTCGATGCGCGTCTGCGAGCGGAGCTTGGCATCGAGGTTCGAGAGCGGCTCGTCCATGAGGAACGCTCTCGGCCGGCGCACGATCGCGCGGCCGAGGGCGACGCGCTGGCGCTGGCCGCCCGACAGCTGACCGGGCTTGCGCTTGAGTAGCTCGCCGATGCCCAGCAGATCCGCCGCTTCGTGCACGGCGCCGTCGATGTCGCGGCGGGAGATCTTCCGCATGCGGAGGCCGAACGCGATGTTGTCGTACACGCTCATGTGCGGGTAGAGGGCGTAGCTCTGGAAGACCATCGCGATATCGCGCTCGCGCGAGCGGAGCTCAGTGACGTTGCGGTCGGCGATGTAGACGTCGCCAGCAGTGGGTTCCTCGAGACCTGCGAGAATGCGCAGCGCCGTCGTCTTGCCGCAGCCGGAAGGCCCGAGCAGGACCATGAACTCGCCGTCATCGACGTCGAGCGAGAAGTCGGCAAGCGCAGCGACGTCGCCGAAGTACTTACTGACGCGATCGAAGCGAATACTCACGCCTTTCCTCCGCGCGCCGGTGCACGCGCCGCGCGAACTCGCGAAGCCCTCTCATTAAAGCCGTACGGAGAGACCGAGGGCGAGAGCCATTGCGCCCCAAGTGGCACCGTGCTCGCGCTTAAACCAGGCCGCGAAGCTCCGTCGCGATCCCCGTGCCACGCACGGTGACGGCGGCGCGGCCGCTGCTCAACCGACGATAACAACCGGCCGCTCCGCGCATTTGACGACGTGGTCGGAAACGGATCCCAGCAGCGCCTTCGTGAGGCCGGCGCCGCGGCGTCCGACCACGATCAGGTCGGCGTTGCGCATCGCAGCCAGTCGCACGATCTCTTCTCCGGGTTCGCCGTAGCCGACGACGACGTTGGCCGGGACGCCCGCCTCGCGCAGCAGGCCAAGCGGTGCGCTCGTGGCAGCATCGATGTGCGCCTGGCGGTCTCCCGCCGCCACAGTCCCCTCGACGGTGTGCCATTCGCGGGGGAGTACGGTGAGGAGCTCGACGCGGGCGTCCACGACGTGCTCGCAGATGTAGCGCGCGACGTGTACGCCCGCATCTGAAGAATCGACGGCGGCAACGACGGTGCGGGTGCCTGCGGCCGCCGAGGGAGGGCGCCCTGCGGCCTCGAACGGCTGCGGATGCGCGACGTCCGACTTGCGCGTTCCGAGCAACGCGACGATGGCCATAGGCCCCATGCCGGCGGCGAGCATCGCCCAGCCGAACGGGTCGCGGCCCCAGCGATGGGCCATCAGCACGCTGATCGCCATCGACACGATGACGATCACGGCCCAGATCAACACGAGTCCGATCAGGCTCAACTGCGTGTACCTCTTGAATCGCGCAAGCTCCGCGCGGCCGAAAGGGACGACCGAGGTTGCCATCAGCATATCGTCGCAGGCGTCGGTCGCGCCGTTCACGGGCCATTCGGGCGGTAGAAGCGGGCGCATCGGCCGGGCCTCCTGGCTGGCGGAGCGGAGATACAACAAAGCTCCGGGCCACTGCCCAGAGCTTCTGCGCGCTATTCAGTTGTTGGTTCCGGCGCCCTTCGTCTTGACTCGCTACCGGCTCATTACGAGCCGAGGGGGCGTCGCCGCATCCGTCTCCGGAGGGATCTCCGCCCGCACTCCGCGCCTTCGAGCGTTTGCTTTTCAGCGAGTTACGGGTCGGGGCGCCGGCTTCGCTTGGGCCTTACCCATTACGCTTCTCATACCTCCCTTCACTCATATTATACCACCGCTGTCAAGTAGCGATGGCGTCGATCAGCGGCATCTTAGCCGGTGTACGTGCGACGTCGTGCGACGAACGGCGGAGTGATAAGAGCGGCACCGTGCTCGGTGCCGGCGGCGCGGGACGCCCTTGCACCGAGCGCCGGTCTGCGGTTCTATACGCGTGTCCGGGATCTTCCCGGCACAGGTTGCGGGCCCATCGGCGGCGCGAAGCGGCGACGCCGCCTCAAGAAAGCCCGATGCGCGCCCAGACGGGTACGCGATGTCCAACAGCGCTGTTATCTCGACGCTCGATCGCGAGCGCACGCTCCAGGCGCTGGAGTCGGAGCGCTTCGACCTGGTTGTGATCGGGGGCGGCATCACCGGCGCGGGTCTCGCGCGCAAAGCGACGCTCAACGGCCTGTCCGTCGCGTTGCTGGAGAGCGAGGACTTCGCCTCCGGCACCTCGAGCCGCTCGTCCAAGCTCATCCACGGGGGCCTGCGCTACCTTGCGATGGGCGACGTGGGGCTCGTCCGCGAGACGGCGCTGGAACGGAAGGTGATCTTCCGGCTGGCTCCGCACCTGGCCGAGCGCCGCTGGATGGTGCTGCCCGTCGGGTCGCGCGCCGCCCTGTTGAAGTTCCGCGCGGCAGTGACCCTGTACGAAAAGCTCGGCTCGGTCGATCGCGAAGACCTGCACCACAACTGGTCGAGCCGGGATCTTGAGCGCGAGGAGCCGCTGCTTGACCGTTCCCGGTTTCCGTACGCCTGCGCCTTTCGCGAGTACCTTACCGACGACGCTCGCCTGGTCCTCGCCAACTTGCGAGCCGCCGCCGCGAGCGGCGCGCGCCTGCTCAACTACGCGCCCGCGAGCGCGATCCCGGTGGAGAACGGGCGCGCCGCCGGCGTGGAGGCGATCTGCGCGCTGACGGGTCGATCGTTCCGCGTACGCGCGAGCTGCGTGGTCAACGCCGCTGGTCCATGGGTCGATGCGGTGCGCCGCATGGAGGAGCCGGATGCCCCGGCGCAGCTGCATCTTTCGAAAGGCGTGCACGTCGTCCTGCCGGCCTCGCGCGTTCCGTTGCGCAACATCCTGGTGATGAATGCGCGCGATGGGCGCTCGATCTTCGCCATCCGCCAACGCGACGTGGTGTTCATCGGCACGACGGACACGACCTACGAACACGGCCCGCAAGTCTGGCCGGATATCTCGCTCGACGACGTCGAATACCTGCTCGAGCCGCTCCCGCGATATCTGTCCGTCGAGCCCCTGACCAGGAGCGACGTGACCGCGGCATGGTCGGGCCTGCGGCCGCTCGTGGCTCAGCCCGGAAAGAAGCCGGCCGACATCTCGCGCGGTGACGAGGTGCTGCTGAGCCGAGCCGGCGTGGTGACGGTTGCCGGCGGCAAGCTGACGGGTTATCGACCTACCGTCGAGCGCGTGCTCGGTAGCGTCGCACAGGTTCTGGGCCGGGCGCTGCCGCGATGTCGAAGAGGGCCCGCTGCCGGGCGGGGATTTCGATGGCGACCTGGAACGTCTATCGCGGTCCCTTGTGGAGGAGTTCGACATCAGCGAAACCGTCGGCGCTCGGCTGGCGCGGCTGTACGGCTGCGAGGCGCCCGACGTGGCCAGGCTGGGCGCCACGCCGGTTGCGGAAAACGCCCCGCTGCTCAACGGCGAGATCGACTGGAGCGTGACGAAGGAGGGCGCCGCGCGGCTCGAAGACGTGGTCTACCGGCGTACGCGTGTGGCTCTCTACGACTCCGAGGCGGGCCCTCGCATCGTCGAGCCGGTCGCCAGGCGCATGGCCGATCTCCTGGGCTGGAATCCGCAACGGACCAGCGATGAGGTCGAGCGGACGCGCGGACGCATGGTCGCGGATCTGAACTTCGGCGGTGCGGGCACATGAGCGACATCGTCGCCGCCCTGCGTGCAACGCTCGGCGATCGCGTCCTGACCGACGCGGACACGCTCGACGCGCACCGGCGGGATTACTGGGCACTGGCGGACATCCACGATCTTCTCGGCCGGGGCGCGCCCCGACCGCGCGCCGTCGTGCGCGCCGAGTCGACCGAGGACGTCGCTCAAACGTTGCGCATCTGCCGCGCCGAACGCGCTCCCGTGATCCCCTTCGGCGGGGCGTCGGGCGTATGCGGCGCCATCGAGGCGAATCCGAACAGCATCGTGCTTTCTACGCGCGGGCTCGACGGGCTCGTGCGGCTCAACGACCAGAACCTTACCGCCACCTTCCGCGCCGGCACGCTCGGTATCGACGCCGAGAACCGCGTGCGACAGGACGGCCTGACGATCGGCCACTGGCCCCAGTCGGTCGAGCTCTCGACTGTCGGGGGCTGGGTCGCCACGCGCGCATCGGGCCAGTATTCGACCGCCTACGGCTCCATCGAGGACCTCCTGCTGGCGCTCGAGGTCGTGCTACCGGACGGGTCGGTGCTGCGGACACGCGAGACGCCGCGCGCCGCCGCCGGTCCTGACCTGCGGCAGATCTTCATGGGCAGCGAGGGAACGCTCGGCGTCATCACCGAGGTGACGTTCTCGCTGCGACCGCTGCCGGAGGCGTCGACGGGGCAGGCGTTCCACTTCGCAAGCTTCGACGCCGGGATCGAGGCGATCCGCCTGCTCATGCGCGCTGGCTGGCGGCCGCCGGTCATACGGATGTACGACGCGCAGGAGTCGCAGCGCAACTTCCGAGACTGGTGTCCCGCAGGGGCGAAACCTCCTGATCCTTCTTCACGAAGGTCCCGCATCCGTCGTGAAGGCGCAGATCGACGCCGTCGCCGCGCTGAGCGTCGCCGCGGGAGGCGAGGACGCCGATGCCGCGTGCGTGGACAACTGGCTGGAACACCGCAACAACGTTCCCGCCTTCCGCGAGATGAACGAACGCGGCCTGGTCGTCGACACCATCGAGGTAGCCTGCACGTGGGACCTCGCGCCGCGGCTCTACGACGAAGTGACACGCTCTCTGCGTGAGGTACCCGGGATTCTCGTCGCCTCGGCGCACTCCAGCCATTCCTACCGGTCCGGCACCAACTTCTACTTCACGTTCGCGGTGGGCGTGGCAGAGCGCGAGCGCATGCCAGCCGTGTATCGCGAGTGCTGGGAGCGCACGATGCGCGCGAGCGTCGCGGTCGGTGCGGGCATCGCGCACCATCACGGTATCGGCCGGGTGCGCCGCAACCGGCTCGTCGACGAGATCGGCGAAAGCGGCGTCGCGCTCCTCCGCAAGCTCAAGCTGGTCCTCGACCCCGACGGGCTGCTCAATCCCGGGGCGTTGCTGCCGCCGCCCGAAGCCGAGGAGCGGTGAGCCGCGAGTTCCTGTTATCGCTGGACCTCGGCACAACGGGCGTTAGGGCTCTGATTATCGACTCCGAGGGGCGCGCCCGCGCGCGCGCTTACTCGCCCCTGGCAGTGTCGTACCCTTCTCCTGGTCGGGTCGAGCAGGACGCGTCGGACATGTGGGAACGCAGCCTCGAGGTCATGCGTCGTGCGATCCAGAAGGCAGGCGTCTCGGCTCGAGACCTCGCGGGGATCGGCGTCGTAAACCAGCGCGGCGCGGCCTTGGCCTGGGACGCACGTAGTATGGCGCCGATGGCGCCCGTGATCGGCTGGCAGGACCAGCGCACGGCCGCGCGCGTCGCCGATTTCCGTGCCATCGGCATCCCGCTGAACACCATGGCTTCGGCCACCAAGTTCGAATGGTGGATGCGCAACGACACCGTCGTGCGCGGAGCAGCCGCGGCGGGAACGCTGCGCCTCGGCACGCCCGATACGTGGCTGACGGCGAAGCTCACGGGGGGCACGGCACACGTAACCGATCCTGGGAACGCTTCGGGCACGGCGCTGTACGACAACACCGCCGGCGAATGGTCCACGCCGATCGTCGATCTGTTCTCCGTTCCCGCTGCGGCACTGGCCGAAGTCGTAGCAACCAACGCCGTGGTGGGCGAGACACACGCGGGTCTTCTCGGCGCGCCCGTGCCCGTCGCGGCGCGCGCCGGGGATCAGCAGGCGGCGATGTTTGGTCAGGGCGCCCACACCGCGGGCGATGCGAAGCTCACGCTCGGCACTAGCGCCATGCTCGACGTGAATACGGGCGAGGCGGTCGCGGATGCGCCAGTCGGCGCCCACGCGCTCTCGCTCTGGAGCCTCGCCGACGGCACGCGCGCGTACTGCCTCGAGGGAACCGTGATCACCGCCGGTTCGGCCGTCGAGTGGCTCGTCGATCTCGGGATCGCGCGCGACGCCGCCGAGGTCGACGCGCTGGCGCAGAGCGTCGCGACGTCCGATGGCGTGGCCTTCGTGCCCGCACTGCAGGGCCTGGGCACGCCGTTCGCTGACGACGGCGCCCGGGCTGCCTTCTACGGTCTGACTCGCGGCTCGGGAAGGGCTCAACTCGCGCGCGCCGTGCTGGACGGTATCGCGCATCGCTGCGTCGACGTCGGCGAGGCGCTCGGGCTCGGCGATGTCGCTCTGCGCGTCGACGGCGGCCTTGCGCGAAGCGCTCCGCTTCTGCAGATGATCGCCGATTACGGCGGTCGCGAGGTCGTGCGCGCGGCCGAGGTCGAGGCCACAGCCGTCGGCGCGGCGTTTCTGGCCGGGCTCGCGACCGGTGTCTTCTCCAGTCCCGAAGAGTGTCGCCATTTGCTCAACGCGCCGGTGCGTTTCACGCCGGCTATCGACGCGGACGCGCGCTGCGCCGTGCGCGCGCACTGGGCCGCGGCCGTGCAACGCGCGCGCGGTGGAGCGGCGACTTGACTCCGGCGTTCCCTCGTGACGGGCAGCGATCGTTGCGGAGGGTTGCGGCGCCGTCAACATCATGAGAAGAATTGGGAGCGGGTGGCCCGTAGCACTCCTGCCATGGCGAGCCACGCTTCCACAAAGGAGCGACGATGTACCTGGATCTCAATCGCAACCTGACCGACGCGCAGATCGCCCTCCGCGAGCAGACGCACCGCTTCGCGGAGGAGATCCTGCGTCCAGCCGCGTTCCGGCTGGACAAGATGGAGCCCGATGCGGTCATCGCCGGCGGGTCGCCGCTCTGGGACACCCTGAGACAGGCGTATCGCCAGGGCTACCACATCCGCGGCTTCCCCGAAGCGCTCGGCGGCGCCGGGCTCTCAGGACTTGACTCGCTCGTCGTGACCGAGGAGATCGCCTGGGGATCGGCGGACTTCGCGGCCGCGCTCGGCGTGTCGACGATCCCGTTCGGCTTCGTGCTCGGACACGGAGATCCGGACCTGATCCGCGAATTCGTCGTTCCCTTCACACAAGACCAGGAGGCACGTTACATCGGCTGCTGGGCGGTGACCGAGCCTAATCACGGCTCGGACAGCCTGCTCTTCAGCACCGAGCACTTCCACGACCCGAACATCACGCTCGACACGGTGGCCCGCGGCGACGGCGACGAATGGGTGCTGAACGGCGCGAAGTCCGCGTGGGTGTCGAACGGCACGATCGCAACCCACGCCCTGCTCAACGTGTCCATCGACGCCTCGCGCGGGATGGCGGGTGGCGGCTTCTGCATCGTCCCGCTGGACCTGCCCGGCGTCAGCCGCGGCAAGCCACTGAACAAGATGGGGCAGCGCGCCCTCAACCAGGGGCAGATCTTCTTCGACAACGTCCGCATCCCCAGGAAATACATGCTGGTCGAGCCGGACCGTTGCGCACAAGCGGTGGAGGCGCTGCTCACCGGCGCAAATGCCGGCATGGGCACGATCTTCGCGGCCGTGGCGCGTGCCGCGTTCGAGGAGGCACTCGCCTACGCGAAACAGCGTGTCCAAGGCGGGCGGCCGATCGCCGAGCATCAACTCGTCCAGCACCGCCTGTTCGAGATGTTCATGAAGGTGCAGGCGGCTACCGCGCTCTCGCGCCAGGCTGCGGCGTACAACCGGGGCGGCGCACCGGCCGCGCAGATGTCGATGGCTTCCAAGGTCTTCTGCACCCAGGCGTCGTACGAGGTCGCGTCGGACGCGGTGCAGATTCACGGCGGCCTTGGTCTGTGCAAGGAGCTTCTCGTCGAAAAGCTGTTCCGTGACGCACGCGCATCGATGATCGAGGACGGAAACAACGAGGTGCTGGCGCTGGCGGCCGCCCGTCGGCTGATCGGCGACTGACAAGCATCGCGTAGCGGCAAGACGGAGGGAAAGAAGATGACACGTCACGTGCTGGTCGTGCTGAGCAACGCCGCGGACGGATGCGACGACGAGTTCAACGACTGGTACGACCACCAGCATCTCGGCGATGTGCTGGCCGTCGATGGGTTCGTCGCTGCGCAGCGGTTTCGCCTGTCCGAAACGCAACTGCGCCCGGATGAGCCGATGCCCTATCGCTACCTGGCCGTGTACGAGATCGAGGCGGACGACCTCAACACCCCGCTGCAGGGTCTCATCTCCGGCATCGCGAGCGGCGCCATACCGCTGAGCGAGGCGCTCGATCTACAGCGACTTTCGACGTACGCGTTCACGCCGATCACCGAGCGCGTGACGGCCTGAGCCCGGACACACGTGAGGCCACGGTCCGAGCCCGTTCCTTCGCACGGCCTCGGCGCCAAACTATCGAGCGCCGGCCAGTGCGCGAGCCCTGCGTCGGCCCGCGCGCGGAGCGTCCGCCTCGACGCGCGAAAGGCAGCTTGTGATCGATTCGGTGGAGCGGCCCGACCCGAGCATCTCGAGGATCGAGGCGACGTCCGCTACGAAG
Source organism: uncultured Chloroflexia bacterium (assembly GCA_963743185.1). Classification (GTDB taxonomy): domain Bacteria; phylum Chloroflexota; class Dehalococcoidia; order DSTF01; family JACRBR01; genus JANXYW01. The sequence goes on along the minus strand of CAVUOT010000006.1, from coordinate 76,011 downwards.
TGAGGGCTCTCTCCGCCGTGCTGCTTCACCCAGGAGATCACGTGCCGCAGCAACTCCTCGCGTTGCGGCGACGTCGCACATCGCCCGCGCCGGGACCTCCGGCGCCGCGGAGCACCGGCTGCCACGTCGTCGGGCATTACCCCCTCCATTGGTCGCCCTGTTTCGTTTCCTCGCATGGCTGCGTCTCCTGCTCTGCTGCTGGTGTTCCGAAAAGCCGCACGCTCTCCTGGTACTCGCGAACTCTCCCGCACGCGGTCTCCCCCACGTCCAAATCTAGGTGCGCAGTATCCTGACAGCCATCGCGTAAACAGGTGATAAAGCGTGGACGATTGACTAACCCTCGTTAGTGCGAGGACTCTAATCGGATGCGTACCTCCGTGCCGGCTTGGCGAACGCGAGCTCTGGCACCCGACCTACCGCTCGGGCGTCGCTTCACGAGGCCTGATATGCGACCATAGATGCGTGCAATGGAATCGAGGCAGCGGCCCGAGCGCCGGCGTCGGACACACACTCCTGGGCGAGAGGGCTCGGCCTCAACGTAGCTCGCTAGCGATCCTCCGGCGCGTCGTCGGCGTCTTCCGGCCATACCGCTTCTCCGTCGCGGCGCTGCTTGCGACCGTAACGGCTTCCGCGCTGATCGGACTGGCGCCACCGCTTCTGTTCGCCGCGATTATAGACAACGTCAGCAAGACGAAGGACGTGCACGGCGTCGACCGGGACGCATTCCTTATCTTCGTCGCCGTGCTGTTGGGCGCGATGTTGACCCTGCTGCAGTCCTACCTGAACAACAAGGTCGGGCAGGGGGTGATGTATGACATGCGCAACCACCTGTACGGGCACCTGCAGACGATGTCTCTGCGCTTCTTCACCTCGACGCGCAGCGGCGAGATCCTCTCGCGGCTGAACAACGACGTGGGCGGGATCCAGGAGGCTGTCACCAACAGCTTCACCAGCGTCTTCTCGAACCTGATCATCGCCGTCACGACCGTCGTACTGATGGCGTTCCTCGACTGGCGGCTGACGATCTTCTCGCTCGCCGCACTGCCGCTTTTCATCGTACCGACGCGTATCGTCGGCGGCATCCAGCGGCGGCTGCTATCACGCACGCAAGAGCGCCTCGGTGACATGAATGCCCAGATGCAGGAGACGCTCTCCGTCAACGGTGCGCTGCTGACGAAGATCTTCGGACGGCAGCGGTACGAATACAAGCGATTCGACGCGACCAACCGAGACGTCCGCGACCTGACGTTCCGCCGGCTCATGACGGGCCGCTGGTTCTTCCTGCTGCTCGGGCTCTTCGGAAGCCTCGCGCCGGCGCTCGTCTACTGGTACGGCGGCCGGCAGGTGATCTCCGGCAACCTCACGGCTGGCACCGTCGTCGCGTTCGCCGCGCTCGTCACGCGCATCTTCGCGCCGGTCACGCAACTGCTCTCCGTCTGGATCACGGTGCAGAGCTCGCTCGCGCTGTTCGAGCGTGTCTTCGATTATGGCGACCAGCCGTCGGAGATCGTCGAGGCAGCAGATGCCGAAGTGCTCGAGCGGCCGCGCGGCCGCGTCACCTACGACAATGTGAACTTCTCCTACGCCGACGACATCCCGGCGCTCACCGATGTTTCGCTCGACATCGCGCCGGGACAGGTTGCGGCGCTGGTTGGACCGTCGGGCGCCGGGAAGACCACGCTCACGTACCTGCTACCACGCCTCTACGACGCCGGCTCCGGGCGCGTGCTCATCGACGGGCACGACGTCCGCAAGGTGACGCTCCAATCGCTCAGCGATGCTATCGCGGTCGTGACGCAGGAGCCGTACCTGTTTCATGCTTCGATTCGCGACAACATCCGCTATGCGCGACCGGACGCGACCGACGACGAAGTGTATGCGGCCGCACGCGCCGCATATATCCACGAGTTCGTCGATGCCCTTCCGCGCGGCTATGAGACGATCGTCGGCGAGCGTGGCTATCGCCTTTCCGGCGGCGAGAAGCAGCGCGTCGCGATCGCCCGCGCGGTGCTCAAGAACGCGCCGATCCTCATCCTCGATGAAGCCACCTCGTCACTCGACTCGCATTCCGAGCACGTCATCCAGCTTGCGCTCGACAAGCTGGCACGAGGGCGAACGACGTTGATCATCGCTCACCGGTTGAGCACCGTCCTGCAAGCCGACGTCATCTTCGTGGTCGATGGTGGCCGCATCGTGGATCGCGGCAAGCACGCGGAGTTGCTCGCGCGCGGTGGCCTGTACGCGTCGCTCTACCGCCGGCAGTTCGATTCAGCGATGCCCGCCGACGACGGCGAGGAACCGCGAATCGATGCCACACCCAATACAGACACTGCAGCCAACGGCGACGAGGAGCCGTCCGAACACTGGATCGATCCCCTGTTAGCCCCAGAGCAAGTCTCGGATCCTTGATCAGCGTGCCGTCACTGATGTGAGATCCGCGCAGTGCGGCGCACACACACTCGCTACGGAATCATGATCTTGTCCAGAGCGACATTTGTCGTTGCATCGAACACATGGATGCGGTCGATGTCGAGCATCAGATCGATGTCCTGCCCCACCCGCGCTCGCGTGCGAGGGTCGACTCTTGCCAGCAACGTCTGCTTGTCGATGAGCAAGTGCAGGAACTTCTCGTTTCCCATCATCTCCGTGACATCCACGTGCGCCCGGAATGGAAAGCCGCTAACGCGCGCGGGCAAGAAGTCCGGGTCGTGCATGTCTTCGGGACGAATCCCGATCAGCACCTCAGTGTTCGTATGCGGTGCCAACTGCCGGGACCTCTCAACCGGAAGCTTGATCTGCAATCCGCCGGCTTCCAGCGTCATCGCGTCGGCGGTACCCTTGAGCGTTCCGGGAAGGAAGTTCATAGACGGGCTGCCAATGAACCCGCCCACGAAGACGTTGTCGGGCCGGAAGTAGAGATCTTCAGGCGTACCGACCTGTTGCAGCAGACCGTCCTTCAGCACAGCGATGCGGCTCGCCATCGTCATGGCTTCGACCTGGTCGTGCGTGACGTAGATGAACGTCGTCTCCAGCCGCTGATGGAGCTTGCTGAGCTCGGCCCGCGTCTGCACGCGAAGCTTCGCGTCCAGGTTCGAAAGCGGCTCGTCGAACAAGAACACAAGCGGCTCGCGCACGATGGCTCGCCCGAGCGCAACCCGCTGCCGCTGGCCGCCGGACAGCTGTGCGGGCCTGCGCTTCAACAGGCTCTGGATCTCCAGCGCGTCCGCTGCCGCCCCCACCCGGCGACGGATCTCGTCCTTATGTGTGCCCCGCATCTTGAGCCCGAACGCCATGTTGTCGAACACCGTCATGTGCGGATACAGCGCGTAAGACTGGAACACCATGGCGATGTCGCGATCCTTGGCCGGGACATCGTTCACGAGCCGGTCGCCGATGTAGATCTTGCCAGACGTCATCGGTTCGAGTCCGGCCAGCAGCCGGATCGCGGTCGACTTTCCGCAGCCGGAGGGACCGACCAGCACGAGGAACTCCTTGTCTTCGACTTCAAGCACAAGGTCGTTCACCGCGATGACATCGCCATAGCGTTTGGTGACGTGCTCGTAGATGACGTTCGCCATCGCTTCCTTCCCGTACTAGCTGCTGCTGAGCGCTCCGGCCATCAGGCCGCGGACGAAGAAGCGGCCGAGGACGACGTACACGACGAGCGTCGGCAACGCAGCGATCAGGGCGCCGGCCATCTGTACGTTCCATTCGACGATGAAGCTGCCGGCCATGTTGTTCAGCGCCACGGTGGCGGGCTGAATGGCCGGATTGCTTGTGACCGTGACGGCGAAGAGGAAGTCGTTCCAGATATTCGTGAACTGCCAGATGGCCACGACGACGAAGCCCGGGAGCGAGAGCGGGAAGACGATCCGCCGGTAGATCCCGAAGATGCCGGCGCCATCGATCTTCGCGGCCTCGACGAGTTCCGTCGGAATGTTGGCGTAGTAGTTGCGGAAGATGAGGGTCGTAATCGGGATGCCATACACGACGTGCGTGACGACGAGCCCCCAGAGGCTTCCATAGACATGCAGCATCTGCAGGGTCTTGACGAGCGGAATCAAGACGCTCTGGTACGGAATGAACATGCCATAGAGCAGCAGGAAGAAGAGGATGTCCGACCCCGGGAAGCGCCATTTCGTGAGGACGTAACCGTTGATCGAGCCCAGCATGCACGAAAAGATCGTCGCCGGAATGACCATCTTGAAGCTGTTCACCAGGTTGCTGTCGAGCGACCAGTAGGCTTCCCGGAACGAATCAAAATGGAGGCCCGACGGAAGGTCCCACATCTGGTCCAGGCGCACTTCGCCGAAGCTCTTTAGCCCCGTGACGAGCAAGACATAGATGGGCATGAGATAGATCAGGGCGAAAAGGATCAGCACGATGTAGATGGCCATACGGGACCAGCGGATGGTCACAGCCGCGCCTCCCGTCTGAGGCTCCAGAACAGGTACGGGATCACGAGCACGCTCACCGCCAGGAGCATTACGATCGAGATACCGGCCCCGTGCGAGAAGTGGTTGCCCTGGAACGTCGTTTCAAACATGAACAGAGCCGGGACATCGGTCGCGAAGCCGGGGCCGCGCCTTGTCATGGAGATCACCAGATCGAAGATCTTGAGTGACTGGTGGCCGAGAATGATGATCGCGCTCAGCGTCACCGGCCGGAGGAGCGGCAGCGAAATATGACGCAGGATCTGCATCTCGCCGGCGCCGTCGACGCGCGCGGCGTCCCGCAACTCCTCCGGGATCGCGCGAAGGCCCGCGAGGTACATCACCATGACGAAGCCGGACATCTGCCACGTGGCCGCGACAACCACGGAGATCATTGCCAGCGGAAGGCCGAAGTTCGGATCGGCCAGAAACCCGAGCCCGGCCGAGTGAAGTGCCTCGCCCAACCGTGAATCGGCATGGGCGTAGATCACCGTGGGATCGGTGTACCACCCGTAGCCCAGCGACGGCGCGCCAACCTTGGCCGGAAGGATGTTGACGCCCGCGCGCGGGGCGAGCAGCCACCGCCAAACGACGCCCGTGACGATGAACGACACGGCCATCGGGAAGAGATAAATGCTGCGGAAGATACCTTCGCCGACGATTCGACGGTCGAGCAACGAGGCGAGCACGAAGCCGATTGCGAGGCACGCCCCGACGAACAACACAGTGAAGACGACCGTGTTCCGGATGTCGATCTGGAATCGAAAATTGTGGAAGAGGTCACGGAAGTTGTCGAGGCCGACGAATGTGTAATCCGGTCTGACCGTATCCCATTCGCTCACGGAGACGACAGCGCTCCAGCCGATGAAGCCGTAGACGAAGACGCCGACGGCCACAAGCGAAGGAATGATCAGGGCAACGGCCGCCGCCTGTTCGCTGGTTACTGTGCGAAGGAGGCGGCGGCCGGTGTTGCCCATAGGTTCTTCCGACTCCGGTTACTTGCAGACCCCCGCCGCCTTGCACGACGAGGCGAGACGGCTCTGTAACGAAGCGGCGTCCTTATCGGTGACGAAGGCAGTGACCGCGTCGCTGACCTCCGTCAGCCACCCCTGTTTCACGGCTGCGCCGTGAGCCAGGCTGGGGACGATCGTGTCTGCCTTCCATTCCGTCATCGCCGACTGCAGATACGCGTCGAACAGCGTGGCGTCGCAGTCGGTGCGCGCGCAGATTGAGCCCTTTAGCGGGTTGAATGCTTCCTGGCCTTTCTTCGACCCGACGACCTTTAGCCAGCAGAGGACCGCATCGCGGTTCGGGGCATTCTTCGGCAGGCCGAACGTGTCGGAAAGAGCGTCGTAGACGCCAGTCGTGCCTGGCGAGGGCGCCCATCCGTAGTCCGTGAACTTCTTCGCCTTGTTGTCACCTTCGAGCCAGTCGCCCATGATCGTCATCGCGGCCTTGCCGCTGATGACGAGGTCGTTGGCCTGATCCCAGGAGAGTGAGCTGTGGTCGCTGTTCACGTAACCGAGCATCTTCTTGTAGGCGTTCAGCGCGTCCGTCACCTTGGCGCTGTTCCAGTCGGTCGCCCCGGTCCAGAGGCCGTTGTAGCCGTCGGCTCCCAGTGTGCCCAACAGGACGGTTTCCATCAACTGGACGGACGCGAAGGCGTCGACATCGCCCAATGCAAGCGGCGTGATTCCCTTGGCCTTCAAGGCATCGGCCGCCGTAAAGAACTCATCAAGCGTCTTCGGCACCTGCAGGTTGTTGGCTGTGAAGACCGTCTTGTTGTACCAGAGGACGTTCGCGCGATGGATGTTCACCGGCACCGCGTAGGGCTTGCCCTGGTACGAGACGATATCGAGGACACCCTTCGGGAAGACGTTGGTCCAGCCCTGCTGCGTGAACAGCGTGTCCAGGGGCTCCATGTAGTTGGTGGTCACCCACGTGTCCGTGAGCTCATGACCCATGTGCACCTGGAAGGAGCCGGGCGGGTCATTGCCGAGCATCCGGGTGGTGAGCACCTGGCGGGCGTTGGCACCGCCGCCGCCAGCGACCGTCGCGTTCACGATGTCGACGGTACCGGGACAGGTCGCCGGGTAGAGGTCGAACAGTGCTTTGAGGCCGGCGGCCTCGCCGCCGGTGGTCCACCAGCTGAAGATCTCGAGCTTGCCGCTGAGCGGGGCGGACGTCGCGGTCGCCCCTGCGGCGGGGGTGCCCGTTGCCACCGGGGTCTTTCCGCCGGCGCCAGCCGTAGCGGTCTTGTCGCTGCTGCTCGTGCCTCCCCCGCAAGCGGACGCAACCCCCAGTGCGATGAGCGCCATGGCGGCCGGTAACCAGAACCTGAATCTGCGTCTCATCAGAAGCCTCCTTACTGAGACAATCCACGAACCTTGTCATTTTCCAAGGGATTCAGATGCGAGCGTAACTGCCGATCAGCCTGCACAGACGGTACCTAATGGCCGCTAGTCGAAGTTCGTCCACCGGCAGGCACCGGATCGATCTCGGTGCACCACACTCGATCAGTCGTGGCGATGGCTCAGACAGAGGACATAACATGAATCGCGAAGAGGTGGCGACGCTCCGGAAGCCTCGCGGAAGAGTTCTGGCCCCGACGCCACCGCCCCGGGGTCCCTGACGCATTCCGCGACAACCGCCGCACGTCGCCGCCCCACCAGTCCTTTGCGGAACGCTGGGTCCTGCCCGTGACGTATGGGTGCCTCGCGCTCTTTGCGCGCGTCGCCGTCCGCACCTACTTCCCGCGCATCACGGTCACCGGCACGGCCGACATCCCGCGTCGCGGCGGGCTGATCATCGTCTCGAACCATCTCGACTATGCCGACCCGGGCCTGCTACTCGCCAGGGTCCCACGCCGCGCCGTCTTCCTCGCGATGAAAGAACTGTTCGACTGGCCGGTCGTCGGGCTGCTGCCACGGCTGCTCGGTGCGCTGCCGGTCGATCCGCGACGGGCTGACATCGCATCGCTGCGCGCTGCTCTGCGCGCGCTCGACCAGGGGCGCGCGCTGATCGTCTTTCCCGAAGGTGAACGCAGCAAGACGGGCGGTCTGCAACGGGGCTTCGCGGGCGCAGCGCTGCTGGCGTACCACGCGGGTGTGCCGATCGTGCCCGTCGCGATCACGGGCACCGAGCGCACATCGTGGCCGTGGGTGCTGCTGTTGCCGCTGCTGGGGCCGAAGGTGACCGTGCGCTTCGGCGCGCCGTTCCGTCTCGCACCCGTCGAGCGCGTCGACACGCGCGCCGCCGAGGTCGGGATCGATCTCATCATGCGTCGCATCGCCGGGCTGCTCCCAGCGGCGTACCGTGGGATGTACGGCGGTGGGACGGCGAACTGAGACCGCCCGCGAAGGCGACTACTCCGCGTAACGGACGGTTGCGGCGCAACTGATACCGTGCCGTATGCGCATCAGCCGCGCAATAGTCTGTGCGGCGAGCGAACCATCACGGCGAAGGTCAGCCGGAACGATTCACGACGCATCGCCCGAACGCTATCGAGCGCCGGAGAGAAATCGCCGCGGCACTTCGCGCATCATCATGTCGATGGCCTCCGGGCTGACGCCGTCCGCGCGTAGCGCCGGAAGCGCCACGGTAGAAACGAACAGATACCTAGTCACGCCGGGGGGCGCGCCATCTTCAATGCGCTTCACGGGTACCGGCGCGGGAGCGTGATCGTGCCCGAGCATGAGGCGGTGCGCCCAGCCTCGATCGATCAGCGACTTTACGGTCGCGTTGCGCTGGCGCCAGTCGGGACGTCCTTCGCCGCCGGGGTAGCGGTCCATAGACAGATACACGCCTCGCCGCAGCAGCGACTCCAGGTAATCCACGTCCGTCGTGTCCGCGCTGTGGCCGATGCAGATGCGGTCCATGGGCGCGCCCTCTTCCTCGAAGATCTCTACCTGCCGCCGCCCGACTTCCGCCGGAGCCCACTGGTGCGTGCTGATCGGGCAGCCCGTTCGCTTTAGCGCGCGCGCCGCTCCGCGCAACACACGCTCGGCCTCCGGCGTCACGCCTTCCGCGTCGTTCGCGACCTTGATGACACCGGCCTTGATGCCGGTATCGCCGATGCCGATTTCGATCTCTCGCGCGAAGATGTCGGCGATGCGGTCGACGTCGCGCGCCCAGAACGACCGCGGTACGTCGCGCCAGATACCCGTCGCCACGACGACATTGATGTGGCTCGCGCGCGCGACGTCTCTTACGAACTCCACGTCGCGTCCCAGGTCAGGCGTCGTAAGGTCGATGATCGTGTCGACCCCGCCGGCCTTTGCCTCGCTCAGCTCGCGGACGGCGTTCGCCCTCGTGTGATCCCAGTCAAAGAGCCAGCGGTAGTGGTGGTTGTCCTCGCCCATCGCCACCAGCACATGCTCGTGGCTCAGCGTATAGCCGAGAGCGCCCGCATCGACCGGGCCCAGGACAGTTTCGACCGTCGACATGAGTCATTCCCCTCCGGCCGATTCTAGCACCGCGGCGTCGGTGGCAACCTCATCCAGCGCGAGTCGGGCTATCGCGCGGCGGCACGTCGCGGCCCGATTACGCCGCCGCTTGTCGTCGACGGCATGCCGCGTGCAACAGCGGACCCAATCGGCGATGATCGGGCCGGACAAGATTCGAACGTTAGGTGGACCGGAGAGATGCAGCCATGACCTCTGAACTCGCGAACGCGCCATATCGAGACCCCGACCGGACCATCGCGGAGCGAGCGACGGATCTGCTCGGGCGCATGACGCTCGACGAAAAGCTCGCGCAGATCGCCGGCGTGTGGCCTGCAGCGTTATTCGACGGTGACTTCTCTGAAGAAAAGGCGCGAGCCGCGATGCCACACGGCGTCGGGCATATCTCACACATCTCGGCCGTGCTCGCGCTGCCACCGCGCGACCTCGCGCGCGTCATCAACGACGCGCAGCGCTTTCTCATCGAGCAGACGCGGCTCGGGATACCGGCAATCGTGCACGGCGAAAGTTGCGCCGGATTCACAGCCCGCGGTGCGACATGCTTCCCGCAGGCGATCGGACTCGCAAGCACGTGGGAGCCGGAACTAATCGAGGAGATGACAGGCGCGATCCGCCAGCAAATGCTCGCCGTCGGCGTGCGGCAGTCACTGGCGCCAGTGCTGGACATCGCTCGCGACGGCCGCTGGGGCCGGGTCGAAGAGACGTACGGGGAAGATCCGTACCTGGCTGGGCGCATGGGCGTCGCGTACGTCCGCGGGCTGCAGGGGCCGGACCTGCGCGAAGGGATCGCCGCCACCGGGAAGCACTTCCTTGGCTACGGGGCTTCGGAAGGCGGCATGAATTGGGCCCCCGCGCACGTCGGCCAGCGGGAGATCATCGATGTGTATGCGCGGCCGTTCGAGGCTGCGATCCGCGAAGCCGGACTCGCTTCGGTGATGAACTCGTATTCCGAGATCGATGGCATACCATGCGGCGCATCCCGGGAGGTGTTGACGGAGCTCCTCCGCGACCGCCTCGGGTTCGACGGCGCCGTCGTGTCCGATTACTTCACGGTCGCAACGCTCCGCTCGTATCACCGGCTGACCCCGGACAAGGGCGAGGCGGCTCGCCGTGCGCTTGAGGCGGGACTCGATGTCGAGCTACCGTTCGCGGACTGCTTTGGCGAGCCGCTGCGAGCCGCGGTCGGCGCCGGGACCGTCGCGGAGTCGCTGATCGACCGCGCCGTCGAACGCGTGCTACGCACGAAATTCGCGCTGGCGCTCTTCGAGCAGCCGTACGTCGATGACAGTGCTGCTCCCGCAGCGTTCGACACGGCGGAGCATCGCTCACTGGCGCGGCGCATCGCGCAGAAGTCGATGGTGCTCCTGAAGAACGATGGCGCGCTGCTACCGCTCTCGCCGGCCACGAGCAAGATCGCCGTCATCGGCCCCTGCGCCGACAGCCGCCGCCTGCTGCAGGGCGACTACCACTATCCGACACATCTCGAAGTGATGTTCGGGCCCATCCCCGAGCGCGGAGATCAAGCAGCTTCCGATGCGGCGGCTCCGCCGGCGCTGACGGCAGGCGCGCATGGCGATCTGGCCGAGCACTTTGTCCCGCACGTGACAGTGTTCGACGGCATCCGTAGCCATGTCTCCGCGTCGACGTCGGTCACGTACGCGCGCGGTTGCGACGTTACCGGCGACGACAAGGGGCAATTCCCCGAGGCGATAGAAGCCGCCCGTGCCGCCGACGTCGCGATCCTGTGCGTCGGCGGGAAGTCTGGGCTCATCGAGGGCTGCACGAGCGGTGAATCCAACGACCGTGCGAGCCTGGGCCTTCCCGGCGTGCAGCAAGAGCTCATCGAGGCCGTGCTGGCGACCGGCACCCCGGTGGCCGTCGTGCTCGTCAACGGTGGCGTGTTGTCGATCCCGGCTTTGGCGGAGCGCGTCCCGGCGATCCTCGAGGCGTGGCTGCCCGGCGAGGAGGGCGGCAACGCCGTCGCCGATGTGCTCTTCGGCGATGTGAGCCCAGCGGGTCGGCTGCCGTTGTCGCTCCCACGATCGGTCGGACAAGTGCCGCTGTTCTACGGCCACAAGCCTTCCGGCGGGCGGAGCAACTGGCGTGGGAATTACGTGGATCAGCCCTCAACGCCCTTGTTTCCGTTCGGACACGGCCTTTCTTACACGACGTTCGAGTACGGCGATATGATCGTCAGCGCCACGGCGGTGCCGGCCACCGCGAGCATCGATATAACCGTGAGTGTGACCAACATCGGCGACCGCGCGGGCGAGGAGGTCGTGCAACTCTATCTGCACGACCTTGACGCGAGCGTCACGAGACCGGTGAAGCAACTAGCCGGATTCAAGCGCATCGCGCTCGCCGCCGGGCAGCGAGCGATGTTGACTTTCCACGTCGACCTGAGCCAGATCGCATTCCACGACGATAGGATGCAGTTTGTGATTGAGCCCGGTCCCATCGAGGTGATGGTGGGGGCGTCGTCAGAGGACATCCGCGGTCGCGCGATTATCGAGGTTACGGGCGCGAAGCGCAGGGTGCAGCGCGAGGAAATCACGCCGACGAGCGTAGACGTGCGTTAGGCGGCGGACTCGGCCCTCGTGCGCCGCTAGCGCGACCGTCGTTTCGGCGTCCGGTCAGAGTGATTTCGGGATCGTGGCGGCGAGGATCTTGCTCGATCGCGGCGTCCTGGGCTGCGAGATGTGCCTGGATCTGCTTGGCCTCTTCCAGCACGGCAGCCGCATCGTCATACGTGGCCTGGGAGCGGGCATCTGCAGCAGCGGCTTGAACGTTCTGGCCGACGATAATGATCGGCAGGAGCACGAGCTGCAGGAACGTCTGCGCGATCCAGGCGACAACGATGATCGAATCGCCGGTCTTGAACGCCGACGGAGCGCTGACGAGGGCGAGCAGCGTGAAGAGATACGCGCACCACATCGTGCCAACGACCAGGGTGATCTTCAGTCCGACCTTGGCGTTGATGCGCCCGATCAGTCCCGGTCCATGGATCTGGGCGACGGACGCCGCAACCTTGGGCGGGCCCATCTCTTTGCGCTTCTCCGCGTGCGGATGTGGGATGTAGTCGAAGATCTGGGACATAGCCCAAGGATAGCAGCGCAGCCAGGATAGGATCGAGACTTGATCGTGGCGGGCAGCGCCAGCGAAGAATGCGCCGATCCACTCGGCGAACGTCCAGGCTGGGCCAGGGCAGATCGCGGCGGCAGGTCCATTCGGACCGCCTCGACCCTGCCGCTCCCTAAGCGGCAGACACGAGGGTGCGTCGGTTCTCTTGGACGTCGCCGAACTCCGCATACAGGCGGGCGGCCGCCGCGTTGAGGCAGGCGAGCAACTCGTCTCTCACGTCGACATCAGCGTCGGACGGGCGGCACAGCTGCACGTGATCCGCGTAGTCCGCACGGAGAACGAACATGGCATTGCAGTTCGGACAGCGCATAGCGTAAACCTCCTGCCGGCATACCGCCGGCGCGTCGCCGTGGACCGAATTCGCGCCGGACCTCCGCACTCGTCACACCGTCGCTTTCGGTTCGTGCAGGCCATCCGCCTGCATGTCGATGGTACGCGAGCCTGGTTCGTTCGCGGGCGTGGCAGATGGCAGATACGCCGCGTCCGTTCGGCCCCATCTCTGGTGAAGTCTGGCGCTCCAACGAAAGCCATACGGCCCCGCCTCCTTCCGCAGGCGTGTACGCCGCACTCAGCCGGTTCGGCGAGGGGCGGCGTTCGGAGCGCGGCGTGATTCGCCGGGGTACGTTGCACCCCGCCGCTAGATCGCCGACCATTCGCCGTATCGCACGGATTGCTCGGCACTGCCTTAGAAGGGAGGACACGCCATGACGGTCGCCAGTCGCGAAGTACATCTCGTCGCCCGGCCAAACGGGATGCCACGGGAAGCGGAGTTCGCCATCGTCGAACAGTCGGTGCCGGATGCCGGGGATGGGGAGATCCAGGTGAAGAACCTCTTCCTCTCTGTGGATCCGGCGATGCGGCCTCGGCTGTCCGCAGGCCAGGCGCTAAACGAGCCGATGGCCGGGTACGCGATTGGCCGCGTCGTGCAGTCGCGCCATCCTTCCTTCAACGAGGGTGACATCGTCCAGAACTGGTCCTCGTTCCGCGAGTACTTCGTCTCGTCGGGGAGTGGCGTTTCGAAGTTGAACGTCGATCCCGCGCTGCCGGTCTCGGTGTATCTCCACACGCTTGGTGGCTCCGGCTTCGTCGCGTACGGCGGGCTGCTGGAGATCGGCAAGCTTCAGGACGGGGAGCAGGTGTTCGTGTCCACAGCTGCGGGCTCGGTGGGGTCGATCGCCGTGCAGATCGCGAAGATCAAGAACTGTTACGTGATCGGCAGCACAGGTTCGGACGAGAAGTGCCGATGGCTGAAGGACGACCTCGGTGTCGATGCCGTGATCAACTACAAGACCGAGACGATCCGAACGGCGCTGAAGGAGAAGGCGCCGAATGGGATCGACGTCTACTTCGACAACGTTGGCGGCGACCACCTGGACGCGGCGTTGCCGCGCATGAATCTGCTCGGGCGCATCCCCGTCTGCGGGATGATCTCCGCGTACAACACCGCTGGCGCCATCTCGTCGCCGGTGACGACGCTCTCCAACATCATCTACAGGCGCGTAACGCTTCGGGGCTTCGTCGCGACAGACTTCATGCACCTGCGCGAGCAGTTCGCGGCAGAGATGACGGGCTGGCTGAAGGACGGGCGCGTGAAATACCGAGAGACGATCTACGACGGTATTGAGAACGCACCGAAGGCGTTGATCGGGATGCTGAACGGCGCCAATACGGGCAAGATGCTCGTCAAGCTTTCGGCGTGAAGGCAGGCGCGGAACGCGCGCGATCGTGACGCGCGGCGGCCGAATGCGCGAGCCGAATGCATATCCCGCTTCGGAGCGAGGGAGAGCGCTATGGACGCGGAACCAGTTGCCTCATTCTTCGAAATCCTCTACACGACCCGGGCTCTGCGACGGCTGAAGCCTGATCCGGTGCCGGACGACGTCTTGTTCCAGCTGATCGATGCGGCGATCCGCGCACCGTCGGGGCAGAACGCCCAGGACTGGCGTTTCATTATCGTGACGGACCCGGCCTTGAAGAGGACATGCAGGCATCCGCCACCGACGCATGGGCTCGGTACCAGCCGCGCTTCGCCGCGAGTCCCGAGCTGATGGACGAGTTGCCGCGTACCAAACGGCTATCGCTCAAGTCGACCGCATATCTCGCGCATCACCTGGGAAGCGCGCCAGCGGTGATCATCGTTTGCGGGTTGAAGGCACGGCACTCATCGCCCGGTGGCAGTATCTTTCCCGCCGTCCAGAACCTGCTCCTCTCGGCGCGCGCGTTAGGGCTCGGAGCATCGATCTTCCAGCTGGCCCTCTCGACGTCAGTCATCCGAGAAACTCCGCGTTCCGGATGAGTACCAGGTGTATTGTTCGATACCCATCGGATATCCGCTGGATCGACACGGCCCGGTGCATCGGCGCCCTGTACGCCAGGTCACGTTCAAGGATCGGTGGGATGAGTCGTGGGCGTTCGCGGAACGTCAGCAGGACCACGGACTGCAAGACCGGTGGGCAAAGTAAGACACACCTGCTGCCTCGCTACGTCGAACCACTAGGCGTTAAGCGTTCGGTGGTAGAAGCCCGACGCAGCGGCCGGCGGGCCTGCATGTGACCGCCTCCAGGAATCAATTGACGAGAGCCGAATACACGATGCTCTTCAACTGGCCTCGAAAGTTGAAGGTCGCCGACGGGATGAGCTGGGTCATGAAGATGACGACGAGGTCTTCCTTCGGGATCGACCCAGAAGATCGTCGAGGCGGCGCCGCCCCAGTAGTAGTCGCCCGCGGCGATCGAGCCGGCGCTGACTTCATCGAGGGTCATGGCGAAGCCGAGACCGAACCCGACACCTTCGTACGCCGTCTCGGAGAACGCGCCGATCGCCATCTGTGAGAGGTCACTGCCACCCGTAAGGTGGTTCCGTGTCATGAGGTCAAGCGTGCGCGGGCCCAGTATGCGCGCTCCCTCCAACTCCCCGCCGCGGCGCAGCATCTCGCAGAAGCGCAGGTAGTCGGCCGTGGTGCTGGTCAGTCCGCCGCCGCCAGAGAAGAAGGAGGGAGGCTCCAGGTACTGGCTGGTTTCCGGATCGTCGATGAGTCGCAGCGACTTGTTGGCGGCCCGCCGGTAATTCGCCGCCAGGCGGCTCTTCTTCTCCGGCGCGACGAAGAATGCGGTGTCGGTCATGCCGAGCGGATCAAAGATCGTCTCTTTCAGGTACTCATCGAACGGCTTACCGGAAATGGCTTCAACCAGATAACCGCAGATGTCGGTGGAGTAGGAGTACATCCAGCGGTCGCCCGGATCGAAACGCAGCGGAACATGCGCGAGCTTCTCCACGAACGAGCGCAGTGTCTCGCCGCGGCCGCGCTGCACGCCGGCCGCGACGTAGGCGGCATCCGCCGGGTGGAGCTGTGTGTCGTCTCCGACGAGCTGGGCAAGGCCGCCTCCGTACGAAAGCCCGCTCTGGTGGCTGAGGATGTGGCGGAACGTCATGGGACGCGTCGGGGCGCGCGTCTGCATGTGTTCGCCCTCGCCCGACACGTACACCTGCATGTCGCGCCATTCGGGAATGACGCGATGCACCGGATCGTTCAGCTGGAAATAGCCCCGCTCGTATAGGGTCATGAGGGCGACCGAGGTGATGGGCTTCGTCATCGAGAAGATGCGGAAGATCGTATCGTCGGCCATTGGACGCCGGCGCTCGCGGTCCATGTAGCCGAGCGAACGAGCGTAGGCGACGTGGCCGTGCCGGGCGACGAGCGTCTGGCATCCGGCGATCTTCCCCGGATCAACGTAGTGTCTGTTCAGGTGTTCGGTGATTCGCTCGAGCCGTTCAGGCGCGAATCCCGCCGCTTGCGGTGCAGTGTCCATCGTCGTTCCTCCTCGCTGGCGGCCTTGCGACGACCTTCTCCGGGATCCGCGCGCGGCGAGCGTCATTCCTCAGGCCGCGTCAGAATTGTACCCACCCTGTGCCATCCAACATCGGGCGTGCGCTCAGTTACGACGGAGAATGTGGACGAGGCAAACGCCTCCCACGCCCACCATGTGGAGCAGGCCCACCCGAGCGCCTTCCACCTGACGCGGACCAGCCTGCCCTCGCAACTGCACTACGGTCTCCCAGACCTGCGCAAGGCCCGTGGGGCCGATGGGATGTCCGCGCGAAAGCAGGCCCCCGTCCGTGCTGAAGGGAACTCGGCCGCCGATCGTCGTGTCGCCGCGCTCCAGCATCCGCTCGCCTTCACCGACCTCGCAGAAGCCCATGCTCTCGCAGTACTCGATCTCCTCCACGGTGAAGGCGTCGTGCACCTGGACAAGGTCAATGTCCGCCGGCTCCACGCCCGCCTCGGCGTACGCCTGAAGGCAGGTCAGCCGCGTGGTATCGGCGTCCTGTGACTCGGGGCTCGCCGCGATCGTCGGCGTCCGGAATGCGGATGCCTCGACGGTAACGAGCGGCCCCATGCCTCGCCGGCGCGCCTCGGACTCGCTCATGAGGACCGCGGCCGCACCTCCATCGCCCAGGGGGCAGCAGTGCGGCACCGTAAGCGGGTCGGCGATCATGCGGGCATTCAGAACGTCCTCCAGAGTCATCGGCTTCCGCAACTGCGCGAAGGGGTTGAGCGAGGCGTGGCGCCGATTCTTCACAGCGACCTGAGCAAGCTGTTCGATGGTGGATCCGAAGTCATGCATACGCCGGCGCGTGCGCATGGCGAAGATGCCGACTGGGGGAAGCAGGCCCTGCGCGCGCGTCACCATCATCTCTCGGTACTCGGGCGTGCCGGGTGTGCGCCCGCCGCCTCCCGGCAGGCCGCTCGCCTTGCCGACGCCGACGGCGGCCGAGACATCGACGCGGCCGGATGCGACATCGAGGTACGCCGCACGAAACGCGCTGGACCCGCTCGCCGACGCGTTCTCGATGTTCACGACAGGGATGCCGGTGAGGCCAAGATCGCTGGAGATGCGCGTGCCGACCGTGATCCCGCCGCTCATCACGCCACAGAACAGCGACTGCACGTCCTTCCATCCGATCCCCGCATCAGTCAACGCCGACGCGATCGACGTGGTGCCCAGATCGGCCACCGTTTCGTCCGGATGGCGCCCGAACGGCACCATCCCCACTCCGACGACGGCGACTTTCCTCACGACGTACCTCCGTCGACCGGGACGAAGCAGTACGTCACAACATCAGGGTCCAGGTCCTGGCCGAAGGGATGGACGAGGCCCGTGCGAACACGCTGGCCGATGCACACCGCGTCGGCGCTGGCATCGACGACGCCCTGGACCCGCAGACCCGTCGCCAGGTCCACTTGCGCCACGACGTACGGCTGGAAGCCCGGCTGAGGGCCGCCCAGTTCCCGGACGACCGTCCACGAGTAGATCGTGCCTTCGGCGGGCGACTCCGCCGCCTCGAGGTCGTCAGCGGTGCACGCATGGCAGCGCTTCCGTGTCGGGAATGCCAGCGCTCCGCAGGCGCGGCATTTCGAGATGAGGAGGCGCGGCCCACCCACGCCGTCCAGCGTGAACAAGCCCTCGACGATCGGGCGGAGTTGCATGGGCAAGCATCCTTTCGAATCGGTCACCACGCGTCGATGTTCGGCCGCTTCTTGCCGTCGCGATGCGGACGTGGCGGCAGGGAGCGCAGCGCCGTCGTGACCCATCGCCGCGAGTCCACAGGATCTATCACGTCGTCGATCTCGAAGTGCGACGCGGTGTTAGTCGCCTTTCCATGCGCATACATCCGCTCCACCATCTCATCGAAGGTTGCCTTCCGTTTCTCAGGATCCTCGATCGCCGCCAGCTCGTTGCGGTAACCGAGCTTCACCGCGCCCTCCAGGCCCATACCACCGAACTCCCCCGTCGGCCAGGAAACCGTGAAGAACGGCGCCTTGAAGCTGCCGCCAGCCATCGCCTGCGCGCCCAGGCCGTACGCCTTGCGCAGGATGATGGTGAAGAACGGCACGCTGACGTTGGCGCCCGTCACGAACATCCGCGCGGCATGCCGGACGAGCGCGGTCTTCTCAGCGTCAGGCCCGACCATGATCCCCGGCGTGTCGCAGAGGAACAGCAGCGGGACGTCGAACGCGTCGCAGAGCTGCATGAACCGCGCCGCCTTGTCGGCGCCGTCGCTGTCGATCGCGCCCGACAGGTGCATCGGGTTGTTCGCGACGAGGCCCACGGGTCGGCCTTCGATCCTGACGAGCGCCGTCACCATGCCCCGGCCGAAGTACCGGCGCAGCTCCAGCACCGAACCGGCGTCCGCCAGCGTGTCGATGACCGAGCGCACGTCGTAGCTCCGGCGTCGGTTTTCCGGGATGACGGAGCGGAGCAGGCGCTGGTCGGGGCAGCTCCACTCGCCGATGGCGCCCTGGAAGTACGAAAGGTACTGTTTCGCCGCCTGCACGGCGGCCGCCTCGTCCTCCACCAGGACATCGATCACTCCGTTCGGCGCCTGCACGTCGACGGGCCCGATCTCGTCCGGGCGGAAGACGCCGAGACCGCCGCCCTCCACCATCGCCGGGCCGCCCATGCCGATGTTAGCGTCCTTGGTGGCGATGACGACGTCGCAACAGCCCAGCAGCGCCGCATTCCCGGCGAAGCAACGGCCGGAGGTGATACCGATGAGCGGCACGAGCCCGCTGAGCTTGCCGAAGTAGTTGAACGCGAGGCAGTCGAGACCTGCGACTCCCAGCCCATCCGTATCGCCGGGCCGGCCGCCGCCGCCTTCCGTGAAGAATACGATGGGTAGCCGCCACGTCTCGGCCAGCTCGAACATGCGGTCCTTCTTCCGGTGGTTCTGCTGCCCCTGCGTGCCGGCCAGCACCGTGTAGTCGTAAGACATCGCGATGCACCGGGCCTTCGACTCGTCGAAGAGACCGCCATTGACGCTGCCGATGCCCGCGACCAGCCCGTCCGCGGGCGTGCGCTCTATCAGCTCTTCGACGGGGCGACGGCGGCGTTGCGCCGCAATGACGAGCGGACCGTACTCGATGAAGGAGCCCGGGTCGCACAGGTCCTCGATGTTCTCGCGCGCGGTGCGCTGCTCCGTAGCTCGCCGCCGGGCGACGGCATCAGGCCGCGCCGCATCGAGGCCGACCGCGTGCCGCTGCCGCACCTCCGCCAGGTCGGGGCGCACACGGTCGAGGTCGACCTGATCCTCGCCGCCATCTTCCCCGACCGCGACTTCGGCCTCTTCGATGAACGCCATCGGATGGCCCTCGAACACCGCATCGCCCAGGGCGACCGCGACCCGCTGCACGCGGCCGCTGGCCTCGGCCGCGACGACGTGTTCCATCTTCAGGGCTTCCATCACGAAGAGCCGCTGTCCAGCACGCACGAGGTCGCCCTCGCGCACGTCGATCGCCACGATCGTGCCTTGCATCGGCGCACGCACGACGACCATGCCCACCGGCACGTCTGCGTCGATGCCGCCCGAAGCGCCGCCCGGCGCCGACTTGCCGTGATGGAGCACCGCGAGCGGGTCATTCGGATCCACGCGAACACCGGCGAGGCCGCCGCCCCGCTGATGCTGGTCACCCATTCGGCCGGGGAAGTACAGCCGCCGGTGCGGCGTCTCCCCAGCGTCGACGAGTTCGGCGGCGTGGTCTTCCACAAAACGCGTGTGCGTACGGCCCGCGACGAACGCGGGGTGCCGCAGCAGGTTCTGCAGGAACCCAACGTTCGTGGACACACCCTCGATCCGGAACTCGCACAGCGCGCGATACGCCCGCGCGACCACGTCCGCGAGATCCGGGGACGGACTATGCGCGACGAGTTTGGCGAGCAGCGGGTCGAAAGCGGGGTTCGTTGTGTAGCCGGCGTACGCGCACGAATCCACGCGGATCCCCGGGCCCGACGGCGCCTCGAACGCCGTGAGCGTGCCGCCAGCAGGCCGCACCGTCCCGTCGAGATCCATCGACTCCGCGTTAATGCGCACCTGCATGGCGAGACCGCGCGGCACCGGCACGTTCGCCTGCGACAGCCCGATCTCTGCGAGCGACCGCCCGCCCGCGAGTTGCAGCTGCGCCTTGACAAGGTCGACGCCCGTCACCTCTTCGGTGACGGTGTGCTCGACCTGCAACCGGGCGTTCGCTTCGATGAACGCAAACGCTTCGTTGGCGTCCGTCGTCACGTCAACAAGAAACTCAAAGGTACCAATGTTGTCGAAGCGCACCTCGGCGGCGAGGCGCACCGCCGTTTCCGTGAGCCGGTCGCGCAGGGCGACGGCAAGCCAGGGACTCGGCGCGATCTCCACCACCTTCTGGTAGCGCCGCTGAATTGTGCAGTCGCGCTCCCAGATGTGGCTCACCTCACCGGAGCCGTCGCCGGCGATTTGTACCTCGACGTGGCGAGCGTGCGGGATCAGCCGCTCGACGTACACGTCGCCGTTGCCGAACGCCGAGCGCGCCTCGGACCGGCAGCGCTCGTACGCTTCGGCGATGTCATCGGCGCGATGGACGGCGCGCACGCCACGGCCGCCGCCGCCCGCAACCGCCTTGATCATCATCGCACTGCCCTCGCCGAGGGACGCGAAGAACGCCCGCGCATCCTCAAGGCTTGTCGAGCCAGATGTGCCGGGCAGCACCGGCACTCGAAGCCGCTCCGCGAAGCGCGCGCCCGTGTCTTGTCGCCGAACAGGTCGAGGATCTCCGGCCGTGGCCCGACAAACGTGACACCCGACTCGGCGCAGCGGCGGGCGAACGCGGCACTCTCGCTCAGGAACCCGTAACCAGGATGAATCGCATCGCAGCCACTCTCTCTGGCATTCGCGATGATCTGGTCAGCGTCCAGGTACGCCGCCGCGCCGATGCCGCGCAGCGGCCGCGCCTCATCGGCCTGCCGTGTGTGGAGTGACGTGGCGTCGTCTTCGGAGAATACCGTCACGGTCCTCAAGCCCAGATCGGCGGCGGCCCGCAGGATCCGGACGGCGATTTCACCTCTGTTGGCGACGAGCAAACGCGAAAGACTCATGACAACAGCTTTCTGGAAAGCCCGCTGGATGCGATGCGAGTGCGTTATCGAGGCACTGCATCGCCCAATCTTAACGATTCTGTGACCGACTGGATGCCCCTTCGCGATCCCGGCGCAATTCACGCGCTCCCGTTTGGTGAAACTGCGGCACATCTGTCAGGCTGTAACGGACGGGCGGGAATCTCACACGCCGCACGAACAAGCCTGCTGGAGGACCTTCATGCCCGCCGTTTCCGCAGATGCTTTGACGCTGCCCCGCCTGCCCTCGCTGCCGCAACGGGAGACCGAGTGGCGGCCGGTCGCCAGCGTCGTGACGGCACAGCGGCAACTCGAGGGTGAAGGGTTCGTCGTGAGACGGCCGTTCCCCGGCGCCGACCTGTCGCTCGCCGATCCGTTTCTGCTGCTCGACCATATAGGCGCCGTCGAATACGCCCCCGGTGAGGCGAAGGGTACGTCGTGGCACCCGCACCGTGGCTTCGAGACGGTCACGTACATCATCGATGGCGCGTTCGAGCATCAGGACACCACCGGCGGCGGTGGACTGATCACCGATGGCGCGACGCAGTGGATGACTGCCGGTGCGGGCATCCAGCACATCGAGAGGCCGCCTGAACGGCTCGTCACGAGCGGCGGGTTGTTCCACGGGGTCCAGCTCTGGGTGAACCTGCCGGCGGCGCAGAAATGGGCACCGCCGCGGTACCAGGACATCGAAGCGCGGAGCGTGGCGCTCCTGTCCGGCCAGGATGGCGCCTCGTTGGTCCGCGTCATTGCCGGACAGATCGACGGTCACGAAGGCCCTGGAGTGACGTACACGCCCATCACGTACCTCCATGCAACCATCGCACCGGGATCGCGCCTGGATGTGCCGTGGCCGCGGGACTTCAACGCACTCGCCTACGTGCTTGCCGGTCGCGGCTACGCGGGGCGGGAGGAGCGGCCGCTCGATGAAGGCCAACTCGCATTGTTTGGCTCTGGTGCGGCCATCACCGTGCGCGCCGCCGATGCGCAGCCGGTCGCGGCCCGCACCGGGTGGGAGATACTTCTCCTTGGCGGCTTCCCGATCCGTGAGCAGGTCGCGCGCTACGGCCCGTTCGTGATGAACACGCGCGAGGAGATCATCCAGGCAGTCGAGGACTTCCAGGCGGGCCGCATGGGCGCGATCCCCGCCGTGCGCCTGCCACACCGCACGAGCGCCGACGACACGGTCTAGGCTCCAGCGTAGCCGGACGGAGTCGCGCTCCCGCTTCGGGCGTCAGCCTCGTCCGGACCCGGGCGCGCTACGGCCAGAGCCAATGGTCACCCACGCCACCGGCGAGCCGCGACGGATGTGGCACACGGCAACGAAGCAAGCTATCCTCGACTCCGCGGCCAAGCTCAGTGCTTACCGCTCGGAGGAGGCGCTTGAGCAGTCACAACGAAACGACCGACGTCGAAGCTGCGCTTGCGGCCTTCGACGAGACGACACGCGAACACATCGCCCATGCGCTGTGGATGAACGACTTCGATGCGGCCAAGCTCGCTCCGGAGGTCGCGTCCAGGCTGGCCGAGCCGAAGAACAGCCCCGCCGCGCACGGCGACCGGATGCGCAGATACATTCGCTTTCTGATCGACCATCCGCTGTCACGAACACCCAGCTATCGAAAGATCTACGATCGCCTGTTGCACTACTGCGACGAGTTGTCACCCCACCAGTCCTACGTGATGCAGATGGCCTTCCTGGGCCCGCCTTCAACCGTCGGTTACGACATGGTCCCGGCTCGCGCGGACTTCCAGTTCCCCCGCGACCATCTGCCAAAGGTGCGAAGCAAGAACGGATGGCACTTCTTCGTCGGTAGCTGCTGGGACACCGATGGCAAAGAGTACGGCGTCGAGTTGATGTTCTTCCAGGCGGCGCTGTTCCCCCCGAACGTTGCCGCGGGGTTCGGCCTATCGGACGACGAGAACCAGGTGGTCGAACTGCAGTTCGCGATCAGCGAAGCCGGCGGTCGCCACTTCCAGGCCGAACCGGTTGTGCTGGGCGGAACGAGCGGTCTCGTCGGTTACGACGCCGACCCGTTCGTCTACCGGCTCGGGCGCAACACCATCGAATGTCACCGTAGCGGCGAGTTCTTTCCGGTCACCATCAAGGCGTGGGGCCTCGACCGCGGTGCAACTCCTTCTCGTCAACTCGGCGTAGACATCACCTTCTCGTCGGGCAAGGAGACTCTGTTTCAGGGCGCCGACGGCTGCATGCCGTCCGTTGACGGCACCGGCTCGCTCTACTACTCGATTCCCAACATACAGCTCGATCCTTCGCGGAGTACGCTGCAACTCGATGGTAAGACAATCGTTCTCGAGCGCGGAGCTTTCTGGTTCGATCACCAATGGGGGGATCTGGCCGTGGTGCCGCGCTCATCGGTCATGCGCGCGGCGACGTTCGCGAGCAACCCGGGGCCGGGCGGGTGGGACTGGTTCATGGCGCAATTCATCGGCGATCGCCAACTCACAGTGTTCGCCCCGCACAGCGCTGCCGTATGCAGCCTTCTACGAGCAGACGGGCCCAACACCGCCGGAAACGATGACTGTCAACGTGGCCGGCACCTACATGGACGCCAACAAGACGACCGCGAAGATCGGCGGCACTCTGGAAATCACTGACTGGATTAGAGCCGACCACTCTCCCAACCCGGCTCGCTATTCGGTCACCGGCACCTGGTATCCGAACCAATGGAAGTTCCAGTTCGATACCAGACTTCCCGAGGACATCCGGAGCTTCGTGATGGATCCGATCGTGCACACGGCTCAGTCAGGATTCTTCGCCAACGGTGCGCAATACGCTGAGGGCGCAGTCGTCCTCACCGCGCCAACCGGCGAAGACCTTGGCCGCGGCTTCGCCGAGTCGGTCAGTTACGCCGATACCCGGAAGACCGTGCATCAACTTGCTGGCCTCCCGGATTCGAAGGAATTCATTCAAGCCATGTCGAGGCGGACAGTTCCGCCCGGGTTGCGGCGACGCAATGCGGCTTACGTGCTGGCTCACAAGAAGGAACTCGACGCGATTCTTGCCGACTCCGCCGGGCTGGGGTTCTTCATCGGCGGACCGCGAGGCGAGAACCACTGATGCTGTAGACCGCACGGGCATCGGGTTCGCTTCGCCGTTCCATGCTTCAAGCGGGCGTCTCACTTCAGCGCGCGGATCGCGACGGCACTTGCCACAGTGATCTAGTTGCAGAGGGTTCGATCAATGATGCCGAACGACCCTTTCATCTTCGCGTCCGCTCGTGTACTGTCTGTACCAGTGCCTTCGTAGCGTTGCGTTCGGTAGCACGGACGCTTCTCCGCCACGCTACGAAGGCATCGTTGCGCATTACACCGCGCATGCAGGATGGGCATCGACGAACATCACGTGAGCGGCGGCGATGCTACATCGGCTGGCGGCAGCGCGACGATCCCCAGTCGCCGCTGGATCGCGAGGCTCTCCTGCGCTTCACGGTCAGCCGGCTGGCCGATGCCGCGCAGCAGGCGCGCGTACGACTGCAGCGTACGCGCGATTTCGTACTCGGCGCCGATCGAACGCGCCAGGCGGACGCTCTCGTCGTACGCAGCGCGCGCACCACTCGCGTCGCCGTCGCGGGCGCGCACATCACCCAGCAGTCGGTGCAGCGCGGCACGGGAGGTGACGTCGCCGCCCGCGCGTTCGCCGTGCCGGATCGCAGACTCGATCAGCGCACGCGCCGCCGTATCATCGTCGCCCGACGTGACGGCGAGCTCTGCGAGGCGCGCCTCGGTTTCCACAACAAAGCTTTCGGCGCGCAGCTCGCGGAAGCCGTCAAGTGCGTCGTTGAGCAGGATCCTGCCCTCGGCTACCCGCCCAGCGCGCACAGCCGCGAGGCCGAGGGCGCTCCTGGCCACGGCGACACCAATGGGATAGCGGGCGGCCAGCCAGACTCGCAACGATCCGTGGAACAACGCTTCGGCTTCCTCGATCTGACCGCGGTTGAGCAGCACCTCGCCGATGTTGTTTGACGCTGTTGCCGCGCCTACGACGTCACCGGCCTTCTCACGCGCAATGCGGCTGCGCTTGAACGACCCGATCGCTTCGTCCCAACGGCCTTCGAGCGTCGCCGAGACGCCCAGGTTGTTGAGCACATTGGCCTGACCGATGAGGTCGCCCAGCTCCTCGAAGATGGGCAGAGCGAGCGCGCGGAAGCGGCCACTCTCGGCATTGCCGAGCATGGTGTTGGCGTGATCGAGCAAGTAGTAGGAGTGCGCTTGCCCGGCGCGGTCGCCGCAGGCTTCGGCATCGGCCAGGGCGCTGCGCGCCCAGCGGGCGCAGTCGGCGTAGCGGCCCTGCCGGAAGCGCACGCCCGCATAGGCGAGGCCGAGCTTGACGCGGTCGCGGACGCTTGTGGTGCCATCGCGCAGTGGGTGGCCGTACCAGCGGAGGGCCTGAGTGTAGCGGCCCATTCGCTCGCGTATGACGCCTTCCTTCAAGGCGAGGCCACCGGCGCTCGATCCACGATAGCCATCGCAGCGTCTCGCCGCCCGATATGCGGCCGCCGCCTCGGCGTACATGCCCGCCACTTCCAGCATGTCGCCGCGCGCTTCGTGCAGGCCGGCCAGCTCGGACGGAGCGATACCCTCGATGTAGCGCGCCGCGTGGATAGCCCGCCCGTACGCCTCGGCTGCCTCCACATTCGCAAAGCGCTGCCTCGATCGTTCACCGGCGACGCGCGCGTAGCGGTAGGCCTTCGGGTGGTCTTGGGCGCGGGCGAAATGCAGCGAGAGCAGGTCCGCCTCGGCGTCGGCGTCCGCGCCGTTGCGCCCCTCGATGTACGAGCCGGCGCGTTGGTGCAGGTCGCGTCGCAACCGGAAAGGCAGCCCTTCGTACGCGACCTCCTGCACCAGCGCGTGCTTGAACCGAACGACCCCGGGTGCGTCAGAGACGAGGAATTCGTCGAGGCGGCTCCACGTGGCTTCGTCGACCGGCAGGATGAGGCCGGCGAAGCTGGCAGCGAGGGCTTCAACGTCCACCGCTGTGCCGAAGACCGAGGCGAAACGCAGCAGGCGGCGGTCGTCGGGCGCGAGCCGGTCGACGCGCGCGGTGAGGAGCGCCTCGACGCTCTCGGGCATGTTGCCGGCTTCTGTCTGTGCGAGGCGGTTCGCCACGATTTCGCGGAGGAACAGCGGGTTGCCGCCGGCCCGCTCAGCGAGAGCGTTCAGCTCGTGCTGTGGCAAGCGGTACGTCGCCGGCTGCCGCCGACGTGAGGGCGATCGATGCGTCGGGCGAGAGCGGTTCCAGCCGGAGCGTGGCGCCGGTGGATGCCAGGTCGGCGTAGGTGAGTGCGGCGTCGGGACGGCGCGAGACACAGATCAGCCAGGGCGATGCGGTGACATTCGCGATGATGAACCGCAGCAGCTCGCGCGACGCCTCATCGAGCCAGTGGGCGTCGTCGAAGACGAGCAGTGCCGGTTGCGGCAGTAGACGGGTCAACAATGCTAGTAACCGTTTCATGCAGGCGGGCGCGTCGGAAGCGCGCTTCGAGCTGATCGGTCTCGGGCGTAGGCGGCCACGTCGATGTCGATGACCAGCGCGATCAGTGGCAGCCATGGCGCGAGCTCGGGCGCCAATTCGCGGACGCGCTGGCGCAAGAACACGAGCGTCATCGGCGCCGCGTTGCTGCGGGTGAAGGCCAAGCACCGTCCGCAAGAACGCGCCGAAGACGAAGTACGGCGTCGACGACGCGTACTGCTCGGCAGAAGTCTCGAAGAATGCGAGCCCGTGCTGGCGCGCGGCGAGTTCGCGGATCAGCCGCGACTTGCCGATGCCCGCGGGGCCCGTGAGTTCGACGACGGCGGTTCCCTGCGTCTCGATCGACTCGAGCGTCGATGCAAGGAAGCCCAGCTCCTGTTCACGACCGACCAGAGGGATGCGGCTGGCGTCGCCGCGCGCTCGGAGGGCGCGCACAGCGCCGATGGCGTGGGCGGTGATGGGCCTCGCTTTGCCCTTCACTGTGAACGGCTCGAGCGCCTCGGTGTTGAATTGCGTGCGGGACCGCACGAGCACAGCGTCGGTGGCGAGAATCTGTCCGGTCGACGCCTTCGCCATGAGCCGCGCGGCGAGATTCACAGCGTCACCCATCACCGTGTACGTCTTGCGGTACGGAGGCCCGATATCGCCCGCGAAGACGGGTCCGCGGTTGACGCCTATGCGCAGCGCGAGCGCGCCGCCTGCTTCCCGTATCTGATGTAGCGTGCGCAGCATGCGTTCTTCGTCGTTGTCATTGCTCCGCGGCGCTCCGGCGGTGAGGATGATCTTGCCGCCGTCGCGGTCGATGTCCGTGCCCAGCACGCAGACTTCGTGCTCCTGCGCGGCGGACTGGACAGAGCGCATCAGCTCGTCGAGCTGGCCCGCCAGCACCCCGGGCTCGTCGCTGGTGAGCGTCGCGTCCGTACCGTCGAAGTGGAGGAACGCGACGGTGACCTGCCGGTGCTCGCTCTCGGTCGTCGCGCCGCGCAGGTGCTCGCGAATCGCGAATGGGATGAATTCAGCGCTCCGGTCGAAGACGAGCGCGGTGTCTTCGCGAACGGCGTCGTCGCCGCCGGGTGCGAGGCGCTTGAGCAAGAAGCCGCCGCGATCGTCGGCGGTGCAGGAGCCGCGTGGGAGCGCGGCTGCCGTATCGGCACTGATGAGGATCTCGCCCGCTTGCGCCGCCGATTCCATCTCGGCGGTTCTCGTAACCGTCGGGCCAGTGACGATCAATTCTCGGTGCGAGTCCCCGGCGAGGAAGAACGCGCACTCACCACTGTGCACACCGACGGACATACGTAGCGAAACGATCCCAGCCGACGTGCGGAACCGGCCAAACTCGCGCAGGGCACGGCGCATCGCCAGTGCCGCGCGGCAGCCGCGTACTGAATGATTCTCGCCCGAGTAGAAGAGCAGCAGCGCATCGCCACCGAACTTGAGCAGCGAGCCGCCCTCGTCATAGGCATGCTGCAGGAGGCGCGTGAAGCTCGCGTTCATCACCTCCGTGACTTCTTCGGCGCCAACCTTGCCGCTGCGGGCAAGGCGCTCGGACATCGCCGTGAAGCCGGAGATGTCGATGAACACCAGCGTGCCGTCGATCAGGCGGTAATGGGCGCCCGGCGTTTCGCGCGCCCATTCGCTGAGGAGGCGTGGGACATAGGGCGTGAGGTTCGCCGCCATGGTCGCATTCTACGTGAGTACCGGGAGCGATCTACAGATCTAACGCGCCCGGTGTGCGGCGCTACGGGCACTGCGAGATGGAGTGGCCGAACCACCGCGCCATGAACGACAGGTCGACAATGGTAATCACGGCGTCGCCGTCCATGATCGTCGCGCGCCGGCGCCGGCGGTGCCTTCTGCCAGAAGTACTGCGCGGCTGCCGCAAGGTCCAGGATGCTCACGATTCCGTCGCCCGTGACGTCCGCGCGCATGACGCTGCAGAACGCCAGTGGATTCTTGCCCAGCGCGACCTCCAGCTTGTCGCTATAGCCGTCGCCGTCGGTGTCCGCATTGCAGGGGTTCGTGCCCAGCTGGAACTCCCGCATGTTCGTGAGTCCGTCGTTGTCCGTGTCGAGGCTCGCGATGTCCTGCGTCGGCAAGTATTGTGCGAAGCACGCCTGGGCCAGCTTGTAGCTGTCCGGGATGCCGTCGCACGACAGATTGCCGAAGCATTGGCTGCTGACGGTATAGGTCGCGCTCCCGCCGCCGCTGTTGCCAGCTACATCGGTGGAGTTGACCTGGAATGCGTGCGGGCCAGGCACTGACGTATCGACATTCGCGCCATTGACGACGGGCCCCGTGCACGATGCCGGCCCCGACCCTGCATCGAGGCAAACGTATTGTGAGGGCACCGGCTGCCCCTTCAAGTACACCGCGCCGTTGGCGGGCGACGTGATATTGGCCGTCGGACCGACGTTGTCAATGGCCACGAGCGTACCACCCGCCGATCCGTCGGAGCCCTGGGCGATGACCGTGTGTACGCCGGTCCCGGAGACCTGGAACGGGCCTCCGTACAGTTGCGCGGCGCCGCCATCAGTACTGACGGTGAACTGCACGCCCGGCGCACCCGCCACCGTCACAGAAGCGTTGTAGAGCCACCCGCCGCCACCCGGCGTCCCGTTCACGGACAGCGTGAGACCGGACAGCGCGCCGATGCTCACCGTGCGGTGGAAGTCCCCCTTGTTCGTGCTCAGCGCTACATTGCCGGCGCCGTCGATGGCGTAGGCCACGTACTGGACGTCTCCCGTTACCAACGCTGAACTCGTCCACGTGTTCGCGCCGGCGCCCTGCACCAGATCCAGGCTCGTCCACTGCCCGCTCTGCTGCGGCTTGTACACAACGAGGACGCGCTTCACGTTGTTCGGCTGATCGTCCACAGCTCCCACCGCAAAGGTTGTGACGCTGCCGATGGCGGCCGCGCGCGTGTCGAGGATTGTCGGCGGCGTCACGTCCGCGCTGTCGGAGTACGGCACGAACCCGGCGAGTTGAGTGTAGCGCCGTTCCGTGCCAGTGCCCGCTGGCTGCGTCGGGTCCGGGATGAACTGCGCCGGCATGAACATCGCGCGCTGGTTAAGCCCGCCCGCGGTCTGCACGCTCGTCAGGTTTTGGATCGACGCGGGGAACGGTGCGTTGGACGGAAGCACCGGGATCGACGTGTCCGTAGCGGGTGCGGTGAACGCAGCGCTGAACGGGAAATCGTCCGTCGATTGCAGGCCCGTGATCACGATGCCGCGCGCCGTCCTGGCACCGGCGCCCTTCGGCAGGTCGAAGCCCGTTACGGGCATGATCGGCCGGCCCGACGTCGCCTGCGACTGGCCGTCGACGGTGTAGTACGCGCCCGCAGCGCCGAGGTCGACTTTCTGGAAGTTCGGTGACAGGTCGAACTGCACGATGTCGAAGCCAGTGATTGGGTCCGTGCTGAACGGCAGCGGTGGCGCCGGCGGCACCGGCGGCCCGGCCGGCGGCGGCAGCTTGAACATCGGCAGGCCGTAGAACGTGGTCTCCGCCAGCACCTTTTCGTCGTAGGTCTGGTACTGCACGAGATTGCCGTAATATGTCTGTTTCGCAGCGGTAAGAGCCTGGCCGACCGTCATGTCGGCGTTGAAGTTCTTCGCGAAGAGGGACATCAACTCCTCGGAGTACGCCACCGTGGCGGTGTCACCGTAGCCGTACCCCGTATTGGCGACGTAGACGCCCGCGCCCTGATCGGCGAAGGCCTGCGGCCAGTCCAGCAGCCGCTTCGCCTGGTCGGCCGTGGGTGTCGGCGCCAGCAGATCGGACACGTTCAGGCCGGCATGGCACCCCATCGAGAATATGATCCGGCCGAGCAAGATGCGCGGATCAGTCGCGGCCCGTGCGATGTCGCCGGTCGTATACAGGTCCGACTGGTTGCCGGTCGTGTTGCCGGCGCCGGGCAGCAGTCGGTAGTGGTCGAAGTGCGCGTTGATCGAAGCTACGCCCGGCACCGGCGTGTGCTGGTTAAAGGCGTTCGCAAGGTCGGCTCGCGTCCAGGTGCCGTTGATCAGCCGCGCCGACTTCAACGGGCCCACGAGCGTGTCGAGCGAGTTTGCCACCTGCGTGGCTCCGTCGGAGAGGAAGTCGTACCCGGTTGTCAGCGCGCTCGTCGGGTCGAGCTGTCCGCTGAACTGCATGAATTGGGCGATCTGGAGCTGGATCTGCGCAGGCGTCTCGACCAGCCGGCCCAGTGCAACCTCAGGGAGGTAGATCTGCCGGTTCAGCACCGGGATCGGGTGAAAGGCGCCGTACGGGTTGTCGGACAGGATGTTCGAGGTAACGAAACTGCCGACGAGCGCGCTGTTGCCGTTGATCGCCAGCGCGTCGTTGGTGTAATCACTCTCGTTCGAGACGTTTGTGAGGTCGGGGACGCGCGCGAGCGGGATGACGTCGTCCGATCCCGCAATGACAATATTCTGGAGGTTTGGCAGCGAGCCGCGATAGCCATCGACGAGCGTGTTGATCGCAGTCACCACGTCGTTCGCCGCGACGGGTGAGCAGGGGTTCGCGTCCCACACCGCGAACTTCGCCGCCACGTTCGCGTCGCCCTCGACCGGGAGCACCGCGCCGTTCACGCCGAGGTCGTGCCGGTCGGCGAGTGTCCCGAGTGCGTTCATGACATCATTCGCCGCGGCGGAGCCGTACAAGTCCCCGAGGCGCTTCTGGTCAACGATGAAAAGCGTGTTCACATCGGAGGCCATGGATGCGGGCTTCACTCCGGCCACGCCCTGCCCGGGGAATGGGAACGTCCTCGCTGCGCACGCCGGGACCGCTGGTGGCGGCGTGACCTTCACGCGGAGGACATACGGATTGTCGCTCGCGGCACCATTGTAGCCTGCGACTTCCAGTGTGTAGAACCCGCTGCTGCTCAGCGACGTGGCGCCAACGGACTCTTTCGTGGTGCCGCGCTGGTCAGAAACGGAAGCAGCCGGCAGGCCAGGGAGGTCGAGATCCTGCAGCGTGACCGGCGGCGGATTGTTCGACAGGATGTCCGGCGGTGCGTCCTGTAACGGGGCGCTGCTGGGCGGCAAGCCGGTCGATGGCCGCAGTTGCGTCGAGTTTGGCAGGAAGAGCGCGAGGTCGTTGTCCTGCGCCTGGTGACTCAGGAAGACCGACACTCGCGCACCCGGCGCCACAGCCGGCAATCGGAAGAAATCCCGATCCCCACTACTGCTGATGTGAGAGATATACAGCACGTCCGGACTGATCACCGGCCCGATAGCCGGGTCGTCGTTCGGCTCGAAGTTCTCGACGAGGTTCACCGGCGCCTGGTTCGTGACGCTGAGGCCGGCGAAGCCGCTGGCGCTCAAGCTCGCCGACGATGATTGAATGCCGAGATGAAGGCCCGGTCGTGCCTGCAGGGAGATGGACACATCGTCGCCCACGTTGAAGCCGCCGAGGTGCCAGGTGAGCTGCGATCCGCTGACATCGGGATCCGCGATCGGCGTCATCGCATTACTGATCCCGTTCGTTACAGACTGTACGGACGTGCCCGGCATGTAATAGAACCCGCTCGGCAGGGTGACCACGAGCGTCGAGGGCACGCTGCCGCCGCCGTTGTGGAACGACGCCGTGTAGGTCAGCTCCCCCGTGCCGGGAACATTCGCCGACGTCAGAGCGCTCAGCGGCAGGTCCTCCCACGGGTAATCGGACCGGATCAGCATGGCGAGCAGCAGCTGGCCGAACGTCAGGTTGCCCAGGTTGACCTGCTGGCCGTTCGCGACGTTCGCTAGCGTATTGTTTCCGTAGAAGAAGCTCAGAAAGAACTCCACGTCCGCAGGCGTGGCGCCGAGCGCCGCCAGCAGGTCCTGCACCGTGCCGTTCCCGTAGCTGCCAAGATCGCCGAGCGTGAACGCACCCGCGGCACCGGCGATCTGCCCGAGAGTTGCCCCCGGAAGGATCGCGCCCGCGTCCGCCGCATTACCGAGCGTGCCGTTGATGCAGTCCACCTTCGTGCAGTCGACTACGGAGCCGAGGTTGCCGATCGAGCTGAGCTGGATCGAGCTCAAAAGCGATGCGTTGGGTGAGATGCTACTGAGTTAGCTCGGAAAACCAGTGCTTGTGATGCGGGACACGACTGAGCGGCCGGAAGGTGTACTGGCCGGGACGGCGCGTTTGGTAGGAACTGACCGCGATCGGATTGTGAGCGAGATATTCTCCCTGCTTGACGAGCCGAACCGTTACCTGGAGATGTCGCGTGCACATAATCCATTTGGAGACGGTCATGCGAGTAAGCGGATAGTAAAGGTGATGCTAGATGGCTGAGTTTGAGAACGTCGTCGTGGTGGGGCTTGGGTACATTGGTTTACCCACCGCTGCCGTCATTGCTAGCCGCGGAATGCAGGTCATCGGAGTGGACGTCAACGAGCGTGTGGTAAACACAGTTGCTTCCGGTTCGATCCACATTGCCGAGCCCGACCTGGAAGGTCTGGTACAGAAGGTTGTGTCTTCCGGATCGCTCAAGGTGGCGACGGAGCCCCGGGCGGCAGACGTATTCATCATCGCCGTCCCGACACCAATCGACGAGCAGAAGCGTCCTGATCTGAAAAGTGTCATGAGCGCTGTGGACAGCATTGCCGGGGTACTGCGTGCGGGCAACTTGGTGATCTTGGAATCAACAGTCCCGATCGGAACGACAGAACAGATGGCGAAGAAGATCGCGCACGTTCGTCCCGATCTGACGATCGGCATGTCCGAGGGATCCGAACACGCTATTTCGGTCGCGTATTGCCCCGAGCGAGTCTTGCCGGGGCGTATTCTGTCTGAGCTGGTACACAACGATCGTTGCATCGGCGGGGTGACGCCGAACTGCGCCAGGCGAGCGCAAAGGTTTTACAAGAGCTTCGTCAGGGGCGCATGTATCGCAACGAGCGCGCGCGCCGCGGAGATGGTCAAGCTGACTGAGAACGCATTCCGCGATACCAACATCGCGTTTGCTAACGAGCTGTCTTTGATCTGCGATCGCTACGGCATCAATGTATGGGAGGTGATTGACCTCGCTAACCGACATCCGCGCGTCAATGTCTTGCGCCCGGGCCCGGGCGTCGGCGGTCATTGCATCGCGGTCGATCCGTGGTTCATTGTCGATTCGGCGCCCGATCTCGCGCGCCTGATCAAGACAAGCCGGGAGGTGAACGATTCGAAGATTTCTTGGACAGTTCAGCGGGCGGCCGCACTGATCGAAGAGCATCCCTATGCCAATGTCGCTTGTTGTGGCTTGGCCTTCAAGGCAAACGTCGACGATCTGCGAGAGAGCCCCGCGCTGGAGGTTGCGCATCAGCTGGCCTGTCGCTACGGATCGCGCATTAAGGTCGTCGAGCCGTACATCCGCAAGCTGCCCCCAAGCCTCGCGGAACACGGAGCCGAATTGACCGAGCTCGATGAAGCAATTCGGACGTGTGAGATTGCTGTTGTGCTCGTCGACCACGACCAGTTCAAGATGATCCCGCTAGGTGAAAGACGGCACCTGGCCGTGATCGATACAAGGGGGATTTGGCAAGACATGCCGTTGGCAGGAAGCCCTCAGTAAGGGGAAGCTCGATGCATTTTTATGTCCTGAAAGGGCTCAAGTTTTTATCTGTTCCTTCGAATTTTATTGCGTGCCTTTTGTTGATCGGCCTTGTTCTACTGCTGATCTTCCGTTCGCGCT
Source organism: uncultured Chloroflexia bacterium (assembly GCA_963743185.1). GTDB lineage: Bacteria > Chloroflexota > Dehalococcoidia > DSTF01 > JACRBR01 > JANXYW01. Next base: position 41,899 of record CAVUOT010000006.1, on the reverse strand, counting down.
CCGCAGCACTCGTTTTGGTCAGCGGAGCGATCGCGCTCTGCGTCGCCGCGCTGTCCCCGCTTGGGAATGTCCTTTTGACGCCTCTCGAACAGCGCTTCCCGACAATGCAGTATCCGGATCGAGGGATTGACGGGATCATTGTTCTCGGGGGTTCATACGATACTGTTAGCCATGGATACATGAGCACTATCGTACTTGACGAAGATAGCGAACCGATGGCCGTTATGGTCGACCTCGCTCGCCGTTATCCCAAGGCTCGCATCATTTTCTCCGGCGGCACCGACCCGTCTTTCCCCGGGCCGAGCGAGGCATCGATCGTGAAGCAATACTTCGTTTCGTTCGGAATCCCCGCAGAGCGCATTTCGATTGAAGAACGATCACAGACCACGAAAGAAAACGCCCAGTTTACGGCCAATTTGATCCACCCCACGCCCTCGTCACGCTGGCTGCTGGTGACATCCGCCTACCACATGCCGCGCGCGGTCGGAGCCTTCCGGAAGGCCGGTTTCAACGTAATCGCATTTCCGGTCGGGGAGCGGACGCATGGCTGGCGCGAAATGTGGTGGCCTGAGGATACTGCTACAGACAATTTACGACGCGTGGATATCGCCGTGCATGAATGGCTTGGTTTGGTGGTCTATCGTATTAGAGGTTATTCTTCCGATTGGCTCGCCCGCCCTGTCCCGAAACTCAGGGACGATGTCCTAAGACCTAGTGTAACTGGCGGCGGGTCACCGCGATCTGCGGCAATGAGCCGGTCAGATCATTAGCCGGCGAGGGCCGAAGACTCACGCTGGGATCACGCTCAGTGGCGCGATCGTTTCCAGCGTCATGTATGGCGCGCGCTGCACTCCCCACCCGTCATTTGTTCGAGCAAGATCGCCGACGAGCTGCACGATCGCGTCCTCGTTCGGGAAGACGCCGACCACATCTGTGCGCCGCTTGATCTCACCATTGCGCCCCGCTCGAGTCGCTCGCCACAGCGCTAAACACCGGCACGCTCGCGAGCGGCTTTGCTAAGCCCGAGCTACGCCACGGGCGGGGACAAGTGTGCGGGCTGCAGGGGAGGCGTGGGCGGCTGCAACTAGTCACGAAGTTTCCGTTGAAGGCATCCCCTCGGACCATATCGCTTACTAGGCAGGTTCAGTGGATGATAGTATGAGAGAACGGCAGCCCTAGCGCGTGCGCGAGCCTCCGCCCTGGCAAATGCGAACTAAACCATTGCAGCGCCACTCACCCTAGTGACTAGGGTGATCAGTATTATCCTTATTTTCGTCTTTTCCTATACACCTTCGGACAGTTGAATTATCTCTTCTAAGCTTAGTTTGGAGTGTCGATTCATCTGTGCCAGCGTGCGGGTCAGGGGGAAGCATTAACCCACCTTGCGGTTAAATCGACCAGCCAGCTAAGCTCCGTATTCCGAGGTTGGGCGAAACTGAAATGGCATCGATCGGATACGAATCGCCTTGGGCAACTGACGAGACGCGCGCCTTCCGGAACTTGGCTCGCGAATTCATCGCTCAGGAATTTGTGTTGCACCAGCCGAGGTGGGCCGAGCAGGGAGGACCCGAATCGCGAGGCCTGGAGGAAGGCCGGCAAGGTCGGCTTGTTGCTTCCCGACGTGCCCGAGGACTATGGCGGCGCCGGCGGTTCGTTTGCCCATGAGGCAGTTGCCATAGAGGAACTCGCGCGCGCCGGCGTTCATGCCGGCTTCGGTAACCAGAATATCGTCGCCCATTATATTCTGGCTTACGGCAGCGAAGAGCAGAAGCGCCGATGGCTGCCGCGCATGGCCGCCGGCGAACTAATCGGCGCAATTGCGATGACTGAGCCTGATGCTGGGTCCGACGTGCAGGCGATCAGGACTACCGCCCGAAAGGAAGGAGCTCACTACATCGTCAATGGCTCCAAGACGTTCATCACCAACGGCTCAACCGCGAATCTGGTCTGCCTTGCCGTGCGGACCGGCGATGCAGCATCAGGTCCGAGGGCGCTCTCACTGCTGATGGTCGAAACCGACGACCTGGTCGGTTATAGGGTCGGACGCGCGCTCCACAAGATCGGCCGGCATGCTCAGAATACCTGTGAGCTGTTCTTCGACGGGGCGCGAGTGCCGCTCGGAAACCTGCTCGGTCCTGGCGAGGGACGGGGGCTGTTCCAGATAATGGATCAACTTTCCTACGAGCGTCTGTCGATCGCCCTTGGCGCCGTGACGGTAGCAGAAAGCGCGGTGGAGATGACGGTGCGCTATGTTAAGGAGCGGAAAGCCTTTGGCAAGCCGCTCATCGATTTGCAGAACACTCGGTTCAAGCTTGCCGAGTGCAAGACCGAGGCTCACATCGGAAGAGTTTTCGTTGACAATTGCATTCAGCAGTTCATCTCAGGTCGGCTCGACGCGGTGACTGCCGCGATGGCAAAGTATTGGCTTACCGATTGTCAATGCCGAATCATCGATGAGTGTGTCCAATTGCACGGCGGTTACGGATACATGCAGGAGTACCCTATTGCACGCATGTGGGTCGATAGCCGCGTGCAAAGGATCTACGCAGGCTCGAACGAGATCATGAAGGAAATTGTAGGGAGTTCTCTATGAGTACCCTTAACAAGGCAGTTGCAAAGGGCCGGCCGGCCGTTACAGCGCCCGAACCGGACCAGCTCATAGGCAGCTGGAACGACACGCACGTTGATTTTCCCCAGGTCTGTGCGCACGAGCTGTTCGAGCAGCAAGTCGCCCGCGAGCCTGCGGCGGTGGCTCTGCAATTCGAAGGCCAGCAGTTTAGCTATCAAGAGCTCAACGAGCGCGCGAATAGAGTAGCGCATCACCTTCGTCGTAACGGTGTCGGCCCCGATGTGCTTGTGGGCGTCTGCTTTGATCGTTCGCCGCAGATGGTAGTCGCGTTACTGGCGGTGTGGAAGGCGGGTGGAGCCTACGTCCCGCTAGATCCAACTTACCCGCTTGAGCGGCTGTCATTCATGGTCGGTGACGCGCGAACACCAATTTTGTTAACCGAGGACAAGCATCGCCGTCTATTTGCATCGGCTGACAGCAAGGTGATCTGCCTAGATTCCGACTGGTCGATGCTGGCTCGTGAGCCGCATGACAACCTTGCGTCGATCACAAGTCCATCGAATCTCGCATACGTGATCTACACTTCGGGATCTACCGGTAAGCCCAAAGGTGCAATGATTGTTCACCGAGGGCTCGTCAATTATCTGTGGTGGGCAATCAAGGCCTACGCTGTTGAGCCGCGGTCTTCCGTCCCAGTTCATAGTTCTATCTCGTTCGATCTAACCGTGACGAGTCTCTACCCGCCGTTGCTGGCCGGTGCGACGGTGGAATTACTGCCCGAGGATATCGCGGCGCAGAATCTGTTGGCCGCGTTACGCAAGTCTGGAAACCGCGCTCTGGTCAAGATCACGCCGGCCCACCTGGAACTGCTCAGTCGGCAGATAAGCAGGGACGAGGTGGCGGGAATGTCACGAGTTTTCGTCATCGGGGGTGAAAATCTATTGGCCGAGACTTTGCAGCTTTGGCGGGAGGCTGCTCCGAAGACCAGATTGATCAACGAGTACGGGCCCACTGAAACGGTCGTCGGTTGCTGCGTCTACGAGGTGCAGCCCGGTGATCCTCATAGTGGTTCTGTGCCCATCGGTAGACCGATCGCAAACACCCAGCTGTATGTTCTCGACCCGAGCCTGCAACCAGTGCCGCCCGGCGTGATCGGCGAACTCTATATTGGAGGGGCAGGTGTTGCTCGCGGCTACCTGAACAGGCCCGAACTGACTGCAGAACGCTTCCTGAGTGATCATTTCAGCGGAGTCCCTGGCTCGCGCATGTACAAGACCGGAGACCTGGCCCGCTACCGCACGGACGGCACGCTCGAGTATCTTGGCCGCGTCGATGACCAGATCAAAATCCGCGGCTATCGGGTCGAACTCGGTGAGATTGAGGCAGCGCTTGCAGCGCAACATCATGTCCAATCCTGTGCCGTGGTTGCCCGAGAGGACGAGCCTGGAAAAAAGGTTCTCGTGGGCTATGTGGTCCCGCGAGGTGAGGCGGCCAGCATCGACGAACTTCGGCGGTTCTTGAGAGAAAAGCTGCCGGATTACATGGTTCCTGCCCAATTCGTGTATCTCGACGCACTTCCACTCACGCCAAACGGCAAGGTAGATCGCAAGGCGCTCCCGTTGCCGTCGAACGCGAGCTCGGGAGCCGGAAAAGGCGGGGCACCCAGGACCAAGAGCGAGGAGACCGTCGCGGGGATCTGGAGCGAGCTGCTGAAGATCGATGGAATTGGGATAGAGGATGACTTCTTTGATCTAGGGGCCGATTCACTGACCGCGACCGCGTTGGTCGCAAAGCTGCGCGGCATCTTTGGTGTCGACCTCAGCCTTGCGAGTCTGTTCGAGCGACCGACGGTCGCGGGCATTGCAGAAATCGTCGACGTGCTCGTCCTGACGAGCCGCGCCTCTGACGTGCCAATCGGCTCGGGCCAACGTGAGGAGTTCAGCCTATGACGGAAACTGCCGCTCTCCTGTCGGTCCTTCGCGAGCGAGATATCAAACTCTGGGTCGAACACGATCAGCTGAAGTGCAGCGCTCCGGCGGGCGCGCTCGATGCTGAAATGCGGGCCGCTCTGGCCAGCCGAAAGGACGAGCTCCTGACCTTGTTGGGGCAGAGCCAGTCTAATAGCGGCGCGACGATGTCGGTCAACCGTGAGGAAGAGACATCGCCGACGCTGTTGCCGACGGTCTCCCGTCAAGTTCCGATGCCTGTTATCCCGGACCGACATGAACGGATGGCTGATTTCATCCAGGCGCTGCGCGGTTGCGGTTATGACCTCGCCAGTTGCGCCGCCCGTCTTGGGATGTTCCCGCGTCTCGGCGTCAATTTCTGGAAAAAGATGCGATCCAATTGGATTGCCCGGCCAAGCGACCCGATCGATAACCTGATCACGCTGTTCATTGACGGACTGCCAGTTGGCGCAAGCCTTATAGCGAGCCAGCTTTCGCCGTCCTTCGTGGATGCGGCGCTCGAAATGAGATTGGTCGAAAAGACCGGGGATATGTTAACTCCGAACCTGTGCTTATTTCCGTGCTTCGGCAAATACATTGTCACGGACCAGGCGGAGAAGAATACAGCGATCAATCAGGTCATGTTTCTGTGGGGAGAAAGTTTCATTCTCGCGGGCTTTGTCAAAAGAATTCCGCGCAGACGCGGCATCGATCTCGGCACAGGATCAGGGGTACATGCGATCCTTGCGAGCGATCACTGTTCGAGAGTCGTCGGCGCAGACGTTAGCCCTCGTGCCATTGCTTTTTCCAACTTCAATGCTGCGTTGAACGGCAAGAACAACCTAGATTTTGTCCTCAGCGACCTGCTCAACTCGATCAGCGGCACATGTGATCTCTTGATCGCCAATGTCCCCTATGCACCCGACACTGCCGCCAAAGCGGGCGACAACTTCTGGAGCGGTGGTTTAGACGGTACTGAGCTTCTCAGGAGAGTTGTCGAGGCCCTTCCCACCAGGCTGGATGAGGATGGGGTAGCCCACATCAATTCCTTGTTCCCGAACCCGCCGGGAACGCAAATCAAGGATCACTTTGATTTCTGGCTAGGAGGGAAGCTAGGCGAGTGGGAGGTGTTGGACCATACCTGGCCGGTACCACGATATCAGGATCTCCTCTCCGACGCGCCATACGAGGGCGACAAGAGCGCTTGGCGTTTTGGTGTCGTCAGCTTGCGTCGTTCCAAGACCCGAAGCGGCTGGAAGGAGGTTGCAGGCAGGGGACGGTTTTTCCGAAGCGACGGAAGCCCCGACGTGATCGCTGATCACGACGCCTATTGAAATGCTGATCGCGTTGGAGCGGATTTGCTGAACCAGGGGCGCTGTTATTGCAGGATCTGGAAGCGAAACGAACTTAGGATAATGCCTCCGGTGGGAAACTCGCATCGTGAGGCGCCTGGCCCCGGCGGGACTGCACGGACCAATGCCGCACTGGTCGCCGAACTCGTGGCGATTCGCATTGGCTCGGAAAGCGCCCCCCAGCACATCAGGACGCTTTTTTCTAATGAAGCGCATGGAGCCAACCATCGCGGAATATCGGACACGTGGTTTTCGCCGGGTAGGGAGAAGAGAAGCGTGACGCCATTCAGAGTCTGGGCTGAGCGGGCGTTGGTGGGCGGTCTGGCTCCGATCGTTCGTTTATGGGTCACGATTTGCCAGCAACATCATCTTGTCGCGGCTGCTCGTGCCAGATGAGTTCGGTACCGCGGTAGCCATCAGTGTTGTGCTCGGCGTTGGAGGGCTTGCGACGGACGTGGCGCTCGACAGGTTCGTGATAATCGATGGCTCATCGCGAGCACTTTCGACGGCACACTTGCTTGCGGCTCTCAACGGCATCTTTCTGGCCGGGGTTCTTGTTTTGGCGGCACCGGTGACTGCCAGAACTATTCGGGGTGCCCAATTTCGCCGACAAGTTTCGCAATCGCAGCTGGTATCTCCGCCGTCGGAGCCTTCGCCCACCTTGGAGTTAAGCAAATCCAACGAAATTACAACTATGGTCCCGACACCGTTGCGCAGGTGACGGCGAACGTGCTGGGAATCCTAGGCCTTCTCGTCGCAGCGACCGCCTTTCACAACCACCGTGCGATCATCGTAGGGATGGGGCTTCAGTCGGCGACGTACGTCCTCTTATCGCATGTGTTGGCGCCGAGCTCCTATAGGATCAGGTACGACAAAGAGACGCTCTTTCGAGCATTGTCGTTTGGACTACCTCTTACGCTGAACGGCATCGGCCTCGCAGCCATGCTCTCAGCTAGATCGCGTGTTAGTCGGATCGTGGTTCGGTGTGAAGGAATTGGGGCTGTACGCGGTTATCATCAGCATGAGTGTGGTACCAACGAGCTTGATCAACGGCATATTTAGCGGTCCGAGCTTGTCGTTCCTACTGTCCAATGGACAGGACACATCCGCTCGGGTTGAACGTTATCAGCTGCTGCTAACCTTCTACTCGCTCCTGACCGGGCTTTACGCGTGCTGGATGGTGCTCACTCTAGACGTCCTGATACCGCTAATCTTCGGGCCGTCATTTACCATTAGCACGTCAGCGCATATTCTCTTGGTGTTGATCGCCTGCCTGAGGCTTCAACGCTCGGGGGCACCAACGTCCCTCCTGCTGGCGAGCGGAAGAACCAAGCAGCTCGCCTTGTTGAACCTGTCAGCGGGACTTGGACTCTTGGTCGCAGCTGCGTGCATAGCTGTGTGGCCGAGTTTGGAAGCAGTGCTCATCGGGATAGCAATCGGCGAGCTTGCTTCCTTCACCATCTTCTTCACCACTCTGGGCAAAGCAGTAACACGTGGACGTCACGTGGTCGCCGATCTGGCTACGCGTCATTGCAGTACCAGCTGTCATGGCTGCGGCGCTCGCGTGGAAGCCCTATCCCACCTGGGATACGCGTGGCATGCTTCTTTTGATAGGGATGCTAGCAGTTCTCGCGCAACTGTCAGTCGAACTCTACACAAATAGTAGATTCAGAACTGTGGTCGCTCGGTCTTCGATTGGTCGCGGACTTCTGGGCTACTTTGCAGCGACGGAGAGGTAGAGAGGGATGTTCGTGCCGCCGACAGCGACGACTGCGCGGGACCTGACTAGTCGGGCGCACAAAAGAGCCGATGATGAAAGTCCGAAAGCTCGCTCCTCTTGGGATGGCTATGGCCCGGCAGATAGCGGCGGTCAGCAACCCAAGTTGCCAATATCAGACATCCGGCACGTTAGCCGAGCAGCTTCGGAGTTGCCATATGCTCAACCCCATCGATAACATTTATGCAAAAATTCGGCGCGTTGGAGTGCTCGTAGGGTGTCGCTTTGCGGATAAAATCGGCCGTTTCGCGACCACAGAATTTACAGAAGATGAGCGCAACCAGTCGGACCTGCACCGCCTGTTTTACGGCAATGAAGGACCGAGCGCTCACAAGTGGAAACACTACCTATCGATCTACGTTAAGCACCTTGCTCCTTATAGGAACAAGCCTGTTCGCCTTTTGGAGATTGGCGTTTTTAAGGGAGGATCGTTGCGCCTTTGGCGCCAGTACTTTGGCCCAGAGGCGATTATTTTTGGAATAGACATCAACCCAGAGTGCGCTGCGTTTGACGGTCAGGATGCCCAAGTCCGTATCGGGTCGCAGCATGATTCTGTCTTTCTCGATCGGGTTGTATCCGAGATGGGAGCGTTGGACATCGTTATAGACGACGGCAGCCATGTAAGCCCACATCAGGTCGCGAGCTTCAAGTCCCTCTTTCCGCGACTTAACCAGGGCGGCATCTACATTTGTGAGGATCTTCATTCCAACTACTGGCGCGGTTGGCACCAGGGGGGGTACCGTCGTTCATCGACCTTTATCGAAACCTGCAAGAGACTCGTCGATGATATACATTCTGACTTCCATTCACGCGGCAGCGATCCGATTTCCACCGAGATCGCAGGAATCCATTTTTACAATTCGATGGTTGTCATCGAAAAAGGTATCCGGGAAAGGCCGTCTCATATTAAGATTGGTCAATAGGGCAGTGTGATTGAAAACGGACGATGCAGGCGGCTGGGTGGCAATGGGCTCGTCTTAACCCTTTCGGAAAACTACGAGCGCAAGAACTTTGCTGCAGCGGCTTTTGCTGTAAGATTGCTCTAGATGAGCGTCACACATACAAGCCCGGAGCGCTAGCGCAGACTATGGACTATTATCACTACGTATTGACGCTATCCAACATCGCCGATATCGATGACTGCCACTGAGCGGCATCAGTTAGTCCTGTACGGCCATCGAGGTTAAACATGCGGCTTGCAGTGATTGCGTCCGGCGATCCGTCGGATATCCGTATTTGGTCAGGCATTCCCTACTTCATGACCAAGGCGCTTCGAACGCATTTTCCAGATTTGACCGTGATACGCTCGCCGTTCCCGTCCTGGTGGGCGCCGGCGCGCCGAGTGGCGCGCAAAGCTTCTGCGGGTCGCTTGGATCTAGCCTGGCTGAAGACATTTGCCAAGCGCCATTCTGAAAAGATAGCGAGAACCCTCGACAAAAATAAAATTGATGTCGTGGTGTGCATCGCCTGTTCGCCGATTTCGGCGTACCTCGCCACGCGATTTCCGATCATTCATGTTTCAGACGCCACGGCGCCTCTGATGCGGGACTATTATAGGGAATTCTCTTCCTTGCCTCAGACATTAGCAAACAATGCCGTTGAACTCGATGCCAGATCGGCGCGCTCCGCGCAGGCATGTCTCTACCCAACCCGCTGGGCGGCAGATTCCGCGATCAGAGATTACGAAATCGATCTTGATCGCGTCAGCGTTATACCGTTTGGATGTAACGTCGAGAAAGATCGAATTCCGGACCGAGCTGGATGCCCGGCTTACGATCAATGCAACCTCGTATTCATCGGTGTCGACTGGATCAGAAAAGGCGGAAGTATCGTCCTCGACACGTTTGAAACGCTGTTGAGTTATGGCGCTCCCGTTTCTCTTGAAATAATCGGCGCCTCACCGAATGATCCGGAACGGCTCAATGCTCTTCGAAAAGCCGGCGCCCGCATCGTCGAGCGCGGATTCATAAACAAAGCTGACAGTCGCGGTTTCGCTCTTTTCAACTCCATTTTGCAGTCGGCGTCTTTTCTCTATGTGCCGACCCGGCAGGATTGTTACGGCATGGTTTTCGCGGAGGCGTCTGCTTATGGCGTGCCTTCTATCAGTACGCGTACGGGCGGCGTTCCCGGCGTCATCGAGAATGGAGTCAATGGCTATCTGCTCGAACCAAATTCGACCATAGAGCAGCACGCCAAGACGATATTGGAAATTTGGTCAGATCAGACTCGGTACAAGAAGTTGCGCGCATCTTCGCGAGAGCGGTTCGAGAGCGTTCTAAATTGGGAAGCCTGGGTTCGACATGCCGCTCCAATTATCGAACGCGCGGCGGCCTAGAGACGGCCTATCGCCTTCCACCGTAAACTCGGCGAAGCGGCGGATTGCAAAGCCTACGACAGGCTGAACGCTCTTCCGGCCGAAATCAAACCGAACCGCAACGATCCGCTTCAGCAAACGCCTTTATCGTCAGCGCAACTGCATTGAGCGGGTGCTCGGCCACCTCAAGATCAACCGTGCCATCACCACCCGATACGATCAGCTCGCCGGAGATTCCTCGGCATGCTATTCATCGCCTCAGTTCGTTACTGCATAAAATTTGGCCACGCGACATCGATCCGGGATAGACTGGTCACCTCAATTGCTTCATCAAGGATGTTGCCAGTGCCGCCGGGTCGTGCTGGTAGGCGCGATTGCGAACCGATCATCTCCGAAGGTCGACCACGGGGCAGCTGCGCGAAGCTCCACCCACAATTGCCGTCAAGAAGGTTATCGACGGGGGCGGCCTTAGCTGATATGCCTAAAAAACTTCGCCGGTTTGCAGCCCCGGATTTGTCGGCTCGTTACAGCACATGATCTGCTTTTCACCTGACGCGCAGGGGGCGAAATGGAACGCTCGCTTGGGCCCGTCTTAGCCAAGCCCCGACGAAGACTCGCACGAGGTGCATCGGTTGTTCGAACGGCCAACCGCTTACCTTTCGTGCTAAGCCTCATTGTATTTGGACTCTTCATTCCTGAAGAGCTGTCATTCTATTTGTTTGGTCTCCGGCTCACCGTTATTAGACTGATCTTTCTGTTGCTCGCCCCGGTTTTGCTCGTCAAGGGCGTGAAGAAGCTTTCAAGCGGCCTTTATCGGTTCGTCCCCTCCGACCTTTTCGTCATTGCAGTTGGATTTTGGTTAATCTATGGACCGGCGAACATCGATGGCCTTCTTCCAGCACTTAATCACGCTGGGCCAACCGTTCTGGAGTTCTGCGTAGGTTACTTCGTTACTCGGATTATGCTTTGCGGAAGTGACGCAGCGTTGTCCTTCGCGACGGTGCTTTGTCGCACCATCGCTGTTGTGGCCCTGATCGGGGTGCTCGATCCTGTGACTAATCAGCGCTTCGCGCATGATTGGGCTGCCCGGTTGACCACTCCCCTCGTGCACAGTATCGAGTTTTGGGGGGATGCTTATCGCTTGGGCTTGTTGCGGGCCACTGGACCATTGGAGCATCCGATTCTCTATGGCTTTGTCTGCGCCGTCGGCATGGTTATTGCAATTTCGATTCCGATCCGAGGATGGCTGTTTGTCACCGTCGCATGTGGCCTTGGAACGATGGCTGCTCTCTCCTCGGCTCCGATCCAAGTCATGATCATGGGATTGGGCCTGCTCGCCTACGATTTCTTATTCTCAAGATACTCTTACCGGTGGAAAGTACTTGTCGTCGCCGGTGCGCTTGGGCTTCTTTCCGCCTTCATGATCAGTAACAACCTGCTCGGGTTCGTCATCTCGCATCTCATATTTTCTCCCGAGTCCGGTTATTACCGTGTATGGACATGGGAGGCGGTCGGTCTGTACGTATCACAATCGCCTTGGTTTGGTCTTGGCTTTGGCGAACTGCCAGAAGAAATAAACCACTCCATCGATTCGCTCTGGCTCGTTCTCTCGATCGCGGCTGGCTACCCGGGCGCAGTTCTCGTCGCTCTTTCCCTGTTAGGTGCTGGGCCCATCTTCACTGGACGCCGAAAACCGGAATTGACATCGGCGGAGTCTCGACTGAGCAGCGCCCTTGCGATCGTGCTGTTCCTCACGTGCTACATGGCCTTTACGGTACACTTATGGGGCTCAGCGTGGGTTCTGGCCGGCCTACTCGCAGGTCTGAAGGCACACCTGAGCGAACTTGGCTATCTAACGCGAAACCCAGCGCGTCAGAATCCCACCGCAAGCCTGCAACCTGTGCCAAGGTGACGCGCCTCTTTGGACGCTCAGGGGGGGTCGAGTCCGCGGCCTGGATTTATAGCGCCGACGGACTTGGCGCTCCTCTGCTTCGGGACTAGCGAATGCTTATGCCAGAAAATGTGGTGATCGCACCTGCCAGATTTGCCCGGTTGCCAAACGCATCTTTGACCACTCCGCCCTTGAGATCGACTGCCGTGATCCCAAGTGGCGCGGCACGTTGCCCATTTCCCACAATGTAAGTGAAGCGCAAGGTCGCAGTCCCAGACCCTTCCGTGTAATTCGCGACTCCTCCTGAGTTGAGCGTGAGCGTCGGCGTGCCCGTCACCTCCCAAGGCTCGTCCATTTCGAGCACAAAAGTGAGCGCGTCTCCAGTGGACAGAGTGCCTGACAAGGGAGACGCCGAGATGGAATAGATGTCGCTGAGCGCTGGCGTGTAGCCAGAGGCATCGGGGTAAACGTAATAACCTTTCCGTTTGCTCGGGACCGGGATCGCGAAGCCGGTCCTCATGTCGATCAATGAATGTAGCGCGGACGGCCGCGGCAAGTCAGCCCCGTAAGATCCGGTGGGAAACCAGGGCGACCCCGTGAACCTTATAATTCCCGTCGGGTCGACATAGTTGTCGAAGACCGCAACGTGATCGGCGCTGGCCGGCCCGGCATCTTGAGACACGGTTGCTCCGCTTGCGAAATTATCCTGCACTCGCGAAACAAGCGTGTTGTTATGGACGAGTACATTGCTCATTTTAGCGCCGGTACATTCCGAGTTGGGCACAATCAGTCCCATGCCGGACAATCCCGAGTCAGTCTGAACGATTGTATTGAAGCTAAGATCGGAATTGCTGACGATCGAACGGCACCATTGAAGAGTATCCGAATGCGCCGTTTTCAATCCAATGTCTTTGAAGACATTGTACTGAATGATGTTGACCTGCGGGCCACCGCCGAAATCGATCATGTCGCCGCCCGAATTGTGAAAATAATTGTATCTGAAGGTGATCGTCCCCTTGTTCGCAACGTTGATGGTCTGCCCACTTTGCGGGGTAACCGCGATGTTCGATCCATCGAAGTCATTGTGCAGGAATTTAGCGTTGGTGGTGCCGCTGACATCAAGGATCTTGCCCAATGCTCCCTGATTGCTACCAACAATAAATAAACAGTTCTGAACCGTGACGTCACCGCCCGTAATGATGAGCGTGGTGCCGTTGTTTAAGGAAAAATCGTAGCCATCGAGGATGACTGTGCCGGAGCACGTAACAGTCGTGCCGCCAAGCGAGCACGCCGAAGGAAGCGCAGCACTCCTCGGGTCCTTGAGTACAACATTGCTGGGAATTCCAACGGCAAAATCGACACCAGCGACGTTCCATGGCGGTCGTGCCCTATAGCGGGTCAACAAGGTCGGGAATGCCGGGTTGCCTGCCGATGCGCCCGGACATCCATCTCGGAACTCGGAGCCCTGCGGGCATGAGCCGCTGTCGCGGTGAGAAAGATTTGGGTCTGCTGCAGTTATGCCAGGCCGAGTCCGATCGGTTTTTTCGCCTTTGATTTCGGAGGTGAATTGGGCTTGAGCGGCGCTGCCAACGGCTAGCAGCAATGCTCCGACAAGCAACGCCCTATGTTCACAATACATTGTCGCTCGTTCGCTTGGTTAGAGAATTAAGTATATCGCCAAATCTTTAGTGACGGAAGGGTCAGGCGGCAGTGGCTTGAGCTCGACGACCCCGATCCCGTCGGCGAACCTTACCCCGAGATCAGGCACAGTCTAGAATAAATTCGAGAGTTCTTGCGTCCTTAGATTTCGTCCACTCCGCCTAGATGAGATCATGCCAAATCACTATCTCGCTGGTTCAAAAAATCCGTCAAGTCAGGATCGCATCGACAACCACATAGCCCTCTGCCGTCAGCACAGCAACCTACCGAAGCTCGAAACAATCTCCTCAGCCGTATACCTATTCCTTCCCATCTCGGAATCCTCCTCTGTCAAGAACTTACATCAGGGAGGACCATTTCAAAGGGGGCAGATCAGGTCGGTCGTGCCACAACTGTAAGACAAATCAAGCGCTCCGCTCCTCCAAGCCAAGGAATAGGTGCGGAAAACTCTACCTAAAAACGATCCAGTTTTGCGGCCTCAGATCAGCGGCTTTTTGGGCCTGGCATGCGTTCAAGTTTTAGTTTTTCTACTCACGTCGAATGTATAAGCTGCCTCCCTGGTCCTTGGCACATAAAGGCATTTTCTCTTTAATTAGGTCGCCGAACAAAAAATGCACGTAGGTATTAAAAAACAGGATGCTCCACTCGGAATTATAAGACAGAAAAGCACGCAGAAAATAATTTTCATTCCAGTATCGCCCCTCCAATAGCCACTCAGATGGATAATCAAACGGATAAAAGACATCATGAAAATGGACGACAACACCTTTTTGCAGACACGGCAAAATCTCAAACATTATAAATTGCAAGTCACTACCGCATTTCACTACATGGCTTGTATCAATGAACAAGAGATCACCTGACTTTAAAGCCAAAAACACGTCGGGGGACACCTCTTGAATTTTTCGGTCGATTAACCTGACCTGTTCTCTGTCTCCCTCTCTAAGCAAACTAATAAGCCGTTCAGGATGCGGCTCAATGAAAGTAATTTCTGGTTTCTGAGAAAAGCAACTATCAATGGTATCCAACATCACAGCAGACGAAAATCCTGACCCGACCTCAATGATCCTCTTCGGCTTGTGCTTTCTTAGAAAGCTATAAAGAAAAATGGCATCTGAATAGCTAAACCACCGATTGTCGTAATAGTACCTGCGTTCTGATGTTTTTTGTTCTGAGAACGGAATATCATTATAAAAGTGAACGTATTCACTAAGTAAAGCATGCTGGCCTTTTTCATTCATGTTAACGCCCAGGAGTTCACTTTTGGGCGACTTTCTTGATTTGATATACGCAAGAACATCTTCATTTGACGGGATAGGGGAATAGTAGTGACCCGCCGGAAATGCTCCTTGAGCTCTTAGTAGTTTACTGAGCTGCTTGCTGAGGGATTTAATAAGCGCCTTAATTCGTTTCATGTTGTTCTACCTTCGAAGGCTAGCGCCAGCTTCCTACTCACGTAGGATCGCAATGACCTGCTCTTCGGTGAACCTCGAACCCTTCATCGTCCGCCCGCTATCCGGTGGCGGACTCTACCTAAATCTCGAGGAAGTTCAGGGGCTCAGGTCAAATCTTATGTAGCTCCGCCCCATTGGCCAACGAACCGGGCAAACCCCTTTCCGGTTCTCAGCATTGACCGGACACCTGCCCCCTGAATAGCCAACAGCGCCTTATTTAACGTTAACTCGCGCATTAGTTGAATAAAGGCACTTCAATATTGCCTAACAATTTATTAAAGGGTAATTTAACCTATCGTTTTCAGCGTTTCCAGAAGTTTTGCGTAAAAATTATGTCAGTACAAACAAGTCATCACGCTGCTCGAGAAGCTGCGGCACTCCGCGCGGCTCTCGATTCATCAAACCCACCGCAGTTAAGGCAGACACATTTAACACGGCTTTCTGCTGTGTTCCGAGTTCAATTGGTGTGTGAGTTCCTCGTAGTGGCGGCGTCGACGTACCTTGCCAGCATTATTTATCACAAAATTTCCTTCGGAATGTTGCTCCCTCTGCAGGAATACACGAACGAAGCGCTATTTATCGCATTATTGTTCACCATTATATCATTAGGGTTTCGCCATTTTAGTATGGCTCAACGTCAACAGCTGCATCTTCATCTCTGGAGCGGGATTGGAGCAGTTGCACTTGCTTTCACCGGCTTTTTGACTGCGATCTTCTTGCTAAAGATGTCGCAAGATTTTTCACGCGGTGCATTTATTTTCCAAATCATAGGCGTCAGCACAACAATATGCATTTCGCGCGCATTTTCTAATTTATGGCTTCGGTCCGCGTTCGCTTCCGGCAGAATTGAGGCCCGTCGCGCCATTTTGATTGGCGACCCGGCTTATCATTCAAGGGTAGCCAACGAGTTGAAAAGCGGGGGCATCCGCCTCGTCAATTCGTTCCCGTTCCCCCATCATCCGGAAATTAAAGAGGCACGCGGCAATGGGCAAACGATCGCGCAAAATGAAAGTATCCGCAAACTGGGCAAAATATGCCGATCGACGCTACCTGACGACATTGTAATTCTTGCAACGTCAAAAAGACCTTTCCCAGGCATCAGATCTTGCTCATTACTTATCGACGCTCCCTTGCGATGTTCACATCTCACCTATTGACGACGTTAGATTCCTGACAAGATCGCAAATGGCCGATCTTGGGAGCGTGACAACGTTACGGCTAGCGAGAAAACCGCTCTCTTTGGCTGAACTAGCCGTCAAACGAGCATTCGACATAGTCGTTGCAATACTGGCTATCGTCGCACTTTCACCCCTTCTGGTCACGGTTGCGCTTGCGATCAAACTGGATAGCCGCGGAAATATTATTTTCCGACAACTGCGGCATGGCTACAATAATAGGATAATTCGGATCTATAAATTTAGATCAATGGCTGCCGACAAGAATGCCAACATGAAATTCATGTCGACCAAAGAAAATGACGAGCGCGTAACAGCTATAGGTCGGATTCTGCGCCGAACAAATATCGACGAACTGCCGCAACTCTTTAACGTTTTAACTGGAGAGATGTCGATCGTCGGACCTCGGCCTCATGCGACCCAACATAACGAAATATTCGAAGAACAAATCTTACCATTTGCGCGTCGACATAACGTGAAGCCCGGCATTACAGGCTGGGCACAAGTAAACGGATATCGGGGCCCGGCTGACACTCTTGAAGTGATGCAGCGGCGGGTGGACTATGACTTGTACTATATCGACAACTGGTCTTTTTTCTTTGATTTGAAAATTCTCCTGATGACTCTATTTTCAAAGAAGGCGTATGTGAACGCTCTCTAGGTGCCGTATTGGGCCGTTGGCCAGCGCCCGGTTCCGAAGACTCCGAGCTAGTTTTTTTAATAGAACGGGTGGAGCGAAGGTCGTCAGCCACCGCCGCTACGTCGCCTTCCAGATGGCCAAGGTCGCCATTCCCCGGCAAATGTTCCAGGAGATTCTGCGGCTGATCGTCGCACTGCGGCTGCAGCCGCCGCCCGCACCCGCATGAGTTGCCGCGAAGCGCATGCATTTAAGACTAACCGACGGGAGGGGTCGTCCGCGCCGCCAGGCGGTCTTGCCAGAACGCGGCAAAAATCGCAAAAATCAACGCCCGACGGGGTTCATCTGGAGAATCCCGGCTAAATCAAACGACGAAAAGCCTTCATTGGAAGCGAGGTGGAGTTTGACGGAAGCGTCGCAATTGATCTCTACGGAATTCACAGCGCCTCGTGGCTGCCGGCCGACGCCGTTGCAGCGCACGATGTTCCATCTTTGTGTCGAGCGACTTGGCGCTGGACTTTACCTTCACCAGTACGTCTGGCGCGCACCGGGTCACGTCAAACTAGAGCACGCGCGGCAAGCCTGGGCCCACGTTGCTGCGCATTACGAAGTCTTACGTACCTACTTCCGCTTGGGCGAAGGCCGCGAGCCACGGCTCTTCTTTGCAGATGATGATGCGGTTGTCGGTGCCATACAGGTCGTTCGGCTCGAGAATGAGACCGAGCTCGAGGCCTTTCTTGCGGCCGATAGCGCGCGAGGGTTCAACTTCGAAACTCCACCGCTTTGGCGTATGACTATTTTTCGAAACGACACATCTGACATCGTAGTCTGGACGCACCATCACATCCTGATTGACGGCCCGTCGCGCGCTATTGTTTTTGGAGACTGGCGCTCAGCGCTGAGCGCGATCGCGGACGGAAAGACGCCGCAACTTACTCCGGCGCGGCCGCCGTCCTTTGCCGACCACCTGGCCGCCTTGGAAGTGGCCGATATGGCTGCCTCGCGCACGTTGTGGCGTGAACAGCTCAACGGCTTCACCGGCGGTACACCGCTTCCTCCCTGGCCCATCGGGCGGCGCGCTTCGATGTCGCAGGCATTCGAGGAGATGGAAATCGAGGACGCGGAGTTACTTTCGGCCCGAGCGAAGTTACACGGGGCTACACTCAACGCCGTAGTCCAGGGTGCTTGGGCGCTCGCATTGGCTCGCTACAATGGCATTGAGGATGTGACATTTGGCACAGTCCGCGCGGGCCGGCACATGCATGGTCGGGATCGTGCCACGGCGGCCGGCATGTTTATCACGACCGTGCCGTTTCGTGTCGATGTAACAGGCTCACAGGCTGTAGGGCCCTGGCTTAAACGCCTGGCGCAGCAGCAAGTAGCGTTGCGTGCCGGCGAGTTCGCTAGTCCAGCGCAGATCAGAGCTTGGGCCAACCTCTCACCAGAATTGCCTTTGTTTCGTACTGTCCTGGTTTTCACGCAGGACACACCCGGTGAAATCGCGCGGGCAAGTGGCGAATTGCGCGATATTGAAAAAGCTGAAGGCGTCACCTTGGGCGCTTATGCGGGGCGTCATCTGCGACTGCTGCTGGAATATCCGTCCAATGAGTATAGCGCCGTTCAAATTCGAACGGTTCTGTCTCACGTGCGAACATTGATCCTGGCGCTGACAAAGGCGCCCTCTGACCAAAGACTTGCGACTGTCGACATAGATGCTGCGGGCGACCTCGATAGACCGGAGAGCCGTCTCGCCCCCACTCCGAAAATTCCTTTTCCACGTGAGCAATCGGTCGTCGACTTCTTCCGGCTCGCGTCGCGGCAACGACCAGACGCGCCTGCAATCCGTCACGGCGCGCGGGAAATATCTTACGGCGAACTCGATCGGCGATCGGATCAGGTGGCAGCGCTACTGTTGCGTGGCAGCTTGTCGCTTGAGGAGCCAGTGGCACTGGTACTCGACAGATCTATCGAGTTCGCTGTTGCCGCCCTGGGCGTGCTCAAGGCCGGCGGAAGTTACCTGCCCCTCGATCGGAATGCGCCGCCGCGACGCCTGAGGCAGCTATTCGCCCAGAGCGGCGCGCGATGGGCGTTGACCTTGGCGGAGTTGCGCCCGGAGGTCGCGGAATGGACGGACAAGATCGTCGAAGTCGACACTGCGCTCGATGAGCTCGTCGCCAATCAGATCGGCACCGCCGAACTTTGCGGATCAGTCGTATCCAATCCCGACCGTCGCGCCTATCTTATCAGTACCTCTGGGTCGACCGGCGCGCCGAAAATGGTCGAGATTGAGCATCATTCTCTCACCAATCTCGTATGTCACTATCAACGTTATCTGAACTTGACGACGAATGATCGCATTAGCTGGCTCTCTCCTCCGGCCTTCGATGCTTCAGTCGCCGATTTGTGGCCGGGCCTGTGCAGCGGGGCTATTGTCGTTATTCCGGAGAAGCAATACGCGACAAATCCCGATGGGTTGATAGCCTGGATTGCCGAGGAAGCGATCACTATTGCATTCGTGTCAACATCGCTTGCCGAGTTATTGCTGCGGCGGTCGTGGCCACACCAGCTCGCGCTGCGGTTTTTCGGCGCGGGTGGCGATGTTTTACACGCCCGCCCGTTACCCGGCTTGCCGTTCGCCGTACTCAACGCATACGGCCCTACAGAGAATACCGTCGACGCAATTTGGGCCCTCGTGCACCCAGGCCCCAGCTCGAGCAGGCCGCCTATCGGTCAACCCATAACCAACGTCACCGCGCATGTTCTCGACGAGCAGAGACGTTTAGTGCCTCCCGGCGAGGTAGGCGAACTTTATCTCGGCGGCGAACAAATTGCGCGCGGATACCTCAATGCGCCCCAACTGACACGAGAACGCTTCATTCTAAACCCATTTGCAGCGAACAGAGGTCGCCTGTATCGAACCGGCGACCTTGTACGCTGGAACGAATGCGGTGATCTTGAATTTCTTGGCCGCATCGACCTGCAGGTACAGATCGGTGGTAACCGAGTTGAGCTCGAAGAGATCGAAAGCGTGCTGTCCCGCCATCCTGATGTCATCGAAGCTTGCTGCACGCCGATCAAGGAGGGCGTTGTCGCTCGCAGTTTGGTTGCGCATATAGGCACGCTTAAGGCGTCGGCGCAGCTTGAGGGCCACCTACGCGATTTTCTGCGTGCCGAATTGCCAGCTTACATGATTCCGTCCGAATTTATTTTTCACACTAGCTTGCCACAGACCTACGCTGGCAAAATCGACCGTGCCACTTTGGAGGCACGAACGCCACGCCCATCACCGCGGCATCGACTGCCATCTGCTCAACTATTCGACGATGAACTCCGCACACTTTGGCGCGAGCTTCTTCCAGCGGCAGGCAATGACGGAAAGGACAAGACATTCTGGGAGTCGGGCGGCGACTCTTTGAAACTCATTCAGTTGTCGCTTGGCGTCGAGGATATTATGGGCCGGCAATTGTCGTTACCGGCTTTCTTGATTGACCCAACTTTGCGCGGGCTTAAAAATGCCGTTGAGGACGCGGTCGTCGCTTGGTCGGAGCAACCGCAAGATACGTCAGCAACAAAAATCTCGAAACGCGAAAGGCGGCCCGCAGTAATTCCGTTGCGAGAGGCTAGTGGTGAGCTTCCGTTGTATTTTATTGGCCCCGAACCAGCTATCGTTCACTTCGCGGAGACGATGGACACGGGGAGTTCTATCTTTGTCATTGAAGCACCGCTGCCCGTTTCACGGCATGCTATCGCGAGTAAAAATAATGCGACATTGCCAAGCATCGAGCAAATCGCATCTCTTTTCGTGATCGCGTTGAGTGCCCACGCGCATGAATGCTCCGTTTGCGCTCGCGGGACACTCGACTATGGGAATTGTGGCCTTCGAGGTCGCTCACCAGCTCCAAAGATTGGGCGCAAAGGTGGAATTGGTAATTCTATTAGATACATGGTTGAAGCGTCCCTCAAAACTTTATGTATATTGGGAAAAACTGCTGGATTGCTGGAAACAGAGGCCAAGCGGGGCGCAGGAAGAACGGCCAATGAAGCTAATCGGCCTCCGTCTGCGAGACACGCTGCTTATATTTTGGTCTATGCTAGCAAAAGGAACAAAAAAAATATTTCTAATGTTTAAACCGGACCTAGGTACGGTCACAACGGTACTTGATGAACAAGGCGTTCCACTAGAATATGGGCTTATAGATCGGGTGTACGCTAACGCCGAAAATGCATATCACGCGCGTATTTTAGATTGCCCTGGCAAGCTTTTTGTCGCTAGTTCCGACGATGAGCGAGTAGAACGTGAGTATGATGAGTTTTTTGGCTGGAAGAATTTATTCAGTAAAGGCTTAGAGATCGTTTCGGTTCCAGGTGATCATTTGTCGATGATCCGAGAGAAATCGTGTAGCCTCATATTGGCGAACAGAATGGCCGATGCGCTTAGAAAATTCGAGGCGTCATCATGACCGGCTCCGCGACAAAGCCCACCTGAAGTGCGTCGCATCGCAGCCGTGCTTGATCTGCGGCCGGCAACCATGCGACCCACATCACTTACGGTTCGCACAGCCGCGCGCGAACGCTGATCGCCGACGCCTCTTGAGCGGTCCGCAAATACGCCACCGAAGGGATGATAAAGACTGCAAGTGACTTTAGCCATTTTTCTATGGCGACGAACTTTCCACCCTGAGGTGAACAAATTAAGGCAGCCGCCAGTGTCATCTGGGCGGCAAAACCAAATCCCTTTCACATCAATATTCGAAGTCGTCCGGTGTCGCGCTCGCTCCCGCAGCAAGCGTCAGATGCGGAATTTAAACCAATAATTTTAACACTGTAAAAGGATACAAGTTGATCGTTTGCGGCGATTGTATGTAGGTGACTAAGCAACCTGGAATTACGATTTGCTCCCGGAAGGCGGGGGGCTTAGATGGAAAAAAAAGACAAAATATCGACGAGGGTTCTAAAGCGATGGCCAATCGTCGTGGTCACGCTTGGTATTCTGCTCTCGATCGCTTGGTTAATCTTGCTGATCTGGTACCCGCTACATCTTCTTTCCATCGTTTAAGGCGCGTATCGAACAGCTATTCTCGTGCACCTTCAACGCGCCAAAGGAGCCACGCAAGCGCTAAAAGAGAGGGTGTGAGGACAACAACGACGCCGAGAAAAAACATCTGCATGACGCTCGCCCCCAATTGGGTGAGTTATGTTTATCGGAATTCGGGCGCTATGCAGCATGCCATTTTGAGATATGCACAATTCTGCACTGCAAACAGATTTTTCTGTTCATAAGCAAATCCGCACAAAGCAAATCACTTGTGCCTGAATGAATTAGCGCGATGATTTCAGGGGCACTGTAAACAATAGGCCAATGATCGGCGCTAGGATGCAATCGCCGTTCGCCGTAGGCCGGTCTGGGCCATAGATCCGTAGGCTAAAAGTCGGGCGAATATTGCGCCGCTGCTAAGAGCTTCCAACAGTACGCGAACCTTAGGTAATCGGTCATTGTCCGGCGTGCGCCTGCGACCAATTGCGCCGGGGAAACGTTGTTAACGGGCTCGCCGTAAAAATTATTCCCGCAAATAAACCAATAATATTATTGGTTTATTGCAAATCTAATTGATCGCGCTACGTGGATCGTCAACATGCAACCTGTTGCAGTATTGCGTGCGGTCCAATCGATGAAACCTATAAATCAATTGGCTGAGAAAATATCCGCGCGGTGGCGCGAGACGTTTCTTTTGGTCGGGGTTCTGCTCACGCTCGCCTGGATATGCCTGCTCGTCTGGCTTCCGCTGCGCTTGCTCGACCTAGTGTGAGCAGCCCAGCTCTCACCGATAGCGCTCTTGATCGTTGTGCGGCGTCTTTGCAACTCCGCTAGCTCGCCACAACATCCAAGCAGTGCCCAAAACAGACGGCGCAATTGCAATAAAAATTCCCAATACGAAGTGATGCATGACCGCACCTCGATAGAAATATTTCGGTGCCCCAGCCTTCTAGGGAACTTTGACGTGATTTGGACCGCATTGCGTTCATTCGTGTCAATGATTGTGAGGAATCATGCCACGTGCGGATATTTCAATGGAATCAGTGAGGTAAATAAAACACGGTCTTTGGGAGCCGTTTTTTCGAATTAATCGGTCACTTTAGATTGCGAACCCCGATAGGCGCGTAAGCCAATATCCCAGAAGCGAAATCCAAGCCAGGGAGAGGCCCAATCCTACGGCTATGAAGATTGCGCACCAAATTCGCGAGACTACTGGTCCCGGCTCTGTTGCCGAAATCGGGGCTTGGATCCGCATGATCGTTCGGGCGCTCCTTTGCGTCCGGGTCGTTCCCAAAGCGCTTTGACGTCATGCAAGAATTGCACCGCATTACAATAGTTTTTTGACAGGCTCGCAAATGGGTGCCGCAATTCAAGCTCGGCAAACCACAGTCTAAAATAGCCAGGCGTCGATAGCCGGTAAATGTTCGTCGCAAATGTAGGTAGTGGGTCAGCTTGAATAGGAATAATATCAGATTAACAAGAGATTGGCGCTCAATCTGCGGCTTGCCACCACATTGAAGGCTGCGGCTGACGACCATCACTTGCTCACGTCTCGTCTTTAGTCGAGAAACTATGGACTGATTATCTGTGTAAGCATGGGTATCTGAAATAGCGGAGGTTGAGGTGAGCAAGGGAATCAACGAAAGCAACGAGTACCTTCACATGGTGGCTGAGGGAGTTCCTGAAGATTCCGCCTGGGGCGCCGCCTGGATTGATCGGGTTTATAAGCATCTTGTTGGCAGCGGGATGGATGGGCCGCAAGCATATGCTCAAGCTACGGCAGCATGGACTGCAAACGGTTTCGATCTGGATGACGTACCGCCCGAGGACGTGATCCAAACGGTTTTGGGCATGAGCTATAAGGCCCGGGAGCAATTCGCGAGACTCGACCCTACAAAGCCGGCAACCTCGTTTCTCCTTGAACGCCATGCGAACGAGCAGAGAATCCCTGGGTAAGCTGTGCCCTCCTAAAGTTGCCATTGGCACGCCGGTTGCGTGCCTCGAACAGTGCGATGTGATCGTGGCGCGGACCAAGGCGGCATGTCGCCTTGCGGCACGAAGGGTCGCTTTCGGAGTGTGCGATCAAACACATTTGGGCTTAATGATCACTCGAAGGTTCATGAGAGTGCTATAATTAGTTGTAATTCGGGTAATTTTATTGCAAATTCCTGAGCATTTTAAATGCCGCCCTCGGATTGTGTACTCGAGCGCGAAGTGCGTAGCAAAATGGAGAAACACCATGACACGCAAAGCCATGGCGCCCATTGCCACATGCCTGCTCGTCGCTTTTTCAAATCCCTCGGGAGCAAAGCGCGCGCCACGCTATCATAATTATCATCACCACAACCTGCATCGTCCCGTCGACGCAAACGGAAATCCGGCGACAGGCATTGTCCGGTCTGGAAAGACCGGCGCTACTGCGCGCGTGTCATCAAGATATGCGGCGGCATTTCAGGGTTACGTCAATGAATTAGAAAGCCACGGGGCGACCATTCGGTTTATGGGCGGCTATCGGCATGGTCGATGCGCGAGCTATTCGCTTCACCCATGTGGCAAGGCTTTGGACATTTGTCAGGTCGCGCGCGGTCGAGTTGACGCGCGCTGTCACCTCCCTGGACGCTGGGCAATCGCGGCGATTGCTGAGCGTCACGGGCTGTTTGAAGGTGGTCGGTGGTGCCAAAGCGATTACGGTCACGTGCAGGTCGGTACGACGGCTGCCGCGTGCGGGCCAAATAGTTATGCCTCTGCCCGCCACGATCATCGCAGAAATCGCTTAGCCAGAAGGTGACCATGGCGCTAGCCCCGGTCGTCGCTGTAATGTGGCCGGCGTTTCGCCCGATTGCTGGCTAACGCATAGGTGCTCCAAAAGGGCGCCGCCGGTTGCGATTTAAGACACATCCGACCAGCGCGCAGGGCGTCGCATCCTGAATTGCTCAGCAGGAAACGTCCTAAAGGGTAAGTGCCATGTTGCAGTCAAAAGCCAAAGCCAAGACTGCAATCAAAATGAAGATTGCAACCAAATCAAAAATTGCAAAGTCGGCCAGTTCCTCCGAGCTAGATGTTAGGCAGGCGTTTCGCGCGATGGCCGAAAATGGCACCGTTCAACCCAAAGAAGCGTTTGAGAGGGTAGAGCCGACTCGTTCCAAGGTTCAGCGTTCTTCGAAGCCCGGATTATCGCTCGGGCTTCCTGTTGCGTGCGACCCGATGCGCTCGATCTGGCGGCCAGGACAATCCATTTGTGCCATCACACCATCGATTCGCTACCGCCCTCGAAGAACTCACGCGGACTTTTTCTTTTGCGTTTGAGGTGTTGGAATATAGCGCCAGGGCAAATAGATTAACTCAAGCAATTCACGGGAAAACATTTCCATTAATTTGCCGTTGGTGACCGATTTGATGCGCGCGGTAATTGCCAGGCAGTCCAAGGTCATTATTTCAAAATACTCAAAACCGATTTTATCTACTTCGATGCCTTCTATTCTCGTTGCAGTTTGGGGAATTGTGGCCCGTGCCTTGTCGGCGTAAACTAAACAGCAATGAACCAGGTTGTTGCGCTGAGTGGCAATCTTATCCAATTGAGTTAGACATGCGTCTATGTCGTCGTACTTTCCGCTCTCCACATTTTCGTAACGCATTAGGCCGCGGATCCGTTCTGCGACGTCTCCTAATCTCATGCCATCAAAGATTATTTTTGCTTTAGCAATTGGCATTCCAGAAAGGGAACGCGCGAACATACGCGCTGCGGATTCCGCTTGTGCGTATTCTGCTGTGAACTTGCCCACGATCGAAAAGAAAGAATATTGATTAAGTCCGCAGCTTAAAAGCGCGCTGGCTACGTTTTTATTGCTGTCTTTATCCGACATGGCAAACGTCCACCGCGGCCGATTTGAAATCAAATAGTCGCCTGATCTCGAACCTATAAAACTTTTAGGTTACTGCGAATCACGTCAATGGATGACATCGAATTGCTATTAGAACAGCGATTCGGGAAGGGGGGCGAGACTGAATGGGTAGTCTGTGGACATCCAGCGGCGCTACAGCCGAGACATTCTCGAAGTGGCTAAGGCGGCACGAGGCCTCAACCCGTATAGATCCGCTGGAATTTTTGGCTTTTTGAAGCGAGTGGCAAACCCAGGCCTTGGCCTCTTTTGGGGCTCAGGCT
The DNA here is from genome assembly GCA_963743185.1 of uncultured Chloroflexia bacterium. Taxonomy (GTDB): domain Bacteria; phylum Chloroflexota; class Dehalococcoidia; order DSTF01; family JACRBR01; genus JANXYW01. The sequence continues at coordinate 15,928 of CAVUOT010000006.1, read as the reverse complement.
CGCCAGTTGGTCCTGGTCGTGCGCGCCGGCGTGAGCGCGGCTCGTTTTCACCCTCCCTTAAGGGCTGGCGCTTATCTTCTGACATACCAAGCCGAGGCTGTGGCCGCCCTTCAGGCCCATTACGACCTGAGGCTCACCACAGCCTACCAGCTCGCGCGAGGTTTACGGCTATGACGATCATAGTGGCGACAGGACCCGGACGATGACGGACAGAGGCCGAGCTGTCGCCCTAGCCGAACAGATCTACGCGGCGCTCAATCACGATCGTCTCGACCAAATGTCACATGGTGCGATCGACGGCGTGATTGCCGATCTCAACACCCTGCGGTCGCTCGTGGGCCGATGTTCGGATATCAACGTCGCCATAAGCTCCCTGGAGAGAATGAAGCACCCGCGCGCTAACAAGGTTTTGAAGGCGCAGTCGGCGAAGGAGGCAGCGGCCGGCGCCCGGAACATGGTCTACGACATGGCGGAAGCCGCACAGTGACGATCAGCGCGTTAACGGTGGCGAGGACGCCGGACTTGGGCGCTACTTTCTGACATGACCCGCTACAAAGGCCGCACGAGCCAAAAGGCTATCGAACGGGAATTTCCTGCATGTCGTGGAGATTGCCGTGCCGCCTCGCGGCCTCGGTGTGCAGTTGGATGCCATGCACCAATTCCATCGTGCGAGAGGCATCCAAGCATGTATAGGGCTCGGCCGCCGCGATGGGGGCCGCGATTACTTACGCTGGTATTTTACCCGTCCTGCAGTGGCAAATGCATTTGCAGCCGAGTTCGGCGGCACCCAAAAGCCTCGCGCTAAAACAGCGAGGAAACGATGACGGATTTCAAGGTGCGATGGATGCAATGACAGATATTAAGGCAAACGCGTGGGCAATCTGCGACCGCGTAGCGGAGGCGCAAGCACTGCTGCACCTTTGGGTACTTCTTCGTACTCAACAGTCTGCCCCTCATTGAGGGTGCTCAAGCCGGCCATTTCAACGGCTGAGATGTGAACGAAAACGTCCTTCCCACCCCCGCTCGCCGGTTGAATAAATCCGTATCCTTTGGTCGGGTTGAACCACTTCACGGCCGGCTGAGATGGGAATGGCGACGATGGCATTATTTTCGCACGCACAAACCAGTCGCTTGACCAGAAGCCGAGCATTTCGCTCCGACTGGAGAACCGTTCGCGCATATCAACGAAACCAGAACCTCGTTGTCTGAGCAGGCAACAACGCCGCTGCTATCGCCCGTTACAACTCGGAAAGAAGCCTGTGCTGGCGCGCCAGCATCACCCTTTGGGCCTTGCGGGCCTTCCGGTCCCCGATCTCCTTTGGGTCCAGCAGGACCGGCGACACCTTGCGCGCCAGCATCACCCTTTGGGCCTTGCGGGCCTTCCGGTCCCCGATCGCCTTTCGATCCAGCAGGACCAGCGACACCTTGCGCGCCACCGTCACCCTTTGGGCCCTTAAACTGGTCGCATCCCCCGAGCGCAAGAACGCCCGACAAGATCATGACAAAACCCATCAGACGCATTGGTCCATCCTCCCAAAATACACGCATGGAGCCTGCGACGACGCCAGGTTTGCGGTCAAGGTTTTGTTTTTGATGGCTTAGTGATGCCATCCGACATCAATGTCGGGTACTGGCACTTCGCGTCTTTCGCTGCATTGCAAAAGTGAGTTCGCTATTGCGTGCACAGAGGACAAACGAGGGTGCCGGCCTCGGTCAGCTAGGCCGTCACTGACCTGGAGCGGACATTGGCTGCGCGCAGGCAAACTCCAGCATTTCGGCCAAATCGTTAACCCTTTATTTACCGTATCCAGCAAAAAGCCTGGGAAAGGACTGCGGACCGAGCCGTTATCCATTCGTTGTTAATACGTCTTGGTTCCGCGGCGTGGCCCTGAGCTCATTCACCTCCGCCTTCAACCGTGGGTGCGAGCATGAAATTTGGCGTCCTGAGGAACCTCAAAGAAATTCGGCCGGAGAGGCGCGAAACCGCCGAACAATTGGCGAGTAGCGCGGCCATTTCGCTGGAAGAATGGCTCAACTCCATGATCACACAAGCAGCCGCAGGCGTGCAATCGCCTGCCGATAATGAACTTCGGGGCAACGAAATCGCTGCAGCAAACCAACAATTTGACGGACCGGTGCAGCGCCTCGAGCAGCTCACGCGCACGGGGCCCGCAGCCTACGCGCCAAAACGCAGCCGCGGAGAGGCCGATGCTCTATTCGCCAGCGAACCGGCGCCTCCGCCGCCGCGTCAGGAAATGCCGAGTGTGCGCCTGCCGCCAAGTTTCGAGCGCGCCGTCGCCGAGATCGTGGCGCGCCAACGCGTACTGAACGGTAGGGCCGCGCCGGGATCTCGGCAACAGCCGCCAGAGTGCTTCACCGCCGTCCCGCCGGCGCCGGACCTGTCAGGCCTGGAAGGCCAACTGCGCCAAATTACCGCCCAGATCGAGCCGCTGCGCAAACCGGATATCGAGCTGGCGATCCATGACTTGCGCGACGAGCTCAGCGACGTCGGCCGCATGCTCAGCGAGGCGATGCCACGCCGCGCCCTCGAAGCCATCGAAAGGCAGATCTACGACCTCGACCGGCGCATCGCCGAAGGCCGCCATGCCGGCATCAACTCCGCCGCGCTCGGCGGCATCGAACAGGGACTTGCCGAAGTACGCGACGCGTTACACGGACTGATGCCGGCGGAAAATTTGGTCGGCTTCAACGCCGCAATAGCCGGCGTCGCGCACAAGATCGATCTCATTGTCGGCCAGAATGACCCCGCGACCCTGGCGCAGCTCGAAAGCCATATCGTCACGCTGCGCGAAATGACCAACCATATCGCCTCCGACGAGACGGTGGGCAGACTTGCCGCCGAGGTGCAGGCGCTGGGCGATAAGATCGAATCCATGGCCGGCGCCGGAACCGGCGGCCAGGCGTTCAGCCATCTCGAACACCGCATTTCCATGCTCTCGGACGTGCTGGCCGAGCGCACGCAAAGCCACGACGGAGTGCCGACGCGGCTTGAAGCGATGTTGGAATCGCTGCACGACAAGATCGAGCAAACCTCGCGCGGCAATGGCGACGCGTTCAGCCATCTTGAGCATCGCATCGCCGTACTCGCGGACACGCTGGCCGATCGCGCGCAATTCGGCGCAGCTGCGAGGTCGCGACTCGCTCGACCAAAGGAGGTGCTCTTGAAGTCTAAGGCCTGGTTGCCTTATTCAGCCCTGTCGGCCGTCAGCAGCCGCTAAAATCTCAGCGACATACGCATAACGGTGAGCGGCTCCCGCGGTTCCGCCTTAGCGATGAGAAAGTCTTGCTCGTCGAGCCACGCATACAGCTCGCGAAAACCTCAGCTCATGCCTTCACTTTCAGGCATGAGATCCTACCCATGGCTGTCCTCCGTCTCCAGATGCTTGGGGCCGACTCACGTCGTGACCCCGTTTCATCATCTATCGGGGGACAGCCACATCAACTGCTCACTCAGAGCAGGGCCCATTACGGCACCTAATAGGCGCGCGGTGCATTAGGGCTAACGGTTAGGCTGAATTTGATTGTCTGAAGGCGACTGCCGGGAGCGACTGGTATTAGTGCCCCGATGCACAAGTCCCCGTATCAAATCGCCCGCGCGTTACGTGGTCTTAGGAATGCGCATAGAGTTGGGCTATTGCGCGGCGTCCGTATTCTGCCGGGGCGGAACGTATGCTCTGCGGTAGTTGAACAGTTCGGCACCATGTACTCAGGCAACACGGTACCCCATCTGCCGCTTGCCCAGTGCACCTGTGATCCGTGTGAATGCAAGTACGTCCCGATTGGAACTGACCGGTTACGTCGGCTGGACCCGACTGGAAAGTCAACACTCCCCAAGTCGCGCCAATGATCGCAAAGGGCGGAATTATTCGCCACAAGAGCCGCTCGGAGAGACTGCCGCGAGGCGCACTTCCCGCATGCCCTGTTGGTCGCGATTGGCGCTTCGCGTCATTCGCGGCGCTGCAACATTCCTAGTCGTTATTGGAGAGCCGGCTCAACCGATCGACGCAACACAAGCGTTAAATCTCTCTGCGGGGGTTTCGAATTGCAAGGTCTCCCGCAGCTCGCCTTATATTTGCATCGCAGAAAAGAAATTGGCCCCGATAGCAGAAGATACCGGAGCCAATTTCCCGCCGTGGAAGCATGGGAGACGACCACGCCCCTAAAAGCTATGTCAATGTAATGATCGAGGCAATGCCCGAAATACGCACGGTCACGATGCCGCGCAGGAAGCGCGATGCGATCGCCGGCTCGGTACTTCCCGCAAACGACCCGATGACCACCAAGGAATTAGTGGAGGAATTTATGAAGGCCGAATCTGCCAGCGGGCGACAAGGTGCTAGGCCGCGCCTTCGGCATGAAGCTGGTCAATGCCCTCGGCAAACAGGAATCGCGGGGCAAACTGGTGTGGGAGGGCAAGCGAAAGAGCGATGTTATGGGTGGCTGTCGTCGGAGCGCACCTTAGTGTGACTATGTGGCGGCTCCCAGACGGGTATTGGCCACTTGTGACTGAAATCCGAAAATGCAAAACGGGCTACTCACAATACTGAGGCGACCTCATTAATGGCAGAAGCCCCGACCTTGCGGCCAGGGCTTCGCATGCGTTCACGCTGAAAAGGGCCAAACCAAATCAACGCCCAGCACGCCTAAAAATATAGCACATAGCCTTAAAGGGACCACTCCTGAATTCAAAGGGACCACCTCGATCACTAAGGGGTCGAAAGGGGCCAGTACTCCCAGGCGCAGAAGGGTCATAGGTCTTTAACGAGAACAACTCCCCAAATCACGACGAATCCGGCGAGAGCGACAATCCAGTTATGAATGTCGAATCCGAAAAGCGTCGTGTCCGACGTCATAAAGCGTAAGAATGCATCCATAGCGCAAAGTAGTACTCTTTGCGGCCAATAAAAATCTCGTAGCTTTTTGCCGCGATTCCATTTGTTAGACGTGATCCCCCACATTCCTTTGCCAATAGCCGCTGAAATCCACTGACGGCTTTCGCTTCATCGGCAGATCCGCAAGACGGCTGACCTATTCACCGTTTTGGTGCGGCGGTTAGCCAGCTTGTGGCGTTTGCGTCGTAATACCGGAAAATTCAATACTACTGCCTTAGGGACTTCCGTTGGTTGGGGCGCAAAATCGGACATTTCTCCGGCCATGAAAGGTTGGACGACGCGACACGACCCCTGGCGGGCGTCGGCTCGCAACTTGCCGCCACAATGCCCGTCGTGCATTCTGCTGATCCGATTGCGAGCCCAGTCTTAGGATTTCGACTTATTTGATGGCTCTCGGGCCTATTCCATCGGATAGTCGGCAGACGTATTGCGTATATGGCTGCAGCTACATGAAGGTACTCCACGTCATTCCGTCCGTTTCCGTCGTCCATGGTGGACCAAGCCGCGCCATGGTCAATATCGAACGTGCGCTGGCGGGGCGCGGCATCGAAGTCACGACTGTTACGACCAATGATGATGGCGACGACCGAACATTGCCGGTGCAGTGCGGCTCGCCGATCGTAACGCCATATGCAACGCGATGGTATTATCCCAGAACCACGGTCTTCTTTAAGGTTTCGATTGGCCTTGGTCAGTGGTTGAGAAGAAACGTCAAGAAGTTTGATGTCGTTCACGTTCATGCGCTGTTTTCATTTGCCCCAGTAGCGGCGGCATTCATTGCGCGGCAAGCGGGCGTGCCCTATGTCGTGCGGCCGCTCGGCGTTCTCGCCCCTTACGGAATGACCAAACATCACCCGACGCTAAAACGAGTTTCGTTTGCGCTCATTGAACGGCGACTAATTGAATCGGCGGATGCCATTCATTTTACGAGTAGAATAGAGCAGCTCGAAGCCGAGGCGTTGGGATTAACGTGCCAAAGCGTATTGATCCCGCTCGGGATTGATTTTGGTGGCGCGCCGAAAAATACCCGACGTAAAATGGATCAAAGCGGCGCGTTTGAGCTTTTGTTCCTTTCGCGCATCGACCCAAAAAAGAACCTTGAAGGTCTGCTGAAAGCTATTCAGTTGGTCCGGATGAAACAGTTAAAAGTAAATTTAACCATCGCCGGCGACGGTGACCCTGGATACATCGCAAGGCTGCAGTCGTTCGCTCGTTTGCTTAGGATTGCTGAATATGTTCGTTGGATTGGGTACGTAGAAGGCGAAAAAAAAAGAGAAGTCTTTGCGGGGGCATCGGCTTTCGTGCTGCCGTCTTATTCGGAAAATTTCGGCATCGCGGTAGCGGAGGCTTTGGCTGCTGGGCTTCCATGTCTTGTGTCGCGCAGAGTGGCGCTATCTGACCAAGTCGAAAGGGCAGGCGCCGGGGTTGTCGTTGATACGACGCCTCAGGATATCGCCGCCGGCCTCGAAAGGCTTATGCGGGATGGGGTTGGACTGTTGGAGAAATCTCTCGCGGCGCGCGCGCTCGCTATCAAAGAATTCTCGCTCGAGGGGATGGGGGCGCGCCTCGAGGCGCTCTATCGCCGCATTCTTGAATTCGAAGCACGAGGGGAAAATAGCGGTTGCTTCATAAGGCTGGCCGGTTGGCGAGCAAGACATAGGCGGGTCACGATCGGGAACGGCGAGATAACGAACAGGAAAGTCGAGGGTGATGATGGTTTGATGCGAACCGGTTGAACCGGGGATAGGGAGAACCCGCCAATGGGTCAAGCGCTCTTGAGCCCGAGCGAATGATAGGGACCCGATCTGCGGATCACATCAGGGCTAGCGGCTATGAGCGCCGCACAAACAGGCCGGACACATGACTTTGACCCGACCGCAAGCAAAAAGCCAAAAGAATCCCTCGACCCGTGGGCGCCGTCCACACATGACCCGAAGCGGACATGCCGCCGCACCGAATAGGCGCGCACAAGTTCCATCCTTTGACAGTGTCTCATTTGCCTGTGGCGCATTCGGTAACAAGCGTGAAATTCATAAAGCCCACGTTCGAAAATGAAAAAGAACGTGCGTCGCGGCCAATATCAAGAGATGCCGCAGACGCTCGTCTCGCGTTAGCTCCTGAGGTGTACCATAAACATCGAGGCGGCCGTTGTCGGCGCTGTTCGCGGCCCACACCGCGTCCGCCTTTCCTGCAAAGACGATCGCGCGGTGGAATGCCGATTACCAACTCTCACCCGGACCGGACCAGAGATTTAACGCCTGGTTGCGTTCGATCGGTGAACGGCGCAAGTCGCGGTTCTTTTTCTATATAAAATAATACCTATGTTGCAGATTTATCACAGTATACGATGTCATAGTTTGCTAGAATAACTAAGTAATATCGAGGGCGATGAGATGAAGATTAAAGGCCTGTTTTTGGCGAGCGCAGCTATTGCGGCGTTCCCGTTTGGTGTGGCAAGCGCCTCCGACCTTCCGGCTAGAATGCCGGTAAAGGCCGCACCGGTTGTAGCGCCGCCCTTTAATTGGTCAGGTTTTTATGTCGGCGCGAACGTCGGCTTGATTTGGTCTAAAAGTTCGGTAAGCCAAGTCGACACTTTTGGCTTTTTATTCGCCAATGACAGCACGACGAGCTCAGGCGTCATCGGCGGCGTGCAGGCCGGCTACAATTGGCAATTCTCAAATGTTGTGCTCGGTCGTTGAGGGCGATATCGACTTTGCCTCCGTCAGCAAGAGCGTCGCGATCGACCCGATCAACACGCACAACAGCCGTTTGTCGGCGCTGGGCACGGTGCGCGGGCGCGTCGGTTTGGCGTTCGACCGGTTCCTTCCCTACGTGACCGGCGGCGTGGCCTTTGCCAGCCTTAAAAACGAATTGTTCGACATTTCCTTTCACCGTCAATCGGGGCAGTTCGGCGACCGGCTGGACGGTCGGTGGCGGCCTCGAATATGCCTTTGACATGCATTGGTCTGCCAAGGCGGAATATCTTTACGTCAAATTTCCCGACAAGACCGTAGCGTTGGCGGCGGCACCCCTACATTTTCAGCTTCTCAAGATTCGGAATCGATCGTGCGCGTCGGCATCAACTACCGTTTCTAGAATCGGCGGCGGAGGACGGGAATCCGCGTGAGTACCGCACCCCGGACCTTCGCCGACTTCATTCTCCATCACGCACTCACGCGGCCCGAAAAGCCGGCCATCATCCTGGCCGATCGCGTCGTGACATATGTCATGATGGCGCAAGGCATCCTGCGCGTGGAAGAGCGCATTCGCGGGCTTTGTCTTTCGCCGCACGAACTCGTTTGTATCGCGATCGAAAGCCCGATCCGGCACATGATCGTTGCCGCCGCGCTGTTTCGCCTCGGCCATCCGGTCATGTCGGTCGCCAAAGTCGCCGACATCGTTCCGTTGAGACTTCCGGTCGATATTTTCCTGCAAAGCGCTCCGGAATCGCTGATTGCCGGGAAGCGACAAATCATGGTCGACGACGAGTGGTTTGCCGGCGAGCGCCGGCCGATCATGTCCGTTCCGGCAGCCGGATTCGAAAGCGATCAAAGCATCTGCCGCGTCGACCTGTCCTCCGGCACCACCGGCCGGCCGAAAGCGCTCTCGCTGACCGTCAAAGCATTTCACGAATGGGTCGCGAACTTCTACACCGCCATCGGTCTAGGAAGCTGGGATCGCATTCTGATTCTGCCCGGCCTGACCAGCAGTTGGGGATTTACGATGGCGGCGCACGCTTTGGCCGCGGGCCGAACCATGCTTCGTGCAGTAACCCCGCGCGATTGCCTACAGATGATCGCCGTCTATGGCGCCGACGCCCTCGTCGCGTCGACCCAACAGCTGCGCGAACTTGTCCGGGCTCAGACGCAGGCGCCGATCCCGTGCCCGTCATTGCGCGCCGTCATGACCGCCGGCGGATTGATGTCACGCGCATTGCTGCTCGAAGCGCGCGCCAAAATATGCAATTCGATCGTCAATCAATACGGCTCGAGCGAAGCAGGATCGACCGCCTATGCCATGGCCGACCAATTGACAGAGATCGAAGGCGCCACCGGCTATGTCGTGCCGGGCGCCCAAGTGGAAGTCGTCGGCGAAAATCATGAAAGGCTTCCCTCCGGCACCGAGGGGATCGTACGCATTCGCGCCAGCTGGCAGGCGCAACCCTATCCGCCGGGTGCCGCCTCCGAGTTCAGCGACGGCTGGTTCTATCCTGGCGACCGCGGGCGCCTGACGCCGGACGGCCTGCTCATTCTGGCCGGGCGGACATCGGAAGTGATCAATGCCGGCGGGCTCAAGCTCGCGCCCGACGTCATCGAGGAAATCCTGCTGGGCCATCCGACGATTGCGGAAGCCGGCGCCTTCGGCTCCATGGGCACAAGCGGCATTGAGGAAATTTGCGTCGCGATCGTGCCGCGCGCGCCGTTGAGCGAGCAGCACATCATCGAGTGGTGTGCCGAACGTAATCTTCCGGTAACGCGAGTTTTTCTGGTTGAAACGCTGCCGAAAACCGCCTTGGGTAAGATTCAGCGCAGCGAACTTAAACGACTGCTCAGCTAGCCTGTCGCGGCGCGCAGAAAGGACCAAGCGTGGCAAATACCGCAGCAGCCGACGCACGAACCATCCCGGCCGGATGGAGTAAAGAGAGCGTCACCGTATTGGCGATTTGCGTTCTTGGCTGGGTATTCGACGTCTACGAGCAGACGATCATGCAGATCGTCACGCCGATCTTGATCAAGGAATGGGGTATTTCCCCCTCGACCATAGGGAGCGTGACGACGATCGGCCGCTGGGTCGGCCTCATCGGCATTTTTGTATTCCCGGCGCTAGCGGATCTGTACGGCCGCAAGCCGGTACTCATCATCTCGATTTTAGGTTATTCGCTGTTTTCCGGGCTGACCGGCTTTGCCACCGGTTGGGTCAGCCTGCTCGTGCTGACCTCGCTCAACCGCGTCGCGCTCTCCGGCGAACTCCCAGTCGGCATGGTCATGGTCACCGAAACGGCACCGACCAAATGGCGCGCCAGCGCCTTGAGCATCCTCAACGGCGGCTTTCCGTTTGGCTACATGCTGTGTTCGGTTGCGGCATACTTCATCATTCCGCTATGGGGATGGCGGATGCTTTACTGGCTCGGCGTCATCCCGGCGCTGCTGGTGCTCTGGATTCGAACCGGCATCAGTGAGAGCCCGCGCTTCGAGCACGTATCCGCCGCGATGGTGCGCGAGGGAATAAAACGGCGCTTCGACATCTGGTCACCTGTGCGCAAATACCCGCGCGATATGCTGATCGCGTCCTTGGTGTATTTCTTTTATCTCTTCACCTGGATCGGCTGGTCCGCTTGGATGCCGCAGTTCCTGGCGGTCGAGAAAAAACTCGGCTTCCAGATCACGCTGGAATATCTTTCGATCTGGATGTTCGTGGCGATCTTCGCCTATTGGCTTTTCGGCTGGCTGAGCGACCAGCTCGGACGGCGATTTCTTATCCCGGCCCTTGCTGTTCCGGCCTCCGCCATCCTGTTTTCAATCGGCCATTTAAACGATCCCATAAGCCTGTTCTGGGCCGGCCTCGGCGTGAACGTCCTGATTCTGGGGAGCTTCGGTGCCGGGCTCGGTTACACGACGGAACTGTTTCCGACACAAATTCGGGGGACCGCAGTGGGTGCCGCTTACACCTTCGGCACCGCGGCCGGCGCGACGGCGCCCGCCATATTGGGTTGGATTGCCAATTCCCATTCAATTGCGGCAGGGCTACCGCTGCTGGCCGTTTCCTTCTTCCTGCTCGCGCCGCTGTTTCTTTTTTTCGCGCGAGATACTACGCGGAAGGAACTGACCGACTTCGTCCCATAGCGGACCTTGTCTCCGTATGTAAGTGTAGAAAACCGGCCATCTCTGTGAATGCAGACATGGCCGGCTCGATGCTTTATTCGCCTTCCGGTCTTCGATCTGCTGGTCTACTTGGTGAAGAACCGCGAGCGCGTGATCAGCAAGGACGATCTTATCGAGAGCGTCTGGGGTGGGCGGATCGTCTCCGAAATCGACGTTGACCAGTCACATCAATGCGGTGCGCAAGGCGGTCGGCGACAGCGGCGAAGAGCAGGGCCTGGTCCGCACGATTGCCCGCAAGGGCTTCCGTTTTGTCGGCGACGTCAGCGAAGTGCGGTCGCCGACCGGCGCAAAATCGCCGTCGCCGGTTGGGCACGACGATCCGAAACAGGCGCCGCCGCTTCCCGACAAACCGTCGATCGCGGTCTTGCCGTTCCAGAACTTGAGCGGCGATCCGGAGCAAGAATACTTCGCCGACGGCGTCGTAGAGGACATCATCACCGCACTTTCGCGCATGCGCTCGGTCGTTCGTTATTGGACGCAATTCGAGCTTTACCTACAAGAGCCGCGCCGCTAACGTGAAACAAGTGGGTCGCGAACTCCGTGTCCGCTACGTGCTTGAAGGTAGCGTGCGCAAGGCCGCGAACCGCGTGCGGATGACTGCGCAGCTTATCGATGCCTCGACCGGTGCGCATCTCTGGGGCGACCGCTTCGAAGGCGCGCTCGAAGATATCTTTTATTTGCAAGACCAGGTTACCGCTAGCGTCATAGGAGCAATCGCGCCGCAACTGGAACAAGCCGAGATCGAGCGTGCCAAACGCAAGCCGACCGAGAATCTCGATGCCTATGATTACTTTCTGCGCGGCATGGCGAGCTATTATCAGCGCGACAAGGAAGCCATCGCCGAGGCGCTACGGTTGTTCTATAAGGCCATCGAAATCGATCCCAATTTCGCCTCGGCCTACGGTATGGCCGCGTGGTGCTATGGCTGGCGCAAAATCAATGGCTGGACGACTGACCGCGTGCACGAAGTTGCGGAAACCGCACGGCTGGCTTGGCGGGCAGCGGCGTAGGGCCAGATGATGCGGTTGCGCTCTCGCGCGGCGCGCATGCGGGCCTTCCCAGGCGGCGGCAACCGGACAGCTTGTCTCATACCTTGCCGGAGACCCGGTCGCCATCGAGAAAGTGACGTCACTCTGCATGGCGTATTCCAAACAGGTTATCGTGATCTCGGAACGGCCGAGTGTCGCCAGTTGCATGAAGCTCGCGGTCAATTACAACGTCGTCTCGACCATCGAGCTAATCGGCGAAACCTACGTATTCGCGGAAAAGTGTGGCATCCCGCTGGAATACGTGCGCGACTTTTACCAACAGATGTGGTTCGCACATCCTGGAGTGTCGGCTTATGGCACTTCGCTGCGTTCGCGGCGACGAACTATTTTGGTCGCTACTGGGCTAAGAGCGGACAAAGGTCGGTGCGGACGCTAAATTACTAAACCGTGATTGTTTTCCGCCTTTCGCGCCGCTATTAATTTTTCGCTTTTTCGGCTTGTCCGACGCCCAACATGATCAGCCACGCGTTCCAAATTGCTGAAACGAGCAAACTTGCGTAGGAGACGGTCACCAAATACATACCCCAATTTGACTGTTTGACGAGGACCGCCCCACCAGCGATGCCGAGCAGATAACTCACCTGGATGTTGATCGCGCGATAGATCGAGAAGCCCTCACGTTTGCCGATCTTCCCGTTCCTAAAGAACACCTGGTAGGTAAGACTCATTGGCGGCCACAGCCCGCACAAATTAAGAGCTACCAGCTCAGCACCGAGGGCGGAGGTAGGTTGTGGCGTGAGAATGACGATAGCTTCGACGAGCATCACAATGAGAAGAAGCGTAATGTTGCGCGAACGGATTCTATAAATCTGGTTATTGACGATTTCCTTGAGGTGCAGAGACGTTGCCCTTCTGTCTTTGCCATATCCTGCTATCTTTCCGAAAACAGTTATCTCGTGCCGCGAAGCGAATCGCTAACTTTTCGCGGCAGCCATCTTTAATTCTTCCGGTTTCTGCGCTTTAAAATCATGCTCCGGCCCGCGGACCACCTTCAGCCGAAGAATCATGTGCCTGCCAAGCTTGTTCTTCGGCAGCATCCTTTTCACCGCCATCTCAATCACCTTTTCCGGCTTCGCGGCAAACATATTAGAAAAAGAGGTGTACCTGTGTCCACCGGGATAATGCGTGTAATAATCGTATTCGCACTGCTCGGCCTTTTTGCCGGTAACGCGAACCTTTTCGGCGTTTACGACGACTACACAGTCGCCACCGTCAACGTATGGCGTATATGTCGGCGTGTGCTTGCCCATCAGTATCCGGGCCAACCTGGTCGCCATTCGACCAAGACCAGCCCGTCGGCATCAACAAGCCACCATTTACGCTTAACATCCGCAGTTTTCATCAAAAACGTCTTCATACAAACTCCATAGAATCATTCAAAGCCCTTTATTTTAATGAATTTCGCCGATATGTCAAACGCTGAATTGCCAAAATTTTAAGTTTTTTTCGTAGCGAAGCTTGCCCGCCGTAGGCGTGGTTTAGCCGCCGCGCAGTGTCATTCCGAGCGAAGTCGAGGAATCTGTTAAAATCCTTCACCTTTGGCATCCTTAATCCGTATTTAGTATTTGTAGGGCATGTTTTCCCCGCCGTAGGCGGCTTCCGCATCCCTAAATCATAAATAGAAAATCATAAATCATAAATTTGGCCCCCCTGCTCCCGTAAAATAACTGGACAGACGCCACTGTCGGGGATATTCTCACTTTAGCACGGAAATCCAATAAAAAGCCATTTTTTTTAAGGAGAAGCGGATTATGAAGTCAATCAGAACAATTCTGGCAGGTGCGGTGCTTGCGAGCATTTTGTCGGCATCGGTTGTGATAGCGGCAGAGGGAATCGCCGGCGAATGGAACTTCACAAGCAAATTCGAGGCCATGACATCGGACGCAACTATGACGATTACCAAAAACGCGGAAGGCAAATACGCCGGCACATGGTCAGCACAATGGGGTGAAAGCACCCTATCGGATATTACGGCAGATGCCAACAAAGTGAAATTCACCCAGACCAGCAACTTCGGCGGCCAGGATATGAAAACCTCTTACGAAGGCACTCTTGCAAACGGAAAACTCAAAGGCGTCGCCAAAGGCCAGTGGGGCGAGTTTACTTTTGAAGGAAGTCGCGGAGAAACAAAAGGCGAGAAAGACCCGATTGTCGGCGAGTGGCAGATGCATATTATGATACCGGCCAGAGAAATCGTTGAGAAAATGACTATAACCCAAAACGCCGACGGAACGCTGGCGGGCAAATGGGAAGCAGCAAGAGGCGGAGAAAATACTATCTCGAATTTGAAATTCGCGGACGGCAAGCTGACGTTTACGCGCACCAGCAAACGGGCGGCACCGATTTTTCACTTGCCTTCACGGGCACAGTCGCGGGCGACACGATAAAGGGCAATTTCAGCAGTGACTTCGGCGAAAGGGAAGTAACTGCCTCGCGCGAGCCACCGGCAAACCGGAAACGCCAAAGACAGAACCAAACAAACCCCCTGCTTCGAAAAAAAATAGTATTCGCACAATTTCCTTACTATTTAGCCCCTCGTCGCACGCAGGCGAAAACCCAGCTCGACCTGGGGCCCAGCTCCCGCTTTCAGAGGCACGGGCCACGAGCGGCGAACCTTCCTATGTTTTTCCCCATTACAAAATAAGCAATTTGCCTATCGTTTTCGTTCAGCGACAAAGGTAATAGTAAATAGCGAAGATAAGTGGGCGCAGCGGCAATTACCGCTCAACAGCGAAAGTCGCGTCGGCTTTGCTAATCGGTTATTGCCGCTGCCATAGAAGAAAATAAAGGAGTCCGAGAAAATGGAATCGGCAAAAACAAAAAGAGCACCTCGTATGACGGGGATGGCATGGCTAACCCCTGCCCTTACCGTTCGCAACGTTGACAAGGAGATTAACTTCTGCCAAAGGGCATTCGGGCTTGAAAAAGGTTATGCTATGCCCGACAAAACCGGCAAAACGGTCCACGGCGACTTGAAATATGAGGGTGAGACGATTGTTATGCTGGGCCGCGAAGGCGCAATGGGCTGCCCAGCAAATCGCCGCCTCCTCAAACGCCGACTGCCCGATTTCCCTCTATGTTTATTGCTCGGATATCAATGCATTTATCAAAAGGCCAAAGCCGCCCGGCGACCCCTGTCTTCCAGCCGGCTGATAGTCTCTAGGGCAAGGGTTCAACTTTCAAAGACGCTCGAGGTCCCATGGATGTTCCTACAACCGCGGAGAATTCGACCCCTCAGGAAATTGCCTAAATAGTAATTCCGGCATTGCCGGCAATAAAAACGGTTCTTTAGGAATGCTTAGATAGATTCCCCCTTACAGTGCAAGGGGTTTGTTGGTCCGCACTTGATGCGGGAATAGGAGGGCCTTTTTAGCCCTCCAATCTTATTGGGGGGCTACTTCTTTTATTATCCTTTCATAATCAGCATTTCTAAATCACATAAACCTTTAACGAACAATTACTTATAGAAACAAACACATATTTTTCAAAAATTGTTGTATTTCCCTTGACTTACAGGCGTTGTTTGGTAAAATTCTAACTCGCTGGGCCGGAGGGCTCGGCGTAATAGCGCAGAAGCGCAAGCATTTCGGGGCAGCAGTCCCAAGCGGGCAAAAGGACGACTGAATTAAACGTCCAACGCCCAACATCGAACTGGGAACATTGAACAATTAAAAACAGTGCCTGCTGCGGAACCAATGGGGCGGGTTCTCGGGGAGTGTGCAGGTGAGTTTCCGAGGAGAGGATTATGAAACTTCATTTAACAATCAACGTCTCCGAATTGGTTTGACCATATTTTCGCGTCGGCCCGTGCTTTTCTATCGCAAACGCAAGTTCGGTCAGCGCTACCGCAAAATCCGCCCTACCGAGGGCAAAGTCACGATTGTTGACCAAAATGACTTCTACTGGCTCAACAATTACGACTCGTTCACCAGAGAAATAACAAATCCTTCTATGCCGTTCGTCTCGACAATAACTGTGCCAAATGGCCAACACTGGTCTCGATGCACAGACAACTTATGAATCACCCAGAGGGTTTTTTGTTGACCACAGGAATCTCGACGGCCTGGACAATCGAAGCTCAAAT